>CAWFBS010000006.1:0-476125 GCA_963814115.1 uncultured Chloroflexia bacterium | reverse complement strand
GTCGATCCCCGCCTCGGCTGCGGCGCGGCTGGCTCGCGGGCTGATCCTGAGGCGGCCTTCGGGCGCGGAGGATGGAGCCGGGGGCGAGGCGGACGTGGCGCGGGCCGGAATGGAGGCGGGCACGGCGTCAGCGGCCGCGGCGGGCGGAGTGGTGGCCGGGGTCGCTGCGGGTATGCGGGCCGCGGCCAGTGCCGGCTCTGGGATCGCCTCACCGGGCTGGCCCACGTAGGCGCACACGGTGTTCACGGGCACGACCGCACCTTCCGCGGCGATGATCCGCAGCAGGACGCCGTTGTCGAAGGACTCAACCTCCATCGTCGACTTGTCCGTCTCGATCTCGAAGAGGACGTCGCCCTTCGCGACCGGGTCGCCCTCCTTCTTGTGCCAGGCGATGACCGTGCACTCCTCGGTCATCTGGCCAGGCTTCGGCATAAGGATCGCGTGCGCCATGGGTGGGGCCCTTCTCTCTGTCGTCAGCAGACGCGCCGATTGAGCTCGACGCCGATCACAGCAGCGCCTTCGCCGCCGCGTAGATGTCGCCCGCGTTGGGCAGAAACGCCTGCTCCAGGCCCTGGGCCTGCGGGGAGATGCCATTCGTGGCGCCGATCCGGGCGATCGGTGCGTCGAGGAAATCGAACGCCTCCTGCTGGATGCGCGCCACGACCTCGTTCACGAAGCTTCCGCCGAGCACGGCCTGGCTGGCCACGACGCAGCGGCCGGTCTTGCGGACCGAGGCGAGGACGGTCTCGAGGTCGAGTGGGACGAGGCTGCGCAGGTCGACGACCTCTGCCTCCACGCCGTCCTCGGCAGCCAGCCGATCCGCGGCCGCGAGGGCGTCCGGCACGGCCGGGCCCCAGCCGACGAGCGTGATGTCAGCCCCCTCACGGGCAACGGTCGCGACGCCGATCGGGACCAGGTGCTCCCCGTCGGGAACGGGGCCCTTCGCCGGGTAGAGGCCCTGGCTCTCGACGAAGAGGACCGGGTTGTTGGTGCGGATCGCCGACTTCAGGAGGCCCTTGGCGTCGGCCGGGTTCGAGGGGTAGACCACGTAGATGCCGGGGAGGTGCGTGAAGAGGCTCTCGAGGGACTGGCTGTGCTGCCCGCCGTAGCCTTTCCCGGCGCCAACCGAGGCTCGCACGACGAGCGGGACCTCCACCTGTCCACCGCTCATGAAGTGCCACTTCGCGGCCTGGTTGGCGATCTGGTCCGACGCCATCAGGGCAAAGTCCATGTACATGAGCTCGACCACGGGCCGGAGGCCCACGATCGCCGCGCCGACCGCCGTGCCGCAGATGGCCGCCTCGCTGATCGGCGTGTTGAAGACACGATCCCGTCCAAAGGATTCGAGCAGGCCCTTGGTCAGCTTGAACGCGCCGCCGTAGTCGGCGACGTCCTCGCCGTAGAAGATGACCCGCCGGTCGCGGACCATCTCCTCCGCGAGCGCCTCGCGGAGCGCGTCGCGGTACGTGATCGCGCCGTCGGCGGCCTGCTTGGAGTCCGGCAGGGGGGCGAAGAGGGCGACCTCGGCCTGTCCCGCCGGGAGCATTTCCGAGGTCGTGTCCGTGTACAGGAACTTGAGCGCATCGGCCGGATCTGGATCCGTCGCCCGCGAGGCTCGGACCGCCGCGCGCGCGTTGCGCTCGCGAACCGTGGTCTCGACCGCGCTGACCGTGGCCTCGTCGGCCACTCCGGCCGCCAGGATCTGCCGCTTGAGGCGCTCGATTGCGTCGACCGCCCGCCAGGCAGCCTCCTCCTCACGCGTCCGGTACTCGTTGCGGGGATCGGACAGCGAGTGCCCGTAGTAGCGATAGGTGCTGGCCTCGATCAGGACCGGACCGTCGCCCGCGCGGCAGAGCGCCACGGCGCGCCGGACCGCGTCGCGGACGGCAAGAACGTCCATGCCGTCGACCGTCTCGGCATGCATGTTGTTCTCGGCGAAGCCGGCGGCGCGGCGTGCCAGGTGGCGGACGCCCATCACCTCGTCGTCGGTGTGGTGGGTCATCCCGTAGTGGTTGTTCTGGATGAAGTAGATGACGGGCAGCCCATAGGCGTGGTCGCCAGCCAGATGGTTTGTCCATTGCGCCTGCGCGGCCCAGTTGAGCGACTCGAGGACCACCCCGTTCGCGTAGGCGCCGTCACCCGCGAAGCAGCAGACGACCTGATCCGACCGCTCGTAGCGGTGTGCCATGGCCGCGCCCGTTGCGATCGGGACGCTGCCGCCGACGATGGCGTTGGCGCCAAGGTTGCCGGTCGAGAAGTCGCCGATGTGCATCCCGCCGCCCCGGCCGGCGCCGTAGCCCTCGTCCTTACCGAAGAGCTCGGCGATCACCCGGTAGATGTGCTCTTCGAGGGCGGCCTCTAGGAGCTCCTCGTGCGTGCCGCCAGCCGAGCCCGGGACGCGCGCCCGCAGCGCCGCGTCGGACATCGAGCGGATGGCGGCGAAGCCCTTGGCCACCGCGTCGCCATGCCCGCGGTGGGAGCTCGTGATGTTGTCGTCGACGCGCAGGACGCTGCATGCGCCAACGGGCGACGCTTCCTGGCCGATCGACACGTGGGTGGGACCGCGATAGTCGTAGCCGGGAAGCGGCTCGTAGCCGCCCGAGCGGAGTCGGACGATCGTGTCCTCCAGCTCGCGGATGGCAAGCATGTCGTCGAGGAGATCGAGCGCCTCGGCTCCGGTGATCCCGCCGGCCGCGATCTCCGTCGCGAGCGTGCCCGAGTAGGCGAAGCCGATGATGGTTCCGGCCGATTCCTCGAACGGCTCCGTATCGGGCCGATGGTCGCTCAGGAAGGCGGCCGCCGTTGTCATGGAAACCTCCGATTCCGCGCCGGCCGCTCGCCCCGATCGGGCCGCGACGGCGCTCATGCCTTGATCACCCGGATGCCCCGCTGTTCGAGGTCACGGACCGCGCCCGCATCGATCCCGTCGTCGGTCACGAGGATGTCGATCGCATCGAGTCGCCCGGCGCCCACGAGCGAGCTGGTTCCGAACTTCCGGCTGTCGGCCAGCAGGATCACCTCGCGGGCTCGCGACATCGCGAGTTCCTTCGTGGAACCTTCTGCCGGGTCGGTGGTCGTCATGCCCTCCTCGAGCGACAGGGCGTACGTGCCCATGAGGGCCCGGTCGACGTGGATGCTCTCCAGGAGGGGGTGCGTGAGCGGGCCGACAAGGGCCTGGCTCCGCTCCCGGAACTCCCCCCCGACGACGATGAGGCGCGGACCCCGGCCGGCGAGCTCCATCGCTGCGGGCAGGCTGTTCGTGACCGCCGTCAGGTGATCCCACCCCCGGAGCATCCGGGCGACGGCGAGCACGGTCGTCCCGCTGTCGAGGTAGACGGTGTCATCCGGGGCGAGCAGCTCCAGCGCCCGTGCCGCGATGCGTTCCTTCTCCGCGGCGGCCTCGACGGCTTTGACGTCGAAGTGGGGTTCGCTCGGGCGTTCGCCGATCGCGACGGCGCCCCCGTGGACGCGCCGGACCGCGCCATCTGCCGCCAGATCGTCCAGGTCGCGCCGGACGGTTGCCTGCGAGACGCCGAGGATCGCGCTCAGCTCGTCGAGACGCGCGGCGCCGCGCGATTCGACGATCGAGCGGATTCGCTGCCGCCGCCGGGGCGCAAGATCGCGAAGGGCTGCGGCTGTGGCAGATCCGCTCATAACACTCCATGTCATCGGTGCATTCTTGCATAAGCTTGCGAAGGACGTCAAAGGGGTACTGACCTGGGGTGGTGGCTTCACCCCGCGCGGCTCGGGCAGTCGTGTGGGGTGCCAGGACTCGACCATCACCCGCGAGGTCGTGCCCGTGGACAAGACAGCAGGGCCGGTCGTGCCGCCGGGTCGGGGCCCGGCAACACCCGACCGGCAGGGAGCGGGACGGGCGTAGCCTCGGGAACCCGGAGCCCGAGACTGCGATGGGCTCAGCTCTGCGGCACCCCTCGACGACGGAAGCCGACCGCCGCGGCGACGCCGAGGACCGCGGCGATGGCTCCGAGGACGACGAGCGGCAGCGCCTCGACGGTGCCCAGCGGCGGGTTGCCGACATGGGTGGTCGGGGAGAGGTCGAGCAGCCACCCGGGAAGGTTGAGGCCCGCACCGAGGAAGGCGATGAAGGCGACGAAGGCGAAAACCGCCCAGCTCGCCGCGAACGCCTTTGGCCACAAGCCGAAGAGCGCGAGCGCCAGCCCGGCAACGACGAGCTCGGCCGGCAGGTATGCCGCGCCCGCCCCGACGACACTGCCCAGGTTCACCCCGGAGCCCATGGACCACGCCATCCCCGCGGCCAGCGCGAGCGAGGAGACGACGACGATGGCGGCGAGACCGGTGACGATGACGAGGCCGTGGGCGGCGAGCCAGCCCATGCGGGACAGACTGCCGGACACTCGGATCTCGAGACGTCCGGCCGTCTCCTCGTTGCGCAGGCTGCCGACGGCCTGGACGGCATACCCCGTGGCGATGATGGCGATGTAGAGCTGGGTGAGGGCGACCATCCCGTCTACGGGTTGCGCACCCGACACCCCGAGGGCCTCGGCCATGCCTGGGTTGCCGAGGATGGCGTCGATGAACTGCTGTGCGAGCGCGCCCATCATGGCGGCGAGGATCACGGCACCAGCCAGCCAGCCGAGGATCGCCGGGCGGTGGATGGCGGTCGCCAGCCCCAGCGGGCTACGCAGCCATGTCGTCGCCCGCGCCGATCCCGCGCCCCCGCGGAGCAGGGAGCTGCCGAGGTCGCGGCGTCCGGCCACGAGGACGGCGAGCGTGGCGAGCAGCCCGCCGACGGCGAGGGGGATGAGGAGGGTCCACCACCGCATGTCCCCGAAGGGCGCGGCCTTCTCGGCCCAGCCGAGGGGCGAGAGCCAGGTGACCCAGGTGCTCGTCACGTCTCCGACGCCCCGCAGCACGTAGGCCGCGGCGAGGACGAGCAGGCCCCACATGTAGACGCCCCGGGAGTGCAGGCTGACCTGGGCGAGCAGCGCCGCGAGTCCGGAGAAGACAAAGGCGAGGGTGCCCAGGGAGGCGGCGTAGAGGACCGACCGGGTGGCGGGCACCCCAAAGGCGATGAGCCCGAGGGCGAACGCGATGGCGGTGACGAAGATGGCCGCGGAGGCGAGCACGAGCCCGGCCAGTACCGGGACGTGGCGCGCGACGCGGCCCGCGAGGATTGTCTCGAGCCGCCCGGCCTCCTCCTCGCTCCGGGTGACCTGGGCGACGAGGCGGATCCCAAGGAGCGGGAGGAGGAAGGCAGCGAGGAAGCCGAACTCGTCCGCGATGACCCCGCCGAGACTGTCGATCCCCTCGACCCGGCCGTTGATCGCGACGAGGGCGTCGCCGGCGGTGACGGCCTGGGCGTAGGTGTGGATCTTCTCGGGCGTGGTGTAGATGCCGGCGATCGACCCCGCCGTGCCGACCATACCGGCGATGAGGACCAACATCCAGACGAGCGTCCCGCGGCGGTGTGTCCGCCATTGGACACCGAGCATGGCCCGCAGGCCGTTCGCCGTCATCGTCGCGCCTCCGCCGGCGCTCCGAGCTCGGTGGCATCGAGGGGCACGGCATCCCCGTCATAGGCGCGCAGGAAGAGCGCGTCCAGGCTCGGGGGGGTCACGGTGAGGGTGTGGATCCGTGCGGTATGCAGCAGGCCGACGACCGCGTCGAGGTGCTCGGCGTCGATGGTGAACCGGCTGTCGACGTGACCGTCGAGCCGCTCGGAGACGTGGTCCGCGACGCCCGGGGCGTTGGCGAGGCCAGCCGGCGCGTCGACGGTGACCGCGTGGACGTGGGTGCGGGTATGCCGTCGCAGCTCGGCGAGGGTTCCGGTCGTCACGGTCCGGCCCCGGCGGATGATGGTCACCCGGTCGGCAAGGGCCTCGACCTCGCCGAGGATGTGGCTCGACAGCAGGACCGTGCAGCCCTCCTTGCGCCGTTCGCGGACGACCTCCTGGAAGGCCTGTTCCATGAGCGGGTCCAGCCCGGAGGTGGGCTCGTCGAGCATGAGCAGGTCGACGTCGGCGGCGAGGGCGGCGATGAGGGCGACCTTCTGCCGGTTGCCCTTGGAGTAGTCGCGGATCCGCTTGGTCGGGTCGAGGTCGAACCGCTCGATGAGGGCGGCCCGGCGAGCCTCGTCGAGCCCGCCCTGGGTCGCGCCGAGGACGTCGAGGCACTGCCCACCGGTGAGCCCCGGCCAGAGCGCGACGTCGCCGGCGACATAGGCGAGCCGTTCGTGGAGCGTCGCGGCCTGGCGCCACGGGTCACCGCCGAAGAGCTCGACGTGACCGCCGCTGGCGCGGATGAGGCCCAGGACGACACGGATCGTCGTCGACTTGCCCGCTCCGTTGGGGCCGAGGAAACCGTGAACCTCTCCGGGAGCCACCTCGAGGTCGAGCCCGTCGAGGGCGCGCACCGGTCCGAAGGTCTTGGTCAGCCCTTGGGTCCGGATGACGGGTTGGGCCGCGGTCATGGGGTGTTACTCCTTCTGCTGGGCACGGAACGCGCCCTCGGCGTAGACGATGCTGGCCTCCCGGGCCCACCGGTCCATCCCCTCGGGGGTCAGTGGGTCCGCTCCGATCGCCAGGGCGATCTGGTTCCTCAGGAGGATGAGTGCGAGGTCATTGACCAGGAAGAACGCCGCCCGGATGTCAGGATCTGCGCTCGGCCGAGCGACGCCTATCTGGCCCAGAACGTCGAGGAGGCGTCGGGTCGCGGCATACCACCGTCCGAACAGCGCGGCTCCCGCCGGGTCGTTGGACAGGAGAAGCCGGCGCAGGTAGGCCGGCAGCGGCGAGCCGGGCGGGAAGCCCCGGGCGAATGCCTCGGCGAGCGAGCCCTGCGGCGCCCCGCCGACGAGCAGCTCGGCGAGCTCTTCGGTCGGGATGGCCTCGAGGATCGCGTCGAACGCCTTCGCGGCGAACACATCGACCTCGGCACGCAGGCCGTCCTTGCTCCCGAAGTGGTGGAGGACGAGCGCCGGGGAGATGCCGGCCTGGGCGGCGATCTCGCGCACGGTCACCGCGTCCGGCCCACGTTCGGCGAAGAGCCGCAACGCGGCATTCCGGATGGTCGCGCGGGCGGTAAGATCGCCGTCGTCGATGGTTGAACGCACGTTCAGTAGACTAAACGTCTGGTCAGTATGATGTCAAGTGGGGCCGCTTGTCGGTGAGCTCGCGGACTTCCCGTTCCGCCTCGGAATCCGCGTCGAAATAGGCGGCGGCCGTCAGCATCCCGGCCAGTTGGATCGTGGTGTCCACCGTCGACCCTGAGCCCGGGTGACGTTCAGTTGCGCGTGTCTTCGTTCGCCGTTGGCGCGCCCACCCAGCCAACGTTCGAGAACGTCGGGATGAAGCGATAGCCTCGGTTGCGGATCGTCTCGATGAAGCGTGGATGCCGATAGTTGTTCTGGAGCTTCACGCGCAGGCTCCGGACGTGGCGATCGACGATGTTGCTCTCGACGATGAAGTCGGTGCCCCAGATCGTGTCGAGGATCTCTTCCCTGGTGACGATGCGGCCGGTGCTACTGGCGAGCAGGTAGAGCAGGCTCTGCTCGATCCCGGACAGGTGGACGACCGAGCTTCCAGCCCGGACCTCGCGGTTCACGATGTCGACATCGATCTCGCCGAGCCGAATGACGGGGATGAGCGGCACATCGGTTCCGGACGCCCGCCGGGTGATCACGATGGCCCGCGCGAGCAGCTCCTCGGGCGAGAAGGGCATCGTCAGGATGTCGTCGACACCGAGATCGAACGCCTGGAGCTTCGTCTTGAGGTCACCGCGCCGGGTCAGGCCGAGGACGGGCGTTCCGGCGCGCTGCATCCCTTTCGAGGCACCCAGCAGCTTGAGCAGCGCCGTGCTGTCATCGTGGTCCATGTCGACCAGGCCGATGTTCGGGGCCCATTCGACCAGGATGCGCTTCGCCTCGGCGAAGGTGCTCGCGGCCCGGACATCGAAGACGCCGTGATTGAGCGTCAGGGTGATCAGATCCACGACCAGCGGGCGATCGTGGAGCACGAGCGCCCGGCGCGCCTGGATGACGCCTCGCCCCGCGTGACTGCCCGCCACGATCACCTCCAGCGCAGCCCCCAACCCCATCCAATTCTAGGCTTGGACTCAGCACTCGCGCGTGCTCTGCCGAGCCAGCCAGCGGATGACTGACCGTCATGACGACGACGAGGACTGCGCCCACCGTGAAGGCCGTCCCCGGGGCCACACGAGGCGGCGAGATGCGTCGGCCGTGATGGGTGCCCCACCGCGGGTCCTCATGAAAGGCGGCAGTTCCATGGATATCGTCACGATCGTGGTCGTCGTGCTGATCGTGCTCTTCGTGCTTGGCTACTTCGGGCGCGCTCGGCTCCGCGGGTAGGTGCGGCGGGTTGCCAACCCACCAGGCAGGAACGGACCCGCGTGTGCGGTCGAGGAACGCTCGAACGCCTGGGAGATGCCACGCGGTGGGCTTCCTGCGCCGAGCGCCTGATCGAGACGATGCGGGCCGAGTGCCTCGACTGGCCCCTCATCGTCGGTCGGCGACATCTCGATCGGACGCTCCGGAACTTTTCAGTGACCGTTCGGTCGTCGACTGGATAGGTGGTCGCACCCGCGTGAGATGCGTCGCTGCTGCCGGATGAGCGTTGGCAGATGGTCATTCGCGATCGCATGACGGAACGGAGCGGGTCGGGCCTACCTGCGCGTCCGGGCGCCCGACTGGCCGGGATCCGCTACTTCTTGATGTAGATCATCACCGGTGGGATCATCCCGGCTCTTTCCGCCAGCGCCGCCAATTCCGGCGAGAACGAACGCTGCGCCGCCTGGAAGGCCTCCATGTCGGGGACATCCCAGGTGCTCGCGACTTGGTCGCTGCCATCCATCGCAACGTAGCTCGACCCGTCCGACGCGACCGCCGACAGCGCGGCAATCATCTCCGCCTTGAACTTCAGCCACGCCTCGACATCCTTGACCGCCGCAGTAACCACGATCTTCGGCATTGCTGCCCCCCTTATCTTGAGGAAGCGCGTCTCGACAGCCTGATGGCTGGAGCGCCCCCCGGTGCGAAGACGGCGAGTATACGGATAGACATCCCTCCCGTCCCCACGAAACCAGCAGGCGGGACCGGGCCACCGACGGCCCGCCGCCATCCTGCCCGCCTACGCGACCGCCTTATGCGAGCGCTTTCTCCAGGAAGGCCCGTGCGTCGTGGGAGAGATCGGCCATCTTCTCCTCGTTGGCCTCGATGAGCCCGAGCAGCTGCTGCGCCTCGCTTGCGTGCTCGAGACCGATCGCGAGACCCAGCGCGAGCCAGAAGTCGGCCAACTCGACCGCGTGCGGCCGGACATCCTGGGGGAACTGATCGAGCAATCCGGCCATCGCGTGCCGCACGGCCCGTCGGTAACGCTGCGAGCCGGAGTCGATCGTCAACGTGGTTCCTCCTGCCCGGCTACGCGCGTTCGCGCGCCTGGAGACGATGCCGCGTGGTCACCTCGACGCGACCACGCTCGTCGATCGCCGGGTGCTCGACGAGGGCGATGAGGCGGCTCGTCATGAAGCGACCGGTACGGACCGGCTGACCGGTCCGCGTCACCTCCCGGACCTCCACCACCCCGCGGGAGGTGACCACCTCGATGCGGCGGCCGGCGCGTGTGGCGACGATCTCGAAGGTCTGGACGCCCTGCCCCGTGTCGACCATGGCTTCGACTCGATCACCTTTCATGCGGCCAACGATACTCCGGAGATCGGCGGTGACATGATCGGTCGATCGTTGCTGACCTTGCGTCCGCGAGCGCCTCTTCATATTCGGCGCACGGCGGCCCCCAGCGGGGCGCGCCCGTCCGATGACCACGGTCAGGGCAGACGGGTCCGTGCTCCCTCGGCTTTCGTCGGGCAGCGAGATGCCTCGGATCGCCTCCTCCTCCCGGGCCAAGGGTCGACGTGCCCGGCCCGGGGCAGAACGGTCGCACGACGTTGACTGGCGGCTCAAGGCACGAGGACTGCTGCGCCTTCGAACCTGCCGGCGCGGAGATCGGCGAGCGCTTCGTTCGCCTTATTGAGCGGGTAGGTTGTGGTCGTTGTGACGATGCCGATTTCGGGAGCGATGCGCAGGAATTCGACCCCATCCTCTCGCGTCAGGTTGGCGACCGATGCGATCTGTCGCTCTTCCCACAGCAGCCGATAGGGGAAGCTCGGGATGTCGCTCATGTGGATCCCCGCGCATACGACGCGGCCGCCCTTGCGGAGCGCCTTCAGTGCCATCGGCACCAGATCGCCGACGGTCGCAAAGATGATCGCGGCATCGAGCAAATCAGGCGGCATCTCATCCGAGCCGCCCGCCCACGTCACGCCAAGCGTGCGCGCGAAAGCCTGCGTGGCGACATCTCCCGGCCGGGTGAAGCCGTAGACAGATCTGCCCTGCCATTTCGCCACCTGCGCCACGATGTGGGCCGCGGCACCGAAGCCGTAGAGGCCCAGCCTCCTGCCGTCTCCAGCTATCGTCAGCGAACGCCAGCCAATCAGCCCGGCGCAGAGAAGCGGAGCAAGCGCGACGTCGGCGCCGGCCTCGCCGAGAGGAAACGCAAAGCGTGCATCGGCGACCGTCGCCGTCGCAAATCCGCCATCGCGCGTGCATCCCGTGAAGAGGGGATGATCGCAGAGGTTCTCGCGGCCGCTCACGCAGTAAGGGCAGACGCCACAGGTGTGGCCAAGCCACGGAATGCCAACGCGCTCGCCCAGGCGCAACCCTTCAACGTCGGTTCCAAGTGCATCAATGCGGCCGACGATCTCGTGGCCGGGGATGATCGGAGAGCTCGGGTTGGGCAATTCTCCGTCCACGACGTGCAAGTCGGTGCGGCAGACGCCGCAAGCCAGAACCTTCACGCGAATCTCGCCGGATCCAGGCTGCCGATCCGGCAGGTCCGTCCATTGGAGGGGAGTCTTGGACCTGTTCAGGACCATGGCTTTCATTGGCTATCCCTCGTCTCGCTTGAAGCTCTGCGTTCCGGTCGACCGCCGAACGGAGAGGCGTAGCTTCTGCAGCACGCGCTGGCAGAGCGTTCGGCAGGTCTTCTGCGAGCAAACCCAGGCCGAATTCCGCGGCTGCGGCCCCATGAAGCCAGGCGGCTGCGGATGCGGCCTCGAACGGCGCCATTCCCTGCGCGAGCAGCGCGGCAACGATGCCAGTCAGAACGTCCCCGCTCCCGCCGGTCGCGAGCTGAGCGGGGGCGTTCGAATTGATGATCGCGCGACCGTCTGGGGCGGCGATCACGGTATCGGGGCCCTTGAGCAGGACGACCGCGTTGCACTGCCTCGCAGCGTCCCGGGTGCGTTGCAGCTTGTCGCCCTCGAAATGGAACAGGCGCGTGAACTCGCCTGCGTGCGGGGTCAGCACACAAGGGCCAACAATGGCTCGAAACAGGTCCTGTGGCGCGTCGGCGAACGAAGTCAGCGCGTCGGCGTCGAGCACGGTCGCTCGCTTGGTCGCGAGCGCGGCAAGGACGAACCCCCTTGTCGATGAACCGACACCGGCTCCAGGCCCGATCGCGATGACATTCCGTCGTGAGTCGGCCAGCAGGGTCTTGAAATCCGACAGGCCATCACAACGATGCGAACGATCGCATTCGTCAGCGAGGTCGCATAGATGCTCCACGCCTTGGTCGGCGCAGCGAGCGTTACCATCCCTGCCCCTCCGCGCGAGGCAGCCTGGGCGGTCATCCGGCTGGCGCCCGTGATCGCCTCGCCGCCAAGGATCAGCACGTCGCCACGCTTGTACTTGTAGCTTTCGGGCTGTGGCCAGGGGTAGGCCTCCAGCCAGAGGTCTGGTCCGTTCTCCCATGTGTTCGGGACAATGCGTTCGAGCACCGCAGCTGGGATGCCGATGTCGGCCACCAGGATGTCGCCGCAAAGCCCGCGCCCCGGATACAGCACGTGGCCGGGCTTCTTGCAAAAGAAGGTCACGGTGAGCTCCGCAGGCGCAGCGGCACCGCGAACCATCCCGGATGCCCCGTCGACGCCGCTTGGCACATCGATCGCGCACGTGGGTATCCGACGCTCTCTGAGCGACTCGACAACAGCGAGAGCCTCACCGTCCAAGGGACGCGAGAGACCTGCGCCGAAGATCGCATCGACCACGAGACCGGCACCGTCGAGGCTTTCGGGCGAGAACGGCGCCACCGAACCTGCCCAAAGGTCGGCGGCGCGGGCAGCCTGACCGGTGAGGCTCCCGCGAGAGCCAAGCAGGAAGAGCTTCACGGGCCAGCCCGCAGCCGCAAGATGTCGGGCGGCGACGAATCCGTCGCCGCCGTTGTTACCCGGTCCGCATAGCACGGCAACTGACCGCTTGGACCATCGTGCCCCGACCGCGGCCGCGACGGCGCTTCCGGCCGCCTCCATGAGGTCGAACCCGTCAACACCGATCGCCTCGGCCGACCGATCGGCGATGGCCATCTGTGCGGGCGTCAGGAGGGCGAGCCTGTCGGGCTCGAGTGTCCGATCCGTCGCCATCTCGTCTGGCTGCATCTAGCCGGCCGACGCCGCTTGCGGCGCCATCGCCGTGGTGGCCGTGTCGTCGTGTGCTGCGGTTCCGATGAAGTCGAGAACCACACGGCCGGCGACCTTGCCGTGTTCGAGCCGGCCGAAGACATCGTTGATCGCCGACAGCGGCTGCAGCTCGATATCGGCCTTGACCTTCCCGTCGGCGGCGAACGCCAGGGCCTCGGCCATATCTTCACGGTTGCCGACAAAGGAGCCACGGATGGTGATGCAGTTCGCCACCACCTCGAATAGCGGTACCGGGAAATCGCCCGGCGGCAGGCCGACCAGCACGCACGTGCCACGCTTGCGCGTCATGCCGATTCCCTGCTTGAAGGCGCCGAGCGAGGGTGCGGTGATCAGGACGCCGTGCGCACCGCCATCGGTGGCCTTCTTGACGGCCTCGGCCGGCTCGCCGTGCTTGGCATTGACGACGAAATCGGCGCCCATCTGCGTGGCAAGCGCAAGCTTGTCGTCATCGATGTCCACGGCGCAGACCTGAAGACCCATCATCTTTGCGTATTGAATTGCCAGGTGTCCGAGGCCGCCCGCGCCGGAGATGACGATCCACTCGCCCGGCCTTGCCTGGGTCTCCTTGATGCCCTTGTAGGTGGTGATGCCGGCGCAGATGAGCGGCGCCGCCTGTTTGGGGTCAAGGCCGGCTGGAATATGGGCCACGTAATCGGGATCGGCGATCAGGTACTCCGCAAAACCGCCATTCTTGGTGTAGCCGCCGAACTCCGCACTCGGCGCAGACCGTCTCCCAAGCGGTCAGGCAATACTCGCAATGACCGCAGGCCGAGTAGAGCCAGGGCACGCCGACGCGGTCGCCCTCCTTCACGAGTGGTGACACCTGCGCCGATCGCCGCAACGAGTCCGATGGCCTCATGACCGGGTATGAACGGCATCTTCGGCTTCAGCGGCCAATCGCCCGTCGCGGCATGGAGGTCGGTGTGGCAAACGCCACAGGCCTCGGTCTTGACCAGGATCTCGCCGGGCCGCGGAGACGGGATGTCCCATTCCTGAAGAGCCAACGGCTTTCCGAACTGCTCGACGACGGCGACGTGCATCTTGCCAGCCATGTGAACCTTCTCTCGTGAGCGAGTTGCGTCGAAGATCGATTGAGCTTCTGGATCAGGCGGCGCTTGACAGTCCCAGTCCGCGCACCGCCTCGATCATCTTGATCAGCACGGCCTGGGCGTCGCCGTAGACCATGTTCGCAGTTGTCCGCGTAGAACAGCGCGTTGACGATGCCGGCGTAGCCCTTCCCGGTCGCCGCGCTTGACGACGTAGACCTTCTTGGCCTTGTCGGCGTTGAGGATCGGCATCCCGTAGATCGGCGAAGACTTGTCGACTCGCGCGGCGGGATTCACCACATCGTTCGCACCGATCACGAGCGCGACGTCGGTCTCGGCAAAATCGTCGTTGATATCTTCGAGCTGGAAGATGAGGTCGTAGGGCACGCCCGCCTCGGCGAGCAACACGTCCATCTGGCCTGGCATGCGCCCGGCCACCGGATGGACCGCGAACTTGACCTCGACCCCTGCCGCCTGCAACAGCTTCACGAACTCGTAGAGCTTCTGCTGTCCCTGCGCGACGGCGAGGCCGTAGCCCGGCACGATGATGACCTTGGTGGCATAGCGCATGAAGATGCCCGCGTCACCGGCCTCGGTCGGCTTGAGGCTGCCCTTGATGGCGCCTTGCTTGTGCTTTGGTGGCTGCCCCGAAGTTCGTGAATACGATATTGGCAACCGACCGGTTCATGGCCTTCGCCATGAGCAGGGTCAGTAGCGTGCCGGCGGCGCCGACCACCATGCCGGCGATCATCAGTGCCGGGTTCTGCAGGACGAAGCCTTCGAGGCCGACCGCGAGGCCGGTCGCGGCGTTGTAGATCGAGATCACGACCGGCATGTCGGCGCCGCCGATCGGCAGCGTCATCAGAATCCCGAAGATCAGCGCGCAGCGCGAAGAACACGTAGATCAAGCGTGGGCACGGCGATCGGACCGCGCCGTGCCGTTCAGCGCCACGAAGACGATGTAGCCGCCGATGACGACGGTCGCCAGCATTGCCACGGCGTTGACGACCTGTTGGCCCGTGAACCGCAACGGCTTCTTGATGACGCCTTCGAGCTTGGCCCAGGCAATCAGCGAGCCTGACAGCGACACGGCGCCGATCAAGGCCCCGATCAACGTCACCACGAGCTGCGTCGGGCCCTGCGCCTTGTCGCCGAACAACTCGACCGCGGCAATCGCCCCGGCGGCTCCGCCGCCCATGCCGTTGTAGAGCGCCACCATCTGCGGCATCGATGTCATCGCGACCTTCTTGCCGCTCCACCAGGCGACGCCTCCGCCGACGGCGAGGGCGACGATGGCGAGGCCGATATTGACCGGCAGGAATGGCTTGGCTGCTGCGCTCGACGTTGAAGACGTAGAGGAAGCTTGCCGCGATCGCGACGAGCATGCCAATACCGGCGACGAAGATCCCGGACGGCAGCCGTCACCGGCGATGACATGCGCTTGAGGCCGTACATGAAGAGGAACGCCGCCGCGAGATCGATGGCGCCGATTGCCAGTTGCGAGAGCGAAGTCAACATGACCGTCCCTCAGCCTGTCTTCATGGGTTAGGCCTTCGCCGCGCGGTGCTTCGCATGTTTGGCCTTGTGGCCGCTCGCCTGGAACATCGCGAGCATGCGGTCGGTGACGGCATAGCCGCCGGCGGCATTGCCCGCGCCAAGCAGCACCGCGAAGAAGCCGATCGCCTGCTCCAGCGCGGTGCTCGCATTGAGCAGGGCGAAGATCCCGCCGACCACGACGATGCCGTGCACGAAGTTGGAGCCGGACATCAACGGCGTATGCAAGATCGCCGGCACGTGGCCGATGATCACCCAGCCGGCAAAGCCGGCGAGCATGAAGACGTACAGGGCAACGAAGCCGGTCATCGCTATCTCGAAGTTCATCTCGATCTCCTGATCGGGCTCATGCCGCGTTGGCGACTGGTCTGGCCCTGTGTCCTTGGTTCAACTGTCGGCGTGGGCTGCGTGATTCGAGGAAGGGTTCTTGATCTCGCCGGCGTGGGTGATGACGGTCTTGGCGAGAATCTCATCCGTCCAGTCGATCTCGATGATGTTGTTCTTCAACATCAGGGCGAGGAGGTTGTACAGGTTCTTGGCGTAGAGCTCGCTGGCATCCTCGCCGAGCAGCGAAGGCACGTTCAGCGGGGCGACGATCGTCACCTGCCCCACCTCGATCGTCTGTCCCGGCTGCGTGTCTTCACAATTGCCGCCGCCCTCGGCGGACAGATCGACGATCACGGCGCCGGCCTTCATGCCCGCGACCTGAACCTTGCTGATGAGCTTCGGCGACGGTCGTGCCGGGTATGGCCGCGGTGGTGATGATCAGGTCGGACTGCCTGGATATGCTTTGTGAGGACGTCAGCGACCTTGCGCTTTTCCGTCGTGCTCAGCGCACGGGCATAGCCGCCCTTGCCACGTGGCATCGACACCGGTCTCGACGAACGTAGCTCCGAGCGACAGGGCCTGTTCCTGCGTTTCTGGACGGACGTCGTAGCCCTCGGTGACGGCACCGAGACGGTGCGCGGTGGCAAGCGCCTCCAGCCCTGCCACACCGAGACCCATCACGAGCACCTTGGCCGGCCCGATGGCGCCGGCAGCTGTCGTGATCTTCGGCAGGATGCGACCGAGATGCGTGGCGCCGAGCTGCACCGCGTAGTAGCCCGCAAGAGCGGACTGGCTGGAGAGCGCGTCCATCGACTGCGCGCGAGTGATGCGCGGGATGCGTCTCCATGGCGAAGCAGGTGATCTTCTTCTCGATGAGGCGCTCCACCAGGGCCGGCTCGATGCCCGGCGTAGATGAAGGAGATGAGAATGGCGCCCTCCTTCATGGAGTCGATCACATCCAAGGCCGGGGGCTGGACCGCGAGCACCACGTCGGCGTCAGCGACGAGCTCTTTGCGATCGGCGATGAAGACGACGTCCTTGAACGCGGCGTCGGCCAGCTTGATGGCTTCCCCCGCGCCCGTCTGCATGTGCAGCTTGGCGCCGAGCTTGATGAGCTTGGGGGCAACAGACGGCGTCATGGCAACGCGCCGCTCGTGTGGATGGGTCTCCTTCAGGACGGCGACGTTGACGTACATCGGCATCTCCAACTCCCGGCAGTCGTTCTTCTGACGCCCGGACCCGTGTGAATCACGACGGCGACCGATACGGCATCCGGGTTCACTGGAACGCCTTGTCGCTCTGTCGCTGCAATCCGGCGATCGAAGCGGGCCGGTCTATCGGTGCGCCCTACACCGGCGCTTCCAGCGGCGCGTAGCGGACCAGCTTCTTGTTCACGAACTCCTGGATGCCCATGTCGCCGAGCTCGCGCCCATAGCCGGAGTTCTTGATGCCACCGAATGGCAGCTCGGCATCCGACCAGCTGATGTTGTTGATGAACATCATTCCCGTCTCGACACGGCTCGCCACACGCTTGCCGCGCTCGATGTCCCTGGTGAAGACGGAGCCGCCCAGCCCAAAGTCCGAATCGTTGGCGAGCGCGATGGCCTCGTCCTCGTCCTTCACCCGGAAGAACATTGCGACGGGGCCAAAGAACTCGTCGCGGAACGCCGGGTTGTCCGGCTTGACGTCGGTCAGGATCGTCGGCTGCATGAACGATCCCGCACGATCGATCCGTTTGCCGCCCATGACGCACCGTTGCCCCATGGGAGACCGCAACGTCGACCTGCTTCAACAGGTCGACCAGGGCCCATTCGTCGACAAAGGACCCAGGGTCGTCTTCTCGTCCAGCGGATCGCCTGCCTTGAGGCTCGCCGAGCTCGGACTTGAACTGCTCGAGGAACGTGTCGGCGACCTGCTCGACCACGATGAAGCGCTTCGCGGCGCAACAGGTCTGCCCGGTGTTGTACATCCGTCCCCAGACGGCCCACTTCATGGTGTGTTCGAGATCTGCGTCCTCGAGCACGATGAACGCGTCGCTACCGCCGAGCTCCATCGAGGACGGCTTGAGGTTCTGGCCGGCCCTGGCCGCGATGCTCCTGCCGGCCGCCACGCTGCCGGTGAGGGCCACACCCTTTACCCGCGGATCCTCGATGAGGTGGTCGGACTGCTCGTGCGAGATCAGAAGATTGGTGTAGAGGCCGGCGGGTGCGCCGGCGTCGATCCACAGCTTCTCGAAGGCGATGGCGCATTGCGGCACGATGCCTGCGTGCTTCACCAACAGGACATTGCCGGCCATCAAGTGCGGACCGGCGACCCGGGCAAGCTGGTAGTAGGGGAAGTTCCAGGGCTCCACGCAGAAGATCACGCCGATCGGGCTGCTCTCCATGTGTCCTTCGCCGAGAGACGGATGGAGCTTCACCGGAGCCAGGAAACGCTCGGCGTTCTTGGCGTAGTAGGAGAGGATGTCTGAGCTGAACTCCACCTCTCCGAGGGCTTCGCCGATGCGCTTGCCCATCTCGATCGTCATCGTGTGCGCGAACTCGGCGGCCTGGGCATGCAGCAGCTCTGCTGCCTTGGCCACGATGACCCCGCGTTGGGCATACGTCTTGTTTCGCCAGGTTGCGAAGCACTCCTCGGCGGTCGCGATCTTGGCCTCAAGCTCCTTGTCGGTCAGACGCTGAAACTGCTTCAGGACTTCGCCGGTAGCGGGATTGACGCTCTGGTATTGGACGGGTTTGACGATTTGCACAGTCATGTGCCTTGTCCTTTCGGCAGCTCCACGTCATCGCGTTTCGTGCGGAGGGCCTGTCGCGCGAGCGGCGAGGTCGACCCTCTTGGCGGATGGTGCCTGCCGGCGTCCTGACTGCCTTGCTCGGCCGGCCTTCACCTTGATGTGCGCTTGACGAGAGGAAGTGTGTGAGCGGCCAGAGGGCATGTCATGACAGGCCGTCATGCGTCGGGACCGATGCGGGCGCCGGCGAGGCTCAAGCCCGGCGCGCGGGCTTTGGCGCCTGGCCCGCATGAAACCAGTCGCCGCCGCGTTCCGTACCTCGAGCAGCATGGTGCCGAGTGTCATCCGCACGACCTGCGAGAAGGGGTTGTGTGCCCAGGCGCAACGATGAAGGCCCAGACGATGACGAGCACGAGCGGTGTACCCACTCCGAGCGCAATGCGCACTGCGGTGGTGGAGCTGACGGCGAAGCCCCAATAGCCGAGTGCGACGACCCCCGAGATCTCGATGATGAACCGGAGAGCGAGGTTGGCTGCGGCGATCATTCTCGAGTCAGCTCGATAGGTCCGTTCTTGAACAGTCTCTCCCTGCTGGGCTCAGGGAGAACGGCCGCCCGTCAACGGTCGAGCCGCCCGAGCCATCGCGGCCACGACTCCGGGCGATTATCACAACCAGCGACGTTCGCGCAAAGGGCCGCCAATTCGGAGCACGGCACGTGCTTGCCGACGCACCAGCGATGGCGTCCTGCCGTTCGATCTAGAGATGACGAGCCGTCATGACGACGGTGGGCTGGCCACCTACCTTGGGCGTGGATCGGTTCGCCCGATGTGACCTCGCTGCCCGTCCGGTCGGCCCACCTCGAGCGGCTCATCCAGGATGTCGATGAGCGAGCATGGGGGCAGGGGGCCGGGGCGGCGAGCAGACGTGGACGAAACGAACCCCGCGAAACGGCGTGAGGACGAGAGAGCCGCAACCCCAAGCCCCGATGAGGCGATCCAGCGAGTCGAGGTGCGGCGGTTCCTCAACCTCCTGATCGCCGCGGACGGCATCGGCATGGTGATTGATGGCATCGCGTCCATCGCGATCAGCAATCCCCGGTGGTTCGGGCCGGTGATCGTGGGAGGATTGTTCGCCGCATGGCTTGCGGCGGGACCCCGTCGCGCGGTCGACCACGAGAATCTCGAGGCGCTCGTGAATCGGGTGGCGAGCGTGACCATCGCCTGGATCCTCGCGACGTCGTTGTTCCAGCCGTTCCTCGTGCTTGCCCTGGCGCCGGCCTACCTGCTGCCCATCGCAGCCGCGATCCGCTATCTCGAAGGCGGGAAGCTTCGCCACGTCATGGGCCTTGCGTGGGCAGCGGCCGTTGGCTCCCTGCTCGTACATCTCCTCCCCGACGACTCAACTGCCTCGGCCGCGGTCGAGACACCCGTGGAGTTGGTGGTACTTGTCGTGGTGATCGGGGTCGTCTTCATCGTCCTCTACTGGTCGGCCGAGGGCCTCAAGGCCTCGGGCCAGGAGTTCCGCCGGCTGTTTGCGCTGTCGTCCGACCTTGCCGAGACGACCGATCCCGGAGTGCTCGGTCAGCTTGTCGCGCGGCACCTCGCCGAGGCGACGGGCTACGACGACTGCGTCATCTACGCGCTCGCGCCAGATACCGGGCGCCTCGTCCCGTTCGGATCGCACCCCGTCGAGCGTTCGCTGGAGACGGCTCCGGAGTCGATCGCGCAGCGGCCGATGCTCGAACGCGTCGCCGACGATCAAGCGCCGATCGTGATCGACGTGTCCGATGAGCAGGCGGACCCGCTCGAACGTGACCGCCTTCAGGTACTCGGTCGAGTGACCATGCTGCTCATGCCCCTCATCGCCCAGGAGAGGATCGTCGGGATCGCCGAGTTGACCAGCGCCGAGCGTCACTCGATTGACGGGCGGCTGCTCGCCCTCGCCCGGACGCTCACATTCGAAGCGGCCATGGCGATCGAGAACGGGCGCCTCTACCAGGAGCTGCGCCATCGGTCGCTCCACGATCCGCTCACCGGCCTTGCCAACCGGAGCCTGTTCTATGACCGCGCCGATCATGCTCTCGCCCGGCTGGCTCGTCAGGACGGGGCAAGCATCGCGGTGCTGTTCATGGACATCGACGGCTTCAAGACAGTCAACGACACGCTCGGTCATGCCCGGGGCGACCGGCTGCTGATGCTCGTGGGGGAGCGGCTGCGGACAGTGGTCCGGGCGGGGGATACCGCGGCTCGTTTCGGCGGCGACGAGTTCGTGTTGCTCCTCGAGGAGGTCGACTCCCTCGAGGCAGCACTCGCCGTGGCCGCGCGGGCGATCGATGCCCTCGCCGAACCGTTCGACCTTGCCGGTCAGCTCGCGAGCACCTCTGTCTCGATCGGCGTCGCGTTCCGACATGTGAAGGACGCAACCGTCGAAGGTCTCGTCCAGGATGCGGACGCCGCGATGTATGAGGCGAAACGAGCCGGCAAGGGTCGGGCCGTATCGTCGGCGGTCGGTGGGATCGCTCAGGGCCCGGCAGTAGGGGTGCCGCACCCCGTCCCTGTTGACGCCTGAGTTGGCTCAGGTCGGCTCGGTCGGGCAGCATGTCGCTGGCCGGTCGCCACGAGTCCCGTCGGCGTCGCCGATGCCTCCAGTCTCCGGTGCCGACCTCCCGTCCGCTTTGCTGCCCCGAGACTCCCTCCTGCTGCATCGGGAGCAGCGATTCGCCGGGCCCGGAGACCGCAACGCGTCGGCGAGATGACGGACCGTCATGACGCCGACGCGCCGACGCAGCACACTCGCGATGGGACGGCTCGTCGCCCATCACTGCTCCTGCTCGAAGCCTGCGGGATCCGCGATGCCGCAACCCCATCTGCTGGGATAGCGAGAAGGAGAATCCCGTGAGCTTCAACACACCGCCGGTGGCGACACCGCCGCGAGACTTCAACACAACGCCGGTGGCGACACCAAAGGGAGACTTCGCGTCCGGCGAGCGGACCATGGCGGAGACACCCGAGGAGATCCTGGAGGCAGGTCTCCAGGGCGACTTCGCGGAGGGCGAGCAGACCATGGCGGAGACACCCGAGGAGATCCTGGAGGCAGGCCTCCACGGCGACTTCGCGGCCGGCGAGCGGACCGAGCCGCTGACTGCGGCGGAAGAAGTGCCAGGCACGTTCGCCGATACGGACGGATAGCTCCCGTACCTCGTCGCGGGCATCAGGCAGGACCGACTCCGCGCGGGTCGCTCATGTGCTGGTTCTCGCGCTGGCCATCGCTGAGCAGGAGCCACGCATGAACGTCGCGAAGGGCAAGCGGCGCGCCTCGGTCACGTCCCCACCCGCGCGTCACCATGGGCGCCGCCCCGCGCGTGCCCGCCGGCGGCTGGCGGGGGCCCTGACGATCGCTCGGACCGCCGGCAGGACGCTCGTCCGGCGCGTCCCGGGGACGATTCGTGCAACCCGGACCGGCGCCAGCGGGACGACGAGCGCCCTCCAGACGCTCCCGGACCCGATGCTCCGGTGGCTCGTCGCGGGCTCGGTCGGTCTCGGCACGGGGCTCTCCCTTGCCGGGGCACCACGGCTGGTGGTAGCGGCCGGGATGGCGCCGGCGCTGATCATCGGCGCGGCCATCGCCTCGCGCCCGGGCGCACGTCGCGTGGAGCCCTGACGTGGCGACGTGGGATGCACGGGCCTGGGTCGCGGGCTTGCTCGGATGCGATCCGGGCGAGCTCGGCGTCAGGAGCAGCGACACCTACGGCATGGAAACCCAGGTTCGCTACGAGCGAGGCGGTGAGGCGGTCGCTCGCCTGACCGTCGCCGTCCCGGTCCAGTCATTCTCGGACGCGGTCGGCAAGGGCCACCGCGTCGTGACCGCGCAGCTGGGGGCCGGCACGTACAAGGTCCACAGCCTGGCCGTGCCGGAGTCGGACGACATCACCTACTAGCAAGGCTGGTCGACTGCTCCAGCCCACTGCGGAGAGGCTGCGCGGGCCTCCGACGTCGATCGAGCTCCGCGCACGCGAAAGGAGGGTCAGCCATGAGCAGTCCCCGCGCCACCGGCCTCTGGATGTCCGCCGGCTCGGCAACGGTGCTGAGTTGGAGCCCGGAGCTCACCATGCGCCACCGCATCGACTCCACGGTCCCCGGCCGCCACCGCTCGACCGGGCGGCCACCCACGGAGAACCACCCGGCCGGGGAGGGCCATCGCGACGAGCACATGCGCACGTTCTTCGCCCGGGTCGCCGACGCGCTCCCCGTCGTCGACGACCTTCTCCTGCTCGGCGACGGCGAGGTCGTGGAGCACTTCGCCGAGCAGGTGCGGGCGAACGACGAGAGCCACGGCCGCACGCGCCGGATCGAGGTCGAGAAGACCGGTCCGATCACGGAGCGCCAGCTGCTCGCCCGGGTCCGCACCTTCGCCGGATCGCCCGCCAGGCGCCGTTTGCCGCGCTGAGCGTTAGCGCCTCTCGGCTCCACCCATCAGCCCAGGACGACCCGCACCAGGTGCGTCGCGCCGTCGTCCGCGAGCGGGATGGCGGCGCCAGGGGTCAGCGCCTTTCCGTCGAGCTCCGTTGCTGCCACCCCGCGATTCATCCCATGCGGGTTTTCCACGACGACCAGGTACCTGGCGGAGTGATACCGGAACTCGATCTCGTAGCGCGGCCACGCGCGGGGAATGCAGGGATCGACCCGCAGCGTCGTGCCGCGCAATCGGAACCCCAGGAGCCACTCGAGGCCGGCCTGGTACATCCAGCCCGCCGAGGCGGTGTACCAGGTCCATCCGCCGCGACCGACATGCGGCGGTTCGGCGTAGACGTCGGCCGCCATGACATACGGCTCCACCTTGTAGCGCTGGACCCCGGCTCGCGTGGCGGCGTGGTTGATGGGGTTCAGGATGGAGAAGAGCTCGCTCGCCCTGTCGCCGTCGCCCAGCTCCGCGAACGCGATCACCGACCAGATGGCTGCGTGGGTGTACTGTCCGCCATTCTCGCGGACGCCTGGCAGGTACCCCTTGACGTAGCCCGGATCGACATCGGAATGGTCGAACGGCGGGGTGAACAGCAGGACCAGGCCGTCACCCGACCGGACGAGGAACTCATCCACGGCGGCCATCGCGCGACGGGCATGGGCAGGATTGGCGGCCCCGGACAGGACGCTCCACGATTGGGCGATCGAGTCGATCCGGCATTCCGCGTTCTCCGCGGAGCCGAGCGGGGTTCCATCGTCGAAGAAGGCTCGCCGGTACCAGTCGCCGTCCCAGCCGGCCCGCTCGAGCGCCCGCCGGAGTGCCTTCAAGCGGGTCCGCCAGCGCTCCGCCCGAGGCTGCTCGCCCCGGGCGTCCGCGATCGGCGCGAAGGCGGCCAGGACGGTATGCAGGAACCAGCCCAGCCACACGCTCTCGCCCCGGCCCTGGTCACCCACCCGGTTCATGCCGTCGTTCCAGTCTCCCGACCCGATGAGCGGCAGCCCATGGGAGCCGACCTCGAGGCTCAGCTCGATCGCCGCAACGCAATGGTCGAACAGCGACGCCGACCTCGGTGAGCGTTCCGGCTGGAAGTAGGCGTCCGCCTGGTCCGGACGCAGTGCCGGGCCCTCGAGGTAGGGGACGGTCTCGTCGAGAACCGCAATGTCGCCGGTGACCGCGAGGTAGCGCTCGACCGCGTACGGGAGCCAGAGGCGATCGTCCGAGATGCGGGTTCGCACGCCCCGGCCCGACGGCGGATGCCACCAGTGCTGGACGTCTCCTTCGGCAAACTGGTGCGCCGCGGCCCGCAGGAGGTGCTCGCGGGCGAGATCGCGCTTGGTGGTCACCAGGGCGATGATGTCCTGGAGCTGGTCCCGGAACCCGTAGGCGCCGCCCGCCTGGTAGAGCCCGGTCCTCGCCCAGAGCCGGCACGCGAGCGTCTGGTAGATCAGCCAGCCGTTGAGGAGGATGTCCATCGTGCGGTCGGGAGTCCGGACCTGGACGGTGCCCAGGGCGCTCTCCCAGAAGCCTGCGACGTCGCGCAGCAACGCCTCGTGATCCGCGGTTCGCCCGCGCCGCACCAGGTCGGCCGCCGCCGCGGCCCCGTCCGCCTCGCCGAGCAGCACGAGAACCTGGGTCCGTTCCCCATCGCGGAGCTCGAAGCTGGTCTGGAGCGCCGCGCACGGATCCAGGCCCGCGCCGGATGCTCCCGCGAGCTGGTGGCCGCGAGCCAGGCCGGCGGGCTGGTCCGGCCCGCTGTTGCGGCCGAGGAACTCGGTTCGATCGGCCGTCCATGCCGACTGGCGCCCGCCGAGGTCGAGAAACGCGACCCGGCCGGCGAACTCCGTGTTCCACGGGTTGCGCACGAGGATCGACCGGGTCTCCGGCTCCAGCGCGGTGATGATTCCCGGTGCGCTTCCGCCGCGCGACGTGCCCAGGGCCCACTCGGCATAGGCCGTGACCGAAAGTCGCCTGGAACGCCCGGACCGGTTCTCCACCGTGAGCACGGAGACCTTCAGGGCGTCGTCGAGCGGGACGAACTGGACGAGATCGAGCCGGACCCCGGCGTGAAGGTGCTCGAACCGGCTGTACCCGGCACCGTGACGGGTGAGATACGTCGACTGCTCGCAGCGGATCGGTTGCGCCGTGGGACCCCACAGCTCACCGCTGTCGTCGTCCCGGACGTAGATCGCCTCGCTCACGGGGTCGCTCACCGGGTCGTTGGACCACGGGGTGAGCTGGTTCTCACGGCTGTTCCCGGACCAGGTGTAGCCGGAGCCAGCTTCCGAGACCTGGAACCCGAACGATGAGTTGGCGATCACGTTCAGCCAGGGCGCCGGGGTGGACTGTCCCGGGCCGAGGAGCGTGACGTACTCGCGCCCGCGATCGGCAAAGCCCCCCAGCCCATTGAAGAACTCCAGCTCGGGGCGCGGCGTGGGCGCCTCCCTCCGGGCGTGCCCGGCGGCGGAGGGTGCCGCGAGCACGGTGGGCGCCTCGGGACGCTCCAGGCGAACCACCTGGTCGGCCAGGCTTCCCCGGCGGCTCAGCAGAACCGCGCGGGCAGCCGCGAGCAGGAGCGTCCGGTCCTCGGCCGGCATCAGATCGCCGCGCAGGATGTGGACCCCGCCGTGGCGCGGCTGGGCATCCTGGACAAGGCTGGACTGGCTTGCCCGTACCAGGGCCTCCAGCGCGTCGTTGAGACCCGCCGCGTAGGAGGCGGCGTGCTCGTTGAGGATCACGAGGTCGACATCCAGGAGCTTGAGGCGCCAGTACTCGTGCGCGCGGAGCAGCTGACGAACGATGTCGAGGTCGTCGGCTTCGTCGATCCGGACCATGACGATCGGCAGGTCGCCCGAGATGCCGTGGGCCCACAGACCGGGTGCCCCGCGTTTGTTCGCGGCCAGCACGCTCGTCGGGGGTCGCAGCGACGGATCCGAGTAGAGGATCCGGTTGGCCAGGCGCTGAAAGAGGTTCACCTCGTCGGACTGGATCCCCAGGTGGTACAGCTGGACCTGGGCCTGCGTCCAGGCGAGGGTCGCCGCGCGTTCGAAAGTGGCCGTCTCCCGGTACTTGTCGGCCAGGTCGAGGACCTCCTCGCGCGACTCGGCCACGACCGTCGAGAAGATCGCGTGGGCCGTTGCACCGGGGGCAAGCGTCACCCGACAACGGAGGCTGAGCACGGGATCCAGCACGGCCCCGACGGTGTTCGAGAGCGGCCGTCCGTCGATGACCGAGACCGACGAGCGGACCGAGTGCCCGCGGCCGACGAAGCGGGCGCGATCGGTCTCGTACTGGATGACCCCGGTCACCTCCCCTTCGACCGCCGCCACGTGGGCCACCCAGACCGGCTTCTCGTCGCTTGATCGTGGGCGCCGCGTGGCCAGCAGCGCCCCGATATCGGGGGCGAACTCGGTCTGCACGAACAGGTTCTGGAAGGCCGGATGCGCCACGTCGGCCGCCTGCGGCGCAAGCACGATCTCCGTGTAGGAGGTCAGCTCGATCTGGCGATCGTGCGATCCGAGATTCGTCAGCGTCAGTCGGCGGATCTCCGCGTCGTGCTCCGCGGACACGACGATGGTCAGGCCGGTCGTGATCGAACCGTCACGCCGCAGGAACTCGGCGTGATCCTCGGCGAAGGTGACCTCGTAGCTGTCTGCCTCCACGCCGCTGGGCTGATGGCCCGCCGACCACACCGCGCCGCTCGCCATGTCGCGCAGGAAGAGGTAGCTGCCCCACGAATCTCGGGTCGCGTCCTCACGCCAGCGGGTGACGGCGACGTCGCGCCACCGGCTGTAGCCGGAGCCTGCTGCCGTCACCATGACCGCGTACCGCCCGTTCGAAAGCAGGTGCGTCCGCGGGATCGCATCGTGGGGCGAGGTGAACTGGCGCGGGACCGGCGCCACGAGATCGCGCACGGCGACCGTACTGTTCACCTCCTCGGCACGTGGTCTGGCCACGAGCACGTCGCGGGGCATCCGCTCCTGGAGCAGCAGGTCCGTCGCTGCCACGATCGGGTCGGCGTGGAAGCGCTCCACCATCGCGCGGTCGTTGAGCACGTTGCCGAGGGCAACCAGGGCCATCCCCTGGTGGTGGGCCATGTAGCTCTTCACGACTGCCACGGATGCTCCCTCGGGGAGCCGGCGTGGCGTGTAGTCGAGCGCCTCGCGGAAGCCGTACTGCCCGGCGGCCCCGGTGCTGCGCAAGCGGGCGAAGTTCCGGACCGCGGCCAGGGGCTGGACCATCGCTGCGAGCGCGGTCGCGTAGGGGGCCACGACGACGTCCTCGCTCAGGCCCCGTTTCAGGCCGAGCCCCGGCACGCCGAAGCTCGAGTACTGGTAGGCAAGCGCAAGGTCGCGCGCGTTGAACGCAGACTCGGAGATACCCCAGGGGACGCCGCGCTCGGCCGCATAGCTCATCTGACGGGCCACCACCAGCCTGTAGGTGTGGTCGAGCAGGCTGTTGACCGGGGAGCGCATCACGAGGGCGGGCATCAGGTACTCGAACATCGACCCTGACCACGAGATCAGCGCCGAGCCCCCAGCGACGGGCGTCAACGCGCGGCCCAGCCGGAACCAGTGATCCGGGGAGACTTCCCCCTTGGCGATCGCCAGGAAGCTGGCGAGGCGAGCCTCGGAGGCGAGGAGGTCGTAGTAGCTTGGATCGAGCGTCCCGTCCCGGACGCGAAACCCGATCGAGAAGAGCTTGCGCGTCGGGTCGAAGAGGAAGCCGAAGTCCATCTCCCGGAAGAGCTGCTGGGCCTGGTCGGCAAGCGCGCGGAGGCGCCGAACGAGTGCGACCGCGGCCGGGGCTTCCTCGCCGGGTGCGAGGATCGGTGAATCGGACAGCTCGATGAGCGTCGGGAAGCTGTCGGCCTGCAGGGAGGGTTGCAGGAGCACCAGGTCCCGGACGTGGCTGCTCACCGCCCGCCGCGTGGCTTCGGCCCAGGAGACCAGGTCGCCGTCGAGACCCTCCTCGCGCTCGGTGGTCAGGGCCGCGGCGATGTCCGACAACGTTCCGGCGTCCGTGAGGAGCTCCTGGAGGCGGGACGCCCAGGCGGCGGGCGACGCCGGGGCCGCGCCGTGGGTGTCCGCTGCCACCCCGAGGGCCTCGTCGAGCTGCCGGCGGGAAAGCGTCTGGCTCCTCCGCTCGTCACCCAGCGCGCCGGCGGCCTCGCGGGTCAGCTCGATCGCGTCACCGATCCCGACGAGCGCGGACGCGACCGGCAGCGGCTGGTCGATCATCTGGCGGCAGGCATTTGAGAGCGTGAGCAGGTGGCCGGCGAGATTCCCACTGTCGACCGATGAGACGTACGCGGGCTCGAGCCGGTGCAGGTCGCGGGTGTCGTACCAGTTGTACAGGTGCCCGCGGAAGCGTTCGAGGCTCCCGATGGTCGACAGCGTCGCCTCCAGCCGCTCCACCATCTCGAGGGTCCCGATCCAGCCGAAGTCGCGAGCGGTCACCGTGGCCAGCAGGTACATCCCGATGTTCGTGGGTGACGTGCGGTGCTCGACGACCGGCCGTGGATCGTCCTGGAAGTTGTCGGGCGGCAGCGCGTGATCCTCCGGACCGACGAAGGATTCGAAGAACCGCCACGTGCTGCGCGCGATGAGGCGGAGCGACCGGACATCGGCAGCCGAGAGCTGCTCCGACGCCGTTTCCGGGGGCGGCAGGCTGACCCATCGGGCAACGATCGGCGCGACGAGCCACAGGACGACGAACGGCGCGGCGATCCAGCCCGCAGTCGGTCTCACCAGGAAGACGAGGACCCCGACCGCGGCCGCGATCAGGACGCTGCCTGCCATCCGCCGGTAGAACCCCGCGAGCTCGAGGTCACCACTGATCTTCGCCTGCGCGGCCGTGGTCCATTCCAGGAGGTTCCGGCGGGTCACGTAGAGCCGCGCCAGGGTTCGCAGGATCGCGTCGACCATCAGCCACGCCTGGTGCGCGAGGAACGTGAACCCGAGACCGATGTGGGCCGCGGCGAGGGTTGCGTCCGCACCCACGGCTCGCAGGTGGCCGCGCGTGGAGATTCCTTTCCGCCGCGCCGGCAGTCCCTCCACGACGGGCAGCGCCGCCGGGACGATGACCGCGGCCAGCACGAACGCGGTCCAGATGGCTGCTGAGACGGACGGGAGCGTCCAGGCTGCCGCGAGCGTGGCCAGCGAGAGCGGAGCCGACATCGTCCGGCGGAGATTGTCGATCATCTTCCAGCGGGCGATGGCAGGCATCGAGCTCGGGCGTCGCTCGCCGGTGGCGTCGTGGGCCCGGCCAAGGATCCAGGGCAGGAGCTGCCAGTCGCCCCGTGCCCACCGGTGCAGGCGAGCCGCCGAGACCAGGTAGTTCGAAGGGTATTCATCGAAGAGCTCGAGGTCGGTCACCAGCCCTGCCCGGGCGAACACGCCCTCGAACAGGTCATGGCTGAGGAGCGCGTTCTCGGGCACGCGGTCGGCCATCGCCGCGTCGAAGGCATCGAGGTCGTAGATCCCCTTGCCCGTGTAGCTCCCCTCACCGAAGAGGTCCTGGTAGACGTCGGAAACCGCGGATGCGTACGGGTCGATCCCTGCGGCTCCCGAGTAGGTCCGCTGGAAGATCGATGCCTCCCGCGCGGCCGGGAGCGTGGAGGTGACCCGCGGCTGGAGCACGCCGTAGCCCGTGGTCACCCGGCCGACCCGCGCATCGAAGCTCGGCTGGTTAAGCGGGTGGGCGATCGTCCCGACCAGGCGGCCCACCGCACCGCGTGGCAGCCGCGTGTCGGCGTCGAGCGTGACCACGTAGCGCACGCCCGCTGGCGGTGTCGTCGCCGGCCGCCGGGTGTCCAGGAAGTGGGTGGTCGTCGAGCCCCGCAGGAGGGCGTTGAGCTCGTGGAGCTTGCCTCGCTTTCGCTCCCAGCCCATCCAGCAGCCCTCGGACTCGTTCCAGCTTCGCGTCCGGTGGAAGAGCAGGAAGCGGGCGCCTCCCCCGGGAGCCTCACCGTGGCGCGCGTTGAGCCGTTCGATGGCCGCCGCCGCCGCCGACAGCAGCGTGTCGTCGTCGGGCATCTGCTCGGCAGGCGCGTCGAGCCAGTCCGACAGCAGGGCGAACCGGAGATCTCCTTCGCGGTTCCCCAGGTAATGGACCTCGAGGTGGCCGACCTGGGCCTCGACCTCCGCCTCGCTCGTGAGCAGCATCGGCACGACGACGAGCGTTCGGAGGTGGGACGGAACCCCCTCGTCCAGGTCCAGCCGGGGCAGGGCTCGTGGCCCCAGCACGCCCGTGACCGCCCGGTTGACGAGGGCGATCGCGAGGTCCGATGCCGGGCCGAGCGCAAGGATCGCGACCAGCAGGATTCCGGTGCCGGCGGTGCGCATGCCCCAGGACAGGAGGATCGGCACGGCGAGGATGAGTGCTGTCAGCAGGGCCAGCGTCGCGACATAGCCACGCGCCGCAGCCCGGACGTCGGCGGGCCGAAGCCGCGATCCCAGGTGGACGCGAATGCCGAGGGCCCGCTCGAACGCCGGGCGACCATCGGAAACGAGGTAGTACCCGGATTCGCGGCGCCGCGCCGTTGCCGAGTGCCCGGGATCGCCAGCCGACGGCGCGGCCTCCGCCGACGGCGCGGCCTCCGCCGGTGAGTGCCCGGAATCCTCAGCCGACGGCGCGGCTTCCGCCATTGCCACGGCCTTCCGAGCGACCTCGACCTCGGTCAGGCCCGAAGCGCGTGCCAGTTCCTCGACGGCATTCCGATAGCTGTCTCGAGTCGCGAAGTCCATCTCCGCGAACGAGCCCTGGGCGCCGAGGACCTCGTCGACGAGACCGACGCTCTCGACGAAGGTGGCCCAGTCGAACCACGAGATGAGGCGCATGCTCGTGATCACGTTCCTGACCGTGACGTTCACCGTCGCCTGGCGCTGGAGCTCGAGGCGGACCATCTCCTCGGGGGTGGTCCCCTGTCCCGCCAGGAGCGTCTCCAGCCAGCGAAGAGCGGGGGTGGCCGCGGGGTCCTGGTCGCGCAGGCGCTGAAAGAGCTGGACCCGCCCGGACGTTGGGAATGCCGCGGGCGAGAGCCGCCGCAACGATTCCATCGTCACGGCAGGGCTGGCCGTGGCGAGGCCCAGGAGGCCGTCGGCGAGCTCGTCAGCCGTCTGCCGTGCACTCCGGCTTCGCACGATCTCTTCCGCGATGCGGCGGAGGTTCTCGACCAGGAGGATCCGCAGGCTGATCGCGATCGCCCAGAGCTCGCCGATCGTCAGCGGCTCCACTCGCTGGTAGGCGCGCACCATCCGCAGCAGACTTTCCGGTTCGAAGCGGCTGTCCGTGTGGGCGATGTAGGCCCAGCCGAGGCCAACGACGCGCGGATACCCTTCCAGGTGACCCCCGGCCAGCTTGGGGAGCTGGCGATAGTAGTTCGGGGGGAGGTCGTCGCGGATCTCCCGGAGCTGCTCGTCGACGATCGGGAAGTTGTCGACCAGCCACTCGGCGGCCGGCGTGATCGGCCGCTCCTCCTTGATGGCGCGCGCCAGGACGCGGTATGACTCCAGCAGGATGCGGCCGTTCTCGGCGATGCGGGGCGCGACGGCGCGTCCCCGACCAGGAGTATCGGTGACGGCCTGAGCGGCGGCGAGGGTCTGGGCGTGCTGCTCGAGCCGCTCCACGCTGAACAGCTCGGCGAGGATCGGCTCGTCGAGCTCCGCGTGCGACCTCGTCCGCCGGCGATCGGATCCGGGGAGGCCCATGAGTGGCTGGGTCGATCTCATCGTCCCCTCTCGCCGCGCTCCGGCGTTGCGGAGAACTCGCGGGTGGGTTCGAGGCAAAGCATGGCCCCGAATGCCTGATCGCGCACGGCCCCGGGCTCAATGCTCGCGCTGATGAAGCGCCAGGCCCAGTGCCCGGCCGGCAATCGAGTCGTCGCTACGGCGTCACCGTCGTCACGACGACGTTGCCGTCGACGCGGCTGCCGAGCCGGCGACCACCGGGTCGATCGGGTACGGGACGAGGATCTCGCCGCCGCTCGGGGTGACCCGGTAGACGTCCTCGTGGCGGACGCCGCCGAAGCCCGGGATCGCGAGGATCGGGTGGCCGATCGTCACGGTCATGCCCTCCTGCAGGGGCACGTTGCGGTGGGGCGGGATGATCGTCGAGGCGGGCGTCTCCTCGAAGCGCAGGCCGAGGCCGTGCCCGATCCCGTTCACCTGGTACCCGGCCAGGCCGCGCTCGCGGAGCACTGCCCCGGCAGCGGCGTCGAGCTGGGCCACGGTCGCTCCCGGGCGCATCGCATCGCGGACGGCCGGGATGAGCGCCTCGTAGGCGTCGAGCAGCGATCGCTGTCGTGCATCCGGCTCCCCGAGCACGAACGTCCGGGCCAGGTTCGCGCAGTAGCCGTCGACGACGGGCGTGAGGTCGATGACGACCAGGTCACCGGTCCGCATCGGTCGGGGGCTCTGCCAGCCGTGGAGCATGCACGTCTCGCGGCCCACGTTGACGTAGATCGGCGTGCTGGTCCGCTGCGCGCCGGCCCGCATCATCGCGTACAGCGCCTCGGTGGCGACCTCGTGGGCGGTCGCGCCGTCGCGCAGCAGGGCCCGCGCGCGATCCATGCCGATCCCGGCGATCCGCTGGGCCGCGGTCATGGCCGCCAGCTCCGCTGGTTCCTTCACGGCGCGGAGCGGATCCATGATGGGATCGGACGAGACGAGCTCCACCCCGGGGTTCACCTTCCGGAACATGTCGACGAGGAAGGCCGGTGTCTCGAACCACTGCTGCATCGCGACGCGGAGACGGGTCCCGGACGCCGGGGTGGCCGCCCTTGTCTCCGCCTCGATCGCTCGCAGTCGGCTGACGACGTCATTGATCTGGCCGCCCACCGATCCCCAGATCATGATCTCGGGGCCGCCCAGGAGCGTCCGGAGCTCCTCCTCCTCCGCGGTGAACGCGACCAGGGCCGGCATCCCGGTCGCCGGGATGATCGCCCGCGGCTGTGCCCGGTCGATGCCGAAGAACCAGCGGTAGTCGTCGTGGTTCATCACCACGATCGCGGCCACGCCCTGTTCGCGCATCAGCGCCTGGGCGCGCTCGATGCGGTCGAAGCGGACCGTCGATCCCGTTCCGGTCGTCATGCCTTCATCGTGCCACTGCGAGCGGGCGCCCGTGCCGGATCGCGTCGCGCGTCAGTCCTCGCCTTCGAGGTCCGGCCCGACCCGCACGGCGAGGAACGCGAGGCGCGTCACGGCCTCGATCCCTCGTCGCGATCCCCGCGGAGCGATCACGGTCGCCCCTGCGCTGACCCCGAACCGGTTGTCGTCGACGACGATCTCGCCCCGACCCTCGAGTATGTGGTAGACGGCGAGGCGCTCTGGATGGCTCGGGATCCGGCCACCAGGCTCAAGACCCGCCACCAACACCCGGAAGTCGCCCTCGTCGCGAAGCAGCGTCGGCTGTGGCCCCGGCGCCGCGAACGTCACGAGATCGCGCCAGTCCGGGAAGAAGTTCGCCTGTTCCATGTTCGGCTCCTCCCAGCTTGATCGGAGATCGGCGGTCCGCGGACGGCGGGATCAGTCCGCGGGCGGCAGGCCCGAGACCACGCCGGTGAGCGTGGCCGCCGCGAGCGAGTCGCGAAGCGCCGCGTGGGCCGTTGAGAACACGTCGTGCACCGAGCACTGCCCAGTGACCAGGCACGGCCCGCCGCGGAGGATGCAGGTCTGCCGTCGGGTGTCGCCTTCGATCGCCTCGATGATCTCGAGCAGGTTGATCCGATCGGCGTCACGAGCCAGCTGATAGCCACCGGTCCTGCCCGTCTGCGCCGCGACCAGCCCGGCCCGCGCCAGCCGGCGCATGACGCTTGGAAGGATCCGTGGAGGGATGGCCTCGGACGCGGCGATCCGCGCAACGCTGAGCCAGTCGCCTCCTGAGAGATGTCCGCGTCGCTCCTGCGCGTCGGCGCGGGCGAGGGCCAGCATCGCGCGCACCGCGTAGTCGCCCCGCCGGGTCAATTCAAGTCGCACGCAAGCGGGCTCCTCTCGGGCCGGTCCGTCAGCTGACCTTGAAGAGTCCAGTCGCACCCTTCGTCGCGTCGGAGAACTTGTGCGTCACGAATGGGTACGTTCCCGGCTCGGCAAAGGTGAGTTCCACCAGGGCGCCTGAACCGGGCGGCACGTCGATCGTCTGGTGCATCCCCATGGCGTTGGGTGGATAGCCGTCCGACTCGTAGTGCGAGAAGAGCGCGCCGATCACGTGGAACGCCGAGGAGGAATTGGGCCCCGCGTTCACGATGAAGATGCGCACCAGCTCGCCCGCCTTCGCGACGAGCGGCGTCGTCTTGTAGCGAAGTCCCTGGCCGTTGAAGCAGACGACGTCGGGTGGGCTGTTGAGCATCTTGGCGTACTCGCCGCCAGAACCATAGAACTCGCCCTGGACGAGGACATACTCGCGAGCGGCCGGCCGCCCACCCTTGGGGTCGACGATGATCGGGCCGTACATACCGTCCGCGATGTGCATCAGGACGGGGACTGCGCCGCAGTGGTACATGAAGACGCCCGGGTACTGGGCCGACCAGTCGAAGCTGAACGAGGAGCCCGGCGCGACCTCCTGGTAGTTCCTGCTCCACGCGGTCTGCGCGGCATGGAAGTCGATCGAGTGCGCGAGCTGCCCCTGGTTCGTGAGCGTGAAGTGGATCGTGTCGCCCTCGGTGAGGCGCAGCACCGGCGCCGGGACCTGGTGGTTGAAGTTCATCGACGCGTAGGCAGTCGCCGGATTGGCGGCGATCAGGATCGTCTCGCCCGGCCCGTCGTTCGACGTGAGGTTGAACGGGATCGGCGTGCTCCGTGCCGGGCGATACGGCGGCGGCACCGCGTAGTCGGCCGGACTCGGCTCGCGCGCCTTTGCCAGCGCGAGCGCCGAGGGCGCCGGCGTCGCCATCTCGGCCATGGCCGACGGGGCCGCTGAGGGGCTCGGGCTTGCTGCCGCGGCCTGCGACGCTGTGGGGCTGGATGATTCCTGGGCCGTAGCCCCAGCAGCCGCGGCGGGCGGGTATGTCCAGGCCGGGGCTCCCGCCGCCGAGCACGCGGCGAGGAACGCCGAGGCGCCGACCCCGCCGGCAACCAGACCGCTCCGCCTCAGGAGCGTCCGACGGCTCAGGAGGACCGACGGGCTGGGCGGGACCCGTTCGGACCGAGTGGGGTCGGGTCGGAGCACCATCGCATCGAGCCTCCACTGAAACCGGCCGACAAACACATGCCGATCTGGTACAAGATTAGCTCGGCCCGACGAGCCCGTCCAGCTGGGTGCTGGCGGCGCGCCCGGGGTCAGGCGTCGCTCAGCCTGACGAGCCCGTACGGCCGGACACGGACGCGGGCCCAGGCACCCGAGGTCCAGTACACGTCATGCTCGGCAAGATCGCGGGCGGTAGCCTCGTCGGCAACCCGAACCACGATGAACGCTGACTCGACGTGGCCCACGGCGCCCGCGGCGACCACCACCCCTTCGCGCATCAACTGCGCGAGGTTGGCGAGATGGGCATGGCGGACGGGTCGCCGCCGCGCCTCCCCGTCGGGCGCGAAGTCGGCCTCGATCGCCCACACCTGCTCGATCTCGACGCCCTCTGGAATCTCCGCGTCGTTCATCGGTCATGCCTCCGAGCCCTCTGCCGCGTGATCACGCAGGGGCAGCGTAGCGCCCGGACCCGAGAGCGGGTGAGGGTTCGCGGGCGAGGCCCGCCGGAACTCTCCACGATGCGGTGATCGTGGGTTGTCGCGTCAGGCCGGTTGTGATGCAGGGTGATGGGCCGTCGAACGATCCACCCGCCCGCGGTGGGTCCCCAGCGCAGAGCGCCGAGGCTCGCCACGCCGATGAGGAGGGGCGTAAGGACAAGTTTCAGCGCAAGCAGTGCCACATCGCCAAGGGTAGCGGGACGCGGAGGCTCGAGGTTCATCTGCCAGCAGCGAGGCATGGCCACTGAACACGATGCGACCGCAAGGCCGTAGCCTTCGCGCATGGAGTCGCAGATCACCCTCGGGCACGGCGCGGCCGGCTCGGCCGCCAGCATGAGCCCGTGGGTCGAGGGGCTCCGGCGCCACGGGCTCGCGGCGCGCGCCATCGATCTCCCGCGCCGCCGGGCCGAGGAGGCGGTGCCGGCATTCCTCGCGGCGATCGGCGACGGTGCGGACGCGATCCTCGGGGGCCATTCGTTCGGCGGGCGCGTGGCGAGCCTGACGGCCGCGCGCCTGCTGGCCGAGGGTCGCCCGATTGGGGGATTGGTGCTCCTGAGCTACCCGCTCCACCGTCCGGGTCAGCCCGAAACGTGGCGGGAACGGACGGCGCACTGGCCAGCCCTCACCTGCCCGGTCCTGCTGCTCTCCGGCGAGGCGGATCCCTTCGCCCGACTGCCCCTCCTGCGCGAGGCGGTCGGTCAGCTCCCGAACGCCCGGCTCGTGACCTACCCTCGCGTCGGGCATGGCCTGCTCCCCGTGCTCGATCAGGCCGTGTCCGCCGCTGTCGCATTCATCAGCTCGCTCCCCAGTGAGCGTCCGGAGCGATTGTCCGACCAGGGATCTCCGACCTTGACCGATGCGCCCGGCGGCGGATGATCGACGCAACGCGGGGAGGACCCGGATGCGGACAGAGCCCGACCTGAAGCGGAGCAGGCTCCTGGAAACCCTGCGCGCTCGCTACCTGCTCGACGTCACTCGGCTCACGTTCATCCCGTTCGGCCTGGACTCGTGGAGCTACGTGGCCACGTGCCGCGATGGCAGGCGGGTGTTCGTCAAGCTGTCCAGGCGCATCCCGGCGACCAATGGGACTCCATCGGAGCTCCCGCTGATGGCCGCACTTGCAGTCAACAAGGTCGCCGTTCCCCGTCCGCTGGCGGACCGTGACGGGGGCTTCCTGAACGTGGCAGATGGCTACGAGGTCCAGGTCCTCGAGTACCTCGAAGGCCGCAGCCTCGAAGACGAGACCGCCTGGTCGGGCGACCTCTACGCGCAGGTGGCCGAAATGGTGGCCGCGGTCCATGCCAGCACCAGCGCTGTCCGTCATCTCGTCGACCGCGTCGAGCGGTACGAGCTCCCCTTCCTGCGGCCCTTCGCCGAGGCACTCGCGGGCATCGAGGCCGCTGATGTCGGCCAGGTCGGGGACAACCCGACGCTCGCCACGCTTCGCCAGATGGTTCTTCCTCGGGCGCGGGAGCTGCGGGTCGCGATCGGCCGTCTGGGAGGATCTCCGCGACCTCGCCAGGACTCACGACTCGGACCGGGTCCTCTGCCACACGGACATCTGGGGGTCGAACCTGCTGTGCTCGGACGATGGCAGGCTCCATCTGGTCGACTGGAACGGCGCCCTTCTCGGCCCGCCGGAACATGACCTGTTCATGTTCGCCGGCACCGACTTCTTCCCGGCCGATCGGTTCGGCTGGTTCCTCGATCGCTACGAAGCGGCCTTCCGGCGGGTCCGTCTGAACGCCAAGACCTTCGGCTTCTACTTCTACCGCCGCAATCTCGAGGACCTGGCCTCATTCGTCGGGTCGATCGTGGAGAACCGCAGGGAGGCGATGGGTCCGAACGCGACGCTCGGCGTCGTTGCGGACCTCCTCGCCGAGTTGCCGCGGCTCGAGGCCCGGATCACCCATGTGCGCAGCGTCCTCGACAGGGCTCACGCGCCATCCACGTGAGACCAGCAGCGGTCTTGCGGGCCTGCTCAGCCCACCCGCGGCTGACCGCCACGCACCGCACGGGCTTGACCGGGGCCGGCGGGGCGTCTGCACGGCACAAGGTCACGAATGTCGCCATCCGGCGACGCCGGGCACGCCGGTGCCGAGATGTCCCCCGCGGCGAGGGCGGCTCGATAGGCCTGTATCGTCGTCGCGGCGCCGTAGCGTCCCCGGATCTCGATGAGTCGGTTTCGCACGGTTGCCGCGGGCATGCCGGTGACCGCGGCCGTGAGCTCGTAGGTTCCCGTTTCGGCGTAGGCGTCGAGGACGGCGAGCCGTTGCAGTGTCGGCTCGAGCGCTGTGATGGTCGCCTCTGCCCGGGTGGGCTCGCTCACGCGGGGTTGCTTGCGCATCGTCGGGCAACCGTAAACGTACGCCCCCGGCATGTCATGACGGACGGTCATCACCGGGCCGTGAGGGCGGCACCGGTCGGACGAACGCGAGACCCGTCGGGTGTCGCGTTCGGTTGAGGGACGTGCCGCGATCCTGAGCGATCTCTGAGGGCCGGCCAGCCACCGCGCCGCGCCAACCTCTTGTAGGGCGCGAGATACTTGCGTATACAGCTCGTGCACCATGGGGCGGGTGTTTGCCCAGGTGCGGGCTGTCGCACGCGCGAGGGGATCGCGACGGACGGCGGCGTTGCGTCTCACGTGGTCGAGGCCCGCCGGGCGCTCGTGCTCCACGACCGCCCGCTGGTGGTGGACCTCATCACCCTCACCCTTAACCACGGCGTCTTCGCCGTCCGCGCGGCGCGCACCCTCGCGGAGGCGGAAGGGATCCTGGCCGAGTGGTCCCCCCATCTCGCGGTGGTCGACATGGACCACGACGACAGCACGGCGCTGCTCGGCCGGATCGGGTCCGCGAACGGCCTCACCCGGGTCCCCACCCCCGTGCTGGGTCTGACCCGCCGGGGCGACCTCAAGACCAAGCTCGCGGCGTTCGACCTCGGCGTGGACGACATCCTGACGATGCCCTTCTCGCCCGAGGAGCTGCTGGCCCGCTCGATCGTGATCACCCGGCGTGCGTCCGGAACCGTCCGCCCGCTCATCCCCGTCATCCGGCTCGGCGAGATCGAGATCGACATCCTCAACCGCCAGGTCCAGGCGGGGGACTCGGTCGTCCACCTCTCGGGCATCGAGCAGAGCCTGCTCTACCTGCTCGCGAGCCGGAACGGGCGGGTCGTGTCCCGCGAGGAGATCCTCGACGCCATCTGGGGCACCGACTTCGTGGCAGAGAGCAACATCGTGGACCGCCACATCCGGAGCCTGCGCATCAAGCTCCAGAACGACTACCGCCACCCCCGCTTCATCGCCACGGTCCCGGGCGAGGGCTACCGCTTCATCCCGACCTTCTCCAACGCCGGCTGGGGCGGCGCGTCGAGCGCGAGCGACGGGAACGGGGGCCAGCCGAGCAGCTGACGGCCGGAGGAGCCGGCCCCGCGCACCGATCGCGCAGGCGGGGACATCCCCCGGCTCGGGCACCGGGCCACATGAACGACGGTCACGACGTGGTTGCGCGAAGACCGCAGCGTGAAGTCCGGGCCACCCCCAACAGCCGCGGGCACCAGCCACGACCGTTCGCCGCTGGTCCGGAGCATCCTCTGCCTCGGACGTCGTCTTCTACCAGGTGGCCGGCGGCGGTCACATGTGGCCCGGCAACCGCCAGCCTCTGCCGCGCCTCCTCTTCGATCGGACGAGCCACGCCTTTGATGCGACCAGGGTCATCTGGGACTTCCTCGCCGGCCACCGCCGGGAGGCGTGAGCCCCGTGCGAGCTTCTGGAGACCGGGGTGGGTCGGCTTCGCCGTGCCGGGCTCAGCGTCGGAACGGGTGGGACGAGCCAGAGGCGAGGCTTGGCCTCACACTGGGCCTGTGTCGGCATCCACGTTCACGCCCGGTCGTCGCCGCCTGACGGCCCTGCGCCTGGCGGCTCAGCAGGTCGGCGGGAGCCGCTTCGCGACACCGGTCGAGACCGTCCGCGGGATGCTGGCCCTGCAGGGCCAGGACTTCCCGGGTGTGAAGTGGTCAGTCGGCCTCCGCGCTGCGGGGGCGACCGAGGCGACGGTCGAGGCGGCCTGCGACTCCGGCGAGATCGTGCGGTCCTGGCCCCTGCGCGGCACCCTCCATCTCGTCGCGAGTGAGGACCTGGGTTGGCTGCTGGGGCTCACGGCACCCCGGGCGATCGCCTCGGCCGCGGGACGGCGAGCAGCCCTGGGGATCACCGAGGCGGACGTGGAGCACGCCCGCGAGGTCGCCCACACGGTCCTGGCGGGCGATCGGGTCCTGACCCGCGAGGCGCTCCTGGCGGCCGTTGATGCGGCCGGCGTCAGCACCGGCGGCCAGCGCGGGTATCACCTGCTCTGGCACCTCGCCCAGACGGGCTCCCTCGTCCTCGGCCCGACCGCGGGCCGCCAGCAGACCTATGCGCTGGTCGATGCGTGGGTGCGGGGTCCACGACGGTTGGAGCGCGACCAGGCCCTCGGCGAGCTCGCGCTGCGCTACTTCCGCAGTCACGGACCGGCCACGATCGCGGACCTCACCCGGTGGTCCGGTGTCACGATGGGCGACGTCCGACGCGGGCTGGCGATCTGCGGGACCCGGCTCATGACGCTCGAGGTCGATGGGGTCACCTACCACCTCGCACCGGAAACGCCTGACCTGGCCGCGCCAGCCTCACGCGTTCACCTCCTGCCGGGCTTCGACGAGTACCTCCTGGGGTACGGGGACCGAACGGCAGCCCTTGCACGGGAGCACAGCGACGCGATCGTGCCGGGTGGCAACGGGATGTTCAAGCCGACGATCGTGGTGGACGGCGAGGTCGTGGGTACCTGGAAGCGGCTCCTGCGAACCCGCGAGGTCGCCATCGAACCGATGCCGTTCGGCCGCCTGTCGACCGGCATGCGCGAGCAGCTGGCCGCGGCGGCGCGAGCCTACGCTGCCTTCCTCGGCCGTGGAAGCCGGCTCGTGGGACCCGCGGTCGAGTAGTCACCGACGCCCACCGCGCAGGTCCGATCCCGCCGTCCGCGGGGGGCACCTATCCAGCGGTCCGGGCGAGAAGGACCAGGAGTCCCGCGAGCGCGAGCAGAACGAAGCCGGCGATCGCCACCGGCCAGCGCTTGCGGACCCTGCCGTAGACGATCAAGGCCGCGGCGGTGAGCGCGAGGATCAGCGGTAGTTGATGGGGCACGACTCACGACCTCTCATTCGACGGCCGATGCTCTGTGCCACGTCCCTCGCAGCGCATCGCGGAGCCGCACGCGGGCCCCGAGGCGCGGGACCGCGTCTGCGTAGACCCGGCGACCCAGCCAGGTCAGACCGAGAATGCTGGCGAGCGTCAGTGCCGCCGCCACCGGCCATCCCAGAGGTCGGTTCGATCACTTCCTTGGCGAGAGGAGGAAGAGGGCGCCTGCAACCACGAGCACCGCGATTCCGGCGACAAAGACCCAGCCGCCCCACCAGATGTCTTTGTTGATCCGGCCGACCAGGATGAGGATCGCGGATACCACCGCCATCAGGGTCAAGAATGGATGGGCCCTCACACGAGGCGGCATCTGGCTCCTCCTTCGATCGCTGCGGCCCGACAGGGCCGGAACATGCTGTACCTACCCACGAGCATTACCACGGAACGCATCCATGAAGCGCACCCGTGTGCCGAGGCGCAGGGCCGCGTTGGCGTACATGCGGCCGGCAAGCCAGGTCAGGCCGACGATGGATGCCACGATGAGCGCTATCGCCAGACCGACCTGCCAGAACGGCACGGGGCTCGCCGCCATCCGCACCGCCATGAGGATGGGGGCGAACGGCGGAAGCAGCGAGCACACCGTGGCCAGGGGGCCACTCGGATTCGGCAGCGCGGCGTACATGAGCAGGTACCCCGCGATCTGGAGGATCGAGATCGGCGCGACGGCGCTCTGGACCTCCTCCTGGCGCGAGACGAGGGAGGCGACCGCGGAGTAGGCAGTGGCGTAGAACAGGAAGCCGAGCAGGAACCACAAGATGTCGCCCAGGATCGAGGACACGTCGAGGGCCGGGATCGAGGCGACGTTGGTCACGTGGACCGCGACGAGCGCGGCCGCGCCCACGATCGTGAGCTGCAGGAGACCGACGAGGCCGATCCCGATGACCTTGCCCGCCAGCAGGCGGCTCGGCTGGATCGTCGCGAGCAGGACCTCCATGATCCGCGTCGCCTTCTCCTCGACCACGCCCTGGGCCACCATGTTCCCGTACTGGCCGAGCGCGATCCAGAGCAGGATGCCAAGGGCCAGGCTGGCGAACAGGTTCTGGGTGTCCTTGGGGTTCGGGGGCTGCAGCAGCTGGACCGGGACGAGGGCCATGGCCGCGGAGACGGCCGCCGGTGAGAGGCCGGCGTCGGAAAGGCGTGCCGCCTCGGCGGCCAGAGATAGGGCGGACTCCACGTTCGATGGGATGGCATCCTTCGCCACGGCCGTCGGTGCGGTCGACGACCCGGTCACGAGCACGTCGAGCGTGCCCGCCGTCACCTGCGCCTTGCCGGCCGTGACGTCGGCGATTTCGCTGACGGTCACCTTCGCACCCAGGGCCGCGGCAGTTGCCGTGAACGAACGCTCGAGCGCCTGCGACCCGCCACTGAAGCCGACCCGCACCGGCGTGGTCCTGCCGGCGAGCAGCGACGCGGCCGCGATGCCGACCACGACGAGGACCGCCATCACGATCGTGCCGCCAACGAAGACCCGTGAGCGCAGACGCATGCGGACCTCGCGGCGAGCGACGAGGACGATGGTCGGCAGGCGGCGCGTTCCGCCCAGACTCCACGATCGCGCGGTCATGCCGCTGCCTCCCCGAGGACGGTGCGGAAGATCTCGCCGAGGCTGGGCTCGACGCGCGCGAACTCGCGCACCGGTCCGGTGGCCAGCGCCGCCCCGAGCAACGACTGATCGTCGACGCCCGGATCCAGCTCGAACAGCCGCCTCGAGCCGTCGGTCTGGAGCAGGTGTACGCCCGGCACGTCGACCTCCCAGCCGTCGGGCGCGTCCGTCACATCGATCCAGAGGCGCTCACGTCCCCCTGCGCGAAGTTCCTCCACGGTGCCGCAGGCCACCATCTTCCCGCGATCGATGATCCCGACTCGGTCACACACGCGCTCGACAAGCTCGAGCTCGTGGCTCGAGAAGATGACCGGGATGCCCGCATCGGCCTGCTCGCGGAGCACGGCGCTCATGACGTCGACGGCCAGGGGATCGAGCCCGGAGAAGGGCTCGTCGAGGACGAGCAGGTCGGGACCAAAGACGAGAGCCGCCGCGAGCTGGATCCGCTGCTGGTTGCCCAGGCTGAGCGCCTGGAGCTCATCGTTGCGGCGCTCGGCGAGGCCGAACCGATCCAGCCAGCGCTCGGTCGATCCTCGCGCCTCGGCGTCCGTCATGCCATGCAGCTCGCCCAGATACGCGAGCTGCTCCGCCACCCGCATCTTGGGGTAGAGGCCACGCTCCTCGGGCATGTAGCCGATCCGCCGGCGAGCGGAGAAGTCCAGGGGAGCGCCGGCCCAGCGCACGACCCCGGCGTCCGGAGTGAGCACCCCCAGCACGATGCGCATCGTGGTTGTCTTGCCGGCGCCGTTGCGCCCGACGAACCCGAACAGCTCCCCGGCACGGACGTCGAAGCTGAGATCCTGCACGGCGACCGTCTCGCCGTAGCGCTTCGAGATCCCCGCGATCGAAAGTCCCCGGTCGGCCATGGTGGTCACTCCGGGCACGCCCGCGTCGTCACCTCGCGCACCGCCGGCCCCCCAGTCCCGAGTGATCCGACCCCGCCGCGTCTCTCGGATGCGGCGCGTGCGAGGTACCAGTGGCGGCCCGCCGCCCCTCGAACAACGGGGTGACGGGTGTCTTCTCGGTTGACGTCACTCTATACCGAGATCACGAAAGGCCCCGGGCCGGGTGAATCCGGGGTTGTGGCAGAGTTCGAGCGTGGTAACCGAAGCGCGACCGGCCGGTTCGGGGGCGTCCCGCGCTCCGATCGCATGGCTCGCGGTCCCATGGCCGGTGCTCCTGGTGGCCGGCCTCATGCTCGCCGCGTTGCTTGCCGTTGCCGGCGCGTATGGCTTCCACGGCGACGAGATGTACTACGTCGTGGCGGGCCAGCACGCGGCGTTCGGCTACGTCGACCAGCCGCCCCTGACCCCGCTGCTCTCCGCCGCGTCGGTGGCCCTGCTCGGGGTCTCACCGACCGCAGTACGGGTGCTGCCAGCCCTCGAGATGGCCCTGATCGTGGTCCTGATCGCGCTCATTGCGCGTGACCTGGGCGGATCGCGACGAGCGCAGGTGCTCGCGGCGATTACGGCCGTGCTCTCGGGCTATCTCGGGGCGGGCCATCTCGACACCACCACCGACCCGGACCTGCTCGCGTGGGCGATCGTGCTGTGGCTGCTGGTGAAGTTGCTCGCCGGTGGCGACCGGCGCCTCTGGCTTGTCGTGGGCGTGGTGACCGGGATCGGCCTGGAGAACAAGGACACGCTCCTGTTTCTGGGCGCGGGGTTGGCAGTGGGGCTCGTCCTGGCGCGGCGCTGGGATGTCGTGCGCTCACCGTGGGCGTGGGCGGCCATCGGGATCGCGCTTCTCCTCTGGGCGCCTAACCTCGCCTGGGAAGCGACGAACGGCTGGCCACAGCTCACGATGGCGCAGGCGATCGCCGGGTACGCGGGGGACAACCGGGCCCAGGCAGTGCCGCTGCTCTGGCTCTTCACCGGGCCACTGCTCTTCCCGGTGAGCGCCGCGGGTCTGGCCTGGATGCTCGCCGCCGAGGCGGCGTCGCCCTGGCGGACGATCGGGATCGCCGCCATCGTCGCGCTCCTCCTCGTCGGGGTCAGCGGCGGCAAGGCGTACTACGCGATCGGGAGCGCCTGCGTGTTCATGGCCGCCGGCGGAGTGCTCCTCGATCGCTGGCTGGCCCGTGGCCACGTCCGCCTCAAGCTCGCGAGCTTCGTGACCGCCGCCGTCCTGTCCGGAGCGCTGATTGCCTACCTGACGCTGCCGATCCTGTCCGTCGCCGCGTTCGCAACGTCGACGCTCCCCGCAACCGTGCCCGATACGGCCAACCAGATCGGCTGGCCGCAGTTCGTCGCGACGGTTGAAGGGGTCGTCGCCGCGCTGCCCGCGGATGAGCGCGCCCGCGCCGTGATCCTGACCAACGACTACAGCGAGGCGAGCCCGCTCGTGCTGCTCGGCACCGGGCTGCCCCCCGTCTACTCGGGTCATAACAGCTACTGGTCATGGGGGCCTCCGCCTGCCGATCGGACGGTCGTCATCCATGTCGGGGACTGGAGACCAGCCGACTGGAGCCAGTTCTTCGTGGGCTGCCAGGACGTCGCCCACATCGACAACGGGCTCGGAATCCAGAACAGCGAGCAGGGAGAAGCCGTTACGGTTTGCACCGGATTGCGCGCGCCGTGGACCGCCATGTGGCCGGCGCTTCGGACGATCTCCTAGGCCCGGATCCGCCGGTTGCCGGTCGGGTCCATCGACCGGTCGGCCCGGAGCGCGTGACGCGCAGCCTGAGGACCCGTCCTCGCGGTGGCGGCGGCGACCTGCATGAGGCGGAGTGCGAGGACCGGGCAGGCATCGGTGGCGCGGCGGGCGTGGGATAGCAGGTGTTCCGGGATCGGGCCCGGCTCGATCACCGGGTAGCCCCACTCGTCGAGCGCGATGCGTTCCGGCAGGTGGACTGCGCACACGCCGTAGCCGTCGCAGCGGATCGGGTCGAGGCGCAGCGCCTGGGCCATGTCAGGCGACCTCCGCGCGCTCGGTCGGGCACCGGCGATGCGCCTGGTGTCGGGCGAAGTCGTCGGCGAAGACGCGGAGCGCGCTGCGCAGGAGTGCGATCGCCCCGTCCGGGTGATGGCATGCGCCACGGCCCTCGACCTGCGCGGCCCAGGCAGCGATGCGCTCGAGCTCATGGTTGGGCGCGGTTCCATCCGCGAGACGCCGGGTAGCCTGTGCGATGGCCGCCAGGCCGAAGACGCACGGCCCACACTGCGCCGCGGTGGCGCCCGCCATGTAGGTCATGATCTCGGCCGTGGCCGCCACGCCGCAGGTGCCGCGTCCAATGAACGACACGACGCCGCACCCGAACCCGAGCCCGCGCTCCCGCATCGTCAGGGGGTCGAGGGGCTCGTCGCGCACCTCGTCGAGCGCGGCCCAGGTGCCGAAGTAGCCGCCCAGCAGCACGGCGTGGGCGGAGGATGCGGCAGCGGACAGCCGCACCACCTCGCCGATGCTGGTGCCGTACTCGATCTCGCGAACCGCCCGCCGGGCGTTCGCCCCGCTCACCGTGACGAGCGCGGATCCGCGTGTCGCGCCACGGCCGACCTCCCGGTACCAGGCGTCACCGAAGCGCGCGATGAGGGCAGAGTAGGCAAGGCTCTCCACGTTCTGCACCAGCGTGGGGCGCCCTGCAACTCCGCGCTCGTGGGGCCGCGCGTCGAGAAAGGTCGGGCGCGCATCTCCGGCGTTGAGGTAATGAACGACCGCCGAGGCCTCACCCGCAACGTAGCCGACGGGAGCAATCACGACCTGGACGCGCACGCCGCGGCGGGGCTCGCGTTCGGCGACCGCCTGGGCCAGCGCCCGGCGGGCGTCCGTGTGCTCACTGCCCACGTACAGGATCACGTCCGGGGCACCGACGGCCTCGGCCGCCACCGTCGCGCCGTCGAGCACCAGGTGGGGCCGGCGTTCCATCAGGGCGCGGTCCTTCGCGCTCCTCGGCTCGCCCTCGGCGCCATTCACGACAACCACCGCATCGCCGTTGGAGCGTTCGGCCACCGCCCGCCACTTGCGTCCGACGGGGAAGCCGGCGCCGCCCCGGCCGAGCAGGCCGCTTGCTTCGAGCACGGAGAGGAGGTCCTGGCGGTCAGTTGACCGGGGCAGGTCGCCAAGCCGGGCGCGGTGCGCTCGAAGAGGTTCAGGTCCGTCGGCGAGGGCCGGCCCGGCCAGCAGCCGGGGTTCGAACTGCGTTGTCATCGGATGGCTCGGTTGCCGGCGGCGAGGGGCGCGATGCTGCCCGTCGTGTCGCGCCGCTGGCCAATGCTCACCACGACGCGGTAGGCGAAGAAGAAGCCGACGGCAGCGACCGGGACGAGGTAGGCCCAGACGGCCCAGGGCGCGGCAGTGTCGGAGCCGGACGTGATGCCATGGGTGGTCACGCCCACGAACCCCAGGAACGTGAGGTAGTGGATGGTGCGCCAGGCACGCTGGCCGATCTGCCGGCGCACGTAGAAGCTGCCCGTGACGATGGCCACGACGTAGAAGGCGAGCTGGCCGATGGCGACCGGGGCAGGCGCGTACGGCGACGCGAAGGGGATCGTGATCGCGAGGAGGCTGAATGCGTAGGTGTGATCGCCGAGCAGCAGGAGCCCGTGCAGGGCGGAGAGGGCGAGGCCGACCAGGGCCAGGTCCTTGTGCAGGGCAAAGCTGACCGGCCGGTGCGCAATCGCGTCGAGCAGCTTCGTCGACAGCATGAAGGCCGTAGATGACGGATCCGGCGACCGCGAAGTAGGCCAGGAAGCCGGTGGCGCGCACCCCGTACCAGGCGAGCTTGCCCGGCGCGAGGGCCGCGGTTGCCCCGAGGGCACGCAGCGCCTCCGGGAGCGTCGAGCCGATGATGACCCCCAGGACCGCCGAGGTGGCCAGCCAGGCAATCGCCTGGACGGGCCGGGGGAGACCGCGGTAGGTGGGGCCACGGCGGACCTTCCGTGGCCTGGGCTGCGGCGTGGGCGCGCCGGGACGCTCGGACATCTCGATCATCGGGGGCCTCTCACGCCGCCAGCAGCTCGAGCGTCGAGGGCAGCGCGAGCGTTTCGCCTCGATCGGTGAGGATGACCGCTCCGCGTACACCGGCGCGCTCGAGCATGGCCAGGCCGTCCACCGAGCCGGCGATGACGGCCACCTTGGCCAGGACTTCGGCCCGGAGGGCCGATCCGCACACGACGGTGGCCTGGACCACGTCCGTGATCGCCGGAGCTGCCGTGCGAGGGTCGATGAGATGGTGGCGCACCTGGTCGCGGGTGCGCCAGCGATGGACCGACGTACCCGAGGTCGCGACGCCCCAACGCACGGGCTGACCGTCGCGCGGAGCCGCGAGATGGAGGATCGCGAGCGAGGCGCCGTCGGCCCGCGGGTCGTCGACGGCAACCGCCCAGAGCTGCCCGGGAGCGCACCGCACGGCCAGGTCGCCATCGGCGTCGATCACGGCGCTCGGCCACGATGAGAGCAGCGCGAGACCACGATCGGCGAGCCAGCCCTTGGCGACACCTCCGAGGTCGAAGCGGACCCCGGGAGGGCGCTGCACCAGCGGTCTCCGACGCGGGCCCGGCGCGAGGGACCAGGTTCGCGCCTCTGCGCGAGCCGGGGATGCGTTGGCCAGCCCCTCTGCGGCGAGGCGCGCATCGAGCAGAGCGATGTCCACCAGGCCGCCGCTCTCCTCCTCCGCCTCCAGCCCGGCCCGCAGCGCCGCCCCAAGCGTCGGGCCGACAGGCACGCTGAGGCGCGGATCGGCGTTCAGGGCGGAGAGTTCGGACGTGTCGAGGTGCCGGCTCAGCCGGTCCGCCCATCGGAGGATGCGCGAGAGGAGACGCTCGGCGTCGCGTCGAGCTCGCCCTCCGTCGGCCTCCGCGGCCAGGTGGACGACGAGGCGGCCGCCCATGGCGGCGGTCGCGACCGACACGGGGACGATCGGCGTCGGCGGCGCGACCCGTGGGGCACGCTCGGCTCGGGCAGGCCGGTCGAGGGTGATCACGGCACCACCTTCCCGGACTGCGTCGTCCGCACAACCACCGTCTGTGGAGCCGGAGCCGGCACGGTGGTGACGATCGTGATCGGCTTCGGAGCCTTTGCGTCGATCACCTGGGCGCCGGGCGGCGGCGACTGCCCGGGGGCCAGCTGGACGTACTGGACCGGGCGCTGCTGGGTGACCGTGGCCTGCGCGACAGGCACCGCGATGGGAGATGACGGGCTTGCGGCGGAGGGCGGCACGGCGATCGCCGCCAGGAGCGCAGACAGGGCGGCGATGCCGCCCGTGCCCAGGGCGAACCGCAGGCGCGTCGGGTTTGGCCTGGGCGACGGTGGGCGCGTCCCGGCCAGATCGGGGACGGGTCGTGGTGCCATCAGTCGCCTCCGCCGTCCGTCTCGCCGCCGCCCTCGCCGTCGGTGCCCTCCCCGCCGGATCCGGAAACCGTGACGTGAACCACCTGCGGTGGCGCCGGAGGAGCCGTCTTGGTGACGTGGATGACCTGGGGCGATGGTGCAGGCCGCACGTACACCAGCTCTGGCTGCGGGGTCCCGGTCGCGGCCGGGGACGGCGAAGTGCTGCCGTCGGTGATGACCGGGACCGCGGACGTGGTCCCGCTGGCCGAGAAGTAACCGTCGGCCACGAAGAAGCCACCGACGGTCGCGACGACGACGAGCGCGGCGACCGCCAGGCCGAGTCGATGGATTGACGCGTTCATCAGGGGGTTTCCTTCTGCCTGCCCGGTAACCCGGGCCACACCTGGACCCTATGGGCACACCGTGTGGTGTCCCTTGGGTGCACATGAGGAACCTCTCATCAACGGCCGGCCGGACCGCGACCCAGCCCTGCGCGGGGTGTCCAGCCTCGGGTCATGGCCGCCATGACCGCCAGAATCGCCGCAGCGGTCGCCGCGGCCCGATTTCTGTCGACCCGCTACCATCCGGTCTTCCACCGGCGCCGACCGATCACGGGTCGACGCCAGCCATGGGAGGGGGGAAGATCCATGGACGCGTTCCCAGACGTCCTGACTGCGGACGTTCCGACCGAGGAGAACGATCCGGCGCTCGGCCTCGAGCGGCGCGCCAAGTTCGAGATCCTCGGCGCGATCCTGCTTGGCATGTTCCTGGCCGCTCTCGATCAGACGATCGTGGGCCCGGTCCTGCCGAGGATCGTCACCGAGCTCAAGGGCGCCGACTACTACACCTGGGTCGTCACGATCTTCCTGGTCACGAGCACGATCACCGTGCCGATCTACGGCAAGCTGTCCGACCTCTACGGCCGGCGGCCCCTGCTCCTGATCGGGATCACGTTGTTCCTGATCGGCTCCGTCCTCTCGGGCCTGAGCCAGACGATGTGGCAGCTGATCCTGTTCCGGGGCCTCCAGGGCCTTGGCGCGGGCGCCCTCTTCCCAATCGCCCTGGCGGTCATCGGTGACCTTTTCACGCCCGCCGAGCGGGGCAAGTACCAGGGCCTCTTCGGAGCGGTCTTCGGGATCGCGTTCCTGATCGGGCCGGGTCTCGGTGGGTTCCTCACCGACAACTTCAGCTGGCACTGGGTGTTCTTCGTCAACCTGCCGATCGGGATCGTGGCCCTGGCTGTGATCGGCCGGCTGCTGCCGAACATCAAGGGACGCCGGCGCGACATCAGGATCGACTACCTGGGCGTGATCACGCTGAGCCTCGGGCTGCTGCCCATCCTGGTCGGCCTGACCCTCGCCGAGACGTCGCAATGGAGCGACCCGGCCGTGTGGGGCAGCATCGCGGCCGGAATCGTCTTCGTCGGCGTCTTCGTGATCGTCGAGGCGCGGGCGGCAGAACCCATCATCCCGCTCCACCTGTTCCGAAACCGAACGTTCAGCGCCTCGATGGTCGCGATCTTCCTGGCGACCTTCGGGTTCGGGGCGGCGATCATCTTCCTGCCGCTCTACTTCCAGATCGTCGAAGGCTCGAGCGCCACGGCCTCGGGCTACCAGCTCCTGCCCTTCCTCGTCGGCCTGATCATCAGCTCGATCGCCTCGGGCTATGTCGTGAGCCGGACGGGCCGCTACAAGGTGGTCGTGCTCGCCGGGCTCGTGATCCTGGCAATCGGCCTCTACCTGATGTCCGGCCTTCGGGCCGACACGTCCAACCTCGTCCTGTCAGGCTGGATGTTCATCGCCGGGTTCGGCGTGGGGCCGACGTTCGCGGTGTTCACGATCATCGTCCAGAACGCGGTGCCCTTCAGCGAGCTGGGTGCGGCAACGAGCGACCTGACCCTGTTCCGTCAGATCGGCACGACGATGGGCCTCACGCTCGCGTTCACGATGTTCCGGGACAACCTGACGTGGGGCCTGCTCCACGATCAGATCGTGGCCGCCGGGGCCCCGGCGGCCATGGTTCCGACCAGCCCGCCGGCGGGCTTCGACATGGGTCAGCTCACGTCGGTGACGGGAAGCGGCAACCCGCTCGAATTCGTGAGTCAGCTGCCGGCGCAGTTCCAGCAGGTGTTCGTCCAGGGGTTCCACCAGGCGTTCACGATCGCGATTGCGAACTCGATGGTGCTCGGCGTGGGGGCAGCCGTGCTGGCCATCTTCGCGTCGTTCATGCTCGAGGAGCTCGAGCTGCGGACCCACGTCGGCGCGGACCCGGCGATCGACGCCAGGCCCGGCTCCGAACCGATCCCGTCGCCCAGGATGCCTGCGCTCGACTGACGCGGTCCCCTGGCCGCGCAACCGCGCGCGGCGGGGTCGCTCGGTTCAGCCGGCAGGTCAGTCGGCCCGGATCCCCGTCGCGGGACGTTCGGCCGCCCGCCGAAGGACGAGCGGCCCTGTGCCCCCGCGCCGTCCATGCGGAAGATCGATGGGACGCGTCCGCCCGCAGCCCATCGGAGACCAGTGCCAGATGACCTCCCGGATCCTTCCTGCCCAGCGAACCGGCGACATCCCGCGGCCGGAGCTCCGTGCCGCCGGCAAGACGGCGATCGCCTTCCTCGTTCTGCTCGGGCTGGGCGCCCTCGCCGGAGGGATCGCGCTGGTGTCGAAGCCCGACGGCAGCGTGATGCAGTTCGATGTGTCGCTCCTCGCGGGAAGCCCATTCAGCGACTTCCTGATCCCCGGCCTGATCCTCGGTGGGCTCTTCGGAGTGGGGTCGCTGGTCGTCGCCGGGCTGGGACTGCGACGGTCGACGGCCGCGCCGTTCGTGGCGTTCGCGATCGGCAGCGCCCAGATGATCTGGATCGTCGTGGAGCTGGCGATCATCAAGGAGCTGAGCTTCCTGCACCCGACGATGTTCGCCGTCGGCCTGATCATCGCCGCGGCGTCCGTGCCCTGGGGCTGGCCCACGTTCCAGGCCTGGCGGGAGCGCCGCTGACGGGACTGGGTCGAGGTGGCGCTACACCGCGTCGCCTTGTCGATGGGTGGGCGATCGGAGCGACTCGCTGCCGCCGAACCAGGACGCCGAGGGTACGGCCCAGTAGGTCGCCATGGCCTCGAGGCCCGGGGCGTAGGTCGCACGGGCGGCGGAGAAGGCTTCCCACGCCTCATCTGACGGCACGAGGCGGTAGCCCGCATCGAGGAGTCGCGCGTAGACGGAGTCATACGCGAGACGGTCGATGCCGATCGAGCCCCCGGAGCGAAAGCCGAGATTCGTGATGTCCTCGACGAGGTGCGATCCAACGCGCTTCACGAGCTCCGCGTGGCCGCGCGGGACGTCTCGGATCGTGGTCAGGACCAGGCTGGCCGTGTCGAGGACCGTGCCGAGGGCGCTGATCCAGGACAGGTTGTCGTGGCTGGAGCGGAAGTACCCCAGGAGCGGGTATGCAACGTGGGAATCGAGGACCTCGGCCGCCCAGCGCTCCCACTCGCCGAAGAAGTCCGGCAATCGCGCGATCAGGTCCATCCGGGCGAGAAACTCGAGCAGGACGATCGCCGAGGACGGCACCCCGGCCCTGGCCTGAAGCGTGACGACCGAGACCTCGCGTCGCTGGTAGGAGCCGAAGAGCGAGAAGAGGAAGGTGACGACGAGGGCCACGATGCCGAGGCCGCTTGCCGCGGCGGCAACGACGACGATCCGGGCGAGACCCCCGGAGGCCACGATGTCCCCGAACCCGAGGGTGAGGATGGAGCTCGCCGCGAAGTAGAGGGTCATCCCGAGGTCATGCGGTTGGGGCTGGAGGTCGGCACGCAGGGCGAGGAGGATGAGGCCGTACCCGAGGATGAGCCCGCTCAGCCAGGCGACGAGCAGGAGGACCGTGGCGCCGGGCGCGAACAGGCCCAGCAGCCGGTCACGCGTCGCACCCACCCCAGCGCCGGCGCGCCCGCGAGCGAGACGCCAGGCACCCCGGACCAGGTAGCGACCAAGCCGGAACCGACCCGGCGTGGGTCGCGGGACGACGATCGTCTCGAACACGTCCCAGAGGACAGCCGCCACCAGGAGGAGGCCGAGGACAAGCTCCAGGGGTTCCATGGGGCACCTATCATCGGTCATCGCGGGGCGGGCGAACCGGGCCGGCGATGGAAGGTTCAGGTGGTCCGGGATGCCCAGGCTGGGCGCGACCGGGTCGGCCGTCGCTGTGGATCAGGATCCCGCCCGACCGCAGCAGGCGCCGTTCCTGACGATGGATCTCGCGACGAACGCGCTGGGTGGCCGGCCCGTGTGCGGATCGGAACTCCGGTGAGCCGAACAGTCGGCTCTCATGGATGGCATCGAACGACGCGGTGGCCAGGAAGTCGAGGGCCCCGATGACCCCAAGGTCCACCCGATGATGCTCGAACGCCTCGCCCGCGTTGTCACCGATGTCGAGCCCGACCGGGTGCGCCCCGAGCTCGAGGAGCAGCCGGCACATCCACGGCTCGAACTCCGACGTGATTCGGCCCGTGACGGGCGATCGGCTGGAGCTGGACCCGCAGGCTATGTCGAGAATGGCCCGGCCGCGGATGGCCGACAGCGAGCCGAAGGCGTCCACGAGGCGGGTCGCGAACTCGGTCATGATCTTCCCGAGGTTCGGTTCCGCCGCGATCTTCGAGGCAAGCCGATGGCGGGCGTCCAGCTCCGCGAGAGCGTGCCTCATGAGCGCGCGGTCGTCGCCGGGTAGGTCGGGTCGCCTGGCCACGCCTCGTTCGTGCGCTTCCACCCCACCGCCTTTTCGTCGCCCGAGACCTCGCCGTCTCGCCGTCTCGCCGTGTGCCTGAAGTCGGCCCCTCATCCGCCCGGCGAGAGCGTCACCGGGTATGAGCTGACGTTCTCGCGCGTGCCGTCACGGGCCGAGAGATCGTAGACGGTGAGCCAGCCCGGCTGGGCCCGATCGACCTGGTAGGGGATGGTAGCGGCGAACGTGCCCCAGCACCCGGTGCCGCAGGACGCGGAGATGGTCCGCGTGGCAAGCACCGTCCCATCGGACGCGACGATCTCGGCCGCGAACTGCGCCTCGAAGACGTTCGCGATGCCCGACACCCGCGCCGGGTTCGGGAGCGTCCCACTCCAGGCGGGCGAGTCGACGAAGATCGCCGGCAGGAAGTCGCGGTAGTCAGCCCGCACAGATGGACCCGTCAGGACGATTCCCTCGCCCGAGAAGGTCGTCACGGGCTGCCCGTCCAGGCGGAATGTGACCCCGGTCACGGTGGGGAACTGGGTCAGCGTGTACACGACCTGCCCGAGCCGCCCGAACATCGAGCTCGAACCTCCGCCCGATTCGAACTGCCCGGTCAAATCGACCACGGCGACGCCGTTTGACAGCCCGATGTCGAGGAGCTGCGTCCCGGCGGGAATCAGCGTGGAAAGCGCGGACGGCCCTGATCCTTCGAGTGGTGTCGGACCCGTGAGCAGCGCCGTCATCGCCGCGCGAGCGACCGCGAGCGTGGCCGGAACCTGCCGCCGCACGGGAACCAGCTTTTGGCCGAGCAGCAGGTAGACGACCAGGTCGATCGAGCCGGACGCCACGGGCGCTGGCGACGCCGACGACCCGGGGGTTGACGGAAGCGGGCCGGCGGGTCGTTTCGACGCAGGCGTCCCGGGGACGGGAGGAAGGGCTGAGGACGCGGGCGAAGCGAGCGAGAGACTGCCCGACGTCGGGCCTCCGGACACGCCGGGAGATGTCACCGCGAGCGGCCCCGCATCACCCACCGTGGGGCTGCAGGCAACCACGACCAGCAGGAGGAGCACGAGGAACGCGACCCGGGTCATGAACGTCACTCCCTGCGAGCTTCCAGTTGCGCCGCAGCGTGGTCCTGTTCCGTTACCGCACCGTCTCCGCCGGGTAACGATCGCGTCACAGGTATCCGCAGCTCGAACCGCATGCCGCCACTGGGCCCCAGCGAGGCAGCGAGGGTTCCGCCGAGCAGGTGAGCGTGCTCCCTGGCGATGGCGAGCCCAAGGCCGCTGCCCCCGAGATGGCGAGAGGGATCTGCCTTGCGGAAGCGGTCGAAGAGATGCTGTAGCTCGGCCGCAGGGACGCCAGGCCCCTGGTCCGAGACCGACAGGACCAGGTAGTCGCGGCCGTCCGCGTCCGGCCCCAGCCTGGCCTCGATCTCCACGTTCTTGCCGTCGGCGTGGATCCGCGCGTTGTCGAGCAGGTTGGCGAGGATGCGGTCGAGCCGGCGGCGATCTGTCACGATCAGGTTCGACCCGGCCGGGACGCTGACCTGCGCGTCCGGCAGGCGAAGGGCGGCCGTCGCGCGGACGAACGGGTCCAGCTCGAACGCCGTGACATCCGTACGCTCGCTCCGGGCGTCGAAGCGGGAGACCTCCATCAGGTCGTCGACCAGGCCGCGCAGCCGCCCGACATCGGCGACGAGAAGCTCGCCGACCCGACGGCCACCAGCCGGGAGTGTCGCGAGGTGATCGCGGAGCAGCGACGCCTCGGCGACGAGCGCGGTGAGCGGCGTCCGAAGCTCATGCGAAACGTCGGCGACGAACCGCTGTTCCCGGGCCCTGGCGTCCTGGAGCTCCGTGACGTGCGCTTCGAGCGTGGCGGCCATCCGGTTGAAGGAGGCTGCCCATTGGCCGAACTCGTCACCGGTTCCGGCATCCAGGCGGGCCGACAGATCGCCGTCCGCGATCCGCTGGGCGGCGCCGGCCGCATCGCGCACCGGTCGGAGGAGGCCGCGTGCCACCCTGCCACCGGCGAGTGCAGCCAGCAGGACGAGGAGGATGCCGCACCCCAGCAGCGCCTGGCCGAGCCGCAGGATCGCCCCTTCGACCTCCGACGCGTCGAAGACGAAGTAGAACGCCGGGCCAGTCGGTGGTCGGCGGGCACCCATGATGACCAGCGCTTGACCGCCGAGGCTCGTCCGCTGGTATCCGACGTCGCCCGCGGCAACGATGGAACGGAACGCAGGCGACGTCCGGTTCGCCAGGCCGGCGGCCACGAGGTTCGACGCGAACGGATCGCCGTCGCCGAAGTCGACGATCGTGCCCAGGATCCCGCGAGAGGGGAAGCCGTCCAGGAGGTGGCTCGCCACCAGGTCAGCACGCGTCGCGGAGGACGGCAGGCGCTCGACCGCCAGCACAGCAACGTTGTACGTCGTCAGTTCGCGAGCCGCGTCGAGCTGCTGGGCCCGGAGCGATGTCGCAACGTAGGCGTAGGCACCGCCGCCGAGCACGACGCAGGTGAGGGCCACGAGCCCGATCACGGCCGCGACCAGGCGGCCCCGCACGCCGCGCGGGCTCATTGGCGATCGCGGCGTGCCCCGTCGGGCCCCGTCCGCGGTGGGCTATCGGGCCGCGCGACCTTGTAGCCGGCGCCCCGCACGGTCAGGATGAGTCGCGGTTCGGCCGGGTCCTCCTCGACCTTCGCCCGCACTCGCTGGACCGCCACATCGACCAACCGAGAGTCGCCCAGGAAGTCGTAGCCCCACACCTGGTCGAGCAGGGCCTCGCGCGTGAAGACCTGGCCGGGTCGCCGCGCGAGCGTCAACAGCAGCCGGAACTCCGTATGGCTGAGCGCGATCTCCCGCCCGTCACGGCGCACCGAGTGCCCGGGCTCGTCGATCTGGAGCGGTCCCAGGCGGAGGAGTTGCGACCCTGCCGGGACGGCCCGTCGCAACGTGGCGCGCACGCGGGCGAGAAGCTCGGGCAGCTCGAACGGCTTGCGCACGTAGTCGTCGGCCCCTGCCTCCAGGCCCGCAACGACGTCGATCGCAGCGGTCCGCGCCGTCAGCATGATGATCGGCACGGCCGACTCGGCACGGATCTGCCGGCAGACCGCAAGACCATCGAGCAGCGGGAGCATGACGTCCAGCACGATCACGTCCGGCGGCTCCTCGCGGAAGCGCGCCAGAGCGGCCGGCCCGTCAGCTGCGGTCCCCACCTCGAACCCGCCAGCCACCAGGCCGAGCGCGGTCACTTCCCGAATCGACGGATCATCCTCGACGAGCAGCACCCGAGGCGGCATGACCGGATTCTGCGCGCCCCCGGCACCAGGATGGGGGGCGTTCCGGCGGCCCTCCGGGCCGCCGCAGGTCGTGAACGTCAGTAGCCGTAGCCACCGCTGGGGGAGGCAGACGGAGCGGCACCACCCTTGCCGGTGACGGGGGCGACGAACCAGACGCCGCCCACACCCTGCCCGCTGGTGTCACCCGACTTGGTGTCCGCCGCGTAGTAGTAGAGCGCCTGGCCGTTGTAGGTCACTTGGAGGGACCCGTCGGGCCGGGTGAACGTCCCGAGCGCGCCGCTCACGCCGGTCCCGGCAAGCGGCTGGGCGCCTGCGGCGACCGTGAGGGGCGGCCAGGTCGTTGCGCAGCCGCCGGTGCAGGACGACCCCCCAGCCGGGTCCGAGGTCCGAACGTACAGGGTCATCCCGCCCGCGCCGGTCAGATACGTGCCCAGCGTCGGTGAGCTGCCTGTTCCGATCGTGATCGACGCTCCCGCGCCCGGTGTGCCGGGTGCGCTGCTGACGGGCGCCGTGGGGGCCGGCGAGCCTGCCGACGTGCAGCCGGCAACGGCAACGCTCGCGACAAGCACAAGACCGTGAAGAGAGATGCGGGGGACGCGCATCGCACAACCTCTCGAGCCGGGCCCGCAGAATGCCGGGCCGATCCAAACGGTACGTCAGACCGCGCGAACGTGGCGTGGAGCTGCCAAGAAGACTGTCGGAAGCAGCGGCCGGAGGCGCTACTCTGACCGAGGCCCCCGGATTCGCCCGGCACCCTCGCCTTCCCGCCCGCTCCCCGGCAGGAAGGGAGTGGTGCCGGACCGGGGGTCGCCTTCGTCCACTTGCACCGCGCTGGATGGGCCACGTGGGCGCACCTGGCGCCCGGGTCGCTTCTGATCAGACCCGGATGATGCGGTGTAGGCTCGCCGCGGGCCCCCGGCGCATCGGGACGCCCCCCGACTCTGACCCCCCTCAGAGCCGCGCGTGGCGCCCGTGCGACCGGGGGCCCAGCGTCCCTTGCCCAACCTGCTTCGACGCGGACCCGGCCCGCGCGGTCGCCCGGCCGTGCTCTGGTCGGCCCCCCTCCGAGATCAAGCGGGCCGCGGCGGAGCCGCGCGGGCAGCTGCGAGGATACCGCGCCTCTGGTGGCGCGGCGACGCGGCATTCTCGGCGACGCGGCAACGGCAACCTTCGGAGGGTTGGTCGCGAGCTGCGACCCACCTTTACTCGCTTCGCGTTTCCGGGTCCGCCTCCAATCCGATGCCCAACCAGGCCTCGCGACCCTCACGGAATGCGATGAGCGAGATCCCGATGGCCAGGAGCGCGTCGGCCCACCACCACCCGAGAAGGGCCGTGAGCGCCAGCCCGACGAGAACCGTCCCGGCGAGCGAACCGTCCACCAGGCTGAAGCGACCGTCGGCCGTGACCGTCGCGCTGGAGAGCTCCCGGCCTACCCGGAGCTTGGCGATCCCGAGGGCGGCCATGATGATGACGGTGAACGCGAGCAGAAGCATCCCGATCGGCGACGCCTCGGGTTTGTTCGCCACGCGAAGGGCATTGCCGGCGTCGAGAAGCACGTAGACGGCAACGACGATGTAGGCGGCCCCGATGGCCTTGACAGCCCGCCGCTCCCTGCGGCGATCGACTCCCCGCAGCTCCCAGACGACGACCGCGGAGGCGAACACCTCGACCGACGAATCGAGCCCGAATGCCACGAGGGCCACCGACCCGGCCAGGACGCCTGCGATGATCGCCAGGAAACCCTCCAGAAGGTTCCAGGCAATGGTCGCTGACTCGAGCGCGAGCGCGCGCCTGCGCAGGGTCGCTTCCAGGGGAGAGGACCCGCTCACGTTCGCCCTCGCGCGGTGGCGTGCTCCGGGTAGCGAGGCTCACCGGCCAGCCGACCCGCCACGATCACGGTCCCGCCGCTCGAGATGATAAGCAGGGCCGCGCCGAGCATCCCGGCACCGAGGCCCGCCACGCCGGCGATCAGACCCATCAGCGGCGGATAGGTGACCGATCCGATCACCCCCGTCGAGGTCACGATCCCGGCGACGGCGGCTGCACGGTGCGGGAAGAGCGATCCGGCGACGGCCATGATCATCGGGTAGACCGGACCGAATGCGAACCCGGCCGCGAGGAAGAGTCCGATCCGGAGCGGTCCCGAGGCGAGGGCGACCGCGCCGAGGATCGCCAGGCCCCCGGCGGTCGTGCACGAGGCGGTGAAGCGAACCGGGTCGAATCGATCGGCGATCCGGCTCGCGACTACGCGACCGCCGGCGATGCCGGCCCAGAAGAGGCTGAGCGTGAGGGTCGCCGCCGACAGCGGCTCGTCGGCCAGGAAGCCGACCAGCCAGCTCGAAACGCCTGACTCCGCGGCCACGTAGCAGGCGCCCGCGAGGCCGAGCGCCGCGAGGGCGAGCCGAAGGCCGTTCCGCGCGGCCATTTCGAGCATTGCGGTCGCGACCGGTACCGTTGGCCGGGGCCGCGATGGGACCGACGCCGCGCGCGAGAGCGGACCGGCGAGCGCGACCCCTGCCAGGCCCGTGGCTGCCGCGATCAGGCGCCACTCGACCCCCACGCTGACCAGCACGCCGATGACGATTGGCGCCACGAGCGCGCCGACGCTGTAGAAGAGGTGCAGCATGCTGAGCCTACCGCCGCTCCCCGTGGCCGCCATGTCCATCACGATGCTGCTTCCCACCGAGACCATCGCGCCACAGCCGGCTCCCGTGAGCCCGGCCCCCACAACGAAGACTGGCCACGTTGGAGCCACGACTTCGGCCGCCATCCCGCCGGCGATGAGCAGCGCCGCGGCCGCGTTGACCACCCGCCGCCCGACGAAGCCGGATACCAGCCCGGATGACAGCGCCCCGGCCGAAAACAGGAGGGCGATGACCAGGTAGACGACGCCGAACTCGGCATCGGACCGGGCGAAGTCGACCTGCAGGTCCCGGATGAGCGACGGGACGAACAGGCCTGTCCATCCAACCAGGATGAAGCCGGCGTAGGAGGCCAGCATGATCCCGGGGGAGGGCGCGGCCGTCGTCGAGTCCGACTCGGCGGCCACACGCGCGGGCGACACGAGCGGGCTCATCGTCACGGATCATCGCGCACCCCGAGCGCCGCCGTGGGCCGCCCCGAACCGCCGTCTTCATCGGTTCAGTCGGGGCGTACCTCGAGGCCGAGCTGGGCAGCCAGGATCGGCGCGAGATCGATCAGCTGCTCGGAGCTCACGATCGCCCCCCGCAGGCTCTCGACGCCGACGAGCGAGCGCAGCCTGGCGCCGCTCAGGTCAACCTTGGAGAGGGTCGCCCCGGCCAGGCTCAGCTCATCGACCGTGCAGTCGATGAACGCGACCGAGTGGAGCCGGGCGGAGCGTGCATCCAGGCCGCCGATCTCGCATCCCTCGAAGAGGACGTCCTCGAGGCGCGCACCGGCAAGGTCGAGGAAGCCCAGCTTGCTGCGGAGCACGCGGACGCCCGTCCATGCGGCGCCGGTCAGCCTGGCCGCACCGAGGCGGGCGCCGGACAGGCGGGAGTCTCGCCAGGTGGAGTCCGTCATCTCGACGGTCGCCCCGTGGATGTCGGCCAGCAGGGATTCGATGATTCGGGCGCGCCGCAGCGAGAGCCCGTCGAGGCGGCACCGCTGCAGGCGACAGGCGAGGAATCGGGCATCGCTGGCGTCCTGGCCCGTGAAGTCGCGATCCACGAAATCGATCGCGTCGTAGTCGTGGTGCACCTCGAGCAGGTGATCCTCGAAGGCAGTGAGGCGGGGCAGCTCGAACGGCAGCTCCGCTGCCATCCTGTTGGGCTTGTCGCCGCTCGTCCTCGCCACTCGAGTGCTTCCTCCCGCGGGGCCGTGTCGAGGGAGTATGAGGCAGGCCCGCGCCCGGCCGGGTTCCGGGCCGCTCCCCCGCGTGCCGGCCGGGAGGCCACGTCATGCCGTCGGCCCCGGGCCGAGTGTCGCTGCCCTCCGATCCGAGACGGCAACCGAACCATCCCTTCGTCGGTACCCAATCTCGCGGGCCGGGTTGCTATCGTCGCTCGACCGAGCGCACGAAGGGAATCCAGCGTGGCCCAGTCCCTCTACGAACCGTCGTTCGAACACGATGCCTGCGGGTTCGGGTTCGTGTGCGACATCGCGGGCCGGCCCTCCCACGGGATCGTGCACGACGCGCTCACGGTGCTCGTGAACCTGGAGCATCGGGGTGCCAGCGGGTCGGAGCGGAACACCGGGGACGGAGCGGGGGTCCTGACCCAGGTGCCGTTCGCATTCCTCGGCGCCGTGGCGTCGGAGCAGGGGCTCCGGCTCCCGAGCGAGCCCGGATTCGGCGTCGGCATGCTCTTCCTGCCCCGCGACGAGCCCAGCCGGACGGCCTGCGAGGCGCACGTCGCCCAGGTCCTCGCGGCCGAAGGCCTCGACCTGCTCGGCTGGCGCGACGTCCCGACCGCGGCGGCGGGCCTGGGCGACACGGCCCGGACGAGCCAGCCGGTGATCCGCCAGGTGTTCGTCGGCCGGCCGGCCGGCAGCGCCGACGACGTCGCGTTCGATCGCCGCCTGTTCGTCGCCCGGCGCCTCGTCGAGAAGGCCATCTCGCGCTCGGCGCTCCCCGGGCGGGGGGACTTCTACATCGCCTCGCTGAGCTGCCGGACCATCGTCTACAAGGGGATGCTGAACGCTTCGCAGCTCCTCGCGTTCTACCCGGACATCCTGGACCCGCGCTTCGCAAGCGCGATCGCGATGGTCCACTCGCGCTTCTCCACCAACACGTTCCCGTCGTGGGCCCGGGCTCACCCCTACCGGTACATCTCTCACAACGGCGAGATCAACACGCTCCGTGGCAACGTCAACTGGTTCCACGCCCGTCAGTCCATGTTCCGCTCGTCACTGTTCGGAGATGACCTCCAGAAGGTGCTCCCGGCGGTCGACTCGGAGGGCTCCGACTCCACGATCCTGGACAACGTCCTGGAGCTGCTCCACCTGTCCGGCCGCTCACTGGCGCACGCGATGATGATGCTGGTGCCGGAGCCCTGGAGCCGCGACGAGACCATGTCGCCGGAGCTTCGGGCCTTCTACGAGTATCACGCCTGCCTCATGGAGGCATGGGATGGCCCGGCCTCGATCGCCTTCACCGACGGTGTGCGCGTGGGCGCAACGCTGGATCGAAACGGGCTGCGGCCGGCGCGCTACTACATCACGGCCGACGGCCGGGCCATCATGGCCTCCGAGGCCGGCGTCCTCGACATTCCGGTTGCCCAGGTCGTGGCAAAGGGTCGCATCAGGCCCGGCCACATGTTCCTCGTCGACACCGCCGAGGGGCGGATCATCTCCGACCGCGAGCTCAAGGACGCAGCCGCGTCGGCCCAGCCCTACGGGACGTGGATCCGGCAGTGGCTGACCCGGATCGGCGACCTTCCCGACCCGCCCCATGTCATCGAGCCGGACCACCCGACTGTGCTGCGCCGCCAGGAGGTCTTCGGCTACAACGCCGAGGACGTGCGCCTCGTCATCAACCCGATGGCGACCACCGGCACGGACCCGGTGGGCTCCATGGGGAACGACGCCGCGCTGGCCGTCCTCTCGGATCAGCCCCAGCTCCTGTATGGGTACTTCAAGCAGCTTTTCGCGCAGGTCACGAACCCGCCCGTGGACGCCATCCGCGAGGAGATCATCATGGCCACGGAGACGTCCATCGGCCCGGAGGACAACCTCCTGGAGCCGGGACCGCGGGCGGCGCTCCAGCTGGCGCTCCCCTCGCCGGTGCTCTCCAACCTGGAGCTGGAGAAGATCCGCCAGCTCGATGGTGGGCCGGCCTCACGCGGCTTCCGGTCCATCACGCTGCCCATCCTGTTCCGCACCGCCGACAACGGCCAGGGCCTCCGGCAGGCCATCGAGGACGTTCGCCGCCGGACATCGGAGGCGATCGCGGAGGGCCACAACCTGGTCATCCTTTCCGACCGCGGGCACGATGAGAAGGACGCCCCGATCCCGGCGCTTTTGGCCGTCGCCGCGGTCCACCACCACCTCGTGCGGGCGGGAACGCGCACCCGGGTGGGTCTCGTGCTCGAGTCCGGCGAGCCGCGCGAGGCGCACCACTTCTGCCTTTTGGTCGGCTACGGCGCCAGTGCGATCAACCCCTACCTCGCCTTCGAGACGATCGACGACCAGGTGCGCCTGGGCGTCATCGAGGGGCCCACCGAGGTTGCCGAGAAGCGCTACCGGAAGGCGCTCCTGAAAGGCGTCATCAAGGCGATCTCCCGGATGGGGATCTCCACCGTCCAGAGCTACCACGGGGCCCAGGTCTTCGAGGCGCTGGGGCTCAACCGCGACTTCATCGACGAGTATTTCAGCGGGACCCCCACGCGGATCGGCGGGATCGGGATCGAGGGCGTGGCACGCGAGGTCAGCGCCCGCCAGGACCGCGCCTACTCCACCCGGCGGCCGGTCGTGCAGCACCAGCTGGGCATCGGCGGGCAGTACCAGTACCGATCCCAGGGCGAGACGCACCTCTTCAACCCGCTCACGATCCACCTGCTCCAGCGCGCCGTCCGGACCGGCGATTACGCGACGTTCAAGGACTACACGAGCCTCGTCGACGATCGGTCGAAGCGCCTCGCGACACTGCGCGGGCTCATGGAGCTGCGGCCGGCGCTCCGCCCGGTCCCGCTGGACGAGGTGGAACCCGTCTCGGCGATCGTGCGCCGGTTCAAGACCGGCGCGATGAGCTACGGCTCCATCTCCGCCGAGGCCCACGAGGCCCTCGCGATCGCGATGAACCGGCTGGGCGGCAAGTCCAACACTGGCGAGGGGGGCGAGGATCCGGCCCGCTACGAGCCGCTCCCCAACGGTGACTCGCGGAACAGCGCGATCAAGCAGGTCGCCAGCGGCCGCTTCGGGGTGACCAGCGAGTACCTGGTCAATGCCAGCGAGCTGCAGATCAAGATGGCCCAGGGTGCGAAGCCCGGCGAGGGCGGCCAGCTCCCCGGTTCCAAGGTCTACCCGTGGATCGCCCGCACCCGCCATTCCACGCCGGGGGTGGGCCTGATCAGCCCGCCACCGCACCACGACATCTATTCCATCGAGGATCTTGCGGAGCTGATCCACGACCTCAAGAACGCGAACCACCACGCCCGGATCAGCGTGAAGCTGGTTGCCGAGGTCGGCGTGGGGACGATCGCCGCCGGCGTCGCCAAGGCCCACGCGGACGTCGTCCTGATCAGCGGCCACGACGGCGGGACGGGCGCCTCGCCGCTCACCTCGATCAAGCACGCCGGCGTCCCCTGGGAGCTCGGGCTGGCCGAGGCCCACCAGGTCCTGATGATGAACGACCTGCGCTCGCGCATCGCGGTCGAGGTCGACGGGCAGCTCAAGACCGGCCGGGACGTCGTGATCGGGGCGCTGCTGGGAGCGGAGGAGTTCGGCTTCGCCACCGCGCCGCTCGTTTCGCTGGGCTGCATCATGGTGCGGGCCTGTCACCTCAACACCTGTCCGGTCGGCGTGGCGACGCAGGACCCGGAGCTCCGCCGGCACTTCGGCGGCGACCCGCAGCACGTCGTCAACTTCATGACCTTCATCGCGTCCGAGGTGCGCGAGCACATGGCCCGCCTGGGCTTCCGGACGATCGACGAGATGGTCGGCCGGTCCGACCGCCTGGAGATGGTTCCCGCGATCGACCACCCGAAGGCCCGCAGCCTCGATTTCAGCAGGATCCTCTTCCAGCCCGACGTCCCACCCGGCCGGGGACGGACATGCACGGTCCCCCAGGAGCACCGGGTGGAGGACTCGCTGGACGCGACCACCCTGCTGGGCCTCTGCCGTCCTGCCCTGGAGGATGGCCACCCGGTCCGCGCGACGCTGCCGATCCGCAACGTCAACCGGGTGGTGGGAACCATGCTCGGCTCGGAGGTCACCCGGCGCTGGGGCCGCGACGGCCTGCCGGACGACACGATCCGCCTCACCTTCCGCGGCTCCGCCGGCCAGAGCTTCGGCTCGTTCATCCCGCCGGGGATCACGCTGCTGCTGGAGGGCGACGCGAACGACTACCTCGGCAAGGGACTCTCCGGCGGGAGGCTTGTCCTCTTCCCGCCGGCCGGTGCGCCGTTCCCGGCGCGCGACAACGTGATCACCGGGAACGTCGCCCTCTATGGCGCGACCGGCGGCGAGGCGTTCATCAGCGGGATCGCCGGGGAGCGCTTCGCGGTCCGCAACTCCGGCGCGACGGCGGTCGTGGAAGGCGTCGGGGACCACGGCTGCGAGTACATGACGGGCGGCCGCGTCGTCGTGCTCGGACCGACCGGGCGCAACTTCGCGGCGGGCATGTCCGGCGGCGTGGCCTGGGTCCACGACGAGCGCGGCGATTTCGCGACAGGCTGCAACACGGAGATGGTGGCGCTGGAGCCGCTCCGGGATCCCGCCGAGAACGCCGAGGTTCGCGGCCTCGTGGAGCGCCACGCGGAGCTGACCGGCAGCGCCTGTGCAGCCGCCCTGCTCGCGGACTGGAGCACGGCGGCCAGCCGTTTCGTGCGGGTCATGCCCCACGACTACCGCCGGGTGCTGGAGGCCCAGGCCCGGATGCGCGCGGCGGGGCTCAGCGACGGCGAGGCGGAGATGGCCGCCTTCGAGGAGAACGCCGCCGACCTCGCGCGGGTCGGGGGGTCCTAGGGATGGGCAAGCCCACCGGCTTCATGGAGTTCGGACGCCGGGCGATCGAGAACCGCCCACCCCTGGAGCGGATCCGCGACTGGAAGGAAGCGCACCCGCCGCTCGACACGGCGACCTTGACCCAGCAGGCCGCGCGCTGCATGGATTGCGGCGTCCCGTTCTGCCACACCGGGACCCTCATCTCGGGCGTGGCGTCGGGCTGCCCGATCAACAACCTGATCCCCGAATGGAATGACCTCGTCTACCGCGGGCAGTGGCGGGAGGCGAGCCTCCGTCTCCACCGCACGAACAACTTCCCCGAGTTCACCGGCCGCGTCTGCCCGGCACCCTGCGAAGGGTCCTGCACCGTCGCGATCAACGGCGACCCGGTCGCGATCAAGACCATCGAGCAGGAGATCGCCGACCGAGCCTGGGAGAACGGCTGGGTCGTCCCGCACCCGCCGCTCACCCGTTCAGGACGGGCCGTCGCCGTCGTGGGAAGCGGTCCGGCCGGACTGGCCGCTGCAGCGCAGCTCAACCAGGCCGGCCATCTCGTCACGGTCTTCGAGCGCCAGGACCGGATCGGCGGCCTGCTCGTCTACGGCATCCCCAACATGAAGCTCGACAAGGGCGTGGTGGCGCGGCGCGTCCAGCTCATGGCGGACGAGGGCGTGCGGTTCGTCAGCGGAGTCACGGTTGGCCCGGACCTGCCGCCCGAGCAGCTCCTGTCCGAGTTCGACGCAGTGGTGCTCGCAACCGGCGCCACGGTCGCGCGCGACATCGGCGTCCCCGGCCGCGAGCTGGGCGGCATCCACCTGGCCATGAACTTCCTGCGCGGCAACACGCGCCGGCTCCTCGACGCCGGGCCGGACGCAGCGGTCCCGATCGACGCTGCCGGGAAGGATGTGGTGGTGATCGGCGGCGGCGACACGGGAACCGACTGCGTGGGCACCGCGATCCGGCTGGGTGCCCGGAACGTGCGCCAGCTCGAGATCCTGCCCCGGCCGCCGGACACGCGGGCGGCCGACAACCCGTGGCCGGAGTGGCCGAAGGTCTACCGCCTGGACTACGGGCAGGAGGAGGCGAAGGCCCTCTGGGGCGAGGATCCGCGCCGCTATTCCACCACCACGCGGCGCTTCATCGGGCGCAACGAGCGGGTCACCGGGATCGAGGTCGCGGGGATCGCGTGGGCCACATCGCCGGACGGGCGCTTCGAGATGCGGGAGGTGCCGGGGACCGCGGAGGTCGTCCCCGCCGACCTGGTCCTCCTCGCGCTCGGCTTCACCGGCCCGGAGCCCGGCCTGCCGAAGGCGTTCGGGTGTGACCTGGACCCGCGCGGCATGGTCCGGACGGGCGAGGACAAGATGACCAGCGTGCCCGGCGTCTTCGCGGCCGGCGACTGCTCCCGCGGCCAGTCCCTGGTCGTGTGGGCGATCAAGGAGGGGCGCAGCGCCGCCCGGGGGGTGGACCGGTACCTGATGCACGGGGAGGCGCTCCTCCCGGCGTGACCCCGGTCGTCGCCTCGTCCGAGTTCGACGAGCAATGGCTACGAGGATCCGGCAAGCCCGCGTTGCAGGGGGACGTTCCAGCCCATCAGCTCGCAGCCGAGATAGTGGGGAGCCCCGACGCCGGGCGTGCAGCTTGGGCAACCCCACGCGGCGAGACCGCCGTCGTCGGGCAGGAACGCGACGTCGCAGGTGCTCTGGGACGGATCGCAATGCCGGTCATGGCAGTCGCAGTCGCAGTGCACCCAGTGCTCGCATGTGCAGCGTGCGGACGCCGACGGCTGGCGAAGGACGCTGGCCGCGAAGAGGCTCGAAGCCTGCATCGAGTTCTCCTTTCCGCGACGGCCCGATGGGCCCGGGGGGACGCCGCGCGGTGGGAGCCGGGAGGCGCGGTGCCTCCTCTCGTTGGCGCCAGTCTGGACCATCCCGCGCCGCTTGGATAGCCCGGATCGCCGGCCGGACGCGCCCGGTCGCGGCACGGACCCGGACCGGGCCAGCGCCGGCGCCTGTTCCCGTCGAGGGTTGCCGCCGGCCCGAGCCGGGGGCGTGAACGGGGAGCCTTACGGAGTCGATGGATCAGGAGCAGGGGGTGCGATCAGGGGGCACGGGACTCGCAAGCTCCTGCGCGGGCGCCGAATCTGGGTAAGTCTGGGTATGCGTTGGGTGCCGGGGCGGACGGTATGGCAACACCGCGCCAGGGGCCGGTCAAGCGCCCTTCCCGACGTCGCGGCGAGGCCGTCAGCCGGCGCGATCGTCTGCGACTGGGACCTCGATCGGCGGGGAAGACGGGCTGCTCCACGACGCGGAGACTTCTGTCCGGATCGTCGCGATCATGCGGCTGATCGCCGATCCCGCGTACAGCATCGTATAGGCGGCCCAGGCGGCCGGTGGCGCCAGCGCAAGCGCGACAGCGCAGACCGCGGCACCCGCGCTGGCGGCAGCCGCGGTCGCCCCCACGAAGCGGCTCTGGTAGTGGACTCGAGCCTGTGCCGGCACGAGCCGGTAGAGGCGCTCGTTGGTCGCGAGGACGCCTGCATTGCCGCCCCCGCTGAAGAGCGCCGACCCGACGAGCAGGAACGCCGGCGCCAGCGGGTTCGCGGGGATGGCCGCCGCGCAGGACACGGCCGCGACCGCGCGCACGACGAAGCTGGCGCGCAGCACGTGGCTCGACGAACCCCCGAACAGGAACGATCCTGCGGCGAGCGATCCTGCCAGCGCGCCGGCCGCCCCGACGCCGGAGAGCGCGACCGCGAAGCCAGCGGACATCCCGAGCACGTTCAGGGCGTACAGCGACAGGGCGGGCAGGAGCCCCATCCCGATCGACGCGACCACGCTTGCCTCGTTGAAGCGGCGGAACCCTGGCGGCGCCGCGGCGCCGCCAGGTGCCTCCCGGGCGACGAGCACGCGCCCCGGACGGGGGAGCCGGGCGACCGCCAGTGGCGTCAGCAAGGACGCGACCCCGCCGACCAGGTAGAAGGCGACGTAGGCCCACAGGCCAATCGCCCGCGTCCCGGCATCGAGGACGACGCCGGCGGGCAGGAGCAGGACGGTCGAGAGCGCCATCGTGAGCGCGCCCATCCGGGGACCGACAAGGCGGCGCTCCGCGTCAGGCAGCACGACGGCGGTCCACAGGGTGATGTTCGATGCGGATAGGACGCCGGCGGTCTGGCCCAGCGCCACAGTGATCGAGATCAGCGCGATGCCCGGGACATAGCCCACGATACCGGCGGCCACCCCGGCCACGATCGCACCGAGGACGAACCCGCGCAGCTCGGCCAGGGCAAGTCCCTGTGTGAGCCCGCGCAGGTTGCCTCCCAGCCCCCGCAGGATCTGGGGCGCCAGAGCCTGGAGGGCCGCGCCGCCGACGGGGGCTGCGCCGATCACGACGACGAGCGCGGCCGGCGCGCCCAGCCGCAGCAGCAGGGGCACGAAGAGCGCATCCGACGCGTATGACGCCGTGAACGCCTGGCCGATGGCGATCGCCTGGAAGGCTCGGTAGCGGGACGAGGAGAAGGCGCGCCAACGTTCGGGCCGGGGCAGGTGCATCGCGGACTAGCCTACGCGCACGCGACTGCCGGCCGGGCGGGCCGGGCCGGTATCGTTGGTTGCGCGGCGGTCTTTCGGGCGCATTGGACGCCGCCGGTCAGGCAGGGTTGGATGATGTCGCGCAGGGCGTTGGCCGGGGGCCTCGCGCTCGTCGGGCTGGTCGTGCTGCTGGCGGGTGCAGCGGTCCTCACGGGAGCGCTCGGGTCTGGGGCGGTCCCGTCGACGGCAACCCCCGCCGATGCGTCATCCTCGTCGGACCCGCATGCGCTGACTGTCGCCAACGTCACGCGCTCGCTGCACGACAATGCCGGGTTCATGCCCCTCGCGAACTTCGACAACCTGCGCGTCACGCTGTCCGCGAGCGGGAACGACGTTGACCTCGACGCACGGCCGAACCTCGTGCTGGACGAGCATTCCTTCCTGCTGCAGGCCGGCTCGGACGCGCTCGTCGCGGCCAAGGCGATCATCGGCTGGTACCCCACGGTCCTGCAGATCGACGTCACGCTCGAAGGTGCCTTCGCGGGCGCTGCCGGGGGCTCCAGCGTCCGGCCGGGTGTTTCGCTGACTCTGAGCAACGCAACGGTCCTGGGCTGGTCGTCCGGGGCAGTAGCGGAGCCCGACCCCGGCACGGTCCTCTGCTACGCGGACGCGTACGCCATCGACCCCGCGATCTGGAACGTGCTGAACGCGGACGAGCGCGGATGCCTTGCAGCGCCGACGCGATAGTGGCGGCGGGGCTCGCAGACGTCAGGCCGGGGCGCCCGCCCGGCGCTCGAGCGCTGCCAGGATGATGAAAGCCGCGCCGTCGAAGCCGATCCGCCCGGTGTCGATGGCGAGGTCGTAGAGGCGCACGTCGAGCCAGTCGCGCCCGTAGACCTGCTTGTTGTAGGCGCGCCGGTTGGCGTCCATCTGGTGGATGCGCCGCGCTGCGGCGGCCTGGTCGATCTTCTCGCGCTGCATCACGATCCGCTCGCGGAATGCCCGATCCGCGTGCAGGAACACGTGGAGCGCGTCCGGGCGATCGCGCAGGATGTGCGCGCCGCCTCGCCCGACGATCACCACGTTCCCGGCCCGGGCCACCTCGCGCACCACCTCCTGGGTCAACTGCAGGACCTCGCGGCGCGGATCGTAGGCCGCGTCGGGATACGGGGGATCCCAGGCCACGCCGAGCCCGGCTGCGAGCGGGGAGAACGGGGCCGCGAGGCGGTCGAGCAGGGAGGCGGACCGCTCATCTTCCGCCCGCACATCCTCGGGAGGGACAGACGCGCGCCGGGCCACCTCGGCGATCAGCGCCTGGTCCACGACGTCGAGGTGCCGGCGCTCCGCGACCAGCTTCGCGACGCTCGATCCGCCGGCTCCGAACTGCCTGGAGATCGTGATGACCGGCATCGTTCACCTCCGCCGCCCGGCTCCCGGCCGGGCATGTCCATCGTTGATCGGGACCGGGTTCCTCGACGCTGGAGGGTCAGGGTCGGCTTACGCCTGGTCGAGACCATCGGCACGAACCGGCACCCGGGAGCCCTCCTTTGCGTGGTCCGCAGCCGCCGCCGACTCGGTGGCGGCGTGCGTCGTCCGCAGCGGTAGCTCGTGGAGGAACAGGGCCGACACGCAGGCAATGATCGCAGCCCCCACGCCGATCCACATGGAGTTCGCGAGCGCGATCGAGAACGCCTCGTGGAAGCCGTTGAGGAAGATCTGCTGGAATTGGGCAGGGACCTGGGCCAGGAACTGGGTCGAGCTGCCGCCCCCGACCGAGGTCAGGTCCTGGCCGATGTTGAACCCGGCCGGCGCGACGGCCGGGACCGCCGCCGCCGGGGCGCCCTTCGCGATGATCTGGTCGCGCAGCAGGCCCCAGGTCAGGTTGTTCTGGAACACCGTAAACGCCACGGTCAGGCCGACCGAGGTGCCGATCTGGCGAAACAGGGTGAGGTCGCTGGTGGCCGTCCCGAGCAAGCGGAACGGCACCGCGTTCTGAACGATGAGCGTGAAGACGGCCATCATCGGGCCGACGCCGATTCCGGTCACGATCATCCAGATCCAGAGGTTCAGGGTCGATGTCTCGGTGCGCAGGTTCGTGAACAGCACGAGGCCGATCGCGACGAGGGCCATCGACCCCACCAGGAGCCACTTGTAGTGGCCCGTGTGGCTGACCACGAAGCCCGAGACGACCGAGCTCACGATGAGCCCGAAGAGGAACGGCAGCAGATCGTAGCCTGAGGCCGTGGAGCTCGCCCCCTGGACGATCTGGAACCAGAGCGGCAGGAAGATGATCGCCGTCGCGAAGCCGAACGTGGCGAAGAACGTCGCGATCGCGGAGACCGTGAACGTGCGGTTGCGGAACAGGCCGAGCGGGATCACCGGGTCCTCGGCACGGGTCTCGAACACGATGAACGCGCCCAGGAAGACGACGCCCATGACGAATCCGGCGATGACCTCGGGCGCGGTCCAGTCGCCGTTCTCGGCGATCGTCAGCGCGACGAGCACCGGGACGATCGCGAGCATGAGCGTCACGACGCCGGCCACGTCCAGGTTGAAGCGGCTGCCGGCCCGCTTGACCGTCGGGAGGAGGTGCCAGATGAAGTACAGCGAGACCAGCCCGATCGGCAGGTTGACGTAAAACACCCAGTGCCAGCTGATGTTGTCGGTCAGGAAGCCGCCCAGGAAGGGCCCGACCAGGAACGCGATGCCGAACACTGCCCCGAACAGGCCCTGGTACTTGCCACGCTCGGCCGGTGTGAACAGGTCACCGATCACTGCCAGCGAGATCGGGAACAGCGCACCCGCGCCCAGGCCCTGAATGCCGCGGAACAGGATCAGCTGCCACATCTCCTGGCTGAGGCCCGAGAGTGCTGAACCGATCAGGAAGAGCACGATGCCGACCATCAGCAGCGGCCGCCGGCCGTACAGGTCGGACAGCTTGCCGTACACGGGGATGGTCACGGTGCTGGTGAGCAGGTAGGCGGTGACCACCCAGGTGTAGTAGTCGGCTCCCCGGAGGTCGGTGACGATCCGGGGCAGCACCGGCCCGACGATCGTCTGGTCGAGCGCCGACAGGAACATGCCGAGCAGGACCGCGAAGAGGATCTCGAAGCGGGCCCGTGGGTTGACCTCGATCGCGGCATGCGTGGAATCAGGGGAGGCGGAGATGGCCGGCGGGCTTTCCATGGGACGTGGCTCCTGGTTTGCGGGTGCTCGCCGATCCGGCGGTGAGCGCGCCAGCGACCGGCGGACCTCCTGGTAGCGCGGGTCGGCGTCGAACCCGCCGGCCGCGAACTGCGCAAGGGTAACGCGTCTCCCGTGAAGCCTCTCGCGCTGCAGGCCGCCCTCGCCCGGACGGTCGTCCGGACCCCGTGACCCAGCTCGGTGCCGGAGCGGAGCCCGCGCTACCGCGTTGGCGCCGCCGGGCCGGCCAGCCGGGCGGCTGGCGACGCGACTGGCATCCCGGGCGCGAGGAGCGTAGCATCCTCTACCCAGCCAATCGGAGGTCTCGATCGTCGCTTCCTTCCCGGTCGGAGGGCCGCCCGTGATGGGTGGTCCGAGGTCCGCGACTCGTCCGTTCGACCCCCGCCGCCTGTCCACTCCCGGGATCCCGCGGGTGCGCCAGGCGCATCGCGTCGTCCTGCCCGCTGCGGGCTTCCACGTGCGGCCCGGGTGGGTGGCCGGCGGCCTGCTCGTCGGGGCGCTCTTGTCCACCGGGATGGTCGCAGGGGCCACCGGGATCACCGCGCCGGCGCGCGCCGTGTCCGAGGGGGCCGTTCTGGCTGCCCGCGCGGCTGCCCCTCGCTGGGGCGCAGCGGGACCGGACGCGGCGCGGCTCCCCTTCGCGGTCTCAGCGCTGCCGAGCGCCACGGCCGCCCCGAGGAGTTCGGCACTGCTCGATCTCTCCGGCGGGGGCACAGCGAACGAAGCGCCGGTGCGCCGGCCGATGCTCGCGTCCGTGGAGACCAGTGCCGTATCCTCGCGGACCGTGGCATCCGCGGCGCCACGTGCGACCCCGGCGCCCCATCCCGCGGCATCCTCGGCGACGCCGCGTCCGAAGGCGACCCCCCGCCCGGCCGCGACTCCGCGTGCCACGCCCGCCCCCGTCACGAAGTCGACGGCCTCCGCTGCTGCGACGCCGAAGCCGCGCCCCTCTCCCACGCCGAAGCCGGCGCCCGCGATCGTCTACCTGCATCACGTCTCCGGGCGCGCAACATGGGGCCACTTCGGAGGCGCGGTGATCACACGCCTGTTGCCCGGGACCCGTATCAAGGTCTGTGGTCGTCTCGGCTGCTGGGAGGGCGTGTCGTCCGGGTACGGTCCGTCGCCACATGGCGGGAACCTGGTCGACCTCGACGCGGCCATCTTCCGGCGCATCAACGGCCCACTGAGCACGGGAGTTGGCGAGGTCGTGCTGAGCTGGCGCTGACAGCGCGCCGCGCACCGACCACGGCCGCAGCCATATCCGGCCTCACCTGGGATCTTGAATACCGCCTGGGGCTCATCTCCGGCGCGTATGCCCATTGCGGGCATATCGACGGTCTGCGCGGGCTGGCCCACGTCCATGACCGATCCGGCACCCCGTATGCGAGCGTCGCCACCACCGGATGCGAGCGTCGCCCGCCGTGCGCACGGCCCGCCCGGGATTTGGCCCCCGGACCGACCCGCCCGGAAGTTGACCCGCCCTGGACAGCCTTGGACGCGCCCACTCCCCGACTTGAACGACGGGTGAGCGGCGGTGACAATCAGGATCTCCAGGGTCCCTCGTGGCCTGCTCAAGCGGGCCGGTCCGCGAAATGGGGTTGCTCGAGGTGCACCGGACGCCTGCCCATGTCCGGGGCATGCCCCGGCCCGGCGGCGGAGGTCGCGCAATACGATCAGAGGTACCAATGCTGGCCGACGTGAGAACCGCGCTGGATCGCCTCCCGCGGGTGGCACTGGCCACCCTTCCGACGCCGCTCCACGAGCTCCGCCGCTTGCGCGACGCGCTCGGCGGCCCCGAGCGTTCGCCTCGGATCCTCCTCAAGCGCGACGATCTCACGGGCCTTGCCGGTGGCGGGAACAAGGCTCGCAAGCTGGAGTTCCTGGTCGCCGATGCGCTGCGGGGCGGGGCAACCGCGCTGGTCACGACCGGCGGCGCGCAGTCCAACCATGCTCGCATGACCGCAGCCGCCGGGCGGATGGTCGGGCTCGGCACGAGCCTGGTCCTGACCGCCGAGTCCGATGCTCCGGAGGTCCAGGGCAACCTGCTTCTCGACCACCTGTTCGGTGCGGAGGTCCACTTCATCCGCGCTGGAAACGACCCCACGATGGCCACCGGACCGGGCGAAGCGGAGAAGGTCGCCGAGGTCGTTGCCGCGCTCCGCGCCCGCGGCGAGCGCCCGTACGTGATCCCGGTCGGCGGCTCCTGTCCCGTGGGGGTGCTGGGCTACGTCGCGGGGACGCTCGAGCTCGTCTCCCAGCTCGAGGCGGCAGGAGAGCGACCGACACGCCTGTACGTGGCGGCCGGATCTCGGGGCACCGCGGCGGGCCTGGTGCTCGGGGCGCGGATGGCCGGCGCTCCCTACGCGGTGCACGGCGTCGCGGTCAGCGGCGGTGATCCGGCCAAGAGCGCGGACGCGGCGGAGATCGCCAACGGGGCCGCCGCGCTCGCCGGCAGCTCGGTCCGGGTGACGGCCGGCGACTTCGAGACGGATCAGTCGCAGATCGGGCCGGGGTATGGCCGCGAAACCCCCGCCTGTCTCGAGGCGATTGCGCTCGTCGCCCAAACCGAAGGGATCCTGCTGGACCCGGTCTACACGGGCAAGGCGATGGCGGGCCTCCTGGCCGACATCCGCGCCGGGGCCATTGCCCCCTCCGAGAGCGTCGTGTTCCTCCACACGGGCGGCCTGCCCGGAATCTTCGGCCACGCGGCAGCGTTGGCCGCGTCGGTCGGCGTCTCCGAGAACCGCGCCTGACAACCCCCGGCGATCAGCCGGTCGCGGGCCCGAACCGGCCGTCCGCCAGGGCGTTAGCGAGTCGATCCAGGCGCCCCGTGAACCAGCCGACCCGCGCGCCCGGCCGGTCGTCGAACGCCGGGATGTAGGGCTTGAGGTCGAGAAGGGGCGTGCCGTCGAGCATGTCGACATCCTCGATCTCGAGGGTCGAGCCCCGGATGCCCACGAGGTGGACCGTGGAGAGCCCGATGGGGTTCGGCCGGGCTGGGGACCGGGTCGCGAAGATGCCGTGCGGGTGGTCGTCGAGAAACGGCGTGACCGTGAGCCGCGGCGCACGGATCTCGTGCAGGTGATAGAGCAGGATCAGGTGGCTGAACCCGTCGAGGTCAAGCAGGCCGGCCGTGAAGGCTTGATCGAGCTCGATGGTGCCGGGGACGCCGGCCGCGGCCGCCGGCTGGATCGGCATCCCGTCAACCTCGGTGAACGGCGTGCGAATGACACCGATCGGGCGGTATGTGACCGGCGCCAGCGGGTCAGTCATCGACGGCGAGCATCACCTCGGTCGACTTGATGACGACCTTGACCCGCTTCCCGGGTGTCAGGCCAAGGCGGCGCGCGGACTCCGCGGTGATCGCGGCCACGACCTCGTGGCCGCCGTCGACCTCGACGACGACCTCGGCCATGACCTGTCCCTCGGTCACCGCGCGCACGATGGCCGGGAGCTGGTTTCGGGCGCTGATTCGCATCGGTGGTGCCTCGTATGACAGGTCGTGCAGGCCTCGCACTGTGACACAGGCGGGGCCACCGCGTCACGCGGCAGGCCGCAGGTCAGCCCAGGGTCCGGAGGTCCAGCACGCGTCCCCAATGGAGGGCCCGGACGGCGACGAGCACGCCCAGCGCGGCGAGCACGAGGATCGCCGCCGCCGCGATCGAGCCGTCGAGGTCGCCGCCCTGGAACTCGCCGTACACGACCAAGGGAAGTGTCTGGGTCCTGCCGGCCAGATTGCCGGCAAACATGATCGTGGCACCGAACTCACCGAGCGCGCGCGCCCAGCTCATGACGAGGCCGGCCGAGAGCGCCGTGCCGGCCAGCGGGACGGTGATGTGGCGGAAGGCCTGGACCTCCGAGGCTCCGTCGACCCGCGCAGCGTCCTCGAAGTCGCGGTCGACGCCGGCGATCCCGGCGCGGGCGGACCGGACGAAGAAGGGCGCGGAGACGAACGTCTGGGCGAGGATGACGGCCAGCGTCGTGAACGGGATCTCGATCCCGAGCGCGTCCAGGGGTCCGCCGAGGAGACCGCGACGGCCCAGGAGAAGGAGAAGGGCCAGGCCCGCCACGGCCGGGGGCAGGATGATGGGCAGATCGACCACCGCCTCGACCCAGCCGGAGCCGCGGAACCGGCGCCGGGCCAGGACGAGGGCAAGGGGCAGGCCGAACGTCACCGTGAGGACCAGGCTGACCGCAGTCGTGACCAGGCTGAGGGCCAGGGCCGAGAGCACGACCTGCGCGCCGAGGGCGCGGACGAGCGAGCCATCGAAGATCGCTCGCGCCACGAGGGCCACGACCGGCAGGCCCAGGAACAGCCCGAAGAGGCCGGCGACGCCGACCAGCGAGCGGGTCCCCCAGCCTCCGCCCATGCGCGAGATGCGGGTGTCCCTCGTCGCCTCGGTGTCGGCCGTTTCGGTCTCGCGGCTCATCCGTCCCGGCCTCGCGAGGGCGGCAGGAAGCCGAACGAGGCGAGGACAGCCTGGCCCTCCGGCCCGGCGAGCCAGGCCAGGAACGCCCGTGCTGCCGGTGCATTCGGTGAAGCCTTCAGCACGACGCCGCCGTAGGTGGCCGCGACGTTGGCCGTGCCGGGAACCGCGATCGTCGTGACCCTGGTGGAGGTCTTGGCGTCGGTCACGTACACGATCCCGGCGTCGCCCTCGCCGAGCGCCACCTTCGCGACAACCGCGGCGACGTTGTCCTCCCTGGAGACGATGTTCGCCGCGTACCGCGCGACGAAGTCGGCTGGGTACCCGGGCTGCCTGGCCAGGTTGGCCACGAGCTGGTTCGCGTACTTCGTGATCGGAACCGTGACGCCGGCGGCGATCACCTTCACGCCGCTCCTGGCGAGGTCGGCGGGCGTCCTGACCACGGCCGGGTTGGCCGTCGGCACGATGACGGTCAGCAGGTTGCCCGCGAACTCCGTGAGGCTACCCGCGGCGAGGCCCGCGTCGACGAGCTTCTGGGGACTCGTCGTGTCGGCCGAAAGGAAGACATCGGCCGGAGCGCCCTGCTCGATCTTCATCTCGAGGGCCGCGGACGAGTCCGTCGAGGTCGCGAGGGTCGTGCCCGGGTCCGCGGCCTCGTATACCGTTTGCACCTTCGCCATGACGGCCTTGAGCGACGCCGCCGCGTAGACCGTGAGGCTGGCCGATCGGGCTCCGTGCGGCGCGTCGGCCGACCCAAGAGCGCCCGGGGCCGACGTGGCGGCGCCGGCGCAGGCCGCGAGGATCACGGCGACTGCGGCGATCGATGCGACGAGGCGAAGTCTCAGGGCCGCGCTCCTTCATGGGCCGGGCTCGAGGACGGCCTCCCGCGGGAAGGCTGACGCGTCGCAGCCCGAGGGATCCGCGGGCCATCGATGTTAGCAATACGAACGTTTGGCGTCTTGATTTGCACGTTTCGTGCGGACAGAACAGACATCGTGGTCGCGGCGAACCGCCTCCGGCCGGCATCCCCGTGGGGTACGCTGCGACCACCTGCCCAGGGGGCGCGGGCAGGATGTGCCCGATCGGAGGATGGATGAGCACGCTGCTGCGGCCGGCAGAGGTCGCTCGCGCGCTGCGGATCTCCCGCGTGACGGTGTACGAGCTGATCCGCCGCGGTGAGCTCCCGGCAACTCGTGTCGGCCATCAGTTCCGGATCGATGCGAGCGCGCTCGCGGCCTACCGCGCCGCACATCACGAGGGCCCGGCGCACGTGGCGGGGGCACGGGCGGATTCGCTCGTCGTCCGGGCGGGCGACCAGGTCGTGACGCTCTCCGTTCCCGACGACCTGGAGTCGCTCCCGACGGCCGAGCTGTCGGCCGCCTTCTCGCGGCGGGCCGGCGTCCGACGCGCCCGATACCGTGGCGTCCTCCTCCATTCGCTGCTGACGGCGAACGGGTTCCTCCCGGCGCAGCTGGACCTGTCGCTGGTCCCACCGCCGACCGCCGACCACGCGGCGGTCCTGCGTTCGTACATCGCCGCCCGCGGTCATGACGGCCACGTCGTGGTGTTCTCGGTCGCGGAGCTGCTGCCCGAGTACGGCGCGACCCTGGTGCTTCTCGCCTGGGAACGGGATGGCGAGGTGCTCCGGGCGTCCGGCCCGGTCCAGCTGGTCGTTCCGTCCGACACGCTCCCGACGCGTGGCGTTCGGCAGCTGGAATCAATCGAGCTCCACCGGCTCGACTAGCTCCCGGTGTCGCTCGACGGGTTGAGGGCCGAGCGGGCCGGTCAAACGAGGGGACTCGCGATCGGCCCGCCCGGGGATCCCGCACCAGGGGCGGCGACGCCCGCCTACCATGGACGGGCAGATGCGGTACCGAGCGTGAAGCCACTTCGCGTCGTCCCGGGGCAGGTGATCCCCCCGGAGGCCGTTGGCGCCGTGCTCGTGCGTGACTTGGAGGTCGACGGGAAGCGCTGGTCGAAGGGGCGCCGGCTGACGCAGGCCGACGTCGAGCGGCTCGCCGGCCCCGGCGCGGCGAGCCGGGGCCGGCAGGAACGCGACGAAGGCGCGGCCCACGGCGTCACGCTCCTGGTCCTCGACGAGGGCGATGTCCACGAGGACGACGCGGCGCTCCAGCTCGCGCGCGCCATCGCGGGAACCGGCGTCGAGCTGCGCGGCCCGGCCAGCAGCCGGGTCGACCTCGTTGCGGCCGCCGATGGGGTCGTGCGGGTTCGGTCGGCAGCGATCGAGCGGCTGGACCGGATCGACCCGCTCCTCGTGTTCAGCCTCTACGACGGCCAGACCGTCCGGGCCGGCGAGCTCGTCGCGAGCGTGAAGGTCGGCCCGCACGCGGTCCCGGGTGCCGTCCTGGAGCGCGGTCTCACCCTCGCCCGGCGGGGAGCGCCGCTCGTCCGCGTGCTGCCCTTCGTTTCGCGTCTGGTCGCGGTGGTGGTCAAGGAAACGCTCGAGCCCGCCGCCCGTGAGCGGTTCGAACGGGGAATCGCGCTGCGCGTCGAATTGCTCGGATCGACGCTGACCGGCGTGACCTACGTCCGGGACGACCCCGACGACGTGTTCGCGGCCCTGCGGTCGCTCGTGCGCGGGCCCGGGAAGGTGGACCTGGTCCTGACCGCGGGGGCGGCCCTGACTGACCCGACCGATGCGCTCTTCGTGGCGATCGGCCGCCTCGGCGGCCGGGTGGTCCGGCACGGCGTGCCGGCGCATCCTGGCTCCATGGTGTGGCTCGCCCGTGCCGGCTCGACGGACGTGCTGGGCCTGGCGTCCTGCGGGGCCTACTCGCGGGCCACGGCGGCGGACCTGCTCCTGCCCCGGCTGCTGACAGGGGAGCGCGCGAGCGGCGCGATGGCCGCCTCGCTGGGTCACGGCGGCGTGCTCGTCGCAGCGATGCGCTTCCGCTTTCCACCCTACGCCCGGGCGCTGGAAACGGGGTCGCGCACGGGCGAGGACGAGGGGAGGCGATGATCGGCGCCCCGGCCGCGGTCGCGCCCGGCGGACGCGTGGACCGCTCGACCGTGACCGAAACGCGGCGCCGCGAGCTGGAGGCGGCGCTCCGGCTGGCGGTTCGGGGCGAGGTGGGCTTCGACGGCGCGACGCGGGCCGTCTACGCCACGGATTCGTCCAATTACCGCCAGGTGCCACTGGGGGTCGTCTTCCCGCTCGACCACGACGACGTCGTGGCCGCCCTTCGCGTCTGCGCCGAGCAGGACGCGCCGGTCCTTGCCCGCGGGGCGGGGACCAGCCTGGCCGGCCAGGCCTGCAACGTCGCGGTCGTCCTCGACACCGGGCGGCACATGACGAGGATCCTGGAGGTCGATCCACTCGCCCGGACCGCCCGGGTGCAGCCGGGGGTGATCCTCGACGACCTGCGACGCGCCGCGGAGCAGCACGGCCTGACGTTCGGCCCCGATCCCGCGACGCACGCCTGGTGCACGCTGGGCGGGATGATCGGCAACAACTCGTGCGGCAGCCACGCGCTGTTTGCGGGCAAGACCGTGGACAACGTCGAGCGGCTGACGATCGTCGAGTACGGCGGCGCGACCCTGGAGATCGGGGCGTACGACGAGGCCGCGTATGCCGCGGCGATCGCCGGCGGGGGCCGCCTGGCAGAAGTGCTCACGGGCCTCCGGCGGATCGGGCTCCGGCACGCGGACCTGGTGCGGGCGCGCTACCCGGACATCCCGCGGCGGGTGAGCGGCTACAACCTGGACCAGCTCCTGCCGGAGCAGGGCTTCCACGTCGCCCGCGCGCTCGTCGGAACCGAGTCCACCTGCGCGGTGGTCACCGAGGCCACGCTGCGACTTCGACCCAGCCCACGCCAGCGCCGGCTGGTCGTGATCGGCTACCCGGACGTCTTCGCGGCGGCCGACGCCGTGCCGTCCCTGCTGCCCTCCCCGCTGCTGGCGCTGGAGGGGTTCGACGACACGCTCATCGGCCAGATGCGGGCGCGCCAGCTCAACGTCGAGCACCTGCCGCTCCTGCCCGAGGGCCGCGGCTGGCTGATGGCCGAGCTCGGCGCCGACGATCCGACCGAGGCCGACCGGCTCGCCGACGCCTTCGTGGCTCAGCTGCCGGTCGACGTCACCTGGCGTCGCTTCGACGACGCCGAGCGGCAGGCCCGGGTCTGGCTGATCCGCGAGTCGGGCCTCGGCGCGGCGGCGATTGCCGCGGACGGCACGCGCCATCTCGAGGGCTGGGAGGACGCCGCGGTCGCGCCCGAACGGCTGGGCAGCTACCTGCGCGCGCTCACGGCGCTGTGGGACGAGTTCGGCTACTCGGGCGCCCTGTACGGCCACTTCGGCCAGGGGTGCGTCCACACCCGCAACAACTTCGACCTGCGCACGCGGGACGGTCTGGCGGCGTACCGGCGATTCGTCGCCCGGGCCGCGGATCTCGTCGTGTCGCTGGGGGGCTCCCTGTCGGGCGAGCACGGGGATGGCCAGTCGCGCGGGGAGCTCCTGGAGCGGATGTACGGGCCCGTCCTGGTCGACGCGTTCCGCCAGTTCAAGGCCGTCTTCGATCCCCGCGGCCGGATGAATCCGGGCAAGGTCGTGGATGCCTACCCGCTCGACACGAACCTCGCCCGCGGGCCCGGATACCACCCGGCGCCCCTCGGGCCGTCGACGTTTGCTTTCGGGGGTGCCGGGCATTCGCTCCAGGGGGAAGCCGAGCGCTGCGTGGGCGTGGGCCGCTGTCTGCGCGATGACGCCGGGACGATGTGCCCCTCCTTCCGCGTCACGCGCGACGAGCGGCACTCGACGCGCGGCCGCGCCAAGCTGCTCGTGGAGATGTTCCAGGGCGAGACGACTCCGACCACCTGGCACAGCCGCGATGTGCGCGATGCGCTGGACCTGTGCCTCTCGTGCAAGGGATGCGCCGTCGACTGCCCGACCCAGGTGGACATGGCTGCCTACAAGGCCGAGTTCCTCCACCGTTACTACGCGGGCCGCCTGCGCCCCAGGGCGATGTATGCCCTGGGCCTCCTGCCCTGGTCGGCGCGGGCGGCGACCCGCATGCCCCGGCTGTCGAACGCCGTGCTGGGTGCCCCCGGGATCGGGCCGGCAGTTCGCCGGCTCGCGGGGCTCACGGCCGCGCGGCCCGTGCCGCGCTTCGCCCGGCGATCATTCCGCCGCAGCGGCGTCGCCGCGGCCCGTCGGGACGACCAGCGCGCCACCGTCGTCGTCTGGCCCGACACGTTTACGGACGCCTTCCGCCCGCAGGTCGCGGTCGACCTGGTCGCGGTCCTCGAGGCGGTCGGGGAGCGGGTGGCGGTGCCCTCGGCGTGGGCCTGCTGCGGCCGGACCCTCTACGACGCCGGGATGCTCGGGCTGGCCCGCCGGTCCCTCGCCCGTCTCCTGGATATCCTGGAGCCGTGGACGTCGCGCGGCATTCCCGTGGTCGTCCCCGAGCCGAGCTGCCTCGCCGCGTTCCGGGACGAGCTGCCGGCGCTCCTGTCCGAGGATTCGCGCGCCGCCCGGCTCGCATCCCTGGCGCGCAGTCCGGCCGAACACCTGCTGGCCTCCCCGGCGTTCCAGGCGGCGATGGCCGACCCGAAGGTCCGCGTTCGCGGCGACGCCGCGCACGCGCGAGCCGTGGTTCATCCGCACTGCCACGGCCGGGCCGTCGGGACGCCACGGGCCGATCGCGAGCTCCTGAAACGGCTGGGCTTCGAGCCGGAGATCCTCGACGCGGGCTGCTGCGGCCTTGCCGGGTCGTTCGGCTACCGCGCCGAGCACGAGCCGTTGTCGCGGCGGATCGGCGACGAGCACTGGCTTCCAAGGGTCCGGGCCGCGGTCGGCGGGGACGAGACGGCTTCTCTCGTGATCGATGGCTTCAGCTGCACGATGCAGCTCGAGCAGCTCTCCGACCTCCGATCGACCTCCCTGGTCGCCCTCGTTCGACGGGAGCTGGAGGGCTGAGGCCGGGCGTGCCGGGTCCGATCGGGGCGAGGGCACGCATCCCACGATGGCCCCGGTTCTCCCTCCGGGGGGACGGGATTCCGCCGCGCCGGTCGTCTAGGCTATGGTCGGACGGGCGCGCCAGCCGGACGCGCGCCGTTGGAGGAGCCGTGCGGCGGCAATGGCCGTTCCTCTACGCCCTCGTGATCACCCAGACCAACGCGTCGAAGACGCTCCCGGTCGCGCTCAACGACTTCATCGGGCGCTACGGCGTCGATTTCGGACGGCTGGCGACCGGCGGCGTGATCGCGGCGCTCCCACCCGTGATCATCGCGTTCGTCTTCCAGCGCTACATCGTGGCCGGCCTGACGGCGGGGAGCGTGAAGGGCTGACCGGCGTCAGGCCGGCCGCGGGCAGCGGGCGCGGAAGCGGTGGCGCTCGTACCAGGGCCCCGAAGCAGCGGCGCCGAGGCGGCGGCCGCCCGGAGACTCCCGGTCAGACGTGCCGGTGCAGGTCGCTCGCCGGGGGTTCGTCGGGCGCATCCGGGTTCCGGGGCGGCTGCTCCCAGCCCATCGCCTCCGCCTCGCTCTTGGCGAGGTTGAGGTACACGACCTCGTTCTCCACGTTGGCGACGTGCGTTGCGGGAACGTACAGGCTGCCGGGCCGGCCGGACCTGGAGGCGAGGATGTAGTTCTGGCCCGCGCTCCGGACGGTGCCCACGCGGCGGCCGTCGTTGCCGACGATCGCCCAGCCCGCCTTCAGGTCTGTCATCCGCATGCGCCTGACCTCCACACCTCCCTGGTTCATGCCTACGATAATTGACGCGCCGGTCGCTCGCCTTGCCGACCGCCGTGGCTGCCGGTCAGCGTCCCGTTGCGGGATGCACCATTCGTCCGCGCAATCCTGAACATGAGGCAGATCCGTGGCCGCAACCGCGTCGACAATGCTTCCGTTGGGCACCCTTGCCCCCGACTTTCACCTGCCCGATACCGCCGGGCACCTCGTCTCGCGCGACGACTTCGCAGGCTGCCCGGCGCTGCTCGTCATGTTCCTGTGCAACCACTGTCCGTACGTGAGGCACGTCGCCGAGGAGATCGTCCGGCTCTCCGCCGCGTATCGGGCGCGCGGCGTCGGGGTCGTGGCAATCAGCAGCAACGATATCGTTCGCTTCCCCGAGGACAGTCCCGAGCGGATGGCCGAGGTGGCGGACGCCATGGGCCTCACGGTCCCGTACCTGTACGACGCGACGCAGGCGGTGGCCACGGCCTACCGCGCCGCGTGCACCCCGGACTTCTTCGCGTTCGACGCGGAGCGCCGGCTGGCCTACCGGGGCCAGCTCGACGGCGCGCGACCGGGAAACGACGTCCCGGTGACCGGGCAGGACCTGCGGGCTGCCCTCGACGCGATCATCGCCGGAACGCAGGTGGCCGAGCCGCAGCGGCCCAGCCTGGGGTGCAGCATCAAGTGGAAGCCGGGCAACGAGCCCGACTACGTCCTGCCCGAACACGTCCACGCGGGGTCCTGAGCGGCATTCGACCCGCTCCGCAGCCGGGACGGACGGGCCCGGTCGCCTCCGGCTCCGCCGCGGGCCGCTGGGGCGTGCGTCAGGCCGGGGGGCCGATCAGGCCGCGGGAAGCGCGTCCTTCCCCTTGCCCAGGCCGAATTGGTTGAGGACCTGGTAGACCAGCAGGGCACCGAAGCAGGCGGTGCCGATGCCACCGATCGAGAAGTCGCCCGCCGTGATGGCCAGGTTGCCTGCGCCCAGGGTCAGCGCCACGGCGGCCGTGACGAAGTTCGTGTTGTTCGTGAAGTCGACCTTGTTCTCCACCCAGATGCGCGCCCCGGTGGTTGCGATCAGGCCGAACAGGACGACCGCCATGCCGCCCAGGACCGGCTGGGGGATGGAGAGCACCAGCGCGCCGAAGAGCGGCGAGAAACCCAGCAGGACCGCCACGACCGCCGCGATCACGAAGACCAGGCTGGAGTAGATCTTGGTGACGGCCATCACGCCGATGTTCTCGGCGTACGTCGTGACGCCCGTGCCGCCGCCCGAGCCGGCGACCATCGTCGCGAGGCCATCGGCGAAGAACGCGCGGCCGATGTACGGGTCCAGGTTCCGCCCGGTCATCGTGGCGACCGCCTTGACATGCCCGAGGTTCTCGGCCACCAGGACGATCGCCACGGGAACGATGAGCGTGATCGCGTGCGAATTGAACTGCGGAGCGGTCAGCGCCGGCCAGCCAACCAGGGGCGCCGCGCTGATGGCGCCGAAGTCGATCGGCGTGCCGCCCAGGCCCAGGACGTTCGAGAGGAGCCAGTACAGGAGATACCCGAAGATGCCGCCGATGAGGATGGGAAGGCGCCGAAGCATCCCCGGCGCGTAGACGGCGACGAGCGCCACCGCCAGCGTGGTCAGCAGGCCGACCAGGATCCCGAAGTTGCTGGGATGGGCGGCGTCAGGGCCGATCATGTAGTTGATCGCCGCGGGGGCGAGGTTGAGGCCGATGACCGCCACGACGGCGCCGGTGACGATCGGCGGCATCAGGAACTCCACCCACCGGTAGCCGATGGCCATCACGATGAGCCCGATGAGCGCGTACACCGCGCCGCAGGCGATGATGCCGCCGAGGGCCACCGGGATGTTGTTGCCGCCACCGATCGCCTCGGCGGAGAGCACCACGGCGATGAAGGAGAAGCTCGAGCCCAGGTAGCTCGGCACGCGCCCGCGAACGCAGACGAAGAAGATGAGTGTCCCGATTCCCGAGAAGAAGATCGCGGTGTTCGGGTTGAAGCCCATGATCACCGGGGCGAGGACGGTCGCCCCGAACATGGCGAAGATGTGCTGAGCTCCAAGGGCCAACGATTGTGCCGCCGGGGGCCGCTCATCCGGGGCGATGATCCCGTCGCGTTTGACGGTCCACTGGAACATGCTCCGGACATACTCGACCGCGGCAGCCACGATGAACCTCCCTCAGCGCCCTGATTCCTCCCCGGGCCGCGCGAGCCCGCGGGCGCGCCTCACCGGTCCGCCGGAAAGGGTCGCAGGTCGTGGCCCACTTCGCTCGCCCCTCGCGCACCCGCGGCGGGCGAGCGGTCAGACCCGAGGGGGTCCGGCCAGGGTCCAGTCCGAGCCCTCGGCGCTGTCCCGGACCTCGACGCCGGCCTCCGCCAGCCGCGCGCGGATCAGGTCGGCCGCCTCCCAGTCGCGGGCGTTCCGTGCTCGGGCCCGGAGGCCCAGCAGCGCCTCCACGAAGGGCGTAACCGTCGATCGTGGATCGGTCCCGCCGGACGCGGCGGCCTCGCCCAGCCGGGCGATGAGGGCGCGGAACGTGGAGCGGGCATTGTCGAGGTCCGGGCTGTCCTCGCCGCCGCGCGTCCGGGCGTCGATCAGGTCGTCGATCTCGAGGAGCAAGGCGACCGCGGCGCGACTGTCTCCGGATCCGAGGGCAACCAGGAATGCTCCCTCCAGGTCCGCCATCTCGGCACGGTGCGGTTCGCCCAGGCTGGCTGCCCGTACCGCGGGGCGATCACCCGGGTCAAAAGCACCCGCGTGGCGCCCCCCGACGAAGGTGCCCCGGGCGCCGGCCTCCAGCTCCCGTGCGGCGGCGGCCAAATCGTCGATGCTCACCTCGCCGCCCGCCGGGACGACCGTGCTCCGACCCGCCACGCGGACGGTGACGCCGCCGAGACCGGCAATCGCCGCGGTCCGGCGGTCGAGATCCAGCACCAGGGCGGTGTGGCTGTCCACGCCCAGGATGAACGTACCCGGCGGCAGCTGCCCCTCCAGGACCCGGAGCCGGCGCTCGCCCATGTAGCAGAAGCGGGTGTCGTGGTTCCCGCCCTCGGCATTGTCGTAGTGGGGGACCACCGCGGCCCGCAGCCCCGTCGCGGCCGCCAGGAGGTCCAGCCCCTGGAGCCAGCTCGGTGCCTCTCCCACCTTGTAGATCTCGTAGACGGGGATGGTCACCGCGCCCAGGGTCAGGGCCGCGGCGCTGGCCATGGTGAGGATCCCTCCGTCACGGAGGAGGTCGGCGAGCGCCGCCGGAATAGGACCGTCGGCCCACTGGCGCAGGGCATAGCTCGGGCTGCCCGGGCCGGCCATCAGGTAGCGCGCCTCGCGAACCCGGGCGAGTGCCGTGGCGGTCGTCAGCGCGTCCACCTCGCGGGACCGGTACGTGGCGACGTTCACCTTCCGCCCGACGCTCTCGGCGAAGAAGCGGACGGTCCGGAGGCTCAGGTCGTCCGCGTTCTCCTGAAACCCGTACGGAGTATCCAGGATCGCTGCCGGTACGGGCCCGGGGCCCAGGCGCTCGAACAGGGCTCGGTGGACCTTCGCCATCGTGGGCGCCGTCTCGCCGGACCCCATGATCGCCAGGATGCGGGGACCGCTCACCCGGCAGGGCCTTTCGTGGTCATCGCGTGCATCACGCCTGCCAGTTCGTCCGGGCGCTGGGCGTGGATGTCGTGGTCGCCGGCGAACCAGTGGACCTGGGCGTCCGCGATCGCCCCCGCCGCGCGGTCGACGTCCCGGCGCTTGCGGCGCGTCCAGTCCGTGTCGCCCCCGTCGACCGGGGCGAGCAAGACCGGGACGGCGACGTCCGGGTAGCGCACGGACGGGTGGTGCTCCCACAGCCCACGGAGCACCGCGATGTGGTGGTCGAACGTAAGCCAGGGGGCCACCGTGCCGTCGGGCCGAACCTCGAAGTTCGCCAGGGTGCCGCGGATGCCGCTCTCGGGCCAGTCTCGATGCGCCGACCGGATGTACCCTTCGATCTCGGTGAGCGGGCGACCGACGAGCCGGGGTGGGGCGAGCGCCGCCTGGCAGGCTTCCCAATCGGGGAACTCGCGGCTTGGCTCCAGCCAGCCCCCGTCGACACAGACGATCCCCCGGACGAGACCCGGGTGGCCGGCGGCCAGCTCCAGGACGACGTTGCCGCCCCACGACTGCCCGGCCACGATCGGCCGGTCCAACTCCAGCCCCACGATGAGCGCGACGAGGTCCGCCGCGACGGTTGGCACGTCGTACGGGCCGTCCGGTTTCGACGACCGACCGTGCCCGCGCAGGTCAACGCTGGCAGTCAGGTGGCCGTTGGCAACGAGGTGCGCCGCGACGCCGTCCCAGGTCCGCGCGTTCGAAGCCAGCCCGTGGACCAGGAGAAACGGCACCCCCACCGCGGGCGCGGCGGGCCAGATATCCGCGGTGAGCTCTACGCCGTTCGCCACCCGGACCCTCTCCGTTCGCATCGGCTCATGGTAGTCGGGCACCTCCCCGTGGTTGCCGATCCGACGCGGCGGCGGCGTGCGGTCGCGATGAGGGTGTGAGGTCGCGACGCTGCGGGCTCAGAGCTCCTGGCGGCGGAAGGCGAGCGCGGCCACGCCAAAGAACGCCGCGATGAGGACGATCGAGGCGACCGCCGGACCCAGGGCATCGACGCCCGGCAGGCCCAGCGCGAGCGCGCGGGCAGGGTCGCCGAGGCCCGTCGGGAGGTAGCGCCCGATCGTCGGGACGATGCTCAGGATTCCCAGGACGATGAAGGCCGCAACACCCAGCCCCGCGGCGGCGAGCGACGATCGCGTCAGCGTGCTGCCCAGGAACGTGATGGCGGCGTAGGCCACCAGGGCGAGCCACTGGAGGAGCATCGCGGCGACGAACCCGGCGATCGGCAGCGGCTCGAACAGGACGAGCGTGTAGAGCCAGGCGCCGGCGCCTGCGATCGCCGTGGAGACACCCAGGGTCGTCGCGATCGCCACCATCTTGGCAAGCAGGAATGCGTCGCGGCCGGCCGGCTTCGTGAGGATCAGCGCCGCGGTCCCGCGCTCCTTTTCCGTCGCCACGGCGCCCATCGCCAGGAGAACCGCGACGAGCGCTCCGAACTGGCCCAGGTTCTTCGCCAGCTGGGCCCACGCATCCGCCGCGGTGGGGGTCGGCAGCACGATGCTGAACTGATCTCCGCCGACGGCCTTGAGGATCTCCGGCGTGAACCGGGCCAGGAGCGGCGACGCAAGTCCCACCAGCAGGAAGATGGCCGCCACGACCGGCAGGCGCATCGTCCGCCACTGCTCCAGCAGCTCCTTGCGCAGGAGCGCCGCCAGCCCGCTCATCGGTCCCGGATCTCGCGCGGCCGGACGAATCCGCGGCCGTCCAGCTCGTCGGCGGCAACGTTGCCGACGAGCTCGAGGAACACGTCCTCCAGCGTGGGTCGAGCGCGCTCGAACGACTCGAGAGCGACGCCGCAGGCCACGACGAGCGGCAGGATCGCCCCGGCAGCGACATCGGGATCCGCCACGGTCACGCGGAGCCCGGCGGGCGCGACCGTCACGTCGACCGTCCACGTGGCAGCGCGAAGTCGATCGATGAGCATGGCGACCGGAGCCTCCTGGTGGGGCGCCGGATCGAGGTTGTAGATGGGTCGAGCGTGGGCGGCGAGCAGCTCCTCGAGCGGGCCCTCCGTCACCCGGCGCCCCCGGTCGAGGATCGCCACCCGGTCGCAGATGCGCTCCACGTCCGCGAGCACGTGCGTGGAGAAGACGACCGTCGCCTCGCCCCGGAGGCCTGCGACGAGCTCCAGGAGATCCCGCCGCCCCTCCGGGTCGAGGGAGCTGACCGGCTCGTCGAGGATGAGCAGCTCGGGCGCGTGGACCAGGGCCTGGGCGATCCCGAGCCGTTGCCGCATCCCTCCCGAATAGCCGCCGATCCGCCGCTCGGCAGCGAGCGCCAGCCCCGTCCGCTCCAGCATCGCGGCGACGCGCGCCCGGAGTTCCGCTCCGCGGATTCCGTGGAGCCGGCCGACCAGCTCCAGCAGCTCGCGCCCCTTCATCCAACTGTAGAACCTCGGGTCCTGGTCCAGGTAGCCCAGGCGACGGCGAAGCTCCGGCTGGCCAAGGCCCACGGGTACTCCGGCGACCGACGCGCTCCCGGCAGTGGGTCGGGCCAGCCCGGCCAGGATCCTGATGGTCGTCGTCTTGCCCGCCCCATTGGGGCCCAGCAGGCCGAAGATCGAGCCGCGCGGCACGGCCAGGTCCAGCCCGTCCAGGGCGAGGATCGATCCGAACCGCTTCGTGAGCCCGCGAGCCTCGATGGCAGGCCCGGCCGGCGGGGTCGTCGCCTCGCTCCCCGCTGTCGCCGTCACGAATCCTCCCGACCGGCGACGAAGTAGAGGATCGGCCCGACGATGTTGACGAAGACGATCACGAGCGCCCACACGAGCTTGCTGCCGCCGCGCACGCGTCGCTCCGAGCGCTCGAGGTCTACCAGCGCCACGAGCATGAGGCCGACCTGGATGAGGATGATCGGGACCAGGAGCGCGATGATCTGCTGGGGCTTGAGGTCGGTCATGCCGCCAGAGGATAACGCCGGACGGGTGAAGGATTCTTGATCAGCCGACCACCCCGGATGAATGGCTGCGCAGCCACGATATGCGCACGGGGGAAGAACACCGCCCGCCGCCGCCTGCCCCTGGAGCGCGTCGCGCGTCGGGACACCAATCGAGGGAACCATGACGAGAACACGCCTGGCTGCAGTGGTCCTGTCGGCCGGCCTTCTGCTCACGACCGCGCTGGCGCCGCTCGGGGCCCTGGCCGCGACGTTCAACCTGACCACGCCGTACCCGGCGGTCACCATCCAGCCCGGCAACACGGTCACGTTCCCCCTCGACATCGCCGTGCCCGCGCCGGAGCGGGTGGGACTTGCCGTCTCCGGTGCTCCCAAAGGCTGGACGGCCAACCTGCGCGGTGGCGGCAACATCGTCAACGCGGTCTTCGCCGGTGGCACGACGGCCGCCTCGGTCGATCTCTCCGTGACCGTTCCGCAGGACGCCACCCCGGGGTCGCAGACGCTGACCGTTACCGCGACGGCGGACCAGGGGACGCGCACCCTGCCGATCGAGGTCACGGTCCTGGGCGATACGGGCGGTGCGATCACCCTGACCAGCGACTTCCCGCAGATTTCCGGGACTCCCTCGAGCACGTTCAGCTACAGCCTTACCCTCGCGAACACGGGCACCCAGAAGCAGACCTACACGCTGCAGGGTCAGGGCCCAGATGGGTGGACAATCTCGGTGCATCCCTCCAGCAACGGGCAGGCGCTGACCGACACGGTTGACGGCGGTGCCACCGACACGCTGAGCGTCACGGCCCAGCCGCCCTCCGCGGTCACGGCCGGTTCCTACCCGATCCAGGTCACCGTGGCGTCGGGCGCACAGTCGGCCACCACCAACCTCGAGGCGGACGTCACCGGTGCCCCGGCCGTGACCTTGAGCACGCCCAACCAGGTCCTCAACGCTCAGGTGACCGCGGGCTCGACGGGGACCGTCTCGCTGGTGGTCACCAATACCGGCTCGACCGTCCTCCAGAACGTCTCCGTTACCGCCTCCGCACCCACTGGCTGGACCACCACGTTTGCACCGACCACCATCAACACCATCCAGCCGGGCCGCGCGGCGTCGGTCACCGCCACCCTGAAGCCGTCGAGCGATGCCCTTGCCGGCGACTACGACGTCACCTTCACCGTGAGCGCCGGGACGGCTTCGGCCAACGTGGACATCCGGACGACGGTCCAGACCTCGCCCCTGTGGGGCTTCATCGGGCTGGCCCTGATCGTGCTCGTGATCGTTGGCCTCGGGTGGGTCTTCCGCCGCTTCGGCCGGCGCTGACGTGCGCAAGCGGGGTCGCCTCGTGCGCCGCGCGGCGCCCGAGCAGGCCGAGACGGACCTGGCGATCCAGACGCACGGGCTGACGAAGGCCTACGGCGACCTCGTCGCCGTCGACAAGCTCAACCTTGCCATCCGGACTGGCGAGGTCTTCGGCCTGCTGGGACCGAACGGTGCAGGCAAGACGACGACCATCCTGATGCTCCTGGGGCTCTCCGAACCGACGCGTGGGCGGGCCAACGTGGCGGGGTTCGACCCGACCAAGCAACCCCTCGAGGTGAAACGGCGGGTGGGCTATCTGCCCGACGACGTCGGTTTCTACGGGGAGATGACCGGAGCCGAGAACCTGCGCTACACGGCCGCGCTCAACGGCATCGAGCGGCGCGCGGCGAACGACCGGATCGGGACACTCCTCGAGCAGGTCGGCCTGGCGGACGCCGCTGAACGGCGCGTCGAGCAGTACTCGCGCGGCATGCGCCAGCGTCTCGGCCTGGCCGACGCCCTCGTCAAGGATCCGTCCATCCTGATCCTGGACGAGCCGACCGCCTCGATCGATCCGGCCGGCGTCACCGAGGTGCTGGCGCTCATCCAGTCCCTCGCTCGCGACGACGGCGTCACGGTCCTCCTCTCGAGCCACCTCCTCCACCAGGTCCACCAGGTCTGCGATCGCGTGGCGATCTTCAACGCCGGCCGGATCCTGGCCCAGGGCCGCATGTCCCAGCTCGCGGCCGAGCTGGCCGGCGACCAGCTGGAGCTCGAGGTCGGCGTCGACGGCCCGGCTGACCAAATCGAAGCAGCGTTGCGCGCCGCGCCCGGCGTGGTGGACGTGCAGCGCGACCCGCGCGATTCGAGCCTGTGGCTCGTTGCCGGGCCACAATCGGTCCGCGGTCACCTGGCGCTCGACCTCGCCGCGCGGGGGCTGGGTGTCCGGCACCTGCGGCGCGTTGGCGACGAGCTCGACGAGATCTATCAGCGCTACTTCAGCCGGGACGAGGGCGACCATGGCAACGCCGCCTGACGCGCTCGTCCTGGCGGGCGACGCTCCCTCGCTGGATCCGACCGAGGCGCCCGACCGCGATACTGCCCGCCCAGCTTCGGCGCGGCCGCCGCGCTTCGGCTGGAGGGTGGTGGCAGCCAAGGAGTTCGGCGACGGGATCCTGAGCATTCGCCTGTTCATCCTGATCGCGCTGCTCGGCCTGGCCGCCGTCGGCGCCATCTACTCGACCGCCTCGTTCGTGGGCCAAAACGCTCAGCTGGCCAGCGGCGCGACGGGCCTGTTCGTCCAGCTGTTCAGCCACCAGGCCTCGGGCTCGCAGCTTCCCTCGTTCGCGGCGCTCGTGGGGCTGCTCGGCCCGCTCCTGGGGATCGCCTTCGGGTTCGACGCGATCAACGGCGAGCGTTCCGAGCGGACCCTGCCTCGCCTGGTCTCCCAGCCGATCCACCGCGACGCGGTGATCATCGGCAAGTTCGCCGCGGGCCTGGCCGTGATCGGGCTGGTCCTCCTCGCGATCACCCTGATCGTGTCGGGAATTGCCTTCCTCGTCCTCGGGATCAGCCCGAGCCCGGACGACCTCGCCCGCCTTGGGGCATGGTTCGTGGTGTCCCTGGCCTACCTGGGCTTCTGGCTCGCGTTCGCCATGCTCTGCTCGGTCGTCGTGCGCCGGTCCGCAACCTCCGCGCTCGCCGCAATCGCCCTGTGGATCGTGCTGACGATCTTCGCGACGCTGCTCGTGGGTATCGTGGCGAGCTACGTCGCCCCGGTGCCCGCCGACGCCACGCTCGACCAGCAGATCGCCAACGCGGAGCTCCAGCTCGACCTTGCCCGGGTCTCGCCGGGAACCCTCTACTCGGAGGCGGCAGCCTATCTCCTGGACCCGACGGTCCAGACCGTTGGCATCGTGCCGATCTCGCAGCAGACGGACCAGCGGGCGATCCCATCGATCCTTCCGCTGGATCAGAGCCTGCTCCTCGCCTGGCCGCAGGTCGTCGCCCTGCTCTCCCTGACCGTGGTGTGTTTCGGGGCCGGCTACATCGCGTTCATGCGCCAGGAGGTCCGGGCCTGATCAGGCGCCGATGACCCGGCGCCCTTGCGCCGGGCGCCCGCCCGGACGGCCCGGCGGTCACCGCCCGCGGTGGGTTCGTGGTTCGCGACGCGCGCGAGCAGGCCGTCGCCAGCGTCACCTGGCGAGCACGGGGCGGCGGTTGAGCGTCAGGCCAGGGGTGCGAGCGTGCGGAGCTCGTCGAGAGGCGGGCCGAAAGGGTCCGCGGCGACGAGGTTGAGCACGACCTGGTCGGCGCCGGCTGCGAACCGCTCGCCCACGCCGTCGGCGATGCGATCGAGGTCGCCCCAGGCCACGATGGCCTCGAACAGGGCGTCCGAGCCAGGCCCCTGGAGATCCGCCTCCGGCCAGCCCAGCCGCAACAGGTTCGCGCGGTAGTTTGCCGATCCCAGGTACGCGGCGAGGTGGCGATCGCCGATCACGCGGGCCGCGGCGAAGTCTTTGGCCAGGACCACGGGAAGGTCCGCTGCGAGGAACGGCTCCGGCCCCAGGATGCCCCGCACCTCGCGGACGTGGGCCGTCGTCGAGAAGTACGGATACGCACCGGCGGTTCGTTCGGCCGCGAGGCCGGCCATCCGCGGCCCCAGCGCGGCCAGGACGACGGGTGGCAGATCCGCCTTGGGTCCGCGCCACGGCGCCGCGGCCATCGCGTCGAGGTACTCGCGCATGGCCGAGTACGGCCGCCGGTAATCGCCGCCGCGGAGCTTGACTAGCGGGGCGTGGGAGACGCCGACCCCCAGGATGAAGCGGCCGGGCCAGGCCTCGGAGAGGGTCCGGCCGCCGTTCGCCATCGCCGCGGCGTCGCGGGCCCAGATGTTCGCGATGCCGCTGGCGATCACGAGCCGCTCGGTGGCGGCCAGGTAGATGGCGCCCCGGGCGAAGGCCTCCTGGGCCAGCGCCTCGCCATACCAGAGCGTGCCGTAGCCCAGCCGCTCCATCTCGCGGACGAACGTCCGCTGGGCCGCCGCCGGCTGGCCGTTGAGCGGCCCGGCGAACACGCCGATCCGGCCGGGATCGATCCCGTTGAGTCGGGCGAGGCTCATGGTCTCTCCTGTTCGACGGGTGCGTAGGCGCGTGCCGGGATCGGCGCATCTGCGGCACCCGGCCGGCTCGACCCGCGCACCAGGCTGGTGACGATCCCGATCGCGCAGACGAGGGACGCCACCACGAACGCGTCGTGGATCGCTCCGGCGAGCGCGACGCTCTGCATGGCGGCCGTGGGTGGGCCGCCGCCGAGCTCCGCGAGGTGCGTCGGAAGCCGCGTCGCGACGATCGCGGCGCTCAGGGCGATCCCCAACGCCTGGCCGGTGACGCGCATCTGGGCGAGCGTGCCAGAGGCCGTCCCCACGCGCGGGCGTGGCACCGAGCCGAGGACGGCACTGCTGTTCGGGCTCATGAACATGCCCTGCCCGAGGCCCAGCAGGACCAGCCGCCAGATCAGGTCCGGGAGGCTGAAGTCCACCGGAAGCTGGGTCAGGCTAAGGAGGCCCAGCGCCTCGATCGCCAGGCCGGCGCTGGCGAGCGCGCGCGGCCCGAAGCGGTCCGAGGCGGCTCCACTGAAGGGCGCCACCAGGGCCATCGTGATCGGCACTGGGGTGAGCAGAAGGCCGGCCTCGATCGGGGAGAAGCCGGATCCCTGCTCGAGCAGGAAGGGCAGGAGAAACGTGGCGGTGAACAGGCCGGCGAATGCCACGACGACGCTCGCCAGGCCGGCGGCGAACGGACGGATCCGGAACAGGGCCAGGTCGATCATCGGCTGGAACGACGCGCGCTCGGCGGCGACCAGCGTCGCGCCCAGCACCACGGAGGCGACCAGCAGCCCGATGGTCGCGGGGCTCGTCCAGCCCCACGCCTGGCCCTCGCTGAGGGCGAGCAGCAGCGCGAAGAGCGCGACGCCCGAGAGCGCCGCACCTCGCACATCGAAGGACTGGCCCTTGCCAGGCGTCTCCTGGGGGAGCACGTGGGCCGCCCAGGCGACCGCCAGGAGCCCGATCGGCGCGTTGATCAGGAAGATCGCCCGCCAGGTGGCAACCTGGGTGAGCAGCCCGCCGAGCGCCGGCCCGAGGCTCAGGCCGATCGATGTGGCGATCCCGTTGAGGCCCAGGGCTCGTCCACGCTCGCCGGCCGGGAAGGTGCGCGCGACGATCGCGGGGCCCATCGCCATCATCATCGCGGCGCCCACTGCCTGGATGACGCGGAAGCCGATGAGCGCCGCCTCGTTCGGAGCGGCGCCGCAGCAGATGCTCGCCAGCGTGAAGACGCTGAACCCGACCAGGTAGACCCGCTTGAACGTGAGCACCTCGCCGAGCCGGCCAAAGGGCAGCAGCAGCGACCCGACGACCAGCAGGTAGGCGACGACGACCCACTCCACGGTGGTCAGGTCGATCCGGAAGTCGGTCTGGATCGACGGCAGCGCGATGTTGACGATGCTGCCGTCGAGCGTCGACATCAGCGACCCGAGCGAGACGCTCGAGAGGATGAGCCACTTGCGTTCCACGGCGTCGCAGGCGCCTGACTAGGTCCCGGCGCCGCGTGGCGGCCCGCTGCCGGCGACCGGCTCCGGGGCGAGCCGCTCCGCGACGGGACTCGGAAGGAGCGAGAGGCCTCCCCGGAGCACCCACGCCCCTGCCACGAGGGCCGCGGCGATCGCCGTCCCACCGCCAACGAACAGGGCGACCTCCGTGCTGAACGCGGACGCCAGCCAGCCGATGACCGGAGCCCCGATGGGGGTTGAACCGGCGAAGACCGTCGTGTAGACGGACATGACCCTCCCCCGCAGGCGGTCCGGCACGGCCAGCTGGATCGCCGTGTTGGCCGAGACCATCATCGCGATCGCGCCGGCGCCCGCGCCGAACATCGCGACGAGCGCAACCGGGTAGGACCGCACCCCCCCGAGGGTCACCTCGAACACGCCCAGGACCAGCGCTCCGATCACCATCATCCCGGGTCGTGGGCGCCGCAGCGACGCGACGAGGAGGGCCGCGACGAGCGAGCCGAGCCCCATGGAGGACAGAAGGAACCCGAGGCCGGTCGCGCCGACCCCGAGGACGTCCTGGGCAAGGGCCGGGGCGACCACGTTGAAGTTCATCGCGAAGGTGGAGACGAAGCCGACCAGGCAGACCGCGAGCATCGTCACCGGGGTTGCCCGCACGTAGCGCAGGCCCTCGGCCAGGTTGTCGCCCACGGCCCGGACGCTCGTGGGTCGCGCCAGCCGCGAGGCCGCCCGGAGGTCGGCCTCGCGCATGAGCAGCAGGCCGGCGATCACCGCGATGAAGCTGACGCCGTTGAGGAAGAAGCAGGCTGTCACGCCGACGAGGCCGATCAGGATGCCCCCCAGCGCAGGCCCGACGATCCGGGCAGCGTTGAAGACCGCGGAGTTCAGGCCGACCGCGTTCGTCACGTCCTCGACACCGACCATCTCGATGACAAACGCCTGGCGCGTCGGCATGTCCACGGCGTTGACGAGCCCGAGCAAGGCGGCGAGCAGAAGGATGTGCCACACCTGCGCGACGTTGGCGAAGCTGAGCGCGGCGAGCACGAAGGCGAGGAGCATCGAGGCCGTCTGGGTCCCCACCAGCGTCGCCCGCTTGGGGAGGACGTCCGCGATGATGCCCCCGAACAGCCCCAGGATCAGGACCGGCAGAAATTGGGCCGCGGCCACGATCCCCAGCCAGAACGGGTCGTGGGTGAGGAGCAGCACGAGCCACGCCAGGCCGATCGACTGCATCCAGGTCCCGACGAGCGAGATGAGCTGGCCGAACCAGAACAGGCGGAAGTTGCGGTGACGGAGCGCTCCCCGCCAGCGGAGCGATCCGCGGCCGACCCGGATCGTCATCGGGCCGGGCCCGTCCCGGAAGCCACGGTTCTGCCCGGAGCGACCGCCTCGGCGGGGGTTGTCGTCTCGGGCGCGGTCGCTGCATCGCCGGGGAGCTCCGCAAGGTGCCCCATGACGTGACGCCGGCGCCTCTGCAGCTCGCCGACCATCTCCTGGAGTCGCGCGAGCTTCTCATTGAGACTGGCGAGCTGGTCATCGATGCTCGCGAGCCGACCGCTGAGGATCCGGTGTCGCTCCGCGGGATCGTCCGTGGAGTCCAACGCCTGGCGGGCGAGCCGGCGCTCGGCCTCGTCCTCCAGGAGCCGGCGAATCTCGGCGATCGAGAAGCCGGCATCGTCGCGGAGGCCCTTGATGAAGCGGAGGCGGTCGATATCCAGCTGGTCGAACAGACGGTAGGCTCCGCGCGACCGCGCGGACGGGCTCAGCAGCCCCATCTCCTCGTAGTACCGGATCGAGCGTGGTGTGAGGCCGATGAGCTCGGCGACGTCATGAATCCGGAGCGGAGGCGGGTCGGCCTCCCCGGAGCGGGTGGAGGGGTCGCCGGGCGGTTCCGGCACGATGATGCGGCTCACGGAAACCAGTATAACCTTTCCGTGAACGGAAAGGTCTGAGTCGCCGTTCCGCGGCAGGAAGACGTAACGAGGCCGGCCCGGAGGGAACGGGCCGGCCTCGAGGAAGGTGAGCCGAAGAGGTGCTAGCGGCGTGCCCGGCGTGCCGCGAGAGGGCGGGCCACGCCGATCCCCAGCGCGGAGACGAACGCCAGCGCAAGGATGCCCAGGGCCAGGCCGGAGCCCGGGGTCGAGGTGTCGCCCGTGCTTCCCAGCGTGCTGGTGGGCGGCGGGGTCGTGGAGACTGCCGGGGTCGCGGAGGGCGCCGGTGTGGCCAGGAGGACCGTCAGCGACCCGACCGCGAAGACCGAGTAGGCCTTGCCGTTCGCGACGGTGAGCGAGAGCGGTCCCAGCGGGCAGACCGCGTCACCCGGAGCGGCGCAGACCTTGACCGAGTAGGTGCTCGCCGGGAGCGAGAGGTAGCTCGACGCGTTCGGGTAGGCGAGGTTGGTCACGAGCTTGGACATGCCATCGGCGGTCAGCACGTCGACGGCTGGGGTGTCGGCCGAGAAGTGCACGACGCGTACCTGGGCGCTGTCGGTCACGCTGGCCGATGGCGCGTCCGGGATCACCTGGGCGGTGATGCTGGCGAGGTCGTTGGTGGCGGCTATCGTGTACTTCATGCCGTCCGCGACCGCGAGCGCGGGCACGTCGATGGGGCACACGGTGGTGCTGCCGGTCGCGCAGACCTTGATGGCATGGTTGCCGGCGGCGACCGGCGTGTAATCGGTGATCGAGCCGAAGGCGAGATCGGTGATCGCCTTGGCCCCGTCCACGTAGACGTCGACCGCGGGAGCGTCGGGCGACGCGTGCAGGACCCGGATCCAGGCCATGCCGGCGGCCGGGGAGCCGGTGTCGTCAATCGCGACGACTGCGGTCAGCTTCGCAGGGCTCGCCGCGGCAACGTTGCCTGCGACGACGAGCAGCATCGCGGCAGCCCCGGCGACGATCGCCAGTCGGCGGATGCGTTCAAACATCGTTCGTGTCTCCTGTCCGTTTCCCGGTCCCTTGGCGGGCCGGCTTGCCCACCTGTTCGTGCGGAGGCGCAGGGCGGATTGCCGACGCTGCCGTGCCGCGCGGGGCGAAGCCGGCCCCGGAGACGGGGCCGGCATCGAGAGGAGAACGAGGCTCGCCGGATGGGCGAGCCGCCTCGCGGTGGAGCGCTAGCTCGTGGCCGCCGGCCGCGTTGCGAGGGTGACCTGCACGGTCAGGTCCGTCGTGCCACGCCTAACCGTGAGGGTGACCGTGGAGCCGGGTGCGTGAGCCGCCAGGAGCTCCACCAGCGGGTGGTTCGTGTCCACCTTCGTCCCGTCAACGGCCGTGATGACGTCATTCTCGCGGAGTCCCGCGGTCGCGGCCGGGGAGCCGGCCTGGACCGCCGATCCGCTTCCGTCCGACGTGATCCACGCACCCTCGCTGACCGAGAGGTTGTTCCGCGCGGCCAGCCCCGCGTCGAGAGACTGGTACTGGATGCCGACCCACGGCCGGGAGAGCTTCTGCCCGGCGAGCGCCTGCTGAGTGAGCGGGATGGCCACGTTGATCGGGATCGCGAAGCCGATTCCCTGGGCTGACCCGGCAACGGCCGTGTCGATGCCGATCACCGCGCCGTTGGTGGCGACCAGGGGTCCGCCGCTGTTGCCGGGGTTGATCGCCGCGTCCGTCTGGATCAGGTCGGCCAGGCTGCCGGTCGTGTCCGTGATCGAGCGGTCGACGCCGGAGACGACGCCCACCGTGACGGTGCCCGGGTATGTGCCGAGCGGGTCGCCGACCGCGATGACGGTCTGCCCGAGCTCGAGGGCCGACGAATCACCGAGCGTGGCGGTCGGGAGGTTCGTCGCGTTGATCTTCACGATCGCGAGGTCAGTGAGCGTGTCCGTGCCGTAGACGGTGGCCGGGAACGAGCGGCCGTCGGAGAGCTGGACGGTCAGCGTTCCGGGATCGGCAACGACGTGATGGTTGGTGAGGATCCAGCCGTTCGAGTTGAAGATCACGCCGGAGCCAACGCTGACCGGGGTCTGGCCCTGGGGCAGCCCATACAGCGACTGGCCCTGGGTTCCGCTCCCGGGGAGCGTGCCCGACCCATTGGAGCCGTTGCCGTTGCCGTTGCCGTTGCCCTGGCCGAACGGGTCGAAGCCCGGACCGAACGGGTTCTGGACCTGGCCGGAGCCGGTGCTGCCCGCTGCGCTGGACGTGATGATCGTGACGACGGCGGGGCTGACCCGCGCGGCCGCCGAGACCACGCTGCCGCTTGTCTGCGCGGCCGCCGTAGCGGACGAGCCGCCCGAGCCGCTTGTCCCGGAGGACGCCGGGGTCAGGTAGTTCACGACGTCGGCCGGGGTGCTCGTTGATACGACAGTGACCGCGGGACGGACCAGGGCGCCCGATGCGACCAGCGCGAGGGTCGTGCCGCCGGACGCGAGCGCCGCCGCGGCGATCGCAACGGCCGCCATCCCGGCGACGGCCCGCCTGCGTGTTGCTCGAGGGGGAGGGGTCACGCTGCCGTTGGTCATCCGGGGCTCGCCCGGCTGGGCTTCGGGCGCACGATCGGGTCCGGTTGCAGGCGCCGGTGCGCCCGGCTCCCAGGTCGGTGTGCTCTCCTCAGGTGGCGAGAACTGGGGCATCAGGTCATCCATGGTCGTATCGATTCCTCAGTGAGTGGCTCGGAACGCTGGAAACGAGGTTCGTCCCGTTTCCTGAAACGTTGCTGATAGTTCAGAGTCCTTTACGCGTTCATCGCCAGCCGCCCCCGATGCCGAGGTCCATCGCGAGCAGGCCATCGTCCTGGATCAGCCCTTCGTGAAGTGGATCTGCAGCTCCATGGGGCCGTTGTCGGCGACCGAGAGGGCCATCATCGATTGGGGCGGAGCGATCGATGGCTGGCCTGCCCGGATCGATGCCCCTTCTTCCGGGCTACAGGCCGAGAAGTCGTCGCTTCGCCGCCGCGAACTCCTCGTCTGTCAGCTGGCCCTGCGCGTGCATCGTGGCGAGCGCGCGAAGCCGATCGACACCATCGCCGCCCTCGGGCGCGTCCGGCGGGGTGAAAGGCCGCGCTGGCTCGCGAATGAGCAGGACGACGAGTGTCACGGCGAGGCCGACCACGAGAATCGGTCCAAGGAGACCGAGCAGGCCAATCCCCGGGTACCGGAAGCCGAAGCCGCGGACCGCCACGGCGTTGCCGATCCCGCCATGCGCGATGCCCAGCCGGTACCCCACGGCACCCGCCACGACGAGCAGAAGGACGACAAGAGCGATCCAGGCAAGACGCCGGCCGTTCGATTGCATCAGGAACCTCGCGCGTGCATGTGGGGATCGTGCGGCCGCATCCTGAAACCCTCCTGAACAGCCCCCTCCTCATGGTCCCGGCTGCCGGAGTCACGCCGCGCCCGGCGTATGCTGGGCGCTCCCGGCAGGCTCACGCGAGGTGTGGGGAATGGCTGGCTTCGGGCACGTCATCGTCAACGGCGTCGCGCGTGCGTTCGCGCCCGGGCCTGATCGGAGCCTGCTCTTCGCGCTCCGCGAGGAGCTGGGCCTGACTGGCGCCAAGCCCGGCTGCGGTGAGGGCGAGTGCGGCGCATGCACGGTGCTCCTCGACGGCGATCCGGTTCGAGCCTGCCAGGCGCATGTCTCCGACGCTGTCGGCCACGCCATCACGACCGTCGAAGGCCTGGCGCGCGACGGTCGACTGCATCCCGTCCAGCGGGCCTTCCTGGAGGCCGGTGCGCTCCAGTGCGGCTACTGCACGGCCGGCATGATCATGAGCACGGTCGCCCTCCTCGCGCGGCAGGCGGAGCCAGATGACGGCCAGGTCCGCGCGGCCCTCGCCGGCAACGTGTGTCGCTGCTGCACCTACCCCCGGATCCTGCGGGCCGTGCGGCAGGCCGCCGACCTCATGCGCGCGCAGGATGACGATGGCGGGCGGAACGAGTGGTCCGGGCCGGTCGCTGCGAGCACCGAGCTTCCGGCCGGCTCCCGGCGGCCGAAACGACCCTGGGACCTGGTGTGCGCCGCCGACCGGGATTACTTCGACGTGCTGCCGAACGGCCTCGTCATTGTCTTCGAGCCTGAGGAGGTGCCGAGCGCGGCCCGCTGGTCGACGAGCGCGGATGCCTGGCTGCATGTCGGAGCCGACGGCGTGGTCACCGCCTTCACCGGGAAGGTCGACGTCGGGCAGGACAACCGCACCGCGCTCTCGCTGCGGGTCGCCGAGGAGCTGCGGATTGGCCTCCCGGAGGTCCGGCTGGTGATGGGCGACACGGACCTGTGCCCATACGACCGCGGCACGTTCGGGAGCCGCTCGATGCCGGAAGCTGGCGAGCAGCTTCGCCGGGCCGCTGCCGCGGCGCGCGACCACCTGATCGGCCTCGCCGCGGCGGGCTGGGATGTCGCGCCCGACGACCTCGCCGCAGCCGATGGCGCCGTCCGGCACCCGGAGACGGGACGCTCGGCGACCTACGGGGACCTGGTGCGCGGGATGCGGCGGGTGGAGCGTGCCTCGCCCGGTGCCACGCTGACGCCGGGACCTGCCGAGTGGCTGGTCGGACGCCCCGCTCGGCGGGTCACCGCGCCTGCCATCGTGACGGGCGCCCGTCGCTACCCATCGGACCTGAGCCGGCCGGGGATGCTCCACGGGCGCGTGCTGCGAGCGCCGGCCTTCGGTGCGACGCTCCGGTCGGTCGACGTCACGCGGGCCGCCGCGATGCCGGGGGTGACGGTCGTCAACGAGGGCCCGTTCGTCGGTGTGGTTGCCCCGGACCCGTTCACCGCGGGGCGTGCGTTGGGAGCCATCGAGGCCGCCTGGGACGTGGTGCCGCAACCATCCGAGGCCGATCTCGTCGAGCACCTGCGTACGCACCCGGTCGAGGACCTGGGCTGGGAGGGAGCGTTTCACCACGAGGTCGGCGACCTCGAAAGGGCGCTCGCTGCCGCACCGATTGCGCTCAGCGCCACGTACACCACGGCGTACATCGCCCACGTTCCCCTCGAGACCCGGGTTGCCCTTGCGGAGTGGGAGGCGGGTCGGCTGACCGTGTGGTGTGGCACGCAGGTGCCCTTCGGCGTGCGCCGCGAGCTCGCCGCGACGCTTGGCGTCCCCGAGGCGGATGTGCGGGTGATCGTGCCGGACACCGGCGGCGGGTTCGGCGGCAAGCACGGTGGCGAGGTCTCGGGCGAGGCGGCCCGGATGGCGCGCGCCACGGGCCGCCCCGTCAAGGTGCGCTGGAGCCGCGACGAGGAGTTCCGCCAGGGCCATCTTCGGCCCGCGGCCGTGATCGACGTTCGGAGCGGGGCGCTTAGGAGCGGTGTCATCACGGCCTGGGAGCTGCGCAATACCAACTCCGGCCCGTTCGGCGTGGTCGGGCCGTACGAGATCCCCAACCAGCGCCTCGACTTCCAGCCGGCCGACTCGCCGCTCTCGCAGGGCTCGTATCGGGCCCTCGCGGCGACCGCCAACCACTTTGCCCGCGAGTCGCACATGGATGAGCTGGCGCACGCCGTCGGCATCGACCCGCTCGCGTTCCGTCTCGCCCACCTGCCCGACGAGCGGCTGATCGCCGTCCTGCGGACCGCGGCCGACCGGATCGGCTGGGCCACCAGGGGCGCCACGCCCGGCTCCGGGGTGGGGATCGCCGGCGGCGTCGAGAAGGGAGCCCGCGTCGCCACCTGCGTGGCAGTCCGCGTCGGCGAGGATCGGCGTGTCGAGATCGACCGGATCGTGACCGTGTTCGAATGCGGCGCGATCGTCAACCCCGATGGCCTTGCGAACCAGGTGGAAGGGGCGACGATCATGGGCCTCGGCGGGGCGCTCTTCGAGGCGATCCATTTCGAGGCCGGCGCGATCACGAACGCTTCCGTGGCGGGCTACCGGGTCCCGCGGATCGGCGATGTTCCGCCCGTCGAGGTCGTACTCCTCGACCGCCGGGATCTGCCTTCCGCCGGAGGTGGCGAGACGCCCATCATCACAATCGCCCCGGCGCTCGCGAACGCGATCTTCGACGCGGCGGGGATCCGGCTGCGCGGGTTGCCCCTGGTGCCGGACGGCGTGGTCCCGTAGCTCCCGGCGGAGCGGCGCGGCGGCCAGGCGCCCCCTCTGGGCTATGTGGCATCCGCACTCATTCCCCGACGGCGTCACTCGTGATAGCGTCCGGGTTCGGTGGGGGCCGCCTCGCGCGGGATTCGGCGTGGAGCGCTCTGCGAGCGTCATGACGCCACCATCGGCAAGCACATGCAGGAGGGTCTGGATGCAGGCGGGCTACCGCAGACTAGTAACGCCGCTCGCGTTGATCGCCGCGGTGATCCTGGCGTACATGGAGAACCCGTGGGTCTACCCGAAGCCGGGAACGACCGAGAACGACATCGCGACCGTCGCGTTCTGGGTGCTCACGATCGTCGTCATCATCCTGATGTTCGAGGACCGCAAGACCCCCGGCGCCGAGGTCGTGGAGGTGGAAGGGCCCGCCTTCACGCGATATCTCTTCAGCAACACTCGGGCGGGCCTGTTCTGGCTTCCGATCCGCATCTTCCTTGGCTTCGAGTGGGCGGTCGCCGGCTGGCACAAGTTCAGCGGCACGGGCTGGATGGACGGCGGAGCCCCGCTCCTGGGCTACTGGCAGAACGCGGTGAAGGTCCCCGCCCAGGGCTCGGCCCCGATCACGTTCGACTGGTATCGCGCGTTCCTGCAGTTCCTCATCGACCACCAGGCCCAGAGCTGGTTCGCCAAGCTCATCACGCTCGGCGAGCTCGCGGTGGGCATCGCCCTGCTGGTCGGGGCCCTGGTCGGCATCGCGGCCTTCTTCGGCATCGTGATGAACATGTCGTACCTGCTGGCCGGTTCCACGTCGGTGAACCCGATCATGTTCGCCCTCGCGATCGGCCTGATCCTGGGCTGGAAGGTGGCCGGGTACTATGGCCTCGACCGGTACCTGCTGCCCATCCTGGGGGTCCCGTGGCGGGCGAAGGTGGCCACGGTTCCACTGGCTTGATCCTGGCCGGCGCCGGAGGGGGGCCGGCGCCGGCGATTTTCGCTGCACCATCGCCATTCACGTCCGGCGCCTGGCTGCTGCCCGGCGCCGGATCTGCGTTCACGGTTCGCGTGGCGACGCCGTGACGCCGCGCGAGGCCGTGACGCCGCGTCCTCAGCGTCGTACTCTCGGCCGGTGAGCGCCACGCATCTGCACGGTGCACCGATCCGGCCGATCCGAACCGCGGAGCTGCTGGCGGTCGGCAGCGAGCTCACCGCCGGGGAGACCCGCGACACGAATGGCGGGGAGCTTGCCCGGGCGCTCTCGCTCGAGGGCGTGACCGTGCGGCGCATCGTCGCGGTACCCGACGACCTCCCGCTGGTCTCGGGAGCCTTCCGCGAGGCGCTCGCGCTTGTGGACCTGGTGGTGTCAACGGGGGGCATGGGCCCCACCCCCGACGACCTGACGCGCGAGGCTGTTGCCGCCGCCATCGGCGAGGTTCCGGCCGTCGATGCGGCCCAGCTGGCATGGCTGCGGGACCTCTTCGCGCGTCGCGGGATGCGGCTCCCGGAGATCAACCTCAAGCAGGCGTGGCTCATCCCCTCGGCGACGGCGATCCCGAACCCGAACGGGACGGCTCCGGGGTGGTGGGTTGACCGGCCCGACGGCGTGGTTGCCGTCCTCCTGCCGGGCCCGCCCCGCGAGATGCGTCCGATGTGGCACGAGTGGGTGGCGCCGCGTCTCGGCGAGCGTGGCCTCGGCAACGGGCGACGGGTCAGAACGCTCCGGACCTACGGGATCGGCGAATCGCGCGTCGCGGAGCTGCTGGGCGAGCCCATGCTCCGGGCCGCCAATCCGGTCGTCGCGACCTACGCCCGCGCCGATTGGCTCGACGTCAGGATCTCCGCGGTGGACGAGCGCGAGGCCGAAGGACGGGTCGTGCGGCCGGCCAGCCAGGTGCTGGAGGCGGCCGACGGAGCGGTGCGCGAGAAGCTCGCCGGGCACGTCCTCGCCGAGGACGAGACGTCGTGGGCCGACCTCGTCACGGCGGCCGCAGCCCGAGCCGGCGTCCGGCTCGCGGTCGTCGAGGCGGGCACGCGTGGTGCGCTCGGCGCGCTGCTCTCGGAGGTACCGGCCCTGGAGCGGGCGATTGCCCACGGGCCCGCGGTGGCCCGCGACGTGCCCGCCTGGCCGGTGGAGTCGGAGGCGCTCGAGATCGCCCGGGACGCCGGCGTGGACGTCGGGCTCTCGCTGGTCGCCGAATCGAACGGGACGCGGACGCTGCTCCGCGTGGCCGTCGCGGCTCCCGGGAACGGCTGGTCGCGCCTCCTGGAGCTGCGCCTTTTCCAGCATGGTGACCAGGGTCGCTTCCGGGCCGGCGTCGCTGCGGCCGCGTTCCTGGTTGAGGTGCTCGGCGAGGAGCGCTGGGGCGCTCACCGCGGGCCTGCCCAGGGGCTCAGTCGAACGAGCTGATCAGCTCCGCGGCGAGATCCAGCGACTCGCCCGGCAGCATCGTGTTGCCGAACGTGAAGCCACCGAATCCGGCATCGACGTACTCCGCGAGGATCTCCGCGGCACGCGCGGGCGTGGCCGGCACGAGCGCGCCGCGGCGCTCGGGCGGGATTCCCGCAAGGCGTGCCGCTCCCTCCCGGTCGGTCGCGACGAGCAGGACCGGGGCGGCCATCGTGCGGACGATGGTCGCCGGGTCGCGCCCGATCTCTCCGCAGTACCGCTCTAGGAGCTCGGTCTTGCGGCGGAGGATCTCCATCCCCAGCGGGAACCAGTGCGCGTAGTCCGCGTGGCGCGCCACGAGGCGCAGCGTCCGTTGCTCCCCGCCGCCGCCGACGAGGATGCGCGGCCCGCCGGCCTGGACCGGGCGAGGCCGGTTGAGCGCCGCCTCGATCCGGTAGAAGCGCCCCTCGAACGTCGGCCGCTCCTCGGTGAACATCCGCCGACAGATCGTGAGCGCCTCGTCGAGGCGGTCCATCCGCTCGCCGACCCGTGGGAAGTCGAATCCGTAGCCGCGATGCTCGGAGTCGTTCCAGGCCGCGCCGATCCCCAGGATCGCCCGGCCGCCCGAGATCACGTCGAGCGTTGTCACGGTCTTGGCGAGGAGGGCCGGGTTGCGGTAGGTGACGCCCGTGACCAGCGCCCCCAGCCGGACCCTCGATGTCCGCGCAGCGATCGCGGCCAGGGTCGAGTACGCCTCCAGCATCGGCGCCTCCTCCGGCCCGACGCCGCCGATCTGGTAGAAGTGGTCCATCACCGTGACCAGGTCGAAGCCGACTTTCTCGGCGCGCTGGGCAAGGCCCGCCACGTGCTCGAACAGCGCCTCGGGCGCGACCCCGGGGAACGTGTAGTTGGGAAGGTGATACCCGAACAGCGGACGCATCGAGCGGACCTCGTGGAGGGTGGGGGGGAGCCGGGGTTCCCGGGGCGGCCGGGTCGCGCCTCCGTCCGCGGGGGCGAAGGGCTCCAGGGCTGTCCCCCCGGGAAGCGCTGCCAGCCTACTCCAACGTCGCTGGCCAGGCTTCGAAGGAGGGGAGCAGCCGTGCAGACCCGACGCTGTCACGGACGCCCCCGGGGGTGCCCTGCGTCCATCCATACAATCATGGGGAACCACGCAGGGAGCCGCGCGACCATGCAGTCCGATGCAATCGAGATCCCCGTGGCGGAGTCCGTGATGCCTGAGGGCTCGGCGCGTCGGGTCGGGCCGCGAACGCCCGCGGCACGGGATGCGGCCCGCACCAATCCCGTGGATCGGCTGGGATACGGGTGACGGGGCTGCGCGTCTTCTCCGCTGCGGCCTGGCCCGCGGCGGTCGCGGCCACGCTTGCCGAACGCCTTCGTGGAAACCCGGCACTCCGGGTCTGTCTGCCCACGGGCGACACGCCGGTGCCGGTCTACGAGGCGCTGGCGGGCCTGGTCCAGCGCGGCGACGTGTCATTCGCCGGGGCGTGCGTCGTCCTGCTCGACGAATGGGTGGGCCTGCCACGGGGAGACCCGGCCCGCTGCGACACACGGTTGCGGGCGCAGCTGCTGGACCGGCTGCCCGTCGCGCCCGCCGCCGTTCATACCGTCGAGGTGGACGCTTCCGATCTCGATGCCGCGGTGGCCAGGCACGCCGCCGCCGCGTCGAACCTCGACCTTGTCGTGCTGGGACTCGGGATGAACGGGCACGTCGGGTTCAACGAGCCGGGCTCCAGGCCGGACAGCCCGACCCGCATCGTCCGCCTGGCGGCCTCGAGCCGGCAGGCTGCGATGGCCCGCTACGGTGCGTCACGCGTCCCGTCGGCCGGGGTCACCGTCGGGATGGACCAGATCCTCGGAGCACGGGAGGTGTGGCTCCTTGTGACCGGCGAGCGGAAGGCGCAGATCCTGCGGCGCGCGCTGCGCGATCCGGAGGGTCCGGATTGTCCCGCGTCGTTCCTTCGACGCCATGCGAACCTCTCGACGCTCGCCGACGAGGAGGCCGCCGCGCTCCTGGCCTGAGCATCGGGTTCGGGTTCCGCCATATCTCCGATTCTTCACCGCGCCTTGCTTGCCGGGGCGCGTCGTGTCGGGGACAGTGGTGCCATGCATCACGAGAGGATCGATTCGAGCCAGAGTCGCCCGAGCCGCGGCGGCGCGGCCCGGGCGGTGGCGCTGGCGGTCGCCGCGATCCTGGTGAGCGCGTTCGCGGGCCTCCCGGCCGGTCGGCAGGCCCAGGTGGCCCAGCCGCTTCCGACCTCGGGCGTTCGCGCGCCGGCGTCCATGGCGGCGACCACGCTCGACGGAGCGACGCCCGCAGCGGCGAGGAGCCCCGGCGGCCTGGGCTGGTACTCGACCAACTGGGCCGGCTACGCCGTGGGCGGCGGGCGGTACTCGAGCGTGGGCGCCCAGTGGACCGTCCCGAACTTGAGCACCGGTGGCCGCTCGGGCTTCTCGGCGCTGTGGGTGGGGATCGACGGCTACACGAGCCCGGCGCTGATCCAGGCCGGGACTGAAGCCGACTTCTACAACGGCGCCGCCCACTACTCCGCCTGGTGGGAGATCCTTCCGGCACCCGCGGTCACCATCCGGACGCTGTCGGTGCGCCCAGGCGATCGGATGAGCGTGATGATCACCCGTGTCTCGGCCGGACGCTGGCGGATCGTCGTCAGGGACGCACGCAGCGGGAGCTACGCGACCAGCCGCGCGTACGCCGGGCCAGCCACGTCGGCCGAATGGATCGAGGAAACGCCTATCGTGGGGGGCCGCACCACCCCGCTTGCCGCGCACGCGACGGTTGTGTTCGACAACGCCACGCTGAACGGCAGGAGCCCGAACCTGGCCCCCCGGGACGCGGGCGCGATGATCCGGCGCGGTGTCGTCGTCGACACCCCGTCGGCGCCCGACGCCGACGGCAACGGCTTCGCCCTGGCTCAGCGGGCGACGCCTCCTCCGCGCCCGCGGTCCTGACCGATCCCGGTCCCACGCGAGCCCCACCGCGCGACCGCGTCAGCCCGTGGGCGCCTCCGCAGCACGCGAGCGTGCGGTATCCGCGGCGATGAACGTCATCGGACCCGCGGCCACCACGATCACGGCCGAGACGGCGAGAACGTGGGCGTGCCGACCGTGAACGCGCGCATCACCGGTGCGCCGAGCTCCACCCAGCTCCCCATGAAGATCTCGCCGAACAGCCGTCCCGGGATGGCGGCGGTGATCCGGCGCTATCGTTGATCGACTCCCGGGGGTCGGACACGGATCGCCGGGGTCGGGCGCCTGCCATTCTTCGGGCTCGTGGGGGAGGGGAGGGTCACGCAGGTGGTGTCGGGCATGACGCCGACGAGCCGGGGCAGCCGGGGCGGGCGTGCCTTCGGCATGGGGCTCGTGGCGGTCCTCGGCCTTCTGGTCCTGGCCGTGGCGTCGAGCGCGGGTCGGGGACTGGAGGGCGCCCCCGCGATCACCGCCCTCGAGTCACCGGTTGTGTCGGGTGGTCCTGCCGTCCCATCCGCTGCCGGCTCTGGCACGGTTGACGCGAACATGCCGTCGGGCGCGATCGCCGGCGGCTCGCCGACAACTTCCGCGCTGTCGGCCCCGTCCTCCGCGCCGTCAGCAGTTGCGTCGGCGCCCACTGGAGCAGCGAGCCCTGGCGTGGCCAGCACGCCACTCGTGGTCGTGAGCGGCTTCGACAACTACGTGCTGACGTCCGCGACCCGCGCCGAGCTCGCGGCACGTCTTCAAGCCGGGACCTTGGTCGTCCCCTGCGGCGTGGAGGCCGCCGTCGCCGAGACGCTCGGCGAGTACGAGGCGCACGGCGCGGCCTGTGTGCCGGCGGACGAGGTCACCGCCCAGTTGGGCCCGTCGAGCACGCTGCTCGCCCTCATCCCGCCCGCGCTCGTGACTCCTCGCGTCAAGGTGGTGCCCCTGGAGGGAGCGGACCTGTTCGGCGACAAGCCGGCCAGGGAAACCCCGTATCCGCTCATGGTCGCGGTGCCCCCGTCGTGGCCCGCGGCGTGGACGGCCTGGGACGGGAGCGACGTCCGGGTCGTCGTGACCACCGGCGTCAACTGCCCGGACCGCGGCGTCAGCCACGAGACCGTCGTCCTGGGCAAAGGCTGGAACTGGCTCCTGAACGGGGGGACGGCCAGGTACACGGGGTCGCACTGGGACACCCGGTACGGCTGGACCGTGGTCGATGCCGTCCGGACCGGTCATGCGGGGGCGGTCGTGGACCTGATCCGCAACGCCGACGTGGCGGTCAGCGACTTCGAGTGCGCCATGACCCGTTCGTTCGTCCAGCACGACAGCGGGACCGTCTTCTCGATCGACCCCCGGGTGGCGCCACTGATGGCGCGGGCAGGCTTCGACGTGGCGACCATCGCTGCCGACCACACCACGAATGCGGGCCTGGGCCCGGTGGGCGAGACGGTCGACCTGTTCCGCGCCAACGGGATCCAGCCGACCGGGGCCGGGCGCACCCTCGCGGAGGCGCTTCGCCCGGCCATCGTCGATGCCGGCGGCATCACCTTCGGGTTCGTGGGGTTCGATGCGATCGGCGGTTCCGTGTACGCCACGCCGTCGTCGGCGGGTGTCGCTGCGCTCACGCCCGCGAACGTCAAGGCCGCCGTGGCGCTGGCCCGCGCGCGCGGGGCACAGGTGATCATCGCTCTTCCGCAGTGGAGCTCGGTCGAGTACCGCGCCCGGTTCACGCCGTTCCAGCTGGACCTCGTGAAGACCCTCGTTGCAGGTGGTGTCGACCACATCGTCGGCGCCGACTTCCACTGGGCCGGTGCGCTCTCGATCACGTTGACCGGATCGACCTATCGCTACGTGGGGTCCAGCCAGGGCAACTTCTGGTTCGGCCAGGACTGGAGCCGGCAGACGCAGGAGGGGATCATCACCTCCCTGACGTTCGTCGGAACACGACTCGCCCAGGTGAGGCTCACCCCGACCGTGATCCTCGACAATGCCCAGCCGAACCTGATCGACCCGGCCACCGACGGCCAGTTCGTGCTGCGTCAGGTCCTGGCCGGGACGACGCTCCCCGCGAGGTAGCGCGGCCTCCGGCACCGATAACCGTCGGAGCGGCGATACTGTCGCACGTGCCAGACCTCGATCCTGTCCACAAGCCATCGCCGAACCTGAACCCGGACCGTTCCGGCGCCGAGCCCCCGACCTACGACCTCTCCTACCGGGACGCCTTCTGGGCCTCACGTGCGTACGAGGACCTGTGCGACCGGCTCGCCCTCCGCGCGCTTCTGCCGTCGACCGGCGACCAGCTCCTCGACGTCGGCGCCGGGTTCGGTCGCCTTGCCGACGAGTACGGAGGGTTCGGCCATGTCACCCTCGTCGATGCGTCGCCGGCCATGATCGAGGCCGCCCGGGAGCGGGTCGGCACCGACCCCCGCTTCACGATCGTGCAGGCCGATGCGACCCAGCTCCCGGTGGCCTCCGCGTCGATGGACGTCGTCGTGGCGGTGCGCCTGATCCTCCACGTTCGCAACCCGGAGGTCGTCTTCGCGGAGGTTGCCCGGGTCCTGCGGCCCGGAGGGCTGTTCGTGCTGGAGTTCCCGAACCGGCGCCACCTCCTGGCGCGCCTCCGGTACCTGGCCCACCGCCAGGATTGGTCTCCTGATGAGGCGGATCCGCACGAGTACCGGGAGGGGCACTTCTCGCACCAGCCAGCCACGGTCGTCCGGCAGCTCCGCCTGGCGGGGCTCACGCCGAGCTCGCGACGTGCGGTCTCGTTGTTCCGGTCGGGCCGCCTGAAATCCCTCGTGCCGGCCCGCTCCCTCGCCCGCCTCGAGGCGCCCCTCCAGGCCCCTTTGGGCCGCCTCGCCCCGAGCCCTTCCGTGTACATCGCGTCGCGCAAACGCGGGCGGACGGCGCCACCGCAGCCCGGACCTGACGCGGGGCCCGGCGAGCCCGTCGGCGGTGGATAGGCGGGCGCGGTGCTGACCTACTTCCAGGCGATCGTGCTGGGCCTGCTCCAGGGCGTGACGGAGCTGTTCCCCGTCTCCAGCCTGGGCCACTCGGTGATCCTGCCCCAGCTTCTCGGGTGGACCGGCGTGGTCGCGGCGCAGTCCGCGTCGGAGTCGTACTTCCTGGCCCTGCTCGTGGGGCTCCACGTTGCGACCGCCCTGGCGCTCGTGATCTTCTACCGCGACACGTGGGTCCGGATCATCCGGGGTGTGCTGGTCTCGCTCGGGACGCGGCGGATCGAGACGCCCGATCAGCGCCTGGGCTGGCTCCTGATCGTCGCCACGATCCCGGCCGGGATGGTCGGCCTGCTCCTGGAACACCCGCTCCGCGTGGTATTCGCGAAGCCGCTGGCGGCCGCGGGGTTCCTCGTGATCAATGGCCTGATCCTGCTGGGCGGCGAGTGGGTTCGGCGGCGGGCCCAGTCCCGGGTGGCCGGACCGACGCGCCACGCGACGCGGGTCGGCGGTCACGCGACCCCGGCCGGGCGACGTCTCGACGACCTCGGCTTCCCGGTCGCGGCGACGATCGGCGTGGCCCAGGCCCTGGCCCTGCTCCCCGGCATCAGCCGTTCCGGGATCACGATGGTCGCCGGGCTCGTGCGCGGCCTCGACCACGAGGACGCGGCCCGCTTCTCGTTCCTCCTCGCGACGCCCGTCATCCTCGCCGCCGGGGTCTACAAGCTGCCCGACCTGGTCGGCCCGAACGGCGACGGGGTGCGCCTGCAGGTCCTGGTGGGGAGCGTGGTCGCCGGCGTCGCAGCCTACTTCTCGGTTCGCTTCCTCGCCCGGTACTTCACGTCGCGGACGCTCACCCCATTCGCCATCTACTGCCTGGTCGTCGGCGTCCTGGCCCTTCTCCGGTTTGCCTGAGGTCGGCGCCCCGCCGCGAGCGTGGGCGCACACCGGCGGCAGCAGCCGCACCGACCGATTGGCTCGTGCCGGGGTCGCGGGCGCGTCATGATATAGACGGCGCGCCATCTCGGTGGCTGGCGTCTCGGCCTCAATCGGGAGCGACAAGCCATGCAGCGTGTCCTCGCGGTGATCCTGGCGGGCGGAGCCGGCGAGCGGCTGTCGGCCCTGTCCGCGATCCGTTCGAAGCCGGCGGTCCCGTTCGGCGGCAAGTACCGCCTGATCGATTTCAGCCTGTCCAACTGCGTGAACTCGGACGTCGACAGCGTCCTGGTGCTCACGCAGTACAACCCGCGCTCGCTCATCGACCACATCGGGACCGGGCGGCCGTGGGACCTGGACCGGATGCGCGGCGGTGGGGTCAAGATCCTCCAGCCGTACATGTCACGCGAGCACAGCGGCTGGTACCTGGGCACCGCCGACGCGGTCCGCTACAACATGCACGAGATCGACCAGGCCGGTCCGGACGACGTGCTGGTGCTGGCTGGAGACCATATCTACAAGATGGATTACCGGCCGATGATCGCGGCCCACCGAGCGACGGGTGCCGCGGCGACCGTGGCCGTCCGCACCGTGCCGCTGGCCGAGGCCTCGAGGATGGGGATCTGCGCCCTGGCCGCAGACGACCGGATCGTCGACTGGGAGGAGAAGCCGGCCATCCCGAAGAGTGATCTCGCCTCGATGGGCGTCTACGTCTTCACGCGTGACGCCCTCCACGAATGGCTCGGCGATTCGCGCAGCGACTTCGGCCACGATGTCATCCCGGCCATGCTTGCCGCCGGCGCGCCAGTCTATGGCCACCGCTTCGACGGCTACTGGCGCGACGTCGGCACCGTCGAGGCGTACTGGGCCGCCAACCTCGACCTCGTCGGGCTCGTCCCCCCGCTCGACCTGTTCGACCGGAGCTGGCTCATCCACACGCGCTCCGAGGAGCGCTCGCCAGCCAAGATGGGCCCGGACGCGATCGCGCGCCACTCACTCCTCAGTCACGGCTGCATCATCAATGGCACCGTGCTCAACTCCGTCCTCTCGCCCGGCGTGCGCGTCTACGAAGGAGCGATCGTGCGCGACTCGATCGTCCTGCTGGACAGCGAGATCGGCCCGGGGGCCGTCGTGGATACGTCGATCGTCGACAAGTTCGTCCACGTCGGCGCCCGGGCGGTGGTCGGGCTGGGCGAGGACCGCGAGATCCCCAACGTCGACGAGCCGGGGCATCTCTACACCGGGATCACCGTGGTCGCTGAGCGTGCCCACATCCCGGTCGGCACGCGGATCGGTCGCAACTGCCTCATCGGGCCATCCGTGACCGAGTCCGACTTCCCGGGCTACGACGTTCCCTCGGGAACGTCGGTCCATCGATCCGACACTGCTCCGCCGGCGACGCTGCCTGCCGAAGGGTGATCGACCGGCCGATGCCTCGTCGTAGTTGGAGCCCGTGCACTGGCTCGCCTTTGAGCGGGCCGCGAGATGCAAGCAGAAGCGAAACGGACCCGGTCGCCCGACGTGGGGCGAAGCGGGTCCGTGTTCGGTGCCGGATGGCCGGGAGGAGGTCGGTCGGGCCGGCTGTGAGGGAGGATCGGAGGAGGAGGTCCGATCTCCGTTAGGCGCAGTTGACCACCCGAGGCTGAACTTATCCTGAAAAGCAAACAGGCCCTGGACGGCCGGGGTGCCAGTGATCGGTCGGCCCGGCTGTGCGCCAGCCGAACTGCGCGTGTACACCCCACTGGTATCGTGAGCACATGGAGCGCGTGATCGTGGAGGAGCAGGCACCGCCCCGATCCCTGCGCGCCCGCTGGCTGGGCCGGGTCCCATATCGGGACGCCTGGGCACTGCAGCGGACGCTGGCCGCCGCGCGCGCCGCCGGCGCCCTCGAAGAGGATCAGTTGATCCTCCTCGAGCATGATCCGGTCCTTACGCTTGGCCGCAACGCGCTCGAGACGCACGTCATCGCGCCCCCGGATCTGCTGGCCGCCCGCCGGATCGAGGTCGTCCGGGTAGAACGGGGCGGCGAGGTCACCTACCACGGTCCCGGCCAGCTGGTCGCCTACCCGATCGTGGCGCTCCTCGCGCCCAATACCTCCGGGGTGCCGACACCTGGAGTCTGCGTCCGGCACTTGCCTGGTGGCAGGCGCTCGCTCGGCGTGCGCGCCTTCGTGGGGGCGCTCGAGGGAGCGATGGCCGACACATGCGCGGCGGCCGGGATCGTGGCCGGCCCGCGGACCGGCCACCCGGGCTGCTGGGTGGACGCGGACGGTCCGCTGCCGCGCAAGGTGGGGGCACTCGGGATCCGCGTTGCACGGGGCGTGACGTACCACGGGATCGCCCTGAACGTGACCACGAACCTCGCCGATTTCGACCTGATCGACCCCTGCGGGATGCCGGGGCTCCGGACGACCTCGCTGGCCCGCGAGCGAGCCCGCGCGGGCATTTCTGGCGCCGACGCGGATGCTCTGCCGGACACGGCGAGCGTCGCCGCCGCGGCCGCCGTATTCGCCACGGCGCTCGCCCGTCGGCTGGGCTTCGTCCTTGCCGGCGACCTGCCGCCCGGTACGGGCGCCGCGAGGGAGCGCCGGGCCATCGAAGCCCTCGTCGAAGAGCTTGGCATGCCATCTCCCGCGCTCGCCGCGGCGGCCTCCACCCTTGCCCACGTGGGAGCTCGATGATGCCGCCCGGGATCTTCGAGATGCGCCGCGACGCGATCACCGGCTGGTGGGTCGCGACGATGGTCGACCGGGAGTTCCAGCGGGAGCGATTCACGCTGGCCGCGGAGCCCGTCGACGACGGGGGAGATTGCCAGAACTGCCGGCTTCCCCCCGGCGACGGGGTGCGCCTGCGCATCCTCAAGGACTTCGCCTTCCGGACCGTGGGAACGGAGGCCGACGCACGCGAGCAGGAGAAGAGCGTCACCCAGATCGCGCTTCGCGAGGCCAGGGCTGCCGGGAGCTGGCGGACCATCGTGGCTCCCCCGGGCGAGCACCGGCCACTCCACTCAGTGGGGAACGAGCTGATCACGGCCCTGCTCCGGGGCGCGCGCTCGGCCATCAGCGAGGCAGCCCGGGCTGGCCAGACGGAGTACCTGCAGGTCCTCCAGAACTGGGGACGCCAGGCAGGCGCGCGCACGAACCACCTCTGCCTGGACCTCTACGATCTGCCCCAGATTCCGCACGAGGTCGCGGAGGAGATCGGCGGCGCTGCGCGCTTCATGATCCGCGAGAGCGAGTGCCCCTACTGCCGTGCGGTCCGGGTGGAGCGCGAGCGCGGGCTTCGCTTCCTGTGGGAGGACGACCAATCGGTCGCGTTCGCCCCGTTCGCGTCGCGCTCGCCCTTCGAGATCTGCATCGTCCCGCGGCGCCACGAGGCGGACTTCGGGCGTGCCACGGACGACGACCTGGTCTCCGCCGCAGACGGTCTCCGCAATGTCCTGGGGCGGCTGGCGCAGCTCGACGGCCCCCCGTACAACCTGGTCCTCCACACGGCGCCGCTCGGCGGCCAGGTTGACGCCACCTACCACTGGCACTGGGAGATCCATCCACGCCTGCGTGAGATCGCGGGCCTGGAGCTGGGCACCGGCCTGCCGGTCAACCCGGTCAGTCCCGAAGAGGCGGTCGATCAGCTTCTGCGCCGGCTGTCGCCCGATGCGGCGGACGAGCGGCTCCATTGGATGGGATTGCGGCGATGAGCGCCCGGACGCATGCCGTGGCTCCGTCTTCCGACCTCCCGCGTCACACGGGGGGCGGCTTCCTCGTCAACGGTCCGGAGCGCGGGGGAGACCCGCGCGATTCTGTCTTCGGGTTGGAGGATCGGTGGTCGTCGCTGTCACCCGCCGCTGGGGGATCGGGCCCGTGAGCCCCCAGCGCGAAGAGCCGCCGCTCGCCGGCGTGCACGACGACCCGCTGCCGGGAGTCCTCGACCACGTCCCCGAGGATGACACGGCCCTGCCCGCGGATCCGATCGCGGCGCGCGTGTTCGTCGAAGCGCTCTTCGCGCGTCACCACGGGGAGATCTACGCGTACCTCGTCCGGATGCTCCGTGACGGCGAGCTCGCTGCCGACCTTGCTCAGGACGCCTTCATCCGCGCCTTCCGTGCCTACGCCAGCCTCGAAGACCCAGCCAGGGCGCGCGCCTGGCTGTACCAGATCGCCAACCGCGTGGCACTCGACGAGATTCGCCGCCGGAAGATCGTCCGCTTCATTCCCTGGACGGGCGAGTCACGCGGCGCTGCGCCGTCAGCCGAACGGTTGGCGATGGACATGCGGCTTTCGGGCGAGCTCGAGCGAGCGCTGGCCCGGATCCCGGAGCGCCAGCGGTCCGCGCTCCTGCTCGCCGAGGTCCACGAGCTGAGCGGGGTGGAGCTGGCCGCGACCCTGGGCACCTCGCATGTCGCAGCGCGCGCGCTCCTCACCCGCGCCCGCGAGAGCCTGCGTCGCGCCTTGGCCGATGAGCGCCTCCTGGCTGCCGCGGCGGAGTCGGGCGGACTGCCACTGGAACGCCCTGCGACGAGCGGGAGCCGGCCAGAGGGCCACGGATGAGCGGCCTCCAGCGTGTCGTGCGACACCCCGACCGCCGAAGCGACGTGCACGAGCGAGCCCGTGGGCTGGCGTCCGACCAGCTTCTCGCGCCCCTGTCGGCGGAGGAGGCGGCCTGGCTGCGGGCGCATCTCGAAGCGTGCGCCGCCTGCCGCCGGGCGGCAGACGGGTTCGCCTCCGACCGTGCCCGGATGCGAGCGCTGGGCGCAGAGCTGCCGGTGCCGCCGCGCGATCTGGGTGCTCGTCTGTCGCGCGCGCTCGATGTCGAGGTCCGGCGGGCTATGCGGGAAGAGGTACGGCCGGGCCGCCGGTCGGTTCTCGGTTCTCCGTCGGTCGCGCTTGCCGTGATCGCGCTTGCCGCTGTCCTCGCCATCGTGTTCCTCCCCCTGACCCTGCCCGGGTTCAGGTTCGGGAACGGCCCCACTGTGGCCGGCCCCGGTGGCAGCCCGGCCCCAGTGCCCACGCCGATCATCGTGGCGACCCAGGCAGTCGCCTGGGTCCAGCAGCTGCCGGACGGGAGCTACATGCTCAACACCACGACCGTCAGCCAGGTGTGCCCCGGCGTGGACGCGGCGGCCTGCGGGACGCTCGCCGGGAACGCACGACCCCTCGTGGCGCTCAACCTGCAGCCGTCGGCCGTCGTGCTCCAGCACAACGGCCCGTCCGCGGTGCTGGTCAGCAGCAACGCGGTGTACGCGTTCAGCGTTCCGTTCGAGGCCCGCGTCACACCGACGCCCATTCCTTCGTCTTCCATCCCAACACCCCGGGAACTTTCCCCGATGCCGGCGGTGACGGGAGTGGAAGCTACTCCTCCAGCAGCCACTCCCGTCCCGACCGGTTCCCCCGGCCCGCGTCCCACCAGAACCCCCCGCCCGGCGTCCCCCACGCCCGCGGCCTCGGCGCCTGCCGAGGCAACGCCGACCACCGCGTCGGCCACGCCGGGCCCAACGGCCGCACCGTCCGGCGAGGCCGTGGCCACGGAGCCCGGGTCCGGGGTGCCGACGCCGTCGGATTCTCTCGCGAGCATCCCGCCCGCGAGCCCGGCCCCCTCGGCGGCTCTCACGACACCCATCATCGAAGGCGTCGTGCTGGTCGGCCCACCTCCCGCCTACTCGACGGATGGACAGTGGGTCGCCTTCTCGGCACGTCCGCTGGACGGCATGCAGGGCCCGGACATCTACGTCTGGCACGTCGGCGATGTCAGGGCCCGGCCGCTCACGACGGATCATGCGTCGGTCTTCTCCGCCTGGGACGGCGATCAGATCCTGGGGAGCGCCGTTCTTCCCGCGGACAGCCCGGCGCTCGAGACGCGCGCGGTCACGATCCTCCCGGCCCCGTCGCCATCGCCGCTGAGCGCGTCCCCGGATGCCGGTCCCTCGACAGACGGTGCCGTTGCGACCGCGTCGGCGGGGGCCACGAGCCTGCCTGGCTCGTCCGCGACGGCAACGCTCGTCCCATCAGCCGCGACGACAGCGCCGTCGCCGTCGGGTTCTCCTGATCTCCCGACCGCCAGCGCCCCGCCGAGCGCGACGCCGTCCTCCGCAACCGCGTCGCCGCTGCCGAGCGTCCCGGTCGGGTCGTTCCTCCTCGACCCGGCCGTGGGCACGCAGACGCCCATCACGCGCCCGGCGATCTGGCGCCCGGTCGTGGACCCGACCAACCGCACGGTCGTCTACTGGACGGGTGACCAGGCGCTGGATCCGGCGACGAACACCTGGGTTCCGACCAACGGCCAGCTGGTGGCCGCCGACTGGCAGGCGCTCCTCGGCCCCGGTGAGGTCACCGCCACGCCGCTTCCCGGGACGGCCGGGCTGCCCGGCGTCACGAGCTGGGACGTGCGCTGGGATCCATCCGGCCGGCACCTGGCCATCTGGATCGCGGATGCGGCTGACCCGTCCATCGGGAGCCTCAGCCTCTTCGCCGTGAACGCGGACGGGAGCATCGGCGACACCCTGCTGGCCGACATCGCGGCGCTCCCGGGGCTGTCGCTGGGCAGCGATCGGCTGGCATGGGCCAGCCCGCCCGGCCAGAACGGGCAGGGGAGCACCCTCAGCGTCTACGCCTGGTCGACCGATGGGGCAGGCAGCGTGCACGGCGCTCCCGACCCGGGGACCGGCGATCTCGTCGTCGCGCGCTGAGCCACTTCACCGCTGAGCCACGGTTCCCGCCGATCCGCGGGTACCCAGTCCGGCCCGCCATCGTCCTGAGCGCGTCGGCGTAGCACCTGCGCGACACGCGCCCGGCGCCCGGCCGCCCGGCGCCGGGCGGCCGCCTGCGGTATCCTGCGCGGGACCCTTTAAGGATCGGTCCGGAGAGGCCGGGAAGGAGGACGCGAGTGTCACGTCGCGGGTGCGCCTGATGGACGGGCGCCAGATCATGACCGCGGACGAGGTCCGCCGGGCGATCATCCGCATCTCCCACGAGCTGGTCGAGAAGCAGGCCGGGACGGAAGGTCTCGTCCTCATCGGGATCCAGCGCCGCGGCGTCCCCCTGGCCCACCGTATAGCGGCGGCCGTGAACGAGAACGAAGGCGTCGCCCTCCCGGTCGGCGCGCTGGACATCACCTTCTACCGTGATGACCTCTCGCTCGTGGCGCAGCAGCCGGTCGTCAAGGGCACCCAGTTGCCGGTCGACCTCAACGACCGCACGGTCGTCCTCGTCGACGACGTCCTCTATACGGGCCGGACCGTCCGGGCGGCGATGGATGCCCTGGTGGACTTCGGCCGGCCTCGGGCGATCCGCCTCGCGGTCCTCGTGGATCGCGGACACCGGGAGCTCCCGATCCGGGCCGATCATGTCGGGAAGAACGTCCCAACCTCCCGCGACGAGGTCGTCAAGGTCGCCCTTGTCGAGGTCGACGGCGAGGATTCGGTCCGGATCGAGCGGGTTGAACTGCCCGTTCCGAAGGCCTGAGGACGAGCATCGTGAATAGTTCCCCGACCCCGACTGATCCCACGCCCGACGCCGGCTGGCGTCAGAAGCACCTCCTGGACGTGGATGCCCTCTCTCTTGACGAGATCCAGCTGGTGATGCGTACGACAGACGCGATGAAGGAGGTCCTGTCCCGTCCGATCGCCAAGGTTCCCGCGCTCCGAGGCACGAACGTCACGATCCTGTTCTACGAGGCTTCGACGCGGACGCGCGTGAGCTTCGAGGTGGCCGCCAAGAACCTGTCCGCGGACGTCGTGAACATCGCCGCCTCCACGTCCTCGGTGACGAAAGGCGAGTCGCTGGTCGACACGATCCGGACGGTCGAGGCACTGGGCGCCGACATGATCGTGATGCGTCACGGCACGTCGGGCGCGCCGTATCTCGCGGCCGAGGTCTTCTCCGGCTCGATCCTCAATGGCGGGGACGGCTGGCATGCCCACCCCAGCCAGGCTCTCCTGGACCTCTACACGATGCGGGCGCACCTTGGCGACGTCCGCGGCAGGAAGGTCGTGATCCTGGGCGACGTTCTGCATTCACGCGTCGCTCGTTCCAACGTGTGGTCCCTGACCGCGGCCGGGGCGGACCTCTGGATCTGCGCTCCCAGCACGCTTCTGCGCGGCTTCGACGCGTGGGCCGGCCGCTGGGCCGGCGGCGGCGCCCCGGGACACGGGGGCTTCCAGGTGACCTCGGACGTGGCCGCGGCACTGCGCGACGCCGACGTCGTGATGGCGCTGCGTCTCCAGCGCGAGCGGATGGATGCCGGGCTCCTTCCCTCGCTGCGCGAGTACTCGGCGCGGTTCGGGTTGACCCGCGAGCGCCTCGCCGGCGCCAAGCCGGAAGCCCTCGTGATGCACCCGGGCCCGATGAACGAGGGCGTCGAGATCGCACCGGACGTGGCGACCCTGGATCGAAGCGTGATCACCCAGCAGGTGACGAACGGCGTGGCGGTCCGGATGGCCCTCCTCTACCTCCTCGCCGGCGGACACCCGGAGGCCGTGACGAATGCCTGAGCTGCGCGTGGGCGAGGTTGTCCCGCTCCTGGAGATCAGCCGTGCCTGGCTCGTGGACCCGGTCAGCCGGCGCGAGGGGCCGGGCGAGATCGTCGTCCGCGACGGCATCCTGGAGGCCGTGACGTGGCTGGAAGGCGCCGCCGCCGACGGCATCGGGCCGGACGGGGTGCTCGTGCTGCCGGGCCTGCTCGACTTCCATGTCCACCTCCGCGAGCCCGGCAACGAGGACGCGGAGACCGTCGCGAGCGGGCTCGCCGCGGCCGCCCACGGCGGCTTTACGACCGTCTGCGCCATGCCGAACACGACGCCCGCCGCGGATGAGCCCGGCGTGCTCGCCCGGGTGGCCGAGGCCGCCGCCGCGTCTGGCTCGCCGGTGGAGCTGCTCGCCCACGGCGCGGTGACCGTCGGACGGGCCGGGGAGCGGCTCGCGGCCCTCGGCGAGCTCGCCGACGCGGGCGTCGTCGGGTTCTCCGACGACGGCTCGCCGGTGAAGAGCGCGACCTTGCTACGCAACGCGCTCCTGTACACGGGCATGCTGGGTCTCCCGATCGTGGAGCACGTCGAGGACGCCACGCTCACGTCGGGTGCCGAGGCGAGCGAAGGCCTCGTCGCGACGATCCTCGGCCTGAAGGGGTGGCCGCCGGCGGCCGAGACCGCCGCGGCCGAGCGAGCCATCGCCATCCTCGACTCCGTGCGCGCCGACGCACCGGGTGCCCGGCTGCATCTCACCCATCTCTCGACCGCCGGGGCGCTGGCCGCCGTGCGGCGGGCCAAGGCGGCCGGACTGCCCGTGACCTGTGACGTGACACCCCATCACCTGGGCTTCACCGACGAGTGGGTCGCCGGTGCGCGGCGCTGGGCCTGGGAGGCCCTGGACGAGTCGGGCGTCGCGCGCGACCCGTGGGCCGACGGCGCGCTGGTTTCCCACCCCTACTGGACGGCCTGCCGGGTCAACCCGCCGTTGCGGGGCGCGGCCGACGCGGCCGCTTGCCTGGCCGCCCTCGTCGACGGCACGGCGGACGCGGTCGTGACCGACCACGCACCGCACACGGCCGTGGACAAGGAGACGGAGTTCGGGCTTGCCGCCAACGGGATCAGCGGCCTGGAGACCGCGTTCGGTGTGCTGCTTGCCGCGGTCGCCGCGGGAAAGCTGCCGCTGGCGCGGGCCGTCGCATGCCTGACGGTGGGACCCGCGGTGGTGATGGGGACCCGCCCGGGCCGGCGCGGGCCGGCGCGGGGCCTCGTGGAGGGCGCGCCCGCCGACCTCGTGGTGGTGGACGCGGGGGATTGCTGGCGCGTCACGGCGGACGCGTTGGCGTCGCGAGGCAAGAACACGCCGCTGCTCGGCCGCGAGCTCCCGGGGCGAGTCATGGTGACGCTGGCGCAAGGGCGCCTCGCCTACCAGGACCCGTCCGAACGCGCCTGACCGTACCGCGGCCGCCGCGGCCGCGGTACCTTCCAGCACGAATGTCACGGTCCGCCGACCCGCTCCGTTCCGTCGATCGCCGCCCGCTGTGGCAGGCGCAGCTCCCAACCCAGCCGGACCGGCGCGGGCGGCCATTGCCCGACGTCGTGGACCTGGCGGTCATCGGGGGTGGCCTGGCTGGGTGCGCCGCGGCACGGCGGGGCGCCCAGCTCGGGGCGCGCGTCGTCCTCCTGGAGGCCGAGTCGATCGGCTGGGGCGCGTCGTCGCGCAGCGGGGGCATGTGCCATCCCGGCTTCAAGTGGGGCCCGGCCGAGCTCATGGAGCGCCACGGCGCAATTCTCGGCGAGTCGATCTACCGCGAATCCGTGGATGCGTTCGAGTGGACCGCGGACACGATCCGGGAAGAGGGGATCGAGGCCGACTTCGTGCGCTCCGGGCACCTGCAGCTCGCCGATGCCCCGTCGCACCTGGAGCACCTCGCCACGGCGGCTGCCTCACTCGCCACCGTGGGCGAGGTCGCCCGCACAGTGCCGGCTGCCGAGCTCCGGGCCGAGATCGGCACCGACGCCTACACGGGGGCGCTCGTGGTGGAGCGTTCCGGGGGGCTGGACCCGGCCAGGTATGTCGCGGGGCTGGCCGCCGCGGCCGAGCGGGCCGGTGCCTCGCTCCACGAGGGGGTACGGGCGTTCCGGGTCCGGTCGCAGGCGGACGGACGGGCGGTGGTGGAGACGAGCGCGGGCCCCGTGGTGGCGCGCGAGGTCTTGGTCGCCACGAACGGCTACACGGACGGCGTCGCGCCGGCGCTCCGGCGGCGGGTATTGCCGATCAGCAGCTCCATCATCGCCACAGACCCGCTTTCCGAGGACGTCGCCCACGCGATCAGCCCGAATGGCCGGATGTTCTTCGACTCGAAGAACTTCCTCTACTACTGGCGCCTGACGCCCGACCGCCGGATGCTCTTCGGCGGGCGCGCCTCCTTCTGGCCCTCGTCCGTGGATCGGACGGCGCGGATCCTCTCCGAGGGCATGCTGCGGGTGCATCCGCAGCTTGCCGGCGTGCGTGTCGCCCACGCGTGGACCGGGAAGGTGGGCTTCACCTTCGATCGCATGCCCCATGTCGGTCGGCTCGGGGGCGTGACCTACGCGACCGGATGCTGCGGCAGCGGCATCGCGATTCTGCCGTACCTGGGGCACCGGGCGGCAGGCTGGATCCTCGGGGGCGAGCCCGCGCCCGCGCTGGCATCGCTCCGCTTCCCGCTGGTCCCGGCGCCCTACGAGGGCCATCCCTGGTTCCTGCCGGCCGTCGGGGAGTGGTATCGCCTGGCCGACTGGCGGGCGAGCCGCGAGCGGCCGCGGGACTGATCGAGACGGACGGCGCTCAGGACGCGGGCAGGCCCGCCGCCTCCGCGGCGGCAGGTGCAAGGCGACGGAGCGAGGTGAGGACCGAGTCCACGGCCTCCGGCGAGCTTAGGTAGTTGACGATCCCGGCCCGCAGGTATGTCCGGCCGCGCAGGATCGTGGTCGAAAGCCACCCCTCGCCGGAGTGGACCAGCGCCTCGCAGAGCATGTCCGTGTAGCGGTCGAGCGACGTCGGGTCGGATCCCTCGAGCGCGGCCGCGCGCGCCCGCCCACCCGGGACGTGTCGGAAGCAGACCACGGAGAGGTCGGGGAGGCCGTCTGGGATCGCCTCGAGGTCGTCGCTCGCCGCGATCCGGGCGGCGAGGTACGCCGCGAGATCGTCGTTCATCTCCACCAGGCGTCCCAGGCCGGCCGTCCCGAGGTGCTTCCAGCTGGCCCAGAGCTTCAAGGCGCGGAACCTCCGCGTCCCCTCGAAGCTGTACTGGTGCCAGTGGATCGGGTCTTCGCCCGGGTTGCCGTGGCGGTAGTACTCCGGCGCGCGATGGAACGTCTGCCGGAGGTCGTCCTGTCGGCGCACCAGGAGCCCGCCGATGTCGTAGGCCTGGAAGAACCACTTGTGGGGATCGATCGTGATCGAGTCAGCCCGGGCAAGGTCCGGCACCCTGCCCGCGTCCCGCGAGGAGAGGAGCGCGGCTCCACCGTACGCCGCGTCCACGTGGAGCCATAGCCCGTAGGCCGCCGCCACGTCGGCCAGCTCGCCCGTCGCGTCCACCGCGCCCGTGTTCGTGCTCCCGGCGACGGCCGCGATGGCCAGCGGCCGCAGGCCGGCTGCGGCGTCGTCCGCGATCGCCGCGGCAACCGCCGCGCCGCGGAGCCGGAACCGCCCGTCGGATGGCACGACGTGGAGAGTCGCCGCCGGGAAGCCGAGGATGTCGAGCGCCTTCGCGATCGAGAAGTGGGCCTGGTCGCTGGCGTAGACCCGGATGCCCTCCAGCCCCGCCCCGCGCAGCACGGCCGGGAAGGCGGGCACGCCGCCAGCAACGAGGCGCGCCGGGTCCCGCGCAGTCGTCGGAGGCAGCCCGGCGGCGACCGCGGCCGCGAGCCGGGGGAGGTGGATGTCGCGGACCACCGTGAGCGCCATGAGGTTCGCCATCGTGCCGCCGGACGTCAGCACGCCCCAGCTCCGGCCGTCGTACCCGACGAGGTCGCACAGCCAGCGGTCGACCTCCTCCTCCACGAACGCCCCGACCGGACCCGCCTGGTACACGTCAATCCCCTGGTTGACCCACTGGGCCAGGAGCTCGCCGACGATCGAAAGCGCAAGGGGCGGGGGCGTGAAGTAGGAGAGGACCCCGGGGTGGTACGGGTTGAGCTGGTACGGCGCCAGCCGGGCGGTGAACTCCGCGAGGATCTCCTCCGACAGGGTCGGCCCGGCCGGCGCCGCGCCGGGCTCGCCTGTCGGGCCGAAATACCGCGCCCGCAGCTCCGCGTAGGACGCGGGGCTCGTGCCACGTCGCACGCCCTCGTGGAAGAGGTAGTCCATGCTGGTCTGCCAGGCGGCGACTCCGAGGCGCTCGAGCGCCGCGCGGCTGGAGCCCTCGTCGCCGATCCCCAGCAGCTCCGGCTCCGGGTGCCAGCGAAAGCGGGCGAGGGGATCGATCGGTTCCTCGTGCATCGCGGTGAATCGTAGCGGAGAGGGCGATGTCCGCGGAGGTCCGACGCGAAGCCGGTCGAGTGCGGTGCGCCGGGCGGGCCTGCCGTGCTGCATACTTGGCGTGCCGCGCGCTGCGCCGTGCGCTATTGGGGAGGGGGAGATCGGTCCGGTGAGCGACGCGCGCGACCCCTACGAAGTGCTGCAGGTGGCGCCGACCGCGGACGACACCGTCCTGCGGGCCGCTTACCGGGCGCTGGCCCACCGCTTCCACCCGGACATCGCGGGGCCGGCTGGCGAATCCCGGATGCGCGAGCTGAACGCCGCCTGGGAAGTCATCGGGACCGCCGAGCGTCGCGCCGCGTACCACCGGGCGCGAAGGGAATCGGAGCAGGGTCGGACCGCCGGTTCCACGGCCGGGGCAGGTTCGTCTGGCAAACCTGGACCCGACCCGACCGCGGCCGGCACACGATCAGCGCCGCCGGCCGGGGCCCCGCCGTGGACGGGCGCGGCCGGCCCGCCGCCCGGACATCCGTCCGGCAGCGTACTCGACTTCGGCGTGTACTACGGGTGGTCGCTCGGCGAGATCGCGCGCCAGGACATCGGGTATCTCCAGTGGCTGGAGCCACGAAGCGAGGCGCGTGCCTACGCGGCCGAGATCGACGCCGTCCTCCGCCGGCACGGTCTGCGCGACCAGCCGAAGGCGGGCGCGGCCGACGCGTCCCGACGGGGGCATCGACTCTTCGGACGCTGACGATCGTCGGGGCGTATTGTCTGCCCGACCCAGTCGCATGGCCCGAGGGCCGCCGAGGATACCGACTCGTGACCGACGACCCGACGCCCACCCCCGCCTCCGAAGCTGAGCAGCTCCACCGGCCCGCCGATGGAGGCTCGCCCGGCGCACGTCGCAGCTCCGCCGACGTCGCAGCCCACCGGCCCGCCTACAAGGGCGCGGAGCTCGACCCGGCGCGAGGGCCGGGCCTGGGCTGCTTCTGGTTCCAGGCCGGCGTCCTGGCCATCTTCCTTGTCCTGATCCCGGTCGGGGTGAACCTGAACTGGCCGTTCGAGGTGCTCGCGGCGCTCTTGTTCATCGTCCTCGGCCTGCTGCTGTTCGTGGGCCAGACGATGATCTTCCTGCTGCGCCTGGTGGCGGCCGACCGCCGCGATGCCGGGCGCCGCCGGCCGCTCGCGAGCCCGACGCCCACGGTGGGCGAGATGGAGGATGCCCTGGTGCCGCCTCCGGGCGCCGCAGACGCCAGCACACCCGACGACCCGGTTAGCGCGCCCGAGTCGGCCCCCACCGTGGACCGGGTGGCCACTCCGCGGCCGGACGCGCCGGACCCGGACGCGCCGGCGGTCGAGCCCGGGTCGGAGGGCGTGCGAGAATAGGCCTCGCCATAACCGCGATCGACCAGGGCCGCGACCCCAACCGCCGGGAGAGCCGGCAGATGAAGGAGGACTGACTTCCGTGCCGGTGCTCGCGACCTACTTCTCGGTTCGGCGCGGGCGCGACCCATTCTTCAAGTTCTTCATGCGCACGATCTTCCCGCGACAGGTCCGGGAGTACGAGGAGAAGTTCGGCATCCGGTTCCTGGGCTGGTACAACGTCGCGCACGGATGGGATTTCGACAACGTGATCCTGATGGACCTTCCCGACTACGCCACGCTCGACAAGCTCGAGGCCGATGAGGGCGCCCGCGCGCTCGGCCACCGGGCCGGCGAGTGGATCTTCGAGCGCCACCACTCGATGTTCCTCCGCGAGCGCATGGGCACCGATCTCGAGTACCACCCCTAGCACCTGACCTCGACGAAGTCCGGTAATCGAACGAGAAGGAGGCGCCAGCAATGGACGCGAACCGCACCGATCTGCTCGGCGAGCTCGCCCGCGACGCCGCCCTCGAGCGCTCCGATTTCCTCGTCCAGGCCGCCGAACAGCTCCAGCGCTTCCTGGACGCCAACGCGGCCCGGATTGCGGAGATCGGCGGGATGACGCTGATCGACGACGATCCCGACTACCTCTCTGTCGCGCCCGACCTCTCCTTCCGCAGCCGGACACGGTTCCAGGACGAGGAGACCGGCGAGTGGGTCAGCGAGACGGAGGTGATCGAGAGCGGCGCGGAGCTGGTGGAGCTCTACAACCCCGCCGACATCTACGCGGCATTCGCCGAGGCGGCCCGGGAGGCCGCGGGGCTCGAGCCGGAGCCGACTGCCGCGGAGGACCTCCTCAGCGTGGCCGGGATCGGTCCGGAGGAATTGGTCTCGCCCGAGGCCGACGCCGCCTACGCGGGGGCTGCTGACGACTGGGCGGCGGGGCAGCCCCTCGACGCAGACGACGAGACGTCGGCAGCGCACAAGCTCTACGACCTCTCGCTCACGTTCCAGGAACGGAGCCAGCTGTCCGAGGCCCACCTGCTCGAGCAGTTCCAGCAGGCGGCGGGCGGCCTCGCCGAGCAGCTCGGCGACCTGATCGTGATCGATGATGACGACGAGCGACTGACCCTGGCCCGCTCCGGACAGATCCACGCCGAGGTCGAGCCCGAGGGTGACGAGGGCGAGTGGCGCAAGCTCACGACGCCCGAGGAGCTTGTCGAGTTCTACGATCCGACGGATGTCTTCGGCGACATCGCCGATGCGATCGCGGAGGCGTATCCGGCGGTCGCACCCGAGCTCGACGAGTCCGACGAGGACGAAGAAGACGACGACGACGAAGACGACGACGACGACGAAGAAGACGACGACGACGAGCCGGAGTCGGACGACGACGCCACGAGCGACCCGGAGGCGGGACGCTAGCCGCGGGCGACGCGACGATCGCCGACGGCGCCCAGCCGGCCACGCGCCGCCTTCCGCGACCGCGCCGGATGCAGCTCGTCGACGCCGAGCTCCAGGAGAGCCGGCAGATTCTGCCCGGCCAATGGCTCCAGCAGTATCACGCCCCGGCGCTGGCTGCCAGCGCCCGCGCCGGGCAGTTCGTCCACGTTCGGGGTGACTGGTCGGGTCTCGTTCTGCGCCGTCCGTTCACCATCAACACGGCGGATCCGGCCACCGGCGCGATCTCGCTCCACTTTCGGGAGGTCGGCCGCGGGACGGCGTGGCTGACGCGCCTGCGGCCGGGCGAGCGGGTCGACATGCTGGGGCCCCTGGGGCAGGGTTTCCAGGTGGACCCGCGGAGCCGCCACCTCCTGCTCGTGGCCGGCGGGCTGGGCATCGCGGACGTTCGCCTGCTCGTGGACGAGGCGCTGCGCGACGGCCGGCAGGTCGTGCTCCTGTACGGATGTCGCGACGCATCCGAGGTCTATCCGTCGTCGCTCCTCCCCGACGAGGTGGAGTACCTGGTCGCGACGGACGACGGGTCAGTGGGCCACAAGGGCTTCGTCACCGATCTTGTGCTCGAGTACGAGGCGTGGGCGGACCAGGCCTTTGCCTGCGGCCCGCTGCCGATGCTCCGGACCCTGGCCGGACTGGTGGCTGGTCGGAAGGGCCGCCTCGGCGTCGCCACGCTCGGACGCAAGAAGGGAGGCGGCAAGCCGGTCCCGCTCGGGTCGCCGGCAGCCCGTCGGCGGTCGTTCCTCCAGGTCGCGATGGAGCAGAACATGGGGTGCGCAGTGGGCGCCTGCCTGGGCTGCGTGATCTGGGGCGTTGACGGGCCGCAACGCGTGTGCCGCGAGGGCCCGGTATTCGCGTTCGACGAGATCGACTGGGACGCGACGGCCGGGCCGGGGGCCCACGCTCGATGAGGGCGCGAAAGCGCGTCGTGACACAGGGCAGGGGTGCCGCCCCCGGGTGGGGCCCGACGGGAAGCCCAGCCGCGAAGACACGCCGGACGCCCACGGTGCGGACGATCCGGAGCGCGATCGTCGAGCCGAGGCCCGTCGCTCGGTACGTTCCGGCGCCGGCCACCGCTCCGCCCGTGGTTGTCTCCGCCCGCCCGGCCGCCGACCTCTCGGTGGACCTCGGGCGCGGGCTCCGCCTGCGCAACCCGATGCTGGTCGCCTCCGGCACGTTCGGGTACGGGGTGGAGTATGCGGACGTCGTCGAGATCGAGCGGCTCGGCGCGATCTGCTGCAAGGGAACGACCTTGCGGCCTCGCCAGGGGAACCGCCCGCCCCGGGTGACCGAGACGCCGGCCGGGATGCTCAACTCCATCGGCCTGCAGAATCCCGGCGTCGACGCGGTCCTGGACCGCTACGCGGCCCAGTGGGCCGGCTGGCGGGTCCCCGTCATCGTCAACGTTGCCGGCGAGTCGATCGAGGACTACGTCGAGGTCGTCAGGAAGCTGGACCTCGTGCCCGGGGTCGCCGGGGTGGAGCTCAACATCAGCTGCCCGAATGTCGGGAAGGGCGGGCTCCAGTTCGCGATCGACCAGGACGCCGCGGCGGCCGTGACGCGTGCGGTTCGGCGCGCCACCGAGCTGCCGCTCATCGTCAAGCTGTCGCCCAATGTCGCCGACATCCGGCCGATCGCCGTGGCGATCGCCGACGCCGGGGCGGATGCGCTCTCCGCGATCAACACGCTCTCGGGGATGGCGCTCCGGCGCGACCGGTCGGGCCCCTTCCTCGGCAACACGTACGGCGGCCTCTCCGGCCCGGCGATCAAGCCGGTCGCGCTCCGGATCGTCTACGAGGTGGCCCAGGTAGTGGGCATCCCGATCATCGCGATCGGCGGCGTGACCGGGCTGGACGACGTGCTCGACTTCATGGCGGCCGGCGCGGTCGCGGTCCAGGTGGGGACGGCGATCTTCGCCGATCCGACCCTGCCCGTGCGCCTGGTGGACGAGCTGGCGGCAGAGTGCGGGCGCCGCGGCCTGGCGTCGTACGGGCCGCTCGTCGGCACGGCGCTTCCCGGGCGACCGAGCGCGGCCTCCTCCCGGGGCGTGGAGTACCGGCCCTGACCATCCCGCGGGGCAGCCGCCGATGCGCGAGAATCGGGGCATGACCACGATCCGCCCAGCCCTCGATGCTGCGGCGCGCGCCGCGATCGGCGCGCGCACCGAATCCCTCTTCCAGCGAGCCGGGGCGCTCAGAGAGGGCCACTTCCTCCTCAAGTCCGGACGGCACAGCGAGCGCTACCTGGAGAAGTTCCTGGTCCTCCAGGACCCGGAGGTCACGAGCGAGCTCTGCTCACTGTGGGCGGGCGCCGCGCGCGGCGCGGACGGCCGCCCGATGGCGGATGTCGTGGCCGGCCCCACCACGGGCGGGATCGTGCTTGCCTTCGAGACGGCGCGCCAGTTGGGGGTGCGGGGGATCTTCGCCGAGGAGGTCAGGGAAACGGACGGGGCAACACGGCGCGAGTTCCGGCGCGGCTTCCGGATCCAGCCGGGCGAACGGGTCCTCCTGGTGGACGACATCCTCACGACGGGCGGCTCGCTGTTGGCCATGCTTCCCCCGGTGGAGGCCGCCGGAGGAGAGATCGTGGCCTGTTTCGTGCTGGCCGACCGCTCGGGTGGCACCGCCGTCCTGGTCTCGCCGACGACGGGTCGCCGCTATCCCGTCCAGGGCCTGTGGCAACTGGAGATACCGACGTTCGAGCCAGGTCCGGGGACCTGCCCGCGCTGCGCCGCGGCCGTCCCGCTCGAGGCGCCGGGAAGCACGGGGGCCGCGGGGGCCTGAGCGCGCTTGATCAGGCGGCCGACGGGGTCATGCAGCCCGTGGCCACGATCACGCCGCCGGTCGGGCCCCTCGTCGGGCGAGGCGGAGCCGCGACCTAGCGGGTCGCGGAGGTCGGCGTCTTTGGCTTCTTCGGCTTCGGGGGTCGCTTCGGTGTCTTGTCGCCCATGGGATTCCTCCTTGCGGGGGAGTGTACGGGTCGCGCGCCCCGCCTGCCAGCCCGCCACCGCTCCTCCTGCTCTTGACCGGCCCGGATCCGGGTGCGAACCGCGACGGGGCGGAACGAGGGCGCGGAATCAGTCTTCGCGCGCGAGCGCGTCGCCGATCGCGATCGCGGCGGCCAGCTGCAGCTCGTGCTTCTCACGGTCGAGCGGATCGGGCTGGGTCGACAGCTTGACGATCACCGCGTCGGCCGCTCGGTGGATCACCAGTGCCTGGCCGTGGATGCCGATCCCACCGTAGATGCCGCGCTCGGCGTCGAAGACCCACCACTGATCGTGGTAGTGCGAGGTGGGCGTGGCGACACCGTCATAGCCGAGTGCGTCTCCGAACGCCCCCACGAGATCCGCCCGGCGGCGCGGGCCACGTTCGGCGACCCAGGCCGAGCGCTCGTCGGCCTCCCGCGGGTCCGACGGCGCGCCATTGACGCGAGCGACCCAGGCGGCCGGCAGGACCCGCCGCCCGGCGATCTCACCGCCTCGCAGGTGCATCAGCCCGAACCGTCCAAGGTCGCGCAGCGTGACGGAGATCCCACCGTCCTCCAGGGCGCACCCGTGGGCGTCCACGGTGATCTCCGCATCCTGCTCGGCGCCGATGCGAGACCAGACGTGGCGCGAGAAGAGCCGCGCGAAGGTGTCGCCACCGGCCCGTTCCAGCACCCAGCCCAGCACGTCCGTGAGGATCGATCGGTACTCGAACGGCCCGCCGTGCGGCGCCCGGTTCTGGAGCGTGGCGATGTAGGCGTACAGGTCCGGCGGCAAGTCGGCACGCGTACGAGGCCGCCAGCCGGCGACCTGCTCGCTGATCCGGATGTCCGCCTCGAGGTCCTCGTAGACCTCCGAGAAGCGTGTTCCGGATCGCATGTCCAGGAGGTGCTGGACCGTGCAGCCCTCGAATGACCCGCCACGCAGTTCTTCGACGTAGTCCGTCACGAAACCATCCGTCTCGAGTGCCCCCGCGCCGGCCAGGGCGCCAGCCAGGGCCGAGGTGAGGGACTTCGACACGGACTGCAGCAGGTGCGGCGTCGTCTCCGTCATCGCGCCGCCGTACCGCTCGACCAGGATCCGGCCGCGGTGGAGCACCAGGAACCCATCCGTATCGGTGCCCTCGAGCATCTCGCCAACGGTGTGCCGAATTCCCTGCACACGGAAGTCCAGCGCATCCAGGTCGCGCTCCGCGCGCGGCAGCGGCGTGACCGGCGCGTTCCCCCGCGAGATGGCGGCCGTCGGGATCAGCTCGCGCACGTGCAGGTAGGACCAGCGCAGGTAGGGGGGATCCTGCCAGTTGGCGAGGGTGACCAAGGACGCGGATCTGGGCAGGCGGCCCGCCCTCAGGTCGGCTGGCATCGTGGCGTCCGCGCTCATCGAGCGTCCGTCGGCAGGGCCGGAGCGACCAGATCCGCGAAGAGGCATGCGGCGCGGTTGACCGTGTCCACGGGCGGCGGCGTCGTCGTTGCGCAGATCGACGGGTCCTCGAGGTGGTCACGGAGCCAGCAGCGGGGATGGAACACGCAGCCCGACGGCGGGTCGGCGGGGCTGGGCGGATCGCCCCGGATCAGGGCCGTCCTCGGCACGTCACCCGCGGAGACGTCCGGAACCGCGGCGAGGAGAGCCCGGGTATAGGGGTGCCTGGCATCCGTGAACACCTGGTCCGCGGCCGCCCGTTCCATGATCCGGCCCAGGTACATCACGGAGATCCGGTCGCTGAGGTGCCGCACAACCCCCAGGTCGTGCGAGATCAGCAAGTACGTGAGTCCGAACCGGGCGCGGAGCTCCAGCAGCAGGTTCAGAATCTGCGCCTGCACGGACACATCGAGGGCGGAGGTCGGTTCATCGAGCACGATCAGGCGCGGCTTCAAGGCGAGCGCCCGTGCGATCGCCACCCGCTGGCACTGGCCCCCGGAGAGCTCGTGGGGCCGCCGGCCGATGTGGCGCCGGGCCAGGCCAACCCCCTCGAGCAGCTCGAGCACAGTCGCCTCCAGGTTGCTGTGCGCCGGGCGCAGGTGCGTGCGGATCGGCTCGGCGACCAGCTCCAGGACGCTCATCCGCGGATCGAGTGAGCCTTGCGGATCCTGGAAGACGACCTGCATGTCGCGCCGGAGCGCGTGCAGGTCGCTGCCGTGGAGCTGCGCGACGTCGCGCCCCTCGAACTCCACGGTTCCGGCCGTGGGCAGGATCAGGCGGAGGATGCAGCGTGCCAGCGTGGTCTTGCCGGATCCGGACTCGCCCACCAGCGCGTGCACTTCCCCGGCCAGGATGTCCAGGTCGACGCCGGCGACCGCCCGAACCGCTCGCCCGTCAGCGAGGAAGACCTTCTCGAGGCCGCGCACCCTGACGAGCGGCGTGGCGGCGCCCTGGGGGGCGGGCGCTCGTGGTTCCGTGGAAGCGGGGTTCATCGTCACGGGGTCGTCACCGGCCCGGCAAGGTGGCATGCAGCCCGGTGCCCGCCCCCGACGTCCCGGAGCTCTGGGCGCTCCACCCGGCATCGCTCGATCGCGAGGGGACACCGCTCGGCGAATGCACACCCGGCCAGGGTCCCGACGTCAGCAGGCACGCTGCCCGGGATGGAGACGAGCGCCCCGCGCCGCGCCGAGGGATGCGGAGCCGCCGCGATCAGCCCGCGCGTATAGGGGTGCGACGGGTGCCCGAAGAGCGCCCCGGTGGAGGCCGTCTCGGCGACCCGACCTGCATACAGCACGACGACCCGGTCGCTCACCGTCCGCACGACGCCGAGGTCGTGGGTGATGAACAGGACGCTGAAACCGCGCGATGCCTGGAGCCGCTTGATCAGCTGCAGGATCTGCGCCTCGATGGTGACGTCGAGCGCCGTCGTCGGCTCGTCGGCGATCAGGAGACGCGGCCGGCAGAGGAGGGCGCTGGCGATCATCGCCCGCTGGAGCATGCCGCCCGACACCTGGTGCGGGTAGGCGTGCAGCACGCGGTCGACCTCGGGCAGCCCCACCTCGAGGAGCCCCTCGCGTATCCGCAGGGCAGCCTCGGTCCTCGGAAGGCGTTCGTGTGCCGCAAGCACGTGCCCCAGCTGTGCTCCGATCGTGAACACCGGGTTGAACGCCGAGGCGGGGTTCTGGAAGACCATCGCGATGCTGGATCCGCGAACGCGGCGAAGCTCGCCCTCGGAAAGGCCCAATAGTTCCCTTCCATCGAGCGTGACCGAACCACGGTCAATCCGCGCCGTGCGCGGGAGCAACCCGAGGATCGAAAGGCCGGTCAGGGTCTTGCCACAGCCGGTCTCTCCGACCAGCCCCACGATCTCGCCCGGCCCGACCTCCACGCTCACGCCGTCGAGCCCCGTGGTGGTGCCGTCGGGCGTCACGAACGAGACGGCCAGATCGCGGACGCCAAGCATCGGTGCGTTCATCGTGTCCCGCGCGGGTCGAGCAGGTCGACCAGAAGGTCGCCGACCAGGTTGAACGCAAGCACGGCGACGAAGATCGCGAGGCCGGGGAAGGCCGACAGCCACCACTGGTCGAGGATGTAGGTCCGCCCATCGGCGACCATCAGCCCCCAGTCCGCCGTCGGTGGCGATGCGCCCAGCCCGAGGAACGCGAGCGAGCCCGCGGCGAGGATGACCGTGCCGATGTCGATCGTGGCCTGGACCAGAATCGGCGTGATCGAGTTCGGGATGATGTGACGGCGCAGGATTGTCAGGTCGCCCACGCCGATCGACCGGGCGGCCTCGACGAACGGCCGCTCACGAAGCGATGTCGCCGTGCCACGGGCGAGACGCGCGTACCACGGCCACCACGAGACGGCGAGCGCGAGCGCCGCGTGGTCCAGGCCGGGCCCGAGCGCCGCCACGATCGACATGGCCAGCAGCAGCGGCGGGAAGGCCAGGAACAGGTCGGTCACCCGCATGATCAGGGCGTCGATTCGGCCCCGGCGGTAGCCGGCGAGCGCGCCAAGCGGCACCCCGATCAGCATTGCCAACCCGACGACGAGAAGAGAGACCGCCAGGGCCGGCCGGGCGCCGATGATGACGCGGCTCAGCATGTCGCGGCCCAGCCCGTCGGTCCCGAACGGGTGGGCCAGGCTGGGGCCGAGCATCCGTGCGGCGACGTCGCTTTGACCCTCCCCCTGCCCGGGGTAGGGGGCGAGCCACGGTCCGGCCACGGCCAGCACCACGAGCAGACCGATGACGGTGACTCCGGCAAGCGCCAGCGGGTCTGCCTGCAGGGCGCGCCGGAAGCGACGGGTGATCCCGGCTCGCGGGACGATCATGCCAGGGCGGAGAACATCGATTGCCATCAGGCCACCCTGGTCCGTGGGTCGAGCCACGACTGGGCAAGGTCGACGGCGAGATTGATGATCACGTAGCCGACGGCCCCGAAGAGCGTGACCCCCATGACGACGGGGTAGTCGAGGTTCAGCAGCCCTTTGACCGTGAGCGTTCCGAGGCCCGGCCAGTTGTAGACGACCTCGACGAAGAACGTCCCGGTGAGGCAGTAGGCAAGCGTCAGGCCGACCACGGTGGTCACGGGGATGAGCGCGTTCTTGAGCGCAAGCCGATAGGTGATCAGCCGTTCGCCGATCCCGGCCGCCCTCGCGGCACGCACGTAGTCCTGGCCGAGCGCTTCCAGCATCGATGCCCGTGTCATCCGGGCAATCAGGCCGATGGGATAGGCGGCGAGTGTGAGCGCGGGCAGCACCAGGTGCCACGCCACGTCGCGAAACGCGGTCCAGTTGCCCGTCAGGACGGTATCGACGAGGTAGAGCCCGGTGATCTCGGTGATCGGCGAGGTGAACCGGAGGTTCGTGTCGACCCGCCCGGTCAGCGGGAGAAGGTGCAGGTCGCGGAAGAAGACGACCTGGAGCAGCAGGCCCAGCCAGAACGCCGGCATTGACACACCGACGATCGAGACGACGCGGACCACGAGGTCCGGCGAGCGGTGCTGCCAGCGCGCCGAGAGGATGCCGAGGAGGATGCCGAGGGGCACCGCGAGAAGCATGGCCGCCGTGATGAGCTCGAGCGTCGCCGGCAGCCTGCCCAGGATGTCGTCGAGCACGGGCAGCTTGTCGCCGATCGACGTGCCCCAGTCGCCCGTGAGCATGTCCTTCATGTAGGTGAGGTACTGGACGGGGAGCGGCCGGTCGAGGCCCAGCTGGTGCGCGACCCGGGCGATGTCCTCCGGCCGCGCTTCCGGGCCGATGTACACCGCCGCGGGGTTGGACGGCACCAGGCGCGCGAGCGCGAAGGTGATCACGGACAGACCGAGCAGCACGGCTGCGGATCCCGCCAGCCGCCTGGCGATGAAACGGATCACGTCATAAGGCCGGTTGGTCCAGCTGCCGGGCCCGCGTGGATTCGGGCCCGGCAGCTGTGTTCGGTCGGACTCAGGACGCCGGGTGCATCGGATAGAAGAACTGGGCGAACGGGTAGTTCAGGTTGTACTCGAACCCGAGTACGTGCTTGGGGATCGCCGTGACGAAGTGAGTGTCGTAGAAGAAGACGCCCGGGGCCTGGTCCACGAGGAGCTTCATTGCCTGGACGTATTTCGCCTGGGCCTGGTCGCGCTGGGTGGCGGTGAGGCCGATGGCGTCATCGACCAACGTGTCGAACTGCGTGTTCTTCCAATACGAGAGGTTGAAGAACGGCTTGTCGCTGCTGTGGAACATCGACCAGAGGTTGTCCGACCCGGCGTCCGCGTAGGTCGGCCAGTAGAGCAGCAGGAACATGTCCTGCCGGCCGGCCGGATCGCCCTTCGCCTTCTCCCACTGCTGGTTGAAGGCAATCGGCGTGAGGGTGACGTTCACGCCCAGCTTCGCGTACGCCTCCTTGATGAGCGGCGCGAAACGCGCCTCGTTCTGGTTCTCGGCGGCGTAGGTCAGGTTCAGGCTGAACCCACCATTCGGGTAGCCCGCCTGGGCCAGGAGGGCCTTGGCCTTGGTGAGATCCTGGGTGTATTGCGGCACGTCGGCAGACCAGGGGAACACACCGGCCGGCACCGGCCCATGTGACTGCGTGCCATATCCCTGGGCACCGACCGTGATGATGTCGGCGTACGGGATGGCGTAGGAGAGAGCCTGGCGGACGAGCACGTTGTCGAGCGGCTTGCGGAGCGTGTTGAAGAAGCCGACGTAGTTGAAGTACGACGGCTCGTCGATGAACGTGTAGTCCGGGTTGTCCTTGTAGGCGGCGATGTTCTCGAGCGGCAGCGAGAGGGCCAGGTCCACCTGGCCTCCATCCAGCATCTGCTGCTCGACCGCCGGCTCAGGGGTGATCGAGATCAGGACCTTGTCGTAATGGTTCGTGTCGGACCAGCCGCCCCAGTAGCCGTCGTACTTCGCGAGGAGGACTTCCTTGTCCGGCGTGTACGACTCGATCGTGTAGGGGCCGGTGCCGGCGTCGATGCCCGTCTCGAAGTACTTGGAGTCAGCGGCCTCGGCGGCAAGCGCCTTCGGGCTCACGATCCAGGCGCCGTACAGTGACGATGCCACGAGATCCATCGGCGCGGCGTACTTGAGCTTGAGCTCGACGGTCAGCGGGTCAACGGCGGTCACGCTGTCCAACGCTGCCCAGATGAACGACGCGCCACCCCTGGCGGCCGCGGCCTCGATCGACCCCTTCACGGCATCGGACGTCATCTTCTCGCCGTCATGGAACGTCACCCCGTCGCGAAGGTGGAACGTCCACGTCAGGCCGTCCGCGCTGCTCGACCAGCTGGTCGCCAGGACCGGCGTGAACTTCTCGGCCGACGACGGCGGGTTGATCCGCAGCAGCGGCTCGTAGATGTTGGCCAGGTAGAGCGCCTCGGTCGAGAACGACTGGATCGGGTCCCAGGTCGTGATGTTGGCGGTCGCGGCGACCTTGAGGACGACGGGTCCGGTCGGGCTCGGGGAGGGGCTCGGAGCGGACGACGCAGCGGCCGCCGCCGAAGCCCCCGGCGCGGTCGAGGCCGCGGGAGCCTGCGTGACCGCGCTGGAGCCGCAGGCCCCAACGAGCAGCGCGCCAACCGCGACGAGTACGAGGAGGCGCCAGGCCCCGGCGCGTGGCGAGATCGAATTCGCGTGCATCTGCGTTCCCTCGATCGAGCCGGGCGGGCTCGAGTGCGGGCGCACGGACCCCTCCTCCCGGTTGATCTCCGAAGTGTTGCCATGCGGCGCCCGATCGTCCAATACTTCCGTCGTCCGAAGGCATGCCTGTGAGGCATGCATTTCCTGGGGTTCGTGTGGAAGTCCGCCTGCTCCGCTATTTCCTGGCCGTCGTGGACGAGGCGTCTATCACGCGCGCTGCGGCAGCCGTGCGTGTTGCCCAACCGTCACTCTCCAGGCAGATCCGAGGCCTCGAGGCGTCGCTTGGCCAGAGCCTCTTCGACCGCGACGGCGGACGCCTCCGCCTGACCCCTGCCGGCCGCAGGTTCGTTCCGCTCGCTCGAGATTTGGTCGCACGGTCCGACCTCGCCGAAGCCGCGATGCGTGACCTCGATGCGAACCATTTCACGAACCTTTCGGTTGTCGCACCGAACATCACGATCGTCGATGTGATCGCCCCGTACCTCGCCACGCTCGGTCTCGACGCGCTCAAGGTCTCCGTGCGAGACGCGGCATCGCTGGCGGTGTTCAGGATCATCCGGTCGGGGGACGCGGATCTCGGGGTCTCCGTGGGGCCACCACCAGGTGAGCTCGCCTCTGTCGCGGTGTCCAGGTTCTCGATCCTTGCCCAGGTCCCGCCGGGCCATCGCTGGGGTCAGCGGGCGCGCATCGCGCTCGAGGAACTCGTCGAGGAGCCCCTCGTGCTGGTCACCGCGGAGCATGGGACCCGACGCTGGTTCGATCAGGCCGTGGCCGCGGCCGGCCTCACCTATCACGCCGTTGGGGAACTGGACCTCTCGGCCGTCGCGCAGACGCTGGCGGTCGGTGGCGCGGGCGTCGCGATCGTCTCGGACGATGCTCGGTACGGGCTGCATTCGATGACCATCGAGGCAGCCAGTGAGACGCTGTCCATCCCGATCGTGGCTGCCTGGGAAGCCTCGCACTTCGCAGCGCCGATGATCGAGGCGTGGGCGCGGAGCCTCGCCGCGTTTACCGCGGTCCGATACCGCGAGGCGTGACGGGAAGGATCGAAGGCGCGGGAGACCAGTTGGCCCGGCGCCGACCCCGGGTCAGCCCGCCTTGGCCGCGTTGATCGCGGCGACCAGCTCACCGGGGGAGACCACGGCCTCGAACGAGGCGACCACTCGTCCCGACGCGCCGATCACGAAGATCCACGGCTCGCTCGGGATGCCGTACGCGTCCGTTGCCTTGACCGGCACGAACGCGCCGTTCTGGAGCACGGGCTGAAGGCGGCCGTTCGTCCAGGTGAGCTCGTACGGCTCCACGTTGATGGCGAGGATCGGGTAGGCCTTCACCGTGGCCTTGACCATGTCGAGGGTCGGCCCACACTGCGCACTGGTGCAGAACGCCGGCGTCGCGAACGCCAGCACGAACGGCTGATGGGCTGCGAGCGCCTGGTCGACCGACTCGACGTAGAGCGACGGATCGGGCGTGGGATCGGAGCTGATCTTCCTGACGTCGCCGCCCACATCGGCAAGGATCGGCGTCCTGACCGACGGCGCGAGGGCCCCGATCGGTGGAGTCGTTCCGGTCGCTGAGACGGAGAATTGGAGCCGCGCAGTGGCTTGCGTTCCTGCCGTGTCCGTCGTGGTCACCGCCACGCCCCAGGTGCCGGCCTCTGTCAGGTCGGGCGTCGCGATGTAGAAGCCGCGCTGCCCGACGATCCCCCACGCGAAGTCCGGCGTAAGCGTCTCTGTGGGCGTGGTCGGGTTGGCGCACAGGTCGTAGAACGCCATCTGCACGTGGATGTCGGGGGATGCCACCGGCTGGTTGGACTGGTCGATCAGCGAGAAGACCAGGCGGCTCTTCCCGACGACCTTCTGGGAGCTGGCCAGCACCGGGATGATGCCGCTCGGCGAGACCTGCCCGGCTGCCGGCCAGCCAGGCAACGAGTCCGTATTGCAGGTCGCATCACCGGGCGCGGCCGGAGATGCGATCGCGACCGCGGGTTGACCTGGGCCCGGCGGCGTCGGGCTCGTGGCGATGTTCCCCGCGCAGCCCGCCAGGAGCCCGGGCACGAGCAAGCCGGCGATCACGAGGCGGACGGACACACGCACGAGGGGAGCCTACGCTTCCCCGCCGAAAACCGCCGCGAGGGACGAGGGCGTCGCCGAGAGCCGGCCGGGACGAGTCACGCTACAATCCGCCGGCGTCCGAGCGTGCCTGCTCGCGGCCCGAAATCGGCAGGCGAAGGCTCGGCGGAGGTTCGGTGACCCGATACCAGAAGCTCGTCGGCCTGACCCTGGCGGCCACGCTCGGGCTTGTCATCGTGGGGGTCGTGGTGCGCGCCACGGACAGCGGCATGGGCTGCCCCGACTGGCCCTTCTGCCACGGCCAGGTCGTGCCCTCGATCGGCGACTTCCAGGCCTGGGCGGAGTGGATCCACCGCCTGATCGCGGCCGTGATCGGCCTCCTCGTCCTGGGGATCGCGGCGCTCGCGGTGCTCGACCACCGCGACCGCCCCGTCCAGGTTGTCGCGTCGATCGGATCGGTGGCACTCGTGGGGTTCCAGGCCTGGCTGGGGGAGGAGACGGTTCGCCTGGGCAACTCCGGACCGTCGGTGACCGCCCACCTCGCCACGGCGCTCATCGTCGTCGGCCTCCTGGCGTTCCTGTTTGTCCGGGCCGGCTATCCGACGCGAATGCCAGGCCGGGGCGCCAGCCAGCGCTTCACGTTGCTGGCGGCTTTCACGGCGCTGGCCGCCTATGCGGTCCTGCTCTTCGGCAGCAACGTCACGTCGCGCGACGCCGCCCTGGTCTTCCCGGACTGGCCCCTGATGGGCGGCGCGATCATCCCGCCGTTCGGCGCGATGCCGTCCGGGGCGCAGGTGCTCGCGGTGACGAACGCCCTCCACCGGTACGTGGCGGTGATCGTCGGCGTGCTGCTGGCCGCCACCTGGCTGGTCGCCTGGCGCGGGCAGCGCGAGAACCGGGTCCTCTTCCGCCTCGTCACCATCGCTGCGGTGCTCTACCCCCTGCAGGCGGTCGTGGGCGCCTTCCAGATCTGGACGCAGCTGGCGCCATGGACGCAGGTGGCTCATGTCGCGCTCGCCGCATTCATCTGGGCTGCCGCGGTGGCGGCCGTCTTCGTCAGCTACTACGGTGCGCGGGTGCGGGTTCCGGACGGTATCCCCAGCGCGGGTGCGGGCATGACGAACAGCGGTGCTCCTGGCGAGGGTGCTCCTGGCGAGCGAACACCCTCGAACGTGCCGGGCACCGTCGGCAGTGTCTCGGTGCAGCGGGCCGCGGCGCCCGCTCCCGCGAGCGCGCCAGGCGCGCAGGCAGAAGTGCCGGCGCTCGCCGGTGCATCCAGCGCGGACCCCGCGGCAATCTCGGCTGCCGGTACGTCTGTCACGCACGCAATCGCCATCGATCCGCCCATGGGACGGTTCGTGCTCGATCCGTTGCAAGCCTTGGTCATGCCGGTCCCGCCGGCTGAACGCGCGCCCGCCGCCTCCACGACACCGCGACCCCTTGCCGGCACGATTCGCGCCTACGTCGCACTGACGAAGCCCCGCATCATCGAGCTCCTCCTGGTCACGACGATCCCGGCCATGGTCCTCGCGACCCGCGACCTGCCCGGCGTGAACTGGACGAACTGGGGGATCGTCGTCTTCTGGACACTCATCGGGGGAACCCTGGCCGCGGGCGCGGCAAACGCGATCAACCAGTACCTGGACCGCGACATCGACCTGCTGATGACCCGTACGCGCCGCCGCCCACTGCCCGCCCATTCGGTCGAGCCGGAGCAGGCGCTGGTCTTCGGGATCCTCCTCGGGGTCGTTTCGGTGGGGCTGCTGGCCGCCTTCGTGAACCTCGTCGCGGCATTCCTCACCCTGCTCGCCATCGGCTTCTACGTCTTCGTCTATACCCTGCTCCTCAAGCGGACCACCACCCAGAACATCGTGATCGGCGGGGCTGCCGGGGCGCTCCCACCGGTCATCGGCTGGGCGGCTGTGACCGGGCACGTGGAGCTTCCCGCGCTCATGCTGTTCGCGCTCGTCTTCTACTGGACGCCACCCCACTTCTGGGCACTCAGCCTGCGGATCGCGAAGGACTACGCGGCGGCCGGGGTGCCGATGCTGCCCGTCGTCCGCGGCACCGCGGAGACCACGCGCCAGATCTTCCTGTACACGGTTCTGCTGGTGGCGGTGAGCCTCATCTTCTTTGCGGTGGCGCAGATGGGCCTGGTCTACCTGGTCACGGCCATCGTGCTGGGCGCCATCTTCCTGTGGAAAGCCGGCAATCTCGCCCGGGAGGGCACGCTGGAGGGCACCACGGCCGGGGCGATCCGGCTCTACAAATTCTCGATCAGCTACCTGACGCTGCTCTTCCTCGCGGTCGCGATCGACGCGCTCGTCCGCTTCCAGTTCGCGTAGGGCCCGCCGGGCCCACCGGGATCGGTGGTGCGGGTCGAAGGCGAGTCCGGCGCTCGGACCGCAGGCGTCTGATCTGTACGTCCCGCTCACGGATGCGACCCGGCTGTACGCCGGATGCACAATCCGGCCGCAAGGCGGCGCGCCCAGTCATCGGGGCGGCGTCCCGGAGGGCAAAACGAGGATCGATCGGGAAGGAATCGGTCGCGTTCGTGCGCGAGATGGACAATCCTGGCGCGCAGGCCGGTTCGGGACGTCGCCGGACGTCGCGATCGCGTGTTGAGCGCACACACGCCGCGGGCCAGGAGCGCGCAGGCCGGCCAGGAACACGCACGCCGCCGGCCAGGAGCGCGCAGGCGGGCGAGGAACGCGCAGGCCGCCGGCCAGGAGCGCGCAGGCCGGCGAGGAACGCGCAGGCCGGTCCAGTGCCGAACCGCACCCCTCGAACGAGCAGCACGACCCGACTGGCGCAGGCGGGCGGCGCGGTTTCGCGCTGCGTCACCAAAGGCGTCATGGCGGCCGTAGGCGCGGGATCCCCAGGACAGCCGGCCCCCTCGATCCGGGACAGTTCCGCCCGGCGCCCGGCAGGGTCCACGGCAGCAACACCGGCGCCTTCGCCGCGCGAGAGCCCCCACCCGCGGCCTGCTTTCGCCGCCCGGTGGTGGCACCATGCATGCCATGGACCTCCACTTCCTGGGCGCGGCGACCACGGTCACCGGCAGCCAGTTCCTCCTCGAGACCGGCCAGGCACGCATCCTCGTGGACTGCGGGATGTTCCAGGGAGGGCCGAACGAATCGATTCGGAACCGGATCCCGCTGGCGTACGACCCCGCCACGCTCGACGCGATCCTGCTTACCCACGCGCACCTCGACCACTGCGGCCTGATCCCGCACGTGGTCAGGGAGGGGTTCCATGGACCCATCCGCGCGACGGCAGGGACCATCGAGCTTGCGCGCCTCGTGCTGCTGGATTCCGGCCGGCTCCAGGAGGAGTTCAGCAAGCGCGAGAACCGCTGGGAGCGGCGTCACCCGGAGCGTGCCGAGATCGAGGACGCCCGAGACCGTGCGGCGCTTGAGGCCGCGATCGAGCTCGCCGAGGCAGGCGAGGAGGGCCTGGCGCCGACCCCTGCGGCAGCGTCCTTCGCGGCGGGGAACCGCGAGAGGGTCGACGATGCGCCGACATCGGTCCCCGCGCCCGCGACATCGGTCCCCGCCCCCGCGACATCGGTCCCCGCCCCCGCGAGCTCGGTGCCGGCCGGGCTGCCAGTCCCGCCGACGTCGCCCGCCCCGGGGACGATCCGCCACGCTCGCGAGGCCGCGTACGCGGAAGGCGCCCACGTCGCGACGACGATCGAGCCGGTCGGTGGGCCCGGGCGGCCGGACCACGAGGCGGACCTTCGGGCCGCCGGGCCCGAGCTGAAGCCGGATCTCGACGCACCGCTCTACACCGAGCGCGACGCCGTGGAGAGCCTGCGTCGCTTCCGGCCGGTCCGCTACGGCGTCGAGGAGGAGGTCGCGCCGGGCATCCACGCCACCTATCTCGATGCGGGGCACATCCTCGGTTCCGCCATCATCCGGCTCCGCGTCCAGGACCATCCAGATGGCCCGGAGCGGATCCTCGTCTTCTCCGGCGACCTGGGCCGTACCGGCGCACCGATCATCGCCGACCCGACCCCGCTCAGCGCCGCGGACTACGTCCTGTGCGAGTCCACGTACGGCGGCCGGGAGCACGAACCGTCGACGGAGGCCCACCGGGTCCTGGCGGAGACGGTCCGCCTCGTCGCCGAGCACCGGGGGGTCCTGCTCGTCCCGTCGTTCGCGATCGGACGGACCCAGGAGCTGGTCTGGGAGCTGGACCGGCTCCTGTCGGCGGGCGAGATCCCGGCCCTGCCGCTCTACCTGGACTCTCCGATGGCCTCCAAGGCGAGCGACATCTACCGGCGCCACACCGACTACTACGACGCCGAGACGCGGGCGCTCTTCGAGTCCGGCGACACTCCCCTCGACTACCCGAACCAGGTGGTCGTGGCGGACATGGCGCAGTCCCAGGCGATCGCGAAGGCGCACCGGCCATACATGATCGTCGCCTCGAACGGGATGCTGACCGGCGGGCGCGTCGTCAACCACCTGCGCAACCTCATCGACGACCCGGCTGCGACGATCCTCTTCGTGGGCTACCAGGGCGAGGGGACACTTGGCCGCCACCTGCAGGAGGGCGCAAAGACGGTCCGCCTGGACGGGCAGGTGCGCGCCGTGCGCTGCCGGATCGCCTCCATCAGCGGCTTCTCGGCGCACGCGGACGAGCCCGGACTCCTTGCTTGGCTGGCCGGGTTCACTCACGGCAAGCGCCCCGGTGACCCGGGCTTCCCGCGTCGCGTCTTCCTCGTGCATGGTGACCCGGGCCCGCAGGCGGAGCTCGCGCCGAAGGTCGCAGCGCTCGGCCTCGACGTCCATGTGCCGATCTGGCACGAGGCGGTCACGCTCGACTGAGCGCCGGGTGGGGTCGGGCGCTCGGTCCACCGTGTGCCCACCCTGGCGGTCATCGGATACGATCCAGGCTCCTGCCGGAGGAGCCCGCCCGCATGACCGCCAGCGCGCCCGCATGACCACCCCCCAGCTTCCGCACCGCCCATCGCCGTTGACGCCCGAGGAGCTTGCCTCGATCCGCCGGCCGTTCCGCGGCGCCCGGCTCCTCCCCGGCCGTGCCTACCACGATGACGCATTCCTGGACTTCGAGCGCGACGAGTGGTTCTTCCGGGACTGGGTCGCGGTGGCCCGGGCGGAAGAGATCCCGGATCCCGGCAGCTTTGCGCTCCGTGATTACTTTGGCGAGAGCGTCCTGCTGGTCCGCGGCGGCGACGACCTCGTGCGCGCCTTCTACAACGTGTGCCGCCATCGCGGCACAGCCGTGGAGGAGCGCGAATGCGGGACGGCGGTCCGTTTCCAGTGCCCATACCACGCCTGGATCTACGACCTGGACGGGCGGCTCATCCGCACCAAGCACACGGAGGATCTCGAGGACTTCAGCCATGCGACATTCGGCCTCACCCCGATCCGGGCGGAGGTCTGGGGCGGCTGGATCTTCCTCTGCTTCGACGACGGGACGCCGGGCCTCGAGGCCTACCTGGGCGACTGGTTCGGTCACCACGCGAGCTTCCAGCGGGACTTCGGCCGGCTCCGGCGGGCAGCCCGGCTGGAGTACGACGTCGCGGCGAACTGGAAGATCGTGGCCGAGAACTACTCCGAGTGCTACCACTGTCCGGGGGTTCACCCGCTCCTCAACAAGCTGACCCCGTACGACCTCGGCGAGGACTTCTTCCCGAGCGGCCCGTGGAAGGGCGGCTGGATGGTGTTCGCGAACGGCTGCGAAACGATGTCGATGGACGGCCAGCGGCACGGCCGGCCGCTCCTGTATGCCCGCGACGCGCAGGAAGCCGGGCGGATCTACTACTACATCCTCTGGCCGAACCTGATCATCTCGGTCCACCCGGACTACGTGCTCACTCACCAGGCCTGGCCCGACGGGCCGAACCGCTCGAAGGTGGTCTGCGACCTCTACGTCGATGTCGATTCGGCGGACTCGGTCGATGTCTCGGGCGCGGTGGAGTTCTGGGACCTCACGAACCGGCAGGATTACCACGTGGTCGAGCTCCAGCAGCAGGGTACGCGCTCGCGGAGCTGGGAGGCCGGCCGCTACTCGAACCAGGAGGCCTCGGTCCACGCGTTCGACCTGATGTGCGCGGACCGCTACGCGAACGACGGCCGGCGCACCGAGCGCGAGGCCCGGACCGAGGTCCCGAACGCGGAGAAGCGCATGGCCGTGCGATCGGCGAACGCAGCGCCTGGGGCCGCCACGCGGCCGGTGGCCGGTGCCACGGCGTCGGCCGAGGGAATCCTGCTCGCGGGGGCGAGCAGTCCAGCCGTTGGGCACGCGGTGAACGAAACCTAGCGCAGGCACCCGGCTGGCTGCCTATCGCCGGCGAGCCGCCCTCCCCACCGCGCCCCGCTACCCTGTCCGGATGCCGGTCCTTGCCCTGAAGCTGATACTGACGCCGCTCCTGATCGGTGGCGCGAGCCTTGCCGCACGGCGGTGGGGTCCGGCCATCGGGGGCTGGCTGGTGTCGCTGCCGCTCACCAGCGGCCCGGTGACGTTCTTCCTCGCACTTGACCACGGGACGGCGTTCGCGGCGACGGCCATCGTCGGGTCGCTCATGGGACTCGCGGCGATTGCCGGGTTCACGGTCGCGTTCGCGGCCGGGCTCGTCAGGGCCGGGTCTCGAACGGGCATCCTGCTCGCGATCATCGCGTTCGCGACGATCGGCGTGATGGTCCAGCCGGTCCTGAATGCCCCTGCCGGACTCCTGTTCGTGGTCGTGCTCGCCGCTCTGGGCGTCGCGCTTCGGCTCCTGCCGGAGTCGGGCGCTCGCCGGGCCGCCGGGCCGCACCCGGCGTGGGACCTACCGGCGCGGATGGCGATCGGAACCGGCCTGGTGGTCGGCCTGACGACGATCGCGCCGTTGCTCGGCGCCCACACGAGCGGGATCATCGCCACGTTCCCGGTCTACGTCTCGATCCTGACCCTGTTCACGTATCGGCAGGAGGGAGTGCCGGGCGCGTTGGACGTCCTGCGCGGGCTGCTGGTGGGGCTGTTCGGGACGGCCGCGTTCATGCTCGTGCTGGCCCTGGGGCTCATCCCGCTCGGGATCGGGCCCGCGTTCGGGCTGGCGTTGGCGCTCACCCTGGCGATCCAGGCCGTCGCTCTCCGCTCCGTCCGGGCGCGCGCGGGACCGGCCGTGGAGCTGGAGTCGGTCTGAGGCAGAACCCGGAAGCGACGGCCACGGCCGCACCGTCGCGCGCTGGCCGGGTCAGGCCTCGGCGTGCGCCCGTCGCGCGGCGATGCGGTCGGCGATCCGCGCGGCGGCGTCGGACCAGCCCGGGTCGAAGGGGCGGCCGGGCTCGTCGAGGTCCATGACGAGCGGCGCGTGGTCGGAGGGAACGGGCTTGCCCTTGCGAGCCTCCCGGTCCACCTCGACGTCGACGATGCGTGTCGCAACGGGAGCGGTCACCAGGAGGTGATCGATCCGCATGCCCTCGTCGCGCTGGAAGTTGCCGGCGCGGTAGTCCCACCAGGTGAAGCGCCGAAGCTCCGGGTTCCGCTCGCGCCAGGCATCCTCCAGCCCCCAGTCCAGCAGCGCTCGGAACGCGGCCCGCTCCTGCCCGGAGACGTGCGTCCCGCCGTGCGCGGCGTCCGGGTCCCACACGTCGCGGTCGGCGGGCGCGACGTTGAAGTCGCCGCCGATCACGAGCGGAGCGGCCGGGTCCTGGGTCTCGTCCAGCCAGCGCCGGAGTCGCGCGAACCAGGCCAGCTTGCCTTCATAGAACGAGGAGCCGACCTCACGTCCGTTCGGCGCGTAGATCGAGACGACCCGCACACCATCGCAGACCGCGCTCACCATCCGGGCCTCCCCGAACGGGTCGAAGTCATCGCCCTCGCCCGGGGCCGACGCGCCCGCGGCCGATGATCGGACCGGGCCGTCGCCGAAGTTCGTGACCACCCCGGCCAGCCCGGCGCGGCTCGCGATCGCGACCCCGTTCCAGCGTCCCTCGCCGTGATGCAGCAGCTCGTAACCGGCCATGGAGAAGGGGAGGAGCGGGGCGCTGTCGTCGGAGAGCTTCGTCTCCTGCAGCAGGAGGACGTCGGGCGCCGCACGCTCCAGCCACCATTCGACCTTCTCCAGGCGGGCCTTGAGCGAGTTGACGTTCCAGGTGGCGATCCGCACGGCTCAGTACCGCCGGCCGCGCTGACGGGCCAAATCGAAGGTCGCGGTGTCCGCGATTGCCATCACCGCCATGGTCCCGGCCTGGACCGGGTCGGAGACGACGAGATCCACGTGCTCGGTGATGGAGCCGACCATGTTGAGCGCGATGATCGGGATGCCGACCGCGCGAAGCTCGTCGGCGGCCCGGCTGATGTCGCCGCCCATGATCGAACCGGCCAGGACCAGGCAGCGGGCGCGCGGCAGGTCCGCCACCGCTCGAACCGCGCCGGCGATGTTCGCCTCACCCACCAGGGCGATCGTGTCGACGGAGATTTGCTCCCCGCGGAGGTTGTGTCGATCCGCCTCCGAGACCGCCCCGAGCGCGACCTGGGCCACCTGCGCGCCTCCTCCGACCACGATGATCCGCTTGCCGAAGATGCGGTCCATCGTGCGGGTTGCCCGCCGCTCCCGGACGCCCGGCGCGCCGGCCACGGCCGCGTCCAGGCGCTCCTCATCGATTCCCTCGACCTCGATCTCCGTTTCCACCGCGGGCCCGGGATCGGCATCACCGAGGCGCCGGACCGTGCTCATGGTGCGGACGGTTGCGCCGGCCAGGGCGAGCGCGCCGAGGATGGCGGGCAGCGCGCCGGGCGCATCCTCGTGGACCACCCGGATCGCCACGGTCGGCGGGATGGCGGCCGCCCGGCGCGAGCTCACGGGCGCAACCGCGCCTTCACGACCATGCCGGGCGCACGTGGTTCAGCGCTCCGCGAGGCCACGGGCCAGGTCGGCAATGACCCCGGGGGCGGTCAGGCCGTGCGGGTCGGTGGGGTCGTGCTCGTCGAACGCCACTCCCAGGCTGGCCAGGGCGTCGCGAGTGGCCGCGGCATCGCTGGTCGTGAGCATGAGCTCCCCGTCCGTGTCCTCGGCGACACCCACGATGCCCGTGATGTTGACCCCGCGTTCGGCGAGCGCGGCAGCGGCCCGGGCGAGCGAACCCGGGGCGTCGTCGAGCCGGACCGTGAACCAGACGGACACCTTTGATCACCTCCGCCGCGATGGTAGCGCCGGACCCCCCGCCCTGCTGGAGCCCGACGTCCCGTTTCCGTCGCACGCCAGCCGACGCCGGTGCCGGGGGGCGCTACGATCTCGGCATGCCCGCCGCATCAGCGCCCAGCGTCCAGGTCTTCGGCCGCGAGGACAGCCAGCCTACACGGGCCGCGCTTCGCTTCTTCAAGGAGCGCCGGGTCGAGGTGCACTTCGTGGATCTCCGGCGCAAGCCGATCGCGCCGGGCGAGCTGCAGCGCTTCGTCGCGAAGCTCGGCGCCGGCTCCCTTGCCGACACCACGTCGCGAACGTGGCGGGATGCCGGCCTGGGCTACCTTCGCATGGACGACGACGAGCTGGCGGCCCGGCTGCTCGCCGATCCACGCCTGCTGCGGCTTCCGCTGGTCCGAAACGGCAACGCCGTGACGGCCGGGCCGGCCGACGCCACATGGAAGACCTGGTTCAGCGCGCCTGGCCCGTAGCCCGGCTGCCACTCGCCCGGAGGTCCCGATGCCTGCCCGCGACGCCCCGTCCCCGTCCCGATCCCACGAACTGGATCGCACGCGCGTCCACGCGGAGGACGGCGAGCCGATCACCCCTGGCCGTGACAACCTCCGACGGGCCGGGCGGCTCGTGGTCCGCCGGGAAGCGGTGGACCGGCAGGTGCCGTCCCGCGCCGGCACCGCCGACGAGCGGCTCCTGCGGCGCAACCGAACCGCCTTTCTCGACTCGGACCCATGGCGGACGCTCCGGATCCAGGCCGAGTTCGTGGAGGGCTTCGACGCGCTGGCCGGTGTCGGGCCTGCCGTCACGGTCTTCGGCTCCGCACGGATAGCCGAGGACGACCCCGTCTATGCGCAGGCGCGCGAGCTCGGCCGTCTCCTCGCCGAGGCGGGCCTTACCGTGATCACCGGTGGCGGCCCGGGCGTCATGGCAGCCGCGAACCGCGGCTGCTTCGAGGCAGGCGGCTTCTCCGTCGGCTGCAACATCGAGCTGCCGCACGAGCAGTGGCTCAACCCCTGGGTGGACCTGGGCGTCGAGTTCCGCTACTTCTTCGTCCGCAAGACGATGTTCGTGAAGTACGCGGAGGGGTTCGTCATCTTCCCGGGCGGGTTCGGAACGTTCGACGAGTTCTTCGAGTCGCTGACGCTGATCCAGACCGGCAAAATCGCGCACTTCCCGGTCTTCCTGGTGGGGAGCGCCTACTGGGCCGGCCTCCTGGCCTGGTGCCGCGACACGCCGCTCGCAGCCGGCACGATCTCCGAGGACGACCTGAAGCTCTTCACGGTGACGGACGATCTCGACGAGGTGGTCCGGGGCCTGCTGGCATTCGTGGAGATGAACGAACACGCCCACGGGTCCGAGGAAGCCTGACGGCCGTGCCGCCGCGCCCCTCCGGCCTCAGGGGAGCGGCAAGGCGATCTCGATCATCCCGTCGACGATTCGGACCGGGTAGTGGCGCAAGCGCCGGACCCGGGTGAGGCGACGCGCCTCGGCCTTGAGGCCGGCCGGTTCCGGCTTCGGGGCTGACCCTGGAGGAGACCAGGGCAGGTGGGGCGCCCCGTCGGCATCGAGGCCGCCGGTCGTCGGCATCCGGACCGTCCCGCCGCTGCAGAGGTCGAATCGCCCGTTGTGGAGCGGGCAGTCCACGATGCACCCCTCGAGCCGCCCGAGCGAGAGTGGCGCGGCCATGTGCGGGCAGCGGTCGTCGACCGCGAGGATCCCCGCCGGCACGTTCGCGAGCAACACGTCCAGGTCGCCGCGGCTCACCCGGGTCATTCCGCCCGCCGGAAGGTCCGCGACGGGAAGCACCGCGACGAACGGGGCGCCCGCACTGCCCGGGACGGCGAGCGACCGCGGCGTCGGCGCGACCCGGGGAGCCCCGGGCAGCGGTGCCCCTTCCATCATCGGCGAGCGATCTCCTCTGTCTGGCATGGCCCCGCCCCAGCCGGCGGCGGGCTCGTCGCGTGTGCTACCGCTGGTTCGCGAAGCTCCCCCGTCCGGATCGGTTCGCGCATCTCGTCGATTCCGCCCACGAGACGCACCAGCTGCTCCGTGTCCAGCCGGTCCAGGAGCACCTCCAGCATGTCGCCCCGCCAGCCGTCGACCTCTTCGGTTGCGAGCTCCCCGGCGGGTGTCGGTCGGACGATCACCACGCGGCGGTCTGCATCGTAACGAACGCGTTCCACGAGCCCGCGCTGCTCCATTCGGTCGACGATCCCGGTGGCGTTCGGCACCGCGACGCCGAGCACGTCCGCCAGGTGAGTCATCGGCATGGGCCCGCTCTCCTGGAGGATCCACAGCGTCTGCAGATGCGCCATGCTGATTCCCTGCCGGTGCAGCCGCCGGGCGGCCGCGCAGCGTCGGTGGCCGGCGATGCTGGCGGTCCCAGCCACGATCTGGTCGATCAGCGCCGCGCGCCGGGCCGATCGGGGAGCGACACCGCTGGCAGCCGGGTCGTTTGTTACCATCATCGTAATAATCTACTGTGCAACTATCAATTCGTCAAAGGCACGCCGGAACGGCACGCCCGGACCGGGAGTCGACCCAGGGAGGAGTGGTCCATGCGGTACGCGCTGATGATCGAGGCGCAGCAAGGCTGCTCGTACGCCGATCAGCTGGCGCTCGCCCGGCGTGCCGAGGCGGCGGGCTTTGAGACGTTCCTGCGCTCCGATCACTACGACAGCTTCCCCGGCGAGGCGGGCCGCCCCACCACCGATGCCTGGGCCGTCCTGGCCGGCCTCGCCCGTGAAACGAGCCGCATCCGGCTTGGGACGCTCGTCTCGCCGGTGACATTCAGGCACCCGGGCAACCTTGCGAAGCTGACCGCGACCGTGGACGAGATGTCCGGCGGTCGGCTGGAGGTGGGCGTGGGCGCGGGCTGGAACCAGGCCGAGCACGACCACCACGGGTTCCCGTTCCCGCCACTCGACGTCCGCGCGGAGATGCTGGAGGAGCAGCTGGAGATCCTGCGCGGCCTCTGGCAGGGCGCGGACGGCTGGTCGTTCAGCGGCCGCCACTACCAGGTCCCGGGCGGGCGTCTCCGGCCACGGCCGGTCCAGCGCCCGGCGCCCCCGATCATCGTGGGGGGCGAGGGGAGCCCCCGCTCGATGCGGATCGCCGTCCGGTTCGCCGACGAGTTCAACCTGTCGAGCGCGTCACCCGAACGCGCGGCGGAGCGCTTCGCGAAGCTCGACACGGTGGCCCGTGACGCCGGGCGCGATCCCGCCACGCTGTGCCACTCGACGATGGTCGGCGCCCTCGTCGGGCGCGATGCCGCCGAGGTGGAGCGCCGCTCGCGGGCGATCCTCGACGCCTTCGGGATGGCCGAGGAGGGGACGGCCTGGTTCGATGCGCGACGGCCCCGCTGGATCTACGGCACGCCGGACGAGGCCCGCGCGATGGCCGCACGATTCGAGGCGGCCGGCTGCGAGCGAATCATGCTGCAGGATTTCCTCCCCTGGGACCTGGAGCACGTGGACCTGCTGGGCGAGGTGCTTGTCCGCGGCTAGCGCCGGCTAGTCCCCGAGCGCGGCTGCCTCGCGATAGGGCAGCTCGTCGCGCCGGATGGAGTCCGGGTTCGTCCCGCGCACCATGGCCAGGCGCTCGGCCAGCAGCTGGAGGGGCGTCACCGTCCCGACGAGCGCGGCAACGGGGCTGGGGAGGACGAGCGACTCCGCGACGAGGATGCGACCGGCCGGGGCCAGGAAGGCGGGCCATTCGGCGTCGAGGTTCGCGGCGAGGATCGCCGCGGGACGCATTCCGACGCGCGCCGCGGCCGCCAGCGCCTGCTGGGCGCGCGCAGAGCGCGACTCACGCCCGGCGCGGTCCGCCAGGACCAGCACCAGCCCGGTCGCGGCGTCCATCGCCGGCAGGTGTCCATGGAGGAAGGTCTCCGTTTCGCGAAGCGCCGTCGGCAGCCAGGTTGCCTCCTCCACCTTGAGCGCCAGCTCGCGGCCGGCGGGCAGGTCGGCGCCCGACGCGACGACGATCAGCTCGCGGCAGCCGGCCAGGGCGGTGGCGATCGATTCCGCCTGTCCGGCCTGCTCGATGCCAGCGGCGAGGAGCGCGCGAATCGCGGCAGGGTCGGCCTCGCGGCTCTCACCGGTGAGCGCGGCTCCGACCGCCACACTGGCCAGGATCGGGGACAGGTAGCCGATCGTGTGGCACCAGCTCCGGTCGATCTCCGCGGTCTCGAGAACCAGCGGGCCAAGCGCCCCGATCGGTGCCGCGCGGCTCACCGTGACCGCCGCGACCCTGGTGCCGCGTGCCGCGGCGGCTCGCAGCGCCGCCAACGTCGCGCCGGTGGCGCCCTCGTGGCTGATCCCGATGATCAGCCCCCGGCGCTGGGGGGCCAGCGACGCCTCGAATGCCTGGCGAGCCAGGACGGCCCCCGGCTGGCCGGCACCCGGGATGCCGGCACGATCCGCGGCGTCGCCGACGATGGAGGCGAACGCCATCGCGGCGTGCTCGCTGGTGCCGCACCCCGTGACCACGACCGGCTCGCCCTCCTGCAGAGCGGCGCGGATGGCCACCGCAAGCCGGCCCGCGGACGTGTCGCGCCCGGGCGCTTCCAGCTTCGGAGGGACGCCCGGCACGCCCGAGCTGCGCCGCACGACGCCGAGGCGGCGGAGCACGCGGCCGGACAGGGCCGGCTCCGCGGCGATCATCTCCGTCATCCACCACGGTGGGCCGTCCCGATGCGCAGGAGCGGGTAGCGCGGCCCACGGTGCGGGTGGGCCGGAGAGCATTTCCTCAGGGTCGGAATGGGCAAGGACGGCTGGGTCGAACGGCGGCGGCAACTCCATGCCGCCGATGATAGGCTCGACGGCGGGGAGGGCAGACCTGGCGCTCACGTCGCGCCGCGCGCGGAAGCGCGTTCCCCGCGGTCACGTTCGGAAGATGAGGGCAGGCATGGACGTCGGGGTGATGGTTCCCCAGGGTTGGAAGGGCGAGTTCGACGGCTGGCCGGCGGCGGACGCCTGGGCGACCGCGGTGACCCGGGCCCGGCAGGCCGAGGCGCTGGGCTTCGAGTCGATCTGGGTGTTCGACCACTTCACGACCGTGCCCCGTCCGACACAGGAGATCACCTTCGAGTCGTTCACGATGCTCGCGGCGCTGGCGCAGGCGACATCGCGGGCCCGGATCGGCCACATGGTCATCTGCACCGGCTTCCGCAACCCCGCTCTCACCGCCAAGATGGCCTCGACGATCGACGTCATCTCCGGCGGCCGCTTCGAGCTGGGGATCGGGGCCGGCTGGAAGGAAGACGAGTGGCTCACTTATGGCTACGGTTTCCCCACGCTTCACGATCGGCTCGGCGCCCTGGGTGACCACCTGGAGGTGATCCGCCGCATGCTGGGCCCGGGGAACGCCACCTACGTGGGTCCGTACGCGCGGGTCGAGGGCGCCATCAACGTGCCGAAGGGGATCCAGGCCCACATTCCCGTCATCGTGGGCGGCAACGGCCAGCAGGTCACCTTCCGCCACGCGGCGCGCTATGCGGACGAGCTCAACCTGGTCTTCCTCGAGCCGGACGAGGTGCGCCGGGCCCTCCCGGTGGCACGGCAACGCTGTGAGGAGGAGGGTCGCGATCCCGCGACCCTGCGGATGTCGCTGTATTGCCGCGACGCCGACACGCGGGCCGACGGCCAGGCGCGTGTCGATCGCCTGGGTGCCTACACGGAGCTGGGCCTCGACCGGCTGGTGGCCTTCCCGTCGCGCTGGGATACCAGCGAGGATGGTCTCGCGTCGTTCGCCGCAGACTGCGAGACGGCCGGGATCGCACTCGCGAGGGGCGCGCTCGAGGCTGCCCTGGGGTAGCCGCCGGCCGCGCACGTCCCGGCTCGCTCGGGAACCCCGGGGCTCAGCCACCGCGCGACGTTGACCTCAGCGCAGCCGCCCGAACCTTCCGGGCGGCCCATAGCGCCAGGTGACCCGGCCCAGTAGCCGCCCCGCCTCGACGGGCCCGTATCGGCGCGAGTCGATGCCGGCACGCGGTGAATCGCTGGTGAGCCACGCTTCCGCGGCGCCGAGGAAGGTGGGCGTGGCGCCGTCGCGCGTGACCCGGTCCCCTGGGCGCGCGGCCACGCGCTTGACGACGACGAGATCACTGTCCGGCTCGCGGACCACGACGAGCGTCCCACGGCGCGGCCAGCGGGCCGTCGTCGGATCCACCAGGAGCCAGTCACCCGGGAGCAGCGCCGGGGCCATGCTTTCGCCTGCCACTTCCACCCGCCACGGTCCCCGCCGCGCGCGGCGGACGAGCACCGCGGCATCCCAGGTGACGGCAAGCATCGCGGAGGCGAGCACGAACAACCGCAGCCGCCACGGCTGCCCGGCGCCAGAAATACGCGAGCGCCGAACGCGGGCCATGGTGCCGATCACGGAAGCCGGGTCATGCCCGGCGAGGATCGTCGGCTACTTCTTGGTCGCCCAGAACATGTCGGCGAACTCCTTGGCCGCCGCCTCGAGGTCGGCCGCCGCCTGCGCGTCGACGGTCTGCTTGTTCTTGCCGGCCAACTTGAGCAGGTTCCAGACCTTCGTGTGGAGATCCGGGAACGCGGCGAGGTGCTCCGGCTTGAAGTAGTCGGACCAGATGACCTGGACCTCGTGCTTCACCTTCTCCGCGTGCTGCTCTTTGACGGCCACGCAGCGGACGAACTTGTTGCGGTCGGCGACGGCGGTCGAGCCCTCGGGGATCTGGCCGATGAGCTCCACCATTCGGGCCACGGTGCGGGCCGCGAGAACCGCCTCGGCGGGGTCGTAGATCCCGCAGGGGACGTCGCAATGGGCGTGGGCGATCGTTGTCGGGCGCAGCCAGCTGGTCAGACGAGACATGGGACTCCTCGCTTCGCGTGTCGTGGTCGGTGGCCCGGGGACGTGGCACCTGGGGTCTGCACCGGCGGCCTCGGCCGCGTCTCCAGTGTCAGAGGGCGCCCGAAACCTGTCAAACGTGGCCTCGGATGCGGGATGCACACGGCGGCCGCGTGCCACCCGCGGCCGCCGTGTGGTACAAACCGCGCGAACCGTCCTCCCGGAAGCCAGCCGTCCCGCTCTTTGCCGGGAGCGTCGCCTGGAGCCGCCATGACCGGACTCGCTCGCAGGGCCACCGTCTCAACGCTGGCTGCGCTCGTGGCGTTGTCGATGGGCGCGCTGCCCGCGCTCGCACGCGGTGGCGCGCCCGGCGGCGGGGGTGGCACGACCAGGAGCGGGACCGGGAACGACATCTCCTGGCCACAGTGTGGCCGCTCGTATCCCGCCGGGCAGGCGTTCGGGATCGTTGGCGTGAACGGCGGGCTGGCGAACAACCAGAACCCGTGTTTCGCCAGCGAGCTGACGTGGGCGTTGGCGTCCACGGGCACGTCGGCGCCGGGAGTCTTCCCAAAGGTTGCGCTGACGGTGAACACCGCCAACCCCGGCCAGGTGGTCCCTGCCGTCGCGGACTGGCCGACTTCGAACGTCGATCCGAACGTGGCAACTGGGGGCTCCGGCTCGCTGAACGTCGACCCCTACGGGTCCTGCACCGGGGGGAACGACCAGGCCTGCGCCTGGCAGTACGGCTGGAACCGCGCCGTGCAGGACATGCTCTGGCTCATCGGGACGGCGCCCGTCGGCGCTTCGAACCTGCCTTCGGCCTACCCGTGGTGGCTGGACGTCGAGACGACCAACAGCTGGGAGACGGGGACGGGCGGGCTCGCGAACAACGTCGCCGACCTCCAGGGGATGGTCGCCGCTTTCACGAACACGTCGGAGACCACCGCAACGGGGATCCACGTCGGTGGCGCAACCACGGTGGGCATCTATTCGACCGCACTCCAGTGGAAGCAGATCACCGGCAACCCGACCGCCGCCGCCATCGGGGACCTCGCCACCCTGCCCGACTGGATCCCGGGCGCCCGGACGCTTTCCGGGGCGCAGTCGAACTGCTCTCTGAAGGGCTTCACCGGTGTCGTCGCGATCACCCAGTGGTTCGCGAAGCCGTACGACGCGGACTACGCCTGCAAGGTGTAGCGACCTCAGCCCACGGATCGGCCGGCGCCGAGCCGAGGGCTACCGCCAGTAGGCGCCCAATGGCGGGGACGTGCTCGTGGCGTAGGTGGCACTTCCGTACAGCTGGACGCGGACGTTGATGGCCCCCGCCGTCGCGCGAGTCCAGGTGATGGCCACGACACCCTTCGGGTCGGCCCAGGCCGACTTGTAATACTTCGGCGCGCCCCACGCCGTGCCGACCCGGCTTGCCACCAGCACGTTCACGCGCTGTCCGGCGAGCGCGGCCCCGAGGTTGAACTTCCAGGTCACGGAACCGCCGACGTGGGCGACCTTCGGGGTCTTGGCGCTGTAGCCCGTGGCTGGCGCGCGGCCAAGGGCACTCGAGGCGCCGATGCTGAGAACCGGGAGCGGCGCCGTGACGGTGAACGGGGCCGGCGCGCTTGCGCCGCCGCCCGCCACCTGGTTGACGACCGTCACCCCAAACGGCCCGGGTATCGCGGTCAGGGCGGCCGGCACCACCGCGGACAGCTGCGATGGTGAGACGAAGGTCGTGGACAGCGGCGTGCCGTTCCAGGAGGCGGTGGAGATGCCGGCCGCGAAGCTCGTCCCCTGGAGGGTGATCGTCAGGTCACCGCCACCCGCGGGAGCCGCGTTCGGCACCATGCCGGTGATCACGGGCGGGGGCGTACCAGCCGGTGAGCCGGTACCCGTGACGTTGAATGGCGCAGGCGCGCTCGCCCCGCCCGTGGCCTGGTTGACGACCGTGACGGAGGCGACGCCGGGCGCTGCGAGCAGGGCGGCCGGCACGACCGCCGCCAGCTGGGTCGGGGAGACGTACGCCGTGTGCAGCGGCGTCCCATTCCAATAGGCCGTGAAGACGGCGCACGCGAAGTTCGCCCCCTGGATCGTGATGTCCAGGTCGGAGCCGCCGGCCGGAGCGCTGCTCGGCGTCATGCCGGCGAGCACGGGTGGGGCCTTCGGCGGCACGACGGGCGGCGGCGGCACGTACGTGTAGTTGAACGAGACAGGGGACAGGTCGCTGCCGTTGTACCGGTCGAGGTCCACGTTCCCGGAGATCCCTGGCACCGAGCCGGTGCTCGAGTACTGCCAGAAGGTCCAGCCGTGCCCGCCCCAGTTGGCGGCGGGGAGCGCCGGGCTGGAGGTTCCCCAGTGGGCGATCCAGAGCACCGAGTAGCCCTGGTCGGCGAACAGCGTCGTGTTGCCCATGGAGGTCGTCCAGAAGGCCGGGCTCGCGTAGATCATGGGCCGCACGCCGAGCTTGGCGGTGACCTCCCCGAGCCACGCGCCGACCCACGCCTGAAGGTCGCTCACCGACAGCCCGCCGGTCTGCTCGAGGTCCAGGGCCGGGACCAGGTCCCCGGGCAGGAGCGCGGCGTTGTTGACGAACCAGTCCGCCTGGATGATTGCCTCCCCGGGCACGTTGGACGGCTCGGCGAAGTGGTAGGCGGTGACACGCGTGCCGGCCGCCCGGGCGTTGGCGTGGTTCGTCGCATACGTTGGGTCGAGGCACGTCTCACCGTCGGTCGCCTGCACGATCGCGAAGCGCTTGCCGGCGGCGGCGACGCTCGGCCAGTCGATGACGCCCTGGTAGTGGCTGACGTCGATCCCCTCGAGGGTGACGGCGGGCGGCGGGGGTGGCGAGCTCGACAGCGTGAACAGCCCTGCCGCGGCGTAGGCCACGCTCACCCCGTAGAGCGTCGCGACGCTCGTGCCGTCGACCGCGCTGATCGCGTACCAGGTGCTCCCCGAGACGTCCGTCCCGCAGGTGGCCGACCAGGACCCACCCGCCACGCTGCCCGCCGTGGTCACGATCGTGCCGGCCGGCATGCTCACCAGCGATGTCGCGGTCGTGGCGGGAGCAGCCCGCAGGCGGACCGTGCAGTTGGCGGCGTAGTTCGCGCCGGAGTCCGCCGCGGCCACGCGCGGGGCGAGGGGCACGACCGCCAGCGCCACGACGAGGGCCAGGCTGCTCGCGAGCCACGCTCGACGGGAGTGGATGGGTCCCCTCCTCTCGGGGTCAGCTGGTGGCGGCAGAGCGCCGAGTCAATGCCTCACGAATCCTACCAAGTCCCTCAAGCAGGCGTCCCGGCTCGTCCCCGGTTTGCAGTCCGCAGTTCGGACGGCGAGTCACAGGCAGGTTCACGAAGCCGCGGCCACCTGTCCCGTGGATCCACCGGCCTCACCCTCCGCGGCCGGTGGGCCCTTCCTTCAGTGGACCGCGGTCCCCAGCAGCGTGCCCACCCCGTAGGTCACGGCCGCGGCGACGAAGCCCATGCCCGCCTGCCGCAGCCCGGCCTTCAGCGGGTGGCGGTGCGTCAGCTGGCTCACCCCGATCCCGAGCAGGAACAGGGCGGCCAGGGTGCCGACGATGCTCAGCGTGAACGCCATCGCGCCGGAAAGCAGCAGGTACGGCAGCAGCGGCACGAATGCACCAACCGCGAAGGCGAGCATCGAGCCGACGGCAGCCCCGACGGGCGAACCCATCGTCTCAGCAGAGAGGCCGATCTCTTCGCGAACGAATGTGTCGATCGCCTGCTCGGGGTTCGCCATGATCCGATCGACGATGAGGTCCGCCTCTGCGCGCGCCAGGCCCTTCGAGGCGTAGATCTCCACCAGGATCGCCCGCTCCTGCTCCGGCGTGTGGCGGAGCTGCTGGCGCTGGAGCTCGACCTGGTAGTCGAGCAGCTCGCGCTGCGACCGGACGGAGATGTACTCGCCCGCGGCCATGCTGAAGCCACCCGCCAGGAGCCCCGCGATCCCGGCCAGCACGATGGCATGCGGGTCAACCGAGGATGCGCCGGCGATACCCATGATCAGGCTGACGTTGGACACCAGGCCGTCACTTGCCCCGAAGACGGTCGGTCGCAGGATGCCCGAGCCGCGTGTGTCGTGCGGGCTGACCGGCGGACGGACGCTAGACCGGACGCGCGACAACGCGGCGATCACGAAAGGGAACCTGGCGCCTGCGACTGGAACATCGGGTGGAGTTTCCCATGTCGGCCCGGCCCTCGCTCGGCTGCCGGTCACGCTCCAGGACGAGCCCGACGTCTCCGCCCAGCAGGAGCAGCGCCGCTCAGTCGACCGTGATCGTGACCGTGAACGCGATGCGGAACAGCGGGCAGATGCCGGTGGCGCACTGCGGGCTGCCGATCGCGCTCAGGACGGTGGTGCCGGTCGCCCGCGCCGCGTAGATCCCCTGGGCTCCCTTCACGACAAGCACGCCGGGAACTCGCGAGACGACGTCCTGGTTGGCCACGCTGACGGTCCAATCCTCGCTCGATCCGAGGTCCAGGAGGAATTGCTGGCCGACCACGAGATGCAGCGTCGTGCCGTTGTCCGCCTGGGTCACGCTGACGGACGAGGAACTCGCAGTCCCCGGCGTCGCGGTGGAAGTCGGCGCCGGCGTCGGGGCGGCTGTGCGCGTCGCGGCCGGCGCCGTCGCAGGCGGCGTGGGGGCGGTGGATGCGCGACGGCATGCCTGCACCGAGTTGCCCGGGGACTCGCACGGCGCAGATCCAAGCGGAGCGCCGGCCGAGGCGCTCGGCGTCGGGGTCGGCGCGGAGGTTGCCGATGGCGGCGCCGGCGTCACCGCTGCTGGTGGCGCCGGGGTGCCGGCCGGCGTGGGTGCGCCGCCAGAAGACCCGGCGCTCACGCACCCGCCGAGGACGAGCGTCATGGTGGCCGCGAGTCCGACCGCGAAGAATCGTCCCGACGTCCGGCGGGCACGTGTCGATCGAGTGTGTTGCGTACCGTTCATTCGTCCCCCAGTTGCGCACGCATTGTGCATCCCTCTCCGGGGACGTGGGGCGCACGAAGATGGTTCCGGGTCGGTCGAACCCTTCGCGACTGGGTTGGTTCGTCCTGTCCGGTCGTGAAGGCGCGGAACGTCCGATCCCGGACGCGCTGTGGAGGGGCCGGCACGCCGCGGCAGGCCGTCGACCTGCGGCTCGTGGGATGATCCAGAGGCTGACCTCGTACCGGAGCCGCTGGCCATGTGCGGTTGCCTCGTCGTCGGGCTTCTCGTCGTCCTCCTCTTCTTCGTCGTCCCGATCCCACTGTGGCCGCTGCTCGTGGTGGGCCTGGTCGTCCTCTTCGTGCTCGCCGCGATCACCGGGCTTCTGAAGGGCATTCTCGGGGTGATCTTCGGGCGTCGGTAGTGTCCGCCCGATCCGGGACGACCCCTGCGGCTGGATTGAGCTCGGCTCGACACGCAACGTCCGATCCGCCAACCAATCCACCCGGCGCCGCAACCCGAATGGAGGAGTGGCTGCCGGGCACTTCGCGCGGCACGCGACACCACGAGGGTTTCATGTTCGAGTTCGCCATCTCAGCCGAGGGACTGCGCAAGTCCTACGGTGACGTCCACGCGCTGCGGGGGATCGACCTGGCCGTCCCCGCCGGCACGATCCTCGGCCTTTTGGGACCCAACGGCGCCGGGAAGACGACGGCAGTGCGGATCCTCACCACGCTCCTCAACCCGGACGGCGGCCGCGCCACGGTGGCCGGCCACGACGTCCTGCGCGAGCCGGATGCGGTCCGCGCGGCGATCGGGCTCAGCGGCCAGTTCGCGGCGGTGGACGAGAACCTGACCGGCCGCGAGAACCTGGAGCTGGTCGGCCGGCTGCTCCACGTCGGCCGGCCCGCCGCCCGCGCCCGCGCCGACGAGCTGCTCGCGACATTCGACCTCGTCGCTGCTGGCAGCCGCCCCGCCCGAACGTACTCCGGGGGCATGCGCCGCCGCCTCGACCTCGCCGCCAGCCTCGTCGGCAGCCCCGAGGTCCTGTTCCTCGACGAGCCGACGACTGGCCTCGACCCGGCCAGCCGGCTCGGGCTCTGGGATGTCATCGAGAAGCTGGTCGCCGACGGGACCACGATCCTGCTGACCACCCAGTACCTGGAGGAGGCCGACCGCCTGGCGAACCGGATCGCGGTCATCGATGACGGCCTCCTGATCGCGGAGGGGACCGCGAACGAGCTGAAGGACCGCCTCGGCGAGGACGTCGTCGACGTCCGCGTCGTCGATCCCCGCCGGACGTCGGAGGCGCTCGAGCTCCTGCGCCCACTGGCCGCCGCCGCGCCGCGTGCCGAAGCCGGCGAGGGCCGCATCCACGTGCCGGTCCAGAACGGGGCCGGGATGCTGGCCGAGATCGTCCGCCGGATCGACGGAGCCGGGCTGGAGATCGCGGAGCTGGCGCTCCGCCGGCCGAGCCTCGACGACGTCTTCCTTGCCCTGACCGGCCGCCGAGCCGAGGAGACGCCCCCGGCGGACGAGACTGCCGACGCGCGGGCCGCGGGCTCGCGCCGGCGCTTCGGCCGCAAAGAAGAGGAGAAGGCAGCATGACCGCCCTCACCGCGCCGGCCACGGCCGGCCGCCCCATCCCGCGGGTGCGTCGCCGTCCCATGTGGATCGTCACCGACTCGATCACGCTTGCCTGGCGGAACATGCTGGCGGTCGTCCGGAACCCACAGCTCCTCGTGGTGGACACGGTCACGCCGATCATGTTCGTGCTGCTGTTCGCGTTCGTCTTCGGCGGCGCGATCAAGACGCCCGGGATCGACTACGTGACCTTCCTGATGCCGGGCATCTTCGTCCAGACAGTCGTCTTCGGCGGGACCGGCACCGCGATCGGACTGGCCGAGGACCTGCAGAAGGGGATCATCGACCGCTTCCGCTCGCTCCCAATGGCGCCTTCGGGCGTCCTTGTCGGGCGGACGTTCGCGGACCTCCTGCGCAACGCGTACACGGTCGCGGTCATGACGGCCGTTGGCTTCCTGATCGGCTTCCGGTTCACCGGGACCGTCCCGGAGTTCCTGCTTGCCCTCGCCCTGGTGACCCTGTTCGGGTACTCGATCAGCTGGCTGTCGGCGAACATCGGCCTCCGGGCGAAGTCGGCCCAGGCTGCCCAGGGGGCGATCTTCATCCCGGTCTTCCCGCTCACGTTCGCGAGCTCGGCGTTCGTGCCGGTCGCCACGATGCCGGGCTGGCTGCGCCCGATTGCCGAGGCGAACCCGGTGACGATCGTGGTGAACGCTGCCCGCGGCCTGATCCTCGGTACCGCCGACGCCGGCACCGTCCTGCTGGCGCTGGGCTGGATCGCCGGGATCGTGGCCGTCTTCGCCCCGCTTGCCATCTGGACCTACCGCCGGACGGGGTAGGAGTACCGGGCCGCGTGACGAACCCGCGGGGCAGGGCTCGCATCGCGCCCAACGGTCTGATCGGGCGGCCGAATGCACCCCGGGGCGACCGTATACTCCCCCGGGTGCGGCCGCGGCTCGGCGTCCGCGCGGCGGCGGGCCGGTCGGAGGAGATCTCCGTGCGTCCGTCCCGGATTGAGAGGAGTTGTTCCGACGCCCGCGCTCAGCGTCCTTGGACTCGCCGTCGTCGAGATCTGGGGCGCCGTGCCCGTGGGTCTGGCGCTGGGCCTGTCGCCCTTCCTCGTGTGGGGCCTGACGGTCCTCGGGTCGATGATCGGGGTCGGCGTGGTGGCCGTGGCCGGTGAGGCGTCTCGCGCCTGGCTCGTGCGGCGGCGGGGCTCGTCTACGGCCGCGGGTCACGGACGCCTGTACCGCATCTGGGTTCGCTACGGCGTCGCGGGTTGGGGCCTCGTCTCGCCGCTCGTGTTCGCACCGGCGATGGGAACCGCGATCGCGATCGTCCTCGGGGCACCCCGCCGGCGGTTGATCACGTGGATGGGCGCCGGTGTGGTCGTCTGGACCTCGATCCTCGTGATCGTTGGCGACCTCGGCCTTCGGGCGATCCACTTCCTTCGCTGACCGTCCGTCGCGAAACCCTCGGGCGCGTTCGGGCCGGGCCGCTCCGTGCGCCATATCCCCGGTATGATCGGCGCCATGACCGAACGAAGCCCGGCCGGCGCGGACCGAGAGGCTGTCTGTCCGTTCGTCGCCTTCGATGACGACCGGGACTTCCGGTCCACCGTTCCCGATCACCGCCACCGGTGTTTCGCGGAAAGCCCCGCCGCCTCGCGGGCCCTCGCCCACCAGGCTGCCTACTGCCTTTCCTCTGCCTTTCCGGGGTGCCCAACGTTCATGGACTGGGCGCGACGCGAGGCAGCGCCGCCGGTGGAGCAGCCCAACCCGACGCTCCGCCAGGTCCCGACAGCGCCGCGGCAGGCTGACCGAGTCGGCGAGCAGGCGAGCAGGCCGGTGGCGCCGCAGAGTACGCCGGCGCCGCCGCAACGGCAGCGACGGGCCGAGTGGACGGCACCGCCGCCCTGGGTGGCGCAGGTGGGCGGCGCCGGGGCGGGAGCGGGCGAGGCCGGGGCAGCCGGGGCGGGAGCGGCCCGAACCGAACCGCCCGCGTTCGACTCCGACGGTGGTCCGATTCCCGACGTCCGCGACACTGGCCCTGGCCTTGGCGCCTGGTCCGGCTCCGCGCTCGGCTCCCTGGCTGGCTCGGGCGCCGGCCCGGCCGGGACTGGACCGGCAGGGGAACGACGGACCCAGCCGATCGAGCCGACGCCAGACGCCGATCGTGAACCGGATTTCGCCCCGGCGGAGCCGGCGGCGCCCGCCTTCCTCGCCGGACGTGCATCGCGACGTCCCGCTGCGGAAGGAGCCATGGATCAGCCCGCCGACGCAGACCTGTCGCACGACGTCCCGCGCGCCGTGCCGGCCCGGCGTGCGGCGGTGGGGTACACGCCGGGCGACCGCGGGCGGTCCCAGGTGGCGGGAGCAGGCCGCGGTCTTGACCGGTCCGCCGGACGCGGTGCAGATCGAATCGCGGACCTCGGTGTGGGCCGGGACGTCGCGGACCCGGCCGCGCCCGCCTGGGAGCGCCCGCGCCGCTTCGAGGCATACCCGTCGCTCAAGTCCGGTGGAGGTGGGCTGGCGACCCTACCGCGGCCGGTCCTGTACGGGTTGATCGTCCTGGTCGTCGGCATCGCGCTCTTCGCCGCGCCGTTCCTGTTCCGCGGTCTCACGAGCGGCAATGGGGGCGTGGCGGCCACCCCGACGCCGACGGCGAGCGCCTCCTCGGGCGCCTCGGCGGCGCCGTCGATCACGCCGGTGCCGTCACCCAGCGCGACCGTCTACACGGTCAAGGCCGGGGATACGCTTTCGCGGATCGCCGCCAAGTACGGGGTCACGGTGGACGCGATCGTAAAGGCGAACCCGAAGATCAAGGACCCCAACAAGCTCGGCCTGGGGGACGAGATCGTGATCCCGCCGGCGGAGGCACCCGCGATCACCGACAGCGGGACGATCACGTCGGCCCCGTCGCCCAGCGGCCCGTAGCGGTCATCAGCGAAGCGACCCCGTCCGGGCCCGCGCTGTCGCGACTGCGAGCACAGGGGGACCCAGACGCCGGCCGCGGCGAACTCATGCCGCGGCCGGCGGCGAGGCGATGCCGCGGCCGGCGGCGAGCGTCAGCGGCGCGGCGCCAGGTTGATCGAGGTGATCTTGCCGGCCTCGACGCGGAACGCGGCATCGAGGTGCTGGGACTCGACCCCGGGTCGCACCACGAGCAGGTCCGCCTGGTAGGTGTTGCCCATGTCCTGTACTGCGCCCGGGATCATCTTCAGGCCGGCGTCGGCCCGGAGGAACCAGCCGCTGACCTGGTCCAGGCCGCGCAGCGTCCGGGCGTTCTCGCCGACGTGGACCCGCATCTCGATCCGCTCGTCCATCAGCGCTACCGCGCCCTCGCGCGATCCCCCGTTCAGCTGCTCGAAGAACAGCTCCATCGTGTCAGTTGCTCCCATGCGATGGAGTCTAGCCGAGCGCCGAGGGCGATGCGGGAGGCTGCGCCGGCGGACCAGGATGCGCCGCCGATGCACCGGTTGGTGGCGCCACGTGACGCGACCCCGCACCCGGCGCCACCTCGGCGCGCAGCCGCCGCACGAGCTCCGCCGCCTGCTCGTAGCGCCCGAACGAGGGCATCACGTAGGTACCGGCCACCTCCGTCCCGACGTCGCGCAGCAACCCCAGCGCTGTCTCCAGGCCGACCTCCGCGGCCGACTCACCGGCGGCCCGCATGGCAGCCCGCGCGGCGTCGGGGATCGTGATCCCGGGGACCTCGTGGTGGAGGAACTCGGCGTGCCTGCTCGACTGGAGCGGGAGCACGCCGAGGAGCAGCGGTACCGGGAAGCCCCGCGGGCCGAACCGGCGCCGCGCCTCGGCGAGCATGGTTTCCACCTGGGCGGCATCGAAGAGCGGCTGGGTCATCACGAGCTGCGCACCCGCCTCGAGCTTCCGGGCCAGCCGGTCCCATTCGCTCGCGGTGTCCTCGGCGGTCGGGTCGAGCGCGCAGGCGATCGTGAACGCCGCCCGGCCGCCGATCGGGGCCCCGGCCTCGTCCTCGCCGCGGTTGAGACGGGCCAGGATCCGCACCAGGCCGATCGAATCGACGTCCCACACACCGGTCCCCGTGGGGTAGTCGCCGACGCGTGGAGGGTCGCCCGTCAGGGCCAGGAAGTTGCGGACGCCCAGGGCGTGCGCCCCGAGCAGCTCCGACTCGAGGGCCATCAGGTTCCGGTCGCGCGTCGTGAGGTGGACCACGCACTCGAGGTCGAGGTCGTGCTGGATCCCGAACGCCACGGCCAGGGCTCCCATCCGGACCCGCGCCATCGCCGAGTCGCTGATGTTGACGCAGTCGGTCCCGGCCGCCGCGAGGAGCCGCGCCGCGTCAACGGTCCGCTCGATCCGGATCGAGCGGGGCGGGTCGATCTCCACCGAGATCACATAGTGCCCAGCCCGGAGCTTGCGGAGGAGATCGGTCGGGGCGGGCTCATCGGGAGCACCAGGTGCCGTCCCATCCGGCGCGGCGGTGCGTGGCATCTCGACGAGCGCGGTTCGCCGTCTCGCCGGCGTGTCCGTCCCGGCGGACCCGATCGCTTCGGATGGGCGGGATCGATCGTCCACGTCCGGGCCCGGCTCGCCTGACCCGTTCCCGGCCGCGATCGCCGCGTCCACGGCCGACCGCATCGCGGCGACGTGCGCGGGGGTTGTGCCACAGCAGCCGCCCACGATCCGGGCCCCGGCTGCAAGGGCAAGGGGCACGACCTCTCCGAACCAGGCCGCATCGGCCGAATAGACGAACTGGCCCTCGATGCGCTTCGGGAGCCCCGCGTTCGGCATGAACGAGCCCGGAAGGCCGTGGCGCCCCGGGTCCATCCTGCCCAGGGCGTCGAGAGATGTGCTGGGTCCGATGCCGCAGTTGACCCCGAGCGCATCGACGCCGCTCGCCGCCAGCGCGGCCGCGACCATTTCCGGCGTCCGGCCGTCGGCGAGGCCCAGCTCCTCGCCGAACGTCATCGAGGCAACGATCGGCAGACCGGTGCTGGCCCGGACCTCGCCGATCGCCAGCAGCAGCTGGTCGAGGTCGTGGAATGTCTCGAGGATCAGCAGGTCCACGCCACCTTCGAGGAGCCCGTCGAGCTGCTCGCGAAATGCGGCCCGAGCCGCAGCGTCGCCGATTCCCAGGTCGCCGTGCGCGGGGCGGCCGAGCGGCCCCATGGACCCCGCGACCAGGGCATCCCGCCCGGCAACGTCACGTGCCTCGCGCGCGAGCTGGGCGCCCCGCCGGTTGAGCCGGGCGGCGAGGTGCCCCAGGCCCCAGCCGGCGAGGCGGACCCGGTTCGCGCCGAACGTGGACGTTTCCACGAGGTCCGCACCAGCATCCAGGTACTCGCGATGGATCGTGCCCACGAGGTCCGGCCGCGACAGGACCAGCTCGTCGAGGCAGGCTCGCTGGGGAATCCCCCGCGAGAACAGCAACGTGCCCGTGGCGCCATCGGCGACGAGAGGTCGGCCGGCGAGCCGCGCCCGAAAGCGGTCGCGCTCCGACGTGCGCCCCTGGCCCTGGCTGCTGCTCTCGCTCACCTGGCCATCGTACCGCGCACGTCGGGCCGAGCCCGTCGGTGCCCGGTCGCGCCCGTCGGTCCCCGGTCGCGCCCGTCGGTCCCCGGCACGCGCTGGTGCCCGGTTCGCCGGTGCCCGGACGAGGCCCGCGGTCCCGCCGAGCCCCGGTCAGCCGAGCGAGGCGAGAGTCCCGCGCCGACGGGCCAGCGTCAGCGAGCCGTCGACCTCCACGAACACCTCCGGGGGGCGCGGCCGGCCGTTGTAAGCGGAGCGCATCGTCGCGCCGTAGGCACCCGTGTCGCGGATCGCGACCAGGTCGCCGCGCTGCAACGGTGGGAGGCGGTGCTCACCGAACGTGTCGGTCGACTCGCAGATCGGGCCGTCGACGCGGACGGGTGGCCAGCCCGACTCTGACCCCGCCTCGTCGAGCCGTTGCGGTTGTCCAGCCGCGCCGCGACGTGTCGCCTCGATGGACCTGCGAAGATCAGCCGCCGCGCTCCAGGCGGCGGATGCACGTTGCCGGGCACCGTCCGACGCCGGGCTCACCGCCCGCCCGCGCGAGGTGAGCGCGACGATCCCGTGCTCGGCACCGTAGAGCGCGGGCCGCACCAGCTCGGTCATCCCCGCGTCGATCACGACGAGACGCTCCGCGCGATCCTCCGCCTCTGCCTCGCGTGGCACGACCGCGAGGCCAAGCGGTCCCGAACGATCCAGCAGGGCCGGCAGGCCCCGAGGCGCCAGTCGCTCCCTGACATGGAGGACCCGCGCCACGATCCAGCCGGCGCGCGCTACAAGCGCTCGCCCGGGCTCCACGGCGAGTCGATCCGGTCGCCGGTCGGCCGGAATGCTCGCCAGGATCGGCGGAAGCTCGCGGGCAAAGCGACCGGGATCCGGCACCGGCACACCCAGCGGGCCCACCGGAAAGCCACCGCCGATGTCGAGCGTGTCGAACGTCGGCAGCCCGCCTTTGAGGAGCGCCAGGAGGGCCAACGCCCTGCGGACCGCGTCTCGCCAGGCGTCGGCAGCCCCCAGCTGCGACCCGACATGGAGGTGGAGGCCGCGGAAGCGGAGCGGCCCATCGGAGCCTCCGCCTGCCTCGATCGCGGCCGTGACCTCATCCGCCGTCAGCCCGAACTTCGAGATGGCCGCGCCGGTCGCCAGCGATCGGTGTGTCTCCGGTTCGACCTCCGGGTTGAGCCTGAGCAGCACGTCCAGGCGAAGCGCACCGTCGACGACACCGACGGCACCGACCGCACGCGCCAGGGCGGCGGCCTCGTCCGCCGATTCCAGCGCGACCCAGTGCAGCGGCGCGCCCGCCGCGGCAGCCCGGGCGGCCGCCCGCAGGTCAGCGTCCGTCTTGCCGATCCCCTCCAGCGTGATCTCGGCATTCGGGATGCCCGCGCGCGTCGCGAGCGCCCACTCCCCGCGCGAGACGACGTTCGCACCGAACCCCAGCCCGGCGAGGCGTGCCACGAGCGCGGGGAGGTTGTTCGCCTTCAGGGAATAGCGCCGCTCCCAGGGAACCGGGAACGCCGCGCCGATGGCCGCCGCGGCCGCCTCCACGGCGGCGATGTCCGTGACGTAGGCCGGCGTACCGTGCCGCCGCGCGATCCGCCGCAGGACGGGCGCCAGGACCCCCAGCCGGTCGCGCTCCTCGCCGGTCCCCGCGGGGTCCACGCCGTCAGTCCGGGATGGCCATGCGCACGGCCGCCGAGACGACGCCCACCACGATCGAGCCGATCAGCGCGGTCACGAGCGTCGCCTGGGTCAACAGGTCCGGGGGGAAGTCCCCCACGGTGATCCGGCCGCCCATCTGGTCCGAGATCCAGGCCGCGCCGAGGAAGAGGACAGCGTTGAGCACGATCCCGGCCAGGCCCAGCGTCAGCAGCGTGATCGGCAGCGACAGGATCTTCACCACCGGCTTGACCAGGCCGTTCGCGACGCCGAACACGAGCGCGACGATCCCGAACGTGACGAGGTCGTCGGGGATCGTCTTGAACGACGAGGAGGGGATCGCGATGCCCGAGACGTAGTGCGCAGCGAGCCACAGGGCGACCCCGGTGGCGATGACGCTGGCGACAAAGCCCTTCACGCTGCTCCCTCCCCGTTGCTCGCGGTCCGCGCGGCGTGACGGCCGGCGCGCATCGCACGATCATCCCATGCCGCGTCCAGCGTCCAGCGTCCGGCCGGCCCGGCGGACGGCACCGCGGCAGCGTCTCGAGCCAGCGCCGGCCGCCGCGATCACCGGAGGAGGAATCCGGTACCGATCGGATCGGCCGGGTCGAGCCAGAACGCGTGGCGCCCCGTCAGATGCGCCTGGCCCTCCACCTCGGTCACGACCGCCGGCCGGCCCGCAATCACGGTCGTCCCGACGATGCGGCCCCCGAAAGCGGAGTCGACGATGCTCCGGTGGCGGAGCTCCTGGCCCACCTGGATCCGGCCCCGGGCATGCAGGATCGCGAGCCGTGCCGAGGTCCCGCTCCCGCACGGCGAACGATCCACCTCGCCGTCCGCGAAGACCGTCACGTTGCGCTGGGTAAGGGCCGCATCGTCCGCGGCGGCCGTCGGCTCGTCCTGCCACCAGGTGATCCCATAGATGCCACGCAGTTCCGGCTCGACGGGGTGCGCCACGTCGAGCGACGAATCGAGCGCTGGCCGCAGCTCGCGCTGCAACGCGATGAGCCTGGGCAGGCTGGCGGCGTTCACCGCGAGACCGATCGAGCGAACATCCACGCTTCCGTAGAACGCCCCGCCGTAGGCGACGTCCGCCTGGACCGGGCCTGCTGAGGTGGCAAGCGTCACGTCGCGCGCCAGCACGAAGGCGGGCACGTTCCGGAACCGCACGCCCAGCACGCGTCCGGCGGGGACGTCGCAGCGCGCCACGCAGGCGAGCCGGCCGGAGGGGACGTCCACGCTGACCGAGGTCTCCGGCCCGGTGATCGGGAGCCGGCCGCTCTCCAGCGCCCAGGTGACCAGCGCGATCGTCCCGTGTCCGCAGGCCGTGGAGTAGCCCTCGTTGTGAAAGAACAGGACGCCCAGGTCGGCGCCCGCGTCCTCCGGTTCCACAAGGAAGCAGCCGTACATGTCGGCATGCCCGCGCGGCTCGTTGACGAGGAGCCTGCGCACCGGGTCCAGGTGCGTCGCCGCCCAGCGCCGCTTCTCGAGAATCGTTGCCCCCGGGATCTCCGGCACGCCGCCCGTCACGATCCGGAACGGCTCGCCTCCCGTGTGGTAGTCGACCGTCGCGACCTCCATGGTCCGTGGAAGCAAGAGATCCGGGAGCGGGCGAGCGCTCACGGGGCGCGTGGCGGTGCGTCGACGCCGGCCCGCTGGTCGCCATCCGCGCCCGGCCGGCCCGGTGCGCCGGCACGCGGCCCGGGCCTGGAACCTGCGGCGAGGCGTGCCACGAGCCGCGTCCGGACTTCGGGCCAGTCGTCATCCGTGATCGCGTACCAGGCCGAGTCGCGGACGCGGCCGTCGGGCATCCGCATGTGCTTACGGAAGACGCCTTCGAACCGTGCCCCGAGGGCCAGGATGGCAGCCCGGGATCGCTCGTTGCGGGCATCGGTCTTGAGCTCCACCCGCATCGCGTCGAGCGTGTCGAACGCGTGGGCCAGGAGCAGGAGCTTCGCCTCGACGTTGATGCCGGTCCTCCAGCGGTCCGGCGCCAGCCACGTCCAGCCGATCTCCAGTCGCCGGTGGGCGGGGACGATCGCCATGTAGCGGGTGCTTCCGACTGCGCGACCAGTCGCCGTCTCGACGGTCGCGAATGGGAGATCCGTGCCGGCGTCACGGGCGCGGAGCGCGTCGGCCAGCCACGTCCGGATCGCTCGCTCCTTGTCGAGGCGCACCGGCATCCACGTCCACGTTGCGGGGTCCGCCGCCGCGATCAGCAGCTCGGGGACATGGCGCTCGTCAAGGGGTTCCAGGCGCACGAGATTCCCTTCGAGCACGGGGCTGCGCGTCCAGGAGGCGCCGATCTCCATGGCAGCGCAGTCTACTCGGGCCGCGGTCCGGAACATCTGCGCGCCTGCCATGCCCCAGCCGATCTCGTGCTGACTGGTTCTGCGGCCCGCGTTCCTGTCACCAACAAATGGAGGCGCTCCCGCGAGCAGCCCGCCGGTGTTCGCCCGCCGTCGCACCGGGCTCCACCCGCCGCTGTGCGCTCGCAGGCTGCGCCCGAGCCGCGGTTCGGGACAACATTGCGCGTGGATCCCGGCCCTGGCACTCGCCCGGTTCGTGGATGACCCGCGAAGGGACGGGAGCGCCGCACCGTGGCCATCAAGCCCAGGCGTGCGGTGCTATTCCGCTCCGGCGGATCCTTCGGCGGACGCCATGCGGGGGCCGCGGGCCGCGCGGATCCGTTCGATCGCCCGGCGCAGGAGCTCGATCCCGGCCGGGTCCAGGTCGTAGGTCCACTCCCGGATCCGCTCCTGCCGGCCGAAACGGGAGGCCAGCCCGATCTCGAGCGCCTCGCGGGTCAGGAGCAGCAGGTCGGCGGACCGGTTGGCAAGGTCAAGGGCTGGCTCGTCGCCGAGGAGCGCGGTCAACAGCTCCACGCCCGCCCCTCCCGACTCCTGCAGCCAGTGGGCGATGTTCTGCGTGCTCCGCTCTGTTGCGCAGACGAGGCCGACCCGGCTGCCTCGCGGCAGCGCCCGGACTTCGTCGAGCAGCTCCGCGTACGAGGGCGCGGCGAGCATCGCGATCACCGGGGCGCGGCCCTTCACCAGCGCGATCGTCTCGTCGGCGTGGAACGTGGACGTTGCGACCAGGTCGTAATGGAAGCGCTCAAGCCTGTCGTCGACCAGGTCGATGAGGACGCCGTCCGCGTCGGCCAGGCCATCGAACGACTCGGCGATCCGCTCGGCCGCGCGTTGCGCGTCGGCAGTCGTGCACTCGACGAACAGGATCTCGATTCGCGGCCCGGGTCGCTTCCGTTCGGCCGCGGCCGAGTAGACGGCCGAGGCCACCTCGTCGGCCGAGTAGCCGGAGCGTGCGGCCGTGCGGAGGAGATCGGCGACGAGGCTCTCCAGTGAGCCGGAGGTGCGGCGTTGGGGCGCGCGGGCCGTGACGCGCGTGCCCGCGCCCTGGCGCGACACGACGTAGCCTGCCTCGGCCAGCCGTTTGTAGACCGCCCGAACCGTGTTCGGGTTGACGTGGAGGATCGCGCCAAGCTCGCGCACCGCCGGGAGTCGCGAGCCCGGGTGGAGGCGGCCCGTGTCGATCTGGTACGCCAGCTGCCAGTAGAGCTGGGTGGAGATCGGCACATCCGAATCCCGGGCGATGTCCAGCGAGCCGCCGGGCGCTGCCGACGCCGCGGGTGCAAGCGCGGGTGCGACCCCCGCTGATTCGCCCGGCCGGACGGTGCGCCCGATGGTCGGGTCGTCGCGCCACCAGGGACGGTCGGGGCTGTGGGACGGATCACCCGACGGATCACCCATTGACATAGCCCGATAGTCCAACTATGCTGCACATGTTCTAGTTGACTATATCAACCGCGGCCACCCGGCCGCTGCTCGAGGCCTCAATTCTGATGGGTATCTTCGTCATCATCCTGGCGATCCTGACTGGCCTCGCTGTCCTCGCGGCGAGCGCAGCCGAGGTTGGCGTGGACACGCGCTTCGACCTCGACGACCCGCACGCACCAGTTCACGGCGCCGCCTGATCTTCGCGCGTCTCCGCTCGGCGAGGCCCCCTCCCTCCCCCTCTTCGCCAAACCGAGCCTCGTGAACCGCCGGCCGTGCCGGCGGTTCACTGATTCCTGGCCGGCCTAGTCGTCGGTCCGGCCGACCTCCGCGAGGGCAGCCCGGTACAGGCCGTGACCGTCGATCCCCTGCGACGGGGACACGAACAGGGCCAGATCCTCCTCCAGGCGACGCTCGAGATGCGTTCCGGCCAGCCGGTCGACCGTGCGGGCAGTCCAGGCGGCGCAGCGCAGGATCTGGTGCGTCTCCGGGCGAGCCGGGTCGTCCCAGTACCACCCGTCGGAGGCGAACATCGCCAGGCGCCAGCGCTGGGCCTCCATCAGGTCGAGCAGGCGGCGCGAGGTGGCGTCCCCTGTGCCGGCAGCGAGCTGCGCAGCGGCGAACGAAGCAGGCGGCGTTGCCCCGATCACGACGTCGACGTAGGCGTTCCGAGCTGCCCAGGGGTCCAGGGTCACGCCTTCGCGCCGGCCACCGCCGCGCCCCGGCATGTCGGCGGCGAGGAGCTCCGTGACCGCGTCCACGCCCGCCGCGAGTCGCTCGAGCGCCGCGCGAAGCGGCCCCTTCCAGCGCCCGTCCGGCGCGCAGGGGCACTCGCCGGACCAGCGCAGGACGCCGTGATGGCAGCTCCAGGACGTCCGGTCGGCGGTTCGCACCAGCGGGAACGACACTGCGTCCTCCGCCGCGAGTGCTCGGCCGAGGGAGACCACGTCGAAGCCGCGGTCCTCCTCCGGGTCGGTCAGCCGTGCGAGGAAGAGATCGCGCCAGCGCTGGTGATGGCCGTACAGCTCACCGTCGGTGGCAACGAGCACCAGGGGCGCGCCCACCTCGCGCCGGTGCGAGCCGTCGCGATGGAGGGGGGCCGCCAGCGCGGGCAGGACCAGCTCTCGTGCGAACCGGTCGGCGTCGGCCGTGGTCTCGGGCTGGAACGAGACCGCCCCGGACAGCTCGCCGTCATAGAACACCACGATCATCTCGAGGCCGCCGCCAAGCTGCACCCGATGGGGCCGACGGGTCTCGATGCCCGGCGTGGCGGCCTGCCAGGGGGCGAGGATCGTGGCCTTGACGCCCTGGCGTGCCATCTCCCGCAGCGTCGGGAGGTCAACCGCCGCCTCGGGCAGCCAGAAGATCGTCGCCGGGCGGCCAAACCGGAATGCGAAATCGCGGAGCCCCCAGCGAATCTCGGTGGTCCGGTCGCGCGCCGAGGCCAGGGGAAGGATCGCGTGGTGGAAGCCCTGCGCGACTGCATTCACCCCATGGTCGGCGGCCACGATCCGCGCCAGTGTCGTCGGTTCCTCGGACGCCAGCCAGGCCGTCAGGGTTGGCCCGACGTCGAAGCTGATCCGGTCCAGGTTCCCTCGCTCCGCGTTCGGGCGATAGCACTCCGCCGTGATCCGCGCGTTCCAGTTCGGGAACGGCGCGGCCGCGGGGTCGTCCGGGAGCAGGCCGGTGAACGGGTCGCGCCGCCCAGGCTGGTAGAAGTGGCCGTGAATGGCCAGGCGGCCGCGCATCACCGGGCCGGGCGCCCGTTCGCGCGCATCACCTAGAGCCCCTCCTCCTCGGCCCGGTCCCGGCTTGTCGAGAGGACGTGCTCGACCCGCGCGGACATCCGGGCGCCCGCCGCGAGGTCCAGCGGCCACGTCAGGAGCAGTGCCGAGCCCTGGTAGACGCGTTCGAACCCGGCTTCCGAGTTCGAGATCGTCTCGATCGGGGCGATCCACGCATCCGCCGCCGGTGTGACCTCGGTCGCCACGTCGAGCCCCACATAGTCGTTCCCGGACCGAAGCGACGTCACCGCGGCTCGGCTGGCCGTGCTGTCATGGGGGACGCGCTCGCCGCCAAGGACCCAATAGGCGGCCGGGTTCGCCCCGCCGCCGAGCATGGTCGTGGCCCACTCGATCGCGAAGAGTCCGGTGATCGGGACCTCGCCGACGTTCTCCAGGCTGACCTCGACGGTCAGCGTCGGGTTCCGGCGGCTGCCCCCGACCTCGATCCGCTTCTCCACGACCGCGGGGACGGGACCGGCCGACGTTCGGACGTGGCCGCTCCGCACGACCCGAACATGGCCCCCGGCGGCGGCGCTGACGGCCTCCAGGACCCGGTATGGTGCGTCGACGAAGTCGGCCAGCTCCTCGATCTCGGCGCGCGCGAACGCTCCCGGCGTCGTCCCTGCGGGCAGGAGGTGGACCAGCCCGGAGCGCCGCTCGTAGGCGTCGTAGTAGAGCCGGCTGGCGAGGCCCGCCTCCTTGGTCGCGACGCGGTCATGGATCGACCCGACGCCGTCGCCCTCGTTCGAACCCGCAGCGTGCGCCGCGCTGGCGCGCTCGTGCTCCACGAGCGTCGCGTGGGAGGCTTCCGGGCGACGTCGGAGCACCGCCCCCAGCGCGTGGCGCACGGCGCGTACGTCCCAGCTCCCGATGCCGGCACCCTCGGAGGGCTTGACGACCACGACCTGCCCCGGCGTTGCGAGGACCACCTCGTCGATGCCGTCCAGGTCCACGTCCGCGGTGCGCACGCCGTCCGGTCCGGGGAGCGCGCCGGCGCTGCGGGCCGTCCGGTCGGCGGCATCCTCGGCGGCGACCAGGTGCTCGTAGGTGGCGAGCCGCATGTGGCTGATGTAGATCCCGCCGAACAGGCCGTGCCAGTAACAGTCGTTGGACTGGCCCTTGAACAGGTGGTCGAGCGCGGCGAGCCGGGCCGGGCCAGCCGGCATCGCGTGGACTTTCAGCGAGGTGCGAAGCATCTGCTTGTGGAGGTCGTTGATCTCGCGGTACTTGATCTGGAAGTTGCGCCAGAACCCGCCGCGCAGATACCGCGCCTCCGGCCGCCCGGCCGCCTCCGCGGCATGGAGCAGGCTGGTGAAGACGCGGCTCTCGTCTGGCGGGAGCGCCCACTCACCCATCTCCGCATACGAGGCCGTGGGCACGTACACGCGGCCGATCGGTGCGTTCCGGTCCAGCCAATCGGACGGCGTGGTGGTGGTCAGCCAGGCCGCGTTCGCCTCGAGCGCCTCGAAGAAGCGGTCGACCCAGCGGTTGGCGCCCCAGCAGTGCTCCCAGGTGGTGGGCCACGACCCGAACTTTTCGCCGTCGTCGCCCATCATCCCGACTCGGTCGCCCTCCTCGGTCGCGTGGTCGCGCAGGTAGGCGATCACGTCGTCGACGTCGCCGAACGGGATCCGGTAGCGAAGGCCTTTCTCCGTCCCGAAGACCGTCAGGATGCTGCCCTGGTCATCCGTGGTGTACGGACCCCACAGTTTCTCCTCCGGGATCGCCGCTGCCCGGAAGTGGTTGTCGTCCAGGATGGTCCAGTCGTACCCGCCCTCGACAAGCGCGGTCGGCAGGTCCGGCTCCCAGACCCGCTCGGCCAGCCAGGCGCCACGCGGACGGCGCCCCGTGATTTGCTGGATCTCGTCGGCCATCTTGCAGAGCTGCCCGACGCGATCGCGCTCCGGCAGCGAGGCGAGGACGGGTTCGTAGTAGCCGCCCCCAAGAAGCTCCACCTGGCCCCGGGCCACGAGCCCTGCCAGGCGGTCGATGAACTCCGGTCGCTCGGCGCGCAGCCAGTCGAGCAGCGGACCCGTGTAGTGGAGGGCGAGGCGCACGCGGGGATGCCGGTCCAGGGCGTCGAGCATGGGCCGGTAGGCCGTGTCGTAGACATCGCCGAAGACCCAGCCGAAGTTGCCCACCGGCTGGTGGTTATGCAGCGCCAGAGCCAGCGAGATCCGCTGCGCCACGAGTCCTCCCTTGCCTGTCGCTCCCGGGCCGGCCCGGCAGATTCGCTCAGCCCGCCTCGGTGACGTGCCTGGGCCGGCTCGCTGCGAGCGCCGCGACGTCGACGCCCGCAGCTGGCAGGTACAGCTGCTCCACGTACTCGTGGAGCATGCGCGTGGTCGAGAAGCGCCAGATGGTGGTGCTCATCGATCGTTTCATGAGCGCCAGCCACTCGTGCGGGAGCCCGGCAGCGCTCCGCTCGTAGTAGCGGGGGACAACCTCGTCCTCCAGGATCCGGTAGAGATCCAGCGCGTCCGCCCAATCCTGGGCGCCTTCGTCCGGATTGGAGACACGGCCCCCGATCGCCCAGCCGTTGTCCCCGGTCCAGCCTTCGTCCCACCACCCATCGAGCACGGACAGGTTCACGACGCCGTTGGCCGACGCCTTCATCCCGGACGTCCCGGAGGCTTCGAGCGGACGGCGCGGGTTGTTGAGCCAGACGTCCACGCCGCGGACCAGCAGCTTCGCGACCCGGATGTTGTAGTCCTCGAGGACGAAGACGCGCCCGCCCAGCTCCGCGGAGCGGCTGCGCTCGAAGATCGCCTGGATCACCTGCTGGCCGGGCCGGTCCGCTGGGTGCGCCTTGCCCGCGAAGACGAACTGGACCGGTCGGTCGGCGCTCCAGACCAGCCGCGCCAGGCGATCCATGTCGCTGAATAGGAGCTGCGCTCGCTTATAGGTGGCGAAACGACGGGCGAACCCGATCGTGAGGATCCTGGGGTCGATTGCCGTCTCGATCTCGCGGAGGGTGGCGGGCGACTCGCCGTGGCGGGCCAGCTGCGAGAGCAGCCGCTGGCGCGCAAAGATTGCCAGCTCGCGCTTCTGATACCCGTGCGCCTCCCAGAGCTCCCTGTCCGGCAGTCGCCCGATGCGCTCCCAGAAGTGCCCGCTGTCGGTCCTGCCGTCCAGGTCATCCATGTCGACGTCGAGGTGCCGCTCCAGGAGCTCGCGGGTGGCCCGGCCCACCCACGTTGGCGTGTGCACCCCATTCGTGATGCCCAGGATCGTTCGCGAGCCCACGATCGGCTCCCAGGTCCTGTTGGCTGTCTCCGCGTGAAGCATGGAGACCGCGTTGGCCCCGTTCGACAGGCGGAGACTGAAGGCGGTCATGTCGAACTGGGAGGGGTCCCCGTCGACACCAAGGCCCAGGCGCAGGACCTCGTCGAGCGGCACGCGGCCGGCCCTCCCCGGGCCGGATTTCTCATCGCCCTCGCCCTCGCAGAAGGGCCCCGCGATCCGCCGCACGAGCTGCGCGTCGAAGCGCTCGTTGCCGGCCGAGACCGGCGTGTGGATCGTGAAGACGCTGTTGCGTCTCACGGCGGCCCAGGCGTCCTCGAGCGACACACCTGTCGCCACGAGCTCACGCGCACGCTCAGCGAGAAGGAATGCCGAGTGACCCTCGTTCAGGTGCCACACAGCTGGGGCCACGCCCAGTGAGCGAAGTGCCCGCACGCCGCCGACGCCCAGCACCATCTCCTGGTGGAGCCGCATCTCCCGTCCGCGGACATAGAGGATGTGGGTGATGTGGCGGTCCGCGTCATCGTTGCCGGAGTGGTCGGTGTCGAGCAGCAGCACGGGCACGCGGCCGACCTGGAGAAGCCAGACGGCCGCGGAGACCACCCGTCCGGGCAGCTCGACGGGGACGGTCAGCGGGTCGCCCACGTGGTTCAGCACGCGCTGGAACGGGAGGCGGCCCAGATCGTAGTCGGGGTACTCGTGCTGCTGGTGCCCGTCCGCGTCGATCGTCTGGCGGAAGAACCCGCGGCGGTAGAGGAGGCCCACCCCGACCAGTGGCAGCGCCATGTCGCTGGCTGCCTTCATGTGGTCGCCGGCGAGCACGCCGAGCCCGCCGGAGTAGATGCCCAGAGACTCGTGGAAGCCATATTCGGCGCAGAAATAGGCGATCGGTCCCGACAGGTGGCCAGCGTGATGCCGGTTGAACCAGTGGTCGGCCCCGTTCGCGAGATAGTGCTCGAACGACTCCATCACCCCGTGGTATTCGGCGATGAAGGCGGGGTCGTCCAGGAGTGGCTCCCAGTTGATGGCGCCCTGGAGCAGGTCGACCGGGTTGCGGTAGCGCGACCAGATGTTCGGCTCGAGACGGCTGAAGAGCAGCGCCGCCCGTGGGTGCCACATCCACCAGAGGTTGTAGGCGAGCGTGCGCAGGCCGTCGAACTGTGGCGGGACGCGAATCGGGACCGTGGGCTGGGTCGGGACACGGACGAGGGGAACCATATTCGCCGGGATCATACCGGAGGAGCATTGGCGGCGTGAACCGGTTTAGGTGGCGCGCGAGCCATCCCGCGGGCTACCATCGCGCCCCATGCAGGTGGTGTTCGTCGCAGCGGAATGCGAGCCCTGGGCCAAGACCGGCGGTCTCGGCGACGTCGTCGATGCGCTGGCCCGGTCTCTCGGTCGGATCCCGGGCGCGGTCGATGGCCAGGTGGAGGTCTTCCTGCCTCGCTATGCCAGCGTGTCCATCCCCGATCGGGTCGCAGTGGATACGCTCCAGATCAGCGTTCGCGATCCGCTTGCGCCCGGCCGCATCAGCGAGGTCGCGATCCGGTCGTTCCAGGCGGACGGGTATCGCCTTCGGCTCGTGGACTTCCCCGCTGCATTCGACCGGGCCGGCTTCTACGGGGACAGCGACGGCGACTTCCCGGACAACCCCCGCCGTTTCGGACTGCTCGGGCGCGCCGCCCTGGAAACCCGGTGCGCGGAGCGGCGGCCGGTGGACCTGGTCGCGATCCACGACTGGCAGGCCTGTCCGGTCGCCCTGCTGCGCGACCTGGAGTACGTGGACGATCCCATCGTCGGCGGGGCGGCCATCGCCCTGACGATCCACAACCTCGCCTATCACGGGTGGACACCGCGGGAACGAGTCGTCCAGCTCGGGCTGGGCAGGGCGGCGGCGGCGGCCGGGGACGGGTGGGGGATCGACCTGCTCCGCGAGGGAATCCGGCGCGCCGAGACGGTGAACACCGTGAGCCCGACGTACGCCCGGGAGGTCCTGAAGCCAGCGGCCGGAATGGGCCTCGACGGCGACCTCGTCGCGCGAGGCGACCGGTTCGGCGGGATCCTCAACGGGCTGGACGAGCAGCTCTGGAACCCGGCCGGCGACGCGGCGCTGGCCGCGCGTTACGACGCCTCGGATCTCTCCGGCAAGGCGGCCTGCCGGTCGGATCTCCTGGGGCGCATCGGCTTCGACCCCGCCGACGCATCGGCAGTGCTCGGCGTGATCGGGCGGCTCGATCCGCAGAAGGGGTTCGACCTGGTCGCGGGCGCGGCGAGGAGACTGGTGGCCAGCGGCGCCCGGCTCGTCGTCCTGGGGAGCGGCGACGCGAGCCTGCTGGCTGGGATCCGGGCTGAGGCGGCCCGCGCGGCCGGCCGCATCGTCGTGCTGGAGCGGTTTGACCGTGAGCTCTCCAGGCGGATCTACGCGGGCGCGGACCTCTTCCTGATGCCGTCCCGGTTCGAGCCCTGCGGCCAGGGCCAGATGATCGCGATGCGCTACGGCACGCCGCCCGTGGCGCGCCGCACGGGCGGGCTGGCCGACACGATCGTCGACCTCGCTACCGATCCTGCGGGCGGCACCGGCTTCCTGTTCGACGACGCGACACCGGAGGCGCTTGTCGCTGCAGTGGAGCGGGCACTCGCGGTCTTTGGGGCGGCCGATCGCGCACCGTGGCAGCGGCTCGTGGCCCGGGGGATGGCCGTGGACTGGGCCTGGGAGACGTCGTCGGCGCCGCTCTACGCGGCGCTCTTCCGGCGCGCGGTGGCGCTGCGGCGGGCCGCGCGGGGGTAGGGGAGCGGAGCGCGGGGCTCGTCGGCCGGGCCGTCCGGGCTCCCCGCGCCTGGGCGGGCTCGTCGCACCTGAGCGTCTCGCGCAACGACGCGACCCGCCCTATCCGATTTGTGCGTCTCGCGTGCAAACGCGGCTTCCCTGTGCGCCGGACGCACGATCCGGGAGCCACGGCAGCTCCCGACGGTCACCGGGAAGGGCGCTGGAGGAGCGCGAGCGGGCAAGATCGGGCCCGATCGGGCTGGACTGCGCCGGATCAGGCTGGGATCGGTCGAGACCGTTCCTTTGACGCACCGTCCTGACGTGCGGAGGGGCGCGGGGGACCCGTGGGCGGCCCGATCGTGCGCCTCACGCACAGAGGCCGACGAGCGCGCTGGCACCCCGCGGCCCCGCGGCCCCGCGGCCAACGCGGCGTCGCGGGGCTACGCCCGTGTCGCGGCGATCAGCGTGCAGCCGACCGACATCCGGGACGCGTCCTCCCTGATCCGGAAGTGCTCGCGAGCAGCCGGTGGCGCATCGCGCAGGAGCGCACGGACGGCATCGGCGCGCCACGCGACCGGCGCGGTGGTCGCGAGCCAGGCCTCGACTTCATGCTCCAGCTCCCACGTACGCTCCATGCGACCCGCGAACCCGGCCGCAGCCAGGACCGCGAGCCACTCCGATGCCCGGAGCGACCGCGCATGCGACGGATCCCGCAGCAGCTCCACCGCGTTGAGGAACGTGTCGAGCGGGCCATCCTCCGGTGCGAGCTGGTCCACGATGCCCAGTCGCCCGCCCGGACGCATCACCCGCCGGAGCTCCCGGAACGCGAGCCCGGGCTGGGGCCAGTGATGGACCGAGAAGCGTGTGATCGCCACGTCGAAGCTGGCATCGGGGAAGGGAAGTGCATCCGCGACAGCCCGCGTGAAGGCGATGTTCGTGATGCCGCGTTCCGCCGCGAGGCGGCTCGCCACGCTGAGCATCTCCGGGGTCGGGTCGATGGCAGCTACCGACGCGACCGCCGGTGCCAGCGCCAGGGCCGCGTGACCGCCGCCCGTCCCGACGTCCAGCGCCCGGTCGGTGGGGGTGGGCTGCACGGCGGCGACCAGCCAGGTAAGGTCGGGCGCGCTCGCCTGCTTCCAGCCGGCGCCATACCGCTCCGCGACGGCGGCCCACTGGCGGCGGGCAGCCTCGTCGGTCACGCGTGCGGCTCCGACGTCGAGGCGGGGACGAGACCGGCGAGCGCGAGCACGGGCGCGAGGGTTGCCGGTCCGAGGCCAGAGCGCAGGTGGTGTCGGGTCGCCCGCGACAGGCGGCGTGCCCAGCGCCTCGAGGAGACGGGTCGTGGCGGCGGCGACGTCGGCGATCGCGGCCTCGAACGCGCTCGCATTACGCCGCGGCGGCGTGCGCGAGCCGCTCACTTTGCGGATGTACTGGAGGGCGGCGGCACGAACGTCGCCGTCGGTCGTGGGTGGCTCCACGACCCGGAGCGGGCGGATGCTGCGGCACATTCGCCAAGGGTAAAGCCTCTCGGCGGCCCGGGGCCCGCTTGCCATTTGAGTCTTCACGCTGGCGAGCACAATCGATGCCATGCGACGCCGCTTCGCGACCTTCGTACTGCTCGTGGCGGCCGCTTCGACCATCGCGGCCTGCGGCGACCTGGCCGCGACCCAGGGACCGGAGGTAGCGCCCGTTGCGGCCGTCGGGACGGCAGCGATACGGTCGGCCGCCCCGACTTCGCCCGTACCGGACGTCGCCGCGCGTGTGACACCCGTGGTGGACGGCGACACCTTGAAGGTCACCATCTCGGGTCGGACGGATACCGTGCGTGTGATCGGTCTCGACACCCCGGACTCGGTCAAGCCGGGCACGCCGGTCGAGTGCTTCGCGCCCCAGGCCGGCGCCGAAGCGGTGCTCCTCTTGCCGGTTGGCGGAAACGTCCGACTTCAGGCGGGCCCGAGGCAGGCGACGCGCGATCGGTACGGGCGCTCGCCGTGCTACGCTCCCTCTCGTCGCGCCGAGAGATCGCGGGCGGGAGTAGCTCAGCTGGCAGAGCGGCAGCCTTCCAAGCTGCATGTCGCGGGTTCGAACCCCGTCTCCCGCTCCACTCCCCGGCTTCGTGATCGGGACGACACGATTACTGGACGGGCGGCCTGATCCGCGACCTGCAACGCTCGGCGACGCGCTGCCAATGTGGCCGCGAATCGCCTCCCGATTGCGACGCGAGCGCCTTCGCGCCTGAACGGACTAGCCGCCCGTTGCGTCGGCAGGCGGGTAGAAGTCCTCGATGGCGAACGGGTACCCGAGGTGTGACCCGGTCGGACCCCAGCCCGGCGTCCAGAACGTAACCCGCTGCAGGCGCGGGTTGGCGGCCGCCTGTGCGGCGATCGCCTGCCCGAGTTCCCGGCGCGGCGTGGCGTCGACGTAGTAGTAGGTCTCGGCGATTCCGTACGTCTTCGGCAGGCCGAGCGATGGCAGCGTCGCGTCCGCGTCGTCGAGGACGCGCGCCAGCAGCGTGGCGGAGGAGGCGTCGGCGGTCGCTGGGACGTACCACGAGAAGTCCACCCGGTCGGGGAGCGGCAGGCCGTGGTCGGCCATGAACCTCAGGCTGCGATACACCCAGAACATCGAGATGTGACCGTCGAGGATCGGGTGGTAGTCCGCGTCGATGTAGCCGGGAGCCAGGACATCCTCGGCGGCACTCGCAACGTTGAAGTAGAGCGACGGCCGGAAGCCCGCCGCGGCCACGCGGGCCACGAAGCGCGGGTAGTGCGTCGTGAGGAACCACTCCTGGTTGGCCTTGGCCCCGACCATGACCTCGCCGTCGAGGTAGATCGTGTCAACGACGAGCACCCCGTCGGGTCTCTTCACGCCGGCAACGGCGGCGAGGACCTTGTCGGTCGTCACCGCGACGCGGCGCGTGAACTCCGTGGGCGCGAGTGGCGTCCAGCCGAGGCCCGAGGCCAGGGTACCCCTGGTGTAGTCGGCCGCGCCAAGCCAGAACAGGCCGAGGTCGAGGCGGAGCCGGTTACCCCCGGCACCCCGGACGGCCGCGACGTCCTGGGCGAACGCGCGGAGGTTCTGCTTCTCCTGGTCGCTCATGGGGAAGGTCGCCCGCCACGTGTCCCCGAAGTTCGTCGTCCCGGGCTCGGTGACGAACCAGATCCGCGTCGAGATGACCGTCGCGCCGCGGTCCGCCATCCCCTGGAGCTGCGTCCGGACGGTCTGGCGGACGGCCGGCTTCTGGTACTGCGTGATGAACGCCGATGAGTGGAAGTCCACGGCGTAGGAGTAGTAGTCCACCCCCACGTCGTAGCCCGGGACGTGGCCGACCGGGATGACGACCGGCACTCGGGCGGTGCCCGAGGCGGTGGTGTCGGCTTGGGACGTCGCTTTCACGGTGTAGGTGCCAGGCGTCGCGGGCGCCGTGTAGACGCCATCCTGGGTGATGGACCCGCCACCGCGCTCCACGACAGACCAGGCGACCGCGGTGTTGGATGAGCCGCGGACCGTGGCCGTGAACGTTCCCGTCCCCCCGGTTGTCAGGACCCCTGCAGGACCCGAGACGGTGACGACTGGCTTCGACCTGAAGACGCCGCACTTCAGGGTCGAGCCGGAACCCACACGGATCGCGATCCCACTCGGGCCGGTCGTGGCGATCGCCACCGCTTTGACCTGCGTCGCACTCAAGGAGGACGTCCGTGATGCCGCCCCGACGTTCGTCGTCTTGATCGACGGGAGCGTGAGGAGGACCGCGCCGACAGAACTGCACGTCCCCTTGGTGATCCTGACCGGCAGGCTGGTCGACGCCGTGAGCTTCGCGAGCTTGAGCGCGATCGAGCCCGTTCCACTCGTGTACGCCTGGATCGTCGCGGTGCCGTTTGCCCCGGCGCTCCCTACCTTCGCCTGCCAGATGTTCGTGACCGTCGCGGCGCCCGCCGGCGTGACGTCGGCCATCGTGATGATCAGCGCCAGGCCGATGCCGAGAGACAGGATCCGGCCCCCGGAGCCGATCCGCACGCCACGCATCGCGTTCCCTCCTCGATCCGGGACGCATCGCGGATTGGTCTCGCCAATGGCTCGGCGCGGTCGCGGCGACCGGGACATGGGCCGCGTGTCATCGCCTCCCGCGTTGCAGACAAGACGCTTGACGGGCGCGGGTGTTGCACAGGCGGCGTTCCTGAACCTGACTGGTGGTGGGTCGCCGAACAGCGACCGGTAAGCGGGTCCCGAGCCCGCGAGCAGTCGCCCCTACGGGCACTGGATGAACCGCTGTGCCCAGAGGCAGCCGCCGCACGCCGGGGTCGGGCTCCCGAAACAGTCCTCGAGGTTCTCGTCGGCCATGTCGCAGCTGTTGCAGATGGTGCAGGGCGCGAAGTCGAAGGCCAGGAGCCGTTCGCGCAGCCCCACGTAGCCGGGATCGTTCCACAAGTCGATCAGGCTCCGTTGATTGACGTTGCCCACGGAGAAGGCGTGGCTCATCCGGGGCCGAAAGTCCAGGTAGCTGCGGTGGGTGTGGAGTAGCGGCAGACACGGGCTGACGGCCCCATCCCAGCGTACCGAGACGCTGCCCTTCTGGACGAAGGGACAAGTGTTCGAGCGGGGTCCTCGCGCTGGGTCCGGGAGCCACCGCCCGGTCACGGCCCGCCTGGGCTCGAACGAGAGGCTCGGTGGTCAGCGCGTCGATGTCCATCCGCGGCAGCGAGATCTCCGGATCCCATATGGAGGGCTCGACCTCTTCCGTGTCGATCGAGTTGGCATAGAGCACCTGGTCGCGCATCTCGCGTGTGTGTGCAAGGACGTTGCTGACCGAGAACCGGTCAGCCCCCAGCTTCTGACCCAGGCAGACGACCTCTCGAAGGTCCGCGATGTTCCGCTTCATTGCCACGAACGCGATCCCGAGCCTGGGCAGCCCGGCACCATGGGTCGTGCGCAGCTCCTTCAGTCGAGTGAGGTTCTCGATCACCTCCGGCAAGGCGTCCCATAGACGGACGTCGGCGTAGCTCTCGGGCGTCGCCCCGTCAATCGAGACCCACAGCCGGTCGAGCCCGATGCGAACGAGTTCGCGTCGGGCTTCGTCGGCAAGCCGCGTGCCGTTCGTGATGAGCTCGACCCGACAGCCGACCGACTTCGCGGCGGCGAGCATCGAGACGAGGTCTGGATGCGCGAACGGTTCGCCGAACCCACCGAAGAACAGGGTCGGGAGAGGCGAGACCTCCTGCACGCCCTCGATGATCCGGGCGAACGTGTCCGTCGACATCAATCCCTGCGGCTCGTCCCACACGTTGCGGATGCAGGTGCTGCAGAGCAGGTTGCAGAGGGTCGTCGGCTCCACGTACACCCGGGCGAGGCTTGCGGTCGCCCGGCCGATGGTGAGCGTGTCGGCGCGTTCATCGAGGCGGACGGCCGCGCCGTCGACGAGCCCGAACCGCTCGGCCAGCTTCGCGGGCAGGACGAGGTGACCCTGTTCGTCGAGCCGGACCCGGATCGTGTGCGTTCTCACCGGGATCGCGGGCTCGCCACGCCCTGGTCGGGTCGCGGTGCCGTGTCCACCGCGGTCGGGGAGGTCAGCAAGGTCGGCATCTCGGCCGACTATGTGTCACCCGGCCATGATGTATCGAATTGCCAGATGGCTCGAACTCGTCGGGCCGATCGGGCCCGGATCGGCGGCGCCTGCCTGGTCGCTCCGATAGCGTGGCCGTTCGATGGCTGCGTTGACGACAGCACGGCCGGGCACGGCGGCCACTAGAGCCGGGCGAGGTGGTGGGGGTGTCAGCCACCGTCACACGATGATGTCCGCGGGGCACGTGACCGGGTCGTCCGGCAGCATCAGGTAGGCACCGAGAGTGACGATCCCGTTGCCGCCGACCCAGCGCATGTCGGCGCGGTACTCGGCTCCGCCCGCCTCGGCGTAGACGCCCTCGGCCACCAGGGCAGCCACGATCCGCGCGACGGCGGCCGCCCCGACGATCCCGCAGCGGACCGTGCTCCCGTCCTCGAACGCCTCCATCAGGTGGCCGAACGACGCCAGGTCGCCGATCTCCGCCTCGAGCGCCGTCGAGTCCACATCCTGGGTCGAGACGAAGTCCGGCAGGAGCCGCAGCACTAGGTACCAGCTCGACCCCTGGTAGATGGACTGACCGGGAAGCCAGGCGTCCGCGGGAAGCACGCGCTCGGGATGCGTCCACCGCTCGGCGAGGTCCACGAGCGCACGACCCTGCGCCGACATCGCGGAGTTCGTCGTGCGGGCGGTGGCGAGTCGGTCTCCGACCCGGAGCGAGACGGTGTACGTCGTGTAGCCGGAGTCGGTCGCCTGCGTCGGCGGGATCTCGATGTCGCCGGCGAAGAACCCGCTTGCTTCGAGAGCCGAGCGAAGCGCCGCCAGGCCGGCCGGGGTGAGCCGGCGGGCGATGAAGTCCATCCTCCCATCTGCGCTCCAGGAGGGCAGGAGGACCCGGCCGTCCGCGTAGACGCTGAGCATCGGGGGGATCCGGCCGACCGTCACGTCGGGGTACACGAAGATGCGGGCCACGAGCGTGTTCTCCAGCCCGGGCGTCGGCCCAGCATCGGGTGATGGAACCGGCGCCGGAGCGGAGGGCAACACGATGGGCGTGGGCGTCGGGCTGGGCGATGTTGTCGGGCTCGCCGTCGAGCCCGACAGTGGCAGCGAAGCGGGCGCTGCGGGAGTCACATTCGCGCCGGGCGTCGCGGCCGGGCTCGACGTGCCCGCGCACGCCGCAAGGATCACCCCAATGAGAAGGGACGCGGCACGGCGCTTTGCGTTCATCTGTCGCCGCTGCTCGTGGTGCGGGTTGGGCCACCGATGAGACGGGTGGCACGGGTTGTTGGTGGCGGCCCGGTCGCCAGCGATCACTCCACTGCGGGCGGCCCTGGCTCGCCAGAGCCGTTTGGCAGGCAAATCGAGTTGACAGACAAATCGAGCGGTGAGCCGTGAGGCGGGCGGCGGGTCGGTGCGGTCGCGGCGACAGATCCCCCTGTCGGTAGCGGGCTACCTGCGGTACGCTCGGTCCCTCACGTCGCATTGGAGCGCCGGGTGGTCTGCGCGAACTGCGGGACCGAGAATGAGGCGGGGCGCAAGTTCTGCAAGGAGTGTGCGTCTCGACTCGCGTTGGGCTGTCCGTCCTGCGGTGCGACCAACAGCGCCGACGCGAAGTTCTGCGGCGAATGCGCGACCCCGCTCGTGACCGGAGCAACGCCACCCCCTGCGGCGATGCGGCGCTCCGAAGCTCCCGCACGGACTCCCGTTCCCGTGGCCGAGCGCCGGCACGTCTCGGTCCTCTTCGCTGACCTGGTCGGCTTCACCCCCTTCGCCGAGGAGCGCGACGCCGAGGAGGTCCGCGAAACGCTCTCTCGGTACTTCGAGCTCGCCGGCGAGGTGATCGCCCGCCACGGCGGGAGCGTCGAGAAGTTCATCGGCGACGCCGTCATGGCGGTCTGGGGCGCCCCGCTCGCCCGCGAGGATGACGCCGAACGGGCGGTGCGGGCCGGGCTCGAGCTCGTCGACGCTGTCCGGACGCTCGGTCCTGCGATCGCTGCCCGGGCCGGGGTCCTGACTGGCGAGGCCGCCGTGACGATCGGCGCGACCGGCCAGGGGATGGTCGCCGGGGACCTCGTCAACACGGCCGCCCGGCTCCAGTCGGTCGCCCCGCCCGGCGCGGTGCTCGTCGGGGAAGCCACTGCCCGGGCGGCCTCCGCGGCGATCGTCTTCGAGCCGGCCGGCGAGCAGACCCTCAAAGGCAAGACCGCCCCAGTGCCCGCCTGGCGGGCCCTCCGCGTCGTCGCGGAACGGGGTGGCCGCAACCGGGCGGAGACGCTCGAGGCCCCCTTCGTCGGCCGCGACGACGAGCTGCGCCTCCTCAAGGACCTCTTCCACGCCACGGCCCGCGAGCGCCGGCCGCGCCACGTCTCGGTCACCGGCCAGGCCGGGATCGGCAAGACGCGGCTCGCCTGGGAGTTCCTCAAGTACGCCGACGGGCTCGCCGAGGATACCTTCTGGCACGAAGGACGCTGCCCCGCCTACGGGGACGGGATCACGTTCTGGGCGCTCGGCGAGATGGTCCGCGCACGGGCCGGCCTCCTCGAGACCGACGACGAGGCGACGACGCGCCGCAAGATCGCCGAGACGGTGGCTGCCCATGTGCCCGATCCCGACGAGCGGCGCTGGATCGAGCCGGCTCTCCTTGCCCTGCTGGGGGTCGAGGCGAGCGCCGCCGGCCCGGCGCACTTCTTCAGCGCCTGGCGGACCTTCTTCGAGCGGCTCGCAGCGGTCGCCCCGGTGGTGATGGTCTTCGAGGACCTCCACCACGCCGACTCGGGCCTCCTCGACTTCATCGACCACCTGCTCGATTGGTCGCGGGGCGTGCCGATCTACGTCCTCACGCTGGCGCGCCCGGAGTTGCTCGAGCGCCGTCCCGGCTGGGGCGCTGGTCGGCGCAACTTTGCGACCCTCCACCTGGAGCCGCTGCCGGAGGCCGCCATGCGCGAGCTCCTCGCCGGCCTCGTCCCCGGGCTCCCCGAGGCGGCCGTCCAGCTCGATCGTCGAGCGGGCCGACGGGGTCCCCCTGTACGCGGTCGAGACGGTCCGGATGCTCCTCGCCGACGGCAAGCTCGTGGCGAGCGACGGGGCCTACCGGCCGACCGGTGATCTCGCGGACATCGCTGTGCCCGAGACGCTGACCGAGCTCGTCGCCGCCCGGCTCGATGCCCTCGAGGCCCGCCGACCGGGTCCTCCTGCTCGATGCCGCCGTTCTCGGCCAGACCTTCACGCCTCGCTGGCCCTGGCGGCCGTCAGCGGGATCGACGAGCCGGCCCTCGAGCCGCGCCTGCGGAGCCTCGCTCGGCGCGAGCTCCTCGCGGTCGAGGGCAACCCGCGCAGCCCCGAGCGGGGCCAGTACGCCTTCGTCCAATCGCTGGTCCGCGAGGTCGCCTACAACACGCTCGCGAAGCGCGACCGGAAGGTCCGTCACCTCGCCGCCGCCCGCTACTTCGAGTCGCTCGGGACCGACGAGCTCGCCGGCCGCCCTTGCCGGCCACTACCTCGCCGCCCACCGGAACGCGCCCGGGGGCCCGAGGCGGACACCCTTGCGGCCCAGGCCCGGGTGGCGCTCCGGGCGGCTGCCGAGCGTGCCATCGCCCTGGGCTCCCACGCGCAGGCCGTCGCCTTCCTCGAGGAGGCGCTCAGCGTGACGACCGACCTGCGAGATCAGGCCCTCCTCCGCGAGCGGTGCCGGTCATTCGGCTTCCCTCGCGGCCGACCACGAGGCGGCGGAGCGCTATCTCGTGCGAGGCCATCGACATCCACCGCGGGCTCGGTGATCGCTCCGCGGCTCGCCCGCACGACCGCCGAGCTCGGTGCAGCGCTGATCCACGGCAACCGCTACGGCCGGGCGCTGGCGATCCTCGAGCCCGCCGCCACGGAGTTCGCCGACCTCGCCGGGGACCCCGAGGCCGTCGCCCTCGACAGTCAGCTCGCCCGGGCGCTCTTTCGTCGGCCAGCAGCATCAGCGCGGGGTCGAGGTCGCCGATCGTGCCCTGGCCGCGGCCGAGCGGGGCGACCTCGTGGCGCTCGTGGCCGACACGCTGGTCACCCGCGGTTCCGCCCTGTGCTCTCTCCGTCGCTCCTACGAAGGCGTTGGCGCAATCCGGACGGGGATCGACCTTGCCGAGACGAACGGATTGGCGGCGATCACCTGGAGAGGCCTGAACAACCTCAGTGGGTACCTGATCGACTCGGACGTCCGGGGAGTGTTCGACGCCGCTCGGACTGCGCTCATGCGTCGGCGGCGCGGCGCGGCGATCGCGCCGGATACGCCTTCACTCTGGTGAACGCGACGCAGGCCGCCATTGGACACGGGCGACTGGGACTGGGCGCGCGCTGAGATCGACGCTGCCATGGGGACCGCGCCGGAGGACGTCGAGCGGGCGTTTCTGACCGTACAGTCGTCTCATGGTCGGTTCCCTGCGCGGGGAGGACCTGGCGGAGGAGACAAGCCTGGCTGGAGCGGTTTCATCGGTCGCCTCGGACGAAGACGTCATGGCGCGAGTCGATCCTCGACGTGCGCTTCTGGGTCGCCTTCGGGGCGGGCCGGCTTTCCGATGCCTACGACGCGGTGACGGAGTGCGGGCACGTTTGCCCGCGATGAGGCGAGCCACCTCTACCCGTATGCCGCCATCTGCGCGCTCTGGGAGCGCGACCGGTCAGCGGGCGGCCGCCGCGCTCGCGGCCCTGGACGCGACCGGGGCACACGGCAGGATCGTCGACGTGAACCGCCGGACGGTCCGGGCCGGGCTGGCGGCGCTCGAAGGGCGTGGAGGAGAGGCGCTGTCGGCCTTCCGGGAGGCGCTCGCAGGGTGGCGCGACCTCGGCGCGCCCTGGCGCGAGGCTCTCACGGCGATCACCATGGCGACGTTGCTCGAGCCTTCCGATCCGGAGGTCCGGCCGGCCGCCGACGGCCGCCCGCGAGATCCTCGTTCGGCTCCAGGCCGCGCCGTTCATCGCCCGGCTCGACGCGGCGACGGTTCGTTCAGCGGATCGGGCCGGTCACTCCGCCGCGTCCCCGATGGTGTCGTGACATCTCCGTGACGACACGGTAGGCGGCCCGCTCCAACTCCCGGCTTCGCTCTCAGGAAGAGCCGTCACCCGGGGTGGTCGGACGCCGCTCGGTCGATGAGCAGCGTCATGCACCGGTCGCACGGAACCCGAGCCGTTCCAGGATCGGGCGCGACATGCCCGACGCCTGGACGACGAGGGCGCCAGCACCGAGACGGACGGCATCATCCCAGCGAGCTCGAATAAGGGCGCCGTAGCCGAAGCCGTCTTCGGCCACCGAGGCAAGGTCCATGCCAATTGCCTCCGCCGAGCAGGTTCCGCCCCAGCCACCCGTTGTCCTACCGAGGCACAGGATTCCAGCCTGTTTCCCCTACTCGCACTGACCTCCCAGCGCGGTGAAGGCCGCGCCGCAAGGCGGGAGCGTGTGCTTCGGCGCCCGTGCCGCCGCGACCACCTGCCGCACCGCCTCGATCACGAGGCCGGGCTGCGTGTATGGGATCTCATGGGTGGACCACGTCGCGATCACGTGCCGGGCGTTGGTCGATGCGGTGGCGGTGTCGGCCCCGAGCTTCTCCCACGTCGCGTCGTAGTCCGCGTTCCACCACGGCAAGTCCGGCGCGTGGGACAGGACGACGAGCGGGAGCGCGCCGAGCGACCCCGCGACCTTGCCGCCTTCGAGCTTCTTGAGCGCCTGGATGTTCTCGTACAGCGGGCACGAGGCATCGGTGCACGTCGTCATGCCGAACGGTGCCGTCGGATCGGTTGCCGGTCCAGCCCACGCGTCCTCATGGGACGGGTCGACCGCGACGACACCCGCAACATCCTTGGGGTACGTGAGCGCGAACAGCCTCGCAAGAAGTCCACCGTACGAGTGGCCGGCCATCACGTACGGTCCCTTCTCGCCGCCCTTCGCCAGGGCCGTGTGCAGGTCCGTGACCGCCTGGGACCAGTAGCTCATCTCCGTCGGGCCGCGGTCGCTCCACCCCAGGTTCGCCCGGTCGTAGGTGCAGACACGGCTCGTCTCCGCCAGCTTGCCCATCAGGTACTGCGAGGTGTTCAGCCAGCCGGACCCGTTGTATCCGGCCTCCCAGACGATCGTCGGGCTCCCCGAGCCCACGCACTGGAGGTACAGCCGGTGGCCGCCCACGTCGACCATGGTCCCCGGGTGGTCCACCGGGGTGGACGCGTGCCAGGTCGCGACGAGTTGCATGTCGGGCGTGTACTCGGCGAGTGTGCAGTCGCCGTTCTGGCCAACGCAGGCGAGCGTGTAGATGTTCCCCGACGGTGCCACGCGCACCGCGACGGCGGCCTGGCCGCCGCCGCGGATCTGCCACGTGCCCGACTGCTTTCCGTCCGCGGAGAACTTCACGAGGCCGAGCAAGGCGTCCGCTTCGTAGATGTTCCCGGTGGCATCGACCGCGGCATCCGGGAACGTGAGCGCGTCGATGCCCGCGGCGTCCGGGAGTGTCAGGAGGGAGCTGCCGGTCGGCCCGAGCTTGATGACCTCACCGCCAGTGACCGTGAGCATGAGCGGCTGCATGGTCGAGGCGACGACGTTGCCCTCCGGGTCGGTCGTGACATCGACGGGCGCGGTCTTGCCGCCGGGCGCGTCCCAGACCGTGACCACGTTCCCGTCGGGTGTGAACGTCTCGATGCGGTCGTTGCCCATGTCCGCGACGACGATGTTCCCCTGCGGGTCGATGGCGATGCCGCCCGGGCTGAAGAACTGGCCTTTGCCGGGGCCGGTCGATCCCCACTTACCCTTCAGCGTGAGGTCGGACGCCAGGTGCACCACGGCGTCGGCGGTGGTGTCGGTGACCCAGACGTCACCAGACGCCGGGTCAACCGCGACGCCCACGACCGTGTCCGGCTGACCCGGCACGACGTCGAAGCCGGCCCAGCGTGCGACCAGCGAGCCGTCGGGGGCGATCTTCCCAAGGGCCGCGCCTTTCGACCCGCCGGGGAGGTAGACGTTTCCGGCCGCGTCGACAGCGAAGTACGCGCTGGTGGTGACCGCGAGGCCGAACGGGCGCACGCTGAACCCGGTCAACTCGACGGTCGCCGGGGTGCCCGACGTGGCCGACGGCGCTCTGGCCGCCGGTGTGGCTGCTGTCGCGGCGGGAGCTGACGGGCCCTCGGCCGGCGGAGCAGATGAAGGCGCCGGCGAGGATGTCGCGCTCCCGGCACATCCGCTGAGAAGAGCGGTGACCGCGATGCCGACCACGAACCGGCTGGCCCGGCCGCGTTCGCCCATCTCGCCCTCCCCGGGACGCTTGCCTGCGGGTCGGCCTCGCCAGTGGCTCGGCGCGGCCTTGGGCGGCCGTGGACATGGCCCGCGCGTCAGAGCGTCCCGCTGCCCGCTATTGTCCCATTGAGGTACAGCGGTCAAGCCACCAGGGACTTCCGGCACGTCCAGTGCCCGCGCCTCGCCGAGCCCGCCCTCGCCGCACGGGGCAGGCTCAGAAGCGGTAGGCTGGTAGCACCGCGCCGCCTCCCACGCGTCCGGACACCTGCGTCCCGACACCCGCCGTGGATGTCCGTCACTCGGCGAGACGGTCCACTGGATGGAGAGTCTGTCGATGAAGTCGGAAGATCAATCCCTCGAGTCGCTGCTCCAGGCCGCGGAAGAGGCTGCACCGGACCGTCGCATCGAGCTTCGCGACGCGATCGCTGCCCACGGTGAGGCCGCGATCAAGGGCGTGAGCCCGTGGCTCACCGACCCGGCCCTGGGCGCCTTCGCCGTCCGCGTCATCCGCAAGGCCGTCGACGCCGATACCGCCGTGGACGTCGAGACGCGCGATGTCGCGCTCGCCAGCTTGCGGTCCGCGAAGTCGTCGGCGGGCAGCGACGGGATCATGCGCGACATCGAGGAGGCCATCAAGGCCCTCAAGCCGCCGGCGCGCCGCGCGGCGGCCCGCACCGCCAGCTAGGGTCGTCGCCCGCAGCGAATAGCCGCGCGAAGCCCGCAGCGCCCCACCCGCGGCGCGAAGGGAGAAGCGCGCCGCGCCCCCGGCCCCTGATCGCCGGCCCCGGCGGGTAGGTTCTTTCAGGCGTGCTTCAGCCCAGTCCCTGAGGATGGCGACCTCTTGGCGACCTCTCGGTGAGGTCGCCACCGCAGCCGGGAACCGTCTTGCAAACTGCCTCTCGACCAGTCGCCGCCCGACCCGTCCGCGTCCCGCTTCCGCGGCGCTGGCCCGTCCGTGCCTCCGACGTCGTCGCCCTGCTGGTGGCCAACGGCGCGCTCATCGTCGCGATGTGGATCCGTCACGGGGGCGCGTCGGCGCTGACGAGCCCCGGGGCCTTTCTCACCGCGGCGGGCCAGATCACCGCACTCCTGGGCACGTACCTCGCGCTCATCCAGCTGGTACTCATGTCGCGCAGCCCCTGGCTCGATCAGGTATTCGGTATGGACCGCCTGGCGTGGGCGCACCGCTGGCTCGGGTTCGGGACGGTCTGGCTGCTCGCAGGCCACGTCGTCTTCACGACGTTCGGCTGGTCGATGAGCGACGGGAGAAGCATCCTCGACGAGACGACCACCCTGCTCGGGACCTACCCGTTCGTGCTGATGGCGACAGCCGCGATGGCATGTTTCGTCGCCGTCGCGGCTACCTCGGTCCGCGCCGCACGGCGGCGGCTCTCGTACGAGACCTGGTACGGCATCCACCTCTACGCATACCTGGGGATCGCGCTCGGGTTCGCGCACCAGCTCGTCGTGGGGAGCGACTTCATCAACGATCCTGTGGCGAGGATCTACTGGACGTCCCTGCTTGTAGTCGCGGTCGCGATGGTCCTCGTCTTCCGGTTCGGCCAGCCGATCAGGACGACGCTGCGTTATCGGCCTCGGATCGCGAGCGTGGTCACGGAGGCGCCGGGGGTGGTCTCCGTCTACGTGACTGGTCGCAACCTGGAGCGCCTCGCCGCCAGGAGCGGCCAGTACTTCAACCTGCGTCTGCTGACCCGTGATGCCTGGTGGCGCGCCCACCCGTTCTCCCTCTCGGCCGCCCCGAACGGACGGTCGCTCCGGTTCACGATCAAGGAGCTGGGCGACTGGACGGCGCAGCTCCAGGCCCTGAAGCCGGGAACCCGGGTCGCACTCGAGGGGCCCTACGGGACGCTTACCGGGGCGCGCCGCACGCGCCAGCGTGTGCTCCTCGTCGCCGGCGGGATCGGCATCACGCCGCTCCGGGCGCTCCTGGAGTCGCTGCCGGGCCGGCCCGGCGACCTCACGCTCATCTACCGCGCCAGCCGGGAGGCGGACCTCGTCTTCCGCGACGAGCTGGACGCGCTCGCGAGGCACCGCGGCGCGGCGGTCCACTATCTCGTGGGCCGGCGTGGGACCCGGGCGATGCCCCGGGACCCGCTCGACGCCGATGGCCTGCGCGCGCTCGTCCCCGACGTGCGCAACCGAGACGTCTACCTGTGCGGACCCACCCCGCTCATGGAATTGGTCCGAGCAAGCCTGAGAGCGCTGGCGGTGCCGGCGTCGCAGGTCCACCTCGAACGCTTTGCCTACTGATCCGGAGACATAGCCATGCCGAAACGCGGCGCCATCGCCCTCACGCTGACGACCCTCGCCCTGATCCTGCTGTTCTCGTTCAAGACGCCCGACACCGGAACGCTCTCGGCCGGGAGGAACATCGCGCTCGTCGCGCCTGTCGCGACGTCTGCTCCGGTGTCGGCAGGGGGAGCCGCCGCTGCGCCGGCGTCGAATGCCAACCCGGCGGCCAGCCCGGCGTCGCAAAGCGGCGGCGGGGTACCCGCCGCGACTGCCGCACCGGCAGCCAGCGCGGCCCCGGCCACGCGCTCAGGGGGCACGGCCCTCGCGAACGGAACGGTCACGGGTCCGGTGGTCCAGACCCAGTTCGGGCCGGTGCAGGTTCAGGTCACGATCGCCAACGGCAAGATCACCGATGTGACGGCGCTCCAGCTGCCCTCGGATCGACAGCGATCTGCGTACATCAGCGGGATCGTCGGGCCGATGCTCCAGACGGAGGCGCTGACGGCCCAGAGCGCGCAGATCGACCTGATCTCCGGCGCCACGTACACGAGCGACGCCTACGCGCAGTCGCTGCAGGCTGCCCTCGACCAGGCGGCGCATGGCTAGACCCGGGGGAACGGCTTCGACCGTGGCGGCGCGCGGCGAGTTGGCAAACGCCAGCGGACTCCTGGCCGGGCCTATCGGTCGCACGCTTACTGCCGGGCCGGCCACCGGTGCGGCGCGCGGTCCGCACCGTGTGGCCGCGGTCATGGGCACCGTGATCAGCATCGACATTCGCGACCCGGGGATCCCGGAATCCGTCGTCGATGCGATGCTCGCCCGCCTAGAGCAGATCGAGGCGCGCTTCAGTACGTATCGCCCGGACAGCGAGATCAGCCGGATCGGGCGCGGTGAGCTGGCGGAGGCCGACGCGTCGCCGGAGGTGCGATTCGTGCTGGGTATGTGCGACGACCTCCACCGGACGACAGACGGTTGGTTCGACGCGCGCGGCCACCGCACCGACGGACGTTTGGACCCATCCGGGCTCGTCAAGGGCTGGGCGGTGGAAGAGGCCGCGCTCCTCCTCGACGAAGCGGGCTCCCGCAACTACGCCTGTAACTGCGGCGGCGACGTGATCGCCCGCGGCGAGCCGGAGCCGGGCCGAGCGTGGCGAGTCGGGATTCGCCATCCCGACCACGTGGACGCGATCGCCCGTGTGCTGGCCGTCCGCGACCTCGCCGTGGCAACCTCAGGTACCTACGAGAGGGGCGAGCACATCCGAGACCCGCGGACGGGCGGAGCCCCTCGCGGTCTGCACAGCGTGACGGTGGTGGGGCCCAGCCTGACCTGGGCCGATGCCTACGCGACCACGGCGTTCGCGATGGGCGTCTCCGGCCCGGAATGGGTTGCGACGCACCCCGGCTACGGCGCGCTCGCCATCACGACCGATCGGCGCCTCGCCTGGACGCCGTCCGTCGAGCCATTCTTGGCCTGATCCGCGCTTCAGGGCTCTTTCAGGGTCAGGCGATACACCTGCCGCCGTTGTTCCGACGACCAGGTCCTGTCCCGGCCCCACCGGCCGCATCGCCCGGGCTCCGCCGGCATGCTCTACCAGAGGGATCCGCATGAAGCTTCGCCTCCTGGCCGTGATCGGCCTCATCGCCATCGGGGTCGGCGCAATTGGGGTTGCCGTGATCGGGCCGAGCTTCGGCTCGTCCGCGAGCACCCAGTACCTGACCGCGACGGCGACGCAGGAGAACGTGGTCGCGCAGTCGGTCGCAACCGGCAGCATCGCCCCCAGCGCGACGTACGGCCTCGCGTTCGGCAGCCAGCCCCAGCTCGTGGCCTCCAGCTCGTCCAGCTCGTCGAGCGCAGGCGGAAGCAGCACGTGGCTCGTGAAATCGGTCAAGGCGACCGTCGGCCAGAGCGTCAAGAAGGGCCAGGTCCTCGCCGTTGCCGACTCCAGCTCGGTTGCCGCGACACTCGCGATCGCGAAGGCAAACCTCGCCGTGGCAAAGGCAAAGCTCGCTACGGACAAGGGCGGCCTCTCCGCGACCGACCGGGCGGCAGCAGCGCTCTCGATCCAGCAGGCCCAGCAGTCGCTCGCCCAGGCCGAGCAGAGCGCGCCGATCTCCAAGGCCTCCGCTGACCTCCAGCTGGCGCAGGCCCAGACGACGCTCAAGACCGCCCAGGACCAGCTCGCCGCGGACAAGGCCGCGGGCCCCGCAGCCGCCACGCTCACGTCGGACCAGAACGCGATCAACTCCGCCCAGAGCAAGCTGGATTCGCTCAACCTGTCAATCCAGGCGTCCACGGCCTCGGCAAGCAGCACGTCGGCGCAGAACACACTCTCGCTTCAGCAGGCCCAGCAGGCGGTGACGACCGCGCAGCAGGCAGTCCAGCAGGCGCAGTCAACGCTCTCGGCGGCGCAGGCCACACTAAACACGGACAGGGCAAACGCCGATAGTCCGCCCACGACCGAGCAGGCGCAGCAGATCGCCGCGGACACGGCTGCGGTTGCCTCCGCGCAGTCAGCGGTCTCCAACGCGCAGTCTCAGGTGACCAGCGCGCAGGCGAAGCTCGACATGCTCAATGCCCAGCTTTCGGGCTCGGGCACCCTTGCCACAATCACCGACCAGCAGAACCAGCTGTCGTTGACCCAGGCGCAGGCCGCCCTCACCCAGGCGCAGGCGCAGCTCGTCACGGATACCGCCAACCTGCTCAAGAACGACCAGACCGCCGTCACGAACGCCCAGAACGCGCTGGCGTCGCTCAAGCTCCAGCTCTCGACGTCGTCGAACTCGACGGCGAACCAGCTTGCCTCGGCCCGCCTCGGACTCCAGTCCGCTCAGCTCTCCTATGCGAGCAAGACGGCGCCCGCCGTGCCCTCGACGATCGCCTCCGACCAGGCGTCGGTCACGAACGCCCAGGAGTCCGTCCGCCAGGCGCAGATACAGGTCAACGGCGCAACGCTCACGGCCCCGGCGGACGGCACCGTCGTCGCCGTGAGCGTCGTCGCCGGCCTCCTCGCCCCGTCCGGCAACGCGATCACGCTGGAGGTCGGTCCGATGCAGGTGACCGCCAGCTTCGCGGAGAGCGCGATCGGCAGCATCAAGGTTGGGCAGCCCACAGCTGTGACCGTCGCTGCTGTTGGCCAGACGATCGACGGCACCGTGAGCCAGATCACCCCGACCGCGGCGACGGCCGCCGGCGGTTCCAGCGTCGTCACCTACGCGGTCCAGATCACGCTAACCAACGCGCCGGCGACGGTGCTGTCCGGGATGAGCGCGAGCATCGCGGTCACCACGGCGGAGGCCAGCAACGTCATTGCGGTCCCGGCCATCGCGCTCGACGGATCGTCGGGCAACTACAGCGTCCGGGTGATCGCCGCAGACGGCACCTCGCAGCTCGTTCCGGTCCAGGTGGGTCTCGTGACCACCAGCCTGGCCGAGATCCAGAGTGGCATCTCGGCCGGCGACACGGTCGCGATCGGGACGGTGTCGGCCCGGACCAGCACCTCGACGACCACCGGCGGCGGCGTCGCGATTCCGGGCATCGTCGGCGGCGGGGGCGGTGGGTTCGGCCGGGGTGGCGCGGGCGGTGGCGGCTAACCATGACGGGCGCGATCATCGCCCTGGAGGGAGTCTCCCGGGTTTACACGTCGGGCAGGCTGTCGGTGCCTGCGCTCGTGTCGGTGAATCTGCAGATCGACCGCGGCGAGTTCGTCGCGATCATCGGACCGTCGGGCTCCGGCAAGTCGACCATGATGAACATCCTGGGATGCCTGGACCGGCCGACGGAGGGGCGTTACATCCTGGACGGCACGCCGGTCGACACGCTCGACGACGACGGCCTCGCGGCCCTCCGAAGCCGGTCGATCGGCTTCGTCTTCCAGTCGTACAACCTGCTGCCGCGGACGTCCGCCCTGGACAACGTGGCCACGCCGCTCATGTACCAGGGCGTCCCGCGCCGCGAGCGGCATGCGCGCGCCCAGGCAGTCCTCGAGCGGCTGGGCCTGGGGGACCGGCTGGACCACGAGCCGACCGAGCTGTCCGGGGGCCAGCAGCAGCGCGTCGGGATCGCCCGGGCCCTCGTCACGGAGCCGGCCATCCTCCTCGCGGACGAGCCGACGGGCAACCTCGACAGCCACTCCGGGGCGGAGGTCATCGAGCTCTTCCACGACCTCCATGCCTCCGGCCGGACGATCATCCTGATCACCCACGACGCGGAGGTGGCTGCCGTGGCGGACCGCCAGATCCATATCCGCGACGGACAGGTGGCGGCATGAGCGTGCGCGATCTCCTTCATCTCGCGCTCGGGCGCCTGGGAACCGGCAAGCTCCGCACAGCTCTCACGATGCTGGGCGTCGTCATCGGCGTCGCGTCGGTCGTGGCCCTCGTGGCGGTCGGCCAGGGCGCGACGAGCGGGATCAGCAACCGGCTGGCGGGCCTTGGCACGAACCTGCTGACGGTCAACCCGGGGGCTTCATTCAGCGGCTTCACGCGCGGGGCGGCCGGCTCATCCACGACGCTCACGCTGGCCGACGCGACCGCGCTCGGTTCGCTGTCCGGCGTCCAGGCCGTCGCGCCGCAGCTTTCCACCTCGAAGCTCGTGGTCGCGGGTTCCCTGAACACGACCACGACCGTGGTCGGGACCACGCCGGGCTACCTGACCGCTCTGGCGTACACGATGTGGCAGGGTTCGTTCCTGACCCCGGCCAGCGTGGATTCCACCCTCCGTGTCGCGGTCCTGGGCGCGACGACCGCGGACGACCTGGGCCTGGGCGCCAGCGCGATCGGGACTGACATCCAGATCGGAGGGCTGCCATTCGAGGTGGTCGGGATCATGCAGGCCAAGGGTGGCACCGGCTTCGCGAGTCCCGACGACGAGGTCCTGATCCCGGTTTCGACCGCCAGCGCCCTGCTGGTGGGTGGGACCAGCGTCCGGTCGATCGGCGTGAGTGTGGCGTCCGCGGACCAGATGACCACCGTCACCGCCGAGATCACGGCCACGCTTCGCCAGCGTCACGGGTTGACGGGAACGGCCACCAGTGACTTCACGATCCAGAATCAGGACCAACTGCTCGCGACGGTCGGGTCGGTCAGCACGCTGCTGAGCGTGCTGCTGGCCGGGATCGCCTCGATCTCCCTGATCGTGGGCGGCATCGGGATCATGAACATCATGCTGGTCTCGGTCCGGGAGCGGACCCGCGAGATCGGCATCCGCAAGGCGATCGGTGCCCGCGGACGCGACATCCTGGCCCAGTTCCTCATCGAGGCGCTGGCCCTCTCCCTGGCCGGCGGCCTGGTCGGCATCGTGATCGGGTTAGCCATCTCTGCCGTGATCGGCGTGATCGCCGGCTGGGGGTTCATCTTCAGCCCGCTGACGATCGTGGCCGCCGTCGGCTTCAGCCTGATCGTGGGGATCGTGTTCGGCGTCTGGCCCGCGAGCCAGGCCGCCCGGCTCGACCCTGTTGTCGCCCTTCGGTACGAATGACCGTCGCCCCGCGACGTATGAAAGGAACGCACCATGACTGACTCGTTCGCGCAGGTCGCCCCGCCGGTGACGACGCCCCCGCCGCCGGTCGTCGCACCGGCCAAGAAGCAGGACCGGACGTTCACGATCCTGCTTGCCGTGGGATTGCTCATCGCCGTCGGCGGCGTGACGTTCGCCATCGGCCGCGTGACCGCACCGGCGGCCGCGGCAGCCACCTCGCGTTTCGCGGGCGGCGGGTTCGGTACGGGTGGTACCGGCGCGGCCGGCACCGCGGCCGGCGCCGCTGGACGCGGGGCCGGCTTTGGCGGGGTCCTCCTGACCGGGACTGTCGAGTCGATCTCGGGCACCACCATGACCCTCAAGGAGGCGAACGGGAGCACTGTCACCGTCGACCTGCCCAGCACCACGACCTACCATGCCCAGGCGGCGGCAACCGCGGCTGACGTGACGGCCGGGAAGCAGGTGCAGGTGCAGGTGGAGCTCGGTGGCGGAGCGGGCGGCTTCGGCGGCGCGTTTGGCGGCGGAGCCGGTGCCGCGGGCGGGACCGGCGGGACCGGCGGCGACCGGCGGCACCGGCACGGTGACCCGTACCATCACCGCCTCGGAGGTCACGCTCGTCACCCCCTGATCAGGCAATCGCAAGCTGATGGGTTCCAACCCGCACTGGAGATCTCGTGCACCTGCTGGTCATCGAGGATGACGCGCGGCTCGTTCGCCTCCTCCGGCGACTCCTGACGCAGGACCGCCACACGGTGGAGACGGCCGAGACGGCCGACGACGGCCTGGAAGTCGCCGGGGCCTCCCCGGGCCTCGACGCGGTCATCCTCGATGTTGGGCTGCCGGACCGGTCTGGCTTCGAGGTCGCCCGGCAGCTTCGCCGGTTGGGCAACCAGGTGCCGATCCTGATGCTCACCGCGCGCGACGCCGTGGGAGACCGGGTGGCAGGCCTGGACGCCGGCGCGGACGACTACCTCGTGAAGCCGTTTGCCTACGAGGAGCTGCTTGCGCGCCTCCGCGCATTGGGCCGGCGACCGCCGCCACGCTCGACGATGCGCCTCAGCGCAGGGCCGATCGTGCTCGACGAGGCGCTGCGCCGCGTCGACGTGGGGGGCAAGGAGGTCCAGCTGAGCGGCCGCGAGTACTCGATCCTCGAGTGCCTGCTTCGGCGGCCCGGCCAGGTCCTCAGCCGCGACCAGCTCCTCGACTATGCCTGGCCATATGGTGCCGCGTTGACCCCGAACACGGTGGAGGCGTACATCCACCTGCTCAGGGACAAGCTGGGCCCGGACGCCGCGGCCCGCATCGAGACGGTCCGCGGGATGGGATACCGGCTGCGTGGCGACTGACGCACCACGCGAGAACGGCGACGCGGCGCTGCTCCGTCGCACGCGTCTTCGGCTGTTGGCCTGGAGCGGCGGCCTGACGCTCGTCATCCTCGTCGCGCTGGGCACGGCGCTGTACCTGGCGGTCTCGGGCTCGCTCGACGCGCGCGGGACGGACCTCCTGGCGGCCCGCGCCGACCCGATCGTGCGGGTCCTCCAGAGCCAGGGGCCGGTCCCCGGCGGCTTCGTGCTGGGTCCCGGGTTCGGGAACGGGTCGTCCGGGACCCTCGTGCTCATCGTTCGTCCCGACGGCACGCTGCTCGGGCCGGCGGAGCTGCAGGAGATCTCCGGGCTGCCGAACCAGGCTGGTGTCGACGCGGCCCGCGCCGGATCCACGGACGTACGCCAGGTCGAGGTGTCGTCGATTCCGATCCGGGTCTACTCGGTGGCGGTCGTCCGGCCCGATGGTTCGTACGTCGTCCAGGTCCTGGGCGAGCGGTCTTCAGAGGTGCAGCTTCTCTCGACGCTCCTGTCCGTTCTCGCGGTCGGCGGGCTGGCGGCGCTCCTCTTGGCTCTCGCGGCCGGCTACGTCTATGCGGGCCGGGCGCTGATCCCGGTCCGGGCCTCCATGGACCGGCGCGACGCCGCGCTCCGGCGACAGCGCGAGTTCACCGCGAACGCGAGCCACGAACTGCGAACGCCCTTGACGGTCATCCGGGCGAGCGTGTCGGATCTTCGACGCAACCGGAAGCAGCCCGTGGAGAAGGTCGGCGAAGCCCTCGATGACATCGACGCGGAGGTCTCCCACCTGACGGCGCTGGTCGAGGATCTCCTGCTCCTGGCGCGAACGGACTCCGGTGCCCTGACGCTCGAGCGCACGACGCTCGACCTGGCGGACATCACGGTGGAGGCGGTGGGGCCGCTCACGCCGGTCGCCGCGCAGCGAGGCGTCCAGCTGGAGGTCGATCCGCGGCCTGCGACGGTCTCCGGGGATCCGCTCCGCCTTCGCCAGCTCGTCACGATCGTCACGGACAACGCGCTCGCGCACAGCCCGGCGGGGACCACCGTTGCCGTGCGCATCCGGCCCGAAGGCCCGGACGCAGTGCTGACCGTCGACGACCAAGGCCCGGGCATCCGCGAGGAGGACCTGCCCCGGATATTCGAGCGATTCTGGCGGGCCGACAACGCGCCGGCTGGTGGTACCGGCCTGGGCCTGTCGATCGCCGCATGGATCGTGGAAGCCCACGGCGGCACGATCGCGGCGTCCAACCGTCCGGAGGGCGGGGCCCGGTTCGAGATCCGGCTTCCGGCGAGCCCGCCGGAGCTGCCATCCGGCTGAGGCTCGCGACAGCCTGAGGCTCGCGTCCGCCTCAGGCGCCGTCAGGTCCTCGACCTGGCTGCCGGTCATGGCCGGCTGGCGACACCTCCCGGCTGGGCGACCCCGACCTCCAGCGCGGCCGCCCCGGCTTCGACCACGTCCGCCACCTCGCCCATGCCCACGTAGAGCAGCGGCGAGGTCAGGAACAGGTCCGCCGCGGCAAGGGTCGTGGCGATCGGGATGTTGTGCACGTTGCACACGCGCAGCAGCGTGCGGATGTCCGGGTCGTGCGGGTGGGCGCTCAGGGGGTCCACGAAGAACAGGACGGCGCGGATCTTGCCCTCGGCGACCATCGCGGCGATCTGCGCGTCGCCGCCGAGCGGGCCGGAGAGAAGGGTGGTCACCTCGAGCCCGACTTTCTCGCGGAGGAGGCGCCCGGTGGTCGCGGTGGCGTACAGGTCGAACTGGGCGAGCACGGCGCGGTTGTAGGTGGCATACGCCACGAGGTCGGTCTTCTTCCCGTCGTGCGCGATCACGGCGAGGCTTGGTCGAAGGGTCATCAGTGACTCCGTCTGGTGCAGCGGATTGCCCATCGGCCATCCAGGTCCTGGTGGGCTCCGGTGATCTTCCCTGCGCGCAGGAGCTGTCCCAGCGCGCTTGCCGGGCGAGCGGGCGATTCCCCGAGGAGGCGTCGGATCGCACCCTCGGCGTTCGCCTGCGACGGCGTGATCTCCAGCCCCGGCTCGCCGCAGGCGAGGTCCTGGAGCAGCTCGTTGACGCGGGCAAGATCCTCGTCCGAGATCGTGCTGGGACTCCTGCGCGTGGTGCCCTTGCCGGCTGCCACGGCCGGTTCGGCCGATGCCGGGGGCTCGACGGTTGAGCCGGTCACCCCGTCGGGGCGAGCGGCGCCGTTCGGGTGGCGCCGATTGGCGAACGGGAGGGCGACGCCCTTCGCAGGCAGTTGCGCGCGAACCTCGTCGGGAACGGCTGCCGCGAAGGCCTCGAAGCAGGCGTCCTCGTACTCCTCCGCGGCCCCGGTGGAAGCCCACCACACCCGTGCGCGTCGGAGGTTCGTGAGCGCCTTGAGCCACTGGCCTGCCGCATGCGGTCGCGCATCACCGAGCGGCGTCCGGTAGAACGCGTCCACGCGCCGCGCAATCGATTTCCCGGTGCTGCCGATGAAGACGATCGGCTCACCGGGGAGCCACCAGGCGGCAAGCCGCGCGGCGAGCCCCTTGCCGGTTGGCCGTTCGCCGTCCACGGCGAGCGTGGGTACGCGGCTGAGCCACGTCCCGACCGCCGAGATGTCGACCGGGGCGCGGTCGGGCACCGCCGGCCACTCGACGACGTAGATCCCCGGGCCGTTGGCGCGGACCGGGCTTCCCCACACGACGGGCCCGTCGGCACTCAGCCCGACGGTGCGAAAGAGCTCGACAGCGGTGATCGGCATGCAACGATGGTACGGCGCCGGCCCGGAGACGCGTTCAGCCGGCGATGACGGCCCCCAGCGCGTCCGCGAACGGCCCCACGGTTGCGGACGTGAAGCCCGCGACGTTGATCCTGCCGCGCCCGACCACGTAGACGGCGTGCTCCTCGCGGAGCCGCGCCACCTGCTCCAGGCTGAGCCCGAGGAGCGCGAACATCCCGCGCTGGGTGGCGATTGGTGCCCAGTCACCGGGGATGCCGCGTGCCGTGATCGCCTCGACGAGCGCCCCCCGGTTCGCCTTGATTCGGGCCCGCATCCCGCCCAGCTCGACCTCCCACCTGGCGCGGAGGTCGGGATCGCCGAGGATGGTCGCCACGATGTCTCCGCCGTGCGACGGCGGGTTCGAGTAGTTGCAGCGGATCGCGATCCGCACGTGCGATTGCGCCGCCGCGGCTTGGGCGGCCGACCCGGCGACGAGCACCAGGGCTCCGACGCGCTCGTTGTACAGGGCGAAGCTCTTCGAGTAGGACGTCGAGACGAGGAGCTCGAGACCAGGACGCACGAGCCCGTCCATCCAGTCGGCGTCCTCGCGGAGCCCGTCCCCGAACCCCTGGTAGGCGAAATCGACCAACGGAAGCAGGCGCCGGTCGTCCACGAGGTCGCCGATCTTCCGCCAGAGTGCCGGCGACGGATCGACGCCGGTCGGGTTGTGGCACGAGCCGTGGAGCAGCACGACATCGCCAGGTGACGCTTCTCCAAGCGCCGCGAGCAGGGCATCTTCGTCGATCCTGCGCCCCGTCGGGTCCGTGTAGGGATACTCGCGGATCCGGAAGCCGGCGGCCGAGAACAGTTGGGGATGGTTGGGCCAGGTGGGCTGGCTCATCCAGATCGTGCCGCCGCCGCCGGTCTGACGAATGAAGTCGGCTGCCACCCGCAGCCCGCCCGTGCCCCCGGGAGTCTGGCTGACGGCGACCCGCCCGGACCGGACGACCTCGTGCTCGGGCGTGAAGACGAGGTCGCGAACCGCGTCGCGGAACGCCGCCTCGCCGTCGATCGGCCGGTAGAGCTTGCTCCGGCCCGCCGCGAGGATGCGCCGCTCGGCCTCGGTCACGGACGCCAGGACCGGCGTCGTCCCGGTCTCGTCCACGAAGACGCCCGACGACAGGTTGATCTTTCCGCTCCGCGTGTCGGCGCGGGCGGCCTCCGACAGTCCGAGGATCGAGTCGGGCGGGGCGGGGATCCGGGCAAGCGACGGAAGGGCCACGATGCGGTGCTCCTGGATACGGGTGGACTCCCCGAACGATACAGGGGGCGAGCGCCACCGGGGCACGCGGGGCGGTGCACGGTGCCCGGGCTGCGTGCGGGCGCTAGCCGTGTGCGCGGCGCCCGGGACGCCAGGGGCAATGCTGCTGGTAGGCTTCCCGGCGATGCGCCTGCTCGCCCTGACCTGCGAGGTCCTGGCCCGGTCTGTCTACCTGTGCGCGGCCCGCTCTCCGCACGTGGTGGATGTCCGGTTGAACCGGCGCGGTCTGCACGACGATCCGCCCAACCTGCGCGCGCTCCTCCAGGCCGAGATCGACGAGGTGGGTGCGCCCTACGACGCGGTGGCGCTCGCCTACGGGCTGTGCGGCGGCGCGACGGCCGGTCTGCGCGCGGGCACCGTCCCGCTGGTCGTCCCGCGGGCGCACGACTGCATCACGCTGTTCCTGGGCGATCGCTCCCGCTACCAGGCCGAGTTCACGGCCAACCCGGGCACCTACTGGTACGTCCAGGACTACCTGGAGCGGACGGACGACGGAAGCGCGTTCGGCGGGGTCGGCGCGGTCTCCGACGCGTCTGCGCGGGCCACCTACGATGAGTACGTGGCGAAGTACGGTGAGGACAACGCCGCATACCTGATGGAAGTCCTGGGCGCATGGCGCTCCCACTACGACCGCGCCGCGTTCGTGGAGATGGATGTAGCCGCGCCGGAGGCGGCGGCGACGGCCGAGGCCCGTGCCCGCGACGACGCCGAGCGGCGCGGCTGGGGGTTCGCAAAGCTTGCGGGCGAGCTGCTCCTGGTTCGGCGCCTGATCGAGGGTGCCTGGGACCCGGCGGACTTCCTCGTCCTGCAGCCCGGCGAGCGACTCGCGATGTCGTACGACGACGCGGTGATCCGGGCAGAACCCGCCTCCCCGGGCGACTGACCCGGGCGGGCGGCCGTCAGCCGGCGCGGAGCGCTTCCCGAGCGGCCTCGACGGCCGACGCCGCGTCCGGCGCGTAGCCGTCGGCGCCGATCTGGTCGGCGAAGTCCTGGGTAACCGGAGCGCCGCCCACGATCACCTTGACCCCCCCGAGGTCGGCCGCGCGGACCGCCGCGACGACGTCCTTCATCCCCACCATGGTCGTGGTCAGGAGGGCGCTGATCCCGACCAGGTGCGCGCCGTGCTCCTGGGCCGCCTCGACGAAGCGCTCCGGCGAGACGTTCGCGCCCAGGTCGATCACCTCGATGTTGGCGCCCTTCCACATCATCGCGACCAGGTTCTTGCCGATGTCGTGCAGGTCGCCCTTGATCGTCCCGATGACCGCGGTGTGCTGGGGCCGGATGCCGGCCCTGACCAGGACGGGCTCCAGGACGGCGGTGGCCTCCTTCATCGCCCGGGCGGAGATCAGCATCTCGGGGACGTAGATCTCCTGGTTCTGGAACCGAGCCCCGATGACCTCCATGGCCGCCGTCATCGCGGCGAGCACCGTCCGCGGGTCGAGGCCCTCGTCGACCGCCTCCCGGGTGATCCGGACCGCCGAGGCGCGGTCGCCGACCTCGACCGCCTCCTGGAGCGCCACCAGGTTCGCCATCCGTCGTCTCTCCCGTCTCGCGTGTTGGTGTCGCGTTCTGCGCTGGACCGCGGTGACCCCGCCTCAGGCGAGCTCGCCGGCGCGGTACGCCATCAGGAACTCGCCGCCGTACGGGTCGGCGCCCGTCAACACGTCGCTGGCCAGCCGGTACGGCCGCGCCGCCCGATCGAGCCCGCCGATCCGACGCGGGTTGTTCGCGAGCGGGTCGATGATGCCACTGTCCGCCCCGGCGGCGATCGCCAGGTCGATGAACACGTCGTTGAGGAGCCGTCGGGCCGGCAGCCCGTAGCTCACGTTCGAGAGCCCACCGGTCAGGTGCAGCCCAGCCGTGAACGCCGCCCGGAGTGCCCGCACGGCGTCCAAAAACGAGCGTCCCGCCTCCGGGTCCACCGCGACCGGGAGCACCAGCGAGTCGACGTACAGCGCGGCGAGGTCCAGGCCACGCGCGACGGCCGCGTCGATGAGCGCCCGACCATTCGAGACGCGCTGATCCGCGTTGGCCGGCATGGAACCCGCGCCCGTCGCCGAGAGCACCACGCCGCATCCGTCGCCGGCCGCGAAGTCGAGCACGTCCAGCCGATCGAGCGCGGCCGAGTTGAGGAGCGGCGCGCCAGCACGGCGGGAGGTCGCGTCCAGGCCCGCCCGGAGGACGGCCGCCGACGACGAGTCGAGCGCAAGCGGCACGTCCGTGGCATCCTCGATCGCGGTGACCAACCAGCGCATGGCCGCGATCCGGGCATTCACGTCCGTGGTCACCTCGTCGACGTTCAGGTCGAGGTAGGAGGCGCCCGCCGCGGCCTGGCGCCGTGCCATCGCGCGGAGGTACGCGCGTCCCAGGTCGGCGGCCGCGGCGTCGTCGCCCATGCCGGAGATGATCGCGGCCTTGACATGCTTCACCCGCTGCTTCGGCCCGGCGGGACCGTCGAACGCCGCGTCCGGTACGGGGAGAAGCTGCTCGGTGGCCGCTTCGTCCGTGAACGGGAGGGCCGGGCCGCCGTCCGGGAGGGTCGCCACGCGGGGGCCGCCCCGCAGGACCACGCGGGTCGCATGAATGTTCTCGCCGATCACGATGAACGGCCGAGCGGCTCTTTCCGTCATGACGCTCCCTTCGCGAAGTGGTCGCGTTCGAGGAAGGTGTTTGCCCAGGCGCTCGTGCGCCGGAGCCGGTTGTCGACGATGACGGGGGGCCGCTCGAGCATCGTGAGCTCCTCGCCGTAGGGCTTCAGGCGCTCGTATGCGCGGACCCACACGCACCGGTTCGGCGAGACTTCGCACGTCCCGTCGTGCGAGCCCCCGCAGGGCCCATTGCGCTCGCCCTTCGGGCATTGCGATTCCGGGCACAGGTAGGCGACATCGGGCAGCGAGCAGTCGCCGCAGTCCCGGCAGTCGTAGAGCGGCACCTTGATCGCCTGCTCAAGCACGTGGAGCGGCCGGCCAAGGTGCAGCCGCTCCAGGCGCGTATAGACGCGCCCGGCCGCGCGGAACCCTGGTGACCCGGGCGCGAAGACTGCGCGATGGGCGAGACGGTTGGCCTTGTACCAGCTGGACGCGCGGCGGCGCCCCCGGCCGCGCGCATGCGGCGTCAGGGTCCGCGCATAGACAGGGTCCAGCTCGTCGGTCGCGAGGCCGGTCGCGGGATCGCTCGCGAACAGGCGGAAGCTCCCCCTGGGCGCGAAGCTGATCGCGCGCGCCAGGGCCCGCCAGTCGTCGGACGCGTAGCCGGCCGCCGTGTCCAGCACACGCGCCACGTCGGCGGCCGGCAGGTGGCCGGCCAGGTAGACGCCTCGGAAACCGAGGCCCCGCGCGATCGCCACTTGGCGAGCAGCGAGATCGAGGAAGAAGGCCCGCCCTCTGTCCGGCGCCGCAGCTTCGCGCTCGGTGACCGCGAGCAGCTCGTCCGACACGACGCAGCCGGGGACGCGGTTCGCGTTGAAGAGACGCGCCACGGTCCGCGAGAGCACGAAGACGTTGGCGAGCACCGGCACGCGCAACTGCGCGGAGCGCATGGCGCGCAGGAGCTCGTCCCAGGTGCGCGCGTCATAGCCGAGCTGGGGGATCACGAATTCCGCTCCTGCGCGGACCTTGAGGGCCAGCTTGAGGTACTGCGGCACGACTTCCGCCTCGAGCCGCTTGAACGGCGAGACGGCGCAGCCCAGGTAGAAGCCCGGCTGCCCGGGTTCGGCCGGGTCGCCCGACCCCTGGTTGACCAGGTCCCGATACAGCGCGAGCAGGCCAACCGAGTCGACGTCGAAGACCGGTCGTGAGAGACCGGCGAAGCCCTCGGTCGGGTGGTCGCCCGAGACGGCCAGCACGTTCTGCACGCCGCGTTGCTCCAGCTCCCAGGCGAGCGAGAGGAGCCCGTTTCGGCTGCGGTCCCGGCAGGCCACATGGACGATCACATCCTGCCCGCGGGCGAGAAGCTCCCCGGCGAGCAGGGCCGGTCGCGCCATCGCATGCCCGCCCGCGTTGTCCGTGATGGAGATGGCCGCGATTCGCGGGTCGTCGACCAGTGCGTGCGCGGCTGCCAGGCCCGCCCGCCCTGCCTTGTCGGCCATCGGTCCGCGCCACGGGACGAGCTCCGTGACGGTGACGAACTCGTCGCTCGACGTCAGCCGTTCGCGGAGGCCCGGCTTCGGCGCGCTCATGCCGGCACCCCCGTCGCGGGGAGCGGCTCCAGGCGGCAGCCGTCGACGAACAGCTCGAAGAAGTCCGGCTGGGCCTCGAGCTCCACGTGCTCGATGCGCGCGACCCGGGTTTGGAGGCGAGCGCGCGCGCCGCGGGAGAGCAGGAGCGCCTTCGCACCACGGACCGACGCGTTCCCGTGACGCACGACACGCTCGGGGGGCACCGCGGGCAGGAAACCGATCGCGATGGCATTCGGGACGTCGAGCGAGGAGGCGAAGCCGCCCGCGAGGTCGAGCCGGGCCAGGTCCCCTGCCTCGAGTCCCAGGATCCGCAGAAGCACCTGCATCCCGACGGCGTTGGCCGCCTTCGCCTGGGCGAGATGGCTCGCGTCGGCCCGCGAGAGCGTGATGCCGCGGTCCGGCACCACGGTCACAGCCGTGCCGCCGTCCATGAAGGCGCCGCGCTCGTTCATGGCGCCGGTCCGACGCAGCTCGGCGAGCAGGTCCACCAGCCCGGAGCCGCAGATCCCCTGCGGTTCCACGTCGCCGATGGTCCGCACCGTGAACGCGCCGTCCACGCGTCGGACGGACTCGATGGCGCCCTCCGCGCCGGGCATGCCGTAGCGAACGAGGCCGCCCTCGAACGCTGGCCCCGCCGGACAGGAGCAGGCAACGGTCCGCTTCCCGTCGGACAGGATCACCTCCGTGTTGGTCCCCACGTCGACCAGCATCCGCGGAAACGGGGCAGCCTCGCCGTCCATGGCGACCAGGTCAGCCGCCGCGTCCGCCCCGACATGGCAGGCGATGAGCGGCGCTCCCCAGATGCGCGCGCGCGGGTGGACCAGGATGCCGAGCTCGTGGGCGCGTCGGTCCAGCGCGGTAGAAGCAACCTCGCCGGCGCGCCAGTCCGCCTCGCTGGTGGATCGGAATGGCGACCGACCGATGGGTCCCACGTCGAGCCCGAAGGCGAGGTCGCGCATGGTGGCGTTGCCCACCACGACCACCTCGACGACCTGGTGGCGGTCGACGCCCCAGGCGGCGTAGAGGCGCGTGAGCTCGTGGTTGAGCGCCCGGCGCAGCGCCCGGCGCAGCTCACCCGGGTGCTCGCCGTCGTAGGTGATGCGCGCCATCACGTCGCTGCCGCCGAACTGCTGCGGATTCTCGAAGGCCGCCGCTGCCAGAGCCTCGCCGGACCCGAGGTCGACGAGCTCGAGGACGACGGTGGTGGTCCCCACATCGAGGGCAACGCCGAACAGCCGGTCCCGTGCGGGGCCCAGGTCGTCGAGCGGGGTCCCGTCCTCCGCGAGCAGGCGCACCCGCCCATCGAGCACCCGCACCGCCGGGTCCACTTCGAGCGCCGGACCGCCCGGCGGCATGAAGATGTGCAGACGGCGGCGGAGGACGGCGAATTCGATGTCCTCGTTGTCACGCTCCACGATCGCGCGGCAGGCGAGCCGGTAGCCCGGTCGCAGGAAGGCTTCCTCGGCGCCCGGGGCAGCCAGGGCCCCACCCCCGGCGATCACCTCGACGATGCACTCGTGGCAGCGCCCGGACCGGCGGCATGACGCCGGCACGAGCAGCTCCAGCTCGTCGGCCGCGTCGAAGAGCGTCCTCCCGGGAACGAGCGGCACGCGATGGCCCGCGTGGACGAGATCCGGCGCCATCCCCGTAGCATAGGTGGAGCCGACACCGCCGCGGAGAGACGATCGGCACGTCGCGGCCGGGTATCGGCAGGCCCGATGGCCCGCTCCCACACGGCCCCACTTGACGTTGTGCTGTGTCAGATGATACTTACCGTCCATGGAAGCGAACCCACGCGCTCTTGACGTGCTTGGCGACCCGACCCGCCGTGCGATCATCGACCGGCTCCGGCGCGGGCCGTCCCCGGTGGGCCGGCTTGCGGAGGGCATGCCGGTGAGCCGGCCGGCGGTGTCCCAGCACCTGACCGTGCTCCGCACGGCAGGCCTTGTCAGCGAGCACCGCGAGGGAACGCGCCGGATCTACCGGCTCGAGGCGGCCGGGATCGAGGAACTGCGGCGCTGGGTGGAAGCCCTTGCGATCGATGCGTGGGCCGGTGGCGCAGCCTCGGAGAATGGGCTGCCTGCGGCGGGCCACGCGGGCGGAGAGCCGCCTACAGCAGTGAGCCGTCCGGTGAAGAAGACCGTGGCATCGATCGCCCCGAAGGGCTCCGGCGGCAAGAAGAAGCACGGCAAGAAGCGCTCGGGCAGGAAGTAGGGGCGCCCGGGCCTAGCTTCGGCCCGGCCCCGGCGGGACCCCGCAGGGCCGGTTTCAGGCCGGGGCGAGCTCAGCGACGATCCACGCCGCAAGCGTCCGGGCGCAGGCTTCCACCTCGTCCAGGGCGACGTGTTCGTCCGCGGCATGGGCCACCCGAACGTCGCCCGGCCCGAACAGCACGCATGGCGTGTGCCCCTCGTTGATGAGCAACCGCATGTCCGATCCGTATGGAACGCCAACCAGCATTGGGCGGCGGCCCGTCACGGCCGCGGCCGCGGCCGCCAGGCGCACCGGGAGAGGGTGATCGGCTGGCACTTCGCACGATGAGAAGCGACCACCCCAGATCTCGACCGTCGCGGGGTGGTCCCGGAGCCACGGATCGGCGGCACACGCCGTCGCGATCACTGCGCGCAGCTCCGCCTCGGCCGCAGCCGCCGTGTGGCCCGCCCGGACGCCGTAGCGCCCCTCGGCGACGACCCGGTCCGGCAGGCTCGACGGCCACTCGCCGCCCCGGACGGTGCCGATGATGGTGGCGTAGGGGAGCCCGAGAGACCGCATCTCCGGCCGCATCTCCGCCGCGTTGCGGGCCGACTCGTCGGCGCGGAGCGCGGCGTGCAGCAGCTCGAGGTTGTCGAGCGCGGAGACCCCTTCGCGGCGCGTCGACGCGTGCGCGGCCCGCCCCGGGACCGCAAGGCGGAACGTGATCGCCCCGGCCGACACGGTGACGACGTCGAGGCGTGTCGGCTCCGGAATGACGGCCGCGTCGCCAACGTACCCGGCCCGGATCGCCGCGAACGTGCCGGCCCCACCGTCCTCCTCGGACGGGACGCCCACGAGGATCACCTCGCCGGCCAGCCCGTCGGGCCCGACGGCACGGGAGACGGCCCGCATCGCCTCGAGCGCGGCGACGAGCCCGCCCTTCATGTCGCACGTGCCGCGTCCGAACACACGCCCGTCCCTGCACTCCGGCTCGAACGGGGGCGTGGTCCAGCTGGCCGGCTCGCCGGCCGGGACCACGTCGGTGTGAACCACGAGCAGGAGCCGTTTGCCTGGCCGCGTCCCCTGGAGCATGCCGGCCACCAGCGGGAGCGCGGTTCGCGGCACCTCCATGCCCGGGAACGCCGGATCCGCGGCGAGCGCCACCGGGTCTGCGTCCCACGCGTGCACGCGGAGGCCGGCGGCCTCGAGACGCCGCGCGAGATGGTCCCGGGCCGGACCCTCGCTGCCCGTCAGCGACGGGATCGCACAGAGGGCCAGAAGATCCGCGGCGATGGCCGGCGGATCGACCGCGTCCACCACCGCGCGTTGGGCCTCACCCAGGTGGTCCGCTGCAGTGCCGGGATGCCCGGGGTGGTTGCTGCCGTTCACGTCTGTCGGAGGATGGGCCGGGTCAGGCAGGTCGGGCCGCCGGAGCCGTTGATCCCGATCTCGTGCGCCGGATACGCGTGGACTTCGCAGCCGGCCGCCTCCAGCGCGCGTCTCGTCGCGGGGTTGCCATCCGCGATGATGCAGACGCCCGGCCGGACCGCGAGGACGTTGCAGCCGAGGGTCGGGAACTCGGCGTCCGGCACGCTGACCAGGCGAACCCCGAGATCGCCCAGCAGCTCCCAGAGTCCCACGGGCAGCAGCGGCAGGTAGACGACCGCGAGGTCGTCCGCGACGGGAGAGATCACCGACAGAAGATGAAGCAGCTCCGCGGTGCCTCGCCAGAAGGGAACGTCGAAGACCCGCACGTCGCCGCCGACGAGGCCGCCGAGCTGGCGCGCTCCCGCGTCGTTCGTGCGGAGCGTCCGGCCGATGCAGAAGAGGTCCGGCCGGAGCCAGAAGGTGTCGCCGCCGTCGACCGTCCCGGGCGCGCGGATCCGGCCCAGCGTGGGGATCCCGCGTCCGTGCGTCCAGCGTTCCAGCTCGCCCTCCTCCCCGCGCCGGGTCTGCTTCCCAGAGCGCAGCGCGATCGCGCCCCGCTCGGTGACCAGCAGTGGATCGAACGGGTAGGTGAGGTCCGGGTGCGGCGCGTCCGACCCGAGGTCATGGACGATCACGCCGAGCTGGCGCAGGAGGTCCGTGAACGCGTCGTGCTCTGCCTGGGCCCGCTCCAGGTCCACCGGGTGGAGAAACCCGTGCGCCGGGTCGTCGAAGGCGCGACCGAACGCGCCGCGCGGGCGCTGGACCAGGACCTCGCGGAGCGGAGCCGTCATCGACCGAGCTCCGTACGTGCCGTACGCGGCGAACGGGATGGGCGCTCCAGGCTGGCCGGACATCAGCGCAGGATACGCCCGGTCCCGGGCTGGAGCACCATCTTCCCGGTTCCACGGGCACGGCCGTGGCGCGGGCGCACGGCCAGCCGACGCCGCCCGATCCGTACCTGGGAGGTACACTCTGTCCCCGGTCGCGGATCGCACCGGTGCGGCTCAGGAGAGGAACGGATGACGAAGCACTCCAAGCGGGAGCGCGAGCGGCGCGCCGAGGAGACCGAGCGGGTCAAGCAGATCGAGGCAGCATGGATCGGCAGCCTCCCGCCCGCCGTCGCCAAGGCCTTCGCGACGAGCGTCGAGGCGGCGCGCGCCCGGGGCCCCGAGCCTCGTCGGCCGGACATGGCACCGGGAACGCTGCCGCGACCGCCACGCCCGGGCCACGAGCCGAAGATCAAGGAGCGAGAGCCCGCGCGCGGTCGCCGAGAGCGGTAAGGCTGGGACCGCGGGCGATGGCCGCGGGCCACCTGCGCACCCGCGGCGTCGTCAGCAGGCAACCGAACCGGGCGCGGTGCGCGACCCGCCTCAGTCGGTGACGCGCTCCACCAGCTGCCCCACCTGGTAGCCGGCCGCCGCCGCCTGAGCCGTGAGACGGGCGGCCAGCTCGTCCGCGGCAACCAGGCGCTGCGCGGACGCGTCGCCCGGTGCGGCCGTCTCTGCCGCGGCGTCCACCGCGGCCACGACGACGAGCCAGCGGAGCGCCTGCTCGAACGACTCGCGGTTCACGTACGCGATGCCATCGTGGCGGTTGACGCCAAGCCAGCGGCCGAGATCGTCGTCCGCGAACCAGGCCCGGACGAGCCGACCCGCCCGTTCGGCGACCGGAGCGGCCAGCGCCGCATCCCCGGGCCGGGCGCACAGGTGCCTGACGGCCTCCACGGTCCACCACGCGGCGCCTTCGTCCAGGCCGCGCCAGCGGTACGCGTCCGCCATCACCCGGCCGATGGCGGCTCGATCGAACCACCCTCGTCCGCGGCGGGCCGCGGCATCCGGCTCCAGGATGCCCGCGAGCGCGTCGGCCACCAGCCAGCCGAGCAGCGCCCCCCAGGTCGCGGTGTCGGGCGGCAGGGCCGCCGCGACGTCGGCGCGGGCTCGGGCAAAGGCCGCCACCTCGGCCGGACCACCGTCCGTTCCTGCCGGTGAGAGGCCGGCCGCCGCGTCCGTGGCAAGCAGGAGCGCGCTCCGCAGCCGGTCCCCGAAACGCGCCGCGAGCGCGTCGATCGCCGCGTCGTCGATGGAGCTGCCGGTCGCTTCCCGGGCGCCACGCAGCGCGTCGGCGCAGCGGGCGGATGCTGACGCTGCGACCCGGGGCAAATCGGGCAGGATCGGGGCAGGCTCGACCGACGTCGCCGGCTGCCCCGTGGGCACGGCCGCCGGCCCGTCGCTGACCGCCCCGACCCCCGCCGCTGGGGCTGCGACTTGCTCGTCTCCTGCGACGTGCGCCCCGAGAGTGCCGGTGGCCGTGGTCGCCGCGGCGATGCGGACCCGCCCGGCGAGCGTTGCCGCCACCGCGTCGACAAGGTCGCGCAGCTGGCCCTCGTTCATCACGATCGCGACCGCGTCGTGGAGCGGGCGAAGGCGCCGTTCCGCGATGGCGGCCTCGACGCTCGGGACGCCCGCGCCGCCGAGCTCGGCGGCAAGCGCCCGGTACTCGGCGGCTGCCTCGCCGCCGATCGCGCGCCAGCCCATGTAGACGTGCGTGGCGTACGCGTCGAGCGCGACCCGGAACCCGTGTGCGCGCAGGTCGGAGATCTCTCGCACGTGCTCAACGCCGGCCAGGACATCGCGGTAGATCGTGACCGCTCCCGGCTCGTCGGTCAGCCCCAGGCCCTCGACGAGGGTCGACCGGACAAGGTGCTTCTCGCCGTCGGGGCCCTTCTCCGCGAACGCAACGCTCTGGCGGACCCGGCCGCGCATGGAGGCGAAGCGGTTGTGGTAGATCACGAGCGCCCGCTCGTCGCCGCTCCGGTTCGAGTACGCGAAGACATCCTCGTTGACATGGCCGCCGTCGTCGATCACGTCGTACAGGCGGAAGTCGCGAACCTCCGCGAAGAGCCGGCGGCGGTGGAGCAGCGGGAAGATCTGCCACTCGTGGCGACCCACCAGCGCTTCGTTCGGGTGCTCGTCCCAGTACGCGCGCCGGAACTCCATCCCGTACTTCTCGGCGAAGCCTTCCACCTGACCGTGGCCGAACATCGGCAGGCCCGGCATCGTGGACATCATGGTCGCGATCCCGAAGTACTTGTCACCGGTCCCGAACTGCTCGACCGCGGTCTTCTCGTCCGGGTTGTTCATGAAGTTGACGTAGCGCTTCAGGATCTCCGGATCGAACTCCAGCGTGTTCTTGACGACGAGCCGGTAGTCCGCGTTCTTCTCGTCGCGGAGCATGTTCATGAAGGCGCTGTTGTACACGCGGTGCATGCCGAGCGTCCGGACGAAGTAGCCCTCCATCAGCCAGAAGGCCTCGGCGAGGAGGAGCGTGTCCGGCACCTCCGCGGCCACGCGGTCCACGACCTCGCGCCAGAACTCGACCGGGATTGCGGCGTCGAAGGCGGCCTTCGACATGGCCGACTCGGCCCGCGACGGGATGGCGCCGCCCTGGCCGGGCTCGGGGTACCAGAGCCGCTCGATGTGCTTCTTCGCCAGCGTCATGGCGGCGTCGAAGCGGATGATGGGGAAGCGCCGGGCGACGGCCAGGATCGTCCGGATCACCGCCTCGCGCACGTCCGGGCGCAGATAGTCCAGCTGGGCGGTGTCGTTCCACGGCATGCTCGTCCCGTCGTTGCCGTGGTACACGAAGCGGACCTGGCCGGTCCCGCGGTCTTCGCGCTTGAACACGACGGCGGCGTCGGTGGCGTCCCAGTAGTGGTCTTCCAGGTAGACGCCCACCCGCTGGTCGGCGGAGAGGTCGGGGCCGTTGAAGCTGTAGGCGGGGTACGGCGCGTCGGGCCGGGAGAGGAACCAGTCCGGGTGCTCCATGACCCAGCGCGAATCGATGCCCATGTGGTTCGGGACCATGTCCGAGGCCAGGCGGATCCCGCGTGACCAGGCACGGTCCCGGAGATTTGTGAAGGCCGCCTCTCCACCCAGGTCGTCGGCGATCGCGTAGTCGTGAAGCGAGTAGGCGGACGCGACGGCGTCGGGATTTCCGCGGAGCTGCTTGATCCGCTGGGAGGCAGCGCTCCGCTCCCACAGCCCGATCAGCCAGAGACCGCTGAAACCCCAGCGGGCCAGCCTGTCCAACTCTTCGTCCGGGATCTCGTCGAGGCGGTGGATCGGACGCCCGTGCCACTTCGAGAGCTGGTCCAGCCACACGTACGTGCTCTTCGCCACGATGACGGCGCGGGGCATCCAGTCCTTGTCCTCGGAGAAGCGCTCCGGTTCCACGTCCAGCCCTCCGAAGTCGGGAGGCTCGACGGCGCCACCCGCGCCGGGGCCGCCATGGAAGCGAAGCCAGAGGGCGCGTTCGTCCTCGGTCGCGATGTCGATGCCGGTCACGAGCCGGTCCAGGAGAGCCGCGAAGCGATCGCCGAGCGCCGCGGCGAGGAACGCCCCCCAGTGGGTCCGGATCCAGCGAAGCTGTCCGCCGAGACTGGCCGGTTCTGCCAGCGCTGGCGCCCGCAGCATCGTCACCAGATCCTGGCTGTCCGGCCCGAACGGAGTCCGGCCGGCAAAGAAGCGGCCGAGCTCCTCGATCACGTCCCGGTAGCGCGTGGCGTTCGCCAGGTCGGCGTCATCGAACAGCTCCCGGAAGGGATCAGCGGCCTGGTTGGTGTTGGCGAGCCAGCAGTTGACGAGCTCCTCGAGCGCGATCTCCCGGTTGGGCGTCCCGTCCGTCTCACCCGCGAGGTATGCGCTCACGGTCAGCTCTCCGCGGTGGACGGCGAGCGGCGGGAAGCGCTCGGTGAACCGGGTGAGGGTCGCGTCGGTCGCCTCCGTGCCAACGAGCTCGTCAAGGTGGTCGAGCGCGTCGTCGATCGCCTCGGGGTCCTCCTGTTCGCGATAGATCCCGACCACGGCGTGCAGCACCTCGTCGACCAGGCCGAGGGCATTGAGCTCGCCCGGGCTGACCACTGCGTCGGCCACCCCGTCGGCACGTCGCCGGGCGGTCATCTCCGCGGCCAGGCTGCGGACGGCACGCAGGTTCGCCAGGACCACGTTGCCGGACAGCTCGAAGAGCGTCTCGTTCAGGCGATACCGGACCCGCGCGTTTGCCGTAACGTGGAACTCGCGCCGGCTCACGGGGTCACCGGGATCCCGAACAGGCGGATCTCGCTGATCGCCGCCTGGGTGGTGGGGCTGCCCGTGGCCGCGGTCTTCTTGGCGGGATACCAGTCCACGATCGCGATCCGCAGCCGGGTCACGCCCACGACCCCGAGCTGCGGCGGGATGTCGACCCGCTGGGATCCTTCGACGTCCACGAGCTTGAGCGGGATGGCGATCTCATTGTCGAACCGGATCGTGACGTTGCGGGGTCGATCGTTGCCGGAGTAGATGTCCGCGGTGCGCTGCCAGCCGTTCCAGAGCTTGATCTCGGTGACCGCGGTCGGGGCGAAGGTGACCTCGAGCCACTGGTCGGACGGGCTCTTCGTGCCTGTCTTCCAGGCCGTGGTCGGGTCGCCGTCGATGGCGGCCGAGGCGGGGTGGGCCGCCAGTGACGACGAGGCGGACGCCCCGGTCAGCGTGAGGGCAACCGCCGGGCCGGGCGGGAGCGTCGCCGGCGCGACCGACGGCCCGGGACTCGCGGCGGCCGCGGACGACGACGCCGCCGAGGCGTTCGGGAGGGACGCATCTGCGGTCGCCGACGGAGGTGCGGACGCGCTCGTACCTGGCGCCTCCGGCGTGGCCTTGCTCGCTCCACCGCCGAGCAGGATCGCGGCACCGCCCCCCGCGAGCACCAGGAACAGGATGCCCACGCCGACGATCAGCGAGAGCGGGTTGCGGCCCCGACGCGCAGCGGGCGCGGTCGCCTCCGGCTTGGCCGACGGGGCTGCCACCGGACGGGTGGGACCGGACGGGAACTCCCAGGTTGGCCCGGGCGGCGGCGGCGATGCGACCGGTCCCACCGCGGGCGGCGGGACGGCATCCGACGAGGAGACGGGGCGGGACGTGGGCGTCGCTGCTCGGGGGGGAGGGGCAATGATCGCCGGGCCAGGCGCAACGGTCGGCGCGGGCGCTGCCGCGGCCGCCGCCGCGGCCGCGCGCGTCGAGGTGGGGGCAGCGCGTCCCGGGACCGGCAGGCGTTCGCCGCACGAGATGCAGAACGTGCGCCCGGCCGGGTTGGCGCGGCCGCAGATCGGACAGAGCGGGCCGGTGGTGACCAGCGACGGCATCTCGGATCCCACGGGCGGCGGCGCGGCCGCCGATGACAGGGCCGCGGCCGGGGCCGGGAGCTGCGACGGCGGGACGCTGCCCGGCGAAGGGGCTGCTCCCGTGACCGGGGTCGCGACGGCCGGATCTGTCGGTGCCTGCCCCGCGTCGCGCGCCACCGTGGCCACCTCGGGGGCGCCAGCCTCCTCCGTGGCGAACTCCAGGAATGCGCCGCATCCGCCGCAGAACGCGTCGCCAGCCGCATTCTGGGTGCCGCACTTCGGGCAGATCATCCGCTCGCGTCTCGCCTCCCTGCGTTCGTGGTGCCCCTGAAGCGTAGCCCACGCCGCGGGTCGGGGCGAGCCCCTCCCGGGCGCCTCTACCGGCGAAGGATGATCGGCTGGCCCAGCGAGTCGCGGAAGACCTGGATCAGGCCGCTCACCGGCGGCGCAGCCGTGCCGGCGACGACCAGGAACGCGGCTGTGGCCGGAGCGGCCGCGACGCCCGAGAGCGTGACCACCGCGCGGAGCTTGCGTGGCCCCGCGATGTCGCCCGGCAGGACGAGCACCTGGGCCGTGAACGAGCCCGTCGAATCCGTGAAGACTGGCGCCAGGGCGGTCGCGGTGATCCCGACCGACCAGGTCAGGGTCACCGGCGCGTTGGCCGGGAAGCCCTCTCCCGTCGCGATCGTGACGATGCCCGGCGGGCCGACCCGTGGGTCGACGCGCAGGATCCCGACGCCCACCGCCGCGATGAGCTGGACCACCTCGGGCGGCCCGGCGTCGGATGCGACCGAGAGCTGCGCCGTGCGGGTGCCAGTCGCCGTCCCGATGAAGAGCACCCCCAGCGCGCACGACGCGCCCGGCGCGAGCGTCGTCCCGGTGCAGGGGTTGGCGCTGAGCAGGAAGTCGCCGGCGTTCGTGCCACTGATCGCGATGGCCCCGACCTGCACCGGACCCGTCCCGACGCTCAGGATCGTCGCGCTCTGCGTGACGCCAAGGGTGCCGATCGGCACGCTCCCAAAGTCCACCGGGTTCGGCGAGACGATGATCGCCGGCTTGACGACCGGCTTCGGCGTCGGCGTTGGGGTCGGCGTCGGGCTGGGCGGCGGCTGGGGCGGGCGACGATCCCGCACGAAGATGTCCGAGTTGCCGTTCGTGTCTCCCTGGACCAGGTTCGTGGCACTCGACTCGAAGACGACGAGCTGGGCGTTGAGCGCGAACGATGGTCGCAGGCTGTCGCCGTCGGCCTGTGCCGGGCCCAGGCCCACGCTCACGCGGGCGAGCCGGCCGATCTCCGGGCCTGCCACGAAGAGGTCGGAAACCCCGTTCGAGTCGCCGGGCACCAGGTTGGTGGCTGACGAGGCGAAGACGATCGATCGCCCGTCGGCCGAGACGGCGGGCCAGTCGCTGTTACCGTTGGCCTCGGTCCCATCCGGCGCAACCGAGACCCGCCGGAGGGCCGACCCGGCAGTCCAGGAGAAGATGTCCGTTACCCCGTTGCCGTCACCGGGGACCAGGTTCGAGGCCGCCGACTCGAACGCGACGACGCTCCCATCCGGCGAGACCGCGGGGTGGTCGCTCGGCGCGGTGGCCGGCTGGCCCCCGGCCGCGGAGATCAGTGTCGTGGTCAGGGATCGTCGGTCGCGCCGCCAGACCTGCATCGCCGGCAGCACGCCCCGGATGTACGTCAATCCGGCCACGCCCGATCCCAGTAGGTTCTGGCTCGAGGCGAACGCGACCACCGACCCATCGGCGGAGACCGCGAGCGACCCGTACTGCCGCCCGGGCGGCCCCGGGACGGCTGAGCCGGTCGGCGCGCTCACGGCCTCGACGTACCCGGTCCCCAGGACCAGCACGTAGAAGCCGGCCGGCAACGGCGTGTCTGAATCCGAGAAGCCGTCCGACTGGAACGCGAGGACGGTTCCGTCCGCCGACAGGCGTGGGTGATGGAGCGCCGAGTACGGCAGGTTGGAGAGGCCGGGCACGTTCCCGGTGAGCTTCCCGCCGAGCGGTAGGGTCAGCCCCGCGCCCCTTGTCCAGAGCACGATCGTGGCCAGCTGGTTCGGGTTCGTCAGGCCGAATGCGACGAGGGAGCCGTCCGCGGAGACGCTCGGCTCCTCGACGGCGCCCGACAGCACCGGTCCCTCGAACAGGCCCAGGCTCGGCTGCTGCGCGCCGGGGAAGATCCGGGTCGTGGTCCCTGCCGCGCGGTCGGCGAGCACGATCCCGGTGGAGGCGGTGGCGGTGCCGACGAGCGAGACGCGATACGTGACCCACCGGCCGTCGGGGCTGACCGCCGCCTCGTCGGAGGCGGTGCGGAGCAGCTGAGACCCGTCGGTGTTGAGCGAGACGCGCGCGGTGTCGCCCGGTTCCAGCGAGATCGCCAGTGGCGCGGCGGGTCCCCCGCCCGGGTTGGCCTGGCCGCTTGAGCTCGTCACCGCCGCGATGGCGGGCGCCACGGTGAGGGCGCCTGCGAGCCAGGCCGCGACCGCCAGGCCGACGCGCTGGCGCGGGTTCATGCGGCGCACCGCGACTCCGGCCGCCTCAGGGGCGGACGAACCCGTCGAAGTAGACGGACGGGTCACACGCGCCGGACGACGTGCAGGTGGCCGCGAAGACCAGCTTCTGGCCCTTCTGGATCACGATGGGCGTCACGTAGTGGAAATCGAGGTCGCGGAAGTTCTCCAGGCGGAGCGTGATCAGCACGAACCCGTCGCGCAGGAGCTGGAGCGTTCCGGACCGGCCGTTGGGATTGGCGAAGACCAGGTCGGTCATGTAGAACGTCGAGCTGAAGGTCGCGGTCGACGGGTTGGACCCGTCCGCGGCCAGCCGACCGTCCTGCGGGACGCCGTTGCCTACCGGTGCCGGCGTCGGCGTCGGCGGGCCGGCCGATGCGGCCGGGCTTGGCGATGCGCCGGCTCCGGCTGAGGCGGCCGGCGACGGTGACGCGCCACCGGGCGCCGGGCTGGGTCCTCCAGCTCCGGCGGCAGCGCTCGGTCGCGGCGTGAACCCGGCATCGGACAGCGCCTGGGTTGCCGCGCTCTGGATGGCCGGCTGCAGGAAGAGCGCCCAGACGAGCGCCGCGAGGATGAGCAGGCCCAGCAGCGCGAGGAGTGCCGGCACGAGCCAGCGCGGCAGCATCGCCTCCTGGACCATCGTGCCGTCGAGGACGATGGGACGACCGTCCTCGCCCGCGACGGCAACCTTGAACGGGCGCGTCTTGGGCTGGCCACGCCAGAACCGCGTCACCGGCCTGACCCGGACCTTCGCGAACCCGGCGGTGCCGGGCTCGACCACCAGGCCGGGCGGCTGCACGTCGAAGCCGAGCAGCTGGTCCGGGTCCGCCGCCGTGATCGAGGCGTTGAGGCGGGCGTTGCCGCGGTTGTCGACGGCCAGCTCGTGGGTCGCCGCACGGCTGCCCCGGGAGGAGCGCGGGACCAGCTCGGCGAACGTGTCGCTGAAGGAGGCGACGCTCAGCACGCCCTCCTCGACGGCGGAGCCGGCCGGGTCCTCCTGGGAGCGGGCGCGGATGCCGAAGGGCAGATCCCCCGCAGGCGTCGTGGAAGTGCGCGGCGGGGCGAAGGAGACGACGGCGCTGCCCTCGGCTCCCGGGAACAGCGAAAGCGCGGGCGGCTCGGCGGATGCGAAGGCACCGGGGTCGCCCAGGACGTCGATCGTGAACTGGTCGACGACCGTGCCGGTGTTCTTGACGGTCACCGTGCACGACACGACCGAGCCGGGCACGACCTCGAGCGCCTTCGAGGCGAGGCTGACGAGTGCTCCCATGGTGGCGGAGTGTACGGGTCGCGCGAGGGCAACGCCAGCGACCGCCGGGCCGTTCAGGGGGCATCGGTCGGGCAGGTCTGGCTGCCCGATCAGGCGTCCGTTATGTCTGCGTTAAGTGCCCGGAAGCGCTGCCGGTGCACGCTCCGCCGTAGCCGTCGCGGGGGCGAGATTCGCCGGAACGGGGCCGGCGGGACCGCGCACGGGGAAGGGGGCATATCGATGTTGAGCGCCGTGCCAGTCTCCATCCGTCCCGCCGTCAGCACCATGCCCACCCGGGTCGAGCGCATTTCGGTGGCGATCGCGAGCGCCGATCCGCTGTCTCGTGCCGGCCTCGCGGCGCACCTCCGCGACCAGGCAGGCATCGACGTCGTCCCTGACTCTGCTGCCGGGTCGGCCGCCGTGGTGGTGGTCGTCGCCGACGAGGTCGACGAGGAGACGACTCGCGAGCTGCGGGGACTCCGGGCCGCGGGCCACGAGCGGCTTGTGCTCCTGGTGGCCAAGGTCGACGACGTCGGCCTGCTCGCGGCGGTCGAGGCCGGTGTGAGCGGCGTCGTCCGGCGGGGTCATGTGACCGGTGGCCACCTGGCGGACGCGATCCGGGCGGCGGCGGCCGGGGAGGGGACGCTCCCGCCGGACCTCCTTGGCCGGCTTCTGTCCCAGGTCGGGCGGCTCCAGCGCCAGGTGCTGCACCCGCGCGGGCTGACCTTCGCCGGCCTCACCGAGCGCGAGATCGCGGTGCTCCGCCTGCTGGCGGAGGGGCATGACACCGCGGAGGTCGGGCGCCGCCTCTTCTTCTCCGAGCGAACGGTCAAGAACGTCATCCACGACGTGACGTCGCGGCTCGACCTGCGTAACCGGACGCACGCAGTCGCCTATGCAATCCGCCAGGGGCTGATCTGACCTCTGGGTGCGGTCCGGGCCGCTAGGAGAGGTTCTCCTCGTCGTCGATCTGCTCGTCGTCGCCCGCGCGCTGGATCGCCAGCTTCTGGATGTCCTCCTCCTCGTCCTTGGGAGCGTCCTCGCGCTGGACCGAGGCCGTCGTCGCGGCGCCGATGTCGCCGGCCCGCCCGGTCGTCATGACCCGGTCGGCCGTCGCCTCGGCGGCTCGCTCGAAACGGTCGCTTGGGCTGCTGATCGAGATCCCGCCGGGTGCCGGGGTGCCCTCGACGGGGCCGGACCGCTGCTGGACGACGTGGGTCAGTTCGTGGGCGAGGGTCCGCGCGCCCTCGGCGGACCCCTGCTCGTGTCCGTTGCCCAGGACGATCTCGTTGCCCACGGTGTAGGCATGCGCATCAACGGCCCGGGCGGACGCCGCGGCTCCGCCGCCCGTGTGAACGCGAACATCCGAGAAGTCGGTCCCGAAGCTCGACTCCATCCGCCCGCGCACCTCGGGCTCCAGCGGCGTGCCATCCCCCTTGCCCACTACGTCCTTGACCGGCGATTGCGCCTCCTGGTCATCCTCGAGCAGCTGCGCAATGCCGGCATTGCCGGCCATCCGCTGGAGTCGCAGGATGGCCGCGGGACCCAACGCTTCGGTCCGGCCAGCGGCGGCCGCCCGGGCGGCGAGCACTCCCGTCGCGTCGTCGTGGTCGGTCCGGCGCATCGGCTGGCGAAGCGGCGGCTCCGCTTCGTGCTCGTGGCGATGCATGCTCGTTTCCTCCCGCCTGACCGTGCCGTCATCCGTCATCGTCATGCCCCCGTCAATCCCCGGGTCGCCGGCCGAGCCGGCTGGCGCCGGTCGCCTCAGCTTGTGGCGATCACGCCGAACCAGGCGCCGAACTCGGCTTCGACACACAGGCGGCCCAGCTTCCGGTATTCGCGGGCGGTCTCGCGCACGAGGTCCGCCATCGCCAGTGGTCGCTCTCCTGCCGCCGCCCGGAACGCTGCGCCGACGGCCACGTTCCGGATGTTTCCTCCTGACAAGGTGAAGCGCCGGGCCAGGAAGTCGACGTCGATATCGTCCGTCTTGGGCACCCCCGCGGGCAGGTTGCGCTCCCATAGACGTCGACGGTCCTCGACGTCGGGCACCGGGAAGTCGACGATCGCGTCGAGCCGCCGGAGGAACGCCTCGTCCACGTTGGCGCGGAGGTTCGTGGTGAGGACGGCCATGCCGTCGAAGACCTCCATGCGCTGGAGCAGGTAGGCGACCTCCACGTTCGCATAGCGGTCCCGGGCATCCTTGACCTCGGAGCGCTTGCCGAAGATCGCGTCGGCCTCGTCGAAGAGGAGGACGCCGTTCACCCGGTCCGCTTCGTTGAAGACCCGGTCCAGGTTCTTCTCCGTCTCGCCGATGTACTTGTCCACGACCGTCGAGAGGTCGATCACGTAGAGGTCCAGGCCAAGCGACCCCGCGATCACCTCCGCCGACATGGTCTTCCCGGTCCCGGAATCGCCGGCGAAGAGGGCAGTCACGCCGCGGCCCTTGAGCGACGTCCGGCCCAGGCCCCAGTCGTCGAGGACGCGGTCCCGGTGGCGCGCGCGCGCCGTCAGCTCGCTGAGCTGCTCGATGACCGGCGCGGGCAGGACGAGGTCCGACCAGCCGACGCGCGGCTCGATCCGGCGCGCGAGCCGGTCCAGGCCGGCCGCGTTCTGCGAGCGTGCGCCCGCCGCGACGTCGTCCACCGCGAGCGCCCGGCCGGCTGCGGCCGCCGTGAGCCGGCCCGCCTCCGCGGCCCGCTCCACCTGCTCCGGCGCCAGCCGGTAGGGGAGCGCGGCGATCGCGGTCGCCATGTCGTCGGAGGCGGATCCATCAAGGGCCGCGTGCCACGCATCGCGGCGTTCAGCGGGCGTCGGGAGCTCCGCCTCCACGAGGAACGCCACGGTTCGCGACCACGCCGGGTCCCAGCCGCGCGCGCCGTGGAGGACCGTCAGGCAGGCTGCTTCCGCGAACGCCCGCACGGCGGCCGGCCCGCGCTCGGCGAGCACGTCGACAGGCCCCGCGACCAGCCCGCATCCGCGGAGGCGAGCCTCGCGGATTGCCGCGGTGGCGGCATCTGCCTCCTCGCGGGGACCCAGGCGGCCCAGGTCGATCACCACCGGGGGCGCCCCCAGGCGCGCGAGCGCTCGGGCGGCAACCGTGAGCGGCGCCGTGCCGATGCGTTCCCGCACGTAGGCCAGCCGCGCCCCGGCGCGAAGGCCGCGCTCCAGGGTCGCCGACCCGGCGAGGTCACGATCGGACGGCGTGACCTCCAGGGCGGCAACAAGCGGGTCGGTCGTGTCGTCGCCCACGAGATGGCCGGCAACGCGGTCGGGGACCCGGAGCGCCCGGGTCAGGTACGGACGTTCGGTGTCCTCCACGACCAGCAGACCGCCCGCCACGAGCGGACCCGAGACCCCGAGTCGAGCGCGCCCGGCACCAGATGCGCCACCCGCTCCGACGAGCTCCAGGGCGAGCCCGATGCTGGCACGGCGGCGGGAGACGTCGTCATGGAGGTATCCATAGAGGCGCTCGAAACGGGGGTCGAGGTCCGGCGCGAGGGCCACCAGGAGGAGCTCGACGTCGAGGGGCTGGAGGTCGAACGCGCGGACGAGCCGCCGCAGGCGCACGTCCGCCCCGGCTGCCTCGGCTGCCTCGGCTTCCGCCTCGACGACGCGGAGTCGCTCGATGGACGCGGGATCCGGCGCGGCGGGCAGGAGCGGTGCCGACCCTCCCGTCAGCATCTCGTCCACTTGGACGTCGGACACGTACAGGCCGCGAAACCGGTCGTCGGGATCCGGGTCCGTTGCCCTCCGCCGGGCGACCGCCGCGTGGATCCGGGCCTCGATCAGCTCGAGTCGCGCCGCGAGGTGGCGAACGGAGGGGTCGGCGACAGGGGCGACGAGTGCCATCGGCGCTCAGGGCCGCGGGTAGCCGCGGATCCGGTACGTCCGTCCGGGCCTCGCGGCCGTCCCGCCGACCACCTTCTCGTCCTGGGCGGCCGCGGCCTCATCGGGCGCCAGCGGGGCACCGCTCGGGCGGCGCGTCCTCGCGGCCGGCCGCTCCGGCTCCCCACCGTCACCCGGTTGCGCGATCGACAGGCGCGCCAGCTCCCGGACCGGGGCTCCCGCGACGACGCTTCGGCCTACGACGAACGGACTGTTGAAGACGAGGTCGAGCGAGGGTTTGAGCTCGCCGCCCATTGCCGACCAGACATCCGCGATGGATCGGTCCGGCCCGAGCGGCATGGCGACGCTGATCATCGCCGGCAGCGGCTGCTCTGCCAGCGCTCCGGTCATCTCCGCCGGGCCGAGCGTCTCGTGGCGGAGGAGCGCGCCCAGACAGGCCGACAGGAGACGGTGCTCGTCCTCGGGCCGCTGCGTCCAGGCCGTCACCATGTACTGCAGCTTGTAGTGGCGGGGCGGCTGCTGATGTCCGCTCACGTATCCCTCGGCCGAGTAGATGGGGGCCCATGCCGCGTCCCGGCGGGAGAGGTCCTCGCGGATGTCGTAGAGGTAGAGGTTGATGGTCGGCGCGTTCCGGCGGGCCGCCCAGTCCTTGGTCGGGGCTTCGAACGAGATTTCGACCTGGCTGCCGCTCAGCACCTCGGTCCGGATCAGGCCCCGGAGCGTCTCGTCGACTTCCTCGATCATCCGGTGCACCCCAGGCTGCAGGTCGCGGATCCGCCGGTCGCGGCCGGCCCGGATCGACGCCCGGACAGGCGCACACGCGGTGACGGGCGCAGGACCGCCCGTTGGGTCACCTTCGCAAGACGGACGCCCGACGGCAAGCCGCCTCGGGGCAGCCGATCGGGTCACCGCCCGTGCCCGATGGGGCACCACGACCGGCCCGTTCGGCTGTCCGGACGCCCGTTGTCCTGGCCGGATGCCCGGTGCACGCTCGAGCAGTCCCTACCTCCGCAGCCCGGGAGGGCCGATCCGCATGCCGAACTACCTTTCGCCTGGCGTCTACGTCGAGGAGGTCCAGGCCGCCTCGCGCCCCATCGAGGGGGTCGGGACGGCCGTTGCCGCCTTCGTCGGCCTGGCCCAGAGCGGGCCCGCCAACACACCGCTGATGGTCACGAACTGGACCCAGTTCGTGACCACGTTCGGTGACTTCATGGAGGGGTCGTACCTCGCCCACGCGGTCTACGGCTTCTTCCTCAACGGCGGGACGACCGCCTACGTGGTCCGGATCGGCGCCGACGGCGCCGGCGCGCCGACCGCCCGCCTGGAGCTGCCGAGCTCCACCGACAAGGGCCAGGCGGCGTTTCGCGTCGTCGCGCTGGAGGCCGGGTCCGCGGGCAACGATGTCTCGGTCGAAGTCGGCGACCCGTCCGAGCCGGGCGAGGGTGTGTTCAAGCTGGTCGTGACGCGCGGCAGCGAGACCGAGGTCTACGACAACGTCAGCCTCAAGAAGGGCCGCAACAACGTCTTCACCGCCACGAAGACCTCCAAGCTGGTCCGCCTGGAGGAGACGGCGAAGGGCGACGTGGCCCCCGCCACCGGCACGAAGGCCGTGCTCACGGGCGGGACCGCCACGACCCCGACCCGCGTGACGCCGGACGAGTACGTCGGCAACTCGGCCGACCGGACCGGCTTCGGCGGCCTCGAGGCGATCGAAGAAGTGACGATGGTGGCCGCGCCGGACCTGATGGCGCTCTACCAGCGCGGGGTCATCGACCTCGAGGGCGTCAAGGCCGTCCAGCTCGCGATCATCGCCCACTGCGAGCTGATGGGCGACCGCGTGGCGATCCTCGACGCTCCACCCGACTACAACGCCCAGCAGGTCAAGGAGTGGCGCCAGGACAAGGCCGGCTACGACTCCAAGTACGCGACGCTCTACTGGCCCTGGATCAAGGTCTTCGACCCGATCGCCGGGCAGGCGGCATTCGTACCGCCGTCCGGCCACATGGCCGGGATCTGGGCCCGCAGCGACGGGGAGCGGGGCGTCCACAAGGCGCCGGCGAACGAGATCGTGCGCGGCGCCATCTCGCTCGAGCTGAACCTCACCCGGGCGGAGCACGACCAGCTGAACCCGATCGGGGTCAACTGCATCCGCACCTTCCCCGGCCGCGGGATCCGCGTCTGGGGCGCCCGGACCCTCTCCTCCGATCCCGCGTGGCGCTACCTCAACGTCCGCCGGCTCTTCAACTACATCGAGGAGTCGATCCTGCTCGGGACGCAGTGGGTTGTCTTCGAGCCGAACGACATGGATCTCTGGGAGCGTGTGAAGCGCACGATCGGGGCCTTCCTCGTCCGCACCTGGCGTGACGGCGCGCTGTTCGGCGCATTGCCGGCGGAGGCCTTCTACGTGAAATGCGACGGCGAGAACAACACGGCCGAGACGATCGACGCCGGCCAGCTGATCGTGGACATCGGAATCGCACCGGTCAAGCCGGCCGAGTTCGTGATCTTCCGCCTCGCCCAGTTCTCCGGCGGCACATCCCTGACGGAGTGACCGGCCCGACCACGAACCGACTGACAGGAGGACATTGACACATGCCAGCTGGAGTTCCCGCGCTGCCGCAGGATGCCCTTGTCGCCCAGCGCTTCAAGATCGAGGTCAAGGGGACGACGATCGCCACGTTCCAGGAGGTCAGTGGCATCGTCTCCGAGATCGAGGTCGTCACGCTCAAGTCCAACGACATCCTGGGCAAGCCGATCGTGAAGCAGATGATCGGCGCCCAGAAGCCGCCCACGATCACGCTCAAGCGTGCCGCAGACGCGAGCATGGACCTCTGGAACTGGCACAAGGCCGCCCGCGATGGTGACCTGGTGGGCGCCCGTCGGGAAGGTTCCATCGTCCAGCTCGACTTCACCCACGCCGAGGTCGCCCGCTACAACTTCTTCGATGCCTGGATCTCCAAGCTCGAGGCGACGGGGATGAAGGCCGGCGACAATACCCCGGCCGTCGAGAGCGTGACGATCGTGTGCGAGCGGCTTGAGCGGGTCAAGTGACGTGGTGCTCGACCTGATCGCAGGGCCGGCCGCCATGCGCGCGCCCGGCCCTGCGCCGGCGGGCCTGCGGACCGAGTTCCCGTTCGTGCTTCCCCGCGGCTACGTGGACGACGCGGGGGTCCTTCACCGCGAGGGCTCCATGCGCCTCGCGACGGCCCGGGACGAGATCGCCCCGCTCCGCGACCCTCGCGTCCGCGACAACGAGGCCTACCTGACGGTGCTCCTGCTCAGCGAGGTCGTGACAAGGCTGGGCACCGTCCCGCAGGTGACGCCACGTGTCATCGAGGGGATGTTCGCGTCGGACCTGGCGTTCCTGCAGGACCTGTACCGACGGGTCAACCAGGAGGGGACGTCGCAGGCCACCGTGACCTGTCCATCCTGCCAGCACGAGTTCAGCGTGGAGATCGGGGGCGCCTCGCCGGGGGGGTCGTGACGTACGCGGCCGACCGCCTCTTCGAGGAGGTCGCGTACGTCGCCTATCACTTTCACTGGCCGATGAACGAGATCCTCGACCTGGAGCACCCGGATCGGGCTCGCTTCGTCGCGGAGATCGCGGGAATCAACCGGCGCCTGACCGAAGAGGAGTGAACCCGTCGTGCGCTGGCCGTTCACCAACTTGTTCCGCGGGGCAGCGGCCCGCGACGATGGCTCGTCCGCTGGGATTGAGACGGCGCCGCCCGGGGCCGACGAGCCTACGGGTCCCGGGCCGGCAGCTGAGTCCCGCCCGGCAGCCTGGCGGGCGCTGCCCCCGGTCCAGCGCGCCGTCGGAGCGGCGCCCGTTACCGCGCCCAGCACGGCATTCGCGCGTGGCCTGGCCGGTCGGCGGGCGCCCGACCCGATGGTGGCGCCGCTTGCGCACGACATGCTGGCCGACGGACCGGCGGGGATGGTGAGTGGCCTCGCCGTGCCGCTGGTCCCGCGTGCCTCGTCCGTTTCCGATCCACGGTCCGCCGCCGACCTGCCGGCGCCCGCCGCCGACCGCATGCGTCCCCGGGCACGCGGCACGGTGTCGACGGCGGCGGCCAGCCCCGGCCTGGCCGGTAGGGAGGACGCGGCGGCAGACGTGGCTGACCAGGGCGCGGCAGCCGTGCCCGGTGACATGGCGATGCCCGGAGGGCCCGAATCAGGTCTCCCGACGATTGCGCAACGCGTGCTGCCGGTGGCCCGGATGGCCGCGAGCGGGCCGGCCGCGCCCGCGCCGGCCATCGCGGCGACGCGCGTCGGCGAGGCCACCGCGCCCGCGCCGATTGTCGCGCGCGCGGTCCCGATCATGCCCGCCACAGCCGGGTCCGCGATCGCCCCGGGGCCCTCGGAGCTGCCGGCGGCGACCACGGCCCCGGATGGCAGTGTGCTGGCGAGTGGCCCCGCCGGGGCGCGGGCCGTCGATACGGCCCAGGTCCTCGCGGATGGGGCCGATCGCGGGCCGATCATCGGCAGGCGAACCCTCGGTGAGTCCCGCCGCCTTGGGCTGGGGGCGCCCCTCGCGGGGATCCCGCCGACGACGGTACGGACGAAGGGCCGTGCGGACCTGCCCGTGGCCCGGCTCGCCTCACCGTCGTCGGCGCCGCCCGATCCGGCGTTCGTGGCGCCGGCAGTCCCGCCTCCTGTGGCCGCCGCGGCGACACAGGCGCCGCTGCCCCGGCTCGCGGTCGCGCGCCGACCCTCGGCGGGGTCCGGCTCCGGGTCGGCGGCGGGTCCCGCCGGCCCTGGACGTGCGGCCGAGCTTTCCCTGGCGTCGCCCGCCGCGGTTGCCGTCGACACGGGATCCGCCGGTTCCGCGGACGACACGACCGAGGCGACGCGCTCGGACCCGGCGCAGGGCGAGCTCGCCGACGGCGGCAGCTCCGGCCCGGCTCGGCCGCTGGTTGGGGGGCAGCCGATCGCGGTGTCGGGCCCGGCTCCCGGGGAGGAGCACGCGAACGCCGACGCGGACGCTGGGACCTTCGAAGCGCTGCCGCTGCAACGCGCCACCGTTCCTCGTCCGCCGAGCGACGTCTCGGCGGTCGGTCGTGGCGCGGACCGCGAAGATGCGTCCGCGGAGGTCGGGCCCGCGGAGGTCGGGCCCCTGCGGCGCGGCCAAGCGTCGGACGCGCCGGCCTCGCCGTCGCAGCGGGTCGGAGCCCAGACGGCGCTGCGCGGCGCGCCCGCGACGGCCCCGTTGGTCGCCGGTCGCTCAGCGCGCGCGGGCGTATCGCTGCCGGTCTCCACCATGGCCCGCGCCACCCCGGCTGACCCGGCTTCGATCACCAGCCGTCTCGCGAGCCCGGGGTGGCCCGCCTTCGGAGGAGGGCACGAGCAGGTCCCTGCAGCGGCCTGGGACGTGGCTCGCCCGGCGCCGTATTCCGCACCGGCCGCGGCCCTCGAGCGCGATGAGCACATGACCGTGGCGCGGGCAACAACGCTCGCCAGTCGAGGATCGGCGTCCGCGACGGCGGCCACGCTGCCGCTTGTCCGCCCGTCGGAGGCCGCGGCCGCGTTCACGCCGGCGGCATCGCCCGCCGCAGGGTTGGGGGATGCCATCGGATGGTCGGCGGCGACCGGGTTCACGAGCGTCGCGCCGCAGCCAGGCCCGATCATCCAGCGCGCCGTCGAGATCGATGAGCTGACGGTCACGCCGGCGGGGGACGGCGCCGGCGGGGCGGCCCCCGCATCTGCGGGATCGGCTGCGGGTCAGCCAGGCTCGGCCGCCACGGGCGGCGAGGGCACCGACTACGAGGAGCTGGCGGAGCAGGTCTACGAGAAGATCCGCGCGCGGCTGATGACGGAGCTGCTCCTGGACCGGGAGCGCGCTGGAATCCTGGTGGACTGGTGAACGCCACGGTGCGTCGGGTTGCTGGGAGGTCGCGATGAGCGATCCGGAGTATGGCCTCGTCCTTCGCTTCAAGGTCACCCTGGACGGCCACACGGAGCTCGGCGCCTGGACCAAGTGCGAGGGCCTGTCCGTGGAGTACGACGTCCAGGAGATCAAGGAAGGCGGCCAGAACGACTACGTCCACCGGCTGGCGGGCCGCGCGAAGTACCAGAACATCAAGCTGACCCGGCCGATCGACAAGGACACCGGCAAGGTCGCGACGTGGCTGGCCTCCGTCGCCAGCGACCCGAAGCGATCGACCGCGGAGATCCAGCTCCTCGACGCGGGCGGCACCAAGGTCACGTCGTGGAAGCTCGCGGGCGTCTACCCGGCCAAATGGTCCGGGCCGACCCTTGATACGGGCACGAACCAGGTTGCGCTCGAGGTCCTCGAGCTCGTCCACAACGGGTTCACGCGATGATGCTCAGCGGCGGCCAGCTCAAGCATGCGGTCCTGCGGGTCGAAGGCGGCGCCCAGGCACCAGCCGACGGAGGGGAAGCCGTCGGCGAGCTCCAGTTCATGTACAACCCGGCCGAGATCACGACGAGCAAGGCCGCGAACTGGAACCGCCCGCCGGCTCGCGGCGCCCGATCCGCCAGCAAGCCCGAGTACCACGGCGCGGGGCCACAGTTGTTCCAGATGGAGGTCTGGTTCGACGCCTGGGACGACGCCGACGCGGACGTTACCCGGAGCGTGAAGGCGCTGCTCAACTGGACGAAGCCGACCAAGGCGTCGATGGACAAGGTTCCCCAGCCCCCGATCCTGACCGTCGAGTGGGGCGCGAGCCAGGTCTTCCAGGACTACCGCTGCTTCCTGAAGTCGGTCTCGGCCAAGTACGTGCTCTTCAAGCCGGACGGCACGCCGATCCGGGCGAGCTGCACGATCAGCCTCGAAGAGATCCCGGAGGAGCCGCAGGGCACGAACCCGACCTCCGGTTCCCGCGAGAGCCGGCGGAGCCTCGTCCTCGACGAGGGCGACAGCCTTGCCGGTGTCGCCTATCGCGAGTACGGCGACCCAAGCCTGTGGCGGGGGATCGCCGCCTTCAACGCGATCGACGATCCGATGCGGCTCAGTCCGGGAACGCGTGTCCTGGTGCCTTCCCTGGGCGAGGCCAAGCAGCTCTCCGGCCGGGAGTCCTGAGCGATGCCCGACGCCCCGGTCGCCACGTTCTTCCGGATCGAGATCGACGGCCAGCCGCTTGACCCCGCGGTGGTCTCGAGCGTTCTCCACCTCACCGTGGACGACCACCTCGTGCTCCCCGACACGTTCGAGATCGTGCTCCAGGAGACGGCGGACAGGGACGTGGCAAACAAGGCACACGCGAGGATCGGGTCGAGAGTCACGATCTCCGGGCGGGCGCTCACCGACCATGCGCCGTCGCCGCTCTTCACCGGCGAGGTGACGGCGCTTGAGGGCGACTATCGCGAGGCCAAGGCGCCGACGTTGGTCATCCGTGGCTACGACCAGGGACACCGGCTCATGCACGGGCGGCGTTCCGCCGTGTTCCGGCAGCAGAAGTACTCGGATATCGCGCACCAGATGGCAACCCAGCTGGGGCTCGATGTCGGGACCATCGCTGACTCGCGGACCGTGTTCGAGTACGTCTTCCAGGCAGGCCAGACCGCCTGGGAGTTCCTGACGGACAAGGCAGGCGAGGTCGGCTTCCAGGTTGGCATGACCGATGGCAAGTTCAACTTCGCCCCGCCGCCGGCCGCCGCGAGCGGCCCCGATGCCGGCGACCTCAACAGCACCAACCCGCTCCAGCTGGTCTTCGGTCAGGAGCTGAAGGAGTTTCACCCACGCAAGACGGCCGCGAACCAGGTTGCCAAGGTCAGCGTGCTCGGCTGGGACCCGTCCACCAAGACCGGGCTGATCGCCGAGGAAGCGACCACGGCGAGCGGCATCCAGCTGTCGGATACGCCGCCATCCGTGGTTGCCGCGTTCGGCTCGCCCGGATACGTGAGCGGGGACAAGCCACGCACCACGCAGGCCGTCGTGGAGGCCGCCGCGAAGTCCCACGCCGAGCAGCACGGCAGCGCTTTCGCGGGGGCGACCGGCATCGCTGACGGCAACCCCCGGCTCAAGGCCGGCGCATCGGTCAACGTCTCCCTGGTCGCCGCGCCCTTTGCCGGGCGCTACACGCTGACACACACCCGCCACGTCTTCGACAAGAAGGGCTACCGCGTGCACCTCGACATGAGCGGCCTCCAGGAGCGGACGCTCCTGTCGCTGGCCTCAGGGAGCGGCGGTGGCGCCGGTTCGGGGAGCGGCGGTGGCGGCGGCTCGGGGGGTTGGGTGCGCGGCGTCCAGATCGGCCTGGTGAATGACAACCAGGACCCGGACAACCAGGGGCGCGTCCGGGTGCAGCTGCCCTACTTCGGACCTGACTTCGTGACCGGCTGGGCCCGAGTCGTGGCTCCCGGAAACGGCCAGAACCGGGGCTTCGTATGGATTCCCGAGATCGATGACGAGGTCCTCGTCGCGTTCGACCACGGGGACATGCTCGAGCCGTACGTGCTGGGCGGCCTCTGGAACCGCATTGACCCACCCCCACCGATCGAGCTCGACGGGGACCACCATTTGAAGGCCCGCCAGCTCGTCAGCCGGACCGGCCAGAAGGTCGTCTTCTCGGACGATTCGGGCAAGGAGGGGATCCTGATCTCCTCCGCCGACGGCACGATCCTGGTGCAGGTGGATTCGGCCAACAAGAAGGTCGTGATCACGGCCGACGGAGGGGGCAAGGTCGAGATGAAGGCCCAGGGCGACATCACGATCGACGCGCAGGGCTCGGTGAAGATCAGCGGCACCGGCGGTGTCGAGATCAGCTCGCCCGCCAGCACGAAGGTCAGCGGAGATGGCCAGCTCTCGCTGGAGTCCTCGGGCATCACGTCCGTCAAGGGCTCCCAGGTCTCGCTGGGCTGAGGAGGGCGGCATGGTCAACGACGAGTTCATCGGCGCCGGCTGGGCATTCCCCCTGCGGACCGACGCGGCCGGCGGGATCGCCCTTGTCACCCGGGAACGCGAGATCGAGGAAAGCATCCGGCTGATCCTGGGAACGGCCCACGGGGAGCGCCCGATGCGCCCCGAGTTCGGCTGCGGCATCCACGACGAGATCTTCGCCCTGGCTGACGCGGCCACATTCGCCCGGATTGCCGCCGACGTGCGTCGCTCGCTGCGGCGCTGGGAGCCGCGCATCGACGTTCGCGACGTGGAGGTGATGGCGGACCCGGACGACCAGTCCACGCTCTACATCGACATCCGCTACTCGATCGGGTCGGCCAACGACCCGCGCAACCTCGTCTTCCCGTTCTACCTGATCCCCGCGGAGGAGTGAGCGATGGCGCTGCCGGTCCCCAACCTGGACGATCGCCGCTTCCAGGACCTCGTCGACGACGCGAAGCGCCTCGTCCAGCAGCGCTGCCCGGAATGGACGGACCACAACGTCTCCGACCCCGGCGTGACCCTGATCGAGCTGTTCGCCTGGATGACGGACCAGCTGCTCTACCGGGTCAACCGCATCCCGGACCGGAACTACGTGAAGTTCCTGGAGCTGATCGGAATCCGGCTGTTTCCGCCGTCCGCGGCCCGCGGCCAGGTCACGTTCTGGCTCACCGGGCCGCAACCGGATGCGATTCGCATCGCCGGGGGGGCCCAGGCGGCCACGATCCGCACGGAGACCGACGACGCGATCGTCTTCACGACGCTCGATGACCTGCCGATCGTGCCCGTCTCGGTCACGGCCGCGTTCACGTCGACCGACGGCAAGAAGCACGTCGACCGGACCACCGAGGCGCTCAATGCGCGTGATTTCCTCGCCTTCGAGACCCAGCCCAAGCCCGGCGACCTCCTGCTGGTGGGCCTGAGTGAGCCCGCCCCGTCGAACGCGCTCCGCCTCCGGTTCGCCTGCACCATCGAGGGCGTCGGGGTGGATCCGACCTGGCCACCGCTCGCCTGGGAGGCCTGGACCGGCGCGGACTGGGAGGCCTGCGACCTCGATCGCGACAGCACCGGCGGCCTGAACCGCGACGGCGACGTGGTGATCCACCTGCCGGCGGGCCATGTCGCGTCGGTCATCGAGAAGGTACGCGCCGGCTGGGTTCGGGCGCGCGTAACCGAGCCCGAGGAAGGGCAGCCCTTCTACTCGTCCTCGCCGAACGTCCGCGGCGTCGCCGCGGCGACGATCGGTGGCACCGCCGAGGCGGTTCACGCGGACGTCATCGTGGACGAGATCCTGGGCGTCGCCGAGGGCGTCGCCGGCGGCCGCTTCCTTGTCAAGCATCTCCCGGTCGTGCCCGGCGATCGGCCCATGACGGTCAGCGTCTCCGACGAGGAGGAAGGCTGGCAGGAGTGGACCCAGGTCCCCGACTTCGCCGGGTCTGGCCCGGCGGACCGCCACTTCGTCCTCGACGCGGTGGGCGGCGAGATCTCGTTCGGCCCGGGTGTCCGCGAGGCGGACGGGACGGTTCGCCAGTACGGCGCGATCCCGCCGAAAGGCGCTCGGGTTCGGCTGGATGCGTACCTGACCGGCGGCGGCCGAGCCGGCAACCTGGCCCCGCGCGCGATCAGCGTCCTGAAGACCTCGATCCCGTACGTCTCCCGGGTGGAAAACCGGCGGCCGATGGCGGGCGGTGTTGACGGCGAGGACATCGAGAACGCGAAGCTGCGCGGCCCGATCTCCCTCCGCACGCGAGGCCGAGCGGTGACCACGGAGGACTTCGAGCACATCGCCCTGGAGGCGGCCCCCGAGCTGGCCAGGGTTCGGGCAGTCGCCGCCGGCGACGGCGCCGACGCGGGCTCGGTCCGCGTGCTCGTGGTTCCATCGGCACAGGCCGAGGGGGGCCGGCTCCACTTCGACCAGCTGCTTCCTTCGGACGAGACCCTCGCGCGCGTCGCCGCGCGGCTCGACGAGTGCCGCGTCGTCGGCACGCGCGTCCTCGTGGAGCCGCCGGCGTATCGCGGGATCACGATCGTCGCGCGCCTCCGGGCGCGGCCGCGTTTCAACCCCACACGCCTGCAGGACGAGGCGGTGCGCGCGATCTACGACTACTTCAACCCGATCTCAGGCGGGCCGGAGGGCACGGGGTGGCCATTCGGCCGCCCGATCCAGGTGGGCGAGGTCTACGCGGTGCTGCAGGGGCTGCGAGGGACCGAGCTGGTGGAAGATGTCCGTCTCTTCGGGGCCGACCCGGTCACGGGCCAGCGGGGACAGGCTACCCAGCGCCTGGACCTCGAACCGCACGCCCTGGTGTTCAGCTACGAGCACCAGCTGCTGGTCGAAGGGGCGTAGGACCATGCGCGGGCACATTCCGGGCCTTCCCTCGCCGCGCCCCCTGGGCGAGCAGCTCCCTGGCGTCTACCGCGACGACGACATGACGCAGCGCCTGACGTCGGCTTTCGACGAGGTCCTGGCGGGGGTCATGCAGGTCCTGGATTGCTTCCCTGCATACCTGGACCCGGCACTGGCGCCAGAGGACTTCCTCGAATGGCTGGGGCGCTGGACGGGCGCGACGCTCGACGAGACGTGGCCCATCGAGCGTCGCCGCGCGTTCGTCGCCTCGGCGGTCGACCTCTTCAGGATCCGCGGGACCGTTGGCGGCCTCGCGGCGCACGTCGCCGTGTTCACCGGCGGCGAGGTTGAGATCGCCGAGCCCGGCGCCACCGCGTGGTCCCACGATCCGGGGGCCTCGCTCCCGGCCGGCGGCTCGCCGGACCTGTTGGTAAGGGTGCGTGTCAAGGATCCCGCCAGCGTCTCGTCGCCGGGCCTCGACGCGCTCGTGGCAACCGCCAAGCCGGCCCACGTGTCCCACCGGATCGAGATCATCGCCGCGTGACCGGGGCCCGCCCGCTCTTCCGCTCGCTTGCTACGATGCGCGCACGTTTCGCCGGTCCGGGCGCGCGCGGTCGGTCGGCCCGGCGGAGCGGACCTGCTGGATGCGGACAGGCAGGCTGTCAAGGGAGCGCCACGTGATCGTCTGCTCGAAGTGTGGGTTTCAGAACACGAGCAGCGACAGCTTCTGCGGTTCCTGCGGAAGCTTCCTGGAGTGGACCGGGGCAAAGGTCGAGGAACCGGCCGCCGAGGCGGTCGCGCCGGAGCCCGAGCCGCAGCCGGCGGAGCCGGAGCACCAGTCCCTGATCGGGCGTGTCCGCGAGGTCGTGGGGCTTGGGGGCGCGACGGCACCGGGCGCCGACGTCGAAACACAGGGAGCGGCCGGAGCGCCGGTCTCGCGTGACGTCGTGGAGCCTGCAGGCGGGGCCCTCCAACAAGCAGGGGACGCGGGTGAAACCGCGGGCGGATCTGCGCCCGTCGTGATCTCGGGGGCCCGAATTTACCGGGTGACCGAGGCGAGCCCGGCGCCTGAACCGGCACCCATGCCCGAGCCGGCCGCCGCGCCGGTGGTTCCGCCTGAGCCTGAGCCCGAGCCTGAGCCCGAGCCCGTGCCCGAGCCCGAGCCCGTGCCCGAGCCTGAGCCCGAGCCCGAGCCCGAGCCCGAGCCCGAGCCCGTGCCCGAGCCCGTGCCTGAGCCCGAGCCCGAGCCCGAGCCCGAGCCCGTGCCCGAGCCCGAGCCCGAGCCCGTGCCTGAACCTGAACCACCAGCGGGGCCAACCTCCGAGCCCGAACCGGTGCCCGCGCCCGAACCGGCACCGACGCCCGCGCACGAGCTTGAGTCCGCGCCCGAACCCGTCCCTGTCCCAGCGCCCGAGTCAGTGTCGGTGCCCGCGCCTGTCCCCGCACCCGAGCCACCAGCGGTACCCGCGCCCCAGGCGGAGCCCGCGGTTCCGCTTGCGCCCGAGACCGAGCCGGCACCCGCACCCATGGCCCCGGCTGAGCCCCAGCCGGCCGCCGTACACGCGCCTGCGCCCGAACCAGCACCAGCACCCGTGCCGAAGCCCGAGCGCGAGCCGGCCCCGGCACCGGGACCAGCCCCCGCCCCCACGCCCGCCCCTCCGACCGCGCCCCGGATTCGTCCCGCTCTGGCGAGCCCCTCCGCCGCGACGCCCAGGCCGCGGCCCCTGGTGGAGGTGGCCCGCCCTGCCCCGCCTCCGGCGGCATCGGTGCCGCCCGTCGTGGACGTGCCTCCTCTTGTGTCGCCCGCGCAGCCAGCCGCCATTTCGCCCGCGGCCGTGCCGCCCGTTCAACCACCGCCGGCTCGCCCGACCCGTGCTCCCACGCCGCCGATCGCACGTCCGCCCGCGAGTGCGGCCAACGCGGCGGCCCCCCAGCCGGCCCAACCCGTCGCGGTGGTGCCCGTGCCGTCGCCGCCCGAGCAGCCCGCCTCGCGGCAGCCCGTCGCGCTCCGGCCGGGACCCGAGCGCGCCCGACAGGTCGCCCGGCAGCAGGTCGAGACGCCTCCGGCGAACCCGGGCGACCTCGTCTGCGGCAACTGCAGGATCGGCAACGACCCGACCCGGAAGTTCTGCCGTCGGTGCGGGCAGTCGCTGGCTGAGGCGGTCGTCGCGCCGGCCCGAAAGCTGCCCTGGTACCGGCGCCTGTTCCGCCGAAAGGAGACGGTCGTCGCGGCAGGCGAGCGGCCCCGGACCATGCGCACCGACGGCCAGGGGGCACGGACCGGCTTGTCGCTCGGCCGGCTGCTTCGGATGGTCGTCCAGGTCGTCGTCATCGCCGCCGTCGTCGGCGCAGTGGTTGGCTACGCGGTCATCCCTGACTGGCGGGACGGCGTGAACTCCGCGATCTCGTCGGTCCGGCAGATCGTGGCACCGAACCTGGTGACGGTGCGGACGTCCGGCCAGGCAAGCGGCCCCGCTTCAAAGGGACACCCCGCGCAGGCCGCCTTCGACGGGTTCAGCAACACCTACTGGGCGGCACCTGCCACGGGAGGCGCGACGCCGGCGATCAGCGCCAGCTTCAAGCCGCCGACGGACGTGGCCAAGATCCTCGTGACATCGGGTGCCGTCCCGGACTTCCAGGGGAACCTGCGACCGCACGACATCACGGTCCAGTTCCTCGACGCCGCGGGCGCGATCGTCGCAGCGAAGGACCTCGAGCTCAAGGACACCCATGATCCCCAGTTGTTCGACGTGTCGGCGAAGGCGGCCACCGCCTTCCACCTGATCGTGCGCTCGGTCTATGCGTCCAGCGGCGGTGCCGACGTGGCCATCACCGAGGTCGAGTTCCTGGCCGCGAAATGATGGGCGTGCCCTCGGGCCAGGCACCCGCGTCTGGCGTGTCGCTCCCATGGCCCTCCGGAACGCCGAGGTCGGCGAGCATCCGGGCGTAGCTCGCGCGAGCGCTCGCCGCCGCAGCCCAATCGCCGGCTCGTTCGCGCGCGTCGACGAGCAACCGCCAGAGCGGGTCATGGTAGGCGTCGATACCGAGCGCGGCCGTGCACACGGCGGCGGCTTCCGCGGGCTGCTCGGCGACCACGAGCTCCGCGAGGCCGAGCGCAGCCTCCACGTAGTCGGCCCGCGCCCGATCCCGCCGCGCAACGATCCAGTCCGCTGGGCCGTCTTCCGGCAGCAGGTCCCCCGTGTAGGCGGCGATCGCGGCCCGGTAGGCAGGGACGGCGACAGCGTTGTCGCGGCCACGGGCGGACCGGGCGCGGCGCAGCGCGTCGTCGAACGCGAGCACATCGACCTGGGAGCCTTCCGGGATCGCCAGCCGGTACGCGTCGCCGTCACGAACCAGGATCTCGTGGCCGCCGCTGCCGGGCGGCGGCTCCAGCTCGCGGCGAAGCGCCGAGAGCGCGACATGGAGGCTTCGCGCCCCGGCCTCGGGTTCCGCTTCGCGCCAGAGTGCCTCCTGGATCACCTCCCGGTGAACCGGGCGTCCGGCATTCACCGCCAACAGGCGCAGCACGGCGCGCGGCCGCGGCTTGAGCGCGGCGAGGTCCACCGGGCGCCCCGCGACCGCCATGGCGAAGGCACCGAAGCAGTGGATCTCGAGCGCCGGTACGTGGTCCGGCCGTTCGGGCAACCCGGACGTGCCTGAGCTCTCCGGGCTCGAAGCGCCGATCGGCTTGAGCGCGTCGGGCTCCGCGAGTCCCGTCTCCTCGAACAGCGCCGCCGCCAAAGCGCGGAGCTCGGGAGCGTGACCCGGGTCGGCAAGCGCGAGGGCGGCATACGCGAGCGCATGCGGTCCCGGTGTGCCGGCGGATCGGGCGAACGCCTCCGCGGCCAGGGCCGCCTCCCTGGCGTTGGGAGCGTCGGCGCGAGCCAGGCTGCCGGCCAGGAGTGAGCGCGCCCACGCCTCGAGCGAACCTGCTCCAAGGGCACGGAACCGGGCCACCGCGACATCGAGCGGCGGGCCGGCTTCATCGAGCTCCATGAGCGCGGCCCATCCCTCCGCGAGCGCCGCAAGCCCTTCGGCCCAGTCGTCGTGCTCGCGGCTCGCGGCGATGCGCACGGCGTCGGCATCCGCCCAACCGAACTCGCCGCGTGCCGGCGGCCGCGCGAGCGCGAGCGCGGCACGCCCGACCTGAGCCAGCCATGGCACGCCGATCCGTTCCGCGGCCGCGATCGCCGATTCCGCATCGGTGGTCCCGGCAGGGTCGTCGCCCAACAGGCCGGCGACGGCGGCGCCGAGCGCCGCGACGGCGCCAAGCGTCGGCGAGTCCGTCGCCGACGCCGACACCTCGCCGAGAATCGATCTCGCATCACGCACGCGACCGGCGACCAGCGCGGCGAGCCCGGACGCGAGCGTCTCGCCGACGCCCGGACCGGAGAGCGCCATGGCAGAGCTCCCGGCAGGACCAGGCCTCGCGGCGGGTTGGCCACGCCGGGCGAGCGGGTCCCGCGCGACGGCGGCGCGCAGCGTGCCGTTCCAGTCCGCGCTCGGTGCGGGGTGCGGGTCCAGCCACGCGGCGAGAGCCACCCGTTCGCGCCGGCAGGCGGTCCCTGAGTCGCCGGCCCCGAAGAGCGTCTCGGCGTTCGTGTAGGCCGCAAGCGCCTGCGCCCAGCGGCCTTCGGCGCGGTGGCGCCGGGCTGTTGCAAGCGTCAGCCAGGGATCCTGCACGAGGAGCGCCGGCGGGAGGGCGTCGATCCAGGCGCCGTGACCGTCGACGAGTCGCGCCCCGTGACGCTCGAGCAGGCGATCGACCGCCGCCCACTCCTCGGCCCGGCTGAACGCCGCCAGGGCCTCGGCAACTGCCCCGTCGGCCTCGAGCAGCTCGCCGGCCCGATGTGCCTGTGCCCGCGCGCCCGCCTCGCCCGCCGCCGCGACCAGCATCGCCTCCAGGTGACTTCGCAGGACCTCGTGATAGCGAAACGTGCCCTCGTCATCAAGCGCGACGGTGAAGACGCTGCGACGCTCGAGCTCCTCGAGCAACTCCCGGCTGCCCGATCGTCCCAGGAGCGCGTCGCAGAGCGGACCGTTGAGGCGGCGCAGCACGCTCGTCCGGACCAGGAAGTCGCGCAGCTCGTCGGGCAGCTCCGCGACCACGTTGCGGGCGAGGTAGTCGCGCACGAAGCGGGAGCTCGAACCCAGGCCGGCCAGGATCCGCAGCCGTTCATCGCGCGGCTTGCCGCGCGTGGCGAGGTGGAAGAGCTGGAGGCCGGCCGCCCAACCCTCCGTCCTCCGGGCCAGCCGCGCCAGCTCGTCCGGGCGAAGCTCGTCGCCGTAGAAGTCACGGAAGAGCCGCTCCACTTCCCACGATCGGAACCGCAGGTCGTCGACGTCGAGCTCCAGGAGCTCACCGGAGACGCGCCGCCGGGAGAGGTTGAAGGCGGGGAAGGTCCGCGAGCCGGCGAGCACCGCGAGCGTCGGCGGTGCGTAATCAACGAAGCGCTCGAAGGCGGCTTCGGCCGGCGAGCCCGTGAGGGTGTGGAAGTCGTCGACGATCAGGATCATGTTCGTCGCCGGGAGCGACTCAATGGCGGCGGCCGCGTCCTCGACGCTCCTCCATCCACGGGGAAGGCCGCTCGTGGCAGCCGCGAACGCGGCCTCGAGATATCCGACGAGGGCAGCTTCGGTGCCGTCGGTGCTCTCGGCGCGATACCACGCGACGGGCTGATCGGCGATCGCCGCCCAGCTTGCCAGGAGCGTGGTCTTGCCCGACCCGGCCGGCGCCACGACGAGCCCGAGGCGATACAGCCACAGCTGCGGAAGGAGCTTGTCCAGGCGCTCTCGCGGCAGCCAGCGGACCCTGGGCACCCGGACCTTCGCCGGGACAACGCCGCCTCCGAGCGACCCCTGACCCGCGCCGCCCCGTCCCTCCCGCGGCTCCCTGTCCATGTCAGGCGATGCCCGCCCTCAGCCCCCCAGCCGGTCGAATGCCGGCGCGAGACGCCATTGTGGCCGGGCGCGGGCCATCGGTCTAGCCCCTGAACCCGAATCGGGACCTTTTGCTACCTGCCGGGGGGACCCTGCCCGTAAGCGCCCGCGCCGCGCGGCAACCCCAGTCAGACGGACGTCGTCAGCCCGGGCCGGAGCGGAGCGCGTGCAGTCGGTCGCGCAGCGCCTGGTCGACGCCGTCGAGGTGGGCGTCCTCGATGAACCGATCGGGCTCATGCCCGATCCGGACGAGCTCCCGTTCGAGCGCGGTTCGGTCGTCCGCGAAACCGGCGATGACGACGGGCGAGCGATCCCCGACGACATGCAGGATCCGGACCAGGTAGGGCTCCGCCGACCGCGCCCGCGAGCAGCGGGGAACCGCAACGATCTGCGGGCGACCCGCCGCGCCGTGCCGCGCAACGCGCGCGCCGGTTTGCCCGAGGTGGACAACGGCGCCGCCCGGCGAGCCGGGCGGGTCGGTCGCGACCGGCTTGCCGGTGGCGCCCGGACTTGTGGTTCGTTCGACGGGGGCGGCCTCTCCCGAATCGACCCGCTGTCGCGGGACCCCGGTGTGGGACACGGGTACCTCGAGGAGAGGCGGCGTGGGGCGGGCTGATCGTCCGTGCATGTGCGTACCTCCGGCACGCTCGACGGTACGCTGCCATGCCCGCCGGCGGCATGGCCGTTCGGATTGGAACGCGCCGCCGAACGGCACGCGGGGCTCGCGAAATCGGCGCGTGCGCGATACCGTCAGGACTGGCCATGGGCATCCGCAAAGACACCGCTCGCCTCGCGCTCCGAGTCGCGGTGCTCGCGATCGCCTTGGATGCGTGTGCTGCGCCCGCCGGAATCACGGCGCTCGCGTCGCCGGCCGCGTCGGTGACACTGCCCACGCTGGCCCCGGGCTCGACGCCGACCTTGAGCGCAACCGATCAGCTCGCGACACCCTCCGGCGGACCGGCCTCCTCGACGTCGCCGGCCCCGGCCAGCCATGGACCCTCCACGGCCCCTCGGGCGAGCACCACGCCGGGCCCGTCGCCGAGCGTCACTCGGCGCCCCCTTCCGACTGACGCGGCGACGCCTGGAGGGGGCGGGTCCGTGGCGCCCCCCGTTGCGATCCCGACCAGCGGCGGGCCGTGGCTGGTGGGCGTAGCGACCGCGAGTCCCGTCTGCCCGGTCGAGCGCCTCCCGCCGGACCCGGCCTGCGCCCCGCGACCGGTGGCTGGAGCGACGGTGGTCGTCCTCGACCCGCTGGGGCAGGAGGTGGCCCGTGCGACGACCGGTGCCGATGGGACCTTCCTGGTCTCGGTGCCCGCGGGTCACCTCCGCGTCGAGGCGGCGCCAGTCGCCGGCCTGATGGGTGCCCCCCCGCCCATCGACGCGATCGTCCCTTCCGGCGCCGGGGCCTGGGCCCAGGTCGCTCTTGTGTACGACACGGGAATCCGCTAGCTCGCGGAACGACCAGGCCGCCCGGCCGGCCAGCCGCCGGACCCGGTTCCTGCTACCGTGCCGGGCGAAGTGCTGACCTCGTCTTGTTCCGCGCGCTCGCTGCCGTGTCGCGTCGGTGCCCTCGCGTTGGTGCTCGCGGTTGGACTCGCCGTCGCGGCCTGCGGGCCCCACGATCGAACGGCCGCCGGGGTCGTGATCGCGATTGACGCGCCGGCCGGCCAGGTTAACGGCTTCACACTGCGGACCACCGATGGCCAGGTCATGGCGTTCGTGATCGGGACGCTGGAGACCGACTCCGGTGCCTTCCCGGCCTTTCACCTGGCCGTGCACGCCGCTACCCTCCAGCCGATCGCGGTCGCCTACCGGGTGGAGGGCGGCAGAAACGTCGTGTACCGGATGGCCGACGCGCCGTGGGCGCAGCCGAGCTGACGTTGGTGCAGCAGGCCGATCGCCACCCGCGGCATCGGCCGCGGCTCGAGTCGAGCGACGGGGCGCGTTGCGACCGGCCTCGACCCAACCCGGTGCCGACTCGCCCGGCGCGAGCCCGCCCGGCGTGAGCGTGCCCGACCCGTACCCGGCAGCCTACACTCCGCGCATGCCCCTGATCGCCACCGAGAATCTCACCAAGCGGTATCCGGGGCCGGGCGGCGGCGTCCTGGCGCTCGATGCGCTGAGCGTGGAGATCGAGCCGGGGATCGTGGGCCTGGTCGGGGCCAACGGGGCCGGCAAGAGCACGCTCCTGCGGATCCTCCTCGGGCTGCTGGCGCCGACGAGTGGGCGCGCCTCGGTCCTGGGCCTCGACACCGCCGAGCACGGCGGCCGCATCCGGGAACGAGTGGGGTACATGCCCGAGCACGATGTCCTCCCGCCCGACCTCACGGCGACCGATCTCGTCGCCCACCTCGCGGAGATGAGCGGTCTTCCGCGGATCGCGGCGCGCGAGCGGACCGCGGACGTCCTGCGCCACGTCGGCCTCTTCGAGGAGCGCTACCGGCCGATCGGCGGGTACTCCACCGGAATGCGACAGCGGGTGAAGCTCGCCCAGGCGCTCGTGCACGACCCGCGCCTCCTTCTGCTCGACGAACCGACGAATGGGCTGGATCCCGCCGGGCGCGACGAGATGCTGGACCTCGTTCGCCGCACCGGAACCGAATTCGGGATCGCGGTCCTGGTGTGCTCGCACCTGCTCGGCGAGATCGAGCGCGTCTGCGACCACGTGGTGGCGATCGACGGCGGCCGCCTCCTTCGGTCCGCCTCGCTGGCCAGCTTCACGGGACGGACCGGGATGCTGATCGTCGAGGTCGATGAACGGTCTGCCGATCTCGCGGCCGATCTCGTGGCGGCCGGGTTCCCGGCTCGCGTGGATGGTCCGCGCCGCGTGCTGGTCGGAGCCCAGGGGGAGCTGCCCTACGACACGATCCGGGATGTGGCCGCCAACCGTGGTCTCGCGCTGATCCGCGTCGAACCAGCCCGGCACCGGGTTGAGGATCTCTTCCGTGATGACCCCGACGAGGAAGGCGCCGATGGCACAGCCGCCTGACCTCATCGCGGGAAGCGCGACGGGCTCGATCTTCGACCTCGGATACCACGGCTACGAAGGGCCCCGGCTGGGCCGCCGGCACGCGATCTCCACGCTCTTCATCCACTCGCTCAAGTGGACGTTCGGGATCGGCCGGGGCGGCCGAGCGAAGATCGCGCCGTTCGTGCTGGCGGGTCTCACGCTGCTGCCCGCAGTGATCGCCGTCGGCATCCGGGCGCTGGCGGGGCCGGCGGCCGAGCGGGTGAGCCCGATCACGCCGCAGAACTACCTGACCTACGTGCAGACGTTCATCGCGTTCTTCGTGACGGCGCAGGCTCCCGAGCTGCTCGGTCGGGACCAGCGAAGCCACATCCTGACGCTCTACTTCAGTCGCGCGCTCGAGCGCACCGATTACGCGCTCGCGAAGTACGGGGCGCTCATGTGCGCCCTGGCCGTCGTCCTCCTGGTGCCGCAGGCCATCCTCCTGCTCGGGATCATCTTCGCATCGGTCGACCTGGGCGCCGGCCTCGGCGACGCGCTGCCGCTGTTCGTCCCGATCCTGGTGAGCACCACCGTCGCTGCCGCCTTCTTCTCCGGCATCGCCCTCGCGATCGCGGCCTTCATCCCGCGCAGGGCGTTCTCGGCGGGGGCGATCGTCGCCACGTTCCTCGTGCTGAGCGGGGTCGTGCAGGTCCTCGTGGTCCAGGGCAAGCTGCACGACCCTCTCCGCTACGTCGCCCTGCTGGATCCGTTCGCGCTCCTCGACGGCCTCGCTTCGACGCTGTTCGGTGTCGCGGGCCGCAACGCGAGCGTGACGGATTCCGGAATCGACCCGGGGGTCTTCGCCGTGGGCGCCTGCGTTGTCGCCGTCGCCACCCTCCTCGTGCTCGTCGTTCGGTACCGGCGGATCGAGGCATGACGACGGCTGCGCCAATTCCCAGCGTCTCCGTGAACGCCGTCGCCAAGTGGTACGGGAATGTGGTGGCGGTCAACGACATCACCTTCGGGCTTGCGCCGGGGGTCACCGGTCTCCTGGGCCCGAACGGGGCCGGCAAGAGCACGTTGCTGCATCTGATCGCGGGGCTGTTGCGGCCATCCGCGGGAGGCGTGACCGTGGACGGGCGCCCAACCTTCGGCGACCCGGCGATCTATCGGCGCGTGGGGCTCGTCCCCGAGCGCGAGGCGGTCTTCCCGTATCTCACGGCCCGCGAGTTCGTCCGCTTGAGTGCCCAGCTCCAGGGCCTGCCCCTCGGGGGCGGTGCCGTCGACCAGGCCCTGGAACGGGTCGAGCTCTCGATCGCCGCGGACCGCGAGCTGGCCACCTACTCCAAGGGCATGCGCCAGCGCGCCAAGGTCGCCGCCGCGCTCGTCCACGACCCTGCCGTGCTCATCCTCGACGAGCCGTTCAACGGGATGGACCCACGCCAGCGCCTCCACATGATGGCCCTCCTTCGCGAGTTTGCCGATGCCGGCCGGGTGATCCTGTTCTCGTCGCACATCCTGGAGGAAGTGGAGCGCGTCGCCGAACGGGTCCTGGTGATGGTTGCGGGCCGCCTCGCCGCGTCGGGTGACTTTCGCGAGATCCGCCGCTTGATGACCGACCGGCCGCACTCGTTCACGCTCCGGACGTCGGACGACAGGGCGCTGGCAGTCCAGCTCGCCGGCCGGCCGATGGTCTCCGGGCTGGCGCTCGAGGACGGTCGCCTCGATGTCCGAACGGCCGATTTCGCGGCATTCACGCGCGAGCTGCCCGGGCTGGCTCGAGCTGCCGGTGTCTCGATCTTCGAGCTCGCTCCGGCGGACGAATCGCTCGAATCGGTCTTCGACTACCTGGTGCGACGGTGAGCGGCGGGGTGACGCCGCCCGGCCGTTCTCCCGTGCCGGGCTGGCCGGCGGCGGCGCCCGCGCCTCCGCCTCTGCCGCGCCAACCATCCGGTCCGGTGCTCGGTGCATCAGTCCTCGGCCCGCTGATTGAGGTCACGATCCGTGGCCTGCTTGGGCGCCGCCGAATCCTCCTGGTCGGCCTCCTCGCGATGGCGCCGGTCGGCGTCTCGCTCATTCTCGCCCTCGGTGGATCGGGGATGTCTGCCGAGGACCTCAGACAGCTCTACGAATCGCTCGTGATGACCACGGTCGTGCCGCTCGTCGCCCTGATCCTGGGCACGACCGCGATCGGGGCGGAGATCGACGACGGGACGGTGATCCACCTGCTGGCCCGGCCGGTCGGCCGGAGCTGGATCGTGCTCGCCAAGATGCTCGTGGCCGCGACCAGCGGCGTGATGCTGTGCGGAACCTCGGCGCTGCTGACGGGGCTCCTGCTAATCGGGCTGGATGTTCCGCGACTCGTGCTTGGCATGCTCGGGGGCACGGCGGTCGCGGTGATTGCCTACACGGCGGTCTTCGTGACCCTCTCCGTGTGGTCGGGGCGGGCGCTCATTGTCGGGCTGGGCTACGTCCTGCTCTGGGAAGGGTTCATCGCGTCGTTCTTCTCGGGAACCCGGCTCATGTCGATCCGCGAGTACGGGCTGGCGGTCGCGGCGGGGATCGCGGGCCCCGACGCAGGGTCGCTCGCCGGCGACGTGGCCCCGGCGCTTGGCCTGGTCCTGGTGGCGCTCGTGACGATCATGGCGTTCGTCCTCGGTGCGCGGCGCCTGGCCCGGTTCGAGATCTCGGACGCGGGGTAGAAGGAAGTCGCACGCGGCGCGCCGCGCGGGTAACGAGCGTCGCCAGCGACCGATCGCCGCGGGCCCGTTCGGTGGCGGGGACGCCCTCGATCCGCACCTATCGCGCGTGGCCCGTACAATCCGGCCCGATGGCGAAGCCCCACCTGCCCCGTCACAGGCGCACCCGCCCCGGAGGACAGGCCGGCGCAGGCCCTGCCAAGGCGCCTCGTGAACCGCTCGGAGCCGACGCCGCGGAGGCCGCCGAGGCGGCCGCCGAGGCGTAGGCGGCCGCGTGGGTCGAGGAATCGTGGAGTCGGCCTCCGGGCGAGGAGCCCGGCTGGTTCCGCGACGACGCACTCGACGAGACACCCGACGCCGGGGTCGCGGCAAGCCCGGCCGCGGCCGCGACCACCCCGGGTCAGGCTGAAGAGGCCCCTGGCGAATCGGCCGCGATCCCGCCGGCCGCGATCCCGCCGGCCACGCCTACGACAACCACGGGCGAGGCCACCGAGACCCAGCCGTCTGCGGCCGCCACGAGCGCAGACGATATGGTCCGGGCTGACACCCCCGATCAGCCCGCGGCAGGCGGCTCGGGATCGGCCGGAGACAAGGACGGCAGCAGCGCGGAGTCAGTGCCCGAGGCCGACGAAACCGATGCCGCCTCGTCGCCGGGGACGATCTACCGGACCGTTCCGCCTCTCCCGGAGGATGGCGCCGCGCGACCCAGGCGCCGATCACCGATCACGTCGATCCTCGCCGGCCTCCTGATCCTGGTCGTCGTGGCCGCTGGTGGCTTCGGCATCGGCATGCTCTTGCCGCTCCTCATCCCGCTGCCGGCGGGAAGCATCTCCACCGGCTCGCCCGCCCCGACGGCGGGATCGTCGGCGGCCCCGACGGCGGGATCCTCCGGGACCCCCGGGGCCGGGTCGGGCGGCGCGTCGCCGAGCGCGGGCGCGTCCGCCACGCCGCCGGCCAGCGTTGTTCCAACGCCGGCGGCTACGCCGCTCGTCTACGTGGTCCAGCGCGGCGATCAGCTTGGCCGGATCGCCCAGTTGTTCGGCGTCACGCTCCAGGCGATCCAGGACGCCAACAGCATCACCAACCCGAACCTGATCGTCCCGGGCCAGAAGCTCGTGATCCCGTTGGCGAGCGCCTCGCCCGTCCCGTCGGCGAGCGCCTCGCCCGTCCCGTCGGTAAGCGGCGCTCCCTGAGCCCCGCCCGGCACGTCAGAGTGCGGGTCGCGTCGGGCCGTCTGTGCGTCCGAGGAGCCGTCGGAGGGCTGCGCCCACCGCCGAGGCGATCGTGCGCGCGAGCCCGACCAGGCCGTCGATGGCCATCGTCAGCTCGGCCTGCCAGGCTCGGGCGCGATGACGGACGGATCGATGTTCCCCGCCAGGGACGTCCACGGTGCCGCGGCAGCCAGCGGGTCCGCCCCGACGTCACCGGGTCCAGGCTGACCCTCGACGTGCGGCTCGTCCACGGCGTGCGGGTGCGAATGCCGGATCCCGCCGTGCTCGTGGAGGTGTTCGTGGATCAGGTTGGCGGCAATGAGCAGGTCGCGGTCGCCCAGGATCTCGGCGGGCGCGCCGTCGGCATGGACGCGCCGGTCTTCTCCCAGGACCACCACGCGGTCAGCGATCACCGGGACGATGTCCAGCTCATGGGTCGCCGTGATGACCGTGCGGCCCGCCTCGCCGAGCCGCCGGATCAGGTTCACGAGCACCCATTTCGTGCGCGGATCGAGGGCCGCGGTCGGCTCGTCGAGGAGCACCACGTGGGGGCGCAGGGACAGCACTGACGCGATCGCCGCCCGTTTCTTCTCGCCCCCGGATAGCTCGAACGGCGCCCGGTTGGCGAGATGGCGGATCTCCATCAGCCCGAGCGCTTCGTCGCAGCGGGCCGCGACCTCGTCGCGCGCGAGCCCCAGCTGGAGTGGTCCGAATGCCACGTCATCCATCACGGTGGCGCTGAAGAGCTGGATGTCGGGGTCCTGGAAGACGAGGCCCACCTCGCGGTGGAAGCGGAACGCGTCGAATCCGTCGACCACCGCGGCGATGTCCAGGCCGAGCGCCCGGAGCCGACCACCGGTCGGCGCGATGATCCCGTCGAGGACCTTGAGGAGAGTGGACTTCCCCGAGCCGTTCGCCCCGAGCAGCACGACCTGCTCGCCCGGCCGGACCACGAGGTCGATGCCGTCGAGCGCGACCTGCCGGTTGTTGTAGGTGTACTGGACGCCGGACAGCTCGAAGATCGGCTCGACGGCGGCCCCGGGCGGGGCGGTCTCGGTCACGGCAGGAGATGCCCGAAGAGCACGGCCGCGACGGCGAGGGACGTGGCGCCGCCCAGGGCCGCCCAGTCAGCGGGAGCCATCCGGTAGAACGTGAGCGCCCGCATCTCGCCCGAGAAGCCTCGCGCCAGCATGGCGGCGTAGACATCGTTGCTCATCTTGAAGGCACGGCCCATGAGGTTGCCGACGGTGCCGCTGATCCAGCGCCGCTGCTCCCCGCCCGACGTGCGGGCCACCACGCGGCTCTTCCGGGCCAGGAGGATCCCGTTGGTGGTGTGGAGGAACAGGAAGATGTAGCGATAGGTCATCGACAGGATCAGCACGAAGACTTGCGGCACGCGCACGGAGCGCAGGCTCTTGAGGATGTCCGCCCACGGGGTGGTCATCACCAGCAGCACCGCCAGCGAGACGGACACGCCGACTCTCGCCACGAACAGCACCGAGCCGGCCACGCCGTTCTCCGATGGCGCGAGGTGAAGCGGACCGACCATCAGGTCGAACAGGCGAGGGCCGGGGACCATGAAGATCGCGGGAATCACGACGATGCCCGCGAAGAACGGGATGCCGAGCCAGACGCGCTTCACGAAGAACGAGAACGGCACCCGGCTGGCCCGCGCGGCGAGCAGGATCGACCCGTAGATCGCGGCCAGGACCCCCACCGACGCCGTCAGGCTGGCCGCCAGCACGAGCGCGAGGAACATTCCGAGCTTGGCGCGCGGATCGCGCCGCTGCAGCCAGCCGTCCATGCGGGCGTGCTGCTCGGTGAAGATGGCGTGCTCGATGGACTCGGTGATCCCGCCCAGCGTCTTTTCCAGCCACCCGACCCGGCCCTCGGGCCGCGCGCCGCCACGACCGAGCCCCCCGCTCGCGGCGCGCGGCTGCTCGGGTGCGACCGGAGCGACGGCCGTCATGCCCTGACGCCTCCGGCAGCCTCTCCCGGCGCGACGTGGCCAGGCTCCGTCTCATCCGGCGGGTCCTCCGTGGTTGCGCGGCCGCGAAGGAGGCGGGCAAGGAGCAGGACGCCGCCACCCACGAGCAGGATCCCGACGATCCCCGCCAGCTGGTAGCCGACGGCCGCGTGCCAGAGCGCCCCGTTCGCGCCGCCGAAGAACGGCAGCGGGATGTCGTAGCCCGCGAGGGGAGCGCTGAACATGCCGGACAGGTCCTGGAGCCCCTTCGGGATGTAGCCGAACGCCGCCTGGACGTCCTCGGTGCTGCCCTCCCCGTACGCGAACCCCGGCGCGATCAAGCCAAGCGGGGCGATCACGGCGATGAGCGTGAACGACGACCCGATCCGCTTCAACCGGCGCGGCAGCACGAGATAGGCCAGCGGCACGGCCACGAGCGCGATGACGGCCGTCAGGAGGAGCATCGTCGCGACGTCCGCCCAGTTGACGACCGACCAGTCCGCACCGAAGAGCCGGCCGGGGTCCCCACCGCCGATGACCAGCCCGACGGCGGCGAGCACGACGACCGCCACGGCGGCGACCCCGACCAGGACCTGCCAGTACGGTCGCGCCGGGGCCTCACCATCCTCCGTGACGCCCGGCGCGTACACGCCGCGCAGCGACGTGAGGTACGACGGATGGCGCTTCTGGAGATAGGCGACCCCGAGGAACGTGATGATGCCCTCCACGATGGAGGCGCCGAACGCGTGGGCAAGGACCATGGCGGGGATCGCGGCGTTGAGGTCGTACGGCGAATAGAGTGGCTTCCCGGCGGCGTCGTGGAAGAAGATCGGCTGGATGCCCAGCTCGATGCCCACCGCGACGGCCGCGACGGTGATGCCGATGTAGGCGGCGATGCCGGCCGCCACGGCCCGCCTCGTGGAGAGGAGCGGGGCGCGGCCCGCGAGCAGGCGGTATGCGGCGTACCCGACAAACGGCAGGATGATCGCCATGTTCAGCGAGTTCGCGAAGATCGCCAGGATCCCGCCATCCCCGAAGAAGAGCGCCTGGATGATCAGCGCCACGCTCACCGCGATCACGGCTGCCCACGGCCCCAGCACGATCGCGATGAGCGTGCCTCCGACCCCATGTGCGGTCGTCCCGCCAGGCACGGGGACGTTGAACATCATGATCGTGAAGCTCAGCGCCGCGAAGATGGCGAGGAGCGGGATGGTCCGGTGGTTGAGGATCGCCTTGACCTTCTGGGTGGCGACCCCCCAGGCGGGCAGCGTCGCAACGCCGAGCCCGACGGAGACGACCGGGCTCAGGTAGCCGTCGGGGATGTGCATGGATTCCTCGGGTGGTGGCCGGTGGCGCGGGCCGTGATGGCTACCCCTTCGGGGGTATGCGGAGTGTAGTTGGCATTCGATGTTGCTGCAATCAGTTGCAATAGCTGCGTCTCGCAGCCGTCCGCCGTACACTTCGCGCCATGCAGCCAGTTGGATCTCCCGATGTGCCCGGGCCCCGCGCCGACGACATCGACGGGTGGGAGGCGGTGCGCGAACGGCTGCACGCGCATGGCCTGCGCTGGACGCCCCAGCGGCGGGCACTCCTCGCGGTGCTGTCGCAGACGCGCGGCCACGTGACGGGCGCTGACCTCGTCGAGCGCTGCCGCGAGCAGGATCCGTCGACGATCCCCTCGACCGTCTATCGAACGCTGGAGGTTCTCGAGGAGCTGGGCATCGTGCGCCATGGCCACGGGCCGGACGGGCGCCAGCAGTACCATGTCCTCCCGGACGCGGAGCACGGGCACCTGCACTGCCGGGCCTGCGGGGGCGCCTGGGAGATCAGCGCCGAGGAGGCCGCCTCGATCGTGGATGCCCTGGAATCGGCCCGGGGCTTCGCGGTCGACCTGTCGCACGTCACGGTCGTGGGTCGCTGCCGCGACTGCCGCTGAGGCCCCGGGGAAACCGCGGCGACCTAGCCGGCAGCGTCGGCGTTCGGGACCCCGACAATGTTGAACCCGCCGTCGACGTGGATCGTCTCACCGGTGACCTGTCGCGAGAGGTCGGACGCCAGCCACACGGCCGCGCCCGCCACATCGCCGGGGGTGATGTTCGCGCGCAGCGGGGCCACGTCGCGGAACCCGCCGTACATGTCCTTGAACCCCGCGATCCCGTGGGCTGCGAGCGTGCGAACGGGCCCGGCTGAGATCGCGTTCACCCGGATCCCCTCCGGCCCGAGGTCGGCGGCGAGATAGCGCACGCACGCCTCCAGGGTTGCCTTCGCCACGCCCATCACGTTGTAGTGCGCGACGACCTTCTCCGCGCCGTAGTAGCTCAGGGTGAGGATGCTCGACCCCGGCGCGAGGTGCGGTCGCGCCTCGCGGGCGAGCGCGACCAGCGAGTAGGCGCTCACGTCCAGCGCGAGCGCGAAGCCGTCCCGCGATGTGTCGACGAAGTGGCCGTCGAGGTCGGCGCGGTTGGCGAAGGCGAGGGCATGGACCAGGATGTCGAGCCTCCCGACCTCCGCGCCCCAGCGGTCGAAGACGGCCCGGACCTGCGCGTCGTCGCGCACGTCGCACGGCTCGACGAACGTCGAGCCGATCCGCGCGGCCAGCGGGCGAACCCGCCTGTCGAGCAGGCTCTCCATGGAGCTGAAGCCCACCGCTGCGCCGTGCTCGTGGAGAGCCTGCGCGATGCCCCAGGCGATCGAATGGTCGTTCGCGACCCCGAAGATGAGCGCGGTCTTGCCATCGAGCAGGCCCATCGGTCGCCGTCCTCCCTTGCAGCCGGGCACGCCCGCCGAAGTGGCATGCATGTTCGCGACATCCTACCCGGGGAGCCGCGGACGGCCCTCCGGAGCGCACGCGCCCGAAACGGCAGGGGGGGTTGCCGCCGCGGCTCCGGGCTGCCCCTGGGGCGGCAGCGGTGGGTGCGTGGCGGGCCGGCACGGGCCTTGGTACTGTCGCGCTGATGCATGCGAAACCGCCCGACGCCGACAACCGTGTCGCGCCCTCTGCGCTTCGGCGCGCCCTCGCCGGCGTCGCGGCCTTCGTGCTCGACGCCGATGGCGTCCTGGTGATGCAGGGCGCGGACCTGCCCGGCGCACGCACCGCCCTCGAGACGCTCCGCGTGCGTGGCATCCCGTTCCGGATCGCCACGAACTACTCGTCGGCCCATCGAAGCACGCTCGCCGGGCGGTTCCAGGCCGCCGGTCTGCCGATCGCCGAGGAGCTGATCGTCACCGCCGCGAGCGCGACCGCGGCTCGCACGGCTGCCAGGTATCCGGGGCGGCCGCTCTTCGTCATCACGAAGCCGGATGGCCGCCGGGAGTTCGCGGGCCAGCACCTGATGACATTCGACGATGCCGATGCGCGAGGCGCGCGGGCAGCTGCCGTGGTCATCGGGGACGGTGAGGACGACCTGAGCTACGCCAACCTGGACCGCGCATTCCGGCTGATCCGGGCCGGTGCGGCCCTGCTGGCGATGCACCGGAACCCATGGTGGCTCACGGCTCGCGGGCCGACCCTCGACAGCGGCGCGTTCGTGGCCGCGCTCGAGTACGCCACCGGCGTCCGGGCAGTGATCTGCGGCAAGCCCGGCCCGATCATGTTCCGGACCGCGCTGGCCGGCCTGGCCGCGGAGCTCGGCCACCGCGTCCCGTCGCGCGACGTTGCCATGGTCGGTGACGATCCAGTCCAGGACATCGCGGGGGCGCACCGGGCAGGCCTGCGCGGCATCCTGGTCCTGACCGGCAAGACCGACACGGCAGCCGCCGCAGCGCTCGAGAACAGGGCGGCCCGGGGGGTCGGAGCGCGTCGTTCGCGGGCGATCCCGGACGCGGTGGCTCCCTCGCTGGCGGATGTCGTCTCCGCGCTAGACTGACCGCCACCGGACCGCAGCTCGCGGCATCCGGGCGCCGTCCCGATCGTGCCCGCGGATCCAGCCGCCACGAGGCGCCGCGGCGTCCGCTCTGCCGCTCCCGGGCACGAGGGGGATCGCCGATGACCGAACGGATCAAGATCACATACGCCACGCTCCGCAACGACAACGAGGAGCTCCACGCGCTCTACGAGGCGGGCGTCGCGCGGGCCCGTGCACGCCTGGGCGCGTACCACCGGAACCTCGTCAATGGCGTCGGCCGCGACGGCACGGGCACATTCGAGCTTCGCTCGCCGATCGACGACCGGGTGCTCGTGGGCACGTTCGCCAAGGGGACCGCCGGCGACGCGCGCGACGCGATCGCCGCCGCGAGGGCCGCCCAGCCCGCCTGGCGCGCGATGCCGTGGCGCGAGCGCCTTGTCATCCTGCGGCGCGCCGCCGAGCTGATCTCCGAACGGCAGATGGAGTACGCGGCGATCATGGCGATCGAGGTTGGCAAGACCCGCCTCGAGGCACTCGGCGAGGTCGAAGAGGCGGCCGATCTCCTGCGCTACTACGCGGATGTCTTCGAGCGCAACGACGGCTACGACCACCCGATGGACAATTTGGGCGATCCGGCGGTCCACACCCGCTCGATCCTTCGCCCGTTCGGGGTCTTCGCCGTCATCAGCCCGTTCAACTTCCCGATGGCCCTCGCGGCGGGCCCGACCGCGGGCGCCCTCGCCGGCGGCAACACCGTCGTCTTCAAGCCTGCCTCCGCGGGCGCGATGACCGGCTCCCTCCTGGCCGAGGCGCTCTCGGACGCGGGCATCCCGGCGGGCGTCTTCAACCTGGTCATGGGGCCGGGCGCGACGGTGGGCGAAGAGCTCCAGGTCAACCCCGGCGTCGACGGGATCGTCTTCACGGGCTCGTTCGAGGTCGGCTTCGCGCTCTACCAGCGTTTCTCCACGCGGTTCCCGCGGCCCTGCATCGTGGAGATGGGTGGCAAGAACCCGGCCATCGTCACGGCGCGAGCCGACCTCGAGGAGGCCGCCGAGGGGATCATGCGCTCGGCCTTCGGCTACGGGGGCCAGAAATGCTCCGCCAACAGCCGGGTGTACGTGGAGCGGCCGGTTCGTGACGAGCTCGTCCGCCTGCTGGTCCAGAAGACGGAGAAGGTCACGATCGGGGACCCGCTGGAGCGGGAGAACTGGCTTGGCCCGCTGATCGACGCGAGCGCCGTGCAGCGCCACCAGCGGGCCGTGGCGGAGGCGCGCCGGGACGGCCGTGTCCACGTGGGAGGAGAGACCCTGACCGAGGGAGATCTCGGCCACGGCTTCTACGTCGAGCCGACCGTCGTGGAGGTCCCGACCGCGCACCGGCTCTTCCAGGACGAGCTGTTCGTCCCGCTGACCGCCGTCGCCGCGGTCGATTCGCTCGACCAGGCCATCGCGCTCGCAAACGAGAGCTCGTTCGGGCTGACCGCCGGCGTCTACAGCGAGGATCCGGCCGAGGTCGAGCAGTTCCTCGACCGGATCGAGGCGGGCGCCGTGTACGTGAACCGGCGCGCCGGCGCCACCACCGGCGCCTGGCCGGGCGTGCAGCCGTTTGGCGGCTGGAAGGCGTCCGGCAGCACCGGCAAGGCCGGTCTCTCGATGTACTACCCGGCCCAGTTCCTGCGCGAGCAGAGCCACACCGTCGTCGACTGACCGCGGCCGGGACCGCGCAGCCCCGCTATACTCGCCGTATCCAGTCTGCATACTTTCTATGCGTTCAGGCTCCGGTGCCCGTCCGCGGCCGAATGCCCGTTGTCGCCGGAGGTGCACGATGAGCCACGTGGCGGTCCGCGGTGTCGATCCAGTCGGCATGACCGCGGTCCCGGACGCCGGGTTCGATGCGCCCCACCTCGTGACGGAGCTTCCGGGCCCGAAGGCCCGCGCCCACATCGCGTTCGACGAGCGCTACACCTCTCCGTCGCTGCCGCGCGCCTACCCGATCGTGCCGGTTCTGGGTCGCGGATCGGTCATCGAGGACATCGACGGGAACCGGTTCCTGGACTTCTGCGCCGGGATCGCGGTGAACGTGACCGGGCACTGCCACCCCCAGGTCGTGGCGGCGATCCAGGAGCAGGCGGCGCAGCTCCTCCACTACAGCGCCTCCGACTTCTACCTGCCGGTCTACGCGCAGCTCGCGGCCGAGCTGGAGCGGATCGCGCCCATCCATGGCCCCACCCGCGTGTTCCTGGGCAACTCGGGCACCGAGGTCGTGGAGGCCGCGATCAAGCTGGCCCGCTACTCAACCGGGCGCCCCTACGTGGTCAGCTTCCTGGGTGGCTTCCACGGGCGCACGTACGGGAGCGTCAGCCTCTCGGCTTCCAAGGCGAAGTACCACGCTCACTTCGGCCCCCTGCTGCCGGGAGTCCACCACGTGCCATTCGGGTCGGCGGGCCTCGACGAGCTCGAGCAGCGCGTCTTCCAGCGACTCGTCCCGGCCAACGAGGTCGCGGCGATCATCGTCGAGCCGATCCAGGGCGAGGGCGGCATCCAGATCCCGGACGACGAGTTCCTGCCGAGACTGCGCCGGATGTGCGATCAGCACGGGATCCTGCTCGTGGCAGACGAGGTCCAGAGCGGGATGGGCCGGACCGGGAGGATGTGGGCCATCGAGCACTGGGGTGTCGAGCCGGACGTCATCCTGACCGCAAAAGGCCTCGCCTCCGGGATGCCGATCGGGGCGCTGATCGCCAAGGAGCACCTGATGACCTGGTCGGCCGGAGCCCACGGCTCGACGTTCGGCGGCAACCCAGTGAGCTGTGCGGCGGCGCTGGCCACGATCACCCTCCTTGAAGACGGGCTGATCGAGAACGCGGCGGCCCGGGGCGCACAGATGCTCGCCGCGCTGCGCCCACTCGTGAGTGCGTACCCGGACCACGTCCGGGAGGTTCGCGGGAAGGGCCTGCTGGTCGGGGTCCAGTTCGACTCCGGCGCGACGGCGGCCGCCGTGGAGCATGCCGCGTTCCAGCGCGGGCTGATGGTGCTGACGGCCGGCGATGACGTGGTCCGCATGTCGCCGCCCCTCGTGATCACCGAGCCGGAGACGGCCTCGGGCTGCCGGGTCTTCGCGGAGGCCGTCGCCGCAGTCGTCGGCCGCTGAGGCCCTCGATGTCCGCCTCGAAGGTCGCCACGATGCGCGACGCGATCGCCGCGCTCGTCCATGACGGCGACACGGTCGCGATCGAGGGCTTCACCCACCTGATCAGCTTCGCCGCGGGTCACGAGATCATCCGGCAGCGCCGCCGCGACCTCGTGCTGGCCCGGATGACGCCGGACCTGATCTACGACCAGATGGTGGCGGCAGGGGTCGCCCGCAAGCTGATCTTCAGCTGGCTCGGCAATCCCGGGGTCGGCGGCCTGAACGCGATCCGGCGCGTCACCGAGGGCGAGAAGACCTCCCTGGAATTGGAGGAGTACAGCCACTTCGGGATGGTGGCGCGCTACACCGCAGGCGCGGCGAACCTCCCCTTCATGCCGATCCGGTCCTACTTCGAGACCGACCTGCCGAGCGTGAACCCGCTCATCCGGCCGATCGCGAGCCCCTACGGCGACGGCACGGTCTATGCGGTGCCGCCGCTCAAGCCGGATGTCACGATCATCCATGCCCAGCGCGCCGATGCAGCCGGCAATACGCAGGCCTGGGGCCTCCTCGGCTGCCAGAAGGAGGCAGCGTTCGCGGCGCAACGGGTGGTCGTGGTCGTCGAGGAGCTGGTCGACGAGGCCGTGATCCGGGCCGATCCCAACCGCACCATCGTGCCCGGCATCGTTGTCGATGCCGTGGTGGTGGAGCCGTGGGGAGCCCATCCGTCCTATGTCCAGGGACGCTACGACCGGGACAACCGCTTCTACCGGGATTGGGACCCGATCAGCCGGGACCCGGCCGCCACGGAGGCGTGGCTCCGCGAGTGGGTCTACGGCCTCGATGGCCGCGCAGCGTACGCGGAGAAGCTCGGCGGGGAGCGTCTTCGCGCGCTCCGGCCCAGCGGTTCCGCGCCATCGGGCGTGGTCGACTACGGGGAGTACCGCTGATGGATGGGGTCCACTGGGCGGGGGCGGCGGCAGGGGTCGCCTTCTCGAAGTCCGAGATGATGATCGTCGCCGCCGCCCGGGAGCTTGCCGGCCAGCGCGTGTGCTTCGTCGGCGTCGGCCTCCCGAACATCGCGGTGAACCTCGCCAAGCGCACAGTCGCCCCCGAGATGGAGCTGGTCTACGAGGCCGGCGTCTTCGGGGCCCGTCCGGCGCGTCTCCCGCTCTCCATCGGCGACCCGACCATCGTCACCGGCGCGACTGCCGTGACGAGCATGTGGGAGCTGTTCGCCTTCTACCTGCAGGGCGGCCTGATCGACGTGGGATTCCTGGGCGCTGCCCAGATCGACCGGTTCGGGAACATCAACACCACCGTGATCGGGGACTACGCCCGACCGAGGACCCGCTTGCCCGGGTCGGGTGGCGCCTGCGAGATCGCCATCAACGCGCGCCAGATCTTCGTGATCATGCGCCAGTCCGCGCGCTCGTTCGTCGAACGGATCGACTTCCGGACCTCGCCGGGGAACCTGGGCGGCGCGGAGAAGTCGGAGCGGATCCGGCGCGAGCAGGGCTGGCTGGGCCGCGGCCCGTCCGTCGTGGTCACGGACCTCGGGATCTGGCACTTCGACGAGACCGGCGAGATGCGCCTCGACTTCCTGCACCCGGGCGCCACGCTCGACGAGGTCCGGGCGACGCTCGGCTGGGCGCCGCACGTGTCGCCGTCGCTGGCTCCGACGCCCGCGCCGACGGCGGAGGAGCTCCGACTCATCCGCGACGAGCTGGACCCGGAGGGGATGTACACGAAGTAGGGGAGCGCCGGCTACCCCGACGGGCTCGTGAGAACGTGCGTCGGCCGCACCACCATCACCGGGCACCCGGCGTGCCGGACCACGTGGTCGGACACGCTGCCCAGGAAGAGCCGCCCGACCGCGCCGCGCTCGTGGGTTCCCACCACGATCAGGTCCGCATGCTCGGCGGCGGCGGCCTCGACGATCGACTCGCCGGCGTCACCATCCCAGGTCATGCCGGCCGCGTTGGCGCCGGCGGCCCGCGCGCGCTGGGCGACGCGTTCCACGGCGAGGACACGGCCGGACTTGACCTCGGGCGACCCGGAGCAGGCGGAGACCACGATGAGCCGGCTTCCCAGCCGGGCCGCGAGCTCGATGGCCTGTTCCTCGGCGGCGTGGGACGCGCGCGAGGCGTCGGTCGCGAGAAGGATCGTCTCTATTCGGGACATCGGTCTCCGCGGCCTCCTGCGGATCGCCGGGACGACGCTTGCTGCGCGCCTGGGCCCCTCGATGTGACCGCACGCGCCGCGCCGCGGGCTGTCGAGGTGAATGGCCCGGACACCTCGCGGCTCCCCATGCCATTCATGGGGCGGCATGCTAACCGCCCCGGGCCTGACCCCCGATGGGGCATTTGTCACAATCCTGCGTGCCCGAGGGGCAAAACATATGCGCATGCGTGCACGGCGGTGCCGGACCCTGGTGGCTGGCGTCCAGTCGTGCACCGGGACGCGACCCAGCCGTCGGGCCGCCCGCTGTCCACGCCCGAGGTGGTCAACGCCGGGCTCGCCCGCCTGCTACCCTCGCGGCTGTGACCGACGCCGCCGCGCCTCGCGCCGCCGATCCTGACGGGCCTCCTCCAGGTCAGCACGTCCAGGGGGCTGATGGGACCTCCCCAGGTTCCACCGCGCCCCCAGGCGCCACCACGCCCGCGGCCGAGCCGGCCACGGCAACCGCCGGCTTCTCGGACCAGCGGCTGGCCGCCTTCGACGCCTCGATCCGCGCCATGGCTGCAGTCCTGTCCGTCGACCGCATCCTCCAGGTCATCGTGGATCGCGTGCGCGAGCTCGTGGGCGCTGGCTACGCCGCGCTCGGGATCGTCGACGCCGAGGGGGTCATCGAGGAGTTCATCACGAGCGGGATGTCGCGACTCGAGCGATCCCGGATCGGGGCGCCCCCGCGCGGTCACGGGATCCTGGGGCTGATCATTCGCGAGAACCGGTCGTACCGGGTCGCGGACCTGATGCGGGACCCGCGGCGGTACGGCTTTCCGCCCAATCACCCGGAAATGCACGCCTTCCTGGGCGTGCCTGTGAGCATCCACGGCCGAACCATCGGCAACCTGTACCTCACGGAGAAGGGTGGCGGGTTCAGCGAGGCGGATGAGCAGCTGGTGGAGCTCTTCGCCGGCCACGCCGCGATCGCGATGGAGAATGCCCGGCTCCACGACCAGGTGCAACGGCTCGCCGTGGTGGAGGAGCGTGAGCGGATCGGGCGTGACCTCCACGACGGCGTGATCCAGTCGATCTACGCCGTCGGCCTCTCCCTCGAGGACGTCCCGGACCTGATGGTGGAGGAACCCGCCGAGGCGAGCAGGCGTGTCGAGCGGGCCATCGAGAGCCTCGACCAGACGATTCGCGACATCCGCAACTTCATCTTCGGGCTCCGTCCCCAGCTGCTCGACGGCGTGGAGCTGGTCGAGGGACTGGCTGCCCTGGCCGACGAGTTCCGGGTCAACACGATGGTCGACGTGGAGCTGCGTGCCGGCGCGGAGGTGGACGCCAACCGGCTGGGCCCGGAGCGCACCCTGGAGGTCCTCTCGGTGGTGCGCGAAGCACTGAGCAACATCGCGCGGCATGCGCGGGCAACCCGCGCGGAGGTGCTGGTCGCGAGCGACGGCAGCGGGATCACGGTCACCGTCAGCGACAACGGGGTGGGTTTCGATCCGGCGGCGCCGCGCGGCCCTGGTCACATGGGCCTGGCCAACATGGACGCCCGGATGGCCGGCATCAACGGAAGTCTCGGCGTGGAAAGCTCACGCGATCGCGGGACGCGTATCATCGCCCATGTTCCCCGTGACTCCTCGGTCGGCGAGACAGAGGACGATCCTGGGGCGTGAATCGGAACGGAGGCACCCCTCGACCATGACCGAGCAGCCCGAACCGCGTCCCCTTCGCCTGCTCGTCGTCGACGACCACGAGGTCGTGCGCCAGGGCCTCGTGGCGCTCATCGACCGCCGCGAGAAGTTCCAGGTCGTCGCGGAGGCGGGCACGGTCGAGGAGGCCCTCGACGCGGCGCGCCGCTTCCAGCCGGACCTCGTGATCATGGATGTCCGCCTGCCGGATGGCTCCGGCATCGAGGCATGCCGCGAGATCAGGGCGGAGCTGCCCGCGACGCGCGTGGTGATGCTGACGAGCTACCCGGACGAGGAGGCGGTTCTCTCGGCGATCATCGCCGGCGCCTCCGGGTACCTCCTCAAGCAGGTTCGCGCGCGCGATCTCGTGACTGCCCTGGAGGCCGTCGGCCGCGGCGAGTCGCTCCTGGACCCGGCGGTGACCGAGAAGGTCCTGGAGCGCGTCCGGCGGATCGCGTCGGGGACCTACACGGACGAGCTGGCCCAGCTGACCGCCCAGGAGCAGAAGATCCTCCAGCTCGTGGCCGAGGGGAAGACGAACAAGGAGATCGCCTCCGAGGTCTTCCTCTCCGACAAGACGGTCAAGAACTACGTCAGCTCGATCCTCTCGAAGCTCAACCTGCAGCGACGTGCCCAGGCGGCCGCCTTTGTTGCCAAGCACCGTCTACCCGGCTCGGGCACGTAGCACGCGAACGCCTGCCTCAGTGCGTCGCGAACATCCGTAGACTCCGGTCATGAAGATCGTCAGCGCCGCCGAGGCCGCCGAGGCGATTCACTCGGGCGACCGGGTCTACGTCCAGTGTGCGGCCGCGGCACCGTCCGTCCTGCTCGACGCCCTGGTTCAGCGTGCCCCCGAGCTGCGCGACGTGGAGATCGTCCACCTCCACATCGAGGGGCCAGGACCGCATCTGGCCCCGGAGATGGCCGGCCACTTCCGCCACACGGCCCTCTTCATCGGCCCGAACGCCCGTGCCGCCGTGAACGAGGGCCGAGCCGACTTCGTGCCCGTCTTCCTGTCGGACGTGCCGCACCTCTTCGATGCGGGGCTGCTTCCGCTCGACGCGGTGCTCTGCAACGTCTCGATGCCGGACGCCCATGGGTACTGCTCGCTCGGGACGGCCGTCGAGGCGATGCAGGCCGCGATCCGCGCCGCCAAGACCGTCATCGTCCAGCTCAACGCCGCGATGCCGCGGACGCTGGGCGAGAGCTTCATCCATGTCTCGCAGATCGACTACGCGGTCGAGGTCGAGGTGCCGCCGTACCTCGTGCCGGCCGGCGAGATCGACCCGGTGGAGCGCCGGATCGGCGAGTTCGTGGCGGAGATGGTCCCGGACGGCGCCACGCTCCAGATGGGGATCGGGGCCATCCCCAACGCGGTTGCGCTGTTCCTGCGCGACAAGCACGACCTGGGCATTCACACGGAGCTCATGACCGACCCGGTCGTCGACCTCGTGGAGGCGGGCGCCGTGACGGGGCTGGCCAAGGAGCGCAACCGCGGCAAGATCGTGGCCACGTTCATGATGGGGACCGAGAAGCTGTACCGCTTCGCCCATGACAACCCCATGGTCGAGATGCGCGCCTGTGACTTCACGAACGACACTCACGTGATCCGCAGCTTCCGCAGGATGACCGCGATCAACTCGGCGATCGCGATCGACCTGACCGGCCAGGTCTGCGCCGATTCGATCGGCTGGCGACTCTACAGCGGGGTTGGCGGCCAGATGGACTTCATCCGCGGCGCGGCCCTGGCCGCGGAGGGCCGCCCGATCATTGCGCTTCCCTCGACGGCGGGTGGCGGAACGGTCTCGCGGATCACGCCATTCCTCGCCGAGGGGGCCGGCGTGGTGACGACGCGGGCGCACGTCCGGACGGTCGTGACCGAGTGGGGCATCGCGGAGCTCTACGGGAAGTCCATCCGCGAGCGGGCGGCGGCCCTCATCGCGATCGCGCACCCCGACTTCCGTGATGAGCTGACCGTGCAGGCGCGGCGCACCCACTACCTGTAGGCGGGCACGGGCTGGTGGCCGAAGGGGTAAGGCCTGCCGCCCGGTCGCCGGGCCGGGGCCGCTGCGCGCTCCGTCGCCTGGGGCCAACGCAGGTAGTGGTGGACACCGCGCGTCCCCTGCGGCGTCCACCACGCTCGGCAGTGTGGTCCGCAGATCGCGACGGTTGGCAGGGCCGAATGGCCCCCTTCTTGGGGCCGGTGCGGGGGTGCCCGGTCTGAATGCCCAGGACGACGCTACGAGCATGGTCCCAACCCCTCCCCAACCGGTGCGCCGGCTCCTGATCGTGAGCGACCACGTGGGCGCCTCCGATGCGCTGGCCGCGCACCTGAACCGCCACGGGTTCGCCGTCGTCGGTGAGGTCCGATCGGCCGGATCCGCGGCCCTGGCGGCCCGGACGTGTGCGCCCGATCTCGTCCTCGTCGACGGCGCGCTGCGGGGTGGCTGGCGGGCGGTGGCGGATGCCCTGGACGGCGTCACGCCCCGGAACCACATCGTCGTTCTCGCCGCGTACCTCGGTGCCGACGAGGCCCGGGAGGCCCGGGCCGCCGGTATCGGCGCGACTATCCTGAAGCACGTCGAAGGCGGCAGTCTCGCCAGCCGTCTTCGGGCAATCGGAGGTCCAGCATGACCCTTCAGACGCCCCCGGAGCGGCCTGTTGCCGCCCCTGGCGCCGCTCCCACGCCAGATGAGCCCCGGGACCGCACCAAGGTCTTCGAGTGCATGGACGGCAACGAGGCCGCGGCCCGGATCGCCTACGCGGTGAGCGAGGTGATCTCGATCTTCCCGATCACGCCCGCCTCTCCGATGGCGGAGCACGCGGACGACTGGGCCGCGGCCTCGAGGCCGAACCTCTGGGGCCAGGTCCCCGACGTGATCGAGATGCAATCGGAGGGCGGTGCGGCCGGCGCGCTCCACGGCGCGCTCCAGAAGGGTGCGCTCGCGACCACCTTCACGGCGTCGCAGGGCCTCCTCCTCATGATCCCGAACATGTTCAAGATCGCCGGCGAGCTGACGCCCACGGTCATCCATGTCGCGGCCCGGACGCTGGCCACGCACGCCCTCTCCATCTATGGCGACCACAGCGACGTGATGCACGCGCGGGCCACGGGTTGGGCGATGCTTGCCGCCGGGTCCGTGCAGGAGGCCCACGACTTCGCCCTCGTCGCGCATGCGGCCACCCTCCGGTCGCGGATCCCGTTCCTCCATTTCTTCGACGGCTTCCGTACGTCGCACGAGATCAACAAGATCGCCGTCATCGAGGAGGAGGTCGTCCGCTCCCTCGTCCGGGACGAGGACGTCCTGGCCTTCCGGGCCCGTGGCATGACTCCCGACGCCCCGGTGGTCCGCGGGACGGCGCAGAACCCGGACGCGTTCTTCCAGGCCCGCGAGGCGGCGAACCGGTTCCACGATGCCGTGCCGGCCATCGTGACCGAGGTGATGGCCGAGTTCGCCCAGCAGACCGGTCGCCGTTACGGCCTCGTGGACTATCACGGCGCGCCGGATGCCGATCGCGTCATCGTGATCATGGGCTCGGCCGCCGGCGCGGCACAGGAGACCGTGGACGCCCTCAACGCCACCGGCCAGAAGGTCGGCGTGCTCGTGGTCCGGCTCTTCCAGCCGTTCCCGACGGATGCGCTCATCGCGGCGCTTCCGGCGACGGTCAGGGCGATCGCGGTCCTCGACCGGACCAAGGAGCCGGGCGCCGTCGGCGAGCCGCTCTACCAGGCCGTCGTGGCCGCGCTCAGCGAACGGATGGACTCCGACACGCCTCCGTTCGCGGCGATGCCGCGCGTGATCGGTGGCCGGTATGGCCTCTCGTCGAAGGAAGTGACCCCGGGCATGATCCGGCCCATCTTCGACGAGCTGGCGGCGGCACGGCCCAAGCGCCACTTCACGGTCGGCATCTACGACGACGTCACCCATCTCAGCCTGCCGATCGACGTCGACTACCGCACCCCGCGACCCGCGGGAGAGGTACAGGCGCTCTTCTTCGGCCTCGGCTCCGACGGCACGGTCGGCGCGAACCACGCCTCGGTGAAGATCATCGGTGAAGGAACCGACCTCTTTGCCCAGGGTTTCTTCGTGTACGACTCCAAGAAGTCGGGCGGGACCACCGTCTCGCACCTGCGCTTCGGACCCGTGCCGACGCGATCGGCATACCTGATCGACGCCGCCGACTTCATCGCCTGCCACCAGTTCGGGCTCCTCGACAAGATCAAGATCCTGGACTTCGCAAAGCGAGGCGCGACGTTCCTCCTCAACTCGCCGTATGGGCCCGACGAGATCTGGGATCACCTGTCGGCCGACGTCCAGAAGCTCCTGGTCGACAAAGAGATCGACTTCTGGGTCATCGACGCCCTCGCCGTGGCCGCCGAGACGGGCATGGGCAACCGGATCAACACGATCATGCAGCCCTGCTTCTTCCATCTCTCGGGCGTGCTGCCGTCGGCCGAGGCGATCGAGCGGATCAAGGATTTCGTCAAGAAGACCTATATCAAGCGTGGCCAGGCAGTCGTGGACCGCAACTACGCCGCCATCGACGCGTCGATCGCGCGCCTGGGCCACGTCACGCTCGGCACGGCCGGGACCGGCCATGCGCTTCCGTCCGTCGTGCCCGAGGACGCTCCGGACTTCGTCAAGAACGTGACGGCCGTTCTCATGGCCGGGGGCGGCGATCAGCTTCCCGTCAGCGCCTTCCCGGTCGACGGGACGTTCCTCTCCGGAACGACCAGATATGAGAAGCGAGCCATCGCCCTGGAGATCCCGATCTGGGATCCCTCGATCTGCATCGACTGCGGCAAGTGCGCGATGGTCTGCCCGCACGCCGCGATCCGGATGAAGGTCTTCCCGGCGGCGGCCGTGGAGGGCGCGCCGGCCGGCTTCCTCTCCAAGGAGTTCAAGTCCCGCGACCTGCTCGACCACCGTCTGACGATCCAGGTGGCCCCGGACGATTGCACCGGTTGCGGCGTCTGCGTGGACGTGTGCCCGGCCAAGAGCAAGACCGAGATCAAGCACAAGTCCATCAACCTCGAGCCGGCCGGCGCGCACCGCGATGCGGAGCGTCCCAACTGGGAGTTCTTCCAGTCGATCGCGCCGCTCGATCGGAGCCTGATCGCCCACGACACCGTCAAGGGTGCCCAGGTCCTCGAGCCTCTGTTCGAGTTCTCGCTTGCCTGCAACGGCTGTGGCGAGACCCCCTATCTCAAGCTCATCTCCCAGCTCTTCGGCGACCGGATGATCGTGGCCAACGCCACCGGCTGCTCCTCGATCTACGGTGCCAACCTCCCGACCACCCCCTGGACGGTCAACGCCCAGGGTCGCGGACCGGCCTGGAACAACTCCCTCTTCGAGGACAACGCCGAGTTCGGCTTGGGCATGCGGCTCGCGCTGGACGCCCAGAACGACCAGGCCCGAAGGCTGGTCACGAAGCTCGCGCCGGCCATCGGCTCCGATCTTGTCCGGGACATCCTCGAGGCCGAGCAGGACACCGACGCGGAGATCGATGCCCAGCGCGCCCGGATCGTGCAACTCCGCGAGACCCTGGGCAGGCTGGACGGTGAGTCCGGCTCCGACGCGCGTCACCTGCTGGCGCTCGCCAACGACCTGGTCCGCAAGGGCATCTGGATCGTGGGCGGCGATGGCTGGGCGTACGACATCGGCTACGGCGGCCTCGACCACGTCCTGGCCTCCGGCCGGAACGTCAACGTCCTGGTTCTCGACACGGAGGTCTATTCCAACACCGGCGGCCAGGCCTCGAAGGCAACCCCGCGCGGCGCGGTCGCCAAGTTTGCGGCCGCCGGCAAGTCCCGCGGCAAGAAGGATCTCGGTGCCGTCGCCCGGGCCTACGGCGACGTCTACGTCGCCCAGATCTCGATGGGCGGCAACGACGCGCAGGCTGCCAAGGCGCTGCTCGAGGCGGATGCCTGGCCCGGGCCGTCCCTGGTCATCGCCTACAGCACCTGCATCGCCCACGGGATCGACATGGCCAAGTCGATGTCCCACCAGAAGAACGCCGTCAAGAGCGGGTACTGGCCGCTCTACCGGTTCCATCCCAGCGACGCCGAATCCGGCCAGCCGTTCAAGCTCGACTCCACCACGCCGTCGATGCCCGTGAGCGAGTTCGTGGCCGGGGAGACCCGGTTCGCGATCCTCGCCCGCACCCAGCCGGAGCGGGCGGCCGAGCTCGCGCAGCTCGCGCAGGCGGACGTCGACGAGCGCTGGCGCTACTACGAGCAGCTCTCCGCGATGCACCGCAGCGTGCCGCATGTCCACACCGACCCCGATGCCCGGCCGACGCCCGACGCTCGGCCAGGCACCACCGACACGGGAGACGAGGCGTGACCGTCGATCTGCGCACCCGGTACCTGGGCCTCGACCTGCGTTCGCCGATCGTCGCCTCGCCGTCACCGCTCACGGGCGAGCTCGCCTCCGCCCGCCTGCTCGAGCAGGCGGGTGCGGCCGCGATCGTCCTGCCCTCGCTGTTCGAGGAGGAGATCGTCTTCGAGGAGATCGAGATCAACCGGTCGCTCGAGGCCGGCACGGACAGCTTTGCCGAGGCGCTGGACTACTTCCCGGCCATCCCGTTGTTCGCGGGAGTGGGGGACCGCTACCTGGCCCGGCTCCGCCAGATCAAAACCCAGTCGGCCATCCCAGTGATCGCCAGCCTCAACGCCACGACCCAGGGTGGCTGGGTCCGCTACGCGAAGCTCATGCAGGATGCCGGCGCCGATGCGCTCGAGCTCAACCTGTATCACGTCGCGGCGGATCCCGGCCGGACCGCGGCCGACGTCGAGGCGGCCGACCTCGCGCTGATCGGGGCGGTCCGCTCGTCCGTCACCATCCCGGTGGCAGTCAAGCTCAGTCCCTACTACTCGTCGATGGCGAACGTCGCGCGCCACGCCGTGGATGCAGGGGCCGATGGGCTCGTCCTGTTCAACCGCTTCTATCAACCCGACCTGGACCTCGACACGCTCGACGTGGTGGCCCGGCTCGAGCTGAGCCAGGCCTGGGAGCTCCGTCTCCCGCTCCGCTGGATCGCGATCCTGCGACCTGAGCTCGGCCCGGACGTGTCGCTTGCCGCCACGTCCGGGATTGGCTCCGCGACGGACGTGGTCAAGGCGCTGATGGTGGGCGCCGATGTGGCGATGATGACCTCGGCGATCCTCCGCAACGGCCCCGACAAGATTCGCACGGTCGAGGCGAGCCTGCGCGCCTGGATGGTCGAGCACGAGTACGAGTCGGTCAGTCAGCTCCGCGGGAGCGCAAGCTCGGCGTCCGTGGAGGACCCGTCCGCCTACGAGCGCGCCAACTACATGCGGACGCTCCGCTCCTGGTCCGCCTCGCCCGACCTGACCACCGCCTGAGAGCTCGCGGCGGGGCATCGTTCCCGTCGCCGGGCGAAGACACGTTGTGTGGCCGCGGGGTTTGCGCCCCGCGGCCACACGTTTGCTGGTTCCGGTGCAGGGCCTCCCGGATTGGGAGCCTCCCGGCGCCGGTCAGCCGGCGGCAGTCGCCGCCGGCTGAGCGCCTGCCGTGTTCGCGGCCTGGCCGAACGCGAGCCCGCCCTCGAAGACCGCGAGATCCGCCTCCAGCGCGTCCGCGTGCTTGCGCCCCAGGATCTCCCGGAGCGCGGCGGTCACGGCATCGGGGCCAACCAGGCCGGTCCGCCCGATCAGGGCGCCGAGCGCGGCGACGCTGACCAGCCGATCGTCGCCGGCCTCGCGGGCCAGGCGGGTGCACGGGACCCGCAGCTCATCGATGTCCGCGCGGCCGGACTCGGCCTCCACGAGCGTGGCGTTCACGACCAGCGTGCCGCCCGGGGCGACCAGCGGTCCGAACTTGGCGAGCGAGGGCGGGTTCAGCACCACGGCAGCCCAGGCGGCATCCACGACGGGGGAGCCGATCGGCTCGTCGCCCACGATGACCGTGCAGGCCGCCGTGCCGCCGCGCATCTCCGGTCCGTAGGTGGGGATCCACAGGACCTCGCGGTCCTCGTTCATGGCCGCCCGCGCCAGGACCTGACCCGCGAAGAGCAGCCCCTGACCGCCGAAGCCGGCGAAGATCACCGAGCGTTCCATCGGTCAGCCCTCCCGGGTCCGGTCCACGATGACGCCGGGGCGATATTGCTTCGCCACCACGTCGCGGAGCCGCTCGATCGACTCGGTGGGCGTCATGCCCCAGCCGACGGGACAGTTGCTGATGACCTCGACGATCGCGAACCCCCGACCTTCGAGCTGAACCTCGCAGGCGCGGCGCAGGTACTGCTTCGTGCGCCCGATCGCCGGCGCGTCGGCGACCGAGCCGCGCGCCGCATAGGCGACGCCCGGCATGATCGCCAGCATCTCGGTCATCGGGATCGGGTAGCCGTGGAACGAGGCCTCGCGCCCGCCGGGCGACGATGTCGAGCGCTGCCCGAGGAGCGTGGTGGGGGCCATCTGGCCCCCGGTCATCCCGTAGATCCCGTTGTTGACGAAGACCGCGGTCAGGAGCTCGCCACGGCCCGCGGCATGGATGATCTCGGCGGTGCCGATCGCGGCCAGGTCGCCGTCGCCCTGGTACGTGAGCACGAAGGCATCGGGGCGGACGCGCCGGACTCCGGTCGCGACTGCGGGCGCGCGGCCGTGCGGGGCCTCGACGAAGTCGACGCCGATGTAGTCGTAGGCGAAGACGGCGCACCCGACCGGGGCCACGGCAATGGTCCTGGAGCCGAGCCCGAGCTCGCCCAGGACCTCCGCGATCAGCCGGTGGACGACGCCGTGGCCACAACCGGGACAGTAGTGCGTGCTCCGATCGGTCAGCAACTCCGGCCGATCAAAGATGACGCGGGCGCCCACCGGGGCATCGGCGGTCATGGCCGGGCCTCCTTGGTCGCCCCGGCCGGCGTGGCGGCCGTCGCGTCGTCGAGGCGTCGCAGCGCCTCGACGACCTCTCCGGGTGTCGGGATCATGCCCCCGGTGCGCCCCTCGAACGCCACCGGCGCTCGTCCCTCGACGGCGAGGCGGACGTCCTCCACCATCTGTCCGGCCGAGAGCTCGACTGTCAGGATGCCGCGGGCGCGCGCGGCAACTTCGGCCAGCGCCGCCGACGGGAACGGCCAGAGCGTGATCGGGCGGAAGAGCCCCACCCGCAGCCCCTCGGCGCGAGCGCGGGCGATCGCTGTTCGCGCGACGCGCGCGGCCGTCCCGTAGGCCACGATCACGAGATCCGCGCCCTCGAGGTTCTCGCCGGCCCAGCGGATCTCGCGCGCGGATATCTCCGCGAACTTGGCCTGGAGATGCTGGTTGTGCAGCTCGAGGTCTTCCGGTTCGAGGTGCATCGACTTGACGACCCGGGGTTGGCGGCCGTCTGCACCACGCACGGCCCAGCCGTCCGCAACCCGGGCCGGCTCGCGGAAGTGGAGCTCCACCGGCTCCATCGCCTGGCCCAGCGTGCCGTCGGCGAGGATGAAGACCGGCGTGCGATAGCGTTCCGCGAGCTCGAAGGCGTCCGCCATGAGGGCCATCGCCTCGCCGATCGAGGACGGCGCGAGGACCGGGACGCGGTAGTCGCCGTGGCCATGTCCCTTGGTGGCCTGGAAGTAGTCCGCCTGGCTGGGTCCGATGCCGCCCAGGCCCGGCCCGCCGCGCATGACGTTGACAAGGACCATCGGGATCTCTGCGCCGGCCATGTAGCTCATCGCCTCGGCCATCAGGCTGATGCCTGGAGAAGAGGACGAGACGAGCACACGGGCACCGGTCGCGGCTGCCCCGAGCGCCATGTTGATCGCGCCGAGCTCGGACTCGGCCTGGACGAACGGACGGCCCTCTTCGGGCATCCGGCGGGCCATCCACTCGAGGAGCTCCGCCTGGGGGGTGATCGGGTAGCCGAAGTACGCGTCGCAGCCAGCCCGGATGGCGGCCTCGGCCATCGCTTCGTTGCCCTTCATGAGCACGCGGTGGCCGTGATGGAGCGTGGCCGGCGGGATCGTGGCGCTCGTCATCGCGGGGTCCCCCGGGGTGGTTTCGGTGCCGCGAAGACGGTGAAGACGCAATCCGGGCAGACCCGCGCACAGAGCGCGCAGCTTGTGCAGGCGACCGGGTCGATGAGCCGGATGGGGTGGTAGCCGAGGACGTTCACGCGGGTCTCGTCGAGGGCCAGCGCGCCCTTGGAGCACGCCGCGATGCAGAGGCTGCACCCCTTGCAGCGATCAGTGGCGATGTGAAGTGGGCTCCAGGTCCCGGGCGCGGGGCCGGCGGGGGCCGGCAACTCCGCGCCCGGTAACGCGAGGGAGTCCTGTGCCACGGCGATCATCCCGGTCGAACCTCCTGCCTGAGTCTGTGGCCTCGAGCGTCCGCCCGCACCCGATCGGCGGGCTAGGGCCGAAGGGTTGCGATACGGTATCGAAACGGCCCCATCCCCGCCCATCGAGACGGGGGCCAAAAGGCCCGTCAGCTGGTCTCGTCTGGGGCGGTCCCGCAACGCTCCGGGGCGGTGCCCGCGGCAGTGCGCAGCCGGGATCCGGGCCGTCAAGCATCCCGGCCGCCGATGGTGCCAGAGCTGGCCGTCACGACTACGGTCGGCCGCCATCGCGCCACCCGATGGCTGCCGTTCCGGGGACCTTCGGCACGTCCACCGGTCGCGCGAACCGGGCCATCCTATGCGCATGGACGCACCCGTCAGGGATCGACGCGAAGGCTCCCGCGCGCCATCCGGCGACCGAGCGGGACGGCGCGTGACCCGGAGTCTCATCGTCGAGGGCGTCGTCCAGGGCGTGGGGTATCGGCCGTTCGTGTGGCGCCTGGCGACCGAGCTCGGCCTCGCGGGCCGTGTTCGGAATGCCGCCGGCCGGGTGGAGATCGATGCCACCGGGACGAGTGCCGCCCTTGACACCTTCGCCCGCCGCCTCCGGGCGGAGGCCCCGCCCCGGGCCTCCGTCGAGCGCGTGACGGTGCGGGCGCTGGACCTCCGCGCCGCGGCGTACCGTTCGGACACCTTCGTGATCGAGGCGAGCCACAGTGCGGCAGCCTCCGACCGGCTCTTCCCGCCGGACATCGCGACGTGCGACGAGTGCCTCGCGGAGGTCGCTGACCCGGCCGACCGGCGCTACCGCTACCCGTTCACGAACTGCACGAACTGCGGGCCCCGGGCGACGATCATCGACGAGCTGCCCTACGACCGCGCCCAGACCACGATGCGCGCGTTCCCGCTCTGTGAGGCGTGCGCCGCCGAGTACGCGGATCCGGGCAATCGCCGCTTCCACGCGGAGCCAGTGGCCTGCCCACGCTGCGGGCCGCGGCTGGCGTATCGCAGGACCGAGGCGCCGGCACCGGAGGCGCACGAGGAGGCAGCCCTGGCGGCTGCCTCGGCGGACCTCCACGCAGGGAGAATCGTCGCGGTCAAGGGCCTCGGCGGTTACCACCTCGCCTGCGACGCGACGGACCCGGTCGCCGTGGCGCGCCTGCGCGACCGGAAGCGCCGCTGGGCAAAGCCGCTCGCCGTCATGGTCCGTGATCTGGCCGCAGCTCGCGCCCTGTGCCATGTGACGGCCACCGAGGCCGCGCTGCTGGTGGGCCCGGCCCGCCCCATCGTGCTGCTCGTCGCGCGCCGCCGCGGCACGCCGGCCCTGGCGCCGTCCGTGGCGGCCGGGAATCGCCGGCTCGGGCTCTTCCTGCCCTACACCCCGCTCCATCATCTCCTCCTCGAGGCCGTTGGCCGGCCGCTCGTGCTCACCTCGGGCAACCTGTCCGACGAGCCGCTGGCCACGGATGACGCCGATGCGGCGGCGCGCCTGGCCGGCCTCGCGGACTCGTTCCTGACTCACGATCGCGAGATCCGGGCCCGCTACGACGACTCGGTGACCCGGGTCGTTGCCGGCCGCGCGTCGCTGGTTCGGCGCGCGCGCGGCTACGCCCCGGAAGCGCTGCCCCTGCCCGTCGCTGCGGAGCGCCCCATCCTGGCCGTGGGAGCGGAGCTGAAGCACACGTTCACGCTCGCCCGGGGCGCACGGGCGCACGTGGCGCCCCACAACGGCGACCTCGAGGACCTCGCCACCCACCGCGCCTTCACCGACGGGCTCGCCCACCTGTCGCGGCTGCTGGCGCTGGAGCCGGAGGTCGTGGCGCACGATCTCCACCCGGAGTACCTCTCCACGAAGTACGCCCTGGCCCGGTTCTCCGCCGAGCGCCGGATCGCCGTCCAGCACCACCACGCCCACGTCGCCTCGTGCGCCGCCGAGCACGGGATCACCGCACCGTTCATCGGGGTCGCCTACGACGGGCTGGGGATGGGCGATGACGGGACGCTGTGGGGTGGCGAGCTCCTCGTTGCTGACCTGGTCGGGTATCGCCGCGTCGCCCGCTTCGGGCGGGCCCCGCTGCCCGGCGGGGCGCTGGCCGTCAAGCGGCCCTACCGGATGGCGCTCGGCTACCTCCTGGGCGCCGAGGCGCTCGGCGACGGGGATGGCGCGGGCGTCGCCGGGGCGCGGGGGCGACAAGGCGACCTCTCCGCCGAGCTGCTCTCACGACTCGATCCGCGGGAGGTGGCCATCGTCCGGACCCAGGTGGCACGCGGCCTCAACGCCCCCGTGGCCTCCTCCGCCGGAAGGCTCTTCGACGCGGCCGCCAGCCTGCTCGGCCTGCGCGACGTGGCGGAATACGAGGCGCAGGCGGCGATCGACCTCGAGATCGCGGCGGGTGACCGGCCGGCAGCGCCGTTCCCATATGCGCTGGAGCGCGACGGCGGCGTGCTCGTCTACGACCCGCGCCCGACGCTCGCGGCGCTCCTCGAAGGTCGGGCTGCGGGACGACCCGTCGGATCCCTGGCAGCGGCGTTCCACGAGACCATCGCGGAGATGACCCGTGAGCTCTGCGCAGACGCCGCCGCCTCCGCGGGGATCCGCACGGTCTGCCTCTCCGGTGGCGTCTTCCAGAACCGCCGGCTCGCGGCTGCGCTGCTCCGGCGGTTGGCCGCGGACGGCTTCGACGTCTTCATCAACCGCCGCGTCCCGGTGAACGACGGCGGAATCAGCTACGGTCAGGCGGCGATCGCCGCGGCTACGATGGCGGCCGCGTCGGCCGTGGGCTCCGGCGTCCCCGCCGGCCGTGCACCAGGAGGAAAGTAGCAGCCATGTGCCTCGGGATTCCCGGTCGGGTCGTCGAGATCCGCGATGACGGTGGCCTGCTGATGGGCAAGGTCGACTTCGGTGGCGTCCGCAAGGACGCCTGCCTCGCCTATATCCCGGAGATTCAGCTCGGCGACTACGTGATCATCCACGTCGGGTTCGCGATCTCCCGGGTGGATGAGGACGAGGCGCTCAAGACGCTCGAGATCCTGGCCGCGATGGGTGACCTCATGCAGACCGAGCTCGCCACCATGGGCCCGGGGATGGACGAGCCCGCGGTCGTCTCCGACGATGGCGCGCCGGCCGGCGGCGTTTTCGCGACCCCGGCGACAGGAGCGCCCGGGGGGCCCGCGTGAAGTACCTCGACGAGTACCGCGACCCGGTCCTCGCCGCCAAGCTGGTCGCGGAGATCCACCGGATCACCACTCGGCCGTGGACGCTCATGGAGGTCTGCGGCGGCCAGACGCACACGATCGTCAAGCAGGGGATCGACGAGGCGTTGCCCGAAGGCGTGCGGATGATCCATGGTCCCGGTTGTCCCGTCTGCGTCACGCCGCTCGAGCAGGTCGACAAGGCGCTCGCCATCGCGGCTCGCCCCGACGTCATCTTCACGAGCTACGGCGACATGCTGCGGGTGCCGGGCTCGACGACGGACCTCCTCGCGCTCAAGGCCAGGGGCGCGGACGTTCGGATCGTGTACTCGCCGCTCGACGCGCTCAAGATTGCCGTCGCCAACCCGGATCGGCAGGTCGTTTTCTTCGCGGTCGGCTTCGAGACGACTGCGCCCGCCAACGCCATGGCGGTGGCAGAGGCGGCCCGCCGTGGGATCGACAACTTCAGCGTGCTCGTCTCGCACGTGCTGGTGCCCCCCGCGCTCGTCGCGCTCCTCGAATCGCCCACCAACCAGGTCCAATCGTTCCTGGCGGCCGGCCACGTCTGCGCCGTGATGGGCTGGACCGAGTACGAGCCGATCGCGGCGAAGTACCACGTTCCCATCGTGGTCACGGGCTTCGAGCCGCTTGACCTCCTGGAGGGCATCCTGATGGCGATCCGGCAGCTGGAGGACGGTCGCCACGAGGTGGAGAACCAGTACGCCCGGGCAGTCCGCAGGGAGGGCGTGCCGGCAGCCCAGAAGCAGATCTTCGAGGTCTTCGAGGTTGGCGCACGGAAGTGGCGCGGGATCGGGGAGATCCCCGCCTCGGGGTACCGGCTGCGGCCCAAGTACGCTCGCTTCGATGCCGAGCTGCGGTTCTCCGTTGGCGACATCCACACGCAGGAGCACCCGGCCTGCATCGCCGGTGCCATCCTCACCGGCGAGAAGACCCCGCTCGACTGCACCGCCTACGGCACGCTGTGCTCCCCCCAGCGGCCGCTCGGGGCCCCGATGGTGAGTTCGGAGGGGACATGCGCGGCCTTCCACGCCGCTGGGCGCGGGCTGGGCAGCCTGCGGACCGCCACCCCCGCGATGCCGCTGCTGCAGGTCGCTCCCATCCCATCCGCCCGGTCCATTGAAGCGGCGGAGGCCGGCCGATGAGCGGCGGCGGCGATCCTCGGGCAGGCGTGGTGGCGCAGGCGGCGTCCGCCGCGGGCGGTGTCACGATCGACCCGAACGGGGTTGCCTGCCCCGCCCCGATCCCCGAGGACACCCGGGTCATCCTGGGCCACGGGTCCGGCGGTCAGCTCTCGGCGGTGCTCATGCGCGACGTCATCGGCCCGGCGCTGGCGTCCGCCGCGCCCGGGGGGCCGCTCAACGACGCCGCGGTCATCGAGATCGCCGGCGCCCGGCTCGCCTTCACGACCGACTCGTTCGTCGTCAGCCCGCTCGTGTTCCCGGGCGGCGACATCGGGGAGCTTGCCGTCAACGGCACCCTGAACGACCTGGCGATGATGGGCGCCCAGCCCGTCGCGATCTCGCTTGCCTACGTCATCGAGGAGGGTCTGCCGTTCGAGGAGCTGCGAGCGATCACCGCGTCGGCGGCGCGCGCGGCGGCGCGCGGGGGCACCAGCATCGTGACCGGTGACACCAAGGTGGTGGGCCGCGGAGCCGCGGACCGGTTGTTCGTGAACACGGCCGGGATCGGGCTGATCGGCGAAGGCGTGGCGCCCGCGGCGGACCGCGCGACCGTCGGCGACGCGATCATCCTGTCCGGTCCCATCGGCCTCCACGGCGTGGCGATCATGAGCGTCCGCGAGGGCCTCGAGTTCGAGGTCGAGATCGCGTCCGACACACAGGCGCTCAACGGCCTGGTCGCCGCCATGCTGGACGTCGAGCCCGACCTCCACGTCCTTCGGGATCCGACGCGGGGAGGCCTGGCCTCCGCGCTCAACGAGATCGCGATGACCTCCGGCGTCGGCATGGTGCTCGACGAGCCGGCGATCCCGGTCCCCGGCCCAGTGCGGGCGGCCTGCGAGATGCTGGGCCTGGACCCATACCACGTGGCCAACGAGGGCAAGCTCGTGGCGATCGTGCCGGCTGCGTCGGCGGCGGCCCTGGTGACGGCGATGCGGGCGCTCCCCGAGGGCGCCGGCGCGGCAGTCATCGGCACGGTCGTGGCCGATCACCCCGGGATGGTCACGGTCCGCACGATCGTCGGGAGCGAGCGGATCGTGGACATGCTGGTGGGGGAGCAGCTGCCCCGCATCTGCTGATCGGGCGCAGCGGAGACCGTCACGTCCAGCCCCCTGCCGACCGGCAGGGGGGAGGCCTGCCGGTCGGTCCTCTGAACGGGCCATCGGCACCTTATGCGCAGATGCGCATGGTTGGATGATCCGTGCATGGATGCGATCTGGAGCCTCCAATCGGAAGTCATGAAGATCCTTGCGAGCCCGAGGCGCCTGGAGATCCTCCACCTGCTCGCCGACGAGCCGAAGGAGGTTGGCCGGCTGGCGGAGGAGATGGGGATCAGCCAGCCGAACGTCTCCCAGCACCTTGCGGTGATGCGCGCGGCCGGGATCGTGGAAGCGGAACGTGATGGGCGGGAGGTCCGGTATCGGTTGACCGACCCGGACGTGATCGCCGCCTGCAGCCTCATGCGGGGCGTCCTGATGCGCCGGCTGGCCCGCCTCGGGGAGCTGTCCGAAGCCTCGCAGCCGACCGGCGAGCGAGCGCTTGCCGCCGCCTCGCGGGCCGGCTGAGGTGAGCTCCGTGGACGAACCGATCAACCTGGTGCTCTTCTCCGGCACGGAGGACAAGCTCCAGGCCGCGGCGGTGATGACGGCAGGGGCTGCCGCCCTCGGCCGGCGGGTCAACATCTTCCTTCAGTACTGGGCGCTCGACGCGTTCCGAAAGGATCGGATCCAGGTCGGACGCGGGCTCAGTGCAGAAGCCGGCGCGGCCGGCGCCGCGCTGGTCGCGGCCGCCGCTCAGGCCGGCCAGGCGCCCTGGCACGAGACCCTCCGACAGGCGAAGGATCTCGGCGACGTTGACATCCAGGCGTGCTCGCTCTCCATGGACGTCCTCAAGATCGAGGAGGTCGACCTCGACCCGCTGGTCGACGGGGTCGAGGGTGTGACGGCCTTCTACCTCAACGCGGGCGACGGCCACATCGTCTTCATCTAGGCGGAACACCGGCGCGGCCGCGTCGCGGCCAGGTCGCCGAGGAGCAGGAAGGGTTCGGGAATGCCACTCGATATCGCACAGCGGGTCGATGCAAAGGGCCTCGCGTGCCCGATGCCGATCGTCAAGACGGCCCAGGCCGTCAAGTCCATGTCCAGCGGGCAGCTCCTGGAGGTGCTCGCCACGGACGCGGGTTCCACCAAGGACTTCGCCGCCTGGTGCAAGACGACCGGCAACGAGCTCGTCGAAAGCAGCGTCGAGGGCGGCGTCTACCGCTTCGTCCTTCGGCGGAAGTGAGGGACATTCGGATGACCGCAATCGCAGAGCCAGCCATGCTCGTGACCGACGAGCCGATGGCGACTCCTGAGCCGGCCCCCGTGGACGACGGCGCCGAGAAGGCGAAGGACGTCCTCATCATCTGTTACAGCGGCGAGCTCGAGAAGACCTGGGCGACCATGATCCTCGCCTCGACGAGCGCTGCCATGGGCGTGAAGACGCGCGTCTTCGTGACGTTCTGGGGCCTCCAGACGTTCATCAAGGACTCCCGGCGGATCACCGGCCAGAACTGGATGCAGAAGATGATGTCCTTCATGCAGCGGCCCGGCGTGAGCCACCGGAAGCTCTCGAAGATGAACTTCATGGGCATGGGGCCCTGGATGATGGGCACGCTCGCCAAGCAGTACAAGGTCGCCAGCCCGAAAGAGCTCCTCGAGGTCGCCCAGGCCCTGGGCGTCGAGTTCATCCCGTGCCAGATGACCATGGACATGTTCGGCCTGACGCGAGATGACCTGATCGAGGGCATGGGCGAGCCCGTCGGCGCGGCCACGGTGATCGGCCTGATGACGGAAGGAAGCTCACCGCTCTTCATCTGATCCCCGCCGGCGCGCGAGCACGGCCAAGGACTGATCACCAGCCGGCCCGCGCGCCGCACTCTCCGCATCGGAACGAACGGAGTCTCATATGGCCGCGACCATCACCCGAACCGTCGACGCCCGTGGCAGCTTCTGCCCCGGGCCGTTGATGGAGCTCATCCGCGCGATCAAGGAGTCCGAGGTGGGCGACACGATCGCGGTCTGGTCGGCCGACAAGGGCAGCAAGGTCGACATCCCGAAGTGGATCGAGAAGGCCGGTCACACGCTGGTGGGCGTCGAGTCGAAGGACGACTACGACGAGATCATCGTCACGAAGGCCCGATAGCACCCGTGAAGCACGTCGTCGTCCTGGGCGGCGGGGTCGGAGGGACTCTCGCCGCCAACCTGATCGCCCGCAAGCTCAAGCGCGCCATCGCGCGGGGCGAAGCGAAGGTCACGGTCGTCGACGGGACCGGCGAGCATGCCTACCAGCCCGGCTACATGTACATCGCGATGGGCAACGAGCGGCCCGAGCGGTTGCACCGGCCGGAGCGATCGCTCCTCGACGCGAACGTCGACCTGCTCGTGGACACGATCGAGCGGATCGATCCGGCAAGCTCGCTCGTATCGCTGGCATCGGGCGCGAAGGTCCATTTCGACCAGCTCGTGATCGCGACCGGCTGCCGGATCCTGCCGGGGGAGATCGATACGTTCGAGACCGAGGCCCACCATTTCTACACGGCCGGGGCATCCGCCCGCCTGCGGAAGGCGCTGGATGCCTTCACCGGCGGGAAGATCGTGATCGGCATCGCCGGGATCCCGTACAAGTGCCCGCCTGCGCCGCTCGAGGTCGCCTTCCTTGTCGAGGCGGAGCTCCGCGCGCGCGGTCTTCGCGACAAGACGCAGCTCACCTTCCTCTCGCCGATCAACCGCGCGTTCACCATCGAGAGCGTGAGCGAGATGGTGACGCCGATCTTCGCCGACAAGGGGATCGACCTCCAGCTCCTCGCCGGCGTCGACTCGATCGACGCGGAGCGCAAGGTCGTGATCACCGACGCGATGGAGGAGTATCCCTACGACCTGCTGATCTGCGTCCCCCCGCACAAGGGCGCCCAGGCTGTCATCGATTCGGGCCTCGCGCCGAAGTCGGGCTGGCTCCCGACCGATCGCCACACGCTTCAGGTCAAGCACCTCACGCCGGCGAACACGCCCGACGCGGACGTCGCGCGCTACCCGAACATCCATGCCCTCGGCGACGCGACCGACCTGCCGCTTTCGAAGGCCGGCTCCACTGCCCACTTCGAAGCGCCCATCGTCGCGGAGCGGGTGAGCTCCCTGGTCATGGGGCGCGAGCCGGAGGGGAAGGACGCGCGCTACACGGGCAAGGTGATGTGCTTCTTCGAGGTCGGCGACGGAAAGGGTACGCTCCTCCAGTTCGACTACGAGCACCCGCCGAAGCCGCCCAAGCCGAACCAGCTCTGGCACCTCGGCAAGATGATCTTCAACAAGACCTACTGGCACACGGTCCCGCGGGGCCGCGTCTGACCCAGGGGCTGGCGCCCTGCGCGCCGAGGCCCCACCCAACCACACGCGTTCGTGCCGGCCCATCCCTTCCGGTCGGAACGGACACCTCGCGGCCGGGCCGACATCCCCGCGTGGCGGCCCGGCCGTCGCGTCATCTGCCCGCCTGCCCGGCCGAGCGCCTCCTACAATCACGGGCATGAGCGAACCCCGCACTCGGCCCGACGGCCCGGCCGGCCGCGTCTTCCCGCGTGTCTTCGGGCGCGCGCTTCCCGTCGTCGAACACGGCGAGGGCACCACGCTCCATTCGGTCGACGGGCGCACCTACCTCGACGCGGCCGGTGGCGCGGTCGTCGTCAACGTCGGCCACGGGCGGCGGAGCGTGGCCGACGTCATGGCGGCCCAGGCCTCCCGCGTCGCCTATGCCCACGGCACGGCATTCACGAGCGCCCCGCTGGAGGCGTACGCGGCTGAGCTGGGGGCGATCCTGCCGCTCGACGCGCCGGCCGTCTACCCAGTCTCCGGCGGCTCCGAGGCCATCGAGACCGCGCTCAAGATGGCCCGCTCCTACCATCTCGCGCGGGGCGAAGCGGGCCGGCAGATCGTGATCGCCCGCTGGGGGAGCTACCACGGCAACTCGCTCGGCGCCCTGGACCTGTCCGGCCGGCAGCCGCTCCGCCGCCCCTACGAAGCCTGGCTGGGCCGTTTCCGGCACGTCTCCGCCGCGTATCCGTACCGCGCCGGGGAGCCGCGGTCGAACGCGCTGGGCGATGCCGCGGAGCTCGCCGGCGAGCTGGAGCGGGTGATCCTTTCCGCGGGGCCAGGGACCGTCGCCGCGTTCGTCGCCGAGCCGATCGTCGGGGCCACGCTGGGCGCGGCGGTACCGCCCGAGGGCTACTGGCCGGCCATCGCGGACGTCTGTCGCCGGCACGGCGTGCTCCTCATCGCCGACGAGGTCATGACCGGCTTCGGTCGGACCGGTCGCTGGTTCGGCGTGGACCACTGGGGCATCCGCCCGGATCTGCTGGCCGCCGCGAAGGGCGCCACCTCGGGCTACTGGCCGTTCGGATTCGTGGCGGCGGCCGGCCCGATCTATGAAACCATCGCTGCGGGCGGCTTCGTCCACGGGTTCACGTTCAGCCACTCGATCACGGGCGCCGCGGTCGCCCGCGAAGTCCTGCGGATTCTGCGCGACGAGGACCTGGTGGCGGCGTCGGCGGCCAAGGGTCTGCGGCTGTCCGGTCTGCTGTCGGAGCGCCTGGCGGATCACCCGTACGTCGGCGAGATCCGCGGCCGCGGACTGCTGGTGGGGCTGGAGATCGTGGCGGATCGCGGCACGCGGGCGCCGTTTGCGCGCGTGGAGCGGCGGACGGAGGCGCTCGTGGCCGCAGCGCGCGAGCGGGGCGTCCTGGTCTACTCGGGCACCGGCAACGCGAACGGCGTCGATGGCGACCTCGTGCTCCTCGGCCCGCCCTTCGTCGTGACCGATGAGGAGCTGGTGCGGATCGCTGACGGGGTCGCCGAGGCCGTGGACGTGGCAACGGCGGCCGCCGCAGCGGGCTGATCCCGGCCGCGGCCGCCTGGCGGCTCGACCCCCGGCGGGCCGGGGCCCCCGAGGGTCCCGGTGCGGTTCAACGGCCGGGCGCCATGGAGGCGCCCCCGCGGCTCGGGGCGGGCCGGCCCGGCGCGCCGAGTCCGTCGGTGCCGAGGTTCCGTCGGTCCTGGGCGCCAGATGCACGGATGCGACCGCGCCGTGCGCCAGATGCACGATCCGACCGTCCGGTTGGCCGATCGGAAGCACCGGACGAGCCTTCCGGGGCCCGGCGGGTCCAGCGCCCCGTCCGTCGCGTCCCGGAGGGGTGGATTCGTGCGCCGGGCGCGCAATCCCGACGTCTTCGGTCGGGGCGCGGCCCGTAGCCCGCTGGACCGTGCGCCTGCCGCACACGGGTGGGGCCCCCAGCCGCACGTCCCGGGTCCGCGGAGGGCCCGTGCCTCAGCGGTGGGGCGTCAATCCCCGCCGCAGCAGGCCGATCCCGAGCAGGAGGACCAGGCCCGGCACCAGCAGGTCGCCGAGCGACGGAAAGCCCGGGACGATGCTGCCGAGGGTGCCCCAGCCCCCCCACACAACGAAGAAGCCACCGACCCAGGCCTGCCAGCCGACGCCGTGGCCGCGTCGCATGCGCAGCGCGGCCACGGCGAGCAGGCCCAGCCCTGCCCCGAGCGTGCCCCAGCCCCCGGTGCCACGCCCGATGATCTCGGCCACGAACCGGAGCACGCCGTAGCCGGCCAGGATTGCGCCCAGGTTGAGCGCCCACGCACCGGCCCGCCCGGTCACGACCCACACCAGCAGAATCCCACCGGTGAGCGCGAGCCCGAGCGACCCCAGGATCCGCACCGCCGGGACGAACTGCTCCAGGACCAGGTAGAACCCGATCGCGACGAGCAGGACGCCGATCCACAGGCCCATCCGGCCGGCTGCGGCCTGGCCGAGCGACCAGTGAACGGCGCGCACGCCGGGACCGCGGAGCGGCCCGCCGCCTGCGTCACCCTGCCGTGCGGAGTCGGCGCCCGGCTTGCGGGCACCGGCCGGCGGAGGCCCGTCGATGACCTCGCCCTTCAGGGCGCGGAAGCGCCGCTCGAAGTCGTCGTCGGAGGGGCGCCGCTCACTCATGCCGGCTGCCTAGTGCGACCCGGCCCCGGCGTCCTGGCTGGACGGAGAAGCGATGGCGGGCTGGAGGTCATCCGATTCGACGTGGGAGAAGCCGACCCGGTCGGCCATTCGGCCCAGCGGCCCGGGCGCCCACCAGTTCCAGCGCCCGAGCAGGCGCATCGCGGCCGGTACCAGCGTCACCCGGACGATGCTCGCGTCGATCGCGACCGCGATCGCCATGCCAACCCCGATCGACTTGATCGTGACCTCGTCGGCCAGCACGAACGCGGAGAAGACGCACACCATGATCAGGGCCGCTCCCGTGATCACCCGGGCCGTGCGCACGACGCCCTCCACGACCGACGCCGTGTTGTCGCCCGTGCGACGCCACGCCTCCTGGATCCGCGAGAGGAGCAGCACCTCGTAGTCCATCGAAAGCCCGAAGATCACGCAGAACATGATGATCGGGATCCCCGCCACGGTGAAGCCCGGCGACTGGAAGGCCAGGACGTTGGACAGGTTCCCGTCCTGGAAGATCCAGACCAGGGCGCCGAAGCTGGCGGTCGCGGACAGGAGCGTCATGAAGACGGCCTTGAGCGGCAGCACGACCGATCCGAAGAGCAGGAACAGGATCACCGCGGTCGCCAGCATGGTCCAGCCCACCGCGAACGGGAGGCGGTCGGCTTGCCCGGTCAGGAAGTCGGCGCCCAGGGCGGCGGTGCCGCCCACCGCCGTTCCCGTCATGGGTGCCTCGACAGGCAGCGCGCGCACGATCGGGACCAGCGAGGTCGCCTCGGGACGAGACGCGATGTACGGGCTGATCGCGTTGAGGCGAACGGTGTCGCCCGAGACGTACTGGGCCAGCAGGGCGGTCACGCCGGCCGGCCGCTGCGCGGGCGGGAGCGCGAAGAGCCCCTGCACCTGCGCAGGTGGGAGCGCGAGGCCGGTCTTCGGGTCCGTGATCGTGAAGAAGCTCTCCACGCGCGAGATACCCGGGACGGACATCAGGCGCTTTGCATAGTCCTGGAGCGCGGTGATCCCGGCCGGGCTGGTGGGATCGGCCGAAAGGTCGGCCAGGATCAACATCGGAGTGGTCTCGCCAGGTGGGAAGTCCGCCTCGAGGGTGACGAACGCGTCGCGGCTCTCGAGGCCGACCGGCAGGACCTCCGCCCCCGGGACGCCCTGCTCCAGGTGGAGGAACGGCGTGCCGAGCGCCAGCAGGAGCGCGAGGATCGGGAGCAGGACCCGCCACGGGTGGGCCATCACGCTCCGTGCGACACGCCCCCAGCGGCTGGGATGGCCCGGATCCGTCACCTCCAGGACGACCTCCTGCTCGGTGATCGCGCCGCGCTCGCCGCGCAGGCGATGGCGCAGGCCGGCGAGGCTGAGCCGGTTGACCCGTGTGCCCCAGCATGCCGAGAACCGCCGGGAGGAACGTGAGCGCGAAGAATACCGAGCAGGCGACGACGAGCGCGCTGCCGAGCCCGATCGAGCGGATCGTCGCGAACGGGAAGACCATCAGCCCGGAGAGGCCGATGGCCACCGCGATCCCGGAGAAGGCGACGGCCTTCCCGCTGGTGGCGACGGCCCGCGCCACGGCCTCGCCGACTTCGCGACCGTGGGCCAACTCCTCCCGGAAGCGGCTGACCAGGAAGAGCGAGTAGTCGATGGCGAGGGCCAGCCCCAGCATGGAAGCGATGTTGAGCACGAAGATGCTCATCGTCGTCAGCTGCGCTACCCAGTAGACGAGCCCCAGCGAGGTCGGGATCGCAAGCCCGGCGACGAGGAGCGGCATCCCCGCCGCCACCGCGGAGGTGAACACGAGGAAGAGCACGATGGCCACGATCGGCAAGCTGACCAGCTCGGCTCGCTCGAGGTCCCTGCCGGCCTGGTTCGACGTGTCCAACGTGAAGGGGGCGTAGCCGGTCACGCTCACCGTGTAGCCGGGCGGCGGGACCAGCTCGGCGCGCAGGGCTGGGTAGAGCGGGACGGATTCCTCGTCGGTGACGGCCAGGTTGACCAGCACGTAGGCGGCGTTGCCCTTGAGGCTCACGAAGCGGCGGTCGCCCGTGTCCGCGTAGCCAACGATCCCGGTCACGTTCGGGTCGCCGCGGAGCGCGGCGGTCGCGGTCGCGATCGCGCGCTGGAACGCCGGCGACGTCGCGTCGGCACCGGGCTGGGTCCCGGTGAAAAGGACCAGCAGGCTGCTCCTGCCGCCGCCGAAGTCGGCCGCCAGTCGGCTGTCGACCTGGGAGGATTCGGAGAGCGGATCCAGCCACCCGCCGGACGTCAGCTTGCCTGACGCACGCGAGGCGAACGGCAGCGCCGCGACGGCGACGACGAGGGCAACAAGGGCCACGATCCGGCGGTGCCGGTATACGAACGCGCCCCAGCGCAGGAACATCGGGACCTCGGGGATGTCGGTCGGGTTGTCACCGGGCCACGGAGCGCCGCGGCTGCTGGTCAGGATAACGCGGTCGAGCGGAGGCTATGATCGACGCATGCCGCCCCACGTCCAGACGGTCCTGGGACCGGTCCCGCCCGAGGTGCTGGGGTTCACCCTTCCCCACGAGCACACTCGCTGCGTCCTGTGGCAGATTCCCGACCGCTGGGATTACTGGGAGCTGACCGGCGAGGATGAGTTGATCCTGCCCGAGCTGGCTCGCTTCCGGGACCTCGGCGGGACCTGCCTTGCCGACCTCACGCTGACGGCCATCGGCCGCGACCCGCTCCGCCTGCGCCGCCTGGCGGAGGCGTCGGGGCTCCACCTGGTGATGAGCTGCGGCTGGTATCGCGAGGCGTACTACCCGGCGGAGGCGCTCGTGAACCGCCGGTCCGTCGAGGCGCTCACCCAGATCCTCGTCGACGAGATCCTCGGGGGCGCCGACGGCACGGGTGTCCGGCCCGGGATCATCGGCGAGATCGGGACGGACAAGCCGTGGGTCTCCGCACAGGAAGAGCGGGTCTTCCGGGCCGTGGGCCACGCCTCGCGCGCAACCGGCCTGGGAGTGGTCACGCACGCCGTGATGAGCGATGTCGGGCTCGCTCAGCTCCGCATCCTGGAGGAGGCCGGCGCGGACCCCGCCCGCGTCGTCGTCGGCCATGCGGACTCGTACCCGGTGCTGGACTACTGGCTCGCGATCATGGAGCGCGGTGCCAGCATTGAGTTCGACTTCCTGGGCATGTCGTTCACCCCGCAGGAGCGCAAGGCCGAGCCGCGCCTCATTCCGCTCCTCCTGGAGCTGCTCGCGCGCGGACGGGCCGACCGCATCTTCCTGTCGCAGGACGTCTGCCACAACGAGCAGCTGCGCTATTACGGGGGTAACGGCTACACGTACCTCCAGGAAGCGTTCCTGCCGCGGCTTCGGGAGGCCGGGGTGGGGGAGGCCGAGATCCGGCAGATGACCGTGGAGAACCCGCGCCGGCTCCTCACGATCGCCTGATCAGACCTCCAGGGTCGCCTCCACCGAGAGCGCTACGTTGCCATGCATCATCGTCGAGATCGGGCAACCGTCCCGCGCCGCCTCAGCGAGCGAGGTGAACTTCGCCGCGTCGATGCCGGGGACCACGCCGTGCACCGTCAGCGCGGACGAGACCACCTTCCAGCCGGTCTCGAGCTTGTCGAAGGTGACGGCCGCACCCACCTTCAGGGAGGTCGGGGGGGTGCCGTTGCGGCCGAGGCTTCCGGAAAGCGACATTGCGTAGCAGGAGGCGTGCGCCGCCGCCACCAGCTCCTCGGGGCTGGTTCGACCATTGGCTTGTTCCGTCCGCGACGCCCAGCTGACCGGCAGCCGGGTGAACGACCCGCTGGTGACGTAGTTGATGATGCCGCTTCCCTCGGCGAGGGAACCGGCCCAGGTGGCTTCGGCGCGTCGAACTGCGGCCATCGGGTCCTCCATGCTGCACGTCTGGGTCTGTTCGCCACCTGATCCTCCCATAGGTGCCGCGCAAGCGCCGGCGGGATCGGACCAAGGCCGGAGCGGCCCGCGGCGCCGCGGAGACAGGGCAGGGTGGGCCCGGGTACCATTGACGCCCTTGGGCACAAACCTCCTGACGCGGCCGACCCACGACCGGGCCCGCCGCGCGCCGCTCGCATTCTCGTTCGTCCTCGCCGTCGCCGTGCTCGGCATGCCGGCCGGCCCGGCACCGATGCCGGTGCTGGCGGCGGTCCAGCCGCCGGCCGCCCCGGTGGCGAGCGCGGCCACGCTGACCGTCTCCACGGCCGAGGCAAGCCTCGTCGCAAAGGTGAACGCCGACCGCGCCGCGGTCGGGCTCGCGCCCCTGCGCGTCGATTCGCGCCTCTCGGCGATCGCGCGCGGACGTTCCGGCGCGATGGCCGCGGCGGGCCAGCTCAGCCATGTCCAGCCGGACGGCCGGACCGCGGTCGACCTGATCGGCTTGGCCGGCATCACCTGGTTCGCGGTGGGCGAGACGATCGGCTGGAACAACTACCCCGACCTCGCGAGCTCGTTGGACGTGGTGAACACGGGCTGGCTCAACTCCCCCGAGCACGCTGCGATCATCCGCTCGACCGCCTACAACTACCTCGGCGTCGGGCTCGCCGTGACCGCCCGCGGCGACCGGTATTGGACGGTGATCTTCCTGCGCGGCCCCGACCGGACCCGGCCCTGGGCGAAGATGCTGGCTCCGGCTCCCGGCTCGTACACGATCCTCGCCTCCCGACGCCAGGTCCGCCTCGTCACGTGGAGCTGGACCGGCAACGACAGCCCGCTCGCTGTGCTCATGTCCGGGCTGCGCTCGTTCGAGGTCCAGCGCAGGGTCGATGGTGGTGCGTGGGTATCCGTCTGGACCTCCACGACGCGCCGATCATGGTCGACGTCCGTGGGGGTCGGTCACCGCGTCCAGGTCCGGGTCCGGGCGCGAGACAACGCCGGCAACGTCGGGCCCTGGTCGTCGGTCGTCGGTCTCTCCGCCTGATCGATCGTCAGCCGGCCCTGGCGACTGCGGCGGCCAGCCGTCGGTTGGATCGGTCCCGCGGGAACGTGGCGCGGGTCGCGTCGCCGTAGGCACCGTAGGCGCGCAGCGCGGACGCGAAAGCCGGTACGAACCCGTCCTCCTCCAGCGGCTCGAACCCCGGCTCCCACCATGTGCCGAGCACGCGGACCGCGCGCGCGGGCCGATCGAAGCGTGGCTCGATCCGGCCGACGAGGCGGTCGCCGAACAGGATCGGCAGCACGTAGTAGCCCCACCGACGCCTGGCCCGCGGAACGTAGACCTCCCACACGTAGTCGAACCCGAACAGCCCGCGCAACAGGTTGCGATCCCAGCACAGCGGGTCGAGCGGGCCGAGGAAGCTGACTTCGGCGGCCGCACCGCCAGGAGGCGCGCCGGCGGCGACCTCGAACGCGGCCTGCGCCAGCGCGGGCTGGTCGGCCGCGACGATCAGCCGGGGACCGCGCAGCCCCTCGGCGAGCACGGGGACGAGCGCGCCCTCGGCGATCAGCTCAGCACGCAGCTCCGTCCTTGTCGGGTGGTCCGGATGGGTCGGGTCCAGGTCCGCCCGGCCCGTCCCGATCCAGAGCTCGGCCGGCCCACCGGCGCCGAGCAGCCCGTTGGCCCGATACCGCGAGAGGAGCCGGTGCCTGGCCTGCTCGCGGATGGTGTGGCGCTGGGCCAGGAGGCCGGCCGGGAACAGCCGTTCGGCCAGGTCATAGATGCGGCGGTTGCCGTCGCGCCCGGCGATCCCCAGGATGCCGGCCTCGGCAAGCGCCTCCAGGATGGCGCGGACCGGGTTCGTCGGCCGCCAGTACCAGTCGATTGAGGCGCGCGGCTCGACGTCGGCCGAGGAGAGACGACCGTCCCGGCGAATGCGCTCGAGCAGCTCCTCGACGAGCGGCGCGTGCTCGTCGAACGCGCCGTCGGCATGGCGGTCGCGGGCTCGATCCCAGGTGAGGCGGTAGAGCGGCAGCTCGGCCGTGGGCAGGATGCTGAGGCCCTTGTTGTACGCCTCGAACAGGAGCCGCCGCTCGTACAGGAGCGCGTCCGTCATCTCCCTTCGATAACCGGCGATGCGGGCCTGGAGCACCAGGTCGTGGTTGCGACCGGCGATCTCGAGCGGGTCGAACTGGAGCGACCCGAGGCGTTCGATCACCCGGAGCACGCTCGGCTCGCCGGGCGGCAGCGCCCGTGGCGGCGCCAGCATGTGGCGTACGACCAGGAATTGGCGGGCGACCGCGGCCGAGACGGTCCTCGGCGGTGGAACGGCGTCCGTCACCTCAAAGCGTGCAGGGGTCCGCGTCACCGCCGGATGGTAGCCGGTCGGTCGTCAGTGCCGGGCTGGCCGGCCCGGGCCGTGACCGGCCCATCGGTGCGCGGCCGGCCCGCCCGTGCGTGGCCGGCCGGTCCACCTGTCCGCGGCCGGCGTCGGCGCGAGCCGATCCAATTCCTTCGCATCTCCGATATGGTTTGCGCCGGACGAACGATCACGGAGGCTCTCCTGTTCATGCCACCCGATGAGGCAGCCCGCGCCGCGCGCATCGAGCGCGTCGTGGCCTCGTATGAGCTGCTCATGCGCCGCGTCGCGGCGTTTCATGCGCCCGAGCTCCTGGAAGTGGCGGTGACCATGTCGCAGGCGAAGGTGCTCTACCTGGCCGCCGCGACCCAGGGGATCCGGATGTCAGAGCTCGCCGCCCGCCTCGGCGTGTCGATCTCCACCACGAGCGGCCTGGTGGACCGGCTGGTGGACCACGGGCTCCTGGACCGCCACGACGACCCCGCCGACCGACGCCAGGTGGTGGTGACGATCACGCCGACCGGGCGCGCCGACCTGGATCGCTTCCGCGAGCTCAACGCCGCCCAGCTTCGCCGGGTCCTCGAACGCCTCGGCGAGGCGGAGCTCGACGTGGTCGAACGCGCCACGTGCCTGCTCGCTGCCGCAGCCGACATTCCGACCCCAAGCGCCGCGTTTGCCGCGGCTTCCGACTCGAGCCACGATCCCAGCGTCCCAGGAGGCCAGCCATGAGCCGACTCACCGAGCTTGCCGTCAGCAAGCGGAGCGTTGCGCTCCTGCTGGCCATCGCCCTGTTCATCGCCGGCATCTCCGCGTGGGGGAGCCTCAAGCAGGAGCTCCTGCCGGACATCGCCCTGCCGATCATCACGGTGGTCGCTGCCGACCCCGGCGCTGGTGCCTCGGACGTGGCAGACGAGGTCTCCAAGCCGATCGAGCGCGCGATCTCAGGCGTCCCGGGTCTGGAGATGGTCCAGTCCACCTCGGCCAACTCGCTCTCCCTCGTGGTCGCCCAGTTCACCTACGGCACGGACGTCAAGGCGACCACTGCGGCGATCGCCCAGAACGTCGCGGCGCTCGCGCTTCCCCAGAACGTCGCACCGAAAGTGAGCTCGCTGGACATCAACGCGTCGCCGGTCATCATCGCGTCGATCTCCGGCAGCGGTCCCGCCGGTGAGACCTCCGCCGCGCGGGTGGCCGCGGCGGAGGTCGTGCCCGACCTCCAGGGTCTCGACGGCGTCGCCTCGGTGGACCTGGCGGGCGGCCTCACCAGCCGGCTCGTCGTGACGCTGGACCCGGCGAAGATGGCCGCCGCGGGCGTTTCGATTGACCAGGTCGAGGGTGTCCTGACCGCGAACAACCTGACCCTCCCCGCGGGCCAGCTCTCGAGCGGCGGCACCCAGATCCCCGTCTCGACGTCCAGCTCCTTCACGACGGTCGGCCAGATTTCCGGGCTCGTCGTGGGCCAGCTTCGCGCGAACCCGGTCGCGGCCGCCGGCTCCACCAGCGGGACCGTGTCGGCCTTCGTGTCGCGTGAGCTCGTCGCCGTCGATGGGATCCTGCGCCTGCTCTCCGGAGCCACCGCGGGAGCGGGCACGACCCCGGCCCCGGTGATCGCCTCGCCGGCCCCTGCCGCGCCGACCCTGATCCACATTGCCGACATCGGGAGCGTCGCGATCGCGCAGGTGGCAACGACGGGCTACGCACGCACGAACGGGGAGTCGTCCCTCACGATCACGGTGAGCAAGAACGCCAACGCCAACACGGTGGACGTCGCGGACGCGGTCCAGGCCAAGCTGGCCCAGATCGCCGCCAGCCATCCGGAGCTCAAGATCGTCACGGTCTCCGATCTCTCGACGTTCATCAAGGAATCGCGGGACGGCCTGCTCCACGAGGGTGGGCTGGGCGCCCTGTTCGCGGTGATCACGATCTTCCTGTTCCTGTTCAGCCTCCGCTCGACGCTTGTCGCGGCCGTCAGCATCCCGCTGTCCGTGCTGACTGCGCTCGTGGTGATGCAAGTGACCGGGATCACCCTGAACATCATGACGCTGGGGGGTCTGGCGGTGGCGGTGGGCCGGGTCGTGGACGACGCGATCGTGGTGCTCGAGAACATCTACCGGCACCGCGCGATGGGTGAGGACCGCCTCACAGCCGTGATCGAGGGCCCCCGCGAGGTGGCCGGAGCGATCACGAGCTCGACCATGACGACCGTCGCCGTCTTCCTCCCGATCGGGTTCGTGGGCGGCATCGTCAGCCAGTTCTTCCTCCCCTTCGCGCTGACCGTGACGTTCGCCCTGCTCGCCTCGCTGGTCTGCGCGCTGACCGTGGTCCCGATCCTTGCCTTCCTCTTCATCGACCGCGTCCCGCTGGCCGTCGACGAGACCGGCGAGCCGAAGAACTCGCTCTGGGTCCGCGCCTACGCGCCGACGATCCGTTTCGTGCTCCGCGACCGGCGCACGAAGCTCGGCGTCCTGGCCCTCGCGACGATCCTCTTCGCCGGCTCCGTGTCGCTCGCCGCCCACCTGCCCACGGAGTTCATCTCGACCGGCTCCGACAAGGTCCTGCGGGTGAGCATCGTGCCCCCTGACGGCGCCGCCTCGCAGGCCGTCCTCGCGGTCGCGACCGATGCGGAGAGGATCCTGCGAGCGGACCCGAAGGTGCAGCTCGTCCAGACGACGGTCCCCGGACAGGGAGACACGGGCACGTCCACGCTCTCGGCGGCATTCTCGGGGGAACCCGCCAACAGCGCCACGATGGTCGTCCGCCTGGCGAGCGACGTCAATCTCGACGCGTACACGAGCAAGGTCGCCGCGGAGCTGGCTCCGCTCAAGACGAACGGGTACGACGTCGCCGTGAACCAGGCCGGGGGCTTCAGCTCGAACAGCCTGTCGATCATCGTGAGTGGGTCGGACCCCGCGGCCGTCACGACCGCGACCGACGCGGTGGTCACGGCGCTCCAGGCCAGCCCGGACCTTGCCAACGTCAAGTCCGACCTGGTCAAGGCGACGCCCCAGATCGAGGTGAAGGTCGATCCGAACAAGGCGTTCTCGGCAGGCCTCACCGCGGCGCAGGTGGCAGGCCAGGTCCGCTCCGCACTCGTGGGAGCGCTCGTGACCCGGGTCCAGCTCGCCGACGGTGGCCCGATCGACCTCTACGTCCAGCTTGACCCGGCACGCGTGACATCGGTCGATTCGCTCAAGGCGCTCCCGGTCGGCCTCGGGACCAAGGTGGCGCTTGGCTCGGTGGCCGACGTCAGCCAGGTGGCGACCCAGGGCAGCATCACCCGGATCGACCAGGCGCCATCCGCCTCGATCACGGCCGATGTCACGAGCAAGGACACGGGCGGCGCATCCGCGGCGGCCCAGGCGACCGTCAACAAGCTCGAGGCGGCCGGATCGATCCCGGCCGGCGTCGACGTCCGGTTCTCCGGCGTGACCCAGCAGCAGGGACAGGCGTTCGGTGGCCTGTTCAACTCCATGGCGATCGCGATGCTGCTCGTCTACGTGATGATGGTCCTCGCCTTCAACAGCCTGATCACCCCGTTCGTGATCATGTTCAGCCTCCCCTTGGCCGCGATCGGGGTCTTCCCGGCCCTGCTGCTGACGGACCGGGCGATCGGGATCAGCGCGCTCATCGGGATCCTGATGCTGATCGGGATCGTGGTGACGAACGCGATCGTGCTGCTCGACCTGGTGGAGCGGCTCCGCCGGCAGGGAATGTCGACGACCGAGGCGCTGGTCGAGGGCGGCAAGACCCGCGTCCGGCCGATCCTGATGACCGCCATCGCCACGATCCTTGCCCTGATCCCGCTGGCGGCGGGGCTCAACCAGGGCTCGATCATCGCCGCGGAGCTCGGGACGGTCGTGATCGGGGGCCTGTTCTCCTCCACGTTCCTGACCCTGATCGTCGTGCCTGTCGTCTACTCGCTGGTGGACGGAGGGAAGAACATGCTCGGCCGGCGCGGAGGCGCGTCGGTCCCGGAGACCGCGGCAGCGGAGCGTGGCACCACGACCGTGGGCCGCGCGGCAGGGCGCGAATCGGGCGGGCCGGCCTGACCACGGGCGGGCCTGGCGGCTGCCGCCCGGATGGCCGCCGCTACTGCCCGATCGTGCCCACCTGGCTCAGCGCCTTGACGCCCGTGCCCGCCGCCGACGCGATGAAGTCGTAGGTGCCGCCCTCCGAGATCGGGAACTGAGCGACCTGGACCACCTTCCCGTTGAGAAGGGCCGACTCGACCGACGGTGCCAGGGTCAGCGTGCCGGTCGAGGAGCTCGAATCCCAGAACTGGAGTGCCGGCGTCGTGCCGTCCGGCGTGGTGAAGATGACCTGCATCAAGCCCGGTGAGATCGCGTTCGCGTAGAGCAGGTCGACGTTGAAGGTGGCCTGCAACGGCGGAAGCGTGGGCGGCGGGGTCGCCTCGGGCGGGAAGATCCCGATGATGCCGCTCGGACACGAGGCGGGCGCCGGCGTCGTCGCGCAATATCCGAGCAGCACGCTCAGGTCCACCTTTGGCTTGAGGACCTGGAGCCCCCCGAAGTTCCAGAAGCCCGACGGCAGAGGAACCGGGCTCGATGCGCTCGGCGGGATCGAGGCGCTGGGGTCCGGAGACGGGAGCAGCGGCGGGCTCGCCGACGGCAGCTCGCCCGACGGCACAGGCGCCGAGGGCGGCGGCGACGGCGGAGGCGTGGCGCCCGGCGCCAGGCTGGGGACCTGCCCCTCCGGTGTCGGCGACGGGTAGGCGTCAGGTGGTAGCACCGGGTAGCTGGTTGGCGTGTGGCCGCCCGGGAACGCCCAGGCGGCGTAGATGGAGCCGCCGCCGAACGCGGTCGCGAACCCTTCCACGACATCCGCCGGCCACCAGCCGCCGCGATATCCCGCCCACGTCGGTCCCAGCGGGTCCAGCACGTAGTACGCCGCGGGGCCGTCGGCGGATGCCGGCCGGAACCCGTCGAGGTAGATGGCGTGCCCGGCCGTGAAGTCCTTCTGGAGCCGCAGGTCGATCGGCACGTCGCCGTAGCTGCCCTGGATCACTGCCCCGGCGCCGGCGTAGAGGAGCGCCCGAAGCTGGAGCCGGGAGATGGGCGCCTGGCTGAACGAGACGCCGTAGCGGCCGATCGCGACCTCGAGATCGGAAAGGGAGGTCCCGCCCTCCTGGTCGGGCTGGAGCGCGCGGAGCTGGGAGCCGGTCGTGACGATGCCGTAGCCAAGCCGCGCGAGCATCGCGCCGGCGGCCATCGTGCAGTTGAACGCCTGGAGCGGACCCCCGTCGAACTGGGAGATCGGCACGACGCGCGGGAATCCCGCCGCCGCCAGCCAGGCCGGTCGATACGCGGGATTGCCCGTCGTCGGGATCGAGCCCGGCTCGGCATAGGCCACGAGCTGGAGCGTCTGGTCGTCCGGGAGCGCGGTGAGCTTGACCGGCGCCTGGTCGGGGATCGCGGTGATCCCGAACATCGCCGCCGGCTGGTCGCCTGTGTCGGCGGTCAGTTGATACGACACCGGGCCCGGGATCGCGCTCGACGCCGGCGCGGCAGTCGCGGCGGCCACGCCGAGCGCGCCACCGGCGCCGATCACGACGGCGAGGACGAAGCGGAGCAGGATGCCGAAGGGGAGGCTCATCAGTACAGGATCGGTGGAGACGAGATGTCGATGGATACCGTCACGGACCGGCTGCGGCTGACGCCTCCGAACAGGTCGGTCGTCGTGATCGTGTAGGTCAGGTGATTCCCCGAGCCGAAGAAGCCCGAGTTGGGGTTGCACCAGCCCGACGTCACCGACGTGGGGATCGTCGCGCTGTAGCTGCTGCCCTTCAGCTGCCTTCCGCTGATCACGCCCGATTGCGCCGGCCCGACGTAATCAGAGTCGATGATCGACCAGGCCACCTGGACCTGGAGCGGGCCGTTCGGGCTGTCCGGGTCCAGCGCCGTGATCGCGAACGTCACCGGGACGGCCGTGGGACAGCTGCCCCAGGAGTAGGCGCTATTGCCCGACACGTACGTAAGCGAGGAGATGCTCGCCCCGATCCGGGCCGGCGAGTCGCACCGGACCGCCTGGATCGTCCGCGTGCCGGACGTCGTCGAGGCGCCCTTGCTGTCGGTTGCGACAACGTAGAAGGAGAACGTTCCGCCGGCCTGGGTCCCGTCATCGTTCGCGTTGATAAAGGAGGTCCAGAGGTTGCCCGCGGAGCCTGACATGGGCCGCTGGACGACCGTGCCGCCCTGGTCGGTGAAGACGAGCGTCGCGGACTTGACGCCGTCGATATCGGTGATCGTGGCGCTGATCTCGGTCCCGATCGGGCTCCCGCAGCCGGTGTTCAGCGGGTCCGCGTAGATCGTCCCGTTGCCCGCGGTCGGTCCGCTCCCGAAGGTCGGGCCGGTGTTCACGCACACGTTGACGGTGACCACCGCGGTGCCGCTGGCCGGCGTCCGTGCGCGCGCCGCGCTGGCATCCAGCGCCACCGCGTAGTAGGTCAGCCGGCCCGCGGCGGTGATCCCGTTGGCGGTCGTATCCAGGGTCACCCGCCACGTCCCGTTCTGGGCGGAACCTCCGGAAAGCATCATCGGCACCGCGGCGTAGGTCGTGGCCCCGGGCTTGCGCCAGTAGAGCGTGGCGGAGGTGACGCCGCCGGCGTCGGAGGCCTTCAGGATGAAGGTGACCGTCTTCGGGGCGGCCGGGCAGTAGGCGCCCTGGTCATAGCTCACGGAACTGGTCGAGGCTTTGAGCGAGGCGATCACCGGGGGCGTGTTCGGAGTGGGCTTCGGCGTCGGTGAGGGACTCGGCGATGGGCGTGGGCTCGGGCTGGGGCTCGGCCCAGCCGACGGCGATGGAGACGGCGACGGCGACGCCTGGGGTGAGGGGCTTGGCTGGGCCGACGGCACGATCGCTGTGGACGCCTCGGGCGACGGCGCCGGCGACGGCGAGGGTGGCGCCTCGCAGGCGGCTACAGGCAGCCCGTTGGCGTCGGCCTCGAGCTGGAGCGGGCCGGCCTTTGTCCAGGCGCGGTCGAACGCAGGGCCGGGATAGTAGATCTGGAGCCACGCGCCGTCGGCGGTCCGGCCGGTGACGAGGACCTTCTCGCCCTGGGGGAGCGTCCCGATCACGGGTCCCGTGTCCGGGCAGGCAACCAGCTGGAGGCCCGCCGTGGACGCCGCCGGCGCAGTGGTCCCGCCGCCGACGTGGACCGCCCCCGTCGCGAGCAGCGTGCCGGCTCCGGCGACCCCGATCACGAGGCCCGCGGCGATGGCCAGGAGGCTGCTCCCGGTGAAGAGCGAGGCGAGACCAGCCAGCGGCCCGCCGCCGCCTGCCGCTCCACCTGCGCCGAGACCGGCCACCAGGATCCCCCTCGCTGTCTCCCGCCGCCGTGAGGGCGCGGAGGCCGCGAGTCTACCCGGAGGTGCCCGGCCACGGGAAGGGGCATTTCGGGCAGTCTTGCCGGGACTCGCAGGCCCGCCGAGCGGGGAAGTTGCCGTTTGACGGCACCACGCCGATATCCGACAATGCAGGTCGGAATTCGGCGGCGACGGATCGCGGCCCCCTCGCGATCCGGCGCGTCCCCGCTGCCGAACTCCCGACCCGCCGCGCCCGGGCATCCGCCGGCGGGGCGACAACCCAGCCCGAGGAGCCACGATGACCGTCGCGCGCGGGGAGATCGTCTCCCAGGACTACCAGTACGGCTTCCACGACGACGTCACGTACCTGAAGGAGACGAAGGTCGGCCTGACTCGGCAGACCGTCGAGGAGATCAGTGGCTTCAAGGACGAGCCCGACTGGATGCTCCAGTTCCGGCTCCGGGCGTATGACCACTTCATGGCCCGCGCGATGCCCACCTGGGTGCCGGAAAACGTCCAGCACATCGATTTCAGCAAGATCGTCTACTACCGCAAGCCATCCGATCGCGAAGAGAAGTCCTGGGACGACGTCCCGGACCAGATCAAGGAGACGTTCGAGAAGCTGGGGATCCCCGAAGCGGAGCGCAAGTTTCTGGCCGGGGTCGGTGCCCAGTACGACTCCGAGGTGGTCTACCACTCGGTCCGCGAGGAGCTCAGCAAGATCGGCGTGGTCTTCATGGGCATGGACCAGGGCCTGCGCGAGTACCCCGAGATCGTCAAGAAGTACTTCGGCACCGTGATCCCGCCCGAGGACAACAAGTTCTCGGCGCTCAACAGCGCGGTCTGGTCGGGCGGCAGCTTCGTCTACATCCCGAAGGGCGTGGAAGTTCCGCTTCCACTGCAGGCGTACTTCCGCATCAACGGCGAGAACACGGGCCAGTTCGAGCGGACGCTGATCATCGCCGACGAGGGGTCCAAGGTGCACTACATCGAGGGATGTACGGCCCCGATCTACACGACCGACGCGCTGCACGCCGCCGTCGTCGAGGTGATCGCCCTGCCGGGCTCGCAGGTCCGCTACACCACGATCCAGAACTGGAGCCGCGACGTCTACAACCTGGTCACGAAGCGGGCCCACGCCCACGCCCGCTCCACGGTGGAGTGGGTCGACGCGAACACGGGCTCGCGCAGCACGGTCAAGTTCCCTGCCATCTACCTGCGGGGCGAGGGCGCGACCGCAGAGGTGATCAGCGTGGCGTTTGCCGGCCACGGCCAGCACCAGGACACCGGCGCGAAGGCCGTCCACCTTGCCCCGAACACGCGCAGCCGGATCGTCAGCAAGTCGGTCAGCAAGGATGGCGGGCGCTCGACGTATCGAGGCACGCTCAAGGTGGCTCCGGGCGCGACCGGCGTGGTCGCCAGCGTCCGCTGCGACGCGCTGCTGCTCGACGAGCAGAGCCGGTCCGACACCTACCCCTACATCGACGTCCAGGAGGACGACACGACGATGACTCACGAGGCCACCGTCGGGAAGGTGAGCGCGGACCAGATCTTTTACCTGATGAGCCGGGGCCTGACCGAGAACGAGGCCACGAACCTCGTGGTCCAGGGTTTCCTTGAGGTCTTCACGAAAGAGCTGCCGATGGAGTACGCCATCGAGTTCAACCGGCTCGTGAAGATGGAGATGGAGGGCTCGCTGGGATGACGGTTCCCGCCGCGGCGGGTGCCGACGCGTCCACCGCGGCACCGGCCGCGACGCCGGAAACCCGCGCGACCGCCTCCCCGGCCCGCGTCCGTCGTGCGCCGGCGGATCTTCCGTTCACCTTCGCCGATTCCGCGCTCGCGGTCGCGCTGGGCGAGCGGCGAGCGGAGCCCGACTGGTTGCGCGAGGATCGGGCCGCCGCCGCCGCCGACTTCGCCCGCCTCCCGGTGGAATCCAACGAGCTGTACACCCTGTACGTCGACTTCCGGTCCGTCGACCTGGCCGGGACGCAGCCGTTCCTGCGGGGGGCCGACGAGGCCGCGCCCGGTTCGGACGCGTCGGTGCCCGACGGGGCTGCGGGCATCATCGAGCTCCGCGACGACGCGGTCACGCGCCTCGCCCTCGAACCGGGCCTCCGCGCGCGCGGGGTCGTCCTCGAGACGCTGGGCGCGGCGGTGGCGCGCGACGCGGCCGGGATCCGAGACGCCATCCTGGCAACCCCGCTTCCCCGCGACGAGAAGCTGGCCGCCCTCTCGCGCGGCTTCTGGAGCCAGGGCATCCACCTCCACGTTCCGGATGGGGTCCAGCTGGACCGCCCCATCCTCCTGCGCTGGGTTGCCGGCACCCAGGGGCGCGCGCTGCTGGGCCGGACGATCATCCGGCTCGGGGTCGACGCGTCGGCATCGGTGATCGAGGACCAGGTCTCGCCCGACCCCGGGATGGACAGTCCAACCGGCGGGCCTGTCCGCCAGGGCCTGGTGGGCGCCACCGGCGAGATTCACCTCGCCGCGGGCGCCACGCTCTCGTTCGCCTCCATCCAGGACCTGCCGCGGAGCGCGACGCTCCTCCACCAGCGCGCGGCGACGCTCGGTCGCGGGGCGGAGCTCAAGCTCGCCCTGGCCCAGCTCGGCGGGCGGATCGTGCGGTCACGGATCGACAACCGGCTGCTCGGGCAGGGGGCCTCCGTCGAGCAGGTCGAGATCGTGTTCGGCGGGACGGACCAGCTGTTCGACCTCACCTCGTACACCCGCCACATCGGCGAGGACACGACCGGCAACCTGCTCAGCAAGGCGGTCCTGCAGCAGGGCAGCCGCGCCTACATCAAGGGCCTCATCTCCATCGAGCAGACGGCCCGCGGCACGGACAGCTTCCTCGGTGAGTTCGGGATGATCCTGGACCGGAAGAGCCGCTCGGTGACGATCCCGTCGCTCGAGATCGACCAGCCGGACTGCAAGCGGGCGGCCCACGCCAGCAGCGTGGGACCCATCGACCCCGCCCAGCTCTTCTATCTCGAGAGCCGCGGCATCACGCCGGACGAGGCCCGCAAGTTCATCACGCTCGGCTTCCTCGAGCCTGTCGTGGCCCGCGTGCCACTCGAGGCGGAGCGCGAGCGGCTCTGGAGCCTCCTGGAGGCGAAGTGGGCCCAGCGCCGCGCCGAGGGCGAGCCGGCCGAGGGCGAGCCGGCCGCGTGACGGCGGCTCGCGTGGAGGCGGCTCGCGTGACGGTCGGCCCAGCCCCTTGGCGCCCGCGGTGACGCGCCAAGTCGACGTGGCCGCCGCCGCCGACGTGGCCCCGGGAACGATGCTGATGACGTGGGTCGACGCCACGGAGCCCGTTCTCGTCGTCAACCTGGACGGCGCGTTCCACGCGGTCCAGGGAATCTGCAGCCACGAGTATTTCGAGCTGGACAAGGGCTTCCTCACCGACGGGTCGCTGACCTGCGCGCTCCACCTCTCGCGGTTCGACCTCGTGTCGGGTGAGGCGCTGGATCCCCCCGCCGATGAGCCGCTCGCCGTCTACCCCGTGAGCGTGGTCGATGGGCGGTTGGTCGTGGAGTATCCCGGATGATCCAGCAGGGCGGGATGGGCTTCGGGGCCATGCGCGGATACCACCGGCGGGCCTTCTGGCTCAGTCGGTCCAGCTACCCTCCGGACACCCTTGCCGCGCTCCCGGTCGTCGTCACTGGCACGCCAGAGGCCGAACCCTATGCCTCCGGTGTCGAGCCGCTTCAGGCTCCCGGCGCCGGCACCTCGTTCAGGCGCCCGTGCTCGCTGGCGAAGGCCCACGCGTCGATCTCGGGCGGCGTGATCCCGAGGTTCGTGAGCGCCGTACAGACCTGACTGCGGTGGTCGGTCCCGTGGTGGATCACCTGGGCCAGCCGGATGCCGAGCGGAGCGCGGCTCTGCGAGCCGTCGGCACGGCGACGTGCGACGGCTCGGTCCGGATCGAGCTCGTCGGCCACGACATCGGCCCACACGGGGCCGTTGGCCACCATCGCGGCGCGGAGCGCCGGGAGGTCCATCGCGTCCTCATCGATGGCGACCACCTCCCCGCCCGACAGCAACTCCAGGTACGAGCAGTCGGCGCCGACGAGATGGCGAACCGTGTCGAGGATGGACCCGAACGTGCCGGGGACCGAGGTCCCGAGCTGCTCGTCGGTGAGGGGTAGGCACGCGTCGATCAGGCGGATGGTGGCCCAGACGTGGTGGTCGAAGGCGTCGGCGAGAATGGGTCGGCTCATGCGCGGACGTTACCACCACGCGATGCCGGATCAAGGCACACCGAGCGGCCCCAGACGGGCCGCACCGTTCGTCTGGGGGCCGAGCTGAGTCAAGCCCGACACGGCGACGGCCCCGGCCTCCGACCGGTCGCCATGGGCCCCGGACGCCCGGTGCGCGTCCCATCTCGTGGCAGCAGCGGTGGCGCAGATGTCAGCGAGCCGGTCCCAGGTATGACTTTGTCGTATCAACCAGGGGTCGAGCGGTGTTGGGATCGCCTCGAGGAGCGGCCTCGCTAGGAGCAGCCTCCCGACGCCAGGTCGGGAGGCTGCCCTGGTCTCAGGCGCCGGGCGCTCGGTAGTTCGGTGCGAGCTTGGCAGCGGCGTCGACTTCCTCGGGGGTGAGGAGCACGACCGTTCGAGTCTGGACCGCGCCAGTGGCGGACGTCGTGAGTGCCGCAGCGGCCGCGGCAGCGTTGCCCGGCAGCTCACCGATGAGGAAGACATCGTCGCTCCCGAAGGCGAAGTAGAACGACTCTAGCGTCCCACCAAGCGAGGCGAACGTGGTTTCGAGTGTCTCGCGACGGCGGGTCCCGCCCTCGGCAAGGATTCCTTTTGCGCCCTCCGCCGTGAAGCTGGCGACGAACATGTACTTGGCCATGAGATCCCCCCATCCGCGGGGCATCCGATGGGACGCGCTCGGGCCGCGGTCCGCTGAGCCTAGCCGCCCGGTTGCTGGCGCGCAATCGTCGAGATGGGGCCGCCACTGGCAGCGGCCGAACTTGACGGATACCCAAACACGAGGCTGTGTGGCAGCGGCGCGCTCAAGGGAACTCGTGAACGGTTGCTGCTACAGGCCGACCGGAGTTTCGCGAAGACCATCGGGATCGCCGTCCGACCGGGTTCGAGATCAGAAGAGGGGCCAGGCCTCCGCCATCGTGTCGGAAGACAGGTGCGGACCGCGTTGCGCTGCCCGCGGACCGAGCCGGAATCGGTCTTCGTCGTCGCCGCCCTGATCGCCGGCGGGCAGCCCGTCGAGGCGGCCCACGACGTACTCGCCGATGCATGGTCCGTGCTTGAACCCGTGTCCCGAACCGCCGCCCACCAGCCAGGCGTTGTCCCACTCCGGGTGGCGATCGATCAGGAAGTGGCGGTCGGGCGTGGATTCGTACTGGCAGACGCGCGTCTCGAGGACGGGTCGAGCGGCCAGCCCGGGGAAGCGCCGCCGCAGGAATTCCCGTGCCAGTCGCAGGTCGTCGGGGTCGGCTACCCGCTCCCCGTTCGAGGGATCGAAGCGTGGCCCGACCCGGTCGATCCCGATCTTGAACCCGCGGTCGTCGACCGAGGGGATGCCGTAGCAGCCGCCGGCGTCGTCGGACCAGGCCGGCAGCACGTTCCAGCGCCAGCGTGAATCGCCCTCGCCCGGTCCCAGGTAGAAGACGGGCTGGCGGGTGACCGTGACGAGGTTGCCGACGGCCTCGGGAAAGAGCTTCGGGAGCCAGGGACCGGCGGCGAACACGAACGTGCCCGCGCTCCAGCGCCGGCCCGCCTGGTCGACCACGTCCAGGAGGCGGCGGCCATCGGACCTGCCGGGTCGCACGGCCGCGAGCGCGTATGCGCCGCCGGCGCGCTGGTATGCCGCGACGGTGGCCGCGACCCCGCGCCGCGCCATGAGGAACCCCGCCTCCGGCTCGAAGAGGCCGAACGCGGCGCCGCCCGGGTCGATGACCGGCCAGCGGGCGGTGATGGCAGCCGGGTCGAGACGCTCGACGGGAATGCCCAGTGACCGCAGGGTGGCCTCTGAGTCGGCCTCCCAGCCGGCCGCGGCGCCCGCGAACCACAAGACGCCCGAACGGTGGAAGAGCGGGACGTTCCACTCATCCGCGAAGCGCTCCCAGTGGCGCAGCGCACGCCGTGCCCAGCGCGCATAGAACCGGTCCGCGCCGTGGGCGCTCCGGATGATCCGGTGCTCGTCCGACGACGTGGCGCGCAGGTGTCCTGCACCCCAGGCGTCGAGAAGCGTCACGCTGCGGCCGCCGCCCCAGTCCTCGTCGGGACCGGCGCCCCCGGCCTGCGCCCAGAAGGCCGTCCACGCTCCCATGACGCCCGCCCCCACCACGCAGACATCCGAGTGTGCCGCGATGTCGGCTGGGTCGGCGGGCTCAGGCACGCCCGCGGGGCTCCAGGCGGGCCCCGGCGGCGAATCGGATCGTCCCTGGTGGCTCATCAGGCGGAGGCTCCCGCGCGCCTCACCGGGGCAGGAGCGTGCCGGCCGCGTCGGCTTCGGCCGCGTGCAGGATCGCGTCGGCGAACACGAGGTCGGCAAGTCCTGCGCCCAGGTGTGTCACCAGGACCCTGCCCTCGGCCGGGCGTGACGTCCCGGCGACGATCGCTTCGCCCAGCGTCGCATCGGGGTCGGGGTAACCGTCGAAGAGACCCGCATCACGGTTCGCGAACAGCTGGGCGCGATCGTCGGTGAGGAACAGGGCAGCATCCATCGCCACCTCGGCCGCGATCGATGTCGCGTAGTCCACGGCAACGACAAGCGCCCGTGGAGCGAACCAGCCCGGACCCATCACCTGGCGGATCGGGCCGAACGAGACGCAGGTGATCACGACGTCCACGTCCGCCACCGCGTCCGCCGCGGTTTCGGTCGCGCGTGCGGCACCGATCCCCGGGGTGCTCGCGACCCCGGCGACGAGCGCCGCGGCCCGTTCCGGCCGCCGGTCGTGGACCGCGAGCTCCACGCCCGGCAAGAGGTGCGCGAGGATGGGCACGTGCGCTCTCCCCTGGACGCCGGCCCCGATGATCGCGGCCCGCGGTGCGCGGTCCGTGATCGGCGACGACCAGTGGCTGATGGCAACCCCGGAAACCGCCGCGGTGCGGCTGGCAGTGATCGGCCCACCGTCCATGACCGCGAGCGGGATGCCGGTCTGCGGATCGTTGACCACCACGAGCCCATGGAGGGCGGGCAGGCCGGCGGCACCGTTGGTCGGGAAGCCGGCGATCCACTTCATGCCGACGAGGTCCATCGACCCGTCCGCGGCCGGCCCGCGGAGGTGCGCCGGCATCGCATGTGCGAAGCTCTCCGGGGGGCGGGGATGGATACCAATCTTGGGGGGCAGGTCGGCGCCCGTCGCGAGGCCGATCATCGCCCGTTCCGCCAGCCAGATCTGCTCCTGGAGGGACGGCAGGCAGGCGACCACCTCCGTCGCGGCAAGGTACCGGAGGGGTGGCGTGGTCACGGCCGAAGCTCCCCCGCGTCTCGGAGTGTCACGGCTGCTCCCTCGGCGGCCGCCGGGGACGACCTTAGCACGGCGCCGTGACCGACCCACGACGGCGCTAGGATGACCGGCATGAGTGCCACGATGAGGGAGACCGAGCTGGCGGCCCGCCTGCGCGCCGAAGGCCTGGTCCCGGGGACCTGGGGCAACGGCCCGGGCGATGTCTACGCCCTCCATCGGCACGGGTACGACAAGGTCCTCGTCTGCGCCGAGGGCTCGATCACGTTCGGGCTTGGGGCGCGCAGCGAGACCATGGAGCTCCAGGTCGGCGATCGGCTGGATTTGCCCGCGGGCGTCGACCACGACGCCGTCGTCGGCTCGGCCGGCGTGACGTGCCTGGAAGCGCACCTTCCCGCCGGGCGGCTCGCGCCGGGTCCGACGCTACGGCGGAGAGGAACCTGGTAGGGCGGACGAATCAAGAGGGGGCCGGCCCGCCGGGCCGGCCCCCTTCATGCAGGCGGGGATCAGAAGACGCGGTAGGCGACTTCGGCCGGGGCGAGGAGCATCTCCTTGATCTCCTCGTCCACCTTGAGCAGCGAGATGTGGGCGCCGGCCATCTCCAGCGACGTGCAGTACTCGCCGACGTAGCTGCGGAAGACCTTGATGCCCTTGGCGGCGAGCTTCTTGTGGGCGATGCCGTAGAGGAGGTAGAGCTCGCTGATCGGGGTCCCGCCCAGGCCGTTGACCATGAGGGCGACCTCGTCACCGGACTTGAACGGCAGGTCGGGGACGATCGCGTCGAGGAGGAGGTCCACGATCTCGTTCGCCGAGACCAGCTTCGTGCGCTGGCGGCCCGGCTCGCCGTGGATCCCGATGCCGATCTCCATCTCGTCGTCGGCGATCTCGAACAGCGGGGTGCCGCGGGTCGGCGGCGTGCAGGACGAGAGGGCGATGCCCATGGTCCGGACGTTGGCGATGACCTTCTTGCCCAGCGTGACGAGCTCGTCGAGCTCGGCGCCCTTCTCGGCGGCCGCGCCGACAGCCTTGATGACGAAGAAGTTGCCCGCCACGCCGCGCCGGCCGACGGTCCAGGTCGAGTCCTTGACGGCCACGTCGTCGTTGACGAGGAGCGTGTCGATCTTCATGCCCTCGGCTTCGCACAGCTCACGGCCCATCTCCCAGGCCGTGCGATCGCCGGTGTAGTTGTTGACGATCTGGAGAACGCCCTTCTTCGAGTTGAGGAGCTTCGCGGTCTCCACGACGAAGTCGACGGGCGGGCCGGCAAAGACATCGCCCGGGCAGGCGCCGTCGAGCATCCCCTTGCCCGACGATCATCGTGTGGGCAGGCTCGTGGCCGGAACCGGAGCCCTGGATGATCGTGACCTTGTCGTCGCTGGGCATGTCCGCCCGATAGATCAGGTTGTACTTCGGCTCGTACTTGAGCGTGCCCCCGCTGGCAAGCTCGATCCCCTCGAGGAACTCGGGGACGAACTGCTTCGGGTCGTTCAGGAACTTCTTCACGCGTTCTCCCTCACCTTCCGTGCTTCTCGCGCCACGCGGCGCTGATCGCCTGGAGGATCACGCCGATCGCGGTCGCGCCGGCGTCGACGGAGCCGATGCTCCGTTCGCCCGTGTACGCGGCCCGGCCGCGCATCGCGAGCATGCCCTTGGTCTCCTCGGCCGCCTTGACCGCCACGTCGGCGGCGCGCTGGAGCGCCGCGGCCCCGTGGTCGCCCGCGAAGGCCGGGTCGCCGATCGCCGCCTCGAGGCTGTCGGTGGCCGGCACCAGGGCGTCGAGCAGCGTCTTCTCGCCCAGCGACGCCCCGCCACGGGCCATGATCCCGGTGATGGCCGCCCGCAGCATCGCGATGACGTCCTCGGGAGCAAGCTCCGTCCGATCGCCCGCCGCGACCCCTGCGCGCAGGAACGCCGTGCCCCAGATCGGGCCGCTCACGCCGCCGACCTTGGAGGTCAGGGTCAGGCCGACCTTCTTGAGGATCGCCCCCGCGCTCGCGTGGTCGAAGGTGGCGTAATCGCTCAGGACGACCTCCCAGCCGTTCCGCAGCGAGTAGCCGAAGTCGCCGTCCCCGACGATGGAGTCAAGCTGGGCGAAGTAGTCCGCGTTGTCAACGATCGTCGAGGCCATCGTCATGAGAACGAGGTCCAGATCGTCGAGCGACGCCTGTGCCATACGAGCCTCCCTTCGGGCTTGAGGGCCGGGTTCCGGAATGGTCACGAGGCCAGGCAGGCCTCCAGGTCGGCCATCGTCACGTACGCACCGGGTCGGGCCGCCGAACGGTTGGCGATCACCGTCGTGGACTCTCCGTCTGGGTCGCCGAGGGATGACACCACGAGGATCGCCTCGCTGGAGTCCTCCCGTTCCGTGTAGCCGTTGACTGTGACGAGGCAGCGCAGGCCCGCGGCGTGGGCCGCCTCGAGACCGTTGCGCGAGTCCTCGACCACGAGCACCTCGGCGGGATCAACACCGAGCTTGTCGAGCGCGAGGAGGTAGATGTCGGGTGCCGGCTTCTTGTGCGCGACGCAGTCCCCCGCGAGGAAGACGTCGAAGCGGGCGGCCCGCTCCGGGCCGACCGCGTAGTCGAGGATGGCGTGGACCGAGGCCTCGGCCGAGGTGGATGCGACGCCCAGCTTCCAGCCCGCGTCTTGGGCAGCAGTGATGATCCGGCGGATGCCGGGGCGGGGCGGCAGCTTCCCCCCGGCCACCATCTCGGTGTAGATCGCCGTCTTGCGCTTGTGCCACTTCGCGATCTCGGCGGCCTGGCCGTCCGGGTCCGTGGGCAGGCCGGCGGCCGCCACGAACTCCGGCGTCAGGAGGCTTGCCATCCGCTCCTTGCCGCCGCCGATCTTCAGGCGGCGGCCATATTCCTCGACCGACCACTCGACCGGCAGGTTGAACTCGCGAAACGTCTGGTTGAAGGCCGGCAGGTGCCCATACCGCTCGGTGTCCGCGAGGACACCGTCGCAATCGAAGACGAGCGCGCTCACCAGGCCTTGCCCTCGCTTCCGAACAGGCGGATGTGGTACTTCGCCATCTCCATGACGGCCGTCCGCTGGGCCGCGAACAGCTTGGGCGGGTCGTAGTCGCCCGGGTGCTCGGTCATGAAGTCGCAGCCCGACTTCATGTAGGCGATCTTGAGGGCGGTGCTGATGTTCACCTTGGCGCAGCCGCGGGCGATGAGGTCGCTGAACTGCTCGGCGCTCATGCCCGTGCCCCCGTGGAGCGCGACCGGCTTGCCGGTGGCCTCGACGATGTCGGTCACCCGCTGGGCGTCGAGCGTCGGGGCCGTCTTGTAGGTGCCGTGCGCGTTGCCGATCGCGGGGGCGAAGACGTCGACCCCGGTGGCGCGCACGAACTCGACGACGGTCTCCAGGCTCTGCACCTGCTGGGCCTCGTCGCCGGTCATCTCCTCGGTCCGCTTGAAGCCCTCGATCTCGCCCTCGACGTCGGCGCCGTAGCGGCGCGCCTCGGCGACGACCTCGATGCACTGGCGCTGGTTCTCCTCGACCGACAGCTTGGAGGCGTCGAACAGGACCGAGTTCCAGCCCCGCTCGAGGCAGGCGCTGATGACGTCCCGCTCCGGGCAGTGGTCCAGGTGCAGGGCGACCGGGACGTGGACGTCCTTCGCGTACGCGGTCCACATGGCGTACATCGCGTCGAGGCCCGTGAACTTCACGTGCTTGACCGAGGTCTGGAGGATGACCGGGGCCCGCAGCTCTTCGGCGGCCGCGAGGACCGCCTCCATCGAGAGGTCGTTGATGACGTTGATCGCCGCCACGCCGTATCGCTCGGCGAACGCGCGATCGAGGATCTGCCTGGTCGGCACGATTGGCACGCCAGCACTCCTTTCGGGGCGGGACGCGATCCACCTCGGGGCCCGGACGCGCGGGAAACGTTACGATCTGGATACGAACCCCTTGCGAGTCTAGATCGCGCCGGGTCCCCGAACCGTCAATGTCGCGTCAAGGAATTGCCTGGGCACGCCGGTGGCCCACGCACGGGCTGCGGCGGGAGTGGGGCAGCCGGGCAGAACGAATGGCAAGGGCCCCCGCGCACGGCGGGGACCCTGGGCCCGTGTAACCTTGGCGCCCGGTCGCGGGCGCGCAGAATACGAACCCCGGCGGTCGGTCAGCGCAGACCGAAACGCGGCCAGGCGGGGAGGTTGTCGTGCGGATCGACCTGGGGCTCCGAGGCGTCACCGCTCACCAGGATGCTGATGAAGGAGAAGAGCGCCAGGAGGCCCAGCACGGTTGCGACGAACATCGTGCGTTCCTCCGTAGAATTGCGATATGGTCGAAGATGGTCGACCGGCTGTTGATCATAGCCTAACGAAGTGCGACCTGCAAGGTCATATAGCCTAACGATTGGTGCTCATATGCCCCCCGACCCCAAGCTGAACGTCACCGACGCGGCGATCCTGGCTGCCCTCCAGCGCGACGGCCGCCTGTCCTATGCGGACATCGGTGCGACCGTCGGCATGAGCGGCCCGTCGGCCCACGAGCGCGTCAAGAAGCTAGAAGCGCGCGGGATCATCACGGGGTACATGGCGGCCGTCGACCCGGCCGCGGTCGGCCTCGGCGTCCTTGCCTTCATGTCGGTCACCCAGGCCCCCGGCACGATCGCGAATGATCTTGCCGCCGACTTCGCGGCCATCCCGGAGGTGGAGGCCTGTCACCGAATCGCCGGCCAGGGTGACTACCTGCTCAAGATCCGGGCCAGCAACCCCGGCGACCTCGAGCGCGTCGTTCGCATCGTGCAGGGCACGCGCCACGTCTACCGGACGGAGACCGACGTGGTCTTCTCCACGCCCTTCGAGCGAAGGCCGCTGCCGATCCGGGCAGCCGAGAAGCCTGCCCGCCCCGATCCGCCGCGCGTGGGGTAGCAGCTCCCGCACCTCAGGGTGCCCCGGGATGGCCCTCCACGTGATCGGGCCCGGGATCCGGCCAGGGCTCGTCCGGGATCTCCGGGACCTCGCCGACAACGAGCCAGAGAAGCGCCCCGACGATGACGATCACGAGCGCGGCGAACCAGAGCAGGTACTCGGTGTTCATGGCGTCACGACGAAGGCGCGCATCGTGGGGAGTATAGGGATCGACCGCAGCGCCAGCCCCGACCGCGGAGGGCGGTTACGAACGGATCCGCGGCTCGCCGGTACACTGCCGCGATGATCAACTGGACTCCCCAACCGATCGCCTTCGCGCTCGGCCCGCTCGAGGTTCACTGGTACGGGATCATGTACGCGATCGGCCTCGCAGCGACGTACATCGTCGTCGAGCGCGAGGCGCTGCGTCGCGGTCTCGACACGGGGCTGCTCGTCAACGGGTTCATCATCATCGCGCTGGCGGCGCTGGTCGGCGGCCGGGCGTACCACGTCATCGACCAGTGGGACGCGCGCTACAAGAACGACCTGCTGGCGATCGTCCTGCCGCCCTACAGCGGACTTGGCGTCTACGGGGGCATCGCGACCGGCTTCCTTGCCGCGGTCGCCTATACACGCTGGAAACGGCAGCCGTTCCTGACCTGGGCCGATGCCGCCGCACCGGGCCTGCTGGTGATGCAGGCGGTGGCGCGCTGGGGCAACTTCTTCAACCAGGAGCTGTACGGGCCGCCGACGAACCTGCCCTGGGGCATCGCGATCCAGTGCGCGAATCGGACCCAGGTCTGGGCCTGCCCGGCGAACGGGGGAACCACCCCCATCGACGCGCATTTCGTGCCGCTCTTCCTCTACGAGTCGATCTCCGGCCTGATCGGCGCGATCGTCCTCCTGATGCTGGCCCGGCGTGCCCGATTCCTCCGGCCAGGCGATATCGTGCTGCTCTTCTTCGTCTGGTACGGCATGACGCGATTCCTGCTGGAGCCCCTCCGAACGAACAACTGGCTCCTCGACGGGATCCCGACCGCCTCGATCATCTCGGCGCTGGCTGTCACCGGGGCGCTCCTGGTCCTGGCCTGGCGGCACCGTCCCGGGGCGGTGACGGGGGATCGTGGTGCGGGCGAGCCTCCCGGCTTGCCGGCGGCGGCCGAGCCGGACCCGGCTGAGCCGGACCTGGCTGAGCCGGCCGCGGAACGGCCGCTCGACCCGCCCGGCTGACGGCATGCAGTACGCCCACTCGATCCTCGACCTGGTCGGCCACACCCCGCTCGTCCGGATCTCGCGGGTCACCCGCGGGATCGGACCGCTGGAGCGCCAGCCACTGGTCCTCGCCAAGCTCGAGGCGTTCAACCCGGGCGGCTCGGTGAAGGACCGCATCGCGCTGCCGATGATCGAGGCGGCCGAGCGCGACGGGTTTCTGCGGCCGGGCGGCACGATCGTCGAGCCGACCAGCGGCAACACCGGGCACGGGCTCGCGATGGCGGCCGCGATCAAGGGCTACCGCTGCATCTTCGTGATGGCCGACAAGCAGGCTGCCGAGAAGCAGGCGATCCTCCGGGCATTCGGCGCGGAGGTCGTCCTGTGCCCGACGAACGTGCCACCGGAGTCACCCGAGAGCTACTACTCGGTGGCGGCCCGCCTGGCCCGTGACATCCCCGGCGCGTATCTCCCGGACCAGTACGGGAACCAGGAGAACCCGGCGGCCCATGAGGCGACGACGGGCCCCGAGATCTGGGAGCAGACGTCCGGTCGTCTGACACACCTGGTCGCGTCGGTCGGCACCGGTGGCACCCTCACCGGCACGGCGCGCTACCTGCGCGCGAGGCGACCGGATCTCGTCGTGGTCGGCGCCGACCCGGAGGGAAGCGTCCTGTCGGGCGACATCGCCCGTCCGTACCTCCAGGAGGGCGTTGGCGAGGACTTCATCCCCGCCACCTTCGACCCCGAGCTGGTCGATCGGTGGGTGCGGGTCTCGGACCGCGACGCGTTCGCGATGGCCCGGCGGATCACCCGCGAGGAAGGGATCCTGGCCGGCGAATCGTGCGGAACCGCGATGCTGGCTGCCCTGGCGGTCGCGCGCGACCTGACGGAATTGGGACAGGGACCCGGCGCCGTGATCGTCGTGATCTTCCCGGACAGCGGCCGCAACTACCTGTCCAAGCTCTACAACGACGAGTGGATGCGGGCGAACGGCCTGCTCGCCTCGGCCGGCGCTGTCGTCCGGGTGCGCGACGTGCTGGAGGATCGCCACCACGGCGAGCAGATCCCGGACCTCGTCCTCGCCCGCACCACGGAGAAGGTCGGGGCGGCAATCGGCCGGCTGGAGGATTACGGGATCAGCCAGATGCCGGTGTCGGAGGCCGTCGACGGCAACGCGCTGGCGGGACTCGTCGGATCGATCTCGGAGAAGGGGCTCCTCGAGCGCGCGTACCGCGACCCGGCGGTCGTGGAGCGTACCGTCGGCGAGGTCATGGATCCGCCGCTGCCCGTCGTTGCCGAGGAGGCGCCGCTCGACGAGGCGTTCGCGCTTCTTGCCCGGGGCATCCCCGCCGTGCTGGCGGTTCGTGGCGAACGGCCGGTGGGCGTGATCACGAAGCTGGACGTGCTGGAGTACCTGGGTCACCACCCGCGGCTGGGCGGTTGACGGCATGCCGGCCCAGGAGCACCGCGACGGCTTTGCCACCCGGGCGGTCCACGCGGGCGGCGAGCCGGACGCGCTGACCGGTGCCGTCAGCCCGCCGATCTACCAGACCTCGACGTACGCACAGGACGGGGTGGGCCGGCCGCGAGGCGGCTACGAGTACGCGCGCACCCAGAACCCGACCCGCGAGCGGCTGGAGCGGGCGGTCGCCGACCTGGAGGGCGGCACGTTCGGGATCGCGTTCGCCTCCGGTTCGGCGGCAACCGCGACGCTGGCCGAGCTGGCCGAGCCGGGCGAGCAGGTCACGGTGGGGGACGATATCTACGGCGGCACGTACCGGTTCTTCGAGCACGTCGCCAGGCCCCGCGGCATCGCTGCGCGGTACGTGGACTTCGCCGCCGGGGAGCCGGGCAGAGTGCCCGACGCGTTCAACGATCGGACCCGGCTGGTCTGGTTCGAGACGCCATCCAACCCGCTCCTGAAGGTGACCGACATCGCCGCGGTGGCCCGCGCGGCCCATGCGCACGTCGGTGCGCGCGGGGAAGCGCCCATCGTCGTCGTGGACAACACGTTCGCCTCGCCGGCGCTCCAGCGGCCGCTCGCGCTGGGAGCGGATGTCGTCTTCCACTCCGCAACCAAGTACCTCGCCGGCCACAGTGACACGGTCCTCGGCATTGTCGTGACATCGCGCGACGACCTGGCCGGCCAGCTCCGGTTCCTGCAGAACGCGATGGGCGCCGTCCCGGGGCCACAGGACTGCTTCCTCGCCCTCCGGGGTCTTCGCACGCTGGCGCTGCGGGCCGAGCGGCACGCTGCGAACGCGCTGGCCGTGGCCCGCTTCCTCGCGGGCCGGGACGACGTTGCCTGGCTTCGTTACCCAGGCCTCGCGGCCGGGAGGTTCGCGCACCCGCAGGCTGGGCTGGTCGCGCGCCAGATGGCAGCCGGCGGCGGGATGGTCAGCTTCGTGCCCTCCGCCGGGGGGCGCCACGGCCGGAGCGCCCGTGATCGTGCCGTCGCCATCTGCGAGTCGACCCGGCTCTTCACCCTGGCGGAGTCGCTGGGCGGGGTCGAGTCCCTGATCGAGATGCCGGCCGTGATGACCCACGCCTCCGTTGCGGCCTCGCCGCTCGAGGTGCCGGCAGCGCTGATCCGGCTCTCGGTGGGGATAGAGGACGCTGCCGATCTCATCGCGGACCTCGCCAGCGCGCTCGACGGGGCGTAGGGTTCCGAGGCGCCGGGGTCCCGCGGCCGGACGCCTGGCATTCCGACGTCGGTCCGGCCCCCTGTTGCGTGCCTCCAGGTCCAGATAGCACCCCGGATGCTGGTATGTGCGACGTGTGGCGCGGCGAGCCGCACCAGTGGCCGCTCACGCAGCTCGCCGAGCACGGGGATGCCGGTGTTGTCCAGGCCCGGACCACCGCAACGGCGCATCGCTGCTCATACCAGCACGCCGGTTGCTATCCGGCGCGACCGCCCGGCCGCCGGGCCGCTGTCGTCGATGCTCGCGGCAGCGGCGCACATCGACAATGCCGCGGTCCTCACCCAAAACACGCGCGGCTTCGTGTTGACGCCCGTGCGACCGCTTACCTACTGAAGCCCGGTCGTCCGTACAATTCCAGCCAACATCTCCCTGAGTCGAGTCGCACCCGGAGGAGCATCCCATGGCCCGCCTTCCCCGCCGCAAGGTCACCATCATCGGCGCCGGCAACGTGGGTGCCACGACCGCGGAACAGATCGTCGCGGCGGGCCTCGCGGACGTCGTGCTGATCGACATCGTCGAGGGGCTCCCGCAGGGCAAGGCGCTCGACCTGAACGAGGCCGCCCCGGTGGTCGGCTACGACGTCCAGGTCTCGGGCACGAACGACTACGCGGACACCGCGGACTCGAAGATCATCGTGGTGACGTCGGGCCTGGCGCGCCAGCCGGGCATGAGCCGTGACGACCTGATGGCGAAGAACGCCGGCATCGTCGGGTCGGTGGTCAAGCAGGCGGCCGCTGTCAGCCCGGACGCGATCATTGTCGTGGTGACGAACCCGCTCGACGCGATGTGCCACGTGGCGCTCAGGGCCTCGGGCTTCTCGCCGGAGCGCGTCGTCGGCATGGCCGGCGTCCTGGACTCGGCTCGGTTCCGGTCCTTCATCTCGGACGAGCTGGAAGTGAGCGTCCGCGATATCCGCGGGTTCGTCCTGGGCGGTCACGGCGACACGATGGTGCCGCTGCCGCGCTACTCCACGGTGGGCGGCGTCCCGATCACGGAGCTGATGAGCACCGAGCGGATCGAGGCGCTCGTGGAGCGGACGCGCAACGGCGGCGCCGAGGTGGTGGCGCTTCTCAAGACGGGCAGCGCCTACTACGCGCCGGCCGCGTCGGTCGTCGAGATGATCGAGGCGATCCTGCGGGATCGCCGGCGCGTCCTGCCCTGCGCTGCCTACCTCCGCGGCGAGTACGGGATCGACGGCCTGTTCGTGGGCGTGCCGATCATCCTGGGCAACGGCGGGGTGGAGAGGGTCATCGAGATCGCCCTGACCGATGACGAGCGCGCCGCGTTCAAGCGCTCGGCCGACTCGGTGAGGGAGCTGCTGGAGAAGCTGCCGGCCTGACGGGGAGGCGGACCGGCGACCCGAAGGCTACCGATCCGTCGCCACGCCGCGAAGGAAGAGACGGACCTACGGCGTGATCCCGTAGGCGGCGAGGAACTTCTGGACTTCCGGCTGGTCGAGCCGGTAGGCGCCGCCCGTCCCGGTGCAATTCGGGCTGATGCCGAACGAGGTGACCGCGACGACCAGGTTCGAGTTGGTGTTGTCGAACGTCGGCCCTCCGGAGTCGCCGGAGCAGGTGCCGCCCGTCGCCGCGTTGTTCGACAGCACGATGTACGGGTTCCGCTGGTTGATGTTGTCGAGCTTCGGCGCGGCCTGGAGGCGTGTGTCGCCGCCGTACTGGGCCTTCGGTAGGACCTTCTCCAGCCCGTAGCCGACGACCTCGAACCGCTGCGCATTGCGGCGAGTCGAGCGGTACTTGTCGAGGTAGTTGACTTGGGCGAGCGCACCGTACTCGGACTCCCCCACCGCGTCATAAAGGACCACGACTCCTGAGTCATGCAGGAAGAACGCGTTGTCGTCGTACTGCGGCTGCGGATGCGAGACCCCGCGATGCCAATCACTGCTCTTGTTCAGGGCCGCTGACCAATCGCGGTAGCGGTCGCCATTCTGGGCTCGCGTGTAAGAGCTGCTCGGCTTCAGCATGTTGAAGTCCGGTGCCTCGTCGAAGTTGATCCAAACGTCGTTGCCACCGGTCCCGCCCGTCGCCGCAGTCGTCTCGGTGCCGCCAGCCGTCGTCGATGCTCCGTTGAGGCCGATGCCGAAGGTGCAGTGACCCGCTGTGACGACCGTGGTCGCGTTGAGCAACGTGCCGGTGCAGGTGAACCAGCTGCCCGGCGTGTCGAAGCGCGAGTCGACCGCGTCGGGGACGTAAAACAGAAGTTCCCCGACAAAAGGGTGCTCGTTGTTGTCAGGCTGGCCGTTCGTGACCGCGGCCACCGGGGCCGCGAGCGCAAGCACCGCCACGAGCGCGATCAGCGTCGCGAGTTTCCGTCTCACCACCTGTGATCCACCTCCTCCGGGACGCTGGGAGGCAATCGTAGTCTCCCGCTCTCGCCCCATCTCGTGCTGTCCGCACACTTGCGCCGCAGGCGTGGGTCGAAACAGGGACCGAGGCAGACGCGACGCCCGCGCATTTCCGGCCAACCGGGCGTCCCACTACACTCGCCGCGAGATGACCCACCACTACACCGTCCTGCACGGCGGCACGATCCTCACGTTCGACGGCGCGCTCCCGAGCGACGCGGCGTCGCGGGCGGCGGGTGACCCGAGCGTGCCGGATGCCGCGGGGCGCCGCGCAACCGCGATCTGTTTCGCGCATGAGCGCATCCTGGCCGTCGGAGGCGACGCTGAGATCCGCGCGCTCGCCGGGCCGGATTCCCACGTGGTGGACCTCCGGGGCCGGGCGGTCCTCCCTGGGTTCGTGGAGCCGCACGCCCATCCCTACTGGGAGGGGTTCGTCTCCGGGATGACGCTCATTGCTGGGCGCGAGCGGCGGGCCGCCCTCCGCGCCATCCCCGGGGCAGCGGAGCATCTGGAGCCCGACGCGTGGCTGGTCGCGCGTTACGACCCGACCGGCTGGGACCGCCCCGACGACCCGACCCGCGACGACCTGGATCGGGCCGTGCCCGACCGGCCGGTCCTGCTGGCCCACGTCTCGGGGCATGCGGTCACCGCGAACAGCCTGGCACTTGCCCTGGCGGGGATCGGCGCGGGCACCCCCGACGAGCCCGGCCGGATGATGATCGAGCGCGACCGAGCCGGCGAGCCGATGGGGATCATCCGCGGGCCGGACGCCTGGGACCGGGTGGCGGCAGCGATGCCCCCGCCGACCGCCGCCGAGGGTCGGGCGGCCCTGGCCCGCGCGGCAGCGCGCCTGGCCGCCGACGGCGTCACCAGCGTCGCCGACGCGGATCTTGGCGCGACGCACGGGGTCGCGGCCGAGCTGGCGGCCTGGGCCGGGGCGATCGCCTCCGGCGAGATGTCGCTCGCCGTGGCGCTGCTTCCCGGCCTGGTCAGGATCGCGCCCGAGCCTGGCGAGGCCGTCCCGTCCCCGGCCGACATCGCGGCCATGCTCCCGGAGTCCGTTCGCGACCGCGTCCGCCTGACCCACGTGAAGCTGAAGGCGGACGGTGCGCTCACGACGCACACGGCCTGGCTGCGTTCCCCGTACGAGGACGCGCCGCACACGGGCGGGCCCGTACACGAACCCGCCGCGCTGGCCGAGCGAATCCGCCGGGCCGGGCAGGCGGGGTGGGGGATCGCGACCCACGCGATCGGCGACGCGGCGGTGGCAGCCGTGCTCGATGCCTACGCGGCCGCGACCCCGTCGACGCGGCCCGCGCACCCGCACCGGATGGAGCATGCGATGCTCCTCGACGCGGAGCTCGTGGACCGGCTGGCCGCCTCGGGCGTCACGGCGGTCGTCCAACCCGAGTTCCTGGCCTGGGCCGGCACCACCTACCGGGCTCGTCTCGGCGACGAGCGTGCCGCGCGCCTCCTCCCGTTCGCCGCGCTCCTGGCCGCGGGCATCCCGATGCCGTTCGCGAGCGACCGGCCCGTGGTGCCCGGCGCACCGCTCGACGGGGTACGGGCCGCACTCCGTCACGACGCGCGCCTCTCCGCGGCGGAGGCCTTTCACGCGTGGACGGCGGCGGGTGCCGCGGTCCTTGGTGACGACGACGCCGGGCGCCTGGAGGTGGGACACCGGGCTGACCTCGTGATCCTGTCGGGCGACCCGACGGCGATCTCGCGGGAGAGCTGGTCGCGCGCAGATGACGGGATCCGGGTGGTCGCCACCATCGCCGCGGGGCGCCTCGTCGCGGGCAGGCTGGCGGGCCTGGAATGACGGGCGCGGTCGTCCTCACCTTCGGCTTCGACGCCTCGGTCCAGCTCGGGGACTTCGTGCTTCGCTGGCAGACGCTGGGAATCGCGGTTGCCGTCCTCGCCGGCCTCGGCTGGTGCGCGCTGATCGCCGGACGGACGCCGGCCTTCGACATCTGGATCGGCGAGCGCGCGGACGGTTCCGACGGGGCGGGCGGCATCTGGCACATGCGCCGGGACGATCTCCTCTTCATCGTGCTGGGGGTGCTTCCCGGCGCGGTCGTGCTGGGCCGGGCCGGCTATGGCCTCCTGCACGCGGACTGGTATGCCCCGGACTGGCGGCAGCTGCTCGATCCGGCGACCGGCAGCGTGGAGCTGACCGGCGCGGTCATCGGTGGGACGCTCACCGGGATCTACGTGGCCGCGCTCCTGGATGCGCCGGTTGGGCGCTGGCTGCACGTGGCCATCCGGCCCCTGCTTCTGGTCCTGGCGCTCGGCAAGGCGGCCGAGGTCCTGGGTGGCGACGGACAGGGGCTCCTCCAGGTCGGCGCTGGGGGGTTCGCGACCGCCTACGCCGGAGTCGGACCGTGGGGCAGCCCCGGCGCCGCCCTTCCCGCCATCCCCTCCCAGATGCTGGAGGCGGGAATGGCTGCCGTGGTGCTCGTGCTGGTGACGCTGCTCGGCTGGCGAACGGGCCTGCGCCGCGCGGACGGCCGACTCTTCGCGGTCGGGCTGGCGGCCTGGGCGCTGGGCCGCGCCCTGGTGGCCACCACCTGGCGCGACGAGGCCGTGCTGGGGCCATTGAAGGCCGAGCAGCTGATCTGCCTGGTCGTGGCGGCCGTCGCTGCGGGCGCCGCCCTTGCGGCCACCTTCCTGATCCGGCGGCGGGGCCGCCGGGGAGTCGTGGTGCCGGCGCTCAGCTGATCCTGGCGAAGTTCGTGATGTCCCGGCGCAGGAATTGCCCGTGGTTCGCCGGCCCAACCCAGACGCCGTCGCGGACGAGGACCGTGCCGCGGCTCATGACGACGTCCGATGTTCCCTGGACCTCGAACCCCTCGAAGATCGAGTAGTCGACGTCCATGTGGTGCGTCGCGGCGCTGATCGTCCGGCGGCGGTTGGGATCGAACACCAGGATGTCGGCGTCGGAGCCGATTGCGATCGCGCCCTTCTGCGGGTACATGCCGAACATCCGGGCGGGTGCCGTGGACATGATCTCCACCCACCGTTCCAGGGAGATCCGTCCCTTGACGACGCCGCCGTCGTGGAGGAGATCCACCCGGTCCTCGACGGCCGGCAGCCCGTTCGGGATCTTGCGGAAGTCGTCGCGCCCGAGTTCCTTCTGGCCGTGAAAGTCGAATGGGCAATGGTCCGTCGCCACGAGCTGCAGGGTGTCCGTCCGCAGCCCTCGCCACAGGTCCACCTGGTGGTCCTTCGGGCGGAGCGGCGGGCTGCAGACGTACTTCGCTCCCTCGAACCCGTTCTCCAGGTCGTCGAGCGAGAGGAAGAGGTACTGCGGGCAGGTCTCGGCAAACGCCATGGCGCCGCGGGCCCGGGCGGCTGTCACGGCCTCCAGGGCGTCGCGGGACGAGAGGTGGACGACGTAGACGGGGACGCCGGCCGCCTCGGCCAGGCGGATGACCCGGTTGGTCGCCTCGCCCTCGAGGATGGCGTAGCGCGCCAGGCCGTGCCCGATCGGGCCGGTGATCCCAGCGGCCACGAGGTCGGCCGCGATCACGTCGATCACGGGCCCGTTCTCGGCATGCATCATGATCAGGCCACCGTTCGTCCGGGTCCGCTGCATGGCCCGGAAGATGTGGTCGTCGGGGCTGAAGTTGACGCCCGGGTAGGCGGTGAACAGCTTGAACTCCGGGACGCCCTCCGCGATGAGCTGATCCATCTCGGCCAGCGTGGCGTCGTTCACATCCGTCATCATCATGTGGAAGCCGTAGTCGATGGCCGTGTGCCCCTCCGCCTTGGCATGCCAGGCGTCGAGTCCCTCGCGGAGCGGCCGTCCCTTCGTCTGCCCCGCGAAGTCGAGCATCGTCGTGGTGCCGCCGTGGGCCGCGGCTTTCGAGCCGCTCTGGAACGTGTCCTTCGCGACCGTGCCGCCGAAGGGCAGCTCCATGTGCGTGTGGACGTCGATCCCGCCGGGGACGACGTACTTCCCGGTCGCGTCGATCGTCTCGTCGGCCGTGACCCCGGTGCCCGCCAGGTCGGTGCCGAGCAGGGCGATCGTCTCGCCCTCGACCAGCACGTCCGACGGGAACGAGCCGGAGGCCGTGACGACGAGTCCGTTCGTGATCAGTGTGCGCATCGAATTCTCCTCAGGCCTGGGCGGCCTGGATGTCGCGGAGGGCCGGGATGATCTCGCGACCGTAGATCTCCAGCTGTTCCTCCTCGTTCCCATTCATCAGGTAGAGGTTGAACTGGTCCACGCCCGCCTCCGCAAGGACCCGGAGCTTGGTGACATGGGCCGCAACGTCGCCAACGATGGCGAAGCGATCGACGATGTCGTCGGTGACGAAGTCGGCGTTCGAGCTGCCGACCTCCGCGTGGTGGAGGTAGTCGTAGCCCTCGCGGCCCCGGATGTAACGCGTCAGGGCTTCGGGCAGCTCCCCCTGGTACTTGTTGACGAGGTCTACCACGTGGTTGCCGACGAGCGCCGGGAACCAGCGGACCCGATCGCGGCCGTCGGCGAGGTCCCCGACGTGCGCCGGCGCCGCGGCCATGATGCGCACGGCGGTGGGCTCGCGGCCGGATTCCCGCGCTGACGCCCGGACCTGGTCCCCGAACCAGCGGATCAGATCGGGGTCGGCGATCTGGAGCATGGCGCCGTCGGCGATGCGCCCGGTCATCTTCAGGGCCACGGGCCCGTAGCCGGCAACCCAGACCGGCAGCCGGTACCCCGGCGACCAGGGGAGCTGGAGCGTCGCGCCCTCGTACTCGATCGGCCGGCCCTCGGTGAGCGCCCGGATGACGTGAATCGCCTCCTCGAGCATGGCCATCGTCGTTGGCGCCTTGCCCAGGACACGGACCGAGGAGTCGCCGCGCCCGATCCCGAGGTCGAAGCGGCCGCCTGACAGCTCCTGCAGCACGGCGAGGGTGGACGCCGTCACCGAGGGCTCGCGGGTGGCCGGGTTCGTCACGCACGTGCCGAGGCGCAGGGTCGTCGTCTCGCGCGCGATCAGCGTCAGGAGCGGGTACGGGTCGCGAAAGAGCACGTGGGTGTCAAAGATCCACCCGTAGGCAAAGCCGGCCGCCTCGGCCTGCTTCGCGAGCGCCAGCGTCCGCTCGATCGAGTGGTTGGGCTTGAGCGTGAAGCCGAATTCCATGCTGCGCCTCCCTGGGCTGGGGTCGCCGGCGGCTACGGGCGGACCAGATCCACGTAAGCCTCCGGACGGCGGTCCCGGTAGAACTGCCACGTCTGGCGCACTTCCGTGACCAGGTCGAGGTCCAGGTCACGGATCACCAGCTCCTCCTCGTACGGGCTGGCGACGCCACCGACGATCTGGCCCCGGGGATCGCAGAAGTAGCTCTGTCCGTAGAAGTCATCGTCCCCGAGCTCCTCGGTCCCGACCCGGTTGATCGTGCCCACGTAGTAGCCGTTGGCGACGGCATGGCTGGGTTGCTCGATCCGCCAGAGGTACTCGGAGAGGCCCCGGCTGGTGGCGCTTGGGATCAGCACGATCTCGGCCCCGTTGAGACCGAGCGCGCGCGCGCCCTCCGGGAAGTGGCGGTCGTAGCAGATGTAGACGCCGACCTTTCCGACGGCGGTCTCGAAGACGGGGTAGCCCAGGTTGCCCGGCCGGAAGTAGAACTTCTCCCAGAAGCCCTTGATGTGCGGGATGTGCGTCTTGCGGTACTTGCCCAGGTACGTCCCGTCCGCGTCGATCACCGCCGCCGTGTTGTAGTACACGCCCGATGCCTGGGAGTCCTCCTCGTACATCGGCACCACCAGGACCACGCCCGTCTGCTTCGCGAGATCCTGCATCCGCTTCGTGGTCGGCCCGTCGGGGATCAGCTCCGTGTAGGCGTAGAAGGCGGGATCCTGCACCTGGCAGAAGTACGGACCGTAGAACAGCTCCTGGAACAGGACGAGCTGGGCACCCTTTGCCTTTGCCTCGTGCGCGCGCGCCTCGTGCTTCTGGATCATCGATTCCTTGTCCCCCGTCCAGGTTGCCTGGACGAGCGCGCCTCGCACGATTCGCGGCATCGGTCACCTCCGGTCGGGGTCGCAGCGGCGGAGTGATGGCGCGGCCGGTGTGTCGTCGGGCCCGTCGCGGCCGCTCGTCGGGAACGTGCCGAAATGCTACACGGCCCGCCGCGGAGCGTGCCGCCGTCAGCCGGTCCACGATCGGGACCCGGGACCCGCCACGGGCCAGTGTGGTCTAATGGCGAACGTCCCCGGATGGCATGGGCAGGAGCACGTCGGTGCCGTCCCGACCGCCCGCGACCCCCGTTGCGGCCGGTCTGCTTGGTGCCAGCAGGATCGCGGACAGCGTGCCGGGCGCGCCCCGCCTCGAGGTGACCGATGACCGTTCGAACCGCCGCCGGCGCGATGTCCAGCCAGGAGATCGTCCGGCTCTCGCGCGCCCACACGTTCTTCTCGTGGTCGGTGCAGGGGGCGCTGGACCCGATCGCGATCGATCGGGCGGAGGGCGTCTACCTCTACACGCCGGAGGGCGAGCGGATCCTCGACTTCAACAGCCAGCTGATGTCTGTGAACATCGGTCATGGTGATCGTCGGGTGATCGATGCGATCACCGCGCAGGCGGACCGCCTGCAGTACGTCCAGCCGGCGTTTGTGACGGAGATCCGGGCGCGCCTCGGCGCCAAGCTCGCCGAGATCCTGCCCGGCGACATGGACAAGGTCTTCTTCACGCTCGGTGGCAGTGAGGCGGTGGAGAACGCGATCCGGCTGGCCCGGCTCTACACGGGCCGCCACAAGATCCTGGCCCGCTACCGCAGCTACCACGGCGCGACGCTGGGATCCATGACGTTGACCGGCGACCCGCGGCGCTGGGCGAACGAGCCGGGGATCGTGGGCGTCGTGCGCTACCCGGACACGCACCGCTGGGGTGAGAAGGAGCCGCGGCCGGTCGCCGAGAGCCTTCAGGGGCTGGAGGACGTGATCCAGTACGAGGGGCCGCACACGATCGCGGCGGTCTTCCTCGAGACGATCGTGGGCACGAACGGAATCCTGATCCCGCCGGATGGCTACCTCCAGGGCGTCCGCGAGCTGTGCGATCGGCACGGCATCCTCATGGTCGCCGACGAAGTCATGGCCGGCTTCGGCCGCACCGGCCGCTGGTTCGCCGTGGACCACTGGGGCGTGGTCCCGGATCTCATGACGATGGCGAAGGGCCTGACCTCCAGCTACCTGCCGCTCGGCGGGGTCGCGATGCGCCATCACGTCGCCGAGGCGTTCGAATCGAAGATGTACCACGGCGGCCTGACGTACAGCAGCCACCCGGTCAGCCTTGCGGCGGCGCTCGCCACGATCGGTGTCTACGAGGAGGACGGGCTCATCGAGCGCTCCGCTCGGCTTGGCGGGGTGATGCGGGGCCACCACGAGGCGCTCGCAGCCAGGCACCCGAGCGTGGGTGCGCACCGCAACCTGGGCCTGTTCGGGATCTTGGATCTTGTCCGCAGCCGCGACCCGTTCGTCCCGCTGACGAGTTTCAACGGCACCTCCGACGAGATGAAGGCCGTTGCGAAGTTCCTCCGCCAGAACCACCTCTACACGATGACGCCCAACAACTCGATCCACACCAACCCGCCGCTCTGCATCACCGAGGAGCAGCTTGCGGAAGGCTTCGACGTGATCGACCGGGCGCTCGCGATCGCGGACGAGGCCGTCACCGCCTGACGGGGGACAGCGGGCCCGGCCGCGGCGGCCGTCGCCGGCCTGCCGCCGGGTTCTTCCCTTCGGTGGGCGAGGGTTGCGGGCGACGAATGACGCCCTCGCGACGCGCGACTCGCGCTCGCCGCGACTGCCTCGCCCCGGAATCGAAGCCCGCCGCGAAGGCGCCGTGGCTGGTATCGTCGTGGGCTATGGGGCTCGGCTTCGGTCTTCTCAGCGCGCAGCTCAGGCCCGGCGAGACTGACTGGACCCGGACCTACGACGAGACAGTTCGGCTCGCGGTCGCGGCGGAGCGGCTCGGCTTCACCTCCGTGTGGACGACCGAGCACCACTTCGTCGATGACGGGTACATGGCGTCGCTCCTCGTCGTCGGCGCGGCGCTCGCGCAGGCAACGTCGCGGATCGAGCTAGGCACGGGCGTCGTCCTCGCGCCGCTGTATCACCCGCTCCGCCTGGCGGAGGATGCGGCGACGGTCCAGCTGTTGAGCCACGGCCGGCTGGTCCTCGGCCTTGGGTTGGGCTGGTCGGAAGTCGAGTTCACCGGGCTCGGGGCCGACGCGCGCCGTCGCGGTGCCGCGATGGACGAGATCCTCCAGATCCTCCCCCGAGCCTGGAGCGGCGAGCCGTTCACACACCATGGTGCCGTCTTCGACCTCCCGACGCTTGGTGTCCGGCCCCGGCCGTCGACGCCGATCTCCGTGCTCGTCGGCGGGAGCGCGGAGCCCGCGATCCGCCGCGCCGCGCGCTTCGCGGATGGGATCTTCGCGAACGCCCCGGCCGAGAAGCTCGTCGAGCAGGTGCGCTGGGTCCTCGACGAATGCGAGCGTATCGGTCGCGACCCGTCGACCTTCCGGTTCATCCACTACTCGGTGCTGCTGCCCGGCGCCTCGCGCGAGAAGGCGCTCGCCCGCTACCGGGATGCCCTGTGGGGGATGCAGTGGAAGTACTCCGACATGGGAGCGTCGGCGACCCGCCCCCTCCCACCGTCCTCCCCGCCGCCGTTCAATCGCCCGGATGATGCGCTGGTGAAGGGCCGGGCGACGTACGCCGGGACCCCCGGCGAGATCGTCGAGGCGCTGCTCGACGTCCGGGAGCAGGTTGGCGTTCCCCTCGAGTTCGTCGCGCGGAGCTACCTCTCGCTTCTCGAGTACGACGCGCAGGTCGACCTGATGCAGGAGCTCGCCGAGGACGTCGCACCCCACGTGTGAGGTGCCGGCCCGGCTGCGCGATCAGCCCGGTGACGCGGAAGGCCGGAGGGTCCACCTCCCCGCCCGACCGCCAGCCGTCCTCAACGGTCCCAGCGGACCCGGACGCGCTGCCGGATCCCGGGCAACGGCATGGAGTCTGCCTCCGCCTCCACGGCCCCGCGCTCCGCAGGCGAGAGCCGGCGCCACGATGCGATCGTCACGTCCGCCTGCGCGCGCCTCCAGGTGCCGATGATCTCGCCTCCGACGAGCACAGCGCCGGGCCAGACCCTGGGCGTCCAGAGCTCGCGGCGGCGGTCGGCGTCAGGGACGAGGAGCTCCCGATCGACGCCTTGCAGGAGGGTGTACGCATCGCCGCTCGGGAGGAGCCGCGCCGGCGCGCCCGGTCGTGCGGGTGCGCGGAACGTTGGCTCATCCCGGGTCAGGATCCACGCATCACCGACTGGCGTTCGCGCAGGCGTGAGCGATCCGGCGAGCGCGTCGAACGTGGTGCGGCCGGCCGCCGCAGGCCGGATCCCGGCCCACTGGGCGAACCCGGCGGGCGTGGCCGGGCCGAAGATGTGCAGGTATCGGCGCGCGAGCTCGAGGCGCGCGTCGCGCGGGTCGATGTCCGGTGCCCGCACGGTCCAGACCATGGGCTGGCGAGCCCCATCCCAGCGGATCAAGACCGTGCCGGTCGGCGCTGCATACCTGAGGCTGTTCGGATGCACGCCGAGCCCGCGCCCCACCTCGCCATAGGGCATCCTTCGGCCGCCGAGGAAGGCAAGGAGCCGGTGGGCGAGATCATCGGCAACGCGTCGCCGGTTCGCATCGTCAGGCAGCCGCCCGAGCGAGAAGATCGCGAGGTCTTGCCCCGCGACAACGTAGGCGCTGAACCGCGGCCCCCATAGCTGAACGAGCGATGGGTCCTCCCGGGTCTCCGGACCGGTCCCGTGGACGCGGGCGTGGATGGACAGGAGGGCTGCCCGCGGCACGCTGTCCTGCAGGCCGGCCCAGGCTGCGCGCCTGAGAGATGTCGGGCCCGAGGGAAGCCGATCGTCGAGGGCACCGACGGACCGTCGGTGCGCCACGATCTGGTCGCGCGTGAGCTCGAGCCGAGTCCCCGTCACGTCAACAGCACCGCCGGTGGCTGGTGGTGGCCGCGTCGCGCCCACTTCTCTGGGCGCCCACGTATCTGGAATGAGCAGACTACCGGACGCCGAAGCCCGCAGCCCCGGCTGCACAGGGGCTGCGGGCTCGACGACACGGATTGGTCAGCGAATGTCGGGGCGGACTCCCCGGCGGCGCCTGGCGGCCACGATCAGGGTGAACGCGCTGATCAACAGGAGCGCGCCAAGGAGAAGCTGGCTGGCACTACTGGGCTGCCCGGTGATCGGGGTGCTCGTGCTGGTCGGCGGAATTGTCACCGTTGTCGAGGGAGCAACGGTCGCAACCGGCGAGGGGGATGCGCTCGGGCTCGGCGAGGCGCTCGGGCTCGGCGAGGCGCTCGGGCTCGGCGAGGCGCTCGGGCTCGGCGAGGCGCTCGGGCTCGCGCTCGGGGACGGGCTGGCGGCGGCCCCGCTGGTGGTCACGTTCGCCGAGCAGATGACGAGAGACCCGCCGCCGTTCGCCGAGTCGTTGCACTGGTTGATCGTCAGGGCCCTCGCTGCAGGCATGAGGCCCGTCGCGGTGCACGTCAGGCCGACCAGGGTTCCGCCGTTGGCCGAGCCGTTGCACTGCGTGATCATTGCGCCCGTCGCGGTTGCCGGGAACGGGTTGCAGCCCGTCGTGAGACCGCCACCCGAGCCCACGCACTGGTTGACGGACGGGGCCGTGGCTCCCGCCCCGGCGCCGACGAATTCGACCTTGACGCTGCAGCGGAGCGTGCCCCCGCCGCCGTTGATCGAGCCGTTGCATTGATTGACGCTCGTGACCGCCTCGGGCAGGGTCTTCGTCGTCGTGGTGCAGGTTGTTCCCGGAGCCCCGGCGGCTCCGTGGCACTCCGTAACCGTCACCGTCGCGGTCGCCGTGGTCGCGGTGATCGTGTTGACGATGCTGACATCACAGATCAGGCCGAGACCGCCCGTGTTCCCGGCACTGTTGTCGCACGTTGTCGCCGCCGCGATCGACACCCCGTACTCAGCCGCGGACGCGCCGCTGGCGAGCATGAGGGGCCCGAAGAGCAGCAGCCCCGAGGATAGGAGAGTGGCGAGAAGACGACGCATGCCGATCACCTGGTCTTCTGGATGGTCAGACCCCCGTCACCTCCGCTCGACCGGCGCCTGGCAGTCCCGGGTGTCTTCGTGCCCATCAGTAGCGTTGCGACCGAGACCGCCCAGTGTGCGAAGAGGGCCCGTCCCCCAGGACGGGCCCTCTCGCCGAATTGTGCGAACGATGAATGACGGGGAACCTGCCATTCGCTCGCGAGTCTGCGGGTCCGTCACGAGGCTGTCATTACGGTCCGTCATCCAGCATATGCACCGAATCACAGAGCACGGCCAGGACGAACGCCTGCCCTGGTGCCGGGGGGGGGAGTCGACGGCACCAGGGCAGGGTAGAGGGAGTGATCGTCGGTGGGTCGTGTCGGATGCGGTCTCCACGTCGGGCGAGAGGTCGGTTGCGTGAGTGTCGCAATCTCGGCCGTCGGGTCTCGATCGGCCGAGTCTCCCGATTGCTGAGCTTTCCTACTTCTCCGTATCGCCGAAGGCTCCGGGCGTCTCGTCGGCGAGCGTGACCGGCTCGGTCCGCTCGCCGGCCGCGAAGTCGCCGTGCATGCCCTCGTCGACGGTGTCGTCCTGGGTCAGCGCCTTGGTCCGCTCGCCCGCCGCGAAGTCGCCGTGGAGGTTCTCCTCCTGGGTCTCCTTCTGGGTCAGCGCCCCGGTCCGCTCGCCCGTCGCGAAGTCGCCCTGGAAACGTTCTTCATAGGCCATGGCCGCGGCCAGCGGCCCGGTCGTATCAGCGGCTGGGAGGTCATTGGAGGGTGCCGGAACAGATGGAGTCTCGATGCTCATTGAAGTCGTCCCTTCTCGCTGTCCACGATCACGCGAGGTGCGCCACCGTCATGAAGCCGAGCAAGGCGCCGGCGACGACGACGACGGGGACGAGCAGCATGAGCAGCAGCAGGGCCGCAGTGACGCCGAAAACGAGTGACATCATCGGTGGCCGTCCTTTTGGGTACCGCTCTCGCGTGAGATCAACGAGGCCCAGTGTCCGGCCCCGATCGTGACCTGTCATGACGGTCCGTCATCTGGACTCGCCGGGCGCGGGAGGATCAGCTCGCTGTAGCCGGCCGCGACGTACCTGCTCGTCTCAGCCGAGGGTCGCCCACTGGGCGCTCAGCAGCGCGGGCAGCAGGACGAAGATGAGCAGCATCGCGACCGTGATCAGGAACAGGTCGCGAAGCGTGATCGACGCGACGAGCCGGAGCCCGGGCCGCGTCAGTACGAACCGCCATTCACCGAGCTGCCCCGCCGCAACCGACGGAATGCCTGGCAGTGACACCCCGGCGTGTCCATGGGCCTCGTCCCGGGTGGTCGCGGCCGGGTCGCCGACGGGCGTCCGCCAGGTCGCCATCCCGCGGGGAGAGACCTGGCGCTCGACACCCGTGGAAACGACCGGGTGGGTCAGGACTCCCGTGGTCACGCGCCGCTCCGCGTTGCCCGGATTGTCCCGGACAGGCGATCGAGGAGTGCGCCGGCGCCCGCCGCCGAAACAGCGCCGGCGACGCGGCGCGTGGCGCCCGCACCACGATCCGAGCGGGGTGGAACCGGCGTCCGGGCGCGACCCGCGCGGCGACCGGACCCCGTGTTCTTCACTGCTTGCTCCTCTCCCGGCCCTGGCTCACCGGCGACTGAGAACACCACGCGAACCGGTCGCGAGGTGGACGACGAAGATGACCGCGATCGCGCCGAGCGTGGCGATCGCAATGCTCTGGACGTTGATCCCGTCGACCGTGCCCATGTTGAGGACGCTGGTGGCAACGAATCCGCCCACGAGTCCGCCGACGATACCGAGGACGATCATCATCAGCAGGCTCTCGCGGGCCCGCATGAGGTGGCTGGCCAGGAAGCCGGCGATGGCGCCGACGACGATCCAGGCGATGAGGCTCATCAGATTCGACCCTTCTTTGTGTCGCTCGGCCCAGCTGGGCCGACGCTGTCCGCGGACGAGGCCCTGTCCGCCTGGGGACCGCGACACGGTCAGGTTCGGAGAGCAATCCCTCGAGGTTGGCCCGTCGGGATCAGGCCGGTTCGCGCCGGAAGATCCCAACGACCCAGAGCACGATCAGCTCGAGGATCGTCCAGCCGACGAAGGCGACGACGGCCGCGGCATCGAGCGTCGACCCGCCCGCGGTGAGGGCATTCGTGTTGAGGATCCCCTCGAACGGGGCGACGAAGATCTTGCTGATGTCGAGGATGCCGGACACCAGCGCATTGCCGGTGCGGGCGTCGAGCAGGAGCAGGACGATCCGCAGCCCGATGACGATCTGGATGAGCCCGAAGAGCAGGACGATGATCCGGCGCGCCATCTCGGAGCCGCCGGGGCCACTCCGCGTGAGGTGACGGCTGTCCGTGCGGACGGTCTCCTGCGTGATGGGCGGGGCGGTTGGCTGACCCGCCACCGGCGGACGTTCCTGGGTGACGACGGTCCGGTCGACCTGGTCGATTGCCATGCAGTTCTCCGTGTGCCTTCAGGCATCCGGGAAAGCGGGGCAACAAGTCACCCGTTTGGGATGCCGATTGCGAGTGTGGCGAGCGAGGGGCGGCAAGTCATGACGGCCCGTCATGCGCTGCTGATCCTCTTGCGCGCCGATGACCCCGCGGAAGGAGACGGCGGCCGCCGACACGCATGACTACGGGATGGGTGTCGCCAGCCACGAGATCGTGCCGGGGCCGTCGGACACGACCAGCCCAGCCGGGCCGAGCGCGGCCGAGCCGTCCTGAATCGCGATCGGCAGGTCGGGGCCGGTGGGGAGGTTCACCAGGCGCAGATCGGGCGTGAGCGTCTGGACCTCGGGCTGGCCCTGGTCGCTCGAGCCGGCGAAGACCGTGCGTGCCCCGCCGGTCAGCGGGTAGCCCAATCGGACCGCCAGGGTGTCGTTCTGCTGCCAGGTCAGACCGTCGCTCGACGTCCAGCCGAGCCGATTGGGCGGGTTGCCCTGCGCATCGAGCACGAGCTCCTCGGCCAGCACGGTCTCGTCGTTGAGCCGATAGATGTCCATCGTCATATCCGCAGCAAGCACGCCAGGGAGTGTCGCCTCGTTCCAGGGCGATCCGAGCTGCGACGACCAGACCGATCCCGTGGCGCGAGTGACGGGGTCTGGACGTACAGTCGTCTGGCATCGAAACGCCTCCGGCCTGGTGGCGCCGGCCAGGATGAACCCGCCCTTGAACGACGCCACCGACGCCGGGCTGAAGCCGCCACCCGGAACAGTGCTCTCGTGCCATGAGGCGCCGTCCTGTGACGTCCACACGGTGCGCCTGTTGTCCGCGGTCGCCGCGAGCACGATGTAGCCGGCCGATCCACCGGAGACCGCCGGCAGGACGACATCGGCGCCGAAGACGCTTGCGAGGTCGAGGGGCGACCAGGAGGCGCCGTCGGTGCTTCGCCACATGCGCACGGCCGGCTTGTGCAGGGCGCATCCCGGCACCTCGGCGGTCGCGAGCAACCCCGATGGCCCTTCGACCAGTTGCGTGACGACGAGAAACGAGTCGTTGGGGCCGAGATCAAGGTGGCCTGCGCGCTGCCAGTGAAGACCGTCGCTGGACGACGTCACGTACAGCCCCTGCATCTTCCCAGTCGCGTTGACGAAGCTGCTCGTGAACCCGAGATAGCCACGGCTCCAGCCGACGACGTGGAACTCGTGATCAACGCCCGGGTCCGCGCTGGCTACGATGCCGGGCGCCTGGCCCTGAACCCAGTGCAGGCTCGTCGGGCTGGTCGACGCGGCGGCAGGGTTGGGCGACATCGAGGGCGAAGGCCTGGGCGTTTCGGCTGCGCTCGCGGGCGAGCTCGAGGGGACCGGGGACGGAGCACCGGGCGCCCGGCCGCATGCGGCAAGCGGGAGCGCGAGCATCACCGCGACCATGACGACCATCGATCGATGTCGCGGTGACCGCAGACCGTCGCGATTGCTGTCAGCACGGCTCATCGATCAGCCTCCCTGTCGCCGGGCGAATGCGCTGGGCGGGGGGGCGCGCCTCAGTCGCGGCGGCTGGTCCCGAACTGGCGGTCGCCGGCGTCGCCGAGGCCGGGCAGGATGTAGCCCTTGTCGTTCAACGCCCGGTCCAGCGCGGCGCAGTGGATCGTCACGTCCGGGTGGGCCGCGCTGACCGCGGCGACGCCCTCCGGGGAGGCGATCAGGTTGATGAGCTTGATCCGGGACGCGCCCCAGCGCTTGAGCACGTCGATGGCCGCCGTCGCCGAGCCGCCCGTAGCGAGCATCGGGTCCAGGATCAGGCAGAGGTCCACGGTCGCCGAGTCGGGCAGCTTGTTGTAGTACTCGACCGGCCGGAGCGTGCGCTCGTCGCGGAACAGGCCCAGGTGCCAGACCTCGGCGGTGGGCATCAGCTCCAGCATCGCGTCAACCATGCCGAGGCCGGCGCGAAGGATGGGCACGAGGCCGATCCGGTCGCCCAGCTCGTGGGCGTCCGTCTCTTCGAGCGGGGTGCGGACGCGAAGAGGCCGGAGGCGGGCATCCGCAAGCGCCTCGTAGCCGAGGAGCCAGGAGAGCTCACGCACGATCTCGCGGAACTTCTTCGGCTCGGTCTTCTCGTCGCGCAGGATGGCGAGCTTGTGGAGCACCGCGGGGTGCCGCGAGACGGTCAGCGACGGTGCGCGGGGCGGGGTGGCTGATTCGGACACGGGCGTTCACCTCGGGCGGGGAGGGGGCGGACGACCGGCCGGGGTCTCGCCGGGCGCGACGATCCCGACCCGCACGATCCTAGCACCGGTGCGATCGACAGACGGGGCTCCCGGGACGGAGGCTAGCGCCGGCCCGGCGCCCCGTCGCGCCGGCCGAGCCGCCCCGTCGCGCCGGTCCGGGGTGCGCGGTATGCTCGCCCGATGCCGTCAACTCGAACCCGGCGTCCGGCGCGCTCCAGCCCCACCGCGGCGTCACGCAGGCCGGCCCCGATCCTGGCCCGCCACATCCGCGGCGACATCGTCGAAAGCATCCACCGTGGGCACGTCGTCCAGGTGGACGCGACCGGCGCGCTCCTCCGGACCGCCGGCGACCCGGACGTCGTGGTCGCCCTCCGCTCGAGCGTCAAGCCGTTCACGCTCGCGGCGCTGCTGGAGGCGGGAGGGGTTCGCGAATTCGATCTGTCACCCGCCGAGCTGGCCGTCATGGCCAGCTCCCACTCCGGCGAGGACCTGCACGTCCGGACCCTACAGGCGGTCTTCCGTCGAGCGGGCGTCAGCCAGACCCTGCTCGCCTGCGGGTCCGAGGGGGCGCCACTGGACGAGCTGACCTCCGTGCGCCTGACCCGCGATGGCGAGAAGCCCGGGCCGATCCGACACCAGTGCTCGGGGATGCACGCCGCTCAGCTCCTGCTCGCCCGGCTCGCCGACTGGACGCTCGAGGACTACTGGCAGCCGGACCACCCCGTCCAGGTGGCGACGCGGGCCGTCGTTGCGCGGGTCTTCGCGACAACCCCGGCGGACCTCATCACGGCCACCGACCAGTGCGGCGTGGACACGTACGCCTTCCCGCTGAACGCCGTTGCCGGGGCGTTCGCGCTGCTGGCCGACCCCGACGCGCTGCCGGCAACCGACGCCCGCCGGTCCCTTTCCGCGCCCCTTCGCCTGATCCGCGACGCGATGCTGGCGAATCCCGAGCTGGTCGGGGGCACGCGCGACCGGCTCGACACATCGCTCATGAAGGCGCTGCCGGGCCGGCTGGTCGCGAAGGGCGGTGCGGAGGCACTGCGGGGCATCGCCGTGCTGGCTGACCGGGCGACGGGTGCGCAGGCCTCCGCGTTCGCGATCAAGGTGGAGGACGGGGGTGGCTTCGATCGAGCGTCCTGGTCGATCGCCATCGAGGCGCTTCGGCTGGCCGGGGTGCTCGGGGGCCAGCCGCTCCGAGCGCTCGGCCGCTACCACCGACCCATCCAGCTGGACCCGCGCGGGAAGATCGCCGCCGAGACGGTCGCAGAGTTCGACCTGGTGCCGGTCGGCGAGCTCGTGCCCTGACGCCGGGCGGCGAGGCAGAACCGGCGACGTGACGTCCAGGGGGGACCCGTACGGCGCGCTCGGCCTGGCGCCCGGTGCATCGATGGCCGATGTCAAGCGGGCCTACCGGTTGCTCGTGAAGCGCAACCACCCCGATGCGGGCGCAGGCTCGCTGGAGCGATTCCTCGAGATCCAGGCCGCGTACGAAGCCCTGGTCCATGGGGGGTCGGCGGTCGGCGCCGGCCCCGGCCCCGGGCCCGTACGGCCGCCCGCCCGGCGCCCGGCACCGGCCGGACCTCGGGGACCCCGCGCTTCCGCGGGCTCCGCTCCGCCGGGCCCGGCGCGCGAGGGAGGTCGACCGGGGCGCGCACCCGGCGACGGCACTGCGGGCGAGCGCGGCCGGCGCGCGCGCGATCCCCGCAAGGCGACGCTGGGCTCTACCACCTACGACGAGGCCGGGGAGGCGACAGAGCCTGCCTGGGACGGCGCCGATTGGTATGGCCCGGCCTCGGGCACCTACTGGACGATCAACCCGAAGGAGTACGCGGACCCCCGCAAGCACGGCCCCGAGTACCTCGCCCGTGGGCGCGCCGCGCGATCCCGCGTCGCGCGCGGCCGGCCGCCTCTCGACCGTGCGGCCCCGACTGCGCCGCTGGATGGTGACCGAGCCGCGCCGGGGGCCGCGGAAGCCGATCCGCCCCCCGCGCCAGCTCCTGACGTCCAGCCCGGCGCACCGGTGGCCGAGGACGAGCCCGTGGCCGCCGGGCCGTACGCCGACGAGCGGGTGGCCGCGGGTCCGGGTCCGGCCCCCGCATCCCCGGCCGGCGCGCCAACGGCCGGTGGCACCGGTGGAACGCCGCTTGGGCCCGACGATCGCCGCGCGACGCATGGTCCGCGCGTGACGCCGCCGGGCGCTGCGGACGGGTCCACCACACAGACCATTCCCGTCCCCGGGCGGTCGGGATTGCGCCGGCGCCTGGAGCACCTCGGTGCCGTCGCCAGGCGGCGTCTGGTGCCACCATCCTGGAGGGGTCGGCGGTGAGCCAGGACGCTACGATGGACCGGTGAGCCGTCGCGCTTCGTCCGACCTCTCGGGCGCCGCCCAGGAGTACCTCTTGGCGCTCCGGTCCGCGGCCGTCGACGGGGCGCGGGCGACCGCGGCGACCGTCGCACGCCACGTCGGCGTCTCCACGCAGGCCGCCAGCGAGATGTACCGGCGGCTCGCGGCCGAGGGCCTGGTGTGCCAGGGCGAAGGACGCGAGTTGACCTTGACCCAGCCCGGCCGCGCTGCCGCGGACGGGATCTTCCGTCGTCACGCACTGCTCGAATGGCTGTTGATCAGCGTCGTCGGGCTCGGCTGGGCAGAGTCGGACGAGGAAGCCGCGCGCCTGCAGGGTGCGATCTCGCCCCGTGTCGAAGCCCGCCTGGATGAGCTGCTGGGTCACCCGGAGACGTGCCCGCACGGCAACCCCGTCGATGCCGCGATCGCCGCGCGCCGGCCGGCCGGCGTGTCACTGGCGAGCCTCGAGGCAGGTGACGTCGCCACGGTCTACCGGATCACCGAGACGGCGGAGGAGGACCCTGCGCTCCTTTCCTACCTGGAGGCCCGCGCGTTGACTCCGGGAGTTCGCATCGAGATCCTGGCCCGCTCTGCATCGCTGGACGCGGTGACGCTCGAGGGCCCGATCGGGCGGGCCACCCTCGGCCTGCGGCCGGCGTCGCTCATCCGGGTCCTCCGCGGCGAGCCCGATCCGTCCCTCTTCCACCGGGTTCCCGGCCGGCTTCGCACCGGCTGACGGCCCGCGCCGCAGGAGGCGCGGGGATGGGCGCGTCGGCCGTGATCGGTCGCCGGGCGTGGCACCCGTACAATCGCCCACATGACCACGCCGCGCGTCCGCATCGCCCCGAGCCCGACGGGGCCGCTCCACATCGGCACCGCCCGGACGGCGCTCTTCAACTACCTGTTTGCCCGGCACACCGGCGGGACCTTCATCCTCCGCCTGGAGGACACGGACGTGGTCCGCTCCACGCCCGAGTTCGAGGCGGACATCCTGGAGCACCTCCACTGGCTCGGGCTCGAATGGGACGAGGGGCCGGCCGCCGGCGGGCTGCCCGAACGCGGGGCCTTCGGACCGTACCGCCAGATGGAGCGCCGCGAGCTGTACCGCGCGGCCACCGAGCGCCTGCTGGCGGAAGACCGCGCCTACCCGTGCTACTGCACGGCCGAGGAGCTGGACGCCGAGCGGCGCCGGCTGGAAGCGGCGAAGCTGCCCCCGCGCTACAACGACCGGTGCGCTGCGCTCACGGCTGCCGAACGGGCGCGCTTCGAAGCCGACGGCCGCCGGCCGGCGATCCGGTTCCGGATCGAGCCCGGCATCGTCGCCTTCGACGACCTGGTGCGCGGTCGGGTCGAGATCGACGCCGCCACCCTGGGCGGCGACCTGGTGATCGTGCGCGCCGACGGGACGCCGCTGTATCACTTCGGGGTTGTCGTCGACGACGCCGCGATGGCGATCACGCACGTGATCCGCGGCGAGGACCACCTCTCGAACACACCCAAACACATCCTCCTCTTCCGCGCCCTCGGCTATCCGGTGCCGGTGTTCGCCCACCTGCCGCTCATCCTGAACCCAGACCGGACGAAGATGAGCAAGCGCAAGAGCCAGACCGCGGTCAAGGACTACATCGCCGAGGGGTTCGTGCGCGAGGCCCTCGTCAACTACCTCGCCCTGCTCGGCTGGTCAACGGGCACCGAGGAGGAGATCCTCTCGATCGACGAGCTGGTCGCCCGTTTCGACACGGGCGCCATCCAGAAGGGCGGCGCGATCTTCGACCGCCAGCGGCTGGAGTGGCTGAACGGCCAGTGGATCCGCCGCCTGGCCGACGACGACCTCGTGGCGCGACTGGCGCCATTCCTGGCCGGGGAGACTGCGGCCGGCCGGGCGGACCGCACGCCGTCGGCAGCCGAGATCGCCGGGCTGTTGCCGATGGTCCGCGAGCGGCTGCCGGTGTTGGGCGCGATCGGGGAGCTGGTGGACTTCCTGCATGTCGATGACCTGGAGGCCGATCCGGCGCTCCTGGTCCCGAAACGCTGGGACGCGGCGACCACGCGCTCCGGGCTGCTGGCGGCACGCGACGCGATCGAGGACATCGGGGCCGCCAGCTTCACCGCCCCGGCCCTGGAGCCTGCCCTGCGTGGGCTCGCCGAGGCGCGTGGCTGGAAGGCCGGGGACCTGTTCATGGCGATTCGGGTCGCGATCAGCGGCCGGACGGCGACGCCGCCGCTGTTCGAGTCGATGGTGGCACTGGGTCGCGCGCGAACCATTGCTCGCCTCGCGCGCGCGGCGGAGCTGCTCGCGGGGTGATCCGCGGCGCCGAGGCACGGCGGACGCGCCGAGCATCGCCCGGCGCATCGGGCATCGCCCGCGGCCGACCTCATCGGGAGAAACCCGCGCGGCGCCGAAAACCTGCCGTTAACACGGCTCCGTATCCTTAGCAGCGCATGGCTCGCACGGTCCTCGTCGTCGACGACGAACCCACGCTCCGGGAGACGCTCGCGGAGGCGCTCGAGATGGACGGATTCCGGGTGATCACCGCCGCCGACGGCCGCGATGCGCTCAGCCGGTTCCGGGAGCACCACCCGGACCTCGTCGTGCTGGACCTCATGCTCCCCGAGCTCTCCGGGATCGAGGTCTGCCGCATCATCCGGGCCGAGTCGGGCGTGCCGATCGTGATGCTCACCGCCAAGAGCTCCGAGCTGGACAAGGTGGTGGGACTCGAGCTGGGGGCGGACGACTACGTCACGAAGCCGTTCAGCCTGCGCGAGCTGACCGCCCGGATCCGGGCGCTCCTGCGCCGGACGGAGCAGCTCGCCGAGGCGCCGGCCCCCGTCGTCGAGCTCGGCGCGCTGACCGTCGACCTGGCGGGCCACCGCCTGCTTCGCGACGGCGAGCGCGTCCCGCTCAAGCCGAAGGTGTTCGAGCTGCTCGCATACCTGCTCCGGCACCCGGGCCAGGTGCTCACCCGCGAACAGCTGCTGGAGCATGTGTGGGGCTACGACTACGCGGGGGAGACCCGAACGGTTGACGTCCACGTCCACTGGCTCCGCGCCGCGATCGAGCCGGTGCCGACCGAGCCGATCTACCTCCACACGGTGCGCGGCATCGGGTACGTCTTCCGCCGGTCGGCGTGAGCGCGGACCGGCCGGCCGGCCCGCCCCGGACGGGCCGGCCGCGGCCAGGTGAGCTCAGTGCCCGGACCGCCGACCTCAGCGACGATCAGCCGCCCTTGGCGATGATCCGCTCCAGCACTTCCGCCGCGTCCTCGGCCGCGTCGATGGTCTCCTCCAGCGCGATGTAGAGGTCGCGGAACCGGATGACGTCGAGCGGGTCCATCCGTTCGCGGAAGAGGCGACCGATCGCGGCGCGCGAGAGCCCATCCGCTTTGTTCTCCAGCGTGTGCACCTCCCGCAAGTGCGCCTGCATCTTCTCGGGCTTGTCGAGCATTCGGAGCGCCGCGATGAGCTCCGCGCCCTGGCCCGCGATGATCCCGGCCAGCTGGCGTGCCTCAGGCGTGGGTTCGACGATGCCGTAGATCACGAACGTCTCCGCGACCTCCTGGATCCCGTCCACGACGTCGTCCAGCCGGCTCGTGAGCTCGTGGATGTCCTCGCGGTCGAACGGCGTGATGAAGGCCCGCGCCAGCCGGACGGCGATCTCCGCGTCGATCTCGTCGCCCTGGTGCTCAAGGGCCTGGATGGCGGCGACGCGCTCGTCGAGCCGATCGTACGTGACGACCAGCTCCTCCAGCGCGCGTGCTGCGGCGAGCAGGTTCTCGCCGTCCCGGATGAAGATCTTCGTGAACTCCTCGTCGCGTGGGATCAGGCGGACCATCCGAAAGCTCCTTCCAGCCTGTTATCGGATGCCGACGGCCGTGAGAGCGCCCCAGGCAAGCGCACCCGCGAGGGCGGTCGCCGGGAGCGTCACGACCCAGGCGATGAGAATGCTGCGCGCCACGCCCCAGCGGACGCCGCGCGGACCTTTGCTCGAGCCGACGCCCATGATCGCGCTCGAGATGACGTGAGTGGTGGAAACGGGCATCCCGAGGTGCGCCGTGGCCAGCAGCACCGTGGCGGCAGTGGTCTCCGCAGCAAAGCCGTGGATCGGCTCCAGCTCCACCACCTTGCGTCCCATCGTCCGCATGATCCGCCAGCCCCCGACAGCCGTGCCGAGCGAGATCGCGCTGGCGGCGATGATGATCACCCAGATCGGCACCTGGACCGATGGGATGACGCCGGCCGAGAAGAGCGCGAGGGTGACGATTCCCATCGTCTTCTGGGCGTCGTTGGAGCCGTGGGCGAAGGCCATGTACCCGGCCGACAGGACCTGCAGCCGCCGGAAGCCCCGGGTCAGCGGGCGCCGGTTCGCCCGCTGAAAGATCCAGTACAGGGCAATCATCAACAAGAAGGCGCCGATGAACCCGACGACCGGCGACGACACAAGCGGGACCACGACCTTGCCGACGACGCCGTTCCACTTCACGGAGCCGGTGCCTGCCGCCAGGATCGTGGCACCCAGCAGGCCGCCGATGAGGGCATGGCTGCTGGAGCTGGGGATCCCGAGGCGCCACGTGAGCAGGTTCCAGGCGATCGCGCCGAGGAGCGCGGCGATCACGATGGCCTGCGATGTCGTGGTCTCGTTGACGAGTCCCGACCCGATGGTCTGCGCCACCGCCGTCCCGAAGAATGCGCCGAGGAAGTTGAAGGCCGCAGCCATGAGGATCGCGTGCTGGGGCCGCAGCGCGCGCGTGGCCACCGAGGTCGCGATGGCGTTGGCCGTATCGTGGAAGCCGTTGATGTAGTCGAAGATGACCGCCAGCACGAGGACGGCGAGAAGCTGGGGAGTCATCCGAGCGCTGCGCTGCCCGGGGACGGCACGATCATCGCCGTGCAGTATCGCGGCCTCGGGCGGCGCGGATTCGGCCGCCGCGCAACACAACGTTAACCACGCGACCACACGCGCTTTACGGGACCGGGCGACCATCCGCAGCGTGATCGTCGCGCCGTCTCCCGGGTTGGATCCATCGCGGCGTCGCACGTTCCGCCTTCGGGGCCCCGGCCCGGTCTCCGACGAGCCGACCCGGTGCCTGCTCGCAATGCGCGCGGTCGAGCTCCTCCGGGCCGTCGAGACCGGTGCGGTCGCACCGCGCTGGCGCCGGCCCGGCTTCGGTCGCGCCGTCGATGAGATCCGCGCCCAGCTCGCGCCGATCGAGATCCGTGCGACGCTCGTCGCTTCGTTCGGACGGGAGGCGGCGCGACGACAGGCCGTCCGCGGCGCCTCCGCGGACCCGCTCGACCTGGCCTACGCGGTGCGCTGGCTCGAGCTGGATCCGACCGGCCGGCGACCGATCCCGGCCTGGATCGACTGGCTTCCCGTCGAGCCAGGCTGACCGACCGACGCCACGGACCTGTCCGCGCTCGCTCGGCCGTTGACCGGCGACCGCTCACTGGCGCGGGCCGGCGAGCCGGTGGGGGCCACCTACGCACGGGGCTGCTTCCGCCGCGGGCCGGCGCGGCGTCGACCCCGGCGTCCACCGCGGCCCCGGCCAGTGGAGGGACGATGCATGCAGGCTCGCGCCGGCCCCACGCTCGAATGCGGCGCCAGGACCGCCGGCACCGACGCCATGGCGTGGCAGGAGCCATCCCTGCACTTCCCCGGTTCGTACGTGTGACGCCGTGAACCGGTTCGTCGGTGTCACGGGGTGAACAGACTCGTCGGGCCGCCGCCCCGGCCCGATACTCGGGTCAGCGCCCTGGTCGTGGGCCGCCGGCACGCGAGGCGTCCCGACCGGCCGCGAGGCGTCCCGGCAGCGGCGGCCCGGTGCCGCCGGATCGGCGCGCCGGTATCCTTTGGCCATGCGCCTGAGCCATCTCTTCTTCGCAACACTCCGCGACGATCCCAATGACGCGGAGATGCCGTCCCATCGCCTGCTGGTCCGGGCCGGCTACGTTCGCCAGCTCGGGTCGGGGATCTACTCGCTCCTGCCGCTGGGGTTCCGGGTCGCCAAGCGAGTGGAGCAGGTGATCCGCGAGGAGATGGACCGAATCGGCTGCCAGGAGATGGAGATGCCGGTCGTCCACCCGGCGGAGCTCTGGCGGGAGACCGGCCGCTATGACGCGATCGGGCCGGAGATGGCCCGCTTCAAGGACCGGGCCGGCCGCGACATGGTGCTTGCCATGACGCACGAGGAGGTCGTGGCGGACCTGCTGCGCGACATCGTGCGCTCGTACCGCCAGCTGCCGATGATGGTCTATCACTTCCAGACGAAGTGGCGCGACGAGCCGCGCGCGCGCGGTGGGCTGATCCGTGTCCGCGAGTTCGTCATGAAGGACTCGTACAGCTGCGACCTGGACCTCGCCGGCCTCGACGTCAGCTACGAGCGCCACTACGAGGCCTACACGCGCATCTTCGAGCGGCTGGGGCTCCGGGCCATCGCGGTGGCCTCGGATCCCGGCATGATGGGCGGCTCGCAGGCCCACGAGTTCATGGTCCTCAACCCCTACGGAGAGGACGTCCTGGTCCTGTGCGAGACGTGTGGCTTCTCGGCCAACCGCCAGGTTGCCACGGTGCGGTTCTCCGAGCCGCCGACCGAGCCGGCGCTCCCCCTGGAGGAAGTCGCCACCCCCGGCGCGGCCACGATCGCCGACCTGGCGGCCTTCCTCGGCGTGAGCGCCGAGACGACGGCCAAGGCGACCTTCTTCGTCGACCGCGAGGGCCGCCTGATCACGGCCATCGTCCGGGGCGACATGGATGTCAACGAGACCAAGCTGGCCAACGCGGCCAAGGCCGCGGACCTGCGGCCGGCGCGGACCGAGGAGATCGAGGCCGCCGGGATGGTGCCCGGCTACGCGTCGCCGATCGGCGCGCACGACACGTTCGTGGTGGTCGACGAGCTGGTCGCCCGGTCCTCGAACCTCGTGGCGGGCGCGAACCGGGCCGGGTTCCACCTGCGCAACGTCAACGTCCCCCGGGACTTCGTGCCGGACCTCGTGGCGGACCTGTCGAACGCCCGCGAGGGCGACGGCTGCCCGTCCTGTGGTGCGCCAGTGATCCTGCGGAACGGGATCGAGGTCGGGAACATCTTCAAGCTCGGCACGAAGTACACGGCCGCGCTCGGCGCGGAGTACCTCGGCGAGGATGGTGGCCGCCACCCGATCGTGATGGGCAGCTACGGGATCGGCGTGGGGCGAGCCCTCGCCTGCATCGTCGAAGCGCACCACGACGCAAAGGGCATCGCCTGGCCCGCGGCGGTGGCGCCGTACGCTGCCCACCTCGTCTCCCTCGGGGCGGCGAAGGACCCGCATGTCGCAGAGGTCGCCGAGCGTCTCCACGACCTGGCCCGCGACGCGGGCCGCGAGATCCTGTGGGACGACCGGGACGAATCCCCGGGCGTGAAGTTCACGGATGCCGAGCTGCTGGGGATGCCGCTGATCCTGACTGTCAGTCCGCGCTCACTCTCCGCGGGCGGCGTCGAGGTGACGGTGCGAGCCACGGGCGAGCGCACCATCGAGCCGCTTGCCGACGTGGAGATGCGCCTCCGCGGCTGAGCCGCCGCGGCGCGCCACCGTGGATCCCGTCGCCCTCCTCGCGCTCGTCGCGCTCGGTGGGGCCGCGCTCATCCTCGCGGTCGGGCTTCAGCGCCGGGGCATCGGGCGTGCCAAATCCTCACCCACTGAGGGTCATATCGCCTCCGCGACCGCTCATGACGCCGTGGAGGACCCGTCCGCGGCGGCGGGCGCGGCCGCCTGGGTTCGTGACGTGGGCGTGCTCGTGGATCTCGTCGGGATCGGCGTGATCCGGGTATCGGACGATCTCGTGGTGGTCAGCGCGAACGACACGGCCGCTCGCCTGCTTGCTCGGCGCTCGGGCAGCCTGCCCGGACGAAGCGTGATGGAGGCCTCCACGGACCACCGGCTGGAGGAGGTCGTCCGGGCGGCGCTCCAGACCGGCTCGGCGGTCGGGGAGATGACGATCCGCACGGCCGACGCCCCGACGCTCCTCGTCCGCGCGCGGCGCCTGCCGGCGGGTGATGCCTGGCTCATCCTGGAGGATGTCACCGAGCTGCGCCGGCTCCAGCGGATCCGGACGGAGTTCATCGACAACCTCGCGCACGAGCTGCGCACGCCCCTGACGACCGTCAGCCTCCTGGCCGAGACGCTCGCCCTGGAGGCGGCCACGCTGCCGGCGCGGACCGCCGAGCGGATCGCGAAGATCGAGGTGGAGACCGGTCATCTCGTCCAGATGGTGAACGAGCTCCTGGACCTCTCGAGGATCGAGAGCGGCAGCGCGGCCCTCGTCCTCCAGGACGTGGACCTCACTGCCCTGGCCAACGCGACCGTCGAGCGGCTGGCCCTCTTCGCGGAGCGCCAGGGCGTCGGGCTCAGGGTCGACGCGGACCCACGGTTGCCCCCGGTTCGCGGCGACGGCGAGCGCCTTGGCCAGGCGCTCCTCAACCTGCTCCACAACGCGGTGAAGTTCAGCCCGGCGGGCGCCGACGTGGTGATCCGGGTCGGGGCGAGCGAGCAGGAGGTCACAGTCACGGTGACCGACCAGGGGCCGGGCATCCCACGCACGGCGCTGCCGCGCGTGTTCGAGCGCTTCTACAAGGGGGACCGGGCGCGCACGCGCGGCGTGGGCGGCACGGGTCTCGGGCTCTCGATCGCACGCCACGTGGTCGAGGCGCACGGGGGCCGGATCTGGGTGAACTCGGAGGAGGGGAGGGGATCCACGTTCGGGTTCTCGATCCCGGTTGTCGGGCCGGACCTCGCCGCGACGCCCGGTGCCTGAGCGTGCTTCGCCTTGCGCACCGCGGTGATCACTCCCGTGCTCCCGAGAACACGCTTGCGGCGTTCGTGGCAGCGGTCGGGCGGGCGGAGTGCGATGGCGTGGAGCTCGACGTGCGGGCGTCCGCGGACCGGGTCGCGGTCGTCCTTCACGACGCCAGCCTGGCGCGGGTCCAGGGACGGCCGGAGCGAGCCGCTGCGCTGACCGCGACCGAGCTGGGCTCAGTCGGCGTCCCGACGCTCGCCGCCGCCCTCGCGACCTGCGGCCCGGGCGCATTCCTCGACGTCGAGCTCAAAGAGGATCTCGGCCCGATCGCGCTCGACCCCCTGCTCGCCGCCCGGGGCCTGCCCGACGGCTCGCTCGCCAGGGCGGTCGTGTCCGCGTTCGAGCCGGAGAGCCTCGCCACGATTCGGCGCCTCGCGCCCGCCGTCGCCTGCTGGCTCAACGCCGAGGACCTGGAGCCGGCGACGCTCGACCGCGCGGTCGCGCTGGGTTGCCGGGGAATCTCCGCCGAGTGGCACGCCATCAACGTGCGAACCGCAGCGGCCGTCGCGCACGCCGGGCTGGACCTCGCCGCCTTCACGTTCACGAACGGGCGCACGCTCGCCCGCCTGGAGCGACTTGGCCTGTGGGCGGCCTGTGTCGAAGGCGCCGCGCTCGGCCCCTGGGCGAACGGCGCGTGTCGGAGCCGTCCGCCGGCGCCCCTAGTTGAGGTCCTCGCGCAAACCCGTCGCCAGGAACACGACATCCTCGGCGATGTTCGTCACGCGGTCCCCGATGCGCTCCAGGTAGTGCGCAGCGAACTGGAGGCGGGCGGCCCGATCCACGTTGCCCGCGTCCAGCTTTGCGACTGCGGTCAGCTCGTCGATGGCGCGGTGATACAGGCGATCCATCTCGTCGTCGCGGGTGGCGGTATGCCGGGCCCGCTCGACGTCCGAGTCCGCCAGCGCGCGCATCACCTCCGCCAGGAGCTCGCTCGCGAGCCGGCCCATCTGGGCAACGCTCGCGAGCGCCGGCAGGCTCGGCTCCGGCGCGAGGTCGCGGGCGCGCTTCGCAACGTTGGCCACGTAGTCGCCGATCCGTTCGAGCTCCATCGCCACGTCGTAGAACGTCAGCATGAAGCGCAGGTCGCGCGCGACCGGCGACTGCGTCGCGATCGTGGTGATCACTTCGTCCATCGCCGCGGCCGTCATGTCGTTGACGGCGGAGTCGGCTTCGATCACTGCGACCGCCTTCGCGGCGTCGTGGCTCTCGAGGGCCTCCACGGTGTTGCCGATGGCGACCTCGACGAGGCTGCTCGCACGGAGGAGCGTGTCCTTGATCTCGCGTTGCTCGCGGTCGAGCACGCCCCGAACCCCATGCGCCGGCACGTCGCCGCGTTCGGCGGGCGGGACCGTGATGTCGTCGCTGAAGAACTGGCCCGGGCGGTCAACGTCGCTGGTCACGCTCTCTCCTCTTCCCGCATCAGCCGAACCGGCCGGACACGTAGTCCTCGGTGATGCGCTCCCTGGGTGCCGTGAAAAGCTGCTGCGTCGGGCCCATCTCGACCAGGTGCCCGGTGCGGTCCGGGTCCACCCAGAAGAGTGCCGTGGTCTGGGAGACCCGTGATGCCTGCTGCATGTTGTGGGTCACGATCACGATGGTGAAAGTGGCCGCAAGCTCCTCGATCAGCTCCTCGATCCGCTGGGTCGCGATTGGGTCCAGTGCGGAGCAGGGCTCGTCCATCAGGATGACCTCGGGGTCGACGGCCAGCGTGCGGGCGATGCACAGCCGCTGCTGCTGGCCGCCCGATAGCGATAGCCCCGATTTCTTGCGGAAGTCGTCCTTCACCTCGTCCCACAGCGCCGACCGGCGGAGGCTCTGCTCTACGATCTCGTCAAGGCGAGCGCGATCGCCGACGCCCTGCCGGCGCGGCCCATAGGCCACGTTCTCATAGATCGACATCGGGAACGGGTTGGGACGCTGGAAGACCAGGCCCACGCGCCGTCGTACCTCGACCGGCTGGACTCCCGGCCCGTACACGTCCTCGTCGTCCAGGAGAACGCTGCCGCGAACCTTCGCGGACGGGATCAGGTTGTTCATCCGGTCGAAGCAGCGCAGGATCGTCGACTTGCCGCAGCCGGATGGCCCGATGAACGCCGTGACCGAACGGGCGGCGATGTCCATGTTGACGTCTCGGACGGCCCGCCGCGTTCCGTAGTAGACGTCCAGGTCGCGGACCTTGATCTTGATCGCGGGGATCCCCGAGTCCCCGGTGGGACGCGCGGCCGGCATCGCCAGCGAGACTGGCTGCGCAGGTGTCGTCGAGCCCCTGGGGTTCTGCGTCGTCATTGGGGGGCCTGTGCTCCTCTCGGGGCTGCGTTTCGGCGGCGGTCGCTCATGCGGAGGTCAAGTGGCGCTGGAGGACTCGACCCAGGCCACGCGCCCCGAGATTGAAGACGAGGACCATCACCACCAGCACGGCGGACGACGTGTCGGCGATCTGCCGGACGAAGTCTCCGAGCCCCTCCGAGTTCAGCTTCCAGATATAGACGGACAGCGTGGTTGCCGGGTGGAACGGGCTCCAGGGCGAGCGCGCGTCGGTGAGGTTGAAGTTTGCGAAGTTGTAGGCGCTCGGCGTGGACAGGCCGGCCGTGAAGAGGAGGGCGGCCGCCTCGCCGAAGATGCGGCCGGCGGTGAGGATGATGCCGGTGACGATCCCGGGGATCGCCAGCGGCAGGACCACGTGCTGGATGGTCTGCCACTTCGTGCACCCAAGGGCGAGGCTGCCGTTGCGCTCGTCGGTCGGCACGGCGCGGAGTGCCTGCTCGGTGAGGCGCGACATGAGCGGCAGGTTGAAGACGGTCAGGGTCAGCGCCCCGCCCAGGGCGGTGAAGCTCCAGTGCGTCGCGTTCACGAACAGCGCCAGCCCGAACAGCCCGACCACGATCGAGGGGACTGAGCTGATCAGCTCCTGAGAGAGGCGGATCGCGTCGGTGAGCCGGCCGGTCCCGGCGTACTCGGCCATGTACACGCCGCCGGCGATTCCCAGGGGCACCGTGATGAGCATGGTCAGGACCAGGATGTAGAGCGAGTTCCACAGGATCGGGCCGATCCCGCCGACGGTCGTGTCGGACGGGTTGCCGAACAGGAACGACAGGCTGAACGTCCCGATGGCGGCGAGCAGGAAGTGGAGGATGATCGCCCCCAGGATCGCGACGACCAGGATGCCGATCGCCCACAGGGTCCCGGTCGCGATCCGGTCGGCGAGGATCACGCGCCTCATGCCGCCTCTCCGGGCCGACCGAAACGGCGCACGAGGAGCACGAACCCGAACGAGATCAGGAGCAGGACGCAGCCCATGAACCAGAGGGCCTGGTTCCAGGGCTCGCCGCTGACCGTGTTGCCCATGTCCAGCGTGATCTGGCTGGTCAGGGTCGTCACTGGCTCGGTCAGGCTCGTGGGCATGACGGGGCGGTTGCCGATGACCATCTGGACCGCGAGGGCTTCGCCGGCGGCGCGCATCATGCCGAGGACGACGGCGGTGGCGAGGCCAGCCTTGGCGGCCGGCAGCAGGATATGGCGGATCGTCTGCCAGCGCGTCGTCCCCATGGCCAGAGACGCGCCGCGCAGGTCGGCCGGGATGGCCAGGAAGACGTCATACGCGACGCTCGTGATCGTCGGCAGGATCATGAGCGCGAGGACGAGCGAGCCCGCGAACCAGCTGAAGCCGAGCGTGAAGCCGATTCCGGCCCAGTTCTCGCGGAGGTAGGGGACCAGCACCGTGATCCCAAGCCACCCGTAGACGACAGAGGGGATCCCGACGAAGACCTCCATCGCCGGCCGGGTGATCGAGCGGGCCCAGTTCGGCGCCACCTCGGCCATGAACAGCGCGAGGCCAACGGAGAGCGGTGTCGCGATCAGGGCGGCGACCAGCATGACGCCCAGCGTGCCGGCGACGAATGGCAGGATCCCGAACGTCGTCTGGGCGCCGGCGTCGGGGTTCCAGCTCGTGTTGAGGACGCTGCTCAGCGTGACATGGGAGGCTGTGAAGAGGGCGACGCCGTTCGAGACGATGAAGAAGAGCAGCAACGCAACAAGAAGCACCACGAGCACGGCAGCCGCGAACGTGGCCCTGCGAGGCAGGTCCACGCGTTCCCAGGTCGTCCTGGCCCGCCGGATCCCTCCGGATGTCGGGCGGAGCACGAGGTCGGTCACGCGGACGGATCCTCCAATCACAAAGGCGCGGACCTCGGCGAGAGGCCCGCGCCCCTGGGGTGTCCCGGCTCTGGGCCGGGACCGGGTCGGTTACTTCGCGATGGGCCCGTAGAAGAGCGACGGGATGATGGTTCCCTGGACGTCCGGGCCAAGCATATAGTCGAGGAAGGCCTTCGTCAGTCCGTCGGGCTGGCCCTTCGAATACATGTGGCCCACCGCCTGGAGCTTGTAGGTCCCGTTGGCCAGGTTCGCGACCGAGGCATCGACACCGTCGAGCTGGAGCCCCACCAGGCCGCTCTTGTTCTGCTGGTAGTACGCGAACCCGATCACGCTCGTCGAGCCCGGCGTCCCTTCGACCGCGGTCGTGACGGCCCCGTTGGAGTCCTCGGTCAGCGCCTGCCCGGATGCCTCCGTGGCGCCGCCCAGGACGATCTGCTTGAACGTCGCTCGCGTGCCCGAGGACTGCGGGCGCAGGATCAGGACGATCGCCTGGTCGGGTCCGCCGACGTCCTTCCAGTTCGTGATCGCGCCGGTCCAGATCTGCTTCGCCTGGTCGGTCGTGAGGTTGGTGACGCCAGTCACGCTCGGGTTGACGACCATGATCCAGCCCTGGCTCGCGACCTGGTGGTCCACGAGGCTGGCCGCATCGGCCGGCTGGAGCTTCGACTCGGCGGTCACGTCAGAGTCGCCGATCTGGACCGCACCCTGGAGGACCTGGGTCAGGCCGGTTCCGGAGCCGCCGCCCTGGACCTGGATGGTCGCAGCCGGGCAGGCGGTCTGGTACGCCTTGGCGGCCGCGTCGACGAGCGGCTGGAGCGCCGTGGAGCCCGAGGCGGTGATGCTGCCGCTTACGCAGTTCACGGCCCCGGTGGCGGCGGATGCCGCCGCGCTTGCCGCCGGCGCGGTCGTGGCGCTGCCGCTGCATGCTCCCACGACGAATGCCGTCGCGAAGGCGAGGGCAGCGACGCGTCGCGAGGTTGTGGTGATGGACACGGATCGGGTTCCTCCCTTGTCCTCTGGCGGGGTGTCTCGTCGTGGCGAGCAGCACGAGAGCCTGTGGTTCGATTTCGCGGTCAGGCTCGCCCCGTGGCGTCAACAGCCCGTTTGCGGATTGTTAACGTCTGGATTCGAGGCGCCGGCGAAGCCGCCGTCGTCGGTGGAGCGATCCGCTCCCGGGGCCGGGCAGTCAGCGCCGCAGGAGGTCGGGCGGGACCAGCCAGCGCAGCTCCGCGGAGCCGGCAGTCAGCGGTCGCTCCACGCCGAGGAGGGCGAATGCCCCCTTGCGGAGCCGAACGCCAGACGAGCCCGTGAGCAGGGCCAGCAGGTCGCTGAAGTCAGGGTCGTGACCGACGAGGATCGGTCGGACCGACGCCCCCGCGTCATCGAGGATCGCCTCCAGCGTTGCCAGGTCCAGGAAGCCGCCGAGCCGGCGATCAGTCCGGACGGGGACGTCCAGATGATCGGCCACCAGCTCCGCGGTCTGGACGGCGCGTACGCGCGGCGACGTGAGCATCGCGTCCGCAACGAACCCGGCGGCCGCGAGGAGGCGGCCAAGCCGCTCTGCCTGCTGGCGCCCCTTCTCAGTGAGCGGCCGAAGGTCGTCGGGCCGGTTCCAGGTCGCAGGGTCCCCGGCGTGCGCGTGCCGTAGGAGCCCCAGCTCCACGGTCACGTCTCCCGGTCGCCGGTCACGAGGGCATCCGCCTGGTCGACTCGTTCCTGGCGGATCAGCTCGTGCACGGCACGATGGTAGTACCGGCCGGCGCGGAGGGCGCGGAGTCGGGTTGCCGAGCCGACCGACGGAACGGCTGCCGTCGGCTTGACATTCAACTTGCTTTAAGGTGTACGTTCCACCCGTGAACGTTTCCGAGCTTGCCCGGCGAGCCGGCGTCGCCCCGTCGGCCGTGCGCTGGTATGAGGCGGAAGGGGTCCTGCCCGTCGCGCAAAGGCGCCCGAACGGCTACCGCGACTACGACGAGGGCGACCTCACCCGTCTCCGGCTCGTGCTCGCCCTGCGCCGCCTCGGCATGGCGCCCGTCGATGCCGGGCGCCTGGCCACGCTCTGCCTACAGGGTGGCGCGGTGGACCTTGACCTCGCCCCGCTCATCAGCGGGCAACGCGACGCGATCGCGCGCCAGCGCGATGACCTCGATCGGCTTGATGCCGAGCTCACCGATCTCGAACGCACGATCGCCGCCGCGGCTCGGCCCGGCGGGGCCAGGGAGGATTCACCGATGTCCGATCAGCCGATCCGGGTCCTGTTCGTCTGCACCGGCAACTCGGCCCGCAGCCAGATCGCAGAGGCGCTGCTCCGCGAGTACGCCGGCGGCGACTTCGCCGCCTTCTCGGCCGGGACGGAGCCGAAGGGCGTGAACCCGTACACCGTCCGGGTGCTCTCGGAGGTCGGGATCGACTGGTCGGGGGCCCGCGCCAAGTCCGTGGTCGAATTCCTTGACCAGCCCTTCGACTACGTGATCACCGTGTGCGATCGTGCCCGCCAGGCCTGCCCGGTCTTCCCCGGAGAGCACAACGCGCTCCACTGGGGCCTCGACGATCCCGCCGAGGTGGACGGCCCCGACGCGGAGCGGCTCGCCGCGTTCCGCCGCACGCAGATCGAGCTGAGTGCCCGCTTGCGGCCGTTCATCGAGCTGGCGCGACGGGCGCGACGTGCGGAAGCCGCCACTGCCTGACGATCTCCCCGCGCGACCTCCGGACCGCCACTCGCCGCCCCGGCTTGCGGCGGGTGGCACACTGTCGGCCACCGGGCGGCATCCGGGGTCGTCGCCGGACCGGCTCAGGAGGGGATCGCGATGGGCAAAGGGAGTGGGAAGCGCGCCGCGCGCAAGCGGGCGGAGGACGTCTCGGCCGCGGCGCGGGACGAAGCAGAGCAGCTGGCACGCGACGCGGCGCGGCGCCTGCGCAAGCTCGAGAAGGACCTGGCGGCGGCACGCAGGACGGAGGAGCGGCACCGCTCGCGGCTGGCGGCCGCGTCCGCGGAGGCCGACCAGATCCGGATCGAGATCGCGGAGCTCGTGCGCCACGCATCGGAGCCCGCGGTCGGTGGGGTGAAGAAGGTCGGCCACGCCGCGGGTGACCTGCTCGAGGATGCCGCGGGCGTGGTCACCGATGCGGCCGGTGCCGTCCGGGACGCGGCTGGCACGGTCGTGGGGGCCGCCCGGCGAGCGGTCCGCCCGCGGCGCGCCGCGGTCAAGGCGACTGCCCCTGCGAAGCCGACCGTCGACGAGGCAACGGCCACTCCGACGCCTCCGACAGCCGCCAAGCCCGCGACGGCCGCGAAGCGCGCGACGGCCGCGAAGCGCGCGACGGCCGCCAAGCCCGCGACGGCCGCCAAGCCCGCGACTCGCCGGACGCGACGCGTCCGGCCGACGCCGCCGCCACCGACTGTGAGTCCGGACAACGGCTGACGGGGAGCGGCCCCTCGGCGGCCTGATCTGTGCGGTGGTCGATGTCGGCGCGAACTCGGCCCACCTGCTCGTTGGCAGGGTGGACGGACACCGTGTCGCGCCGCTCGTCGACGAGTCTGCGCTGCTCGGGCTGGGGACGACGGTCGATGCCCTGGGGCTGATCCCCGCCGACGTGCGCGGGTTGCTCGCCGCGACACTTGCCCGATACGCGTCGGTGGCGCGCGGGCTGGGAGCGGCGCGCATGGCGTTCGTGGGGACGGAGCCGCTGCGGCGGGCCGCCGACGCCCGGGCTCTGGTGGTTGCAGTGGAGGACGCGACGGGCGTGCCGTTCCACGTCGTGAACTCTCGCGAAGAGGGGCTCCTCACGCTGATCGGCGCGACGTCCGGCCGCGTGATCCCCGCTGACCTGCTCGTCGTGGACGTTGGCGGGGGCAGCACCCAGCTCGTCGTGGTCGGCTCGGCTCGCCGGGCGGAGGCGAGCGGGCTCCGCGTCGGCAGCGCGCGTCTCACCCACGCCCTGGTGGCCCACGATCCGCCGACGCAGGGCGAGATCGCCGCCCTCCGGACGGCCGCGGGGTCTGCGCTGCAGGCCGGCCCGGCCGCCACGCCCGCGCACATCGTGGCGGTTGGTGGGACGGCCTCGAACCTGGTGAAGGTCGTCCCGGGGGCACTCGACGACCGCATCCTGACGCCTGACCGGCTGGCCACCGCGTTCGAGACACTCTGCGGGGCCCCGGCCGCCGATGTCGCGGCCCGGTTCGGGATCCGCCCTGAGCGCGCGCGGATCCTCGCAGCCGGCGCGGCCATCCTCGAGGCAATCCTGGCCCGGTACGACGTGACGCGAGCGACGGCGTCGGAGGAGGGGATCCGGGAAGGAACCGTGCTGGCCCTCGCGCGCGCCGGCGCGGGGTGGCGGGATCGCCTGGAGGCGCTCGCGCACGGCTGGGGCGCGAGTGAAGCGGGGGCGCCCGTCGTCCGCCCGCAGGCACCCGTGCCCGGCCGGCCCGGGTCTTCGTGACGAACGGCACTGCCGATACATCAGGCGTCACTGACACAGTACGGGCTGATATGTTGCCGGGTGGCTGATCCGGCACCGTTACCCCCGTAGGTGCGCCAAGCCGATCGAGCTGCCCGTCGTCGCCGCACCGCGGCTCGACCTGGTGGCTCCAGGCGAGCGTCTTCATGCACATGGGCAGTCGCAGGGAAGGCATATTCGATGAACGTCGTCATGGGCGAGGATCGGCTGCCCGTCGCAGAGCGGCAGGCAGACGCGCGGCCGGCGCGCCTGCAGGGGTTCCACCCCGGCTGGTATGGCGCGGTGATGGGCACCGCCATCGTGGGAATCATCGCCTACCAGAACCCGGGAAACCTGGCCGCGCTGGCTGATCCGGGGCGCTGGTTCGGCGTGGTGATGGTCGGGCTATCGGGGTTCCTGGCCGTCGGACTGGGCATTCCGTACCTGGCGCGTTGGCTGCGCCACCCGGAGGCCGCGCGCGCCGACCTGGCGAACCCGGTGGCGGGCGCCCTCTACGGCACCTTCCCGGGCGGCGTCCTGGTGCTGGCGGTGGGAATCGCAACCGTCGGCCCCTCGGTCCTCTCGGACGCCGCCACCGCGAGCCTGGTCGCCGTCCTCGCCGCGGTGGGGGTCGTGCTGGCCTTCGGGGTGAGCGTCGTGTTCGCGGCGCTGCTCTTCGTCAGCCATCGGGTGGACCAGCAGGCGGCCAACGGGGCATGGTTCATCCCACCCGTCGTCAACATCGTGGTCCCCCTGGCACTGGTGCCGCTCGCCCCGCACGTGGCGGTGGGCGACCTGCCGGTGCTGATCTTCGCCGGCTACGCCTTCTGGGGCATGGGGTTCCTGCTCTTCCTTCTCGTTGCCTCCCTCCTGTATGACCGGCTGGTGTTCCACCCTCTGCCCGCAGCCCCCCTCGTGCCCTCGCTGTGGATCGGCCTGGGGCCGATCGGGGTGGGCAGTGTCGCGCTCCTGCGCCTCGCGCAGGCGGGGACGCCACTGTGGGGCTCCGCCGCGCCGGTCGTCGGCGTGCTCTCGTCCGTGGCCGCGGCGATGCTGTGGGGCTTCGGCCTCTGGTGGCTCGCGGCAGCCGCGCTCCTGCTCGGCGCGTATCTGCGCCGCGGCCGGCTTCCTTATGGACTCGGCTGGTGGGCGTTCACGTTCCCCCTGGGAGCCTACGTTGCCAGCACGCTCGCGCTCGGCCGCGCATGGCACGCGGGATGGATCGAGGCGCTCGCCGCGGGGCTCTTCATCCTCCTGCTCGCCTTCTGGGTCGTGGTCGCCCTTGGGACGCTGACAGCGTTGCGTTCGGGTGCGATCTGGCGGCGGTGAGCCACTGGCTGGTCCATCCGCCGACCGATCTCAGAGGTCGCTGACCGCCCGGCCCAGCAGGCGCCGGAATGCCACCCCGTTGACTCCCCGCCAGGGCCCGCCGATCGTGCGCCGAAGGTGCTCCAGCTCGCGCTCCCGGTCGCGCAGGTAGGCGGCGATGACCTCCGTCTCGGCCGCGCCCAGCCGGCCCGCGTTCGAGACCAGGAACTGGCGGGTGAGCCCGATCGTGACGTCGGCGTCGTGGAGCCAGCCGAGGTGGTCCTGCAGGGCGACGACCCGGGGCACGAGCAGGTCCACCTGCGGGCCGAGCGCTTCGCGGAAGAACTCCAGGGTGTAGCGCAGCCACTTGGAGGCGATCCGAAGCTGGTGGATCGTCTCGAGGTCGGCCCAGCGCAGGACGCTCTCGTACCCGCGGACCTGCTCGTAGGCCAGCCAGATCCGTGACCCCGCGGTGTCCCGGACGCGGTGCGGCGCGACGGGGCTGGCCGGTGTGCGGACCGCGGCGCCCTCCGCGCTCACGAAGACCCGGTATTCCTCGACCAGGCGGGCGTAGGCCGGCGAGTCCAGCTCCCGGAGCAGGAGCAGCCGGGCGACCTCCCGATCGTCCGCCCAGGCGCGGACGAGTGGGCCGAACGCGGCCGCGTCAGCCTCGGGCAGCGTGGCCTGGTGCGCCCGGGCGGCGTCAATGAGGACGTCGAGGTCGCGCACGGCGCCAAGCCGGGCGGCGAGCTCGCGCAGCCGGCCGCGCATGCGGCGCGTGCGATCCAGCCGGAAGCCGTCGCCGAATACGCGCCACGCGGCCCGCATCCGGCGCGTGGCGACGCGCATCGCATGGAGGTCCTCGATGCGCAGCCCCGTCCGCGTCCCCTCCTCGCGGGCGAGCATTCTGGCCAGGTGGAACCGGAGGACCTTGCGGCCGGCCTCGGCGAGGAGATCGTCGCGGGTGACGCCCGGAGTCTTGCCCACGACGAGCGCGGGTCGCGCAGAGAGGTCCCCGCCCGGCGCCCCGGCCTCCCGCACCGGCGGTGGCTCCGACTGCGACCCGGTCGGCGTTCCCATTGCGGATGGCTGCGGCGCCGAAATCGGCAAGGAGGGCAGCCCGCCGTCGTCCGCGTGCGTCGCGCCGTTCGGTGTTCCTGTCGCCGATGCCCCGCCGTCTGGCGCCCGGGCCCGCGAGAGCGCGTCCCCGCCGACCGGTGTGGACGATCGTGTGCGTCCCCGCGCGGACTTCCCGCCGCGGGCGAGCGCCGCCAGGGCGCGCTCCAGCTTGGACGTCGTGATCGGCTCCAGCGCGGGATCCGCCGCGAGGATCGCCGCCACGTCGCCCAGGCCGGCCTCGTCTCCCGTCTTCAGCTCCACCTCGAGCTCCAGGAACCGCTCGATCATCCGCCCGCGGGCGACGATCTCCACGTCGTCGACGCTGAGCTCCACCTCGAGCGACTCGCTGGCGAGCGTTCGCGCGCGCCGCAACTGCCGAATCGTGACGATCTCCATGAGCGGGGAGTCGTCCGCGTGCTCCAGGACCAGGGCCCGTGCGGCCGACGAGGGCCAGGCTCGGGGGTCGAGGGAAAGGTCGGCCGGGCCCTCCAGCTCCTCGCGTCGGTGGAGCGCCGACGCGCTGGGGCTCGCTGCCTTGACCGACAGGATCGTCATGCGGGGGCCTCGCCGGAGCCGAACCGCGTACCCTGCCCGCCCGAGTGCGCCATCGGCCGTGTCGACGTAGCGGTCCTCCACCTGGACCTGGCGCGGCCGTCCCACGACGCGCAGCGCGCCGAGCGTCCGCACGGCGCCGAGCCGGGCAGCCGCCTCCGCGTCGAGCACGTGGTACTTGAGCTCCACCTCGATGCCCTGCCGCGCGACCGTCATGCGCGGATGCTTCCGGGCGCCGTCACGCGCGTGGATCGAGCGAACCGACCGGTGACGCCGGGCGGCGGGGTTCATGGGACACGAGCTGCGCCCGCTCCGCCCGTTCCTTGAGCGTGACGAACGTATCGATCGTGCCGGCCGCGGCGTTGATGTCCTCCGTCCGGCGCCAGGACGCGTCGGCGCCGAGCTGCCACGACCGCCGGTCATCTGCCAGCATGACCTCGACGATCTCCGCCAGCCGGGCCTGCGCCTCCAGGTCCTCGATGGGGAAGACAGCCTCGATCCGGCGATCGAGGTTGCGCTCCATGAGGTCGGCCGACCCCGTGTACCACTCCTGGCGGCCGCCGCTCAGGAAGCCGTAGATTCGACTGTGCTCCAGGAACTGGCCGACGATCGAGCGGACCCGGATCCGGTCGCTCACGTCCGGGACCCCGGGCTGGAGGGAGCAGATGCCCCTGATGATGCATTCGACCTCGACCCCGGCCTGGCTGGCCCGGTAGAGCGCCTCGATCAGCTCGGGATCGACGACCGCGTTGCACTTCACGATGATCCGGGCCGCGCGTCCGGCGCGGGCATGCTCGGCCTCCCGATCGATCAGCTCGCGCAGGCGGGGACGGAGCGAGACCGGGGCCACCAGGAGTCGACGGAACTGGTGCTGGCGCGAGAGGCCGGTGAGGTAGTTGAACAGGTCGGTCGCGTCGGCGCCCAGCTCCGGGCGGCACGTCAGCAGTCCCAGGTCGATGTAGATGCGCGCCGTCTTCGGGTTGTAGTTGCCGGTCCCGAGATGGACGTAGCGGCGCAGGCCCGAGCCCTCGCGACGGACCACCAGCGCGATCTTGCTGTGGGTCTTGAGGCCCACCAGCCCGTAGACGACGTGGGCGCCGGCCTGCTCCAGCTTGCGTGCCCAGACGATGTTGGCCTCTTCGTCGAAGCGGGCCTTGATCTCGACCAGGACCACCACCTGCTTGCCCTGCTCCGCGGCGCGGATCAGGTCCCGGACGATCGGCGAGTCTCCCGAGGTCCGATAGAGCGTCATCTTGATCGTCAGGACGTCCGCGTCGTCCGCGGCCTGGGCGATGAACCGCTCGACCGACCCGCCGAACGACTCGTACGGGTGGTGGACCAGGATGTCCCCCTGTCGGATCGCCGCGAAGACGTCGACCGCGTCGCCCTCGTCATGGGGGGTCAGGCGAGCGGGCACGACCGGTGTCCACGGCGGGTCGCGCAGCTCCGGGCGGTCCAGGCCGGCGAGCTGCCAGAAGCAGGTCGCGTCGAGGATCCCCGAGACCGCGTACAGGTCGTCCGGTCCCAGGCCGATCCCGCCGAGGATGAACTCGCGGACGCCGTCCGGCATGCCGTCCTCGACCTCCAGGCGGACCGCCGAGCCGAAGCGCCGCCGGCGCAGCTCGTGCTCGATCGCGGACACGAGGTCCCCGGCCTCGTCTTCCTCGATGTCGAAGTCGGCGTCGCGGGTCACCCGGAACGGGTGCGACTCAACGATCTCCAGGCCGGGGAAGAGGACGTCCAGGTTCGCGGCGATCACCTGCTCCAGCGGGACGTAGACGTGGGCGTCCACGGCGACGAGGCGCGGCAGGATCTCCGGGACCTTGATGCGGGCGAAGCGCTGCTCGCCGCCATCGGCGTCGCGGACCACGACGGCCAGCGACAGGCTGAGCGTGCTGATATACGGGAAGGGGTGGCCGGGGGCCACTGCGAGCGGGGTCAGGACCGGGAAGATCTCCTCGAGGTAGCGCTCGCGGAGGCGGGCGTGATGCTCGGGGATCGCAGCATGGTCGACCACCGCCACGCCCTCGGCGGCAAGGGCGGCACGCACCTCGGCCACGAGCCCCGCATGCTCGCGGACCAGGCCGTGGACGCGGGCGCGGATCGCCGCCAGCTGTTCGGCAGCCGTGCGACCGTCGGGAGACTGCTTGGCGCTTCCCGAAGCGACCTGGTCCAGCAGGCCCGAGACGCGGACCTGGAAGAACTCGTCCAGGTTCGAGGCGAAAATCGCCAGGAACTTGGCTCGTTCCAGGAGCGGGTTGCGCTCATCGCGCGCCTCGAAAAGGACGCGCGCATTGAAGTCCAGCCACGATAGCTCGCGGTTGATGTACGGGAGCGCGGCCGGACGCCGGCGCGCCACCGAGCGCGGGGAGCGGACGCGGATGGTGGTCATGCGGGCCGAATGGCTCCAGGGGCGGTGATCACGAGGGACAGCGGCGTCGAGCGCACATGTACGTGCGGGTTGGCCAGAGATCGTAGCACGGCCCCTGTTCGAGTCCGACCCCTGTCCTTCGGTCCGACCCTACCCTTCGGCGCGGTAGCGACGTTCGCCGGTCGCCGGGTCCAGCCAGACGCGCATGGTTCGCCGGCTGGACGGGTCCTCGAAGAGCTCGTTGGTGCGCCGGAAGCGCGGCTCCATGGGCGTGTCTAGGCTCTCGCCCCCGCCGGGCCCGGGCGCGGCGCCGGCGCGGTCCGCCTGCTCGCTCCGGTACCGGAGCCGCTCCAGGCTCACTGCCAGGAGGAGGACCCCGCCGATGATGACGAGCCATAACCCGGCGAAGGCCCCAGCGTCGCCGCTCACGACAACGAGCAGCCCGCCCAGGAGCATGAGAGCGCCGACGAACGCCAGCAGCAGCCGGACGATCCCCAGGCCCACGCTTATGCCCCCGACGGCCGGGCAGCGGTGGGGCCGCCTCGAGTCGCGACCATCGCTACTCGACCGGCGTGGTCGGCACTGTCTCTGACGCGTCTTCCTCGACCACGACCGAGGTCCCGTACGCGACGATCTCCGACATGGTGCTCGCGATCTCCGAGCTGTCGAAGCGCATCGAGATCACGGCGTTGCCGCCGGCGAGCGTCGCGTTGTGGACCAGGCGGTCGATCGCCTGGCGGCGGGTGTCCTCGAGCAGCTCGGTGTACTCGTGGATCTCGCCCCCGCCCAGCGAGCGGAGCCCGGCCATGATGTTGCCGCCCAAGCCGCGGCTCCGGACGACCAGCCCGAACACCATCCCCTTCGTCTCGGTGACGCGGTGGCCGGCGATGTATGGCGTGGTTGCGACGATCATCGCGATGCTCCCTTCGGGATGGCCGCGTCGGGATGACCGGCGGCGGCGCGGGCGGCCGTGCACTCTGGGCACGGGCAATGGGTGCGCAGCGAGGTGAAGGTGTAGAAGCCGGTGTGGTGCCCGTCCCCCCAGGTCGGGGCGACGGCATATCCGCCCACAGGCTCCATCGAGACGAGCCGTGTCTGCTCCCCGGTGAGCGCGGGGTTCGAATCCAGCCAGCCCGGCTGCCCCATCTCGCCTCGGCAGTAGGCGCATGGGCAGAGCCAGCGGAGCCGGACGAAGTCGTAGATGGAGACGTGTCCATCGGCCCAATCGATCCGGAGCGTGCCCTCCTCGCGATTAGCGTGGATGCGCACGGGAGCGACCAGGTCGTCGCCGCGCAGGTAGCTCGATGTCATGGCCGTAGTGTAGGCGTCACCCTGCCTCGAGGGCGAGCGAGCCCGGACCAGGTGGCAACGCCACGCGGGACTTCCTAATGGTCCGGCGGGTGAGGCTGCTTGAGGACGAGCACCGAGCATCGCGCGTGGAGCAGCACGCTGTGCGCGACGCTGCCCATCACGATCCGGCTGATCCCGGTATGACCCCGTGAGCCGATCACGATCATGTCCCCGGCGATGTCGTGGACGGACTGCACGATCTGGTCGGCCGGATCCCCTTCGCGCAGCTCGGCCTCCGCGGTGCGGCCGGCCGCTCGGAGCGTTGCGACCGTGGCGGCCAGCACCTGGCGGAGCGTCTCGCGCGAGCTCGCGATCAGCTCCGCGTAGAGGTCGGTCGCGGCCGAGAACATGGTCGGCGCGATCCCGGTCCTCCAGGGGGCCGCCATGTCCACCACGCCGACGACCCGGACCGGGAGCCCTGCGAACGGCAACCAGCGCACCAGCAGGTCACGAACCCCGGCTGCGGCAGGCGAACCGTCCTCCGCGAGCACGATCGATCGGACGTGGTCACCGCGCGCCACAAGAACCGGCGCGTACGCGTGATCGACCACCGCCGACGAGACGGACCCCAGCAGGGCCGATTCCAGCGGCCCGTGGCCGCGGCTTCCGACGACGGTAAGGTCCGGCTTCCAGATCCTGGCCTCGTCGGGGATCGCGAGGGCGGGCGTGCCGCGCACCAGGTCTGTCTCCACGGTCAGGCCGGCCGCCTCGAGCGGAGCGCGGGTCGTCTCGATCACGGACGTCAGCTCGCGCAGCGCCTCCGCCTCGTAGGCGTCGGCTCCGGCAGGAATCGCGGGGATCCATGGCCCGCCCCAGAGGGCCGGTGCGATGTCGAGCGCAGCGAGGACCCGGACCACGGAGCCCTCGGGCCACGGGAGGCTCGCGACCAGGTCGCGGGCACGGGTCGCGGATGGGGAGCCATCCACGGCGAGGAGGATGCGCATGCGATCATCTCCGCGACTGCGTGGAGCAATCATCCACCCGGCCGCTGTGTGCGGCAACCATCAGCCAAGGCCCCGAGTCGAACGACGCGGTTCGGCCCGGGCCCGAGCGGGCCGAGCCGGGCGCCCAAGCGGCTGCGGCCGGCGCCCAACCGGCTGCAGCCTCCGTCGGAGCGTCACCTACGAACCGACGTGCTGCAGCCCGCGACCCGCGGTCGTCGGAGCGTCACCTACGAACCGAAGTGCTGCCGGATCCGCGCACACCTCGCTTCCTGCCGTCAGGCGTGACTCCACGGTCGGGCGTCACGCTCGTGAGCCGCGCCGGCGGCGGGGGTGGCGATGGCACGGCCTGTCAAGTCGCGCTCCCGCATTCGCCCCGATCGTATCCGGCACGAAGCGGGGTACGGCCATCCGGGACGACGGTGGAGCACGGCCACGCCGATCGTATCCGGCACAACGCGGGCTACCGCCACGCCGATCGTGCGCTGGACGACGGTGGAGCACGACCACGCCGATCGCGGGCCATCGCCGGCAGCGCCGTGTCCGCCGGCAGGGCCCGCCAGCGGCCGAACCCGAATAGGGAACGCCCAAGCCGTCGCAGGCGCGGCTGAGCCGGCTCGCGCCCTCGGACACCGACCGACGGTCGGGATCGCTGCTATCGTGGCGAGCCCGAACCCCTCCGGCAGACCCACCCAGAACACGAGGCGCTCATGTCCCGCCCCCCGCGACCCGAGGACCTGTACCGGTTCCGCATCCCGACCGACCCACAGTTGTCGCCCTCTGGTGAGCTTGTCGCGATGACCGTCCAGATGGCGGCGCCGTCACGCGACGCGTATCGACACGCGATCTGGCTGGTGCCTTCCGACGGTAGCGCACCTCCACGCCAGGCGACGCTCGGGGTCCGCAACGACACCCACCCCCGGTTCTCCCCCGACGGGCGTTGGCTCGCCTTCCTGTCCGACCGGCGGCCGATCACGGAGGAGGAGCCCGAGGCGCCGAAGGATCGCGAGGACGGTACGCAGGTGCACCTGCTCCCGCTCGATGGCGGAGAGGCGCGTCGGCTGACCGACCTTCCGCGTGGCGTGGAGAGCTTCGCCTGGTCCCCCGATGGCCGGTGGCTCGTTGCTCGGAGCGCCTCGGCGGGCCCGACCCACAAGGAGGACGCGCGCGTTCGCGGCAAGGGCGCGCCTCCGAAGCCGGGTGAGCCGCCAACCTCCGATTACCGCTACATCGACCGGCTCCAGAACATGCTCAACGGGCCGGGCTTCATCTACGACCACGTCACCAACCTGTGGCTCGTCGAGGTTGCCAGCGGTGCCGCGCGGCGCCTCACCACGGGTCGCACGAACCACGATGACCCGGTCTTCTCCCCGGACGGCACCCGTGTCGCCTACGTGGCGCAGGGTGGCCGCGACCCGGACCTCGGCTGGCAGTTCGACGTCCACGTGGTGGATGTCGCGAGCGGCCGCGACGTCCGCATCTCGGACGGAGCTGGCTCGGCGTTCGGGACGCCCGCCTGGCTGGCGGACGGGCAGACCGTGGCCGTGCTGGGCCATCGCTACCCGCGGGCCGGGGGGAGCCGCAACGACATCTGGCTGTTCGCCGCGGATGGCAGCGAGGCCGGGAAGGGCGAGGGTCGCAACCTCTCCGGCCGCCATGACCTGATGCCCGGCTCGGGGATGGGCAGCGACGTCACGCCCGGCGAGCCGGCCCACCTGTGGGCGGCGCCGGACGGCCGGCACCTCCTGTTCACCGCGCCGGTGCGCGGAAGCTACGAGTTGTGGCGCATCGCGGGCGACGATGGCACGGTCGAGCGGCTCACCGACGGGCACCACTACCTGTCGGGCTGGCACGCCGTCCGGCGCCCCGACGGCAGCGTCCGGGTGGCGGTCATCCGCTCGGACCCGGCGGCGCTCGGCGATCTCCATCTCGTCGACCTCGGCGCGGATGGCCAGGCCGGCGCTGACGCTGGCGATGGACTGCGCCGGATCACCCACTGGAACGACGAGATTCTCGCTGAGATCGACGTGCGCCAGGCGGTCGAGCGCTGGGTGGAGGTCGATGGCCAGGAGATCCAGGGGTGGCTGATCCCGTGTGCGGAGGCGGAAGCAGGCAACCCGGCGCCGCTCGTGCTCCAGATCCACGGTGGGCCACACACCCTGTACGGCTGGGCGCCGTACTGGGAGTTCCAGGTGTTGGCTGGATCCGGCGTCAGCGTTCTCGCCACGAACCCGCGTGGGTCGGAGGGCTACGGCCAGGACTTCAACGCCGCGAACATCCCCGACTGGGCGGTCGGCCCGACACGCGACGTGCTGGGCCACGTTGATGCGGTCGTGGCTGACGGCCTCGCCGACCCCGCGCGGCTCGGGGTGGCCGGCGGCTCCTACGGTGGGTACCTGACGAACTGGATCGTCGGGGCCGATTCGCGCTTCGCTGCGGCCATGACCTGCCGCAGCGTGACCGACCTCGCAACGCTCATGCTGACCGGGGATCTTGCCGGCGGCATGTTCGGGAAGATGGAGTTCGGCGCCCAGCCGTGGGAAGACCCGGAGCTGTACCGCCGTCTGTCACCGCTCACTTACGCCGACAAGATCCGGACCCCGCTGCTCATCCAGCACGCAGAGAACGACCTTCGGTGCCCAATCGGCCAGGCGGAGGCGCTCTTCGCCGTGCTCCGGACGCTCAGGCGGCCGGTCCGCTTCATGCGCGTTCCGAACGAGTCGCACGAGCTGACCCGCTCCGGGGCGCCGTTCCGACGGGTGGAGAACCTGGTCCAGGTGCGGGCCTGGTTCGATCACTACCTGGTGGCCGGCAGGAAGGGCCTGCCTCCGCTGCCGAAGGACCGCGCAGGCAAGTAGCGCCCGGACGGCGTTCCAGCTGCCGCCAGCGGCACCGGGATGCCCCACCCGCGCGGTGCGACCCCCACGGTCCCGGGAGGTCCCGGGGGCCGGTGCGATAATCGCTCCGTGCACATGGCGTGCGGGTCGGCAGGGCGATAGGGGTGGGCGCAGCAACGCGTCCCCGCCTTCCGCGCGGGGCCGTCGAGCGCCGCCTGTTCGTTGACGCGTCGCCGGACGTCGTCTGGGTCGCGCTGCACGACCCGGGCTGCAGAGTCTGGCGCGACGTCCGGCTCCTCCTCGATCCGGCGGGCCCTGACTGGCCGGCGGCCGGAGCGCGGCGACATGCCCGATTTCGCCTGGGCCCGGTTGCGCTCGGCACGACGCTCGAGAGCCTGGAGGCGCGGCCGGCCCGCCAATTCCGGGTGGGCATCGGCGGCCGTGACATTCATGGCGAGCGTTTGTGGGAGCTGACAGCGGCATCGGGTGGGACGCGCGTCGCGGGCTCGGTGCTCCTGGAGGGCCGCTCGCGGCTGGCGCGCGCCCTGGTGCGCCTCGATCGGGGCGGGGTCGGTCCGCGCCTGGAGGCGGAGCTGGCCGCGCTCAAGCAGAAGGCAGAGGCGGCCGCGGCGCGACCATCCTGACTCAGGGTAGGGTCAGACCCACCGCGCGAAAGAGCGTACTGTCCGCTGGGGATTGCAGGCGAGGGACCGACATGAACGTCATCGAGACCGAGAAGCTGACCAAGTCCTACGGGCCCCACCGGGGCATCGTGGAGGTCGACCTCTCGGTGGCCCAGGGCGAGGTGTTCGGGTTCCTGGGGCCCAACGGGGCCGGCAAGACCACCACGATCCGGATCCTGCTGGACCTGATCCGGCCCACCGCCGGGGTCGCCCGCGTCTTCGGGATCGAGTCCTCGGCCGACCCGGTGGCGATCCACCGGCGGATCGGCTACCTGCCCGGCGAGTTCACCCTGTACGACCGCCTGACCGGGGCCCAGACGATGCGCTACTTCGCCAACCTGCGCGGCGGCGTCGACCCGGTGTACCAGGCGTCGCTCGTCGAGCGCTTCGACCTCGACCCTTCGCGTCGCTTTCGCGAGTACAGCAAGGGCAACAAGCAGAAGGTCGGCCTGATCATCGCCCTCCAGCACCGGCCGGACCTGCTCATCCTCGATGAGCCGACGGCCGGCCTGGACCCGCTCGTCCAGCAGAGCTTCTTCGGCGCCCTGCGCGAGCTGATCGCCGAGGGGCGTACGGCGTTCGTCTCCAGTCACGTCCTCTCCGAGGTCGAGAAGAGCTGCGACCGGGTCGCGATCATCCGTGAGGGGCGACTCGTCAAGGTCGACACCGTGGAAGGTTTGCGCGACCTCGCCCACCACCAGGTGGAGCTGCGCTTCGCCGGGCCGGTCCCGGCGGCCGCGTTCGCGGCCCTCGCCGGTGTCAGCGACGTGCAGGTCGACGATCACGTGCTGCGCCTGCGCGTGAGCGGCGCGATCACGCCGGTGGTCCAGGCGGCCGCCGGCTACGAGCTGCTCGACTTCGTCAGCCGTGAGCCGAGCCTGGAGGAGACATTCCTCGCGCAGTACGGACGCGACGCCGTGGAGGAGAACGCCCATGGCCGCTAGCGCCGGCGCCCCCTCCCAGGTGGCACCCCTCCCGTCGATCCCGCTTCTGAGCCGTGTCTACGGGTTCGGCAGCATCTACGGCAAGACCATCCGCGACTCCCGGCTCGCCTTCATCATCGCCGCGGGGCTCCTCGGCGGCATCGCGCTCGTCATGGGCGCCGCGATCGGGACCGTGTTCCCGACCCCGGCGTCACGTCTCGAGGTGAACACGCTCATCGGGAGCATGCCGGCCTCGATGGTCAACCTCTTTGGCAATGCCACGCTGATGGGCCCAAAGCTGGGCACCCTCGGCGGATACATGAGCTGGAAGTACGGGGCGACCTTCGCCCTCGCCACCGCGCTCTGGTCCATCCTCGCGCTGTCCGGGACGCTCGCCGGCGAGGCGGCGCGCGGCAGCCTCGATTTCGTCGCCGCGGCGCCATTCGGGAAGCGCCGGATCGCGCTCGAGAAGCTGGCTGCCCACCTGACGATGCTCTGGCTGGCGATGGCCGTCGTTGCGCTCATGATCTATGTCAGCTCGAGCGTCTTCGGCGACCCGTCGCTCGGCGACCAGATCCCGCTCGGCGGTGCTGTCGGGTTTGCCCTCTGGGCCGGCCTCATCGCCATGTGCTTCGGCGGCCTCGCGTTCACCCTCGCACCGCTCCTGGGGCGCGCCGGGTCGGCCGGCACCGCCGGGCTCGTGATGGTCGCCGCGTGGGTCGCGAGCGGCTTGAACGTCGGCGGCCCGCTCGTCGATGTGAGCCCGTTTCACTGGACCGTCGACCACATCCCGCTCGCCGGCTTCTACGACTGGCCGGGCGTCGCGCTCGTCGGATTCGTGGCCGTGCTCCTCCTCGCGCTCGGGGTCGAGCTCTTCGCCCGGACCGACCTCGGGGTCACGGCGGGCCTCTCGCTCCCGAGCCTGCCTGCGGCAGTCCTCGGCGTCCGAGGGCCGGTGAGTCGGGCGTTCGGCGACGAGCTCCCGCGAGCGCTCGCCTGGGGCATCGGGTTCGGCCTGATGGGGGCACTCCTCGCGTCGCTCGTCGGTCCGTTCGCCGACCAGATCGGGAAGGATCCGAACCTGTTGAGCACCTTTGGGACGATCTTCCGCGGCTACAACTTCGCGAACCCCGGCGCCTGGCTCCAGCTGTACGCGGAGATGCTCTACATCGCCGCCGGCCTGGCCGCCACGACATTCGTCGCGAAGTGGGCGTCGGACGAGACCGACGGCCGTCTCGAGGAGATCCTGTCCGCCCCGTTGTCGCGCGCCCGCTGGGTGATCGCCGGCGGGGTTGGGGCGATCGTGGCGGTCATCGTCATGACAGCCCTGCTCGCGCTCGGCATCGGGCTCGGCGCGGCGGCCGGGGGCGCGACGGCAGGCGATGCGATCGTTGGGACCGCGTCGCTCGGCCTCTACGCCGTGGCGATCGTCGGCGTCGGGGTCGCGGTCGGCGGCCTGTGGCGGACCTCGATCGCGGCCGAGATCGCCGCCCTTGTCGTCGTGGCGACGTACCTCATCGATTTGCTCGCGCCGCCGCTCAACCTGCCCGACTGGTTCCATCAGCTCGCGCTGACGGCGCACCTGGGCCAGCCGATGATCGGTCGGTGGGACACCGCGGGTGTGGTCGCGTGCCTGGTGCTCGGGTTCGGCGGGATCCTGCTCGGGGCGTGGGGAGTGACGCGGCGGGACGTTGACTGACACCACCGGGGAGTCGTCCCCGGCACGCACCCGGGCTGCCCGTTCGCTGATCGTGGGTCCGGATGGGGTCGTCCGCTGCGCGTGGGGTGTGGAGGCAGATCCGCTCTACCGCGCCTACCACGACGCCGAATGGGGCCGTCCGTCTCGCGACGCGCAAAACCTGTTCGAGATGCTCCTGCTGGAAGGAGCCCAGGCCGGCCTGTCCTGGGCGACGATCCTCCGGAAGCGCGAGGGCTACCGCCGGGCATTCGCCGGCTTCGATCCAACGGCCGTCGCCGCGTTCGGGGAGGCCGACGTCGAGCGCCTCCTGTCGGACACCGCAATCGTGCGCAACCGTCGCAAGGTTGCGGGCGCGATCGCGAACGCCCGGGTGGTGCTGGCGCTTGCGGAGGCGGGCGAGCCGCTTCCGGAGCTGCTCTGGGGGTTCGTCGGTGGCATCCCACTCGACCGACGGCCGGCAAGCCTCGGCGAGATCCCGGCGGAGACGCCGGAGTCCCGGTCGATGAGCCAGCACCTCGTGCGGCGCGGCTTCCAATTCGTCGGCCCGACCATCTGCTACGCGTTCATGCAGGCGACCGGGATGGCCAACGACCACGTGGTCGGGTGCGCGGCCGGCGAGGAGATCCGCGCGGCGGCCCGGGTCAACCGCGCCGGTTGACCACCCAGATGCCGGCCACGATGAAGCTCGCACCGGCGAGGAACGTGGCGTCGACCGTCTCGCCCAGGACGACGATGCCGAGCAGGACCGCGACCACCGGCAGCAGGTAGGCCACGAGCGAGGTGCGCGTCGGACCCCACCCGGCGATCAGCCGGAAGTAGACGACGTAGGCGAAACCGGTGCCCACGGCGCCCAGCCATCCAACGGCGAGGGCAGCCTCGGGCACGGTCGGGATGGTGATCCCCCCGTCGACCAGGAAGGCCAGCGCGACGATCATCCCGAACGCCCAGGCGACCTGTCCCGTCGCGAGGACGAGCGGGCGAGTGTCCCGCAGCGCGGCCCGAGCGAAGGTGTTGCCGGTGCCGTAGGCCAGTGAGGCAAGCACGACTGCACCCTCGCCGAGCAGGCGCTGGGCGCCGGCCGCGCTTGCGATGTCGGCCAGGTCGTTCGCCGACAGGATGAAGATCCCCAGGAAGCCGAGCGCGATGCCGGCGATGCGGCCGCGCGTCACCCGCTCGTCATGGACGAACGTCGCGGCGAGCACGAGGGTGAAGAACGGCGAGGTCGACTGGAGGATCCCGGCGAGCCCGGACGTGATGTGCTGCTCCGCCCAGCTGATCAGCCAGAACGGGATCGCGATGTTGACCGCGCCCAGGATCGCCAGGCCGCGGAGCGTCCGGCGATCGCGTGGAAATGGCGTGCGCGTGATGCCCGTGACCACGAGCAGGATGGCCAGGCCGACGAGCAGGCGTCCCGCGACCAGGCTCAGCGGCGGCAGGGTTGCCACGCCGATCTTGATGAACAGGTAGCTGGAACCCCACGAGAGCGCGAGGACGCCCAGGAGGGCCGGGTAGGAGCCGCCGGCGCGCTCGCGGCGGGATGGGCGGCTCACCGCCAGCGGGTCAGGGGCCTCGGTGCGCACGGCGACGTCGATCGACGGCGGGAGGCTGGGGTCCACCGGCGGAGTCTGCCACGCTCGGCGCCCCGGCGCGGTTCCCCGGCCCGTACCATTGCGGGCGCATGCGCGCCATCCGTGCCGTCTTCCTCACCAGCGGGATCGCCCAGGGCATCTTCTTCCCATTCATCGCCGTCATCCTGTCCTCCCGTGGCTTCTCGCCCGTGGAGATCGGGGTGATCACGGCCATGTCCTCGGCCGCCTTCACCATTGCCGTCCCCGCGTGGGGCCACCTGGCGGACGTCGTCCTGGGTCGGCGCAGCGCGCTCGTGATCGCCGCCCTGACCGGCGCGGCAGTCATGCTGATTGCCGGTTCACCCATCCCTGCGCTCGTTGTGGCCGCCTGCTTCGTGGGGTTCAGCCTGTTCGAGTCCGGCTGGGGGCCGCTGGCCGACGCCCTGGCCGTGAACGCGGTCGCCGACCGCGCCCGCGACTACGCGCGAGTCCGGCTCCTCACATCACTTGGTTTCGCGATCTCGTCGGCCGGCGTGGGCCTGCTCTACGACCAGGCGGGGTACGGGCCGGCGTTCGGCCTGTGTGCGGCGTTCGCGATCAGCCTGGCGATCGCGGCACGGCTCACCCCGGACCTGCCCCGCGCGAACCTTGCCGAGCACGCGCCCGGCCGCGCGCGCGGCGGCTCGATGGCGGTTGCGCTGAACGTGCAGCCACGCCTGCGGGGCGTGCTGGTCGCGCTCCTGCTCGTGCACGTCGGGATCATCGCCGGCTTCACGTACCTGCCGCTTCGCGTCGTGGCGCTGGGCGGGAGCCCGTTCGACGTCGCCCTGATCTCCTCCGCGGGCGCGTTCGCCGAGATCCCGGCCATGCTCCTCGTCGGAAGCGTCGCGGCCCGCATCGGGCTGCGCGGCCTGGTGGCGGGCAGCGCGCTCCTCTACGCGGCGTGCTTCGTGGGATGGGCGCTGCTGGACTCGCCGACGCTCATCATCGCGACGCGGTTCGTCAGCGGGATCGCCTTCGCCGGTCTCTGGGTCGGCGCGGTCCTCACGATGGCGGTGCTCCTGCCGCCGCGACTGCAGGCCACCGGCCAGGGCCTGTACCAGGTCACCGCGTTCGGGGCTGCGGCGATCATCGCGAACCTGGTCGGCGGGCAGATCTATGCGAGCCTCGGTTCCGAGGCGCTCTTCGGCGGGGCGGCCATGCTGGCCGTGGCCTCCGCGATCCTGGCCCTGGCCGTGTTCCCCCGGGCCGGGGAATCGCAGGTCCCGCTGGACGAGGCCGCGGCGTCGCTACCATTCGCGGCACCGACGCTGGGGTAGGGGAGGCGAGGATGCGGCTCTGGGGTGGACGGTTCGCCGGCGAGACGGACGCGCGGGCGGCCGACTTCACGCGCTCGATCGAGGTTGACCGGGTGCTGGCGCTCGACGACCTGGCGGGCTCCGTGGCCCACGTGCGCGGGCTCGGCCGCGCGGGCCTGCTGGAGGCGGCGGAGGTCGCGGCGCTGGTCGCCGGGCTGGAGGCGCTCCGGGCCGAGGTGGACGCCGGCACCCTCACCTGGGACCCGGGTCTCGAGGACGTCCACCTGAACCTGGAAGCTGCACTCGCCGCCCGGATCGGCCCGCTGGCCGGGAAGCTCCACACCGGGCGCTCGCGCAACGACCAGGTGGCCACGGACCTGCGGCTCTGGTCGCGCCGCACGATCGACGGCCTCGACGCCGCGATCGTCGCCATGGAACGCGCGCTCGTCGGCCTCGCCGGGCGGGAGGGCGACGCCATCCTGCCCGGGCTGACGCACATTCAGCCGGCACAACCCGTCCTCTTCGCCCACCATCTGCTCGCCTACGTCGAGATGCTCGAGCGCGACCGGGGCCGGCTCGCCGATTGCCGGGTGCGCACCAATCGCTCGCCGCTCGGGTCCGGTGCGCTCGCAGGGGCCGGGTACCCGCTCGACCGGGAGTCGGTCGCCCGGGAGCTCGGCTTCGACGGCGTGACCGCGAACTCGCTCGACGCTGTCTCGGACCGGGACTTCGTGGCCGAGCTGCTCTTCGCGGTCGTCCTGGGCATGCTCCACCTGTCGCGCCTCGCCGAGGAGCTCACCTGGTGGTCCAACCCTCGCTTCGGGTTCGTTCGCGCCGCGGATGCGTTCACCACCGGCTCATCGATGATGCCGAACAAGAAGAACCCCGACCCTGCCGAGCTCGTCCGGGGACGGGCCGCCCGCGTGATCGGTTCGCTCGCCGGCTTCCTTGCGCTCCTCAAGGGACTGCCCCTGGCCTACCAGCGCGATCTCCAGGAGGACAAGCAGCCCCTCTTCGATGCCTGCGCGGTATTCGAGGGCTCTCTGGGGGTCATGGCCGGGATGATCGAGACGCTGGCCATCGATCGCGACGCGATGCGACGGGCGGCCACCGAGGGCTTCACCACTGCGACCGCCGTCGCCGATGCGCTGGTCCGCCGCGGCGTGCCGTTCCGCGACGCGCACCACATCGTGGGACGCCTGGTCGGCGCGGCCGAAACCGGCGGCCTCGCGCTCGCCGAGCTCCCCGATGGCGTGATCGCGGCGGCTCTGGCCGAGAGCCGCGACACCGCCGTCATGGGGCTGGCGGGCGACCCGACGCTCGCGGGGGCGCTTCGTGAGGCGGCGACGCTCGACGCGGCACTCGCCTCCTGCGACGTGGTGGGCGGCACGGCGCCGGTCCGCGTGGCGGCCGCGCTGGCCGCCGCTCGGGCGCGCCTGGAGGGAACCGAAACGTAGGCCGGCCCGCGTGGCCGCCGCGCTGACCGGGGATCGCGCCGTCGCCACGGCAGCGGCGTACGATCCGTGCATGCTCGACGACCGCATCATCCAGCGCGCCCCCAAGGTCCTCCTCCACGATCACCTTGACGGCGGCCTTCGGCCCCGGACCGTCATCGACCTGGCCCGGGAGGCGGGCTATACGGCCCTGCCCACGCAGGATGCGGATGAGCTCCAGGCGTGGTTCACGCGTGGGGCGGACCGCAAGTCGCTGGAGCTGTACCTGGAAGGGTTCGCCCACACGGTCGCGCTCATGCAGACCGGCGATGCGATCGAACGGATCAGTGCGGAGTGCGTGGAGGACCTGGCAGCGGACGGCCTGGTCTACGCGGAGGTCCGGTACGCGCCGGAGCTGTCGACGTCGGGCGGGCTCACGCTCGATGAGGTCGTCGCGGCGGTCCTGGCGGGCTTCGACCGCGGCATGGCAGCGACGGCTGCCGCCGGCCGGCCGATCGTGGTCCGGTTCATCTGCACCGCGATGCGCCAGTACGCGCGGTCGGTGGAGATTGCCGAGCTGGCGGTCCGCTGGCGAGATCGTGGCTGTGTCGGGTTCGACATCGCCGGGCCCGAGAAGGGCTTCCCGCCGACCCGCCACCTCGACGCCTTCCACCTGGTCCAGCGCGAGAACTTCCACTCGACGATCCACGCTGGCGAGTTGTTCGGGCTGCCATCCATCTGGGAGGCGCTGCAGTGGTGCGGCGCGGCCAGGCTGGGCCACGGCGTTCGGATCGTGGATGACATCACCATCGACGATGCCGGCCGGCCGCATCTCGGGCGGCTCGCCGCGTACGTCCGCGACCGGCGCGTCCCGCTGGAGATGTGCCCGACCTCGAACGTCCACACCGGTGCCGTGGCGACGCTGGCCGACCACCCGATCAACCTGCTGCGGCGGCTGCGCTTCCGGGTGACGCTCAATACCGATAACCGGCTGATGAGCGGCGTCTCGCTGTCCAGCGAGTTCGCGGCCATGTCCGCGACGTTCGGGATCGGGCTCGACGAGATGGAGTGGCTCACGCTCAACGGCATGAAGTCGGCGTTCGAGCCCTTCGACGGGCGGCTGCGGCTGATCACCGCGGTGATCAAGCCGGGCTACGCCGCCCTGCGGGCCGAGGCCGCCGCAATCGCGCTCGCCTGAGTCGTCAGCGCTGGTCCAGCCCCAGCGTCGCGATCGTGGCCCGCAGCAGCTCGGCCGAGTGACGGAGGCCCGACGCCTCCTCGGCCGACATCGCCAGGCGCAGGGTCCGCTCTACCCCGCGCCGCCCCAGGACCGTCGGCACGGACAGGTAGACGTCGTCGATCCCGTAGTAGTCGCAGATCAGCGAGCTGACGGACAGCACCGTGGACTGGTCGCGCAGGATCGCCTCGACGATGCGGATCAGGCCCGCCGCGACTGCGAATGAGGTGGCCCCCTTGCGCTCGATGATCTGGTAGGCGGCGTCGCGCGTCGACTCGAAGATCTGCTGCAGGGAGCCCTGGTCGTGCCCGATCCCGTTGGCCCGCCCGAAGTCCTCCAGCGGCATGCCGGCGATGTTGGCGGAGGACCAGACCGGCACCTCCGAATTGCCGTGCTCGCCGGCGATGTACGCATGGACGGAGCGCGGATCGACGCCATAGTGCTCGGCGAGGAGCATCCGGAAACGAGACGTGTCGAGGATCGTGCCCGAGCCGATGACCCGCTCGGGCGGCAGCCCGCTGATCCGGTAGGTCAGGTAGGACAGGACGTCCACCGGGTTCGTGGCGACCACGATGATCCCGTCCGGGTTGGCGCGTGCCACCGCCGGGACGATCTGGCCGAAGATCGCGGCGTTCTTGCGGACCAGGTCCAGGCGGGTCTCGCCCGGCTTCTGCCCTGCACCGGCCGCGATCACCGTGATCGCGGCGCCGCGACACTCCTCCAGCGGACCGGACCACACGCGGGCGGTCTTCGCGAAGGGCACCGCGTGCAGGAGGTCCATCGCCTCCCCTTCGGCGCGCCGCGCGTTGGCGTCCACCAGCAGGATCTCGGCGGCGAGCCCGGAGAGGAGCAGGCCGAACGCGAACGTGGAACCGACCGCGCCGGCCCCCACGATCGCGACTCGAGTGGGGTGGGCCTCGGCGCCGATCGCCGGCCGGGGCGCGGATTCGGGGTCATGGGAATTGGACATGCGCCAAGTGTGCCTCGATTCGCTGCGGGGCGGAGACCGAAGCGACCCTCCCCCGGACGCCGAAGCGTCCGCGGGAGGGTCGGGGGTGCGGGGCGACGCGCCGTCACCCCGAGCGTTTCGCTGGTGCCGCTACGCCGCGCCGCGGACTGGAACGCCCGCGGGCACGGGCCAGCCGTCCGGCCCGTCGGGCAGGTCGTCGGGGATGTAGCCGGTGCTCCCCATCTCCGGGATGTCGAGCCCGCCGATCTCCGTCTCGGGGCTGACGCGGAGCTTGACCACCCGGTCGAGCGCCTTGAAGAAGACGAACGAGACCCCGAAGCCCCAGACGAACGCGACCGCGCCGCCGACGACCTGGGCCATGAACTGGCCGACATTGCCGTAGAGCAGCCCGGTGACCTGGAAGCCGCCGTAGTTCGCCGTGCCATCGGCGAAGATCCCGGTGGCCAGGACGCCCCACAGCCCGTTGACGCCGTGGACGGCGATGGCCCCGACCGGGTCGTCGACCTTGAGCACCCGGTCGATGACGGCGACGGCGACGCACACGAGGACCCCGGCCACCAGGCCGATGAGGCAGGCGGCCAGCGGCCCGACGTAGCCCGACGGCGCCGTGATGGCGACGAGCCCGGCCAGCATCCCGTTGACCATCATGCCGGGGTTCGGCTTCTTCTCCGTCCACCACGTGTAGAACATGGCCGCCATCGCGCCGAAGCCCGAGGCAAGCATGGTCACCACGGCCACGATGCCGATGCGCAGGGCACCGTTCCCTGACGCGGCGAACGTGCTGCCCGGGTTGAACCCGAACCAGCCGAAGGCGAGGATGAACGTGCCCAGGATCGCCAGGATCTGGTTGTGGCCCGGGATCTCGCGGATCCGGCCGTCCTTGAGGTACTTGCCGATCCGGGGCCCGACGGCGATCGCCCCCGCGAGCGCACACCAGCCGCCGATGGAATGCACGACGCCGGAGCCGGCGAAGTCGACGTAGCCCTGGCCCAGGCCGATCCTGCCCAGCTGGCTGAGCCAGCCGCCGCCCCATGCCCAGGCCGCGAAGACCGGGTAGAGGATCGCGCTGATGAAGAAGCCATACACGACGAACGGCTTCCAGCGGAATCGCTCGGCCATCGAGCCGGTCGGGATCGTGGCGGCCGTGTCCATGAACACGAGCTGGAAGAGGAAGAAGGCGATGATCGCGACGTCGTAGGACTTGCCGGCGAGGGCGAAGCCCGAGGTCCCGAAGAGGCCCCAGGCGGTCCCGCCGATGTTGACCGTGAACATCCCGTCGAGACCCTTCATCCCGCCGAGCTGGGGAACGCCGACGTTGCCCAGGCCGCCGAAGGCGAGGCCGAACCCCACCAGGAAGAAGCCCACGATCCCGATGGCATAGATCATGAAGTTCATGCTCATCGTGTGGAGGGCGTTCTTGGCCCGGGTGAACCCGGTCTCCACCAGCGCGAACCCGGCCTGCATGAACATGACCAGGAACCCGGTCACCAGCAGCCAGGTGAAGTTGATGCCGAGCCGGTTCTGGTCGATCAGGACCGCGAGCTTCGTCGCGAGCGGCTCGTTTGCCTGGCCGGTCGCGAGGTTGTTGGTGGTGATCGCGCCGGGGGCGATCCCGACCAGGTTGGACGCGGAGCTGGTGGTCAGCCCGGACGGATCGCCGCCGTCCTGGCTGGCGGGCTGTACCGCGCAGGCAGCGAGCGCAAAGAGGACGAACGCGCCGAGCAGGCCGGCCTGCGCGAGGCGGATGAGTCGGCTTCGGCGCCCCCGCGGGCGGCCGGGGGCTGGCGTCACAGACATGCGAAACGTACCTCCTCCCGAGTGGAATGACGTGGACTGATGAGCGGGTCCCCGCGCCGGGACCGGGATCAGCTGGGTACCGGCTCCTGTGCGGCCTCCCCGTCGACCGGGTCGACCGGGCCATGGGTCGCGGAGCGCGGTCGCCATCGCCAGGGCGCCCGCCAGCGGATGCGCCCGCCGAGCCCGGGCATCTGCGCGTGGTGCGCGATCGCGCGGCGCGAACGGACGCGCGCCTCGGCCAGCAGGGCGCGCGCGGCTTGCGCGTCCGGCGAGCCCGGCCTCGCCGCGGCCAGGGCGGCCAGGAAGTGCCGTTCTGCGCCGGCGAGGTCGCCGATCCGGATGCCGATCTCGCCGGCCTTGAGGCGCGGCAGGAATGAGGTCGGGGCGGTCTCCGCCGCAGACTCGGCGAGCGCGACCCCCTCGTCCACGCGGCCGCACGCCATGAGCGCCGTGGCGAAGAGCGCCTGCGCATCCGTGTCCGAAGGGTCGATCTCCAGCGCCTCGCGCAGCAAGGGGAGCGCGATGTCGACCTGCTCGCGCGAGAGAGGCACCAGCGCGGCCCGGGCGAGGTCGCGTGCGGCGGTCATTCCGCGTCACCCAGGCGTGGCCGGCCTGGCACGGCGACCAGCTCGCCGGCGAGGCCGGCCGCCGTGAGCGGTGCCCCTCCCCGCGAACGGGAGGCCCAGCGTGCCCAGGCGGTGATTCCCAGGGGGGCCAGCACGGTCGTCGCGATCGCCACGAGCACCACCGCCGCGTAGAGGCCGGGCGTGATCGCGCCGGCTTGCAGGCCCAGGGCCGCCGCCACGAGCGCGACTTCGCCGCGCGCGATCATGCCGACTCCCACGAGCGCCGACGCGCTCCCGTCGAGACCGCCGAGGGCCGCGCCGAGCCCGCTCCCGACGAGCTTGCCGACCAGGGCCACGCCGAGCAGCGCCAGCGCAATCGGCAACACCGCCGGCACGGTGCGCAGGTCGGCGGCCAGGCCGATCGCCACGAAGAAGATCGGCATGCAGAACGCCTCGCCGAGGTGGGTCAGGCGCTGCTTCAGCGACTCCGCGAGGGGCGAGGAAGCGAAGGCCAGGCCAGCGAGGTACGCACCCGTGATCCCCGCGAGGCCGCCCAGCGCCTGGAATGCCCAGCCCGCCAGCAGGATGAGCCCGAGCATGGCGGCGTGGCCGCCACCGCGCAGGTGGAGGTGATGCATGGCGCCGTGGAGGTAGGGCGAGAAGCGCCGCAGGCCGATCACCGCCACGCCGAGGGTCATCGCCATCGGGGGGATCACGGTCAGCGGCGAGATCCCGGTCGTTGTCACCGACGCGACCACGAGCGCGAGGATCACCAGGCCCAGGACGTCGTCGATGACGGCAGCGCCCAGGATCGTCATGCCCGCGGTCGACCGGAGGAGGCCCAGCTCGCCGAGCACGGCCGCCGTGATCCCGACGCTCGTCGCGGTGAGGATCGCACCCACGAAGAGTGCCGAGGCGACGTCATAGCCACCCGCGAGCGCGACCGCGAGGCCTCCGCCGAAGGGCAGGATGACGCCGCCGATCGCCGCCAGCAGGGCCGCCCGGCCGACCCGGCGCATCACGGCCAGGTTCGTCTCGAGGCCCGCCACGGCGAGGATGAGGAACGCCCCGACCTCGGACAGCGTCGTCACGACCTCGCCCTGGTGGACCACGCCGAGCACGCTCGGACCCAGCAGCAGCCCGGCCCCGATCTGGCCGACGGCCCGCGGCAGCCGGACGCTGTTGGCCACCACCGCGCCCACCTCCGCCGAGACCAGGATCAGCGCGAGCGAGAGCAGAAGATCGTTCATCGGCCGATGGTCGGGGGCGCGGGGCCCCTCGCACAGGCCGCGCGCCGGGAGACCAGGTGGCAGGTGCGTGGCACGCCTGTTGCGGTTTGGGACGCCGGAGGGCCGGACGCCGGACGGGCGGTCAGCCCTCGGACGGCGTGGAGCCGGCCGGCCGGTTGCCGGCGATGCGAAGCGCGTAGCCACGGCCCCGGACGTTGCGCAGGCCCGGGTGTCCCTCCGCGACGAGCTTCGCGTTGATCCTCGTCAGGTGGCTGCGGAGCGTCTCCGGGTCCACGTCCGGGCGGCCGGGCCAGGCGGCCCGGAGCAGGGCGCGATGATCGACGACATCGCCGCGTCGCGCAGCCAGCACGGAAAGCAGCTCGAACTCTGTCCGGGTGAGGGCCAGGCCACGTCCCGCGACCGTCGCCTCGCGGCGTCCAAGGTCCATCCGCAGGCCGTCGAGGCTCGGCTCGAACACGCCGCTCGTCGGGATCCCACGACGGACGGCGGCATGGATGCGCGCGATCAGCTCCGCCACCCGGATCGGCCGCCCGACGACGTCCACCGCCCCGGCCTCGAGCGCGGCCACGACGAGGGTCTCGTCCTGGAGGTCGGCGATGGCGATGATCGGCGCGTCCGTCCGGGCGCGGACCCGGGCGACGATCGCGACACCGTCGGCATCCGGCAGGCTCGGATCCAGGAGGACCACGTCCGGGCGCTCCTCGGCCAGCCGGGTGAGGGCCGCTTCCCCGCGGTAGGCGGTGACCACCTCGTGGCCCGCGTTCCCGAGGGCGCTCGCGATCGCCCCGACGTCGGCCGGCGCGGCGGCCGCGACGAGGACGCGGAGGCGGGCTGGGGAGGTGGAGATGGCCACGATGCCGTCCATCCTACGGGGCGGATCCGGATGAACGCGCGCGTGGTCCGCCGGCCAGCCCCGCTATTCCTCGGCTGCCTCCAGGCGATAGCCCACGCCGCGCACGCTGGTGGGAAGCGGCGCGTCCGCTTCCTCCAGCTTGGCGCGCAGGCGGGCGAGGTGTGGTTTGAGCCACTGGGGATCCGGGTCCGCGTCGCCCGGCCAGCCGGCCGCCAGCAGCCGGTCATGCGGGACCACCCGTCCACGCGCCGACACGAGCGCCGCCAGCAGTGCGAACTCCGTCCGCGTCAGGGCCAGCACGGCACCCTCGACCGACGCCTCGTGGCGCCCCATGTCAAGGGTGAGCCGGCCCACGTGCAGGCCGCCGGCGGGGGCGTCACCCGCCTCATGGCGACGCATTACGGCGCGGATCCGCGCCAGCAGCTCCTGCTTCCCGAACGGCTTCGTGACGTAGTCGTCCGCTCCGGCGTCGAGCGCCTCCACCTTGGCCAGCTCGTCCGCCTCGCCGGTCAGGACGATGATCGGGGTCAGGCTCGTGCGCCGGATCTCGCGGCAGACGTCAACCCCATCGCGGCCGGGCATGGCGAGGTCCAGCAGCACCAGGTCGGGGCCCTCCTCCTCGAACCGTCTCAGCGCCGCCTCGCCGTCGTAGGCGGTGATCACCTGGTGCCCGGCGGTCCCAACCAGGGCAGTGATCGCCCCCACCATCGCCGGCTCGTCGTCCACGACGAGTATTCGCAGCCCGGCTGCCTGCGCGAGCATCATCGTCCCTCTCCCTCAACCCGGCTCGACCGCCGGAAGCGCGACCACGAACCGGCTTCCCCCGAAACCGTTGCCCTCGATCCAGATCCTTCCCCCCATCGCCTGCATCAGGCGGCGCGCCGCGTACAACCCGATTCCCGATCCACGTCCCCGCCGGCCAGTCGCCCGCACGAACGCATCGAAGACCGACTCCCATTCGTCGGCTGCCACGCCCGGCCCGTCATCGGTGACATAGGCCCGGATCTCGCCGACCTGGCGCCACGCCCCAGCCGAGACGCCCCAGTTGCGCGGAGCGTACTTCGCCTCGTTTTCCAGCAGCAGCTCCAGGACCTGGCGGAAGCGTGCCTCGTCCCCCGCCGCGACCAGGTCCCCCTCGGGAGGATCCCAGCGCAGCCGGTGGTAGCGCAGCAGCGGACGCAGCAGCTCCACCGTCTCACCCATCGTCTTGCCCAGGTCGAACGGCACCCGGGCCAGGGCCCCCAGGCCCTCCCCGCGGACGGAGACGAGGATCGAGTCCACCAGCCGGTCCAGGCGGCCGATCTGGTCGATGGCGGCGTTGCGCCAATCCTCGCTCGACGCGCGCGCCGGTGGGTCGGCCTGGCCGCCCGCCGCGTCCGCCAGCAGGTCCACGTAGGCCCGAACCACGGAGAGCGGCGTCCGCAGCTCGTGGGTGACCACGGAGAGAAGCTCGGCGCGGGCCTCGTCCAGGGCCTGGAGCTCACCGAGCTGGCGCTCCTGCTCCCGCTGCAGGCGGCCCTTCTCGACGATCCCGGCAAGGAGCGCGGCGATGGTGGCGAGGAAGTTGATCTCCTCGGGCGCAAAGCGACGCGTCGCGACGGTCTGGACGTTGAGGACGCCGACCACCGTGTCGTTCCAGGTGAGCGGCACCGAGAGCATCGAGGTGAGCCCCGCCAGGTCGAACCCGCGGAGGTACTTGAAGCGTGGGTCCAGCCTGACGTCGGGAACCTCGATCGGCCGGCGTGCGGCGGCCGCCGCGCCCGTGATGCCCTCGCCCAGCGCAAGGCTGACGCGGCTCACGTGGTCCCGGTCCAGCCCGTTGGTCGCCGCGAGGGTGAGGCGGCCCGTCGCATGGTCCAACAGGTAGAACGAGCAGACCTCGACGTGGAGGGCTTCCGTCGTCCGCTCGACGAGCGTCCGCATGAGCTCGTCCCAGTCTCGCGCCTGGGTCGCCAGGCGGGCGAACTCGTGGAGGAAGGCGAGCTCGCTGAGGGTCCGCGCCGTCGCGCCGTCGACGCCCGGCACGACGGGCGAGGTGGCTGCGGCGGCGGTCGGCACGGGCGCCGGCTGGCTGGTCATCGGGGCGATTGTGGCGCGCGGCTGCAGATCGTGCGCCGACGCGCCATTCGGGGAGCCGGCGGTCCCGTGCCCGCCGCGGCCCCTTGCGCCCCGGCGACCCGGACGGCGTCGATCTGGCGGGCGGCGACGCTCAGCCCGGCGTGCTGCCTTGCCCGGAATCCATGACGCTCGCCTCCAGCTGTGCCAGGAGCGGGTCGGTCCACGTCCAGGCCGCGCCGTAGTGGGCGCCCACGGCTCCGTGGCGCGCGGCCTCGGTGCGGAGCGGGAGTCCGAAGATCTCGATGAACCCGACTGCGGACGCGTGGTCGAACGAGTCGCCCGCGTCGTAGGTGGCCAGGTTCTTCTCATAGAGGGAGAGCGGGGAGCGTCGACCGGTCACGACGGCGCTGCCGTGATCGAGCCGGACTCGGACCTCGCCGGAAACCACTCGCTGGGCACTCGCGACGTACCCGCGCAGGTCACGGTGCAGGGCGCTGAACCACAGGCCGTCGTAGGTGAGCTGGGCCAGCTCGTCCGCCACGCGGCGGTTGAAGCGCAGGGTGTCCTTGCTGAGCGCCAGGGATTCCAGCCCGGCGTGCGCAGCGTGGAGGACCGTGGCCGCCGGCGATTCGTAGATCTCGCGGCTCTTGATCCCCACCAGGCGGTCCTCGACGTGGTCGATCCGTCCGATCCCGTGGGCCCCGGCGAGCGCATTGAGGCGCTCGACGAGCGCGACCGGCTCCAGCCGCTCGCCGTCCAGGCTCACCGGGACACCGCCCTCGAAGCCGACCACGACATCCGCCGCGGCCGGTGCGTTGGCGGCCGCCACGGTCCAGGCGTAGGCATCCGCGGGCGGGGCGGCCCACGGGTCCTCCAAGACGCCGGTCTCGCATGACCGGCCCCAGATGTTCACGTCGATGGAGTAGGGGCTGGCCTTCGTGATGGGGAGCTCGATCCCGCGGGCCGCGGCGTAGTCGATCGACTGATCGCGCGAGAGGCCCATGCCCACCCGCATCGGCGCCACCACCTCGAGGGCCGGGTCCAGCGCATGGACCGCCACGTCGAAGCGGACCTGGTCGTTCCCCTTGCCCGTGCAGCCATGGGCGACCGCGTCCGCGCCCTCCTTCTGGGCGACCTCCACGAGCAGTTGGGCGATGAGCGGCCGGGCGAGCGCCGTCGCCAGCGGGTAGACGCCCTGGTAGCGCGCGTTGGCCTGCAGCGCCGGCCAGCAGAAGTCGCGGACGAACGTCTGGCGGGCGTCCACCACGTACGCGCGTGAAGCCCCCGCGGCGATCGCACGTGCCTCGACGCCCTTCCGGAGGGAGCCCCCGCCGACGTCGACCGTGAGCGTCACGACCTCCGCGCCGAACTGCTCGCGCAGCCAGGCGACCGCGACCGAGGTGTCGAGACCGCCCGAATACGCGAGGACCACTTTCTTCATCTGGGTGTCGCCTCCAATGTCGGCCGGTTCGGTACCGGGGCTAGGGATAGGTGCTGGCAAGGTCGGCGGCGGGCACGCCGTCGGCAGCCTGTGACATGAACGTGACGAGTCGGGCTCGCCAGGTCTCCAGGGACGCCTCGTCCGCGAAGAGGACCAGGAGCGTGTTGTCGCCGGCGAGCGTACCGACCTGGTCGTCGAAGCCCGACTCGTCGATTGCCTGGGCGATCGCCGCGGCCGTGCCGGGCGTGCTCACCAGGACGAGGGTGAGGCCGCTTCGTCCAATGCGCACCGGGTAGTCGGCCAGGACGCGCCGCAAGCGCGCCTCGCCGGGGCCGACGGGCGGATGGCCCGTTGCCGGCGCGGTCCCATGATCGATAGTCGCTCCGAGCCCGACCGGGCCGAGGCGCCCGGCCGTGACGGCTGACTCGTCGGCGAGCATCCGAGGCGTCACGTAGGCGTGGTGCTCACCGTGTGGCGCCTTCACGAGGCCGAGCTCGGCGACGTCGCGGCTGACGGTCGCCTGGGTCACCGCGAAGCCACGGCGCCGGAGCAGGGCGGCAAGCTCCTCCTGGCTCCCCACGGCGATCGCCTCCACGAGCTCGAGGACCGCTCGGCGGCGGGCTGCACGGATCGATCCCCCCATCCGGCGCGGCGATGTGGTCGTCATCCCGTCGCCCCCTTGATGCGCGTGCCGAACGACGGATCGTCGAGCGCGCGGGCGAGCGCCAGGGGTGCCGCCGCGTCACAGATGACCGCCTCGGCATCGGGCGCGCCGATCCCGGCGAGCGCTGCCCGGACCTTGGGCACCATCCCCCCGTTGATCGTGCCGGCCGCGATCAGCGCCTCCGCCTCGGCGATGCTGAGCGAGCTCAGCTTCGCGCCATCTGCCCCGCGGATCCCGTCGACGTCCGTCATGAGGATCAGCTGCCGCGCGCCGAGGCCGGCGGCCAAGCCGGCCGCCGCGTCGTCCGCGTTGACGTTGCAGACGATGCCGTCCTCGTCGCGCGCCAGCGGCGCGACCACCGGGACCTGACCGCCCACCAGGATCGCGTCGATCAGGTCGCGCCGGACCCCCACAACGTGGGCCACCAGGCCCAGCCCGGCGACCCGCTCGCCGACGAGGAGGCCGCCGTCCACCCCGGAGAGACCCACCGCGCTCACGCCGACATCGTGGAGGGCCGTCACGAGCTCGCTGTTGACGACGCCGCGCAGCACGGCTGCCGCGACCTCGATCGCGGGCGCGTCCGTTACGCGGAGGCCGTCCTCGAAGCGGGTCGGGACGCCCAGCCGCCCCAGCCACTCGGTGATCCGCTTGCCGCCGCCGTGGACGATGACGACGGGCCGCCGGCGGGCGATGGCGGCGACCTCCTCCAGGACCTGGCCCTGCTCGGCGAGCGATGTCCCGCCCAGCTTGAGGACCACCATCCCGTTCATGCGGGCGTCCCCATCACGTCGTGTACTCGGCGTTCTCGCGAACGTAGGCCTCGGTCAGGTCGCAGCCGAACGCCTCACCGGTCCCGTCGCCGAGTCCCAGATCCAGACGGACCAGGACCTCGCCGGCCGTCATGGCGGCTCGGGCCGCGTCCCGGTCGAACGGCAACGGCCCGCCGCGGTAGACGGGATGGCCCGCGACCGTGATCTGGAGCCGGTCCGGCTCCACGTGTACTGCCCGGCCCGCCCGAGCAGCGGCCTCGGTCGGGGCGAGGCCAGCCGCCCGGAGGACCCAGGCCTCGGCTGCCTGGGCGTTGCCGAGCGCGCCCGCGATTCGGCCCCAGTTCGGGTCGCGGCCATGCACGGCGGCCTTGACGAGGCTGCTGGAGATGACGGCCCGCGCCGCCCCGCGCGCGTCGACGTCGTCCGCGGCGCCGCTGACCTGGCAGGTGATCAGGGTCGTCGCGCCCTCACCGTCGGCGGCCTGCTGGCGGGCGAGCGACCGGGCGACTGCCTCGATCGCGCGGCCCAGCGCGGCCGCACCGGGCTCGCCGGCGTGCAACGGGGCCGAGCCCGCGGCGCCCGACGCGAGGACCAGGACGCTGTCATTCGTGCTCGTGTCGCCGTCCACCGAGAGCTGGTCCCAGGTCCGCGCGGCGGCCGCCCGGAGGATCCCGTGGAGCGTGGCCGGGTCCGCGCTCGCGTCCGTCAGGATCACGGCCAGCATCGTCGCCATTCGCGGATGGATCATCCCGACGCCCTTCGCGATCCCGCTGACCGTGACGGGGACGTCGTCGCCTCCGTCGGCCGGCAGCGCGAGGCGAACGGTCGCCCATTTGGGGCGCGTGTCGGTGGTCATCAGGGCGCGTGCCGCAGCGATGAATGCCTCATCGGTTGCCGCGAGCTGGCCGGGGATTCGTTCGGCGATCGCCGCGGCCACACGGTCCACGGGCAGTCGCGTCCCGATCACGCCCGTGGACAGGGCGAGGGTGCGGGCGGGCTGCGTTCCCAGCGCCGCCGCAAGGCGCCCCGCGAGCTGGAGCTGGTCGGCGTCACCGGGTGCGCCGGTGGCGGCGTTCGCCGAGCCGGACGTCGCAAGGATCGCGTCGGCCCAGCCGCAACCCGCGGGACCGCCATCGCAGCTCTCGGCGAGGTGGGCCAGGGTGAGCCGCACGGGGGCCGCGGCGAAGGCATTGCGCGTGAAGACGCCGGCCGCGGCTGCGGGTGCGCCAGTGGTCGCGATCACCGCGAAATCCGGCCGTCCGGACCGCTTGATCCCGATCGGGGCGCCGACCGCCCGGAAGCCCGCCGGCATGACCACGCGTTCCTCGGCGGCCGGCAGGCTCGTCTCCAGCGCCGTCAGACCCGCCGCCGGGATCGTCTCCTCGCTCACGGGACCAGCGCGTGCTGCTCGAGACCGGCCGTCTCGGGGAGCCCGTGGACCAGGTTGAAGGCCTGGATCGCCTGGCCGGCGGCGCCCTTGACCAGGTTGTCGATGACGCCGATGGCAAGCACCCGACCGGTCCGCTCGTCGAGGCGCACGTGGACCCGGCAGGTGTTGCTGCCGAGGACGTGCTTGGTGGCCGGGGGCTGTGCCACGACGTGCACGAACGGCGTGCCTGCATAGGCGTCCGCGTAGAGGGCGTCGAGCTCTGCCTGCGTGACGGGACGGCTCGGGCGTACGTGGCAGGCAGACAGGATCCCGCGCGTCATCGGGACCAGGTGAGGCAGGAAGTCAATTCCCCGGACACCTGGGTTCGCGGGGGTGCCATCCGGGCGCCCCGCGTCGCTCGCGCCGAGCGCCGCCAGCTCCTGCTCCATCTCGGCCACGTGGCGGTGGCCGCCCACCCCGTACGCTTTCACGCTCTCGTTGACCTCGCCGAACATGAGGTCCTGCTTCGGCTCGCGACCGGCGCCGGAGACGCCCGATTTGGCGTCGACGACGAGGTCGGCAATGAGGCCCGCCCGGGCCAGTGGCGCCAGTGCGAGGAGTGTGGCGGTGGGATAGCAGCCCGGAACACCGACGATCGCGCTGCCGCTGTCGCGCAGCGCACGGAGGGCATCGCCGTGGAGTTCCGGGAGCCCGTAGACGGCGCTGACCAGCAGGTCCGGACGTGGGTGGGTGAAGCCATACCAACGCGGATAGTCGGCCGGGTCGTGGAGCCGGAAGTCCGGTCCAAGGTCGATGATCGCGGCGCCGGTGCCGGCGAGGTCAGGGACGATCTCCGCCGCCGCTCCGTGCGGGAGGGCCAGGAAGACCGCGTCGGCAGCCGGGACGGTGGCGTCCACGTGGAGCCCGGTCCGGTCGAGGTGGATGTGCGTCCCGCCGATTGGCTCATGGCTGCGCCCGCGTCCAACGAGACCCTCGATCTGCACATCGGGGTGGCGCGTGAGCAGGCGCACGAGCTCGGCGCCCACGTAACCCGTGGCACCGACGATCGCCACGCTGATCCTCGGGCGCGCATGCGACGAGTCCGACTGGACCGATCCGCCGCGCGGCAGCGGGACCGGGCCGCGACCTGACGTCGCGCCGGCGGGGGGCACCGGGGTGGTGCTCACCTGGGCGCGCCCAGGGCGCGGCTCGCGAGCGCCGGATGTCGTGGTCGCCGGCTCCGGCCGGCAGGGCCTGACCTGCATGAGGTGCATGACTATACATCAGGCACGCATAGTCATGCACCGAGGCTGAGCGATGTGCGCGAATGGCGACCATATTCAGGGCAAGACCCGGGCAGAGTCGGGCGTCGATCAGTCGATTCGCGCCATTGTTCTCCGGGAGCGACGCGTGACAGCGGGGAACGGGGGAAGGCGGATGGGGCCGTTGCCCCTGCCTCAGCCGGTGATGGCCGCGGCGACCTCGGCTGGCGCGTGCTCTGCCAGCCAGCGCTCCGCGTCGATGGCAGCCCGGCAGCCGTCACCGGCGGCGGTCACTGCCTGGCGGTAGCGATGGTCGTGCACGTCGCCCGCGATGAAGACGCCCTCGATGCGCGAGTGGGTCTCGGCGTGCACGGCCAGGTAGCCGCCCTCGTCCTTCTCCAGCCAGCCCTCGAACGGCGCCGTGTTGGGGCGGTAGCCGATCGCGACGAACAGGCCCTCCACCGGGAGCTCCGAACGGGCGTCCGTCTTCGCATCGCGCAGTCGAAGGCCCGTGACAGAGGCGTCGCCGAGCACCTCCACGATCGAGACGTTCCGGTGGATCTCGATCTTGGGGTCGCTCTCCGCGCGCGCCTGCATGATCCGGCTTGCGCGGAACTGGGAGCGCCGGTGGAGGAGGTGGACCTTCGTGGCGAAACGAGTCAGGTAAAGCGCCTCCTCCATCGCCGTGTCACCGCCGCCGACGACCGCGATCTCCTTCCCGCGGAAGAAGAAGCCGTCACACGTCGCGCACGCGGACACCCCGCGCCCGCGCAGCCGATCTTCGGACTCGAGCCCCAGCCAGAGCGCCGAGGCCCCGGTCGCGACGATGACGGCGTCACCGCGGTACTCCACGCCCGCGGCCCAGGCACGGAAGGGGCGGCTCGAGAAGTCGACCCGATCGACCTCCACGTCGATCACCCTCGTCCCGAACCGCTCGGCCTGGGCCCGGAAGCGGGCCATCAGCTCGGGGCCCTCGATCCCGTCCGGGAAGCCCGGGTAGTTCTCCACGTCCGTGGTGATCGTCAGCTGGCCTCCGGGCTGATGGCCGCCTAAGACGATCGGGGCAAGGTTGGCCCGGGCCGCGTAGATCGCAGCCGTGAGGCCGGCCGGGCCGGAGCCCAGGATCAGCAGCTGCGTCGCGCTCGGCATCGAATTGCCGGTCGTGGGCGATGCCGCGACGGCCGCGCCCACGGGCGTGCTGTCGGCGCCGAAATCGATCGTGAATCCACCAAGCGGGGAGGTCGTGTCGGACATGGGAAGGCAGGTCTCATGCTAGGCGTGGGCCGCGGGCACGCGCGGAACGGAACCTCATCCTAGCACGAGTGCGATACCCCCTGGGAGTATCTGACCTGGCACGGCCGACGTTCCTGCCCGTGGGCCCCGCGATCGTGAGCCGTCGAGGCTGTGGCTGGTGATCGTGGTTCACTCTCCGTCGCGTGGACCGCGGCAGTTCGTCCGGCGGACCGCCAGCCGGCCGTGCCCACGCCAGGGCCCACCGGCCTGCCGGGCGTGGTGTGCGTCGAACGCACGATCCCGCCGACCGCCACGTCTGGGGAAGGCTCGGTCGTCAGGGCTGTTCATTCGGCGCGCAGACTCGGCCGATCCCCGGCCGATCCCCGGCCGATGCCCGGTCGATCCGGCCTTCGGGTGCCATCCGTGGGGCCGTTGGGGCTTCCGGCGCCATGCGCGAGGTCGTCCGGGCCCCGGCGCCGGTCGGATTGTGCATCCAATGGAGCCTCGTGCGGTGCTTGTGCGGCAGATGCGCGAACCCGTCGAGCCCGGCCCAGACACCGGCACCGGCCATTGTCGGCGCAGCCTCACCCCCGCCAGCCCGGTCCATCCCTGGCCGCCCGCCGCTCCGTGGCCGGGGCTGTCGCCTCGGGCAGCTGCCCCGGGTCAGCGGAACAGGTCGAGCCCGGGCGGCATCAGCACGTCGGCCGCGATGCTCCCCTCTCCGGGTGGGGGTGAGGCGCCTCGCACGAGCGCGGCCGGTCGGCGAGCCGTCTTGCCCAGCACGAGCTCGGCCGCCGAGGCGATCTCGTCGGCGACGGCGCGGATCGTGGCGCTCATGCGCCGCCCGTCCGCGTCGGCCGTGCCGCGAAGGTCCTCGTTCGGGCGGAAGCCGGCCACGCCGATGGCAAGGTCCGTGATCCCGAGACGCCACGGTCGACCCAGGCTGTCGCTGATCACGACCCCGGGAGCGACCCCGAAGCGCCGCCCGATTGCCCCGCGGATGTGTCGCGCGGAAGCGTCCGGGTCGTCGGGCAGCAGCAGGACCGTGTCGCCGGCCGCACTGCCAACGTTCGACGCATCGACGCCGCCGTTCGCAAGGATGTACCCGTGGTGCGTCTCGACGATCACGACGCCGTTGTCCATGCGCACGACCCGGATTGCCTGGCGAAGGACCACCTCCACCTGCCGGGCGTCGCGTCCCCATCGCGTCGCGAAGGCGACGGCCTCCGGCCGGGGCTGCACGGTCGAGAGGTCGACGAACGCACCCTCCGCCTTGGAGACGACCTTCTGGGTGACCACCAGGACGTCGTCGCCCCGCAGCGGCAGAACGCCCTCCGCACGCTCGAGCGCGTCGCCGACCAGGCCGGCCAGGTCGGCACCCGGCCCGACCTCCGGGATGCCGTCGAGCGCGATGACCTCCAGCCGGCCGGTGCCCGGGCGGGCGGGATCCGGAACCCGGCGGGTGCTCTCCCCGCGGGCGGGGGCAGGCTCGGCGCCGCTCACGGCTGGCCGACCATTGGACCGCCCAACCCGATCGCTTCCGCGGCGAGCAGGTCGTCAGGCGTGTCGAGGTCCAGAGCCAGCGGGCTCGTGAGCTCCAGGTAGACCGCCCCGACGCGCGCCGCGGCAGCGGCATGCGCGGCACGGCTTCCCGGGCCGAACCTGAACGGGATCGCTCCCGGCGGGGCCACGAGGAGCAGGTTCGTCCCTTCGTGGGCTCGATCGGGGACAAGCACAACCAGCGACATCACCGCAGTTCCCGCCGCCCCGGTGCCGCCAACGCTGGCCGCCAGGCGGTCGCGGGCCGCTCCCAGGACGCGGCGCAGCTCACTCGACCGGATGGCGGGCAGGTCGGCCGGGATCACCAACAGCGCGGTGGCGCCCATCTCGCGCGCCCACGCCCGGCCGTCTACCAGGCCCTCAATGAGTCCGCCCCCGCCCTGCGGCAGCGTGACCGCGCCGGCGTCCGCGGCCACGGCCAGCGCCTCGGGATCCGGGCTGACCACGGCGACCGTGCGGATGCCGGGCGTCGCGACCGCGGCCCGGATCGTCCGGCGAAGAAGCCCCTCCACGAGCGCATGCCGCTCTTCCGGGTCGAGGGCCTCGCCGAGGCGCGTCTTTGCACGCTCCAGGCCCCGCACCGGGATGATCGCCACGATGTGTCCGAGGTCGGCCCGGCCGGGCTCGCCGCGAGGATCGGGATCCTGCATGGGCTGATCGTAGCGGTGGCGAGGGCGGGCATCCGAGCGGCAACGGGCCGTCGGGCAGCAGCCCCTGGCCCGCCCTACGAGACCCCGACGCTGTCGCGAGGCCCGCACCAGAGGCCAGCCGCCCCTGCGGACGACCATCCCTCGCCCGGTCTTGCCGCCCGCCGCTGCCACCCGTGCTGCAGACGGCGCTCGATCGTCGTCCAGCCGGGCACGCCGCTCGTGCCGTCTGCCGCCTCGGTGCTGGCTCCACCGACAGCGCAGCCTGCCGTCACCGCGTTCCCAGGCGACATTCCGGTCAGAAGGCCGTACAGGAACCCGGCGATCGTCGCATCCCCGGCGCCCGTCGTCCCGACGACCTCGGAGCAGAACACGCTGGAGTAGAGCTCCCGGTCAGCCCACGCGGGCGGGAGGTGAAGGGACGCGGCGTCGAGACGGGAACGCGACGCCGTGCGGACATAGAGTCCATGCTCGCCGAGCTTGACACCGGCGACCCCGACGCCAAGCCGGATCATCTCGCCCGCGAGGCGGCCCGCGAGGTGGAGAGACAGGGTCTCACCATCTTCAAACGTCGGATCGAGTCCAAGGAGGAAGCGCGCCTCGGCAAGGCTGGGCAGGAAGACGTCGACCTCGGGAAGGATGGCCTCGAGCAGCGCCCGCCTTCGAGCGCCGCGAGGTGGGCGGCCTCGGCTGGGGTTGGCCATGTCGAGCGACGTGGTTACGCCGCTTGCGCGTGCGTTCGCAAGGAGGCGCACGAGCTCCCGTCCTTCCCTCGCGACCAGGGCCGCCATGAGCGGTGGGTACCCGACGTGCAGCAGGGCGGTGTTCTTGAGCAGCTCGGGAGGAACGTCGTCAGCGACGAACGTGTCGTTGACGCCGCTGAAATGCCGGATCGACCGGTCGCGTCCCGGCAGGTTGAAGACGAGGCTGTACGAGGTCATCCCGCCCGGAATTCGCACGAGACGCCGGGAGGCGCCCGGTGCTGCGCGGCGCAGAAGGTCGGACAGCAAGCCACCCAGGTGGTCGTCGCCCACGCGCGCGACGAGCGTCGGTCGCAGCCCGAGCTGGTGCAGCGCCACGCCGGTGTTGCCCACGCATCCGCCGACCGCCAGGGTCACCGGGCCCAGCGGCTCCAGGGCTCCGGGTGGCGGCGTGCGACGGTATGGTGTGGCGGGCAGGCTCGGGATGATGTCCAGACAGATGTGGCCCGCCACGACGACCCGGCGGGCAGCCATGGGCGCGCGTCGCGTTGGATCGATCACCCGCGAATCGTAGCGCGGGCGCGGAGGGCGGACCGGGCTACGGCCCGCCGACCTGCCACGTCACGCGTCGGATGCATCGACCACGACTCGGGCGAGCGCCGCCCGCGACGCGTCATCGGTCATCACGGACGGGGCCACGACCGCGCGCATCCGCAGGCGCTCGACAGCCGGCACGAGCGCCGCGTCGGCCTCGTCGATCACGAACGCGTCGATGAGTCCGACGTATCGCCGGGCGACGCCCAGCGCGCTGACCTCCTCGCCGAGCGCGGCCAGCATTCGGTCCGCCGGCCCGCGGAGGGCTCTCCCGCCGACGATGGGGGAGACGGCCGTGACCCGGACTCCGCGCCCCCGCGCCGCACCGATCGCATCGCGGATCCCGGGGACGGCGAGGATCGGTGCGATCGAGACGAGGGGGTTTGACGGGCAGATCACGATCGCGTCGGCCCGGGAGAAGGCTGCCTCCGTCTCAGGGGTCATGCGCGCCAGCTCGACGCCATCGAAGGTGACCTCGAGCACGGGCGGTTCCGCGCGGAGCCGCACGAACCAGTCCTGGAACGCGAGCCAGCCGTCGACGGTTCGGACCCGGGTTCGGACCGGCTCGTCGGCCATCGGCAGGATGCGCGTCGCGACGCCCAGCCTCGTCGCCACGTCGAGCGCGATGGTCGTCGGGCGCTCGCCCTCGTGCAGCCGCCGGGTCCGGTGCACATGAAGCGCCAGGTCCCGGTCTCCGAGCTGGAACCAGGTCGGCTCTCCGAGTCGCGCGAGCTGTCCGGCGGCCGCCCAGGTCTCGCCGGCAAGGCCCCAGCCGCGCTCCCGGTCGGCAAGGCCGGCCAGGGTATAGAGGACCGTGTCGTGGTCCGGGGAGACCAGCAGGCCGTGAAACTCGGCGTCGTCGCCGGTGTTGACGACGACCTCCAGGTCCCCCGGTGCGAGAGCGAGCGCGAGCCCGTGTGCCAGCCGGGCGCCCCCCACGCCACCGGCCAGCGCGACCACGCGAGGCACGCCGGGCGCCCCGTTCAGCCGGCCAGGGCGGCGCGGACCTCGCCGATCCGGGCGAGCGTCTCCGCGTCGTACGGGGCGGGCATCCGCACGATGACCGTGCTGAAGCCCAGGTCGACGTACGGGCGAATCCGGGCCGCGACCTGGCCCGGCGACCCGAGGAGCGTGGGGACGTTGCCCGCGTCCGGAGTGCCGTTGTGGGCGCACAGCGCCGCGAAGGCGCGAGCGGCGTCGGCCGGGTCGTCGCGCAGGACCACCGGGAACGAGACCGTCCGCTCGATGGTCGAAGGATCGCGCCCCACGTCGGCGCAATGGGCGCGCAGGATCGTGTCGCGGGCGGCCACTTCCTCGAGCGTCCCGGCCGTGTTCCAGGCGTCTGCGTGGCGGGCCACCGTGCGGAGCGTCTTCTTCGGGCCGGATCCGCCCACGAGAATCGGCAGGTGCGCCTGGACCGGGAGCGGGGCGATGTGCGCGTCGGTGAACGTGTAGAACCGTCCGGCGTGGCTGAAGCGCTCGCCGTCCAGAAGGCGCCGGATGAGCCCAACCGCCTCCTCGAGCCGGTCGAGGCGCTCTCCGAAGCCGGCCCCGAAGTCCAGTCCGAACGCCTCGTGCTCGCGGCCGAACCACGCGCCGCCGATGCCGACGACCGCCCGGCCGCCAGAGACGTGGTCGAGCGTGGCGGTGATCTTGGCCGTGTGTCCCGGGTTGCGGAAGGTGTTCGCGCCCACCATCAGGCCCAGGCGGACGCGCGACGTGCGAGCGGCGACCGCGGCGAGCGCCAGCGTCCCTTCGAAGATCGGTTGCTCCCATGGCCCGAAGATCGCCTGAAGGTGGTCCCACGTCCACACCGCGTCCCAGCCACCGGCCTCCGCCGCCAGCGCGGCGTCGAGGAAGCCCGGCCAGCTCGTGGCCTGGCTCCAGAGCTGGGCGCCGAACCGGAGCTCGCTCACAGGGCGACGTGATCGTGGAAGGAGAGGATCCGGATCCGGAATGTCACGCGCTGCTGGGCGAGGAAGCGGGCGATGCTGGCGGCCACGCGGGCGGGATCGTCGGGGTGGTAGCGGCGGGCGAGGTCGGCGATGTCGGCCTGGGCCACGACCTGGTCGTCGATGATCTCGGCGACCTCCGCGTCCAGCCCAACCCAGCGGTAGCCGTCCGCCGCGTCCGCGATCGCGATGGCCGCCCGCCCGTCGCGGCGCAAGTTGGCCGGCCAGCGCCGGCCGTTGGCGCTGTTGACCACGAGCATCCCGTCCGCTTCGGAGCGGTACCAGACCACGACCTGGCGAGGCGCCCCGTCGGAGTCGAGCGTCGCGAGCGTCGCGAAGCGGCCGGGCGCGCCGATGAACGCGCGGATGTGATCGGGGAGTGCACGTGACGCAGGCACGCCGTCGATGGTACGCGAGCTCGACCGATGGCGGGGTATCCTCGGCCCAAGGAGGTCGCCATGGAGCTCGATGGCATGCATATCGGGATCCTTGCCGCCGAGGGCGTCGAGGACCTGGAGTTCTGGGTCACGGCCATGCGGTTGCGCGAGGCCGGCGCCCGCGTGACCAGCATAGGCCTGGCTCCCGGCACGGTCCACGGGAAGAACGGGCTTGCCGTCGGCGTGGATGTCGCGGTCGGCGACGTGGCGGGCGCAGCGCTCGACGGGCTGGTCGTGCCGGGTGGCTGGATGCCCGACAAGCTCCGCCGCTCCCCGGCGATCCTGGACCTGGTCCGGGCCGTCCACGCGGCGGGTCGGCCCATCGGCATCATCTGCCACGGCGGGCTCATCGCGATCTCGGCCGGAATCGTTGCCGGCGGCAAGGCTACGGGCTCCCTGGGGATCCGTGACGACCTGGTCAACGCCGGCGCGACGTGGGTGGACGAGCCCGCCTTCCGGGACGGCACCCTGGTCTGGGGTCGGGTCGTGGACGACATCCCCGCCTTCTGCCGCGAGCTCGTCGGTGCGCTCGCGGCGTCGCGCGGTGGATGACCACATCCCGTCGGTCCGCGCTCCCTGACACGCCCCCGGCCCGGGAATCATCGCCCGCCGGCTGATCGCCCGTCCCTACTCGAGCCGGCGCGCCCGATTCACCGCGGCCCTCCGGTCGTCTCGGCGGGTCACGTCATCAGTTGGCCGCGTATTCAGGTGCCCGCGGGCCGCCAGGGTGTCACCTGGCTGGCTCCGCGCTCGATGACGACGAACTGATTGGGGCTTGCCGGCATCCACGGCCCCGTCTCGCCGTCCGGCCACCGGACCCGGACCTCGGCGCTGCTCGACGCGCCGAGCCCGAAGTGGATCCAGCCGAGCTGGCCGCTCTCGTGACCGCCGCCGATGGTCAGCTCGCGGCGCAGCGTCATGTCGCCGACCTTGACCTCGATCCACGCACCCACCGCGTCCCGGTTCGGGCCGGGCTGATCGAGCCGCAGGGACAGCCAGTTCCCCATGCCGGTGGGCTGCGCCGCGGTGCCTGCGCCCACGTTGCGCCAGACGCGAATCGGGGAGCCGTAGTTGACCTCGACCAGGTCGAGCATGCCGTCGAGGTTGAAATCCGCCAGGGCGGCGCCCCGCCCGCGATCGAAGCTCAGCATGCCGGCGGTGCCGGCCGATTCCTCGAACGTCCCGTCGGGCTGGCCGAGGAGAAGGTTGCTGGGATCTCTCGTGGCAAAGCCCGGCTGGGCATCGACGTTGCCCTTGGAGATGAACAGGTCGATGAACCCATCATTGTTGACGTCCTCGAACTCGGGGTGCCAGGCAGTCGAGGGCAGGACATCGCCGCCGGTGAACGGCTGCGCGGCATTCACGCCGCGCTTGGAGCCGATGTCGCGATACGTCGGCTGATCCGGACCCGAGGTCAGCGTCTGGAGCCGGTTGTCGCCCTGGTTCGTGAGAAACACGTCGGGATAACCGTCCCCAGTGACGTCGTAGCTGGCGATGCCCATCCCGGCGAGCTGGACTCGCACCCAGCCGTCGGCGTCGGTGTAGAGGCGGGGCGCCTCGCCGGGCGCGACGCGCCAGAGTTGCTCCTCACCGTTCGCTGGGTCGTAGTAGTTCCGGTCGTTGCTGATGCGAAGGTCGCGCCTGCCGGATCCATCCCAGTCGCTGAACAGCATCGAAAGCGTGCAGTAGCCGGGAGCCAGGGAGGTGGCCGGACCGTAACCGGTCGCGGCGGCATTCGGCCGGTAGAGGTCGTTGTCGGAGCAGTTCTGGGTGGCCGCCCCGGACGAGTCCAGGCGGAGGTATCGGCCCAGGGCGAGGGTCGGCAGGCTTGTCGCCGTCTCCCACGTAGCGCTGAACGCGCTCGCGAAGCCGGTGCCGGCGTCGAAGGACCAGCGCACGTTCGCAGGCTCGAAACGACACCCGCCCAGGCCGCGCAGGAGGATCGTCTCGCCGCTCCGCAGGACCACGAGGTCGACCTGACCGTCGCCGTCGATATCGATTGGGTAGGCCCCGGTCACGTTCGTGAGATCAGTTACCGGATCGGGGACCTGCGTGAAGCGCAGCGCACCGCCAATCGGGCTGTCGTTCCGGTACAGCACCGCAGCGCCGGACCCGCCGGCAAGGTAGATCTCGGGCTTGCCGTCTCCATTGCAATCGAAGACGGCGACGCCGCCGCCGACCTCGAATGGCGCGGCGCCGTCATAGGTGTGGATGATCCCGGTGGATCCCGTCTCCTCGACGAAGTGGGGTGCCGCCAGCGCGACCGTGGGGGTGGCCCCCGACCCACTCGTCAGGGCGAACGCGGCAACGGCGACCAGGGCAACGATCGTGATCGCCGCGACCGCGCCCCCCGCGATCGTGCGCCGGCCCAGGCTGGTCACCGATCCCGCTGCCCGATCCCGGCGCCCCTCACGCTCCGACCTTCCCCGCGTAGTAGCGCTGGGCCATGGCCCAGGCGTCCTTGCCGCATGTCGCCCCGAGGATGCGCCCCGTGAAGTCGTCGGCCTGGACGTGGATTCCGCCCCAGAGCCGAGACTGGCCGGCCTGATCCGAGGCGTCGTAGTACGTCGCCCACTCCAGCCGGATGTCCGTGGTGGGGCCCTTCTCGAACTTGAGAGACCCGGCCTTGATCGTGTAGCCGCTGACGCCGCCCGGGAAGTACTCGCTGCCGGTGAACCCTGTCAGCACCTCTGCGCCGGCACGGCTGAACGCGCTGTGCCCCGAGGCGTACCCGGGGAACGACGGTGTCACGAAGGTGGGCAGCTGGTAAGGAACCCACGTCGCGGCGAGGATCCAGCGCACGCCGCCCAGCTGCGTCTTCGGGTCGGCCGGCGTGCCCGCCCATGCCCGGATCGCGATCTGGCCCTCGTGTCCCGCGAGCGCCGCGAGAGGCTGTCCAGGCGCGGAGTTCTCCTTCGTGACGAGCTCGATCAGGCCGGGCACCAGCGGCAGCCCCTCCCCGTTGTAGGAGGGGAGCTTCGGGTCGCTGGACTGCCCCAGGCTGGCCATGTACCGGATCATCGAGATCGGTCGCACGCCGTCGTAGTACCCTTTCAGGCCCCACGCTGCGATCGCGGCGTCGTGCACCGCGCCGTTGAGGGCGAAGTAGAGCTTCACGTCCCATTGGAGCCGATCGACGGTCGGCCCGCTGCCGCCGATCCGCAGGTTAGGCGCCAGCTCGTCCGAGACCAGATTGGCGAGCACGTTCCAATGCCCGGGCGGGGTCTCGGATTTGGGGCCGTCGGCCCAGAACTCTGCCATGACGCGGCCGAAATCGGCCTCGTTCACAATATCCGGCGGATACGGCTGGCCGGTCACCGGGTTGACCGCGTGGCCGCTTCCGTCGTTCGTCCCGAGGTCGTTGTTCCCCCGTGCACCCGGCGAGATGTCGATCGTCAGCCCCTCCGTCGGGTCGAGGAGGCTGCTGTCGTGGATGATCTCCACCGCCTGGTCCTTGAACGCCTGGTCGGTCGCCGAGTCACCCAAGCGGGGCTGCGGGCCGGGATCGATCGGCACCCCCGAGGCCCCGCCGTCGGGGATCGCGAACGGCTTGACGAAGCCCCAGTGGGTGCCCACCGCCTGCTGGACCCCGTTTGTCACGGGGATCCCGTTCTGGGAGATCATGTGTGCGATCTGGAGCGGCTGCCATCGGTTCGGGTCGCTCATGACCGCTCCGGGTTGCCCTACGACCAGGGGCGGGTTGACCGGCTTGTAGCCGGGATCGTTGTAGCCCGTCGTCTCGTTCGACCCGTCAGTCAGGCCGTACGCGATCACGGCCTTCGCAATCCGGTTTCCGACCGCGGCGGGTGAATCACCCTCGGTCGTGGTGACGTTGATCGGGTAGCACAGCGCGTCCATCACGTCGTCGAACTCCGACAACGATTGGTCTGCGCCGACCGACTTGATGTACCGCTCGGTGAGGATGCGGTAGGCAGCGTAGCTGATCGCCTCGTCACGGGCCGCCGTCACGTCCGGTGCCGTGTGCTTCTCGGTCACGAAGTAGCCGGACGCCTGAGGATCGTAGATGGCCCAGGCGTCCCACATCGCCGCGGAGACGTGGAACAGGTTGCGCGCGTGGAGCGGCGGGTTCGGGAGCGCGCGCCTGATCGCATCGAGCAGGGCCTCGTCCCAGCGCCGGGCGACGGACCACTCGGGGTGGTTTGCGATCGGGGCGCACGCCGTCGGCTGGGCCTGCGGCCCGGCGACCAGCAGACCAATACCGAGCGCGCCGGCGACGCCGAGGATCGTGATCGCGACAACCGCCAGCAGGCGGTGGCGCGTTGGGGCCTGCGTGCCTCGCGGGCTCTCGGGCGTCTTCCCCTCCGGCAGCGTCTCGGGCTCCATCAAGCAAGCTCCGTTCCCGACTCAGTCGCCGGGCAGCCCGGCGTTGACGCGGGCGATTCGATCCAGCTCGACAAGCGTCGCGATGGTACCGCGGCTGAACGCGAGATCGAGGAGCGGCGGCACACCATCCAGGATCGCGCGGGCGAGGTTGTCGACCTCCGCCTGGTACTGGTCGACAGAGGGCACCGGGATCTCCTTGGCCTCCCGGCCGTGCCACATGATGAGCGAGGGCGGTGGGCCGTCTGGGGCAGGCAGGAACGGCTGACCGAGCACGAGGGTCGCGTCACTGCCCACGATCTCGACCCGCTCCCGATCAGGCGCGGCGAACCCGCTGTCGAACTGGGCGAGCAGGCCGCCGGGGAAGCGCAGCTGGCCGATGAACGTGCGGTCGACTTCCTGCGCATCGAAGCGGGCGAAGGCCCCCACGCGGTCAGGTTCCTCGCCGGCGATCCGGCGCGCGAGGCTCACCGGGTAGCACCCCACATCCCACAACGAGCCGCCGCCCATCGACCGTTCAATACGTGGGTCGCCGGGATGGGCCAGGAAGAACGAGAACGTCCCGTTCATGAGTTCGAGCCGGCCCAGCGCACCGCTCCGCGCCAACTCGACTGCCCGGAGGATCTGCGGGTGATGGAGGTACATGAAGGCCTCGACGGCGATCCGCCCCGAACGTTCGGAGGCCGTCGCGATCGCATCGACCTGGGCCACCGTGAGGGCGAGTGGCTTTTCGCACAGGACGTGCTTGCCTGCCTCGAGCGCCCGGATCGCCCACTCGGCGTGGAGGTGGTTCGGCAGGGCGACGTACACGACGTCGACATCGGCGGACGAGAGCAGGGCAGCGTACGAGTCGAAGGCTGCAGGGATGTCGTGGGTGGCAGCAAACGCCCTCGCCCTGGCGCCGTCTCGGCTCGCCACCGCGACCAGCTCGGTGCGGTCACACGCGCCGACGGCACGCACTAGTCGTGGCGCGATGCGACCTGGTCCCAGGATCCCCCAGCGGAGTGGTTTCATGTCGAGGTCCCCGGTCTCCCATGCGCCGCTGTCCGGCCCTTGGGGGGCAACCGCGCGAGTTGCATCTTGACACGGCCGTGATCCCGTAGGAGCCTATCACGTGGATTTGGGATAGAGGAACACAAACTCGGTGAAGAACGGACCGCGTGAGATCGGGCAGCGCAGTGAGACGGTGCGCCGAGCCAACTTGGGCGCGATCGTCCGCGCGCTCCACGCGAGCGGACCCCTCTCGCGGTCGGAGCTGGTCGCTCGAACTGGCCTCACCCGGAGCGCGATCCGCAGCCTCGTCGGCGAGTTGGTCCTGGCCGGCCTCGCGGCAGAAGAGCCGGCGACCCGGCTCGGCACGCCCGGGCGCCCGTCGCCGATCGTCCGGTTGGTCCCTGAGGGTGCCGTCGTCCTGGCGCTGGATATCGCCGTCGATTCGCTCGCGGCGGCGATCGTCGGGCTCGGCGGCCGGACTCTGGCACTCGTCCGGGTCGAGCGGCCGCGCGGCCGCTCGACCGTGGACGAGATTGCGGCCGACCTGACTGCGCTTGCCCGGACGGTTATGAGCCAGCGCCCTCCGACGGAAGCACTCATCGGCATCGGCGTCGCCATCGTGGGCGTGGTCCGCAGAAGCGACGGTTGGGTGTCGATGGCGCCGAACCTCGGTTGGCGGGACGTCCCCCTCGGCGAGCGGCTTGCGCGAGCCATCGACCTGCCCGTGCCGATCGCGATCGCCAACGAAGCGGATCTCGGGACCCTCGCGGAGCTCCGGCGCGGCGCGGCGGTCGGCGCCGAGGATCTCATCTTCGTCTCGGGCGAGGTCGGCGTCGGCGGGGGACTCGTCGTCGGGGGTCGTCCGCTCACGGGTGCCGCCGGGCTCGCCGGCGAAGTGGGCCACATGTCGGTGAATCCCGATGGCGCCCCCTGTCGGTGCGGATCCGTGGGTTGCTGGGAGACCGAAGTTGGCGAGGACGCCCTCCTCATGCGTGCTGGGCACGAGCCGGGCGGCGGGCGCGCCGCCGTGGACGCCGTCCTTCTCGAGGCCGCAGCCGGATCTGAAGTGGCGCTGGTCGCGCTGGATGACGTTGGGCGCTGGTTGGGGATCGGCTTGGCGAGCCTGGTCAACCTGCTGAATCCGCGACTGGTTGTGCTGGGGGGTCGATTGGCCCGGATCCACCCGTTCGTGACGCGATCGCTCCTCGCCGAGCTCGACCGCCGAACGCTGCCAGCCGCACGGTCGCTGGTCAGCGTGATCCCGACGTCGCTCGGGGTGGACGCACCATTGCTGGGAGCCGCTGAGCTGGCACTGGAGCCGCTGCTTGCGGACCCAGCGCAGTGGGTCAAGCCGCGGGACACGCTCCCCGAACTCAAGAGCGCGTAGACAGGAGGCGAGTGGGGCCCTGGATCGATCGAAGAGGTGGCGAGGGGGATGGTAGCCTGACGCCGGGCGTCAGCCGTTGATCGGTATGACATGTCCGAGGGAGGAGTCAACGTAATGGTGAGTCGCAAATTGGCCTCGTTGGCCGGCGTTGCCGCGATCCTGTTCGCGGCCTGCTCGGGTTCGAGTACCCCCGCGCCGAGCGCCGCTCCGGCGAGCGCGGCGGCCGCGACCGGGTGCGTCGTCGGCGTCTCGTGGAACAACTACCAGGAGGAACGCTGGGCGAAGTGGGACGAGCCGGCCATCAAGGCCGCACTCGCTGCCGGCGGGGCGACCTATATCTCGAATGACGCGAAGTCGTCGGCCGAGACGCAGGCGAACAACGTGGACAACCTGATTGCCCAGGGCGCCAAAGTCCTGATCATCCTGGCCCAGGACGGAACGGCCATCAAGCCATCCGTCGCGAAGGCCATCGCCGCCGGCGTCCCGGTCATCGCCTACGACCGCCTCATCGAGGACCCGGGGGCGCTGTACATCACGTTCGACAACAAGCTCGTCGGCAAGCTCCAGGCCCAGGCCGTCCTCGCGGCCGTCTCGAGCGGCAACTTCGCCATCATCAAGGGGAATAAGGCCGACGCGAACGCCGACTTCCTGCGGAGCGGCATGGTCGAGGCCGGTGTCCCTGACGTCGGCAAGACCGATCCGAACGGCAAGATCAACATCGTCGGCGAGACGTACACCGACAACTGGGATCCGGCCAACGCCCAGAAGGAGATGGAGCAGATCCTGACGGCGAACAGCAACAAGGTTGACGCGGTCCTCTCCGAGAACGACGGCATGGCCGGCGGCGTGGTCGCCGCGCTCAAGGCCGTCGGCCTCGACGGCAAGGTTCCGGTCTCCGGCCAGGATGGCGACGCCGCCGCCCTCAACCGGATCGCCCTCGGAACCCAGACGGTCGACGTCTGGAAGGACGCGCGGATGCTCGGCGATGCTGCCGGCAAGGCAGCCGTCCAGCTGTGCGCCAATTCGGATATCAGCAAGGTCACCGGCACCGTGCAGTTCACGAGCCCGGGCAACAACCAGCTGACGTCGCAGTTCCTGGTCCCGCAGGCCATCACCAAGGACAACCTGAACGTCGTCCTCGACGCAAAGTGGATCGACAAGGCCACCCTGTGTCAGGGCGTTACGGCGGGTTCCGTCGCCGCCTGCAACTAGCAGGCGACGCTCACTCGTGCCTGGTGCGCCCCGCCCGCGGTACGCCGCGGGCGGGGCGCACCTGCAGGCTGTGCACGGCAGGTGAGGCTTCACGATGACTGAGGCGACCAACTCCGGGCCTGAGGCGTCCCGTGATCAGAGCCCTCGCTCCCTGCGGGCCGTCATCCAGGCGGTGGATCTCGACATGCGCCTGCTCGGCATGGTCGCAGCACTCGCCGTCATCTGGATCGGTTTCCAGATTCTCTCCGGGCTGACCGGGCCCAAGCACGACATCTTCTCGGGGACGTTCCTGACGCCGGTCAACCTCTACAACCTGGCCCAGCAGAGCGTGTCCGTGGGGATCATGGCCACGGGCATGGTCCTGATCATCGTCGCGCGAAACATCGACCTGTCGGTCGGCTCGATCCTCGGGTTGACCGGCTACACGATGGCCATGGTCCAGGTCGTCTGGATCCCCAAGTCCCTCGGCCTCGGGCTCGACCAGCCGTACACGTGGGCGGTCGCCCTGGCCATCGGCATCGCGCTGGGGGCCGCCATCGGTGCCTTCCAGGGCTTCCTCGTTGCCTACGGCAACGTTCCCTCGTTCATCGTCACCCTCGGTGGGCTGTTGGTCTGGCGCGGCCTTGTGTTCGAGGAGCAGCAGGGCCAGACGATCGCGCCACTGGACAAGACGTTCCAGTTGCTCGGGGGCAGCCCGACCGCGTCGCTTGGCGACGTGGCGAGCTGGGTCTTCGGGCTGCTCGCATGCGCGGGCATCATCTACACGCTCATCGCGAGCCGCCGCAAGCGCCGCCAGTACGGCTTTCCGGTTCGGCCCAATTGGGCGCTCGGGTTGGCCATGGGACTGGGCTGCGTCGCCATCCTCGGCTTCGTCTGGGTGATGAACCTCTACGCCTGGCCGCCGGGCCTGGCCACGAGGTACGCACAGGAGCACGGGATCACCGAGCCGCCGGGTGGCCTCCAGATCGCGACAGGAATCGCCTACCCGGTGATCATCCTGATCGGGGTCACGCTCGTCATGACGTACCTGACCACCCGTCGTCGCTTCGGGCGCTACGTATTCGCCATCGGCGGCAACCCGGAGGCGGCCGAGCTCGGCGGGATCAACGTCCGCCGGACGATCCTGCTGACGTTCGTGCTCATGGGCGTGCTGGCCGCCATCAGCGGCGCGGTGCAGTCGGCCCGCCTGCAGTCGGCCGTCACCAGCCTGGGGACGCAGGCCGAGCTCGACGTGATCGCCGCGGCGGTCATCGGCGGAACCTCCTTCTCGGGCGGCATCGGGACCATTCCCGGCGCGGTCCTGGGGGCCGTGGTCATGCAGTCGCTCCGGTCCGGCATGCTGCTGCTGCGCGTTGATTCGCCGATCCAGGACATCGTGGTCGGGGTGGTCCTCGTGTCTGCGATTGCGTTCGACACGTTCGTCCGCCGGCGGGGCGCACGATGAGCGAGGGCGCCATGACCATCGAGGAGGTTAGGAGGGTCGACTCGGCCACTGCGCCGGCCAGGGTGCCGCTCGTCGAGATGCGCGACATCCGCATCGCGTTCGGTGGGGTACACGCGGTCGAGGGCGTGACGGTTGACCTGTGGGCAGGTGAGGTCGTAGGCCTCGTCGGCGGCAATGGCGCCGGCAAGTCCACCCTGATGCGGGCGCTCTCTGGGGCCCACCCACCCGACTCCGGGGAAATCCTGGTGGATGGCCGCCTCGTTCCGATGACGAACCCGCGGGAAGCCAAGGCACTGGGCATCGAGACGATCTACCAGACCCTCGCCCTCGCCGACAACATCGATGCCGCCGGCAACCTGTTCCTGGGTCGCGAGCTGCGGACAGGAACCGGCGCCCTTGACGACGACGCCATGGAATCGGCGACCCGCAAGGTCATCGGCCGCCTCAACCCACGGTTCAAGGCGTTCAAGCGGCCGGTGGTGTCGCTGTCCGGCGGCCAGCGCCAGTCCGTGGCCATTGCCCGCGCCGTCCACTTCAACGCCCGCATCCTGATCATGGACGAGCCCACGGCCGCGCTCGGTCCGGCGGAAACCGCCCAGGTGCGCTCCTTGATCAAGCAGCTCAAGGACGATGGGATCGGGATCTTCCTGATCAGCCACGACATCCACGACGTCTACGACCTGTCGGACCGCATCAGCGTGATGCTCCATGGGAAGCTGGTCGGGACCGTCCGCAAAGCTGAAGTGACGACGGACGAAGTCCTGGCCATGATCATCATGGGCAAGCTGCCGGGCGAGGTCTCCGAGACGGATATCGAGGCGCTCCACCACTGATCTGCCCGACCTGATCCGGCGCCCGCCACGGAACTCGCGCAGCCCTGACGCGGGCCGCGCGGGCGAGAGCCCCGACGTTCCGGCGCCTCTACAGCCGCCGGAACGTCGGGGCGAGTGCGGGGTACAGCTCCCGGTAGGTCCCGTGCGCCTCGGCATAGGCGGCCGCATCGGGACCGGGCATCGCAACGGGGGTGGCCGTGACGAGCGCGCTGGTGGCGTCGCCGACGGACGCGAACCAGCCGGCACCGACCGCGGCGAGCACGCCCGCACCGTAGGCGGCCCCCTCCGACGTGCTGACGATCGCGATCTCCGCTTGCAGCACGTCGGCGAGGATCTGGCGCCAGAGCGGGCTTACCGTGCCTCCACCCGAGGCGCGGATCTGGGCGGGCGCCGGCATACCGGCCGCGACCATCAGGTCCAGGCCGTCGCGCAGGCCGAACGCGACCCCCTCGAGCACCGCCCGAGTCATGTGACGTCGGTCGTGGGCCAGGGTGAGCCCGACGAATGCGCCGCGGGCCAGCGGGTCAGGGTGTGGGCTGCGTTCGCCGGAGAGGTAGGGAAGGAAGCGGAGCCCCACGCTCCCGGGCGGGATGTCGGCCGCGAGCGAGACGAGGTCGCCGAAGTCGACACCGGGGGCCAGCGCGTCACGGAACCAGCGCAGGCTGCCGGCAGCCGAGAGCATCACCGACATGAGATGCCAACGACCGGGAACCGCGTGGCAGAAGGCGTGCACTCGCCCGTGCGGCTCGAAGATCGGCCGGTCCGTGGCGGCAAAGATGACGCCCGAGGTCCCGAGCGACAGGGCCATGATGCCGGGCTCGACCGCACCCACGCCCACCGCGTTGGCAGCCTGGTCGCCGCCTCCCGCGACGACCGGCGTGCCGGCCCGGAGGCCCGTCGCGTCCGCCGCTGCGGCCGACAGGCTGCCGGTGATGGTGGGACCCTCGAACGTCGGCGGCATCCAGGCCGGGTCGATCCCGAGCGCAGCGAGAACCTCGGGCGACCAGTCGCGGGCAGCGAGGTCGAACAGGAGCGTGCCTGCCCCGTCAGCCTTGTCGAGGGCGTAGTCGCCGGTCAGGCGCAGGCGAACGTAGTCCTTCGGCAGGAGGACGTGGACGATCCGGCGCCACGTGTCCGGCTCATGGTCGCGCACCCAGACGAGCTTGGGCGCCGTGAACCCTGTCAGGGCGTCGTTCCCGGTGATGGTGATCAGCCGCTCGGGCCCGACGGCGGTGCGGATCGCATCGCATTCGGCACCCGAGCGCTGGTCGTTCCACAGGATCGCGGGGCGCAGCACCGCGCCTGCCGCGTCGAGAAGGACGGCGCCGTGCATCTGGCCGGTCAGGCCGACCGCGACGATCTCGTCGGCCGTGACTCCGGTCGACGCCCGGACCGACCGGATGGCCGCCATTGCGCCGTCCCACCAGAGGGCTGGGTCCTGCTCGCTCCAGAGCGGCCGCGGAATGTCGAACCCGTACTCGGCCATGCCAATGCCGCGGACCGCGCCCGCCTCGTCGATCAGGACGGCCTTGGTCGCCGTGGTGGAGACGTCGATGCCGAGGACGAAGCCCACGGCGGTCAGCCCTCCGCGCCGCCAGACCAGATGTGCTGGTTGACGATGTTCTCGTACAGCTCCTGCTGGCCCGAGACCGGATCGGGGTCGATCGTGCCCGCCTCGACGCGCGCCGCGAGATCCTCCAGGCTCACCTCGCCGCCGAGGATGGCGCGGCCGAGCTCGCCTGCCCAGCCGGCGTAGCGCGCATCGACCATAGCGGCGAGCGTTCCCTGCTCGACCATGTCCGCCGCGACGAGGAGCGCCCGGGCGAGCGTGTCAATCCCGCCGATGTGGGCAAGGAACAGGTCAGTCCTGGAGATGCTCTGGCGCCTGAGCTTGGCGTCGAAGTTGAAGCCACCGGTCGTGAAGCCGCCAGCGCGCAGGATCTCGTAGAGCGGCATGGCCAGGTCCTCGACCGAGTTCGGGAACTGGTCCGTGTCCCAGCCGTTCTGGGGGTCGCCCCGGTTGGCATCGATGCTGCCGAACATCGCGTTCGCCACCGCGTATGCGACTTCGTGGTGGAAGCTGTGTCCCGCGAGCGTCGCATGGTTGGCCTCGATGTTCAGGCGGTATTCGCCGTCGAGGCCGTTGCGGACGAGGAACCCATGCACGGTGGCGGAGTCGAAGTCGTACTGGTGCTTGGTGGGCTCCATCGGCTTCGGCTCGATCAGGAGCGTGCCCTCGAACCCGATCTTGTGCTTGTGCTCGGCGACGAGGTGCAGGAACCGGGCGAGCTGCTCTCCCTCGCGCCGGAGGTCCGTGTTGAGCAGGGTGTCGTAGCCCTCGCGACCGCCCCAGAGCACGTAGTTCGTGCCGCCCAGTCGCTGGGTCACCTCGAGCATGTTCTTCACCTGTGCGGCGGCGTAGGCGAAGACCTCGGGGTCGGGGTTGGTGGCGGCTCCCGCCTGGTAGCGCGGGTGCCCGAACAGGTTGGCGGTTCCCCACAGGAGCCGGACCCCGGTGCGCTCCTGGTAGCCGAGCGCATCCTCGACGAGGGCGTCGAGGTTCGCCCGGAACTGCGCGAAGCTGTCTCCGTCAGGGGCGACGTCCCGGTCGTGGAAGCAGTAGTAGGGTACCCCGAGCTTCGTGAAGAACTCGAACGCCGCGGCCATCTTCGTGCGGGCGCCGTCCATCGGGTCGACCGTGCCAGCGTTCCACGGCCGGTCGAGGGTACCCGAGCCGAACATGTCGCGCCCGTCCCAGGCAAATGAGTGCCAGAAGCAGACCCCGATCCGGAGGTGATCCGCCATCCGCTTGCCCAGCACGAGTCGGTCCGGCTGGTAGACCTTGAACGTGAGCGGATCGGTCGATCCGAGCCCGCCGAACGGGACGCGCCCCGCAACCTCCGAGAAGAAGTCAGCGCCCACGACCGCCCTCCTGCACCCGCCCCGATCCGTCGCGGCCCCGAGAGAGACCGACCAACCCCCGCGTGATCGTACTACGTACGCTCGTGAGCGCGAGCATGGTCGATGCGGGTCGGGCGAGTCGTGGGTCACCGCCCCGCCGATCCTGGGGTCGCGGCATGACGCCACGCCCTTGTCGCCCGCCGTCTCCAAGCGCCGGGGGTTGCGCGCGGGCCCAGGGGCGGCGGACTGCCCGTCGGAGAGCCGGAGGTCGACGCGCCGCCGCGTCTGGAAGGCAACCGGCGTTCCGCCGGGATGACAACTGTCCGACGATGTACTCTGGCGACATCGCTAATGGCGAATGGCACGTCCGTGCACGGTCGCGTGACCGCGGAGGCAAGCCAGGAGGATGACATGGAGGGCCGACGAGCGATCGGCCCGGTCCAAGAGTCCTGGCGCCGTCCCGGCCGATCGGTGTTCGACGTGATCCAGGTATTTCAGGAGGAGCCGCACATATGAAACCCCGCGCAACACTTCTGGCCGCGCTGGCCACGGCCGCGATCGTCGCGTCTGCGTGCAGCAGCTCGGCCACGACGGCCCCGGCCGCCTCGGCCGCCGCCTCGTCAGGCGCATCGACGTCGTCGATCACCGCCACGTCGTTCGACGCCACCTTTGGCGCGATGGCGCAGCTGAAGGACGTCTACGCCGCGGGCACGGGCCTGGTGGGCGTGATTCTCCCCGACGCCACGACGTCGGCCCGCTACACCAGCTACGACCTTCCGTACCTCAAGCAGGCCTTCACGGCCGCCGGCTACGCCGACGCCGACTTCAAGATCGACAACGCCTCGGGCACAGCGACCACCGAACTGGCGCTCGCGCAGGCCGACATCACCGCCGGGGCCAAGGTCCTGCTCGTCGACCCGCTCGACAGCACGACGGGCAACCAGATCCAGGCAGCCGCCGCGGCTGCGGGCGTGACGATGATCAGCTATGACCGCGCCACGTTCCAGGGCACGAACACCTACTACGTCAGCTTCGACAACGTCCAGGTCGGCGAGCTGATCGGCAAGGGCTTCATGCAGTGCGTCACCGACTGGGGCGTCACGAGCCCGAAGGTCTTCACGCTTGACGGTGGCCAGGACACCGACCCGAACGCGATCGACTTCGCCAAGGGCTACAACGACGCTGTCTGGGGCCAGAAGGTCGCCCAGGTGGCCGCTGGCGCCACGAACAGCGCCGGCATGACGCTCGTCGGCGAGCAGCTTGCCCCAGGGTGGGACAACGCCAAGGGTGGCGCCATCTTCCAGCAGGCCTACACCGCGAACCCGTCGATCAACGCCACGATCGAGGCCAATGATGGCCTTGCCGGCGCCGTGATCACCGCCCTCAAGGCGGCCGGCGTCCCGGCCAAGAAGATCCCGACCACCGGCCAGGATGCAACGCTCCAGGGCATGGAATACGTCCTCCAGGGCTGGCAGTGCGGATCGGTCTACAAGCCGATCTACCTCGAGGCCCAGGCGGCCGTCGCCCTGGCCACCTTCCTCCGGGCCGGCCAGACGCCGCCCGCCGGTCTCGTGAACGGCACCACCACGGATCCGAAGAACAGCGCGACCACCGAGCCGGCAGTTCTGCTGACCCCGTACTGGGTCAACGCGGCGAACATGGAAGCGACCGTGATCACGGACAAGGCAATCGCTGCAAGCGACCTCTGCGCCGCGGTCGGCGCTGATGTCTGCACGGCGGCCGGCATCAAGTAGCGGGCCAAGCCCGCACGGCGCGCGCGCGAACGCGTGACGCGCCACCGCGATTCCGCCGCGCCGCACCCTCACGGGAGCGGCGCGGCTCTTCGTTGTGCTCCCGCAGCGCTGCGGGAGCGATTCCCGTGCTGTAAAGTTCGAGGCCAGCCCAGGGCATGAGGGACGAGCCAATGGATGTCATGGCCGCACAGGACGGGCCCACGGGCGGGATGCCTGCTCACGGATCAGCGAGCGCCGTCGCGGGAGCTGCCTCGGAGCCGCTGCTCAGGCTGCGTGGCATCAGCAAGCATTTCGGCGCGGTCCAGGCCCTCTATGGGGTCGACCTCGACCTCCCCAACGGACAGGTCACCGCCCTCTGCGGCGACAACGGCGCCGGGAAGTCGGTGCTGACCAAGAGCATCGCGGGCATCCATACGGTGGACGCCGGCGAGATCTTCTGGGAGGGACGTCAGGTCCATATCGCCAGCCCGAAGGATTCGGCGGCGCTGGGGATCGAGACGGTCTACCAGGACCTGGCCCTCGCCGACAACCTGGACATCGTCCAGAACATGTTCCTCGGCCGCGAACGGCTGAGCCACGTCCTGCTGGACGAGGACAGCATGGAGCGTTCAGCGGCGGAGACCCTGGCGAGCCTCCACGTGACCACGGTGCGATCGATCCGCCAGCCCGTCGCCACCCTCTCCGGGGGCCAGCGTCAGGCCGTGGCCGTCGCCAAGGCCGTGATGTGGAACTCGAAGCTGGTCATGCTCGACGAGCCGACCGCCGCCCTCGGCGTGGCCCAGACCAGGATGGTGCTCGATCTCATCCTGCGCCTCAAGGAGCACGGCCTGGCCGTCATGGTGATCTCGCACAACCTGAACGACGTCTTCGAGGTCGCCGACCGAGTCGCCGTCCTCCGGCTCGGGCGGATGGTCGCCCAGGATGCCATCTCAGCCTTCGACCGGCAGAGCGTGGTGGACTTCATGACCACGGGCGCGTCGAGCCGCGAGGTGCCTGGCTCCAGCCCCGGCCACGAGAGGAACTGAGAGATGGCGAGGATCGAGGGAGAGCCTGGGGGAGCGTCCGCTCCCGTGCTCGCGGTCGCGGCCGAAGATGCACTGGACCTGACCGCCGCGGACGTCGAGGTCATCCCCCCGTCCATCGTCGCGCAGTCGCTCGACCAGTACATGCGGGCGTGGGTCGCCCGGGTCCGGGGCGGCAATGCCGGCGTCCTGCCCGTGGCGATTGCCCTCGTCGCTGTCATGGTCGTCTTCACGGTCGTGAGCAAGAACCACGTCTTCCTGTCGGCCGGCAACCTGGTGAACCTGTTCGACCAGAGCGCGGTCTTCATCGTGCTCGCGATCGGCGAGGGCTTCGTCCTGCTGCTGGGCGAGATCGACCTCTCGATCGGCTACGTCGCGGCGATCGGTGGGATCGTCGCGGCCCAGCTCGTCCAACCGCAGTACAACTGGCCGTGGTGGGCGGCGTTCATCGCCGCGCTGGTCGTCACGGGCGCGATCGGGGGCCTCCAGGGGCTGATCATCACCCGGCTGCGCATGCCCGCCTTCATCGTCACGCTGGCCGGCTACCTGATGTGGTTCGGCGTCATGATCTACATGCTGGGTGCCGCAGGCGGCGTCGGGATCACCAGCACGCTGTGGGCAGGCCAGGTGGGCCTGTACGGCATCGTGTACAGCTACATCGATCCGTTGGTCTCCTGGATCGGGCTCATCGCCGTCGTCGGGGTGCTTGGCACGATGATGTGGCGGCGCGACGCCGGGCGGCGCCGCAACGGCCTCGTGGCCCCGCCGATGGGCCTGACCATCGGCAAGATCGCCATGGTGGCGGTGGCGGGAATCGCCCTGGTGGCGATCTGCAACGTCGACCGCGGGAGCTTCCTCCCGATCGTCGGCGTGCCCTGGGTGGTGCCGCTCGTCCTCATCGTGCTCGGGGCATGGACGATCCTGCTCGAGCGGATGCAGTTCGGGCGCCACGTGTACGCGGTCGGTGGAAACCCCGAGGCGGCCCGGCGGGCCGGCATCAACGTGTCCCGCGTCCGCATGCTGGGCTTCGTCCTGTGCGCGATGACCTCGGGGATCGCGGGCGTGATCTACTGCTCGACGCTGGGCGGCATGACCACCAACATCAACGGCGGGCAGCTCGTGCTGTACGCGGTCGCGGCCGCGGTCATCGGCGGGACCAGCCTCTTCGGCGGCCGGGGCCGGGCGATCCATGGCCTCCTCGGCGGACTGGTCATCGGGGCGATCTACAACGGCCTCTACCTGCTCGGGCTGGAGATCCAGTGGCAGCTGATCATCACCGGCCTCGTCCTCCTCGCCGCGGTCAGCGTCGACTCGCTCTCCCGCAAGTAGGCGGCCGGCCCATCCTGCCAGGACGCCGCACCGCAGCCGCACCGGAGCGATAGCCTGACAGCCCGGAGTCTGCCCCCGCCGTTCACCACGTACGTGAACCTGCGCGCGATCGGCGTCTCGTACGCCTGGTTCCGCGAACAGTCGCTACGCCTGGAGGCGGCGGGCTACGACGGCGTGGCGATCTGGGACCATTTCGTGAGCCGCGGGGTCCGCCGCGACCCCGTCCTGGAGTCCTGGACGGCGCTCGCGGCGCTGGCCGGGAGCACGAACAGGCTGCGCCTGATGACGTTCGTCCTGAACGTGATGAACCGGCCACCGGCGCTCGTCGCCCGCATGGCGGCCACGCTGCAGGAGGCGAGCGGCGGCCGCCTCGTGCTCGGGATCGGCATCGGTGGGCACCCGGCCGAGCACCTCGCCTATGGGATCCCGTTCCCGGCCGCGGCGGAGCGGGTCGCCCGGCTGGAGGAGGCCGTGGCGGTGATGCGGGCCCTGTGGACCGGGGGGCCGGTGACGCGCGACTCGCCGTTCTACCCGCTCGCGGGCGCTCACGCGTTCCCGATCCCGGAGCCGGTCCCGCCGATCATCGTGGGCGCCGAGTCGGAGCCCGGGGCCGCGCTGGCGGGGCGCATCGGCGACGGCTGGACCGTGCCCGCGGCGCTGCTCGCCGAGCGACTGCCCGACTACCTGGAGGCGCTCGGCCGCCGCGGGCGCGAACGTTCGGAGGTCAGCATCCTCGCCGCGTTCGACCTCGCGAAGGGCGAGTCGCTGGCCGGTAGCCCGTGGGTGGAAGACCCGGCCGCCACGGCGTTGCGCTGGCAGGCGGCGGGCGCCGACGGCGCCGTGGTCGCCGCGCGCACCTCGGACGACGTTGACCTCCTGGTCGGGGCCTCCGGCAGGCGCTGACTGGCCGGGCGTGGGAAGATCGGCGGCGTGACCGCCAGCTCCCGCCGCGACCCGGCCCCCGACCTGACGCACGCCTGCCTTCGCTGCGGCGCGCCGATCCCGCTCGAGGATGCCCTGTGTGCCGCCTGCAACCCCGGCCGGCTGGAGCAGCCGGCCGCCTCGCAGGCGCACGGTACTGTCTTCGGGGGGATCGCCCTGGCCGTGGTCGCGATGCTCGTCGCCGCGACGATCCTGGTGGGAGGCGTCGGCCCGTTCACGGGACAGCTGGCAGCGGCCACGCCCGTGGACGGGGGATTGCTGCTGTCGCTGAAGGTGACCAACTCCGGGCGGCGTGACGGACCGGCCACGTGTCGGGTCTGGGATCCGTCCTACCTCGGGAACCCGCCCGTCGAGACCTTCGTCCGGACGCCGTCGATCCCGGCCGGCGGGACGCTGGCGTTCCAGCAACGCGTTGCCGACCTCGGGACCGAGGCCCGCTCCTTCGCGGTGGACTGCTCACGATGACGACGGCCAACCCCTCTGAGGAAGCCGCGACGTCCCGCCGCCGCTGGAGCGCGGAGCTCGGGGCCGCAGTGGAGCTTGTCGAAGCCGCCGGCCGCCTCGTCGCCGCACGCTACGAGGACAGTGGCCCGGTGGCGTACAAGAGCGCCCACGACATCGTGACCGAGGTCGACCACGCCACGGAGGCGTTCATCCGGGGCGGTCTTGCCGGACGCTTCCCGGCCGACGCGTTCTTCGGCGAGGAGTCGGGCCGGGACGCGACGGTCGCACCCCGCGTCTGGGTCTGCGACCCGGTGGACGGGACGATCAACTACGCCAACGGCCTGCCGTTCTTCTGCGTCTCTCTCGCGCTCGTCAAGGACGGCCGTCCCGTCGTCGGCGTCGTCCACGATCCGCTGCGAGGCGAGACCTTTGCCGCCGCGGCCGGCAGCCCGGCGACGCTCGACGGCCGGCCGGTCCAGGTCTCGGCCAAGGAGCTGCTGTCGGACTTCGTGATGGCACTCACGGTCGGCGGCCGCACGCCGGCTCGCCGGGTCGCCCGCGTGCGCCACGAGATCCGCGTCTCGCGGCGGATGGGCTCGGCGGCGCTCTCGCTTGCCTACGTCGCGAACGGTCGTTTCGACGCATTCAGCCAGGCGACGGGCCTGTCCACGTGGGACGTGGCCGCCGCCGGGTTCATCGCCGAGCAGGCCGGCGCTGTCGTCACGGACCTCAGGGGAGGCCCCTGGTTCGACCTCGCGGCGCCCGCCGGAGGCATCGGCATCCTTGCCGCGCCGGCCGCCCATCACGCACGGCTGCTGGCCCTGGTGGGCGAAGCGGTGCGGCCGACGGTCGCCGGTCGCTCAGCCGGCCGGGCGCCAGCGGTGCGGCCGCCCGGCGAGGCCGGGTAACCCCCAGCGCTCGCAGAACGCCGGCCACGCGTGTGGGTCGGCGCCCTGCCAGCGGAGCGCCTCGGGACCCGGCGTGCCCAGCGGCACGTCCGTGCGGAGCGTGGCGAGGTCTCGGAAGAGGACGGCGTGGGCCCACTGGTCGTGGAGGATCGCGGCCAGCCTGTCGGCACCGCGTACCGATCCGGGCCAGGTCCGGGGTGCGGCGTCGCGGATTCCCTCCAGCGTTCCGAACGCGGCGAGCAGGGCCGCGGCGCCCCTCGACCCGAAGCCGGGGATTCCCGGGAAGCCGTCCGCGGCGTCGCCGACCAGCGCCAGGTAGTCGGGGATCGCCGGCGGCGCCACGCCCCACTTCTCCCGGACCCCGGCCTCGTCGTAGGTGATGTCGCGCCGGCGATCGCGGAGCACCACCCGGCCGTCGCGGACCACCTGCGCGAGGTCCTTGTCCGGCGTGCAGACGAGGATCCGGTCCACCCCGGGCGCGTCAGCCCAGCGCACCGCGGCGGTGGCCAGCGCGTCGTCGGCCTCCCATTCGACCATCGGCCAGAGCACGAACCCGAGCGCTGTGATCGCTTCCTCGGCGAGCGGGAACTGGGCCAGCAGGTCGCGAGGGACGCCTGCCTCGCTCTTGTAGGTCGGCCATCGCTCGTTCCTGACGGAGCGGATCACGCGGTCGTGGGCGCAGCCGACATGGGTGGCGCCCTCGTCGCGGACGAGCGCGAGGAGCGTCCAGGCGAGGCCGGTGACCGCGGTCAGGGACATCCCGTCGCGTCCGCGGACGGGCGGTCGCGGCGCGTGGTACGCACGGAACAGCTCGTAGGTCGCGTCGACGAGGTGGAGGTCCACGGGTGTCCCTGGGCCGGCCGGGTGGTCCGCGTCGGGGCGCGGGCCGCTCAGCCTGCGTCGGCGCCGGCGCCGCCGATCGCCTCCGCGTGGCGTGCCTCGACCATCTCCTTGAGTCGCTCGAGGTCGGCCTGGAAGATCGCGCCGAGGATCGGCTTCTGGACCAGCTGGCCCAGGTTCGGGAAGAGCGGCGGCTCAAGTCGCTCATCCCAGCGCACCAGGGTGCGCTCCGCGTCCAGCGCCTCCAGGGCGATTCGGCCGGACCCGGCGAAGACACCCACGTGCCGGATCCCGAACGCCACCGGAGGGTCATAGACGTCGACCTCCACCGGGTCCACCACGCCGACCAGGAAGATCCTGACGTCCGCCTCGCCCCGCGTCCCGATCCCCACGGGCCCTGGCGTGAGGAGGCGCACGGACTTCATCTCGTGCATCCAGAGGGGCTGCCGCTCCAGGTCCGAGACTGCCTCCCAGACCGCCTCGATCGGCGCGTCGATCGCGATGGCCATCTTCATCAAGGGATCCGGCCCGTCGCCGGTGGCGATCAGCGAGCCAAGCCAGCGCTCTGCCGCCACGGCCGCGCCCAGGCCGGTCGCACCAAACAGCAGGGCTGTCCCCAGCCGGTTCACCGGGTGCCCTCGACGGTCGCCGCGATCGCCGGCCGAACCAGCTCGACGCCGGCCTCGGCGAGCTCGCGGAGCGCGCTCGCGCCATCGCCGGCCAGCAGGTCCACGGCCCGCACGCCCTCCACGAGGACGCTCGTCGCGTAACCCAGGGCCAGCGCGTCCAGTGCGGTGGCCCGGACGCAGTAGTCGGTCGCCAGCCCGCACACCACAACCCGGCGGATGCCGTGCGCGGCGAGGAGCGGGGCAAGCTCGGTGGGTGCCAGGCCGTCGCCGCTCGGATTGCGCACCGTGAATCCGGAGTAGCCGTCCTCTCCGTTCACGCCCTTGCGGACCGCCGGTCCGGCGCCCGAGTCCAGCGCCGGGTGGAATTCGGCGCCCCACGTTCCCGCGACGCAGTGAACCGGCCAGCGCCCCCCGTCCTTCGCGAAGTGGGGCGTGGAGGGCGGGTGCCAGTCCTGCGTGTACGCGACGAACGCGCCGGCCGCGACCGCGGCGGCAATCTGCCGGTTGACGTACGGCACGAGCGTGTCGCCGCCGGCGACCGAGAGGCTGCCGGCCGGGTCGGCGAAGTCGTTCTGGACGTCCACGACGATGAGCGCGGTCGTCGGATCGTAGTCCGGCTGCATGGCGCGACTCTACCCCAGCGGTACTGCCAGCGTCCCGCGGCACGATGGGCTACGCTCCCGGCAATGCCGACCGGCCTGCACCCGGAACGCCCGCGTCGCGACGGGCGATCCGCCGGGACCCCGGCCCAGCCTGACCCGCTCCCCACGCCAGGAGTGCCCACGATGTATTCGGACGAGTTCAAGCACCAGCTGCCGGACGTCGACCCGGGCGAGACCGCCGACTGGATCGAATTGTTCGACGAGCTCGTCGACCAGGAAAGCGCCGACCGCGCCCGCTTCGTCATGTACAAGCTCCTCAAGCGGGCCCGCCAGCGCCATGTGGGCCTGCCGCCGCTGACCCAGACACGCTACATCAACACGATCAGCCCAGAACAGGAGCCGTACTTCCCGGGCGACGAGGCGATCGAGCGGCGGATCCGGCGCCTGGTCCGCTGGAACGCCGTGGCGATGGTGCTCCGCGCCAACAGCCAGTCGCCCGGGATCGGCGGCCACCTTTCCACGTACGCCAGTTCCGCGAGCCTCTACGAGGTCGGCTTCAACTGGTTCTTCCGGGGCAAGGACGCCGGGGCGGGCGACCAGATCTTCTACCAAGGACACGCCGCGCCGGGCATGTATGCGCGCGCGTTCCTCGAGGGACGCCTGAGCGCGGATCAGCTCGACCACTTCCGTCGCGAGGTGAAGCCGGGGCAGGGTCTCTCCTCGTACCCGCATCCCCGCCTCATGCCGGAGTTCTGGGAATTCCCGACCGTCAGCATGGGCCTCGGGCCGATCGCCGCGATCTACCAGGCGCGCTTCAACCGCTACCTGCACCATCGGGGCATCGCGGACACCAGCGGCTCGCGCGTCTGGGCCTTCCTCGGCGATGGCGAGATGGACGAGCCGGAGGCGCTCGGCGCGCTGTGGGTCGCCGGCCGGGAGCAGCTCGACAACCTCACCTTCGTGGTCAACTGCAACCTGCAGCGCCTGGACGGCCCGGTGCGCGGCAACGGCAAGATCATCCAGGAGCTGGAGGGGATCTTCCGCGGCGCCGGCTGGAACGTGATCAAGGTGATCTGGGGCCGTGAGTGGGACGATCTGCTGGCACGCGACACGGACGGCACGCTGGTCAACAAGATGAACGAGACGGTCGACGGCGAGTTCCAGAAGTACTCGGTCGCCGGCGGGGCGTATATCCGCGAGCACTTCTTCGGCCCCGACCCTCGGCTGGGCCGCCTGGTCGAGCACCTCTCCGACGACGACCTGACCCGGCTCCGGCGCGGCGGGCACGACTACCGGAAGCTCTACGCCGCCTACAAGCTGGCCACCGAGTTCGAGGGCGCGCCCACCGTGATCCTGGCCAAGACGATCAAGGGCTGGACGCTCGGCTCCAGCGTCGAGGGTCGCAACATCACCCACCAGGCCAAGAAGCTCTCCGAGGCCGAGCTGCGCATCTTCCGCGACAGGCTGGAGCTCCCGATCCCGGATGAGCAGCTCCCGGAGGCGCCGTACTACCGTCCGGGCCCGGAGTCCGAGGAGATGCGCTATCTCCTGGAGCGCCGGCGGGCGCTGGGTGGCGGGCTGCCGAAGCGCGTCGTCCGGAGCCGGCCGCTGCCGGCCCCCGTCCCGGAGACCGACGCGGAGTTTGCCGCCGGCTCCTCGACCGCCGTCAGCACCACCATGGTGTTCGCGAAGCTCCTCCGCAACCTGATGCGCGACCCCGGGTTCGGCAAGCGCGTGGTCCCGATCATCCCCGACGAGGCGCGCACGTTCGGCATGGACCCGCTCTTCAAGGAGGTGGGGATCTACGCCAGCCGGGGACAGAAGTACGAGCCGGTCGACTCGGACCTGGTCCTCTCCTATCGGGAGGCCGTGGACGGCCAGGTGCTGGAGGAGGGGATCACGGAGGCGGGCTCCATGGCGTCGCTCCAGGCGGCCGCCACCTCGTACAGCACCCATGGCGAGCCGATGGTTCCCTTCTACATCTTCTACTCGATGTTCGGGTTCCAGCGGACCGGCGACCAGGCCTGGGCGCTGGCCGACGCGCGCGGCCGCGGCTTCATGCTGGGCGCCACCGCCGGCCGCACCAGCCTGAACGGCGAGGGCCTCCAGCACGAGGACGGGCACAGCCAGCTCCTCGCGTCGACGATCCCCAGTATTCGTGCCTACGACCCTGCGTACGCTTACGAGCTGGCCACGGTCATCCGGGACGGCATCGAGCGCATGTACGGGCGCGGCGAGGACGTCTACTACTACATCACGCTCTACAACGAGAACTACCCGATGCCGCCCGCGCCCGATGGGGTCACCGACGGCATCGTGCGCGGGATCTACCGCGTGCTGGCCGGTCCCGAGGTTGCCGGCGGAGCGAAGGCGCGGGTGCGGCTGGTCGGGTCCGGGGCGATCCTGCAGCAGGCGGTCGCCGCCCGGACGCTCCTCGCGGAGCGCTTCGGGATCGCCGCCGAGGTCTACAGTGCGACCTCCTGGCAGCAGCTGCGCGTCGACGCGCTGGAGGTGGAGCGCTGGAACCGGCTCCACCCGACAGAGCCGGCCCAGACGCCGTACATCTCATCGGTGCTCGGGCCCGAGGGGGGCCCGGTCGTGCTCGTCTCGGACTGGCTCAAGGCGGTCCCAGATCTGCTGGGCCGCTGGCTGCCCGCGGGATACATCTCGCTCGGGACCGAGGGCTTCGGCCGCAGCGACACCCGGGAAGCCCTGCGGGCGTTCTTCGAGATCGACGCCCCGAACATCGCCGTGGCAGCGCTGACGGCGATGGCCCGGACCGGCGACCTGCCGGCAGCGGACGTGGCCGCCGCGATCGCGCTGCTCGGGATCGACCCGGAGAAGCTCGACCCGCTCGCCTTCTGAGCCGCGCCCCGGCCGGTACGCGGGTCGGGGCGCGCCGCCCGGCCGGCAACGCCGCCCGCGGTCGACAGCGCCCCGCGGGCCAGGGCTGACGTCGCCGCGTGGCGGACGCCCCCGGGCAATCGCGGAACCGCGTGCCGACCGTGCGCGTCTGGGGCTTCCAACCCCGTCGCCTGCCACGCGGCAGCCGCATGAAGGAGCTCGCCAATGACCTCGCGCATCGGATCCCTGTCCCGACCGCGTCTCGGTTGGCTCGCCGCCGGCGCGTTGGCGGGCCTCGCGCTCGCCGTCGCCTTCGGCCCGGCCCTCCTCCCGCCCGCTGCGCGGGCCGTTGATCCCGCGGCTGCCCCGGAGCACACCATCAGCGTGAACGGGCTCGGGCGGGTCACCGTTGTGCCGGACGTCGCCGACGTGAGCGTCGGCGTGTTGTTCACCCGTACCACCGTGCGGGACGCGCAGGCTGCCGCCGCGACCGCGATGCAGGCGGTGATCGCAGCGCTCCGCAAGGCTGGCGTCGCCGACAAGGACATCCAGACGACGTCGCTGTCCCTTCAGCCCGTCTACGACTACTCCGTGAACGGCAGCGCGCCGAAGCTGACCGGCTACCAGATCTCGAACATCGTCCAGGCCACGGTGCGTGACCTCGGCACGATCTCTGATGTCATCGATGGTGCCCTCGCCGCCGGCGCCACGACGCTCAACGGGATCACCTTCCGCGTCGACGACCCGAGCGCTGCGGAGGCGCAGGCGCGTGTCGCCGCGATGCAGGACGCCCGTGTCAAGGCCGACGCGCTCGCGAAGGCCGCCGGGGTCTCGATCACCGGCGTGGCGTCGATCACGGAACAGTCCGAGAACGTCCCGGTTCCGGTGCCGTACTTCGCCGCTGCCGGGGCAGCCGACAAGGCCGCCTCCACGCCCGTCCAGGCCGGCACGAACGAGGTCGACGTGTCGGTGAGCGTGGTCTACCTCATCCCCTGAACCTGGGTCCCCTGAGCACCCGAACGTCGCTATCCTGCGGGGAGTGAATCTCCCCGCAGGTCTACCTGTCTTCATCGTCGACGCGTTCGCGGACGGCCCGTTCAGGGGCAATCCCGCGGGCGTCGTCATCCTCGATGCGCCACGTGACGACGGCTGGCGTGCGGAGGTAGCCGGGGAGCTGCGCCACTCGGAGACGGCGTTCCTGGAGCCGGCCGGCCCCGGAGTCTGGAACCTCCGCTGGTTCACCCCGGCCACCGAGGTCGACCTGTGCGGCCACGCCACGCTTGCCAGCGCACACGTCCTGTGGGAGACGGGCCGGCTGGACCCCGACCTGGCTGCTCGCTTCGCGACGCGGAGCGGCGACGTCTCGGCCGTGCTGCTCCCGGACGGGCGGATCGACCTGGACCTGCCGGCCGATCCGGTCGGGCCGGTCGAGCCACCGGCCGGGCTCCAGGAGGCCCTTGGCTGCGTGCCCGGGTTTGTGGGCAGCGGCGCCAGCAACCTGCTCGTGGAGCTCGCGTCGGCGGCCGAAGTGCGGCGGCTCGCGCCCGACATGGCCTGGCTGGCCGCGAACCTCCCCGACGGCCTGATCGCGACAGCCCCATCCGACGTGCGCGGCGCCGCGATCGTCTCGCGGTACTTCTGCCCGTTGGCCGGGATCCCGGAGGACCCTGTCACCGGCTCCGCCCACTGCGCGCTCGCCCCGTACTGGGCGCCTCGCCTGGGACCGGCGTTTCGGGCGTTCCAGGTGTCCGAGCGTGGTGGCGCGCTCGACGTCACGTATCGTGGCGACCGGGTCGGCGTGGCCGGCCGCGCGGTCACGCGGATCGCCGGCACGCTGCGCGCCTGAGGCCTGTCAGGGCGCGGTCACCAGGCGCGAGACCGAGCCACCGGCGATGTCGGTCACGAAGAGCTCCCCGGCGTCGTCCTCCCCGAAGGACGTGATGCTTGCCCCCGTGTCGGCAAGGACCCGCGGTCGAGGCGCCGCCGCGGCTGCCTCGAGGCCCCAGATCCGCCCCGAACACGAATCGGCATAGAGGTACGTTCCGGCCAGGGCGGGGATCGCGGCTCCCCGGTACACGAAGCCCCCGGTGATCGCACACCCCTGGCCGTGATCGTATTCGGCGACCGGGAGCGTGAGCCCCGACGAGGCGCAGCCAGCCGCCGGGGAATAGCAGTGGTCGCCCTCCATCACGTTCCACCCGAAGTTGGATCCGCCCGGATCGCCCGCGCGGACGCGGTCGACCTCTTCCCAACGGTCCTGCCCGACGTCGCCGATCCAGAGGTCGCCGGTGGCCCGGTCGAAGGAGAAACGCCACGGGTTGCGCAGCCCGAATGCCCAGATCTCGCTTCTGGCGCCAGCCTGGTCCGCGAACGGGTTGTCCGGCGGCACCGCGTAGGGCAGGCCCTGGGTCGCCTGCGGGTCGATGCGCAGGAGCTTGCCGAGCAGCGTCGAGAGGCGCTGGCCATTACCCAGGGGATCGCCCCCCGAGCCGCCATCGCCCGTCCCGATCCAGAGCGTTCCATCCGGCCGGGCGACGATCCCACCGCCGTTATGGTTGGCGAACGGCTGGGTGATTCGCAGGATCACGCGTTCCGAGGTGGGATCCGCGGTGTCCGCGGCCGGGTCGGGTGCTTGGAACTCCGCGATGAACGTGTTGCCGTCCGGGTCGGTGGCGTCGACGTAGAAGCGGCCATCCCGGGCGTAGGTTGGCGCGAAGGTCAGACCCAGGAGGCCGCGCTCGCCCCCGGACGAGACCATGTCCCGGATGTCCAGGTACGGCCGGGCGACCAGCCTGCCGTCTCGGATCACCCGGATCGTGCCGGCCTGCTCCACGACGAACAGGCGACCACTGCCGTCACCCGCCCCGCCCACCCAGAGTGGACGCTGGAGCCCGCTGGCGATCTCTGCGAGGGCGAGAGGCGGCGGGTTCCACGTCGCGGCGGTCGGCGCTGCCGAAGGCGCGGTCGGGGTATGGGATGGGGCAGCGGCGACCGTCGATACGACCGAGGGAGCGGCCGTGGGCGTGAACGTGGCTGTCGGCGTTGACGTGGCCAGCAGCGAAGGCACGGCTGTCGGGGTGGGCGCGGCGCACGCGGCCAGGAGCGTCGCGACAGCCACCAGTTCGACGGTCCGCGACACGCGCGTCACAGCACGATGCGCTCCCCTGACCGGGCGCTGGCGTGCACCGCATCGGTGAAGGTCATGTAGGCGACGCCCGTCGCGAAATCGTTGAGCGTGACGGGCTCGAGGCCGCGGATCGCGGCGACGAACGCCTCCTCGACCCGCCACGCCCCACGCTCGGCGGCGGCGATCTCCACCGGCACCGGGGAGGACGCCGCGGGCCGGGCCAGGCTGATCAGCTGGGAGCCGAGATCGACGAGGAGGCTCCCCTCGTCGCCGTGGATCGAGACGGCGTTCGGCGGCGTGAAGCGGGCGTAGGCGGAGACCTCGAACGTGCCGACAACACTCCCGGGGAACCGCGCGGTCACGATCGCATGGTCCGCGATGTCGGCCGGCACCCTGGCTCCATCGGGGCCCGGTTGCCATGGCGAGAAGTTCTCCAGGACGGCGCCGACTTCCGTCGCCTGGCCGAGCCAGCGGGCGACCAATTCGTAGAGGATCCCGAGCGTCATCACGTTGTTGCCGCTGAAGCGGCGCTCCCGGCGCCACTGGTCGTGGCCCGTTGATGCGACGCCTCCCGCCCAGGTGGCCCGGAACGTGCGCGGCGTCCCGATCGCGCCCTCGCGCAGCAGGCGGCGCACGGTCCCATCGGCGAAGAAGCTGAACGGGCCGGGCACGAGCATCGCGACGCGGTCCGGCCGTTCCTGGGATGCCGCGAGCATCGCCCGGGCCTCGGCCGCGTTCATCGCCATGCGGCCTTCGCAGAGGACGTGACGGCCGGCCTGCAGGGCGGCGATCGTGACCGGGGCATGGAGGTACGGCCAGGTGGCGACGACCACGGCATCGATCGACAGGTCGGCGATGAGATCCTCCCAGGCCTGGTAGGTGGTCGAAATGGCCAGCTCGTCGGCGGCGCGACGCGTGCTGGCAGGGGATCGCGCCACGATGCCGGCGATCTCGACGCCCGCGATAGCACGGAAACCCGGCACGTGCCGGGAGCGGGCGATTCCGCCGGCCCCGACCAGCCCGACCCGGATGATCTCGGTCATGCGCGGTCCTCCGTCTCGACGGTGAGATTTCAACCCGGAGCGTACTGCGGGAGCCTCGCGGCGAACGCCGCCGCGAGGCCCGGCGTCGCGCCGTGCGCGTCGTGGCGGAAGAAAACGAATGCGTCACGACCATGAGCCAGGAAGGGCTCCACGCGGGCTGCCCAGGCGTCGAGGTCGGCGGTCCCGTATCGCTCGCGTCGCAACCGCAGGTAGACGAAGGGTCCCGTCACCGTCAACGGGGGATCGGGATCGTCGTCCGTCTCGGTGCAGACGATCGCGGCGCCCGCAGTTCGCGCCATCGCGAAGACCTCGTCCACCTGCCACGCTCGACCCTGGAGCTCCAGGGCCAGGGGCACCCCGCGCGGCCATCCTGCGAGCAGCGCCGCGAGGTGAGCGTCATCCCGGGGTCGGTCGGCAGGGATGCGTGCGAGCGCCGCGCCCAGCCGGGTGCCGAAGCCGGTGAGCGGAGCGACGAGCCACCTGAGCGTGTCGGCCGGGTCGCCCGCATACGCGCGCAGGACGCCCGTGCGGAGCAGCTTGACGCTGAAGCGGAACTCCGCTGGCGTCCGGCCCGCCCAGGTTGCCGCCTGGCCCGATGAGGGCTGGCGGTAGAAGGTCGTGCTCAGCTCGACGGCGGGCAGCCGGTCGGCGTACTCGGACAGGAATGCGTCGCCGCGCGTTCCCGCCGGGTAGAACGCCGGGACCCAGCCGGGATAGGCAAAGCCGCTCGTCCCGACGTAGAGGGCCCCCCGTCCGCCGGCGGGTCGCTCGGGACGTTGCGCGCCCGTCAGGGCTCGGAGGTCGGACAGGGGAGCTGTTCCGGTCCCGCCGCACCGCGGAGCCCGTCAACCACCGTCTCCAGCGTGCGGATGAACGCTTCGCGATCTGCGTCCGGGATGCGGGCGAGGAAGTGGGCTTCGACGCCGCGGAGGTGCACCGGTGAGGCCTCACGCAGCCGTGCGAACCCGGAATCGGTGAGCGTCGCCCAGGAAACGCGGGCGTCCTCCTGGCACGCCGCGCGAACCACCAGCCCGGCCGCCACGAGCCGGTCTACGAGCCGGGAGACGCCGCTCCGGGACAGGACGACCCGATCCGCGAGCTCGCTCATGCGCAGGCGCCGGTTGTCGGCGAACGCGAGCTGAACGAGCGCGTCGTACTCGGCAAGCCCCAGCGATCGCTCTGCATGGAGCTCCGCCTCGAGCCGGCGCGTGACGCCGGCATGTGCGCGGAGGAAGGCGACCCACCCCCGCAGGCGCGGGTCGTCGGCGCGCGGGGCCGGCATCTCGACGAGAGGACGGTCGACCAGCTCAGTCATTCGGGAATCCTACTTGGTCGGGGCCGAATTGGGAAACCCCGATCGATCGCCCGCGTCCCAACAAAGACGTTGTTGCGTACGCAACTATAAGGTGCTATGGTTGCGCAGTCAACTACATGGACCAGGTGCGGATGCAACCGGTCCACAGAGAGCAGGGACATCGCAATGAACACGTGGCAGCTCGATACCGCCCACACCACCGTCAGCTTCACCGCGAAGCACATGATGATCACCAAGACGCGCGGGATCTTCAAGGGTGTCACCGGCACGCTGGAGTTCGACGAGGCCAACCCGGCCGCATCGTCGGTCAGGGTGACGATCCCGGCCGCGACCATCGACACCGGCATGGAGCCACGGGACAACCACCTGCGCTCCGCCGACTTCCTCGACGCGGAGAACCACCCGACGCTGACGTTCGTCAGCACGGCGATCGAGCCGAAGGGCGACCGCTGGGCGATCAGCGGCGACCTGTCGATCCGCGGCGTCAGCCGCTCGGTCGTCCTGGACACGGAGTTCCTGGGCATCGTCACCGCGATGGACGGCCGCCGTCACGCTGGCTTCGAGGCCACTACGAAGATCAAGCGCTCCGACTGGGGTCTGACCTGGAACGTGGGTCTCGAGGCAGGAGGCTTCCTGGTCTCGGACGACGTCACGATCGAGCTCGAAGTCGCGGCCGACGAGCTGGCAGCCGCGCCGGCCGGCGCGGAGCCCATACCCGCCACGGCCTGATCCCCTCCTGCCCCAACGGGCGCGCCGGTCCGACCCGGAGCGGCGCGCCCGCAGGTTCGCGTGTCGGCGCGTGGCTCGGTTGTTCAGGGCGCGGTCAGCAGCGCGCCGCTCGTGCAATCAGCCGCGGTGACCGGCTTGGCGAGCAGCTTGTCGGGCAGGCTCGCCATGAACGAGATCGAGCGGGCCCACAGCGCCGGGTCCACCGCGCCCAGGCCGTTTGCCCGCGTGTAGTCGCTCTCCCACAGGGCGATCGTCGCCTTGAGAACCGCGAGCTGCCCGGCACGATCCGCTCCCAGCTCCGGGATCTGGGCGATCGCGGCGTCGACCCCCTTCGCCGGGTCCGCCTCGATGTCGTGCATCGCGTGCGCAGTCGCGGCCACGAACGCCCTGAGCGCATCCTTCTTCGGGCCGTTCAGGGCGGCGGCGCTCACGATCAGGCCCGGGCCGGGCAGCTGGTTCGCGGGAGGAAGGGCGAGCACGTTCGCCTTCACGCCACTGAGCGCGAGCTGCACCGGCTCGTTGTTCGCATAGCCGGACGCGGCGTCGACCGCACCCTGCTCGAGCGCCGCGAGCTGGCCGAAATCGGGGAAGAGAACCAGGTGCAGGTCCGACTCGGTGAGCCCGACGCTCGCCAGAAGCGCCTCGAGCTGGATCCAGCTCGACCCGAACTTGCCGGGGATGCCCACCTTCCTGCCCGCGAGGTCCGCGGCCGTGGCGATCCCGCTGCTCGCCTTCGAGAACACGACGTTCGGGAACTGGGCGAAGACTGTGAAGACGTAGCGGATGGGAATGCCCTGGCTCACGGCGGGGATCACGCTGGTGCCGTCGGAGATGCCGACATCCACCGCACCCTGCCCCACCAGGGTCACGAGCTCCGGATCGGTCTTGTTCTGGAGCTCGACCTGGAGGCCCGCGTCGCGGTAGTAGCCGGCCTGATCGGCCAGGTAGAACTGGGCGAACTGGACGTTCGGGATGTATCCCAGGCCCACGACGAGCTTGACGGTGCCTGAAGGCTGGGCCGACGGGCCGCCCCCGCAGGCGGTCGCGACAAGGGCAAGGGCGACCAGCAGCCCGCCCGTGGCGCGCGGCCTGCCACGGCGAGTGGGGCGGCCGGCTGGCGCGAGCCGGTTCGCGAGGCTGGTGGGCTTCTGGTTGGCCGGCATCCTGTCCTCCGTGAACGACATGTCCCCGGGAGCGGCAGGCTCGGCATCGCTTGGCGCACGGGCGCTCGCGGCCTGCCTTCTTTCATCCGGACTCTGACCGTCGGCTCCCGCCGGGCGACGTCTCCGCCGCCCCGGGATCTGCGGCCCGGCTGCTGCCTGGCCGCTCGTGGGCTCGCCCGACGGCGCGGCGTCGGGCCGGACCACCGGTCGGGAATTGCACCCTGCCCCGAAGGCCCCCGCAATGTAGCACGGGTGCCGGTCCGGCTCGATGGTGCGGACGGGTCCGCATCTGTCTGAGGGTGACGCGGACCGTCGTGGCCCGTCGGAGTGCCCCCTCAGGCGGACGGGATCGCGTAGTGCCGCTCCACGAGGAGCACGATGGTGTACAGCGCCACGCCGATCAGCGCGATGGTCACGAGCGTCGCGAACATGAGCGGGATGTCGAACAGGCTGCCGCGGGCCAGGTTGATGAGCACCCCCAGGCCCGTGTCGCCACCGGTCCATTCCGCGACGATCGCACCGACAACGGCGAGCGTCACGCCGATGCGGAGCCCGCCCAGGATTCCGGGCAGTGCGGCCGGAAGCTCCACCTTGCGGAGGCGTTGACCCCGGGTGACCCGGTAGCTGCGGGCCATCTCGAGGAGCCGGCGGTCGACCCCGTGCACGGCCACGACCGTGCTGATCGCGACGGGGAAGAAGACGATGAGCGCGACGATCAGGGCATGGGCGAGGAGCCCGCTCCCGAACCAGAGCGCCATGAGCGGGGCCAGCGCGAGGATCGGCACGGCCTGGGCGGCCACGAGGTAGGGCGACGCCACCCGGTTGGCGAGGCTGGAGCGCGCCAGGACGTACCCGGCGAGCATGCCCGCCAGCGCCCCACCGGCGAACCCGATCCCGATCTCGGCGAGCGTCATCGCCGCGTGCGGCTCCATCGTGCCATCCGCCCAGGCCGCGACGAGCTTCTCACCGACAACGAGGGGTCCCGGCAGGATGAATGTCGGGTACTTGCCGACGAAGACGACGAGCTGCCAGAGCGCGAGGAACGCCGCGAGGGCGAGCAGGGGCGGCACCACCCGGTCCCGGCTGATCACTCGACCGCCTCGGACGGTTGCGGGTGGGAAGGGACGTCGCCGGTCGCGACCGCGAACGCGTCGTCGGTGGCGCCTTCCAGGTGGGCGCGGATCTCGGCGGCCGTGCGCGTGACGCCCGCCGCGTCGAGGTCGCCCGGCCGCCGTGGCCGGGGCAGGTCCACGGTCACGTCCGCGACGAGTCTTGCCGGGCGGGGCGAGAGGACCAGCACGCGGTCGGCGAGGAAGACCGCCTCGGCGATCGAATGGGTCACCACCACGATGGTCGCCCCGATCCGTTCCCAGAGACGGAGGATCTCCACGTTGAACCGCTCGCGGGTGAGCGAATCGAGCGCGCTGAACGGCTCGTCCATGAGGAGCACGGCTGGCTCGAGAGCCAGCGCACGTGCGATTGCGACGCGCTGGCGCATGCCGCCCGATAGCTCCGCCGGCCTCGCCCGGCCCCACTCCCTGAGGCCGACCAGTCCCAGCAGGTCGGCCACGCGCCGCTCGCGGGCCTCACGGTCACGACCGGCGATCTCCAGCGGGAACGCGACGTTCGCCGAGGTTGACCTCCAGGGGAGGAGTCGCGGCTCCTGGAATACCAGGCCGACCCTGGAGTCCGGGCCGATGATCGGCCGCCCCTCCACCTCGACCATCCCGGTCCGAGCCGGGAGCAGCCCGGCGATGACCCGCAGGAGCGTGCTCTTGCCGCATCCGTTCGGGCCGACCAGCGCCACGATGGAGCGCGGCGCGACATCGAGGTCAAGCCCGGCAAGGACTTCCGTCTGGCGGCCGTCGACGCGAAACGCGAACCGGACGTCTTCGAGATGGATGGCAGGCACCAACCCACTGGGGATCCTCGGGGAGGGGTCGCGGAGTGCGCCATCGGACTCGGCGGTCACCATCACCCTCAGCGAGCGGGCGCGGGGAGAACTGGGTCCCGCGTGCACGACCCGGAGTCTACAGCGCAGGCGCCGGCGAACATGAAGTGACCCGAAGGGACCGTCGGTTCCGGCCTCCATCGCGACTCCTTGCGGAGGCGCGGCCCCCTTGCGGGAGCACCGGCGCGCCTTGCGGCTCGCCGTCCGTCCTTGCGGACGAGGTCCCCGTCATCGTTGCCGACGACGAGTCAGCCGGTGGATCGCGTGCCTCCCTTGCGAGAGGGACGGTCCCCCTTGCGGAGAACCCGGCTCACCTTGCGATGAGCCCGGCCGCCTTGCGGCGGTCTCGCGACCTGTTTCTTCGGCCCCTTCGGGCTGAGCACATGATCGCCCGGCGGGGCCGGTCGGCACAAGGGGACCTGTCCACGAGATTCCGGCCGCCTGGACCACTTATCCACGCGGCGTCCACGCTGGCCGTCCACGCTGGTCGTTTGCGGCCGCGCCGTAGCCCCGCGCCGGAGCGCCAGTTGGGACGGTGCCGGGACCGGGGCTAGCTGAGAGTGCCGGGACCGGGGCTAGCTGATCTGGCGGCGGAACCCGCAGATCGGGCAGCTTGCCACGCCGGTCCGCTCGTCGAGCTGGAGGTGGGTCGGGCAGCCATTGGTGCCGCAGTAGAGGCGGCTGTCGGTGGCCACGCGGCGACGCAGGCGTCGGCTGCCCGCCGAGCGCGACGCGAGCGCGATGGGGCCCCCGGGTCGGCGGAGGGTTGAGGTGTTGAGCATCTGTCTGGGTGAACCTTTCGAGCCGGGTGCGTCGAGCAGACCGGCGTGATCTGAGCTGTCGGTCGCTCGACGGCACAAGAGAGCCGGAGCGGCCGGGGCGTCCGTGCGGCGCGGGAGCGGGTTGTTGGGTGCTCGAACCTGCGCCGGGCGCGTGGCCCTGAACCGGAGCATGACCCATGCGGGCCGTTTCGTCAAACGTGCCGCCCCGGCACTGTGCCCACGTCGTGCCGCGTGGTCACCTCCGACGGAGGCGTCCGCGTGAGCGGCCACCCGCCATCGGGGCGGCGGAGGATCGGGCTCCACTCATCATCGCAGCGTGGATCGTCAGCAGCTCGCGGATCTCCGCGTAGTGCGGGCGCCCGATCGGGGTTCTGGCCAGCCATTCCAGGTAGTTGGGATCGGCAGTGGCAAGCTGGCCAAGCGACCATCCCGCGTACCGGCCGAAGTCCAGCACGCTGCCCGACGGCTTGCCGGTCGGGGTGGAAGGCATCGCCGCCCGCATCTCGTCCGATAGGGCCGGCTTCGGCGGCGCTGGTTTGCGTCTCGCCTCCGCCAGTGCCACGTCGACGGCCGCACGGCTGGCCGCGTCCCGCAGCATTCCCCACGCGTCGTTGATCGTCGCCATGCGCGCCTGCGAGGCCGGGGCCAGGTCCGGGTGGTATTTGAGCGCGAGCGCCCGATACGCAGCCCGGATGACCTCCGGCTCGGCGTCGGGATCGACCTGGAGGACCTTGTACGGGTCGGAGATGGTCAACATCGACTCGATCTTGGAGCGTGTCGGCAGGGGGCGACACCACCTAACCGTACCAGTACCCGGACCTCTGCTAGGCTCGCGCCGTGACGGATCAGGATCCAACGGGGGTCGTCGCGCCTCGGGGCGACGTTCGCCACCGCTACGTTCCAGCGTTGCTTGACGCCGTCGTGCCGGGCCTCGGCCACCTGGCAAGCGGACGGATGGCGCGGGCCGCGCTGTTCGGTCTCCCGGTGGTCCTCCTGGCGGGCCTGCTGGCAGGCGCTGCCGTTTCGGCCGGACCCGTGCGGCTCGGAAGCCTGGCCCTCGACGACACCGTCCTGCTGGCGCTCATCGGGCTGCAGGCGCTGTTCCTGGTGTGGCGACTGGCGGCGATCGGATCAAGCCTCATGAACCCGCGCCTTCCCCGGTTGCGGCGCAGGGATGCGATCCCGGTGGCGCTTCTGGCAGTCCTCGCGATCGGCCCCCAGGCGTACCTTGGCTACGCGACGAACGTGGCCCGCGAGGAGGTCGGCGTCGTGTTCGCGCCCTCGACCACCGGAAGCGGCGCCTGGCAGCCGGCGTCACCCACGCCAGGGCCCGGCGCGACCGCCGAACCGGCTGTCGCGGTATCGCCGACCGCCTCGCCCTCGCCCGCCGCCGCCCGGGTGAACGTCCTGCTCATCGGCGTCGACGCGGGCGTCGGGCGCACCACCTTCCTGACCGACACGCTGATCGTCGCGTCGCTCGACCCGGTGGCGAAGACCGTCTCGCTCCTCTCCCTCGCGCGCGACACGGTGGACGTGCCGCTCCCCAATGGTGGGACGTACTCGGGAAAGATCAACTCGCTCCTCTCCTACGCGCGGCTCCACCCGAGCGAGTTTCCCGGGTCGACCGGAGACGGGCACGATGTCCTGATGGCCGCCGTCGGGACGCTCCTCGGGCTGGATATCCACCTGTATGCCCAGGTGAACCTGGGCGGTTTCGTGGCCATGGTGAACAGCCTTGGCGGGGTGAACGTCAATGTGGCCCACAGCTTCTGCGATCCCACCTACCACGAGTACGGGTTCACCAACGGATTTGCGATCAGCGCGGGCCTGCATCATCTCAATGGCGACGAGGCGCTTGCCTATGCGCGCGTTCGGAAGGCCGCCGGCGAATCCGACTTCACGCGCCAGGCTCGCCAGCAGGAGATCATCTCGGGGGTCCGCGACGCGGTCGTGGCGGGCGGGTTTCTCAACGACCCGATCGGCTTCCTCAAGGCGGTCGGTCAGACCGTGGAGACGAACGTCCCGCGCAGCGTGATCGTTCCCCTGGTCGACGACGCGCGCCAGATCGATCGAACGAGGACCTACCGCGCGGTGGTGACATACCCACTGGTTCGCCCGGGCTTCGACGTGCGCGGGTCCATCCAGCTCCCTGACGTCGCCGGGATCCGAGCGCTGGTCGCGAAGCTGTTCCCACCCGTCGGTACGCTTCCAGAGGTGGCGCTTGCGGTGCCCCCGCCGGCCGCGCCCGCCGCCTCGGGAAGCGGCGTGTCGTCGTGCCTCCCGGCGCCGACGCCCGTCCCGACCGCCAAGCCCACCCCGGTCCCGAGCCGCTCGACGCCCGCGGCCTCCCCGACGGCCTCCCCGGCGGCCTCCCCGGCGGCCTCCCCCACGGCGTCGGCCGCGGTCGATACCACACCATCACAGAGCGCCGAGCCATCGCCCAGCGCCGGGCCTGTCAACAGCCCGGTGGCCTCGCCCAGCCTGGTGGCCTCGCCGAGCCCGGCGCCCTGACCCACCCGGGATGCCCGGGCCGCACCGGCGCGGCGGGCAGCCCCGACGGGCGCCCCGGCCCGCCCGACGTGCCTACGCAGTGATCGGCAGGTCGATCACCCCACCCTCCACGGTCCACGCCCGGGCCAGCAAAGCGCGGGCCGCGCCGATGGTGCCGGGAGCGGGCGCGCCCGGCCCGTTCGCCGTCAGCTCGGTTGCCAGCTCGCCGGTCCACGGATCGCGTCCGGCTGCCCTGGCGGCCACGAACGGGGCGCGTGGCCGGCCTTCGGGCGGCCAGCCGGACTGGCCTTCGGGCGGCCAGCCGGACGGGCCATCGGGCAGGGCGTCGCGCGCGCCGATCGCCCAGGCGACAACCGCCCGCAGGTCGCCTGCGGAGCCGCCGAGACGGACAAGGCCGGGCGCGAATGGCTCCGAAGCCGGCACCCAGCGAACGGCGACGTCGAGCGTCACGGGCTCTGGGAGGGCGTCCCCGAGCGCAGCCACGTCGAAACCGCCTCCCCATTCGGGCAGCCCGAGCAGGCGCCGCCGTGTGGTGGCGATCGCGGCCGGGCTGGCGTCCGCGGCGAGCCAGCGACGGTCGAGACGGGCGGCCACGACCGAGGTCGTCCCGGAGCCGGCGAAGAGGTCCGCGACGAGGTCGCCTGGCTCGCTGGAGACGGCGATGAGGCGCTCCACGAGTGCCTCCGGCTTCTGGGTCGGGTAGCCGGTCCGCTCGGACTTGCGAGCGTAGTCTGCCGTGAACCAGTCGCGGGGGAGCGTGCCGACGGGCACCGGCTGGCGGTAGGTCCGACCGGGGACGTCGTGCCTGGCGAAGCCCCCACCGTCCCGATACCGGATCGCGTACGGATGCCCCTCGTCGTCCACGTGGCGGGACAAGGCCCGGCGCGAGCTCTCCTGGAGCGGGGCGAGGATCCGCTCGGGGTGGAACGTCCAACGTCGGCCGCGGGTGTAGAAGAGGATGTCGTCGTGCTTGGCGCTGTAGCGTCGGCGAGCGAGCTCGCGACCTGCATAGATCCAGGTCAGGTGGTTGCGAAAGTTGGACGCCCCGAAGATCTCGTCGCAGAGCAGCTTGGCTGCGTGGACGCTGCGCGCGTCGAGGTGGAGGTAGAGCGATCCCGTCGGGGTGAGTAGGTCGCGGATCAGCTCGAGCCGCGGTGCGAGCATCGCGATGAAGCCGCCCAGGCCGCCCGGCTCCCGGTCCGCAAAGGCGATCGGCTCGCCCCGGGCCCGCGCTCTGGGTCCGTCCGCGGTGCCTGCACGTTCATGCGTGCCGGGGGGGCTCGCCCTGGGCGATCGAACCCGGAAGGCGTCGCCTGTGCCGAACGGTGGGTCCAGGTACACGAGGTCGACCCGCCCCGCGAACTCGGCCAGCAGTCCCGGGAGCGCGCGCAGGTTGTCGCCGGCCACCAGGCGGTTCGCCGACTCACCCGTGGGACCGGGGAAACGCTCGATGAGTTGAAGCGGCTGAACATCGCGGCTCGGCCGGCTGCGCGACCCGTCAGCCTCGAACTTGCCCGGCCAGGTCAGCTCGACCTCAGCGTGGCCCGGGGTTTGGCCCCTGGCCGCGCGCGGGTCTCGTCCCTCCGGCATCACGTCGCGATCCGACAGGCGTAGGCGTAGAAGAGCGGGACGTCCAGCGCCGCGTGGACGCTGAACGGCAGCAGCAGCGAGCGGGAACGCACGGCGACGATGCCCGCGACAACGCCGCTCGCTGTCATCCCCAGCCAGAGGAGGGGAGCGGCACCGGTGATGTCGGTGCCCAGGTGAGCGAGGCCGAACACGGCGGCCTGGCCGGCGATCGCCCCGCCGAGCCCGAGGGCGGGCGTCGACCAGCCCAGCAACGATCCGCGAAACTCCGTCTCCTCGAGGGCGGCGTTGGCGACCGCGAACGCGAAGGCCGGCAGGAGCGCGCGAAGATCGCCGGTTGCGAGCGCGACCTGGCCGAAGAACGGACGGGCGAGCAGGGGCCCGAGCCAGAGGGCCCCCGGCACAAGGGCCAGCGGCGCGCCGACCGCGAGCGCGATCACGCGTCGATCCGTCGGTATTCGAAGCCGGAGCGCGGCGCGATCTCCCGCGAGCGGGGCGACGAGCGCCAGCGTGGCGAGCACGAGGCAGGCCTGGATCACCCGCGCCACGGTCGGCGGCGAGAGCAGGTCCGTGCAGTGGAGCGCATCGGGGAGCGGCATCGGCGTGCTGGCGAGGCCCGCCCAGGTCAGTCCGACCGCGGCGGGGAGCGTCGCCAGCCAGCTCCGACCCGCGGCCGTGCGAGCGCGTCGGCCCGCGACCGTTGCGGCGACCGCCCCTCCCAGCACCGCGAGCATCACGGGGCGCAGCACAGGCACCGCCGTCCCGGCCGCCAGGACGCCGAGCGGCACCCAGGCCCACAGCTGGGTCGGCGACGCCCGAACTGGACGAAGGGTGGCCATAGGCGAATGGTGCACCCGTGCGGCTGGCCGGGCGCGCCGTCGCCGCTCGCCGATTCGGTCAGCGGGGGGGTAGCTCCGCTCGGCTCGTGCGAAAACGCCGTGCGCGGCCGCTGAGCGTGCTCTACCTTCCTATCGTATGACCATTTCCCTGGCGCCCGGCTTTGGCGATCGTCGCGGCCTGCACCGCATCGTGGTGCGCAACCTGGGCCTCCGAATCGTCAGGGGCGATCTGGGAGCGGGAACGACGCTCCCGACCGAGGCCGACCTCTCGGTTGAGCTCGGAGTCAGCCGCACCGTCGTCCGCGAGGCGATCAAGGTCCTGGCCGCGAAAGGGCTCGTGGAGTCACGGCCGAAGACGGGGACGCGCTCGCTCGGGCGCGCGCACTGGCGCCTCGTTGATCCCGAGGTGCTCGCCTGGCAGGTCGAGGTGGGCCCCGACCCGGCCTTTCTCGCCGACCTGGTGGAGATCCGCGACTTCATCGAGCCGCGCGCGGCAGGGGCCGCGGCCGAGCGGGCAACCCCGGAGGAGCGCGTCGGGCTGCTGCAGCTCCAGATTGAGATGGAAGCCCAGGTGGCAGATCCTGCGGCAGCGGTGCGCCTCGACCTCGCCATTCACGCGGCGATCCTGCGGGCCGCCCACAATGGGCTGCTGGCGCAGCTGACGGGAGCGGTCATCGCGGCGCTGGGCGCCGGCCCCGTCAGCGTGTTCCGGGCATCGGGCGACCTGGCGGCGGTGAACAGCGCCCACCGGTGCGTCGTCGAGGCGATCGGACGGGCGGATCCGGCAGGGGCTCGCCGCTCCATGGAGGCGCTCATCGCGTCGGCTGCGCACGGCGTCGAACACATCACCGTCGATACATCACCAATCGGGAGGAACACGTGATCGGACCCGGGTCTGCGTTTGGGTCGCTCCAGACCGTCGTCCTCGACAACGACCGAGTCCGGGTCATCGTCGTTCCGGCGCTCGGTGCGCGGGTGATCTCGCTCGCCGACCGCTTCTCGTCCCGCGAGTGGCTTGTCGCCGGGGATCCACCGGCCGATCTGACGGCCTGGGCTGACCGCGAGGCGGTCTTCGATGGCGATGTCGCGTTCGGGTGGGACGAGTGTCTGCCGACCATCGGTCGTTGCCCGGATCCGCTCGACCCCTCGGCACCGCCGCTGCGCGACCACGGCGACCAGTGGGGACGCCCGACGCAGGTCACGGCCGAGGGCGAGGTGCTCGTGGCGCGGTGGGCCAGTGTCACGTGGCCGTACCGGTTCACGCGACGTCTCCGCCTCGACGGCCCGCGCATCGTGGCGGAGTACGAGCTCGAGAATTACGGGGACCGCGAGCTGCCGATCCTCTGGTCGATGCACCCGCTGCTGGCCCTGGAGCCCGGGGCTCGCATCGACGTCGAGGGGCTCGCGTCGGTCCGGGTGACCGCGGCGGTGGGCGTCCCGATTGGGCCGGTGCCCGGTCACGTCGCCTGGCCGCAGACGCCGGGCACCGACGGACCGATGATCGCCCTCGACATCGTCCGCGAACGGGGTGCCGGCACGGCGCTGAAGCTCTACGGCGGATGGGAGCTGTATGGCAGCTGGGAGTCGGTCAGCGGCGAAGGGTTGCCCGGTGTCGCGGCCGTCCACCAGCCGGACGGGTCCGCGCTGGAGCTCACCTGGTACGCGCCGATCGCGCCGAACCTTGGCCTGTGGCTGGACGACGGCGGCTGGCCTGCTGCGCCTGCGATCCCTCGCACGCAGCACGCGGTGGAGCCGACCACCTCACCCGATGACGACGTGGCGTCCGCAATTGCCAGCGGTCGCGCGCTGATGATCGCACCGGCGGAGCGGGTGGCCTGGTCGGCCACATTCCGCGTCCGGGCGCCCGGAGAGCCGCACACGTAGGCGGGGGTGCCGCCCAGCTGAAGGAGTGCCGCGCCGCCGCGCCGTGGCGCTGCCCGGCGCGCCCCCCTGACCCTGCGTGCACCCGGTGACCAGCTATCGGGTAGCATCTCAGAAAGAAACCGACTGGTCGGTCGGTTTGCGGGGCATCTCACGACGGGACGGGCACTGTCTGGTATGGGCACCGACAAGGGCAGTGGCGCGCAGGCCGAGAAGAGCCGCGCGCGGCGCGAGCAGATCCTGGACGCGGCGTTCAACACGTTCGCGCGTCGCGGGTACCGTGATGCCGCGATGGACGAGATCGCGGCAGCCGCAGAGACGAGCAAGGGCGGTGTCTACTTCCACTTCGCGACCAAGGAGGCGATCTTCCGGGAGCTGATGCGCTCGACCGCGGACCGCCTCGCGTCAAAGGTGGATCGAGCGGTCGCCGCGGAGACTGACCCGATCGCCAAGGCCGACGCCGCGCTCCGGACCGTCTTCGCCACCTTCGCGGGCCACCGTACGATGGCCCGGCTGCTCTTCCTCGATGCGCTCGGTGCCGGCCGCGCCTTCAACGACGAGACGAACGCCCTGCACGAGCGCTTCGCGCAGATGATCGCCGGCTACCTGGACCAGGCGGTCGCGGAGGGCGCGATCCCACCGCTCGACACGCGCCTGACCGGCGTCGCCTGGTTCGGCGCGCTGAACGAGGTCGTCGCGCGGTGGCTGATGTCCGACGATCCGGCGCGCCTGGACGAGGCATACCCGCCGCTCCGGGCGCTCCTGTTGCGGAGCGCGGGCGTCCCGGAGGGACGAATCCTCGCGACGAGACCTGCACCGTGACGGTGATCGCGCCGCAAGGCCAGCCGGGCTGGAGCGGCCTGGATGGCGACGCACCTTGGAGCGGATTGCCAGGCCAGGCGGCCCCGGACGGACAGCGCGGGCCGGCGTCCGGGTCCCTGCAGGCCGTCACGCGGACGGCGCAGGAAGTGGACGCGATCAGCCTGTTCGCAGCGGCGCGCGAGCAGGACCTCGAGGTGGCCCTGTGGCTGCAGCCGGCGGCCGGCTTCGCGCTGGTCGGCATTGGCAACGCCTGGTCGGTGGAAGCCTCCGGCGTCGAACGTTTCCGGCGCTCCGCGGCCGCCTGGCAGGATCTCCGCGCGGGGGCCGTCATCGACGTTCCACCCGGATCGCCGCGCGGCGTCGGGGCCGTGCTCCTGGGCGGGCTGGGCTTCACGGGCGAGCCACCCGCCGACGATGATCCCTGGAGCCCATTCGGCGCCGCGTCGCTCGTGCTTCCAGAGCTGACGTACGCGCGTGCCCACGGAAGCTCGTTCGTGACGTTCGCGGAGGTGGACTTGCGCACCGGCCGGAAGGGCCGCGACGGAGGACAGGTCGGGCGCCCGGAGCCGGCCTGGGATGCGCTCGCGGCGCGGGCGGCCGCGCTCAGCCCTGCCCGCGGCGCCGTGGTGGCGCGACCGGCGGACGTGCCGCTGGCGCTGGTCGGCGAGCGGCCCGATCGCGCCGCGTGGGACCGTCTCGTGGGCCTGTTCGCCGGAGCCGTCGGCCGGGGCCGGCTCGACAAGGTGGTGCTCGCCCGTCGGGTCCACCTGCGATCGCCGATCGAGATCGACGTCGAGAACGCCCTGCGTCGTCTGGCGGCAGCTGCCCCGGAGGGCACCATCTACGCGTTCATACGGGGCGGCGAGACGTTCCTCGGCGCGACCCCCGAGCGACTGGTGCGCACGGCCGGACGCGACTTCGAGACCGTCGCGATCGCGGGCTCCGCGCCGCGTGGGGCCACGGCCGCGGAGGACTCCGCGCTCGCGGCCGCGCTCCTGGCGAGCGGGAAGGAGCGCGAGGAACACGCGGTGGTGGTCGAGATGCTTCGCGACAGCCTCGTCCCGCTCGCGGAGACGCTGGAGATCGGGGCGACGCCGGGGATCCTCCCGCTGCGCGACGTCCAGCACCTCGTGACTCCGGTCCGCGGCCGGCTATCCGCCCAGGCGGGCCTGCTGGCCCTGGCCGAGCGCCTTCACCCGACCCCGGCCGTGGGCGGCGAGCCGCGCGGGCTGGCGCTGGAGATGATCGGCGAGCACGAGGGGATCGAACGCGGCTGGTACGCGAGTCCGATCGGCTGGCTGGGCGTCGACGGGGATGGCGAGCTCATGGTGGCCCTGCGCTGCGGCCTGGTGGCGGGCCGTGACGCGCGGCTCTACGCCGGCTGCGGGATCGTCGCGGATTCGGACCCCGCGCGCGAGTGGGAGGAGTCGCGGATGAAGCTGCGGCCGGTCTCGTCGGCCCTTGGCCGCGATCCGGAGCCGCGCTCATGACGGACGCCGTCGCCCTGCGCACATTCGTCGACGAGCTGGTCCGGGCCGGCATGCGGGACGTCGTCGTGTGCCCGGGGTCGCGCTCGACGCCGCTTGCGCTCGCGTTGCGGGCCCATCCGGAGCTCACGGTCCGGGTCCTGCTCGACGAGCGGTCGGCCGGGTTCTTCGCGCTGGGCCTGGCACGGGCGTCGGGGCGGGTGACCGGTGTCCTCGTCACGTCGGGGACGGCGGCCGCGAACCTCCTGCCGGCCGCGGTCGAGGCGACGCTCGGCCGCGTGCCGCTGCTGCTCCTCACGGCCGATCGGCCCCCGGAGCTCCGTGACCGCGGCGCTCCGCAGAGCATCGACCAGGTGCGCCTGTTCGGGACGCACGTGAAATGGAGCGTGGATCTCCCGCTGCTCGACGGGGCTCCGGCGACGCGACGACACGTCCGCTCCGTGGCGGGCCGCGCCGTCGCCGTGGCGCTGGCCGGTCCCGCTGGTGCAGTCCACCTCAACCTCCCGTTCCGCGAGCCGCTCATCCCGGACGGGGACCTGCGAGCCCGTGCCGCCTTTGACGGCGAGCCGTCGCGCCCGTTCACGGACGTGCTGGCCGGGCGGCGGACGCTGGGGGCGGCAGAGGTCGTGGACCTTGCGAGGCGCCTGGCCGGCGCTCGCCGCGGGCTGATCGTGGCCGGGCCGCAGGCCGACCCGGCCCTGCCCACCGCGCTCGCCCGTCTGGCTGAGGCGACCGGCTTCCCACTCCTGGCCGACCCGCTCTCCGGGTGTCGCTGCGGGCCGCACGATCGCTCGCGCGTCGTCGGCCGGGGCGATCTCCTCTGCCGGCCGGGCCCGTGGCGTGAGGTGCATGCGCCGGACCTCGTGATCCGCTTCGGGGCGATCCCGACGTCGAAGCCGCTGCTGGCGCTGGTGGAGGATGCCGCGCCGGATCAGCTCGTCGTGGATGGCGACGGCGGGTACCGGGAACCCGCGCTGCTGCCGACGACGTTCGTGCACGCGGATGCGGCGATCACGGCGGCAGCGCTCGCCGATGCGATCGCGACGCTCCCCGGCCTGGTCTCCCCCCGGCACCTGCCTGGCTGGACGGCTGGCTGGCGGCCAACGGCGCGGCGGACACGGCGCTCCGGGCGTGGCTCGGGGCGGTGGAGGAGCGCGGGGAGGCGTTCGAAGGCGCACCGTTCGCCCACCTCGGCGAGCTGCTTCGCGATGGCGCGATTCTGTGGGCCGGGAGCTCCATGCCCGTCCGCGACCTCGACGCCTGGCTGCCGAGTAGTCCGCTGGGAATCCGCCCGCTCGCGAACCGCGGCGCGAACGGCATCGACGGCGTCGTCTCCTCGGCCCTCGGTGCCGCCGCCGCCGGGGTGGGGCACGTGGCGCTCGTCGTCGGGGACCTGTCGTTCCTGCACGACCTCAACGCGCTGGTGGCCGCCAGGCTGCACGGACTCTCGGCCACGATCATCCTCGTCAACAACGACGGCGGCGGGATCTTCTCGTTCCTGCCCCAGGCCTCGACCGACGCGCCAGGGGTCGGCCTGCCCGGCCGCTTCGAGGAGCTCTTCGGGACGCCCCACGGCATCGAGCTCGGTCCGGTGGTCGCGGCGCTTGGAGCCGTGCACCGACCGGTCGGGGCCCGCGGGCTGCGCGCCGCCGTCGCCGAGAGCCTGGTGGCCACCGGCGTCCACGTTCTGGAGCTTCGCACGGATCGAGCTCGCAACGTCGAGCTCCATCGGGAGGCAGCCGCGGCCGTCGCCGCTGCGCTCGCGGAGCTTCGCGGGTGAACGCCCTGGGGCAGCGCGTGATCGGGGAGCCGCAGATCGTGGATGTCGAGGGGCTCCCCTGGGCGGTGCGAGTCGCCGGCTCCGGACCGGCGCTCCTGCTGCTCCACGGGTTCACGGGGAGTGGCCGGAGCTGGATGGGCGGGCTGGCCGAAGCGGCAACCGGCGCCGGCTTCCGCGTGATCGCGCCCGACCTGCCCGGCCACGGCGGGACCGCCTGGCGTGCTGACAAGCGGGACGACACGGACCACGCGGACGACGCGGACGACCCGTCGCGGGCGGCGATCGAGCGGGTCGCCGACGACCTGGCGGAGCTGCTGCGGGTCCTCGGCCATCATCGGGCGCACGTCGTTGGGTATTCGATGGGCGCGCGGGTGGCGCTCCGGCTGGCGATCTCTCATCGAGCGCGAGTCGCTTCGCTGGTCCTGGAGGCGCCCTCCGCCGGGGTCGAGGATCCCGCGGAGCGCACGGCTCGACGGGCTGCCGACGACGTGCTCGCCCGAACCCTGGAGCGCGACGGGATCGAGTTGTTCGTGAACGCCTGGGAGCAGGCGCCGGTGCTCGCCGGCGAGGCGGGCCTGGCGCCCCCGGTGCGGACCGCCCTCCGCGAGATCCGCCTTTTCCACGATCCGGCCGGGCTCGCGGCCAGCCTCCGCGCAGCCGGGCAGGGGGCGATGGAGCCTCTCCATGACCGGCTCGCCGAGATCACGACGCCGACCCTTGTGATCGTGGGATCCGACGACCCGGTGCGCGCCCGGGCCGCCGCTGTGGCCGCGGGAATCCCTGGCGCCCGCATGACCGTGATCGAGGGCGCCGCCCACGCGCCGCACCTCGAGGCGCCGGACGCCTACTGCCGCCTCGTCCTGGACTTCCTCAAGGAGGATCGCCTCGTATGACCGAACCCGTCACGTGGACTCCCGTTGCCAAGTACCACGACATCCGCTACGAGCACTCGGGAACCGGCGTCGCCAAGGTCACCATTGCGCGGCCCGAGGTCCGAAACGCATTCCGACCGGAGACGGTCGCCGAGATGATGGATGCGTTCGCCCGGATCCGCGATGACGGGCGAATCGGCTGCGTCCTGCTCACGGGGGAGGGGGACACGGCGTTCTGCGCCGGCGGCGACCAGAACTACAAGAGCGCGGCAGGTGGCTACGTCGGCGGTGACGGGCTGGCGCGGCTCAACGTGCTGGACCTGCAGCGCCAGATCCGCTCGCTGCCGATCCCGGTGATCGCGCTCGTCAACGGCTTCGCGATCGGCGGTGGCCAGGTCCTCCACGTGGTGTGCGACCTTACGATCGCGAGCGACAACGCGGTCTTCGGCCAGGTGGGCCCGCGCGTGGGCAGCTTCGACGCCGGTTTCGGGGTCGGCCTCCTGGCCCGGCTGGTCGGCGACAAGAAGGCCAAGGAGATCTGGTTCCTGTGCCGTCGCTACTCGGCAGGCGAGGCGCTCGCGATGGGCCTCGTGAACGCGGTGGTCCCGCTTGCGGACCTGGAGGCCGAGGGCGTTCGCTGGGCCGACGAGATCCTCGCCATGAGTCCCACGGCGATCCGCTTCCTGAAGTCCGCCTTCCTGGTGGCGACCGACGGCCTGGCGGGGCTCCAGGAGTTCGCGGGCAACGCGACCGGGCTGTACTACACGACCGACGAGGCGCACGAGGGATCGCGGGCCTTCCTCGAGAAGCGCAGCCCCGACTACGGGAAGTATCCGCGGCGGCCATGACCTCGCTCGCCACGCCCCGGTCTGCCCTCCGAACGTGGCTGCTGGCCGTCCGTCCGGCGACGCTCCCGGCGGCGGCCAGCGGCGTGGTGGTGGGCCTCGGCGCCGCCCTTGCCGTGGGCACCGCGTTTCGCCCTGACACGGCGCTCGGTTGCCTGGCCGTCGCGATCCTGCTCCAGGTCCTGGCCAACCTGGCGAACGACCTGTCGGACTTCCGGCATGGCGCGGACACGCCGGACCGGGCCGGTCCCACCCGGGTCGCCTCGGCCGGCCTGGTGACCGTGCGGCAGCTCGAGATCGCGATCGGGCTGACGATCGGCGCTGCGGGGCTGGCCGGGGCGTGGCTCGCCTGGGTCGGTGGGCCGGTGATCGTCGCGCTCGGTGTCCTTGCCATCGTGGCGGCGCTCGCGTACACCGGCGGGCCGTGGCCGTATGGCTATCGCGCCCTCGGCGAGGTGTTCGTGTTCATCTTCTTCGGGCTCGTCGCGGTGGTCGGGACCGCCTACCTCCAGGCGCTCCGCCTCGATGCGATCTTCGTCGTGGCGGCGGTCCCGGTCGGAGCGCTCATCACCGCGATCCTCGTGGTCAACAACCTGCGCGACATTCCGACCGACGCGGCGGCGGGAAAGCGAACCCTGGCCGTGGCCTTGGGTCGGGGCGCGACCGCGGTGGAATACGAGCTCCTGCTCGCCGTTGCGTTCGGCGTGCCGGTCGCGCTCCTCGTGACCGGCCACGGAGTCGCCCAGCTTCTGCCGCTGTGCTCGGCGCCGCTCGCAGGCCCGCTGATCCGCACGGTTCGCAGCTTCACCGCGCCGCGGCAGCTGAACGCGGTCCTGGCGGGGACCGCGCGGCTGGCGCTGGTCTTCGGGGCGCTCTTCGCGATCGCGCTTGCGCTGCCGAGGTGGCCGTCGTGACCGACTTGACCGACTTGACCGACCTGCGCGCCGCGCTCGAGGCGGTCCCGGTGCTCGGGCTGTCCGCCGTCCGCGTCCGCGTCCCGTTCCGGCGGCCGTTCGCGACGGCCACGGGGATGTGGCTCCACCGCGAGGCCTGGATCCTGTTCGTGGCGGGGCCGGACGGCCGGATCGGGGTCGGCGAGGCCGTCCTCGAGCCGGACGCGACCGAGGTGGAGGAGACACTGCTCGCTCGCCTGGTCCGCGAGGCCGCTGACCGCGCGCGGTCCGGCGACGTGCCCGACGCAGAGGAGCTGGAGCTGATCGGCACGCCGGGGCGGGCGTTCCGGGCTGCGCTGGACGCCGCGCGCTTCGACTTGCTCGGTGGCAGCGCCGCGACAGCGGCCGCCGACTGGGGGTCCGGCGGGTCGCCGGCGCCCACGAGTGGCGGCGGGGCGCCCACGACTGGCGGCGGGGCGCCCACGAGTGGCGGCAGTGCGCGAGGCATCCCGGTCAACGGGACGATCGGGTTCGGCGGGCCGGCTGCGGGCGCGGAGGCCGCGCTCCAGGCGATCGAGGCCGGGTTCACGACCCTCAAGCTGAAGGCCGGCGCCGAGCGCGAGACGCTCGACCTGGTGGCCCGCGTGCGTGCCATCCGCGCTGCCGTGGGACCCGACGTGCGGCTTCGCCTCGACGTCAACGGCGCCTGGGACCTGCCAACGGCAGAGGAGCGCCTGGAGGCGGTGGCCCGCTTCGGGATCGAGTACGTGGAGCAGCCGCTCCTGGCCGACGACGGCGCAGGTGCCGCCGAGTTGCGCCGGCGCGTCGACGTCCCGGTCGCCGCGGACGAGGCCGCCGCGTCCCTCGTCGCGGTGCGGCGCCTGCTGGCCGAGGGTGCCGCCGACGTCCTCGTCGTGAAACCGGCCCGCGTCGGCGGCCCGCTTGCCGTAGCCGAGATCGCCGAGGCAGCGGCCGCCCGCGGGGTACCGGTCGTGCTCAGCACCCTCTTCGAGACGGGAATCGGGATCGCCTCTGCGCTGGCCGCGGCAACGCGGCTCCCGCGCGTGATTGCGGCACGGTTCCCGGCGCCCCTCGCGCACGGCCTGGCCACGGCGGGCCTGCTGGAGCACGACCTCCTCGACGAACCGCTCGTCATCGACTTCGGCCACATGCATGCACCTGGGGGCGCGGGGACGGGACGGCTGGGGGTTCGCGTCGATCGCGGAGCGGTCTCCCGCTTCACGGCGGAGTTCGTCGAGGCGACCCCATGAGGGCCCCCCTGCTCCTGCCACTCGCGCTGCGGCACCATGCCCGCGCGACGCCCGAGTCGACGGCAATCGTTGAGCCGGGCCGGGCGTGGAGCTTCGCCGCCCTCGACGCCCTGGCGGACGCGCTGGCGGCGGGGCTCACCGCGTCCGGGGTCGGCCCCGGCGATCGTGTGGCGTTGGTGGCGGCGCCGTCGGCAACGGCGATCGCCCTGCTCGTCGCAACGGCGCGGGTCGGCGCGTGTGCGGCGCCTCTCGGAACGAGGCTGCCCGCGCCGGAGCTGGCCGCCGCCGGCCGCGAGATCCTGCCGCGCCTGGTGGTCCACGATGGCGAACACGCCACGCAAGCCGCGATGCTGGGCGCTCCGACCGTGCCCCTCGATGCCCTGGGGGTGCGGCTCGCGGACGATCGTCTCGCGGCGCAGCCCATAGACGATCTGCTGGCGGCGCGCCTCGCGGGCGATCCCGCCGCGCCCGGCGGGTTCGGCGTCGACGCGGCCCGCGGGGCGGTCGAGCTCGATCCGGATGCACCGGCCGTCGCGGTCCTCACGTCCGGCACGGCCGGGCGGCCGAAGGTGGCCCTGCTGTCCCACGCGGCGCTCGGCGCGAGCGCCGCTTCCTGGTCGGCCGCGCTGCCACCCGCGACGGGCTGGCTCCTCTGCCTTGGCCTGGCCCACGTCGCGGGATTGGGGGTCGCCTGGCGGGCGATCGGGGCGGGCGTGCCGCTGCACATCATCCCGGTGTTCGACCCCATTGCCGTGCTCGAGGCGCTCCTACGAGCACCCGACCAGTCACGTCTCGCTCGTGCCGACCCAGCTGGCGCGACTCCTGGACCTGGTCGATGCAGATCACGGGTCGCCCGGGGAGTCGGCAGCCACAGGTGCCGCGGTCGGCGTCCGGGGCGGGCCATCACATTCACATTTGCGGGCGGTCCTGCTGGGCGGCGCCCCGATCCCGCCGGCGCTCGTGGCGCGGGCGCTTGCTGCGGGCTGGCCCGTGGTCCCGACGTACGGTTTGACAGAGGCCGCCTCCGGGGTGACCGCGCTGTCCACCTCGGAAGCTGCAACGCGTCCGGGATCCGCCGGGCGGCCGCTTCCCGGCGTGGCACTCCGGATCGGGGGTCCGGGCCCTGACGGCAGTGGCGAGATCCAGGTGCGGACCCCCGCGGCGTTCTCCGGCTACCTCGCCTGGCCGGACGCGACCGCAACGGCCTTCACATCCGACGGATGGCTGCGGACCGGTGACTACGGCACGCTCGATGCCGAGGGATTCCTCCGCGTTCTCGACCGGCGCGATGACCTGCTGGTCTCGGGTGGCGAGAACGTCGTCCCGGCCGAGGTGGAGGCAGCGATCGAGGAGCACCCGGCGATCGCGGAGGCGGGAGTCGTCGGCTGCCCGAACCCGACCTGGGGATCCGTGCCGGTTGCCGCCGTCGTTCTGCGGCCCGGGGTCCCGGCGCCGAGCGGCGCGGAGCTGCGGGCATTCTGCCGGGCGAGGCTGGCGCCGTACAAGGTCCCGGCCACGTTCGTCGTCGTCGCCGCGCTGCCGCGCACGGTGTCCGGGAAGCTCCGGCGCACGGAGCTTCGGGCCGACCCGGCCCTCACGGCGCACGGTGGGGGTGGCGCAACGGGCGGCGCCGGCGTTACATACGGGGCCGGAGTTTCGGACGGGCGCGACGCAACGGATCGTACCGGCGTCACTGACGGGGTCATCGCATGAGCGGTGCGTCGATGCGCACGTTCCTGGCCGGCGACGGCGCCCAGCTTTCATATCGTTCGTTCGACGCGGCGCACGGGGCCGAGCGCGAGGCCCCGATCGTTCTCCTTCACGCGACGCTCTCGGCATCCATCCAGCTCGCCGGTCTTGCCCGGCTTCTGGCGGCCCGCGGCCCCGTCCTCGCGCTCGATCGGCGGGGGAGCGGGGACAGCCCGCAGCCGACGCCACGGCCGCTCGACGTCGCGGTCCATGTCGCCGACGTCGGCGCGCTGCTGGACATGGAAGGGATCGCTGCGGCGATCCTGGTAGGCCACAGCTTCGGCGCGGTGGTGGCGCTCGAGGCTGCTGCCCGGCTGCGCGGGCGGGTGATGGCCGTCGTGGCCTGGGAGCCGCCGTACGGGCCGCTCGCCGATGCGGGGACCCGAGCCCAGTTCAACGCGGTGGCCCTGGCGACGGGCCGTGCGCACGCCACGGGCGGCGCCGCAGCGGCCGCGTCTACGTTCCTCGACGGCGTCGCGGGACACGGCGCGTGGCTGGCGCTGCCGGAGCGGGCCCGCGCGTTCCTCGTCAACCAGGGTGACGGCGCCTACGCGGATGCCGCCCTCACGGGGCTGGACGCGGAGGGCCTGGCGCGCATCGCCGTGCCGGTCGCGATCCTGACCGGCAGCGACAGCGAGCCGTTCTATGCGCCGATCGCCCGAGCCGTGGTCGCGCGTGTCCCGGGGGCACACCTGCTGACCCTCGACGGGCTCCGCCATACCGCCCCGATCAGCGACCCGGAGGCGGTCGCCGCCGCGATCCTCGACGAGCTGACTGCCGCGATGATCCCATCCCAGCCGGAGGCTCAGTCATGACGAAGTCCCGAAGCGCCCCGTCGGGAGCGGCGAGCGAGCGCGGAAACGCGGCGCCGAGCACGGAGGTGAGCTCGATGTTCGATGGGATCGCGGGCGTCTACGACCCCATGAACCTCGTGATCAGCGCCTTCCAGGAGCCGCGCTGGCGGCGGCGCGCCGTCGCGATGGCACAGATCCGGCCGGGGGGCCGGGCGATCGACGTCGCCACCGGCACCGGCAAGGTGGCCGCGGATCTTCAGCGCCGCGTCCAGCCGGGAGGCGAGGTGCTTGGGGTGGACATCAGCCCGGGGATGATCGGGGTTGCCCAGCGTCGCTTCGACGCCCGGCCGGGGCTCACCTACGTGGTCGGCGACGCCCTGGCGCTCCCCGCGCCGGACGCGTTCTTCGACGCCGCCACCATCGCGTTCGGGATGCGGAACCTGCCCGACTACGGGCAGGGATTCGCGGAGATGCGACGGGTGGTGCGCCCGGGCGGCCGCGTGGTCTGCCTGGAGATCGCCCGGCCACGCAGCCGCCTCGCCCGGGTCCTGCGCGCCTGGTTCGACGGGATCGTGCCGCTGATCGGCCGCCTGGCCGGCCAGGGTGGCGCCTATGCGTACCTCGTCCGGAGCGTTCGCAACTACCCCGCGCCGGAGGTGATCGCCGGAATCATGCGGGACGTGGGGCTCGTCGACGTCACCTGGACCGGCATGTCGGGCGGGATCGTCACGCTCCACGTCGGCACGGTGCCGCCGGAGGCCTGAGCCGGGCCGCGACCGAGCTCAGTACCAGGGCCAGGGCACAGCTGGCCAGTCCGGGTGCGGCTGCGGGAAGGTGCCCGATTCCAGGAGCCCCTCGAGCCGCGTGCGGGTCTGCTCGATCTCGGCCGGGTCGAGGTGCTCGGCGAGCGCCGCCGAGAGCTGGCCGCCGGCCGCCATCCGTGGACGCAACGCGGCCAGGACAAGCAGCTCGTCCGGCGCGATCCGTGTGCCCCGCCAGCCCCACAGGATCGTACGGAGCTTCGGGTCGATGTTGAACGTGACGCCATGGTCGACGCCCTGGATCAGCCCGTCTGGTCGCACCAGCAGGTGGCCGCCCTTCCGGTCGGCGTTGTTGACCACGGCGTCGAACAGCGCGATCCGGCGCAGACGCGGGTCGCCCGATTGCAGCAGGTCAAGGATGTCCACGTCCTCGCGCGTCTCCACCCAGAGCTGCAGCATCCCCGGGCCGATGGGGCCGTCCGGGCGGAAGACGGTGGGCGGCACGATCTGCCAGCCCGTGGCCTCCGACACGGCGTGCGCGGCGACCTCACGGTGCGCGAGCGTCGCCCCCGGGAAGTCCCAGAGTGGCCGCTCGCCGCGGATCGGCTTGTAGACCGCTCCCGCGGTGGTCGCTCCGCGACCCGGGACCTCGCCGCTGACCTTGACCAGGAGCGTCGTGTTCGACGCCTGGACGAGCCGGCCCACGATCTCGAAGTCCCCGTCATGCAGAAAGCGGAGTGCGAGATCGGGAGGGAGGTCGACTGCGGGGGGAAGCTCGGGCTCGGTCTCGAGGTCTTCCTCGCCGCCGCCGTCGTCGTCGGGACCGGGCGTCTCGTCCTGGTCCGGCGCGCCCGAGCGTACCGTGAGCCCGGCGTCCTCGTCCGGTCGATCCATGCCCGAGCGGCTCAGTGAACGTAGCCGTTCTTGCGCGGGCAGATGTGACCGGTGGGATCGAGGGGCAGTCCGCAGAACGGACACGGCGGCCGCCCCGCGGCAACCGTGCGGAGCGAGCGTTCCACGAAGGCGCGAGCGGCGAGCGGCGTCAGCCGGACTCGCACGAGGTCGGGGCCTTCTGGGTCGCTGTCGTCGAATTCAAGGGTGGCCGGCTCATCATCCGCCTCATCCTCGGCCCCGTCGGCCTCCTCTGGCTCGTCGTCCGCCTCATCCTGCTCGTCCGCACCCTCGTCCTCGTCCGACTCCTGCTGCTCGCGGGCTTCGATGACGACCTGTTCGCGCTGCGGGTCCCAGCCGAGCGTCAGGGTCCCGACGCGGAACCCCTCCACGAGCGGCTCACCGAGGGGCGCGGTGTCGTCGTCCGACGGCGCCAACGCCTCGGGGACCTGGACGCCGCGGCGGCTGATCTCCGCCAGCAGCAGCGCCATGCGCTCGGCGAGGACCTGCACCTGAACCTTCTCGATCACGACCGACACGAGGGCACTTCCCTTGCGGGCCTGCAGGAAGAACGTGCGATGACCAGGCTGGCCGACGGTGCCGGTCACGAACCGGTCAGGGACTCCGAAGTCGTAGATGCGACGCGGCACGAGTTGATCTCCGGCTAGGTGGGATGTGACGCCGACTCTAGCGCGGTCGCGGCCGGTCCGCCCGGCGGCATGCCAGTCGCTCGTCTCGGGAGGCGTGTCAGCCGGTCCGCGCCGCGGCGTTCCGGCCGCCCGTTTCGGGCGGGGTGCCGGCCGCTCGTTTGGGGCGGCGAGACGGGCGCCCGTCCCGAGTGGCTATTCGCCCGCGCCCCCGCCGACGGGAGCGTCCGACCCGGGATCCGACGCGGGCGCGCGCCCTCCGCGCCGGCGCCGCGCGGGAGGCCGGGGCAGCAGCGCATCGATCCCGCCCCCCGTGTCGTTGACCCGGACCACGAACGGGCGAAGCTCCGTGTAGCGCACCACGGACAGCGAGCAGGGATCCACGACGATCCGCTGGAAGCCGTCGAGGTGGAGCCCCAGCGCGTCGGCGACAAGCGCCTTGATGACGTCGCCGTGGCTGACGACGGCGTACGTTGCGTCCGGCCCGAGCCGGACGTTCCAGGCATGCACCGCCTCCACCGCGCGGGCTGCCATCGCGGCGAGGCCTTCGCCGTCCGGGAAGGTCGCGGCCGACGGGTGGCCCTGCACGACGCGCCAGAGTGGCTCCTTGCGGAGGTCCTTCAACTCTCGGCCCGTCCAGGAGCCGTACCGGACCTCGCCGAGGCGCTCGTCCTCGTGGAGCTCGGGAGCGGGCGATCGACCATCGAGCAGAAAGGCCGCCGTCTCACGACAGCGCTCCAGGGGAGAGGTCACGACGGCCGCCAGCTGGACCGCGCGCAGCCGTTCGCCGAGCGCGGCCGCCTGGGCGCCCCCACGCTCGTCGAGGTGGATCCCCGGCGTCCAGCCGGCAAGGATCGGGCCCGTGACGGCGGTCAAGCCATGCCGAACGAACAGGACGGTGGTCACGCTGGGAGCGACCCGTCGGCCGGGACCGCGTGTTCTGACGCGGCCCCGGCGGCCGCGCTCGTCGGCCGTTCGGTGCCGGCGTCCGCCGGCGGCAGCGCCTCGCCCTCGTGGTCGGCGCCGCTCCAGGAGCCATCCGGGCTCGTCACCACCCGCACGCCGCCGAAGAGCGTGAAGCCGCGCAGCTCGAGGAGGGGGGCATCCTCAGGCAGCCGCTCGTCCTCGATATCGACCTGCGTGCCTCCGATGATCGAAAGGACACTGGAGCGTACCCGCCAGCCGTCCGGTACGACGATCTGGGTGCCTCCGTAGATCGTCCGCAGGTCCAGCGTGGCGCCCGACGGATCGAGCGTGGCGCCCCGGAGGTCCACGTCGTGGCCGCCGAACCAGGTGAGCACCCGGGCGGCGCGCAACGCCGGTGCGCTGCTCACGAACTGCGCGCCCGCAAAGATGGACGCGGCGGTCGGTTCGTTCGAGGCCCCGTCCTCGGTGGGCTCGACCCGGCGCTTCAGGAACGCGGCCACGACTGCCGATCCGATTCCCAACACTATCGAAGCGGCGATGAAGAGCGCGACGACGCGGACCACGCCGCGGGCCAGTCGACCCATGGACCACCTCCCGCCGACGATCCTACTCCGCCGGCCGTGCTCGGCGAAGTACGTGACCTGTTCACGCGGCCGTGTCGCACGAGACCGACGCTCCGGTCGTGCTGTGGCCGTTCGTGGTTCGGAATCGCCCCTTGACTCGCCTATACGTGTATGTATACTTTGCCCAGGATGGCGACCCTGAACGGTGGGAGTTAGGATGCTCAGGTGCCGAACAAGACGATCTACGTGTCCGACGGCGATCTCCCTCTCTATCAGCGAGCTCAGGAGCTCGCCGGAGGGAACCTCTCGTCGGCAATCACTGCTGCGCTGCGGCGCTTCGTGGACATCGAGGACGGTCGTCGCGAGGGCTTCGAGGAGATCACCGTCCGCGTGGGGCCTGGCGGCCGGAAGCAGCGATTCATGGGCACACTCGTGGGCCAGTGGGCCAACTCGTCGTGGAGCCAGGTGTACCGCGTCTACTCGACTCGAACCGGCAAGCTCGTGCTTCACACCGAGAAATCCCCGGAGTGGGCGAGCCGCGACCAGAACGGCAACCCCGCCGGCTGGCGGGGCTGGATCGGCCTGGGCAATCTCACCTACACGTTCAGCTCGGGTGAGTCCACGCTCGAGGTATTCGATTCGCTCGAGCAGATGCGCGAGCGAATCCCGCCCCAGCTCTACGAGATCGTCGCCGGATCGGTCGGCGCGCCCGCGGTCGAAGACCTCGACATCTAGCCCGCGCGCCGGGCCCCATCACAGCCTCTGAAGCTCGGGGCGGCGCTGGGATGCGTCCGCGCCGGCCGATCCTCGCTGCTCCCGACTGGCCCACGGCCGGTCGATCGAGATAGCTCCCAAACAATTCGGGCACCCCTGCACGGGCCGCCTCGGGCTCTGCCGTGCGCGGAACCTGCCAACAAGGAAGCGACACATGACGAACAGCCACTCACCGGCCGCGATCCGAGCTACCGGGTTGCGCAAGTCCTACGGTCAACAGGTCGTGCTGGACGGCATCGACTTTCACGTGGCCGAAGGCAGCGTCTTCGCGTTGCTCGGCCCCAACGGTGCCGGCAAGACGACCACGGTCCAGATCCTCTCGACACTGATCCCCGCCGACGCTGGCCAGGTCCAGGTTGGCGGGCGCGACTTGAGCCGCGAGCCTGACGCAGTCCGCGCCGCGATCGGCGTCACGGGCCAGTTCTCCGCCGTGGACAAGTTCCTCACCGGCGAGGAGAACCTGATCCTGATGGCCGATCTGCGGCACATGGGCAGGCGCTCGGGCCGGGTGCGCACCGCCGAGCTGCTCGATCAATTCGACCTGGCCGATGCTGCTCGCAAGCCAGTCGCGCTGTACTCGGGCGGAATGCAGCGGCGCCTCGACCTGGCCATGACGCTCGTCGGTGATCCGCGGATCATCTTTCTCGACGAGCCGACTGCCGGCCTCGACCCGCGCAGCCGCAGGACGATGTGGCAGATCGTTCGCACCCTGGTCACGAGCGGGGTCACGATCTTTCTCACGACGCAGTACCTCGAGGAGGCGGACGAGCTCGCAGACCGGATCGCCGTCCTGGACCACGGCAAGCTGGTTGCCCAGGGTACGGCGGCAGAGCTCAAGCGGCTCGTGCCGGGCGGCCACATCAGCCTCCAGTTCGGCGACGCCACCGTCTTCGGACGGGCCGCACAGATCCTGGCGCCGACCTCGCGGGACGACGATGCTCTCACCCTTCAGCTCCCCGGCGCCGGTGACGTCGGGTCGCTGAGATCCGTGCTCGACCGCCTGGACCAGGCCGGCATCGAGGTGGAGGGGCTGACGGTCCACACGCCGGACCTTGACGACGTGTTCCTTGCCCTTACGGGGCAACCCGAAGTGCGGCCGGAACCGCGGCCGCAGACACAGGAGGCGATTGCCCGATGAACGCCTTTGCATACACCGTGAGCGACTCGGCCACGATGCTGCGCCGGCAGCTGCGCCACATGCTGCGCTACCCGTCCTTGACCGTGATCGTGGTCGGGATGCCCATCGTCTTCCTTCTGCTGTTCGTCTTCGTCCTCGGGGGGACCATGGGGGCGGGCCTGGGCCCATCCGGCGCGGTCGGCGCATCCGGCGCCGGCGGTGGCCGGTCCGCCTACCTCGAGTACGTGGTTCCCGGAATCCTGGTGATGACGATCGCGGCCGTCGTCCAGGGAACGGCGATCTCCGTCGCCATGGACACGACGGGCGGCATCGTGGCGCGCTTCCGGACCATGTCCATCTCCCGTGCCTCCGTGCTGACGGGCCACGTGCTCGGCAGCATGGTCCAGGCCGCGCTGGCCCTCGCCCTCGTTCTCGCCGTGGCGTTGATCATCGGCTTCCGGCCCAGCGCCGGTCCCATGGAGTGGCTCGGCGTGATCGGCCTGCTCGCGTTGGCCTCGTTCGCGCTGGTCTGGCTATGCGTCGCGCTCGGCATGGTGACCGACAGCGTCGAGACCGCCAGCAACATCCCGATGCCACTGATCCTGCTCCCGTTCCTCGGAAGCGGCGTCGTGCCCACCGATTCGATGCCGGGACCGCTGCGCCTCTTCGCCGAGTACCAGCCGTTCACGCCCATCATCGAAACCCTGCGCGGTCTTCTCACAGGCGCGCCATACGGCAACGACGGGATCCTCGCCGCGGCATGGTGCGCGGTCATCGCAACGGCTTCGTACCTCTGGGCCATGAGGCTGTACGAGCGGCATTCGGTGCACTGATGCCGGTTCGAGCACGACGGCTGGTGCCCGATTCACCAACCTCGGGTGGGAACTGCGGCCGCCTCAGCGAACCGCCGGGAGCGCCGGGATCGCGCCCGAACGTTTCGCTGGAGGGCATTAGCGAGGCACGTGATCGGCGACAATCGACCCGTGGCAAGCGGTCGCGTGCTGGTGGTCGGGTCCGTCAACGTGGACCTCGTCGTCGCCGCCTCTCGTCTGCCGGGACCCGGCCAGACGGTCAGTGGGGGAGACCTCGCTCGCTACCACGGAGGCAAGGGCGGGAACCAGGCCACGGCCGCTGCGCGCCTGGGCGCACGGGTCGCCTTCGTCGGGGCGGTCGGCGACGACGAGATGGGTCGCCAGGCGCGCTCGGCGCTCGCGTCGGAAGGAGTCGAGGTAACGGGCCTGGCCGCGTCGGGCCGCGCCACGGGCGTTGCCCTGATCGTGGTCGATCCACGCGGCGAGAACCTGATCACCGTGGCACCCGGGGCGAATGGCGAGGTGCACGCGGCGCACGTGCGCACGGCCCTGGCGGCGCTGGCACCCGGATCGGATGACGTGGTGCTGGTCTGCCGCGAGATTCCGCCCGACGGCGTGCGGGCCGCCCTGGAGATCGGCCGGTATTCCGGCTCGATCACGATTCTGAACCCGGCGCCGGCCGATGGCCTGGACGCCGCGACGCTTGCCCTGGCCGACATCCTGACACCGAACGAGACAGAGCTGGCTTCGCTGGTCGGTTCAGGTTCCGAACGCGACGACCCCGAGACTGCGGCCCGGCGTGTCCTGGCAGGTCAGCCGACGAACGATGGGCGCCGGGCGCCCGGCGGTGGGCACCAGGCGGGTCGCCGCGCCCAGGATCCCGCCCGGGCTGTCGCAGAGACCGGGGTAGTCGCCGGGACCGGGGTGCTCGCCGCGCGAAGTGACCACGCTCATGATCGGGCCGTTGTCGTAACGCTGGGCGCGGCGGGTGCGCTGATCGTACGCGCGACAGGGGCGGCGGTCGCCGTCCCTGCCCCCGTGGTGGAAGCGCTCGACACCACCGGTGCCGGCGACACGTTCAACGGCGCGCTCGCCGCAGGGCTGGCCGATGGACTCGACCTTGCCCGGGCGGTGCGGCAGGCGGTTGCGGCCGCGGCGCTCTCCACGATGCGCCCGGGCGCGCGGGGCGGGATGCCCACGCGCGCCGAGCTGGAGGCGTTCCTCGGGGAGGGGTGAGGCCGCGGGGCGCGGAGTCGATGGCAGCCGCCCGGAACTGGCATCCCGCCGCGGTCAGGGCCGCGCCGGACCCCGGCCGGGAATCGAAAAGGCCCCGGCGAACCGGGGCCTTCGTCCGAAATCGTCGCAGGTGCGACGATCGCGGCGATCCTAGGCGGAGCGGACCTGAGCGGCGCGCGGCCCCTTCGGGCTTGCCTGGACCTCGAACTCAACGCGCTCGCCGCCGGAAAGCCGGTCGAAGTCGAGCGGGGGGGTGAGCTCGTTGCGGTGGAAGAAGTACTCCTTGCCGTCTTCAGCTGTAATAAAGCCAAAGCCGCGGTCGGAGACGACCTTCTTGACAGTTCCTGCGGTCATCATGGTGACCCTTTCCCTCTTCCCGAACCAAACACAGACGCACGGTCTGTTCGAGAAGGAACGGTCGACCACGCGAGAGTCGCCACACAGTGCGGCGACATTCCGCAGTATACATGGAAGCGCCCCGAACGCACGCCGACGGCCTGCCCTTCCTCCGGAGGTGTGTGCGGACCCGTGTCGGAGGCCCCCGTCCTTCGGGCATTTTCGCACTGGCGACGGGTGCGCCGCGAGCGCGAATCTCGGTTCGAGCTCCGCGATGCGCCCGGCCCGGGCCCGCAGGCTCGCAACGCTGGAGGCATGACGTGGACGTCGGGCAGGCTGTTGCCGCGTGGCTCCATTCGCTCGCGACGGTCTTCGTGCTCGGCTACTACGCGCTCCTTGCCTTGGTCGTCGTCCCCGTTCTTCGGCGAACGCTGAACGCGCCCGCCCTCGGCAGAGTGATCCCGGCCATCGAACGACGCGCGCTCCCGTTGCTCCTGGGAGCGGTCGTCCTCTTCCTGGGGACCGGGGCCTACATGCTCGCCACCAACTCGCAGTTCCAGGGGCTCGGCCACGCGTTCGTCAACACGTGGTCCATGCTGATCGTCATCAAGCATGCGGTCGTCGTAGTGCTCGTCGGGATCGGCGTGTACCTCGACATCCTGGTCGTGCCGGACATCGAAAGGCCGGTCGACGAGGCATCCCAGGCCGCTGCGGTCCGCCGGCTCGCGGGCGGATCAGGCGCGATCGCCGTCCTGGGTGCGCTCGTGCTCCTCCTCACCGCCGCCGCCCAGGCGAGCTGAATGCCGCTCGCGGCGGGCCCTCGGGAGCATCCCCGCCGGCAGCGTCGCCGTCCGCGGCTGCGCCGTCCACGGCGGGCCGCCGCAGTGGACCGGAGCTTCGTCGCGGCGTTCACGGCGCCCACGTCCGAGATCGAGAGAAGACTCGTGCTCTCGAGCGTCGATCCGGATGGCTCTGCTGGGTTATCGATGGGGTCGACAGCGCCAGCGTTGGGCGATACTCACCCCGTGAATGCCGTCGGAGGCTACGCCGGGCGAAGGGATCCGCGATTTGTGACGATCCGCAGAGGTGGCTCGCTGGACGACGCGTCGCATCGCCTCATGGCCGCATGGGCAGCCGATTGCGCCGCCCACGTCATCGCCCTCTTCACGGCCGCCTGCCCGGGCGACGACCGGCCAGCCGCCGCGATCGTGACCGCGCGACGGTGGGCGGCGGGCGAGGTGAGCATGCTCGTGGCTCGCGAGGCCGCGTATGCAGCGCATGCGGCGGCTCGCCAGACGAGTGGACCGGCGCAGTTGGTAGCACGGGCGGCGGGCCATGCCGCGGCGACCGCCCACATGGCCGACCACGAGCTCGGGGCGGCGTTCTACGCCCTGCGCGCCGTCGAAGCAGCAGCGCCGGACGATCCCGATGCTGTCGCACGCGAGCGCCGATGGCAGCGGGGCCAGCTTCCACCGGAGGTGGTGGATCTCGTGCAGGACGACATGCGACGGCGAGCTCGCAAGTTCGGCTCGGCGTTCGGACCCGAATAGCCGCTCGGGCCGCGAAGCTCCCACCTGACACGGCGCGGGCGTCGATCTGCGCAGCTCGTGCGCGCGTCGCCGAGCGAGCGCATGCTTGAGGTCCCGGAGGAGACGATCCCATGAGCACCGAACCGAACCCGACCCACCCCACGCCAGGCGCTGCGGCGCACGGCCGCAGGTTCAAGCGGCGCGAGCTCCAGCTGGCGGAGGGCGGCACCCTCGTCTTGGGCACCGACGGTTCCATCGCCCAGCACGATGCGGATGGCACGCTGACACACACCTGGGCGCCCGACGATCCCGAATGGGCTCGCCACGCGATCCGGTTCGGGCTGTACCCGCAGGACGCCACCGTGCCGCCGACCGGCCGCTACCTGGACGACATGCGGCCGCCCCGGCGGTGACCAACGAGTGCGGACCGGGCTGAACCGGGCTGTACCGGCGTCCGATCCTCTGCCCGCCGGGCCGCCTGGCCGCCGGGCCGCCGGGCCGCCTTCGTGCCGCCTACGAACGGGCGTACGTGGCCCTCAGGAGTTCGCCTTCTTCGACGGTTTCGACGTGCCAGCGCTGTTGAGGGCGACCGCCTGGCGAACGAGCGCCTTGAAGGCGGAGCCGTCCACTTTTTCACCTTCGTGGATGTCGATGGCGCGGCGCAGGTTTCCCTCGAGACTCGAGTTGAAGACACGGGCCGGATCCGCCAGGGATGCGCCCTTGGCGAAGGTCAGCTTCACGACGCTCTTGTAGGACTCGCCGGTGCAGATGATCCCATCGTGCGACCAGACCGGGGTGCCCGGGGACGCGGGCTTCGCCCACTTCCACTCCTCGACGACCTCCGGGTCCGCCTCCTTGATGAGCTCGCGCATCCTGGTGAGGGTCTCCCCGCGCCAGTCCCCGAGCTCGGCGAATCGCTTCGAGATCAGCTCCGATGCCGACTGGCCCTGGCTCGCGCCCGACTCTTTCATGCTCTCATCCTAGACGTTCGAGGGACTGAACCGGGAAGCCCTGATGTGTCCGACGGCGTCCTATGGCGTCGGCTGCCGCTGATTTCTGCCGCTGACTGCCTCCCTGGCGATTCGCACCTGTCCGGCGGATCCGGGCTGGGGCAACCCTCAAGGGGCTGGACCAGGCGTGGCAGGTCCAGGAGAGCTGGCCGGAGAGCGTACGTGGAAGGCCGGACGGCGCGGGATCGTCGAGGAGGGCGTCGAACGCGACCGTCCCACGCATCCCATCCCGGGCGACGACCCGGGCCGGGCCGGTCCACGCGTAGGCGCCCATCCCCGACGCGCCGCCGAGCTGGAGCACGACGCGGGGGTACGAGATCTCGGTTGCGACGTCGACGAGGGACGGGTTCGTCAAGCTGGACATCGAGCGGAGATCGTCGACGTGCCCCTCCAGGCGACGTTCATGGCAGTCACTCCAGAAACGAGCGTGGAATCCGGCCCGGATCGGCACCAATGCCCGAATGTGCCTTCGGGTCCGCCCGTGATCGGGCTGGACGCGAAGCCGGAGGCGGCGTCGAGCCGGATGGTCACGTCCGCGTGGGCCTCGAGGTACGTCGGGAACGACGGCATCGGGACCATCGGCGTCGGGACAACGCGGGCGACGGCCCAGCCTCCGAGGCCCCTCGACGAGCCGTAGGAGCTGCCGACGAAGATGCCGACGATGAGCGCGGCGCAGGCCGCGACGAGCGCGACGCCGAGGTACGGCCGATAGCCGGTTGCGAGCTCGATCATCACGCCGAGGGTCGCAAGGGCCCCGACCAGGATCGCGCCGAGAAGGACGAGCCCGCCCCACGTCGGACCGCCGACCATCAGCATGGAGACGACGAAGAGGCGGCCCGACGCGCCGATCAGGAATCCGCAGAGGCATGCGCCGATGGCGAGGGCCGCGGTGCCGAGGTCCACAAGCGGTCCCAGGTGCGGTTGCGGGTTGCTCTGCGTCATGCCCTCAAGACGCGGCGCCAGGTCGAATGTTGCGCCGCGATGCTGCCGGGGAGGGGCGAGCTCCGGTGGACTTCAAGCCCCTGCCGGGTTCCCTCAGTGTCGCCCCGGTGCGACAGATCCCTGGGGATGCTGCATCCGCGCGTAGACTGCCGCGCTGATGAGCAGCAGGACGCCGAGCGCCACGAGCGACAGGACTCGGTATGCGACGTCGAGGGCGGCGAGGTCGACGAGGAAGACCTTCCCGGTGGCGAGCCCGAGCAGCCCAAGGCCGAACAGGCGGACGGGCGGCCGGCGCGCTAAGAGGCCTGTCGCGAACCCGCCGGCGCCGAGGACCGACCACAGTGCGCTGAGGCCGACCTGGGCTTCCTTCTGGAGCTCCTCGAGCGGCCGCGCGGCAACCTGGACCTGGAAGTGGTCGACCACGCCGACCGAGAGCATGTAGACGACGACGACGCCCGCCGCCAATAGCGCAGGAAGGCTCAGCCGGTCGCCCCGATGAAGGAGCGCGCCGACCCCGGCCGCGACGGCCAGGGCGCCGAGCGCGACCGTTGCATCGGTGAGGATCGCCCAGGCGGGGACCGTCGTCGTCGCGTCGACGATCAACCGGTCGAGCGGCGCGACGATCACGAGAGCGACCGCGGCGCCGAACGCCGTGAGGGCCATGGATGTTGCGCCGAGCAGGAGGCGGGCCGCCGGGACGAGCCGAAGCACGCCGAGCCAGGCGAGCGCGAGCGCGAGCGCGCACCAGCCGGCGACCGCATACGCCGGACGCACCTCGAACGGCAGCAGCCACGCGACGACCAGCGCCGCCGCGACCCCGCCCACGAGGATCGGCATGACCCCGCGCCACACCCAGCCAGACAGGAGGGCGGTCGCGGCGAGGATCGCGAGGACGTACGTGCGCTCGTCGAGGAGTGGGGTCCCGTCCAGCCGGACGCTGCCCGTCACATGCCGGCCGAAGGCCAAGGGATCCGCGAGCCAGAGCGACTGGACGACGAGGAAGAGCAGCGCGAGGCCCGCCGCGGCATACGGCAGGCGCTCGGAAGCCAGCTCGAGGAGTGGGCGGCGCACGCTCGGGAGAGGATCAACGGGCGCGAACCGGCGGACGATGGCCAGGGATGCCAGCGCCAGGAGGCCCCACGCAACAGCCACGTGCGGCAGGCGGACCTCGAAGGTCACCGTGAAGGCGAGGAGCGCAACGCCGATACCCGCCAGGCCAAGCCGGATCCAGCGCGCCTTCATGAGCCAACCCACGCCGACGAGGGCGGCAAGGGCGGCGGCGAGCGAGAGGCCCTCCGGCCCGACGTACGGGATCGTCGAGAGGATTTGGACGTTGAGCTGATACATCGGGAAGTCGAGTGCGACCAGGTGGGCCAGCACGGCGACCCCGGTGAGCGCGCCGACGGCGCGGACGGCCGGGCGCACGAACCGGGCGACGGCCGCGCCGTCGAACGCCGGGCCGACGCGCGGCTCGATCACGCGCGCCTCGACCGCGAACGCCGCGGTCGCCAGTGCCGCCCAGCTTGCCACGAGCGCCGGACCGGACAGCTCGAACGGGAAGACGTAGATCGCGACGACCCCGCCGAGGGCGGTCAGACCGACGCGCACCCAGGCGATCGGGACGAGCAGCCCCGTGCCGACCATCGCCGCGAGGACGATCGCGAACGCGAGGCCCGGCGGGCCGACGAACGGGATGTCGTGGGCCGTGCCTGCGTAGATGGAGAGCGCCGGGTAGTCGAAGACAGCCAGATGGGCGATTGCGCCGGCGCCGGCGATGACGGCGGTCGTTACGAAGCACGGCCGCACGACCGCGCTCAGCCACGAGACGGCCTCGGCGCCCAGCGCGACGATCGGTTCGGGCAGGTTGAGCGCTGCCACGCGGTCTTCCCGGAAATCGCCCGGGATGTGCGGCATGACGACGCGGGCGTACAGGCCGAATGCGGCAGTCGCGAGGATCGCCCAGCCCGCCACGAGCGCCGGACCGGACAGCTCGAAGGGGAAGACGTAGATCGCGACGAGCCCGCCGACCACCGCGAACCCGGCGCGCACCCAGGCGATCCGGACGATGAGGCCCGCGACGGCCAGCGCCGCGATCATGAACGCGAAGGTCATCCCCTCAGGCCCGACGAACGGGATCGACCGGCCGAAGCCGGCGATCAGGTCCGCCGGGTCGTATTCGATCTCGACGAGGTGCCAGAGCGCCAGGATGGCGAGGAGGACGGAGACGCCCGCGCTGTACGGGTGGCGGCGGAGGACCGCAACCCACGCGAGCGCCACCGCTTCGGCGGCCCACGCGATCGGCACGGGCGGCCCGCCGAACTGGACCGGGACGGCCATGGTCAACGTGGCCACGCCCGTCGCTGCCACGACCAGCCCGAACGGGTGGCGGTCGCCATTGCGGACCAGGAACAGGAGCCCGAGGGCGAAGTGCGCCACGGCCATGATCGCGAGGAACATCCCGCGCCATGCCTCCTGCGGGCCGCTCAGGATGGCGAAGCCCGCCCACATCGTGAACGCCCCATCCGCGAGGAGGAGCGTGACCGTGGTGGTCCGGAGGCGGTCCGTCGAGTGGCGCGCCTCCTCACCCCCGGCGGCGACCACATTCACGAGCCAGAAGCCGGCGATGGCGACGAGCCCCTCCGCCACTGGCGGCCCGCCGGTGACGTAGGAAGCCAGCTGCGGACCTGCCAGCGCGAACGCCAGCGGCGGCAGCCAGATCCACGTCCGGAACAGCGCCACGCCGGTGGTGCCGACGAGCGTGGCCGCGACGAAGAGGAGGGTGACGATCGTCGGGCTTGCGCCGAGGATCGGCGGCGAGGCGAGCACGGCGATGAGGCCGAAGGCCGCCACGAGCTGCGAGTCATGGCGCACGGCGATGGCGGCCGCCGCGACGGCTGCCACGAATGCGCCCAGGAGGCCGTATTCGACCGGGACCAGGTGATACAGGCGGGTCGCGGCGAGCAGCGCCAGCGAAACGGTCGCAAGGCCGACGGCCACGAGGACGTGCCCGAGCGTGCCGCGCAGCCGTGTGAACGAGAGCTCGCCGAGCACGAGAAGGCCGGCACCGACGACAAGCCCGATGAGAACCCGCAACGGCTCAGTGATCAAGTTGCGGCTGAAGGCCAGGCTCAGGAAGAAGATCGCGCCCAGCAGCAGCGCGATGCCGCCGACGACGGCAAGCAGCCGGCCCTCGAGCCATGCTTCGAGCCCGGCGCGCGACCAACCTTCACCGGCCGTGGGCGGCGTGGGGCCGAGCTGGTGGAGCATGCGCTGGACGAGCCCGGGCCCGCGACGTGGGCTGGGCGTGGGGACGACCCAGGTGGCCGGTCCGTAGACCGGGTGCGCGGGAATGTCCCCTGGCGCGACCCATCCGCGGCGAGCGGCCCGAGCGGGCCTTGGCCCGGGCGGAACGAGCTCAGGAACGGATGCGGCCGCGGCCGGAGGCGCCGACACAGCGGGCGGGGCGACCCGGGCGGCCTTGGACGGCGCCGCCGGCGTCTGGGCGACGGTCTTCCCGAACGCGGCATCAAGCCGAGCGACGGTTCCCTGGATCTTCGTCAGGCCGGCCTGCAGCTCGCGAACTTGCTGCTCCGCGTGGTTCTGGCGCCGGGTCACCTCATCGGTCTTCACCCACAGGAGCACGAGAACAAACACGACAGCGAGGATGAGGACCAGCAGGATGAGTTCCATCTCGATCCCTCGCGGCGATTCGGGCTGCCCGCCCGGACGGCACCTGGGACGGCGCTCGTTGCCTCAAGGACGCCTGTGGCGACGGGATGTTACTGGGCAGGGACTACGAGCAGGAACCATCGCCGGGGCGGGCCTGGCGGTACACGCCGACACCCGCACAGGGAGGGGCCCGGGCCGCGGCGCGTGACGGCGGCCGTGCCGCCGGCGCAGGGCACCGTTCATAACGGCCTGCCAGTGGCGCCACTGTAGAGCAGGATGCTGAAGATCCAAAGACACGCGAGCGCGGGTACGGTCACGATCATCAGCACGAGCCAGCCGGCCGCGCCGCGAACACCGGCCGACCTGCCGGCGACCACGACGCCGATGGGCCCAAGGAGGACCCCGTAGGGGAACAGGATCGAGTCGAGCAAGGGAAGGAAGGGGTGCACTTGGTTGCGCGGCACGATCCCGACCTCCAACAGCCGGCCGAGCACCGCGTAGGAGATCGGCAGCACGAGCGCGATGAACGCGCCGACCCCCAGGCCCCGCCAGGACTGGACCGTCATGGCGCGCACGTCTTCTGGTTGCGTCCACCCTGACGCAGGCGCGCCGGCAGGCTCCAGCGACTCGGCGACCGGCTCGAGCGACCGTCCACAGTTCGCGCAGGCGCCAGTGTCGCTGCGCCGCGCGCCTCCGCAGTCGGGGCAGAAGGCCTGGTCGTTCATGTTCCTTACTCCTCGCGCAAGCCAAAGCGAGCTCAGCCGGGCACCGGGAACACACGGTTCAGGAACCCCACGATCCACTCGCCCCATTCGGCCGGACAGGTGTCGATGACCCTGCCGTGCGTCGCACCCGGGCACAGGTGGCGCTCGACCGGCACGCCCGAATCCTGGGCCGCTCGGTAGATGGCATCGACGCTGGCTGCGGGCAGGTTGTTCGCGTCGGCGGCGCCGTGGAGCAGCAGCAGCGGGCGCTGATCCAGGGCGGGGATCGCCGCGATCGGGTCGGCCTCCATCAGATCCAGCCCCGTGCGAAGCCAGATCGCGGCCAGGATCGCGGGGGTGCCAGGCAGGGAAGGATGGCCGGCGTCGACCTCCAAACGGCGCTCGAAGATGTTCGCGACGTGGGCATGGGTGGAGTCGAGGATGAGGGCCTCGATTCGCGGGTCCCCGGCGGCGGCGAGCGCCGAGGCGCCGCCGCCCATGGAGTTGCCCATCACCGCGATGTGCGCAGGGTGCTTGGTCCGCTGCAGCCAGTCGATGACGGCCTCGATATCAAGCTGCTCGCGCAGCCCGAACGTGCTGTCGGCACGGCCGCTTCGGCCGCCATCGCGCAGGTCGATCACGACGACGTTGAACGCCGCGTGGAGCGGGACGGCGTACTTCAGCGCTTCGCTCTTGTTGGCGTCCCACCCGTGCACGATCACGACGGTCGTGCCGCTCGGACCCGCGCCATCGGCCGCCGGGACGTACCAGCCCGCGATCGGGATCCCGTCTGTCGTGACGACCTCGGTGCCCGCGGTCGCGCCCTGGCTGGTGCAGTGCCCCATGTCCGGGTTCTGGCCCTGGAGGACGGCATCGTCGGCGATGTCGTAGTTCACCGCCTCGTACGTCCAGCCGTAGCGGACAAGCGGGGTCCGGCAGTCGGGATTCCCGGTCGGATGAATGAGCTGGTCGGACCCGATGGCGCCGACATAGGCCGTGTAGCCGGTCAGCCCCACGAGGGACGTCGCGGCCAGGAGCGCGACCACTCCGCGCCGGATCCGCCGCACCCGCCGGCCCGGTCCACGTTCGGGGTCCTCCGGACCGGGCCGCGCGGGGTCGGGCGCGGCGCCTGAGGTCTCGCTCGTCCGGCGCACGCCCCAGATCGCTCTCACCGCCGCCGCCCCGATCAGGAGGCCGCCGATTCCCGTCGCGACGACGCCCAGCAGGAGCGCCGCGATGAGCGTCAGTGCCAGCAGCGAAATGCTCGGGTGCAGGTCATCGACGGCGAGCGCCGAGACCGTGAACACTGCGAGGCCGAGGGCCGAAAGCCCCAGCCCGGCGCGGGTCAGTCGGCCGCCGAGCGGCCACGGGCCGGCCGTCGCCAGCGTGGCGGTGCCCAAGCCGACGAGGGCGATCGCGCCCACGGCGAGCGAGCCCGACCCGAGACCGAACGCCAGCAGGATCGCCGCGCCACCCGCGACGAGGAGAAGCTGGCCGATCCGCTGGAGTGCCATTGCCTTTGTTCCCTCAACCGGCGACTGCGGGCCGACCACGTCTGGCGGCGGGCGTCGACGACAAGACGTCGGGCGGCAGCGAACGTTTCAAGCGATTTCCGCGGCCCGACTCGTCAACCCGCCCGGCGCGAGGCGTCGGCACAGCGCTGCATCAGGCCGCCTCTCAGGTCCGAGTGGCCAGCCTCGCCAGGCCGGCCGAGGCCGGCGGACAGCCGTCGACGGCGGTAGCGACGGCCTCGCGATACGCAGCCCCCGCGGATGCGCGGTCGCCGGCCGCCTCGTAGCCCTCGCCGAGCGCGATGAGCACGTCGATGGATCGTCCGCGGAGGGACGCGCGCCGGTCCTCGACGTACACGCTGTCACCGTAGAAGGGACAGTCGTCCAGGTACTCGCCCCGATACAGCGCCCGCGCCTCTTCGAGAAGTCGAAGGTTCTCCGTGCGCTCCGTCGCGACCCGCGCCTGGTCGAGCCGCGCCAGGAACACGGCGACGTCCGACCAGTCGATGATGGCCGGATCCAGTCGATACCGATCGTTGTGGAAGCGGATCCCGTGCTTGCCGCTCCCGTCGTCGGGATCGAGCGTGTGCCGCAGGCCGCCCAGCGTGCGATGAAACGCCAGGTCGGCCCGTTCAACGTCCTGGTCGGGCCAGATGAGCTCAAGGGCCTCGTCCTTTGCGACCCCGTGCTCGCCCCGGTCGAACAGGAACGCGAACAATGCCTGGGCCTGACGTGTCCCAGCCTTCTTGCCGCCCCAGTGCTCGATCGGCTCATCCCCCCGTTCCACCCGGAGCGGACCCAACGCGAAGACGCGCAGGCCGGGCGGGCGCGCCGAGCGACGCACGAGGGCCTCGTGCAGCCTGGTCGCGCTGGACTCCACGTGGGCGCGGTCCGCGGAGAGCCCGCTCAGGGCCTCGGCCTGCTCATCCTCCCGGCGGCCCGTACGGAGTGCCGCCGCGAGGTACGCGGCCGACTGGTGGAGCAACTCCCGATCGCCGGCACTCAACGGGACGCCGGACAGGGTGTGGCCGACCCGCAGCTCGCCGATCAATTCGTCGCCTGCAACCAGGGCAATCACGGGGGCAGTCACTGGATCCGGGGTGCTTCCCTCAGTGGCCGCGACCGAGCCGTCCGGGCGGATCACGACTGCCCCCGCGAGACCCAGGACCTGGGTCAGGCGGGTCAACGCAGGCTGGACGCCCGCGTCGGCTGTCTGCGCGGTGAACCTTCCCTGGCCCAGCGCCGTGAGCAGGCGCCTCCGAGCCAGGGCAGAGGGCGAGTGACCGCCGAACCGGGCACGACCCCATGCCATGGCTGGCTCGTACAACGCGATCGTGACCACGAACACCATGATCGTGAGAAGCGGGGCATCGAGGCCCACGAGCGTGCGGCTGGCGGTGTCGACGACCAGCAGCGCGCCGACCAGCAGGAACAGGCCCAGCCCGAGCGCCAGCGACCTCCAGAAAGCCTTGCCCGCGACCTCGGGCGCGAAGAAGACACCCGCCGAGAAAACGATCGACGCCGAGAGAACCATCGCCAGGGTCACGAGCGACACACCGATCCAGGGATCGGACGGGCCGACCACGTTGAAGAGGCGGATGATCCCCCCGGCGGCTCCGATCGCGACGGTGGCGAACGCCACCCTCAGCTGGCGCCGGCGAGGACTGTCCGGCACGGTCCTGCGGTATGCGTCGAGCAACCACCAGGCGCCCGCCAACAGCGTCGCCAGTCGCGTGGCGATCCACGCCCAGCCGAGCACCGCGCCCGGAACCGGCCCGAGGCTCGGGTGGGGCGCGCTGATCGCGACCTGGTTTCCCTTGTCCAGGACTCCAGGCAGGGCGAACAGCACGTTGAGCACGTACGCGAGCGTCAGCGCCCGGATCTGGCGACGTGATGGGTGCCCCTCCGCAGCGATCATGAGCGAGAAGTGCGCCGTGGCCGGGACGATCAGCGCGGCCGAGATCTCCTCGACCGAATTGGCGACCTGGCCCACCGACATGGAGGTCGTCAGGCGCTGGACGATCACGGCGCTGCTCCACGCGACCAGCGCCAGGCAGAGGAAGCCGAAGACCCGGGCAGCCGGTGCACGGGACCTGGTCAGCACGGTCAGCCCGAGCCAGACGCCGAGGACCGCGGTGAGGCTATGGGCCGCGACCTCGAGGTGCTCTGGGGTGAGGACCACGTCCGTCCTCCGTCCTCGGGACCCCCGGTCGTTCGGCGTGTCGAGGCGAGCAGCAGTGTGGGCTATCTGCCGTTCGAGTCGACGTCGAAGACGACCTCTCGAGAACGACATCGTGGCACGACCGGGGACCGGCGTCCATGCTCATTTCCACGCGATTTCCGCGGCTCGCCGGTAGGCCTTGAAGGCAACCTGGGTCGCGCCAGCCCCAGTCCCGCAGTCGAGCCGTAGTCGAGCCGCAGTCAAACCGTGGTACCCGGAGTCCATGGTGGCGACATCAACGCATCGCACGGGGTTGGGACGATGTCGAATCCAGGTCGCACGCGATGCCAGGAGGGTCCGGCGGACCGCCAGATCGGTCGCGGGGCGCAGTGATGTTCGCTCCGACCATAGCCGAGACCGGCCGCCTCTCGACCTCGGTTCCACTGTCGCCTGCGCCCTGCGCGAGCCGTCTCGATCCGTCGGCGATCAGCGACGTGATCTCGGCGGCCTTCCGCGACCATTCGTCAGCGATCTACGGCACGGCCCTGCGATCGACGCGCGATCCGGAGCTCGCCGCGGACGTGACCCAGGAAGCGTTCCTGCGTCTTGTCGTCGAGGCCCGGGCGGGTCGGTTTCCCGACAACGTCGGGGGCTGGCTCTACCGGACCAGCGCCAATCTGATCGTCAGCCGGGCACGCCACGCGGCGGTCGCGCGGCGGCTCGCGCCCCGCCTCGTCGAATTCGACGGGCCGGCGGAGCCGGACACCGTCGCCCTCTTGCAGGAGCAGCAGAGCGAGCTCCAGGTTGCTCTGGCTGCGCTTCCGGCGGTCGACCGGGTCGCCTTGATCATGTCGGCCCAGGGAGCCACGGGTCAGGAGATCGCATGTCGTCTCGGGCGAAGTCACGCGGCAACGCGAACGCTGCTGAGCCGCGCGCGTGGACGCCTGCGGGCTGCCGCAACTTGGCCCGACGCGCCGGTCTGCCGTGCGGAGCCGCTGGCGGTGGCGTGACGTGCGCAGGACGCTGAGCGCCTTCCTCGGGGCCGTGGTCCTCGCGGTCGTGGTCCTCGTCGGATGCAACTCCGCGACGGGAACGATGCCTCCGTCCGCAGCTCCGTCCGGCGTGACGCCGGCAACCACCCCGCCGTTCGCCTCGCCGACCGCCTCGCCGAGTGTCGGGCCGAGCCCGCTGGCTTCGCCCGCCGCGTCGGCCACGCCAACCCCGGCGCCCAGCCCCATGCGGCCGGCCGCATCGCACGGGTGGGCCGAGGGCGCCAGCTTTCCAGGTGAGGTTCTCGACGTCCTCCTCCCCGGTGGGCCCGGGCTGATCGCCGCCGGCTCGCGCGGATCGACCGGCGCGGGCGACCCAGGGGATGCCCTGGTCCGGCTGTCGGCCGACGGCACGGCCTGGCGCACGGCGGTTCTAGAGGGGTCGTCGGGCGGCTCGATTCACGCGATCCGCCGGGTGAACGGGACGTACGTCGCCCTCGGGACCCGCCAGCTGGGCGAGGCGGACTTCCGAGGCGCGGTCTGGACGTCGCCCGACGCCGAGCGCTGGGCCCTCGTGGCTACGTTCCCCCTGCTCGTGCCACAGGACATCCTCGAGCGGGACGGGAACCTGCTCGCATGGGGCACCGGCGGCTGGACGGAGCCCCACGGGCTCTTCGTCTGGACGCTCGACGACGTCGGTCGCTGGGGTACCGCCCGGCAGATTGACGCGCCCGAGGAGGCGTTCCTCGCCTCCGGCGTCATCGCGACCGCGCGTGGCTACCTCGCCTTCGGCAAGAGGGGTGGGGTCATTCCAGCGCTGGCGGCCCGGATCTTTGTCGCGACGTCGGTGGACGGCGTCACGTGGCGGTTCGCATCGGCGCAGGGAACCCTGGAGCGGGCAGGCTTCGGCGCAGTTGTCGAGCGACCCGATGGCTATCTCGCGGTGGGCTGGGCGCTGTCGGAGGACGGGTCGGGCGTGCCGGCCGTGTGGCGCTCCTCGGACGGGCTGTCGTGGAACCGAGTGCTGGACCTTGCGGGGTTGACGGGCGGGCGGCTGGTCCGAGCCACCCTCTCGGACGACCGCCTCCTGGTCCGCGGCACCATCGATGAGGGGAAGACGAGCGCGAGCCGCCTCCTGGGAGTCGCTCGACGGGACCCGATGGACGCGCCTCCCGCTCGGGTGCGGACATCCCCGACGTCACCGGGACGATGCCGTCCGACCCGGTCGCCTTCGGCGGGAGTCGCTTCGCGGTCGCGACGGCGGACGGTGGCTCGTCGTCCACGCGGGCCGTCGTGCTCGTCCAGGGGGCCATCGCCCGGTGAGCGCGTCAGATCAGCCCGGGCAGACACCGGCGGGGAGCACGGCCGAGACCGCGATGCTGGCCGCGATCGCGGCCCTCGTCGCCGGGCTCGCGCTTGGGGCATCCGGCCCGCTCGCCGTCGTCGCCATCGGCCCCGCGTTCGTCGCCGGGCCAACCTGGGGCGGGCTCGCGCTCCTGATCGGCGTGGGCGTAGCCATCCTCTCCGCGCCCCTCGCGCTCCTTGTCCATGGAGCGCGCGGGCTGACGGCGCCGCTCTTCGCCGCGAGCACCTCGCTGGTGCTCGGTGTCCTCCTTGGCGCCCGGCTGGGACCAACGCTCGGCGTCGGCACCTGGCAGGCGGACGTGCCCACGCAGCGCCCCCTCTTCCCGTCCCCGCCCGCCTATCTCCACGCGCGGGGCGAGGCCTCGGCCCGGCTGGCCGGCATTTCCGGCTTCACGACGCATTCCGGCAGCGCCGACTGCACCTCCGGGCCCGGTTCGCAGGTGGTCGAAACGGTCGATGTCTGGGACGCCGGCGAGCTGCAGGGTGCGATGTACCGGGGGGACCTGCACATGCACATAACGGGCCTCGATCCGAGCATCGTCGGCGTCTCGATCTACTTCTGGTCGAGCGCGATGACCGGGCCCTGGCCTGAGTGGCGCGGTCAGGGCCGGCTCGTCACGGACGAGCCGTCTGCCGGTCGGGTGACGTTCGAGAAGATCGCCCAGGAGGTCGGCCGCGAGCCGGCGGCCGGCACGTGGCCGACCGAGCTGTCGGGCCAGATCTCGTGGTCGTGCGGCCCCTGGTCCAGCGGGCCGGCGACGTACGGCCCGTAGGCTCGAAGTGGCCGCCGTGACCGCGAGAGACGCCTTCGGCCCCGTGGAGACCGAGGGAGGGGACGGTGGGTCACCGGCGGTGTCGTCGTCGCGCGAGAGTGCGCATGAGCAGGGGGAAGGCGAGCAGGCCCGCGAGGATGGGCAGCGGGCTCGGGGGCGCGGCGAGTTCTCGGAGCGGGCCGGCAGTGTCTGTACCGGGGGGCGTTGCGAGCGCCGTCAGTTCCAGCGAGTCCCATCCCAGAACCGACCGCGGCCCCGCGTGCCCAACGGCCCATTGGTCGACGTTCCAGCGGGCGGCACCAGCCACCAGAGTCCCCGACCCGCGGCGAACCCGATGGACATCAGCACTCCGGCCCACCCCAGAAGCGTGTCGGTGGGATGCCCGAGGACCGCGAGGCCACCGAGACCGAAAGCGAGACCAACGAGCATGACAAGCCAGCCGATCAGGATGCCCCCGCCTCCGACGGAGAAGCCGGCGCCGACGCCACCGAGGAGCGCGGCGGCGGCCACCAACACAAGCCCCTCGACGATCCAACTCGAGCCGGTGGGGTGCACGATCAGCACCGCCCCGAGTCCCGCCGGAACGGCCACGATGCCGAGACCGAACACGATGGCTAGCCGCATCGAAACCACCTTCTTCGATGGTGGAGACGCCCGAGTGGATGGTGCCGTTACATCCTCGATGACCAGGCGCCAGTTCCTCGCCCGCGGCGCCGCGCTCTGCATCTCCGCATCCGCCCTGGGCGCGGTCCTCGAGGCGTGCGCGCAGGCCACCCCGCCGACCCGGGCCCCGACTGCGACGCCGCGCTCCTCGGCGGTCATCACCCCGGGGCGACCCTTCGGGGGCACGCCGCCCGTCATCGACCCGCTACCGACGAGCGCGACCTACGGCGCGATGCTCGAGGCAAGTGCGCTTGCTCCGGTCGCCATCCCGTCGACCGCGCTCCGGGCCCTCCTCGACGAGGTGGCCGCCGACGCAGGCATCCCCGTCGCCCTTGCCGTCGCCGACGGCCGACGGCAGGCCCGGCTCAGCGTGGCGGCCGACGACCCGTCGTTCGCCTCGCAGGCGTACCGGCTCGAGGTCGCCCCCACGGCCGACGGGCCGGAGGTGACCGTCCGGGCGGGCGACGAGGCGGGCGCCTATAACGGGCTCCTCTCGCTTGCCCGGCTCGTCGCCACCGAGGGCTCGAACCGGTGGCTTCGTGCCGCGACGGTCGACGACGCGCCGGGCTTTGCCCGCCGCGGCGCCATCCTCGATCCGTACGTGCTCCCCAATGTCGGCGTCACCGCCGCCTCGCGGGCGCTCCTCCTCGAGCGTGTCCGGTTCGGGGTTCGTTACAAGCTCAACTTCGTCGACCTCCCCGACCGGACGCCGTGGCCCGAGCTCGTCCGCTACTGCGACGAGCACCACGTCGAGCTGATGGTGGCCAAGGGATACGGCGACTGGCTGACGGCGACGCCCCGTGACCAGGTGAAGGTGGCCCTCCGAGCCCAGCTCGACGCGGGGGCCCACAGCCTCAGCCTCAACTGGGACGACATGCGGCTGCCCGACCCGGTGGCCATCGCCCACGAACAGGCCGCCATCCTGCGCGACCTGTACGGATACCTGCGGGCGCGCGATCCCAGCGTCCGCGTGTCCGCCGTCTTTCCGCCGTACGGCGGCGTCCCGGGCAGGAACCTCTCCGATGCCGGGCAGCGCTACCTGGCCGAGATGCCGGACGCGTTCCCCACCGATGTGCGCGTCTTCTGGACCGGTGATGGAGGGGTGTTCTCGTCGGTCGTGACGACGGCCGGCGCGAGGGCGTACGCGGACGCCGTGGGACACGAGCTCGGGTTCTGGGACAACGACGCGGGCCGCTTCTCGGCGCGCCGCACGCCGTGCAGTGGGCGGGCACCCGACCTCTCGAGCGTCGTCCACACGTACATGGGCAACCTCGTCACCGGAGACCCCTGGCACGGGACGAACGGCGAGTTCGCCCTGCTCACGTCGCTCCTCTACACCTGGAACCCGAGCACGTACGACCCCGCCGCGGCCGCGACGACCGCCGAGCGCATCCTTGCCCGTGGTTCGTGACGCCGGGCTGGATCAGGACCGCGACCGAGGCGTAGAGAGGCCGGCTCGACCGGCGTAGCGCCCAGGGCTTCAGCTACCTCCGGCGGGCCCAGAGATCGATCGCCGGCAGGCCATTCGCGCCCAGCAGCTGCGAGATCTCGCCGCTGTGGAATGCGTCGTGGCTCAGGAGGCGAAGCAGGATGGACCGGCGCGTGTGGAGCTGGCGGACGGCGCCGTAACGGCGCTCGAACTCCACCTCGAGCATATCCAGGGTCCAGGTGTCGAGGCAGCGATCGACGATGGCCCCGGTCGTCTCGAGGGCCATGACCAGCTCTGGCGCTGACCGCGGATGGTCAAGGTCGTCCTCCCAGCCGAGCTCGGCGAACGGGTCGGGGAACGGCGTCGTCTCGGCGCCGGGCTCGCCCAGCACGCCACACAGCCAGTAGACCCGAACCCCGGCGCAGTGCGCTGCCAGCGTCCAGATCGGCGCGTGGTCCGGGCCGGCACGGATCGCCAGCTGGTCCGCGGTCAGGTCGCGCACCGCGTCAACGAGCCGCGACCGGTACTGCGTCCAGTCGGCGTAGAAGTGACGGATCGGTTCAGGTGCCTCGGCCATCGTTGTCCAGTATGGCCACGCGCCATGACCCGTGCGACTGCCGGCTGCGCCCGCTGGCTTCGTCGGGGACGGAAGGCACCGCCGCTCATATACTCGGCGTCGTCGCACGGGGGCGTCCCGGCCACCAGGCCGTGCAGACGCCTCCAACAGGGGGGGTTGGCATGCCGAAAATCGTCATCACGCACGCGGTCGTGGACATCGAGCGTTGGCTGAAGGGCAAGGAAGAGCGGGCCGGCGTCATCTCGGCGTTTGCCACGAACGTGCAGGACTACGTCGCGATGGACGGGAGCAACAGGGTCGCCATCACCGCCGACGTGCACGACATCGCGGGCGCACAGGCAACGATGGCCTCGCCGTCGCCCGAGGACGCGGCCCTCGAGGAGAAGCACGGCGTCATCCAGCCGATGACGGCCTACATCGAGAAGTAGCCCGCGTCCAGCGGCCGGGACGCCGTGCGACCTTCGCGGCCGTGCGGCGTCTCGCCGTCTTCGGGCTGGAGCCTCGCACGCCGGGCGACCTGATCCGCGAGATCGTCACCCTCCCCTGGGTGTCGCGTCGCGGTGGGCGGCGAGGGGATCGCGGGATCGCGTGAGAGAGCAGGGCGAGTGGCGTCGAACCCGACCATCAGCTCATCGAGGGCCTCCGACGTCCGTCGGCCGGCGTGGCCGACTCCTCGCACCAAGAGGAGGGCGGCCGTGTCGACCGAGCGAAACAAGGCGTTGTCGCAGGAGCTGTATGAGGCCGTGTTCGGGCGTGGCGATCTGGGCGCCGCCGATCGGCTCATGACCCCGGGGTGCGTGAGCCACCCCCCTGGCCTCCCTCCCGCGGTCGGCACCGACGCCATCAAGCTCCAGGCGCAGGTGCTCCGGGCGGCGTTTCCCGACCTCGTCGTCACCCTGCTCGGCCAGGTCGCCGAGGGCGATCGCGTGGCGAGCCACTGGAGGGGCGGGGGAACCCACACGGGTGCCATGAGCATGCCGGGCGGGGCAGCGCTGCCACCGACCGGGCGGCCCGTCGCCTTCGAGGAGATGCGTGTCGATCGCTTCGAGGACGGGCTGATCGCGGAGTCGTGGTTCATCCCGGACCGGCTCGGGCTCATGGCTGCGCTCGGCGTGCTGGGGCCCGCGTCCCGTGAGGGCTGAGCACGAGGGAGTTGTCGGCTGCCGATCGCCGCGACCTACCCCGTCTTCCGCATCGACGGCTGAGGGTCCGCCGAGTCCGACGCCCCGGGAATGGAGGCATTGATGAATCTCGTCCCGCCCCCGGTCCGCGTGGCGATGGCATCGCTCGAGGCGCGCGACAGGGCCGATCGCAGCGACGGCACGCCGCGCTCCCGGCGACTGCGCGCTATTGCGCCCGAGGTCGGCCCGTTTCTGCTCACCCTGGCGCTGGGCAATCGGTCGCGGACCATCGTCGAGATCGGCACCAGTGCCGGCTACTCGACCCTCTGGCTGGCCGTCGCCGCCCAGCAGACCGGCGGCCGGGTGATCACGTTCGAGATCGACCCGGCCAAAGTCGAGCTGGCCCGGGCCACGTTTGCCGCCGCCCAGGTCGAGGACCGGGTCGAGCTGCGGCCCCTCGATGGGGCGGCCGGGCTCGCCGCACTGGCCGCCACCGCCGACTTTGTGTTCCTCGATGCCGAGAAGGAGGACTACCTGCGCCTGCTCGAGCCGGCCACCGAGGCGTTACGTCCGGGCGGGCTGCTCGTCGCCGACAACCTGATCTCGCACGAGGCCGACCTGGTCGACTTCCGGGAGACCGCCCTCGCCGATCCACGCCTCGTCGGTCTCGTCGTTCCGATCGGGCGTGGCGAGCTGATCGCAATTCGCCTTTGACCCTCCTGCTCATCTTCTGCGAATGGGCGTGCTGGTAACTCGGGCCTGCGGCCGCCCTTGGGCCGCGTACAAACTGGGCGTGCTGCACGGGCGGCGCGGACCGCACGGGAAGGCGGCCGCGCGCTGTCCGGGGCGCCAACCCACGCTCAGGGGCGGGCGATGATCGCGTTCGCGGCCGTCGGGGCGTGTCAATTGCCGCTCGGCACGTGTGTGGTTCGTAGGTGTCTCACAGCCGGCCTGGAGCGTCGCGTTGACGTCGCCGCTCACGGCTCACGGGTGCAGGGACGTTCATGACCTCCGGGTCCGGACGCTGCCGCTCACGCGAGCGACCGGCGCGCCCGGACGATCCGCACGGCCACGACCTGCGACTCGCGCGACCTGGATCGGAGACCAACCATCAACGCGACGCTTCGCCCACATCTGGTCGAGACGGCAGGCTCGGAGTGTCACGCCGCCGAGGTCGAACGCAGCCGGGCCTGGCGTTCGCACCCTCCGAGGCGATCCGCTCCCTCCTCTCATGGGTTGCCGGACTCCCATCGTCATCGGGTTGTCACAATCGCTGCCTAGGGTTGGGACACTTCGCCCTCGAAAGGAGTCCGACCCGTGCCACGATCCTCGACCCGGCGGCCCGCAATCCTCCTGGTCGCCCTTGGTTTCGCCCTCTCGGCCTGCACCCAGGGCGCTTCGCCGGCGCCGTCGGCCTCGCCAACCGAGATGATGGAGGCGAGCCCCTCACCGAGCGGCATGATGGAGGAGGCCAGTCCCTCGCCAACCGAGATGATGGAGGCGAGCCCCTCACCGAGCGGCATGATGGAGGAGGCCAGTCCCTCGCCCAGCGGGATGATGGAGGAGCCAGTCCCTCGCCGAGCGGGATGATGGAAGCCAGTCCCTCGCCATGACCCTGGCGTTGCTCGCTAGGGTGACGCGGCTCCGGCGCGAGTAGGGTCGTCCCGGAGATGCCGCTTGTCCTGGCGTTCGCGTTCATCGGTGGGGTGCTGACGATCGTCGCGCCCTGCACCCTGCCGATCGTGCCGCTCGTGCTCGGCGTGGGCGCGACCGGGGGCTACCGCCGCGCGCTCGGGGTCATGCTCGGGTTCGGGGCGACCTTCGTCGCGCTCTCCGTGCTCCTCTCCTCCGCGCTCGTCGCCGCGGGGATCTCCACGAGCCAGCTCCGGCTGGCAAGCGCCGTCGCCCTCGGGTTCTTCGGGGTATTCCTCGTGCTTCCGGTGCTCGGAGATCGGCTGGTGAGCCGTCTCCCGCAGTTCGTCGGCTTCGGACCAGGCGTGGGAGCCGGCTCGGGCGGGCTCCTTGGCGGGCTGGCGACGGGCGCCGCGCTCGGGTTCATCTGGGCCCCCTGCGTCGGACCGATCATGGCGTCGGTGATCGTCGTCGCCGCGACGAGCGGCCCGACTATCCTGGGTCTCGCGGTCGCCCTCGCCTACGTTGCCGGTGCGGCTCTGCCGCTCTTCGCGATCGCGACGCTCGGGCGGAGGGCGGTCCGGGCCGCCGGGAGCCCGGCTCGACGTGCCCGGGTCCAGCAGGCGCTCGGCGTTCTCATGATCGCGGCGAGCGTCACCGTCGTGACCCAGCTTGACGTCCCGCTCGAGAACAGCGTCGCGGGCGTCCTGCCCGCCGGGTGGACCGCGACGCTCGACTCGCTTGCGCAGGTACCGGGAACACAACAGGCACCAGGAACGCAAGGGGGGACCGGGCGGGTGGAATCGTCGTCCGCTGCGCTGAACGCGGCAACCCAGGCCGGCAGATCGGTTGGCTCGGCAGCGTTGCCCACGCCGATCGCGTCGAGCCTGCCATCCGCCGTGCCGCTCGATGATCTGGGGCTCGCGCCGGAGCTTCGCGGCATCACCGCGTGGATCAACAGCGATCCCCTGACGATGGACTCCCTGCGGGGCAAGGTCGTCCTTGTCCACTTCTGGACCTTCGACTGCATCAACTGCCGGGACGTCCAGCCCTACGTCAAGGCGTGGTACGCGCGCTACGCGGCGGCCGGCTTCGTCGTGGTCGGTGTGCACACGCCCGAGCTCTCGTTCGAGCGTGATCTCGGCAACGTGCGCACGGCGGTCGCGCAGGACGGCGTGACGTTCCCGGTCGCGTTCGACCCTGCCTTCGCCACCTGGAACGCATACGCCAACAAGTACTGGCCGGCCTTCTACTTCGTCGACCGCAGCGGCCACATCCGCCACGTCCACTACGGCGAGGGTGACTATGCGGGCTCCGAGATGGTGATCCGCGAGCTGCTCAGCCAGAACTGAGGAGGGAGGGGGACTGCTGGCTCGTCTCCTCCAGACCGCCCCACGCGTCGCGCCCGCGCCAGACCGG
>CAWFBS010000005.1:0-25521 GCA_963814115.1 uncultured Chloroflexia bacterium | reverse complement strand
AGAAAGCGCTGGCATAGGGCACCGGGGCTCGCGTCACAGCTGGCCCCCGTAGATCCGCCAAGGGCCAGGACCCGTCGATCGTCGGGACGGCGTCCGTTTGCGGGGTGACCCCGACAAGCGACACCCGCGCTCGTCGTCGGTGAGGAATCCCCCTGGCGCGACGAGGCCGTTCATGACCAGTCGTAATGACGCGGGACCTCAGGGTGCTAGCGTCGACGCTGGATGGGGCTGTCCGTCCTGACATCGCCGCCCGCCTGGGCGGCCACTTCGATCAGCCCCTTCTCGGTGTCACATGCGTGAGAAGCAGACGCGGACACGCGCCGCCATCCCGATTCTCCCTACCGACGGCGACACCGCGCGTTCCCGGTCAGGCGTGTCCACGGACACCTCGAGCGCACCTGCCGCTCCGTCGCCCCCAGCCAGCGCCGTCGACTCCGCTGCCGAGATGCGGAAGCGAAGGACGCTGATCGCTGACCTCGCGCTGTTCCGCGACATGGCCGCGGAGACCGTCGAGGAGATGCCGCTTGGCTTCGTCGCCCTGGACCACGCCATGTGCGCCACGTACGCGAACCCGATGGCGCTGACGTTGACCGGCGCGAGCCTGGACGCCCTGGTCGGCCGACGTCCCTGGGACATCTTCCCGGAGATCGTCGGCACGCAGCACCAGACGGTCAGGGCATCCACACCGGTCACCATCGAGTACGAAGGACACTTCGCGCCGAGCGAGCGGTGGGCAGCGGTCCTCGCCTGCCCGACCCAAACCGGGATCTCGATCTTCCTGCGCGACATCTCCGGGCAGAAGCGGGCCGAGGAGACGGTCCGAAGCTCCGTGGCGCTCCTGCACGGGTCGCTCGACACGATGCTCGACGCCTGCATGGTCTGTTCCGCGGAGCGCGACGCGCAGGGTGCGATCGTCAGCTTCCGGGTCGACTTCGCGAACGTCGTGGCCGGCACGTACCTGGGCAGCCCGCCCGAGAAGCTCATCGGCGCGCCGATCCCCGAGTGGAAGATCAACCCGCGCGACATGCCGTTCGTTGACGCGTGCCGGAGGGTCGTGGAGACCGGGGACCCATGGGCGATCGACGCCCTCGCGTACGCGATCGCGGGCCCCGAGGGCACGAGCACACCCGGGGCGCTCAGCCTCCAGGTCGCCAGGTTCAGCGACGGGTTCTTCGCCACCTGGCGCGACGTGACCGAGACCCAGCGACTCGCCCGCGAGCGCGAGCGCCTGGCGGTGATCGTTGACCAGGTGGCCGACGGCATCGTCGCCGTCGATGCGGAGCTGCGGGTCACCTACGCGAACGCCGCATTCGCGGACGACCTTGGCGGGAGAGCGTCCGAGATGATCGGGCGGAGCGTGCTCGAGGTGGTGGACGGCGTCCTCGATGGACCGACGGTCGCGAAGCTTACCGAGGTCGCTCGCTCCGGACAGCCCTGGCTGGGCGAGGCCGAGCGGCGTCTCGCCAACGGGACGGTAGGCCCAGTCCAGATCAGGGTAACGCCGCGCCGCGCCGCAAACGGCGCGCTCGAGGGCTACGTGGTCGTCTCCCGCGACGTGACCGAGCTGCGGCAGAGCGAGGCCGAGCGGGCCCGGCTTTGGACCGCCATCGAGCAGTCGGCGGACGCTGTGGTTATCACCGACGCCGACGCCCGGATCGAGTACGTGAATCCGGCTTTCGAGCGGGTCACTGGATACACACGCGAGGAGGTCCTGGGCCAGAACCCCCGGATCCTCAAGAGCGGCGTGCACGGGCCGGCGTTCTACGCGGCGATGTGGGCCACGCTCAAGAGCGGGCACTCCTTCGTGGGGAACCTGACGAACCGCCGCAAGGACGGCAGCCTGTTCCAGGACGAGACCGTCATCTCGCCCATCGTGAACGCGGACGGGGCGATCACCAGCTACGTCGAGGTCAAGCGGGACGTGACTCGCGAGCGCGCCCTCGAAGCCGCGTGGGAGCGCCAGGCCCGGGAGCGCGCGCTCGTCGCCGGGGCCCTGGGTGCGATCACGGCCGGGCCCTCGCTGGCGGCAACCGCAGAAGCGATCTGCCGGCAGATCGTGTCACTGGCCCGCCTAACGACCGCCGCGCTGTACTACTTCGCCCTCGATGGGAAGGCGATGCCGCTCGCTTTCGTCCGCGCCGACGGCGAGCCGGTGCCGCTGCGGAGCCTGCCCTTCCAGCGCAGTCGACGCTTGCATGAGCAATCGGAGGCGGGACCATGGGCAGAAGCCTGGGTGCACCGCCCCTGGCACCCATCCGACCGATTGTTCCGGGAACTGGGAGTCACGGCCTCCGCATATGCGCCCGTGCGTGACCACGGGACTCTCGTCGGACTGCTGATCATCACGTCCGCCGAGGTAGATGCGACCTCGCCGCTCAGCGATTTCCTGCCTGCGCTCATCGAGTTCGCGACGGTCTCCGGTGCGCTCGTGGGACCCGCCATGATCGATCTGACCGAGGTCGGCAGCATTCGCCACCGGATCGTGAAGACCATCGGCGAGGGCCTTTTCCACCCCGTCTTCCAGCCGATCGTCGACCTGCAGTCGCGCGGAATCGTCGGCTACGAGGCTCTGACGCGCTTCGACTCGGGCCAGAGACCCGACCTCTGCTTCGCCGACGCCTGGGCCGTGGACATGGGGCCAGCTCTCGAGCTGGCGACCCTCCAGGCAGCCGTGGCGGCCGCGCATCTCCTGCCGGCCGCCCGCTGGCTCTCGCTCAACGTCTCGCCTCGCCTGCTCGCGGACACGGACCGGCTCAAGGCGGTGCTGTGGCCGTCGGACCGCCCGATCGTCCTCGAGATCACCGAGCACGAGATCATCGAGGATTACGCGGCCGTGCAATCGGCACTTCGGGTCATCGGCCCCGACGTACGCCTCGCCGTCGACGACGCGGGGTCCGGGATCGCGAACTTCACTCACATCATCGAATTGCGGCCCAACCTCGTGAAGCTCGACATCGGTCTCGTGCGGGGTGTGAACGCCGACCTCGGGCGCCAGGCGCTCGTCGTGGGCATGCGCCATTTCGCGGCCGAGGCGGGTTGCCGGCTCCTCGCGGAGGGGGTCGAGACCGAGGCGGAGGCCGAAACTCTGCTCGCCCTCGGGGTCGATCTCGGCCAGGGCTACGAGTTTGGACATCCGGAGCCGGCTGAGACCTGGGTGGCACGGGCAGCGGCTCTCGAGGCCGCCCGCGCGCGCGGGGACGCAGCGGTCGCGCGCACCGAGGCCGCCGTTGTGCGCTCCCAGGCAGCGGCAGAACTTGAGCCGCTCCCGCGGCCGAGGACCCGGGCGACGGGCAGGCGCGAGAGAATCCCGCGGGCCGGGATGGCCGCCGCTGGGCGCGACGTGGTTGCCGACGCTCGCGACGAGATCGCCGCTGGGCGCGACGTGGTTGCCGACGCTCGCGACGCGACCGAACGTCGATGAGGGTGATGCCCGTGCTGAAGGCCGAGCGTTCGGCGTCCGACGCCGACCGGACCGCGTCGGAGCGCGACGAGGCGGATGCGATCAGCGATCAGCGCGCAGCCGACCTCGATCAGGCGAGCGCCAACCGCGCAGAGCGCCGGGCGAGCCCGGATCCATTGACTCGACCGGATCGCCGGGGGGCGGGCGTGGATCGGCGGTTCGGGCGCTTCCTGGCGCTGTGCGCGGGCCTGGCGGTCGTGCTCATCGCCGCGGAATTCGCGATCGCACCTGAGGGCGAGCGTACGGGACTCCTGCTCGTCGGCGCTGGCACCGGGGTGGTCCTCGTGCTGGCCGCCTGGTTCCTGAGACGCGGCATCTCGCGCCGGGTCTTCGTGGCCGCGGGGATGCTCCTGATGGCGCTCGGGGTCGTGATTGGCGCCGCGCTCCCCGACGGACTCGATGCCGCGGTGGTCCTGCCGCTGACAGGCGCCCTGCTCGTCCTCCCGATCCTGCGCGGGCGGCTGCTTCTGGTCATGTTCGTCGCGGCATTCGTGGCGAGCATGGCCGGCGAGGTCGCCGCCCACCTCCCGAATACGGCGCTCGATGCCTCCGGCTTCGCCTACCTGCTCATCTCACTTGCGGCATCCGGCGTGATGCTGGCGTTTGCCTACGGGCTCGTCTGGTGGGTCAGCAACGCATGGCTCGTCTCCAGCGGGCGCATGACAGAGACGCTCAGCGGCCAGCGCCACCTGCTCGCCCTCACCGAGCGGCTCGTCGCGACGCTCGACCCGCCGCAGGTCCTGAACCTCATCGCGGACTCGCTGAAGTCGATGGTCCCCTACGACAACCTGACGATCTACCGGGTCGATCGGGACGCACGCCTGCTCCGACCCGTCCTTGCGCGCGACCGGTTCGCGTCTCTCATCCTCGAAGACACGTTTCCACTCGACCGGGGCATCACGGGCTGGGTCGTCACGCACGCCGAAGCGCAATGCATCAACGACGCCCTGGTAGATCCCCGGATGGCGCTGATCCCGGGCACCCCGAGGGAGGCCGAGTCGCTCATCGTCGTGCCGCTCATGGGCCCGGGCGATGTCGTGGGCACCCTCAACGTGGGACGCATGGGGGACACGGAGTCGCATTTCGACGCGGCCGAATTCGAGATGGCCCAGTTGTTCGCCAGCCAGGCCTCGATCGCGCTCTTGAACGCCGAGCGGCATGGAGCCGTAGCGACGCGGGCCAAGACGGATGCGCTCACGGGGCTGCACAACCGCGGCGCGTTCGAGGAGCACATCGCCGCGCTGCTCGACGACCCGGGCGCGCGGCCGCTCACCCTTCTCATGCTTGACCTCGATGACTTCAAGGCTCTCAACGACCGGCAGGGCCACCTCGCCGGCGACACGGTGCTGCGCGAGGTTGCGAACTCGATCAGGGCCGCGGTTCGAGCCGGTGACCACGCCTGCCGCTACGGGGGGGACGAGTTCGCCATCCTGTTGCCGGCCACCGCCCGGGCGGTGGGGGCGCAGGTCGCCGAGCGAATCAGGGCCAGCATCGCCGGGCTCGAGACAGGTGCAGGCAGCGAGATCACGCTCAGTGTCGGCGTCGCGTGCGCCCCTGACGATGCCACGACCCGCGATGGTCTCGTGGCTGCGGCGGACGTCGCGCTCTATCGGGCCAAGGCGCTCGGCGGCGACGCCGTGGCCGTCGCCGAAGCGGCGACGACTCCCACGTCGGAGCAGGCCGGGGCTACGGCCCGCAGCTGAGTACCGGGCGGCGGCTTCGCGTCACGGGCTCTGGTCACGCAAGCGCTGGCCCATGGAGGAGCGGCACGAACCTCAGCGACTCGACGCCCGGTCCGAGTTGATCCGTGACCCCTGCCGTGACCCCAATGCCGCATCCTCTGAAACACAACCGGGCTCAGTCATCACGTGCGGCAGGCCCTAACATTGCGACCACACGTTCAGGATGAACTGCTCGTCCTTTCGATTCATAACAGCAGGTCCTCGGTTCAAGTCCGAGTGTCGGCTCCTGCGATCAGCATCACAGACGCCGGCCCCGGGGCCGGCGTCTTGGCGCCCGCAGTTTCGTGTCGGTCAGCGGATCGCCTCGAGCCGGGGCAGCGGGTTCCGGTGTGGATCCCACGGCGCGTGGAGGCCCGAGCATGCAGAAGCGCGAGGTCGTCAGGACCGTCCTTGTCGGCGGACGGCCGCCGTACGTCCCCTGGTCGATAGGATTCACCAAGGAGGCTGCGGAGACGCTCCAGCTCCACTACGGAGCGGATGTCCTGGAGGACCGGGTCGAGAACCATTTCCTCAGGCTGGGGAGCGACATCGGCTTCTTCGACGATCTCGGTGACGATCGCGTGCGGGACGTGTTCGGCGTGGTGTGGAACCGCAGCGTCGACAAGGACATCGGCATTGTCGAGGGCTGCGTTCTCCCTGAGGCGAACCTGTCCGGGTACCAGCTCCCGGATCCGCTCGACCCGCGCTTCTTCGCCGACGTTCCGGCGCGTACCGCCCAGTTCCCGGATCGTTTCCGTGTCTTCCAGATCGGTTTCTCCCTGTACGAGCGAGGCTGGACCCTGCGCGGGATGGAGAACCTGCTGATGGATTTCTACGACCATCCCGTGTTCGTCCAGGAGCTCTTCGAGGCGATCGCCGACTACAACATCGCCCAGGTCAAGGAAGCCCTTCGGTACGACATCGATGCGGTGTATTTCGGAGACGACTGGGGACAGCAGCGTGGCCTGCAGATGGGACGACCGCTGTGGCGCGCGCGGATCCTTCCCCATCTCCGGCGCATGTACGGCACCGTCCGAGACGCCGGCAAGTACGTCATGATCCACTCCGATGGCGACGTGGATGAGCTGTTCGACGACCTGATCGATGCCGGTGTGAACTGCTACAACCCGTTCCAGCCCGAGGTGATGGACGTCGACCGCCTCCTGCCCTCGTATCGTGGGAGGCTCTGCTTCCACGGTGGCCTGTCCACCCAGAGGACGCTGCCCTTTGGCACGCCCGAGCAGGTCAGAGCGGAGGTTCGCCACCTGCTGGAGCTGGGTTCCGAGGGTGGCTACATCTTCGCGGCGTCTCACGACGTCGAGGGCGACGTTCCGCTGGCGAACATGCTCGCCATGATCGAGACCGTGCAATCTCAGACGGGGCTCCAGGTGGCCGAGGTCGCTGACCGACGTGCCTGAGCCACCTCCGATCCCGCTCCAGCGCACGACGTTCGACCTTTCGGACGGCAGGCGGATCCACGTCTACGGGGAAGTCCGCGGTCGTCCGCCTGCCGACTCGCCGGCGATGGATCCGACCGGCCTTCACATGCGCCGTGACGAGCTGAGCGCGTCGTGGATCGCGGTGAGCCCAGCTCGCAACGTCCGGCCGCACCGCTCCTCGCCGAGCGGCTCCCGCGCGATCCCCGGGAGCCCGGCGGAGCGCTTCGGGTGCCCGCTCTGCCCCGGTGGCCCGGAGCTTGCCTTCAGCTACCAGGCCGCCGTCTTCGACAACCGATTCCCATCCTTCGTCCCCGACCCCCCACCGGTGCCGGACCCGGCCGACCCGCGCTATGGCGTGTCGCTCGGCACATGCGAGGTGGTCATGTTCACGGAGCGGCACGAGGGCAACTTCGCGACGCTCACCGCGGAGGAGACGGCCCGTGTGGTGGCGGTCTGGACGGACCGGACCCGCGAGCTATGGCGAGACGGCCGGTTCGCCGTGGTCATGCCCTTCGAGAACCGCGGCAGCGAGGTGGGCGCAACACTCTCCCATCCCCACGGCCAGATCTACGCGTTCGACCACCTGCCGCCACAGATCGAGCGACGGGTTGCCGCCCTGGCAGACGGCCGCGCCCGGACCGGCGGCTGCACCAGCTGTCGTGTCGTCGCCGAGCAACGCGCCTCGGACCGGAACATCCACGATGATCCGCACTGGGCCGTGGGAGTGCCGTTCGCCCCGCGCTGGCCATACGAGGTGCACGTCCGGGCCGTTCGTCACGGGGCACGCCGCCTTGCCGACCTCGCGCCGAGCGAGGCGCGTTCGCTGGCCCGCGCGCTGCACGTCGTCGTGGAACGCTACAACGGCCTCTTCGGGTTCGAGCTGCCGTACATGATGGTCATCCAGGAGGGCCCTGCCGGCGAGGAGGACTGGCACCTCTCCGTCGAGTTCCTCCCGCCGCACCGTTCGGCTCGGCTGACGAAGATCCGGGCGTCGGTCGAGACGGCGACGCTCCTGTTCATCAACGACACGCTGCCCGAGGCCAGCGCCGAGCAGCTCCGGGCTGTCCCCGTCGAGCCGCGCGTGGAGCACCCCGGCTTCGTCGTGACCGCGGTCTCTTGACGATCGATCGGGCAGCTGCCCTCGACCCGGCGCTCGGCGCCGAGGCGCTGCGGGCGCGCCTGGTGGCGGAAGAGCCGCTGGCGGCCGGCGATCCCGCCGGGATCCGCCTCGTGCGGGCGCCCGGCCGGGTAAACCTGATCGGGGAGCACACCGACTACAACCTTGGCTTCGTCCTCCCGGCGGCGATCGACCTCGAGATCCGGATCGCGTTCGTCCCGACGGCCGATCGCCGGGTGGAGCTCGTGAACGGCGCCACGGGGGAGCGGTCCGGCTTCGACCTCGACGCGATCGGGCCGCGGCGGGGCGCCTGGATCGACTATGCCGCCGGAACCGCCTGGGCACTCGGCGAGGCCGGGATCCGGATGCACGGCCTGCGCGGCGTGATCGTCAGCTCGCTGCCGACGGGGTCGGGCCTGTCGTCGTCGGCGGCGATGGAGCTGGCGGCGGCCTGGGCGCTGGCCGATCTGCCCGGCGGCGGCATCCCTGCGCTTCAGCTGGCGCGGATCTGCCAGCGCGCCGAGAACGTCCACGTCGGGGTCAACTGCGGCCTGATGGACCAGTTCGCCAGCGCCTGCGGTGCTGACGGCGCGGCCATCCTGCTCGACTGCCGCTCGCTGGAGCACCGCGAGGTCGCCCTGCCATTGGCGACGCATACCCTGGTTGCGCTCCACTCCGGGTCGCCCCGGAGCCTCTCCGCGAGCCAGTACAACGCTCGCCGGGCGCAGTGCGACGCTGCCGTCGCTGCGCTCGCCCGCGACAACCCGACGATCGATTCGCTGCGCGACGTGACGCCGGCGATGCTGCCCCGGATCGCCGCGCTGGTCGATGACTCGACGTTCCGGCGCTGCCGCCATGTGCTGACCGAAAACGCCCGGGTCGGGGCAACGCTCGCAGCCCTGGATTCCGGGGACCTCGCCGCGGTGGGAGCGCTCTTCGCCGCCAGCCATGCCTCGCTCCGGGATGACTACGAGGTCAGCTCCCCGGAGCTCGACGCGCTCGTCGAGATCGCGAGCGCCGTTCGCGGCGTCACCGCGGCCCGGATGACGGGCGCGGGGTTTGGCGGCTGCACGATCAACCTCGTGGAACGCGACGCCGTGGAATCGCTCCGGGCGGCCGTCCTGGCGCAGTACCCGGCCCGGACGGGCCTCACCCCCCGGGTCCTCGCCGTCGACGCGGTGGCCGGCGCGGGGATGCTCAGCTCCTGACCCGCCTCATCGGCGCCGGCCGGGCGCGCTCACACGTCCGCGTACAGGTGGCGAGAGATCACGTGATCCTGGTATTCGGGCGCCAGCTCGCAGAAGTAGCCGCTCCAGCCCCAGACTCGGACGATCAGGTCCCGGTGCTCATCCGGATGCGCCCTGGCGTCCAGGAGCTGCTCCGCATTGAGGGCATTGAGCTGCAGCTGCTGGCAGCCGAGCCGGGCGAACGTGCGTACCAGCAGGGCGACCTTGCGGATCGATTCCGCGTCGGCGAAGACCGTGGCGGATAGCTCCAACGTGATCGGACCCCCGTTGCAGACGCGCCGGTAGTCGATTCCGGCGTAGGACTGCAGGACGCTGATCGGTCCGCGCAGGTGAGTCCCCGGCGTGGGGGCGAGATTGGCCCCGAACGGGTCCCCCCTCCGACGCCCATCGGCGGTCGCACCCACCATGGGCTCCGCGAGCGGCCCATCGTCGCGTCCCCGGGCGAGCCAGAGGTAGTACATCGCGGACCCGGTCCCGGGCCGAACGATCGCGCCGGATTGCGGGTGCTCCCCCTCACAGGCATCGGCCAGCCGATCGTAGAGGCAGCGGACGAGGTCGTCGGCGGCAGGGTCGTTCAGGCCGACGCGCGGGCTCTCCTCCGCAAGACGCCAACGAAGCGCCTCGTGGCCGACGAAGTCCGCCGCGAGCGCAGCGAGAAGCTCTGCGGGGTCCACGTCGGCGAGCTGGAAGACGTGCCGGCGAACGGCCGCGAGCGCGTCGGCAGCGCTGGCGGCTGCCGCTCCGTGGATCCCGAGGTTCCGATACCGCGCACCCGTACCGTGATCCACGCCCGCCTCGAGGGCCCCGGTCATGAGCACGGAGTAGTACGGCGCCGGCGCCCACAGGAGTCGTTCGTAGGGAGCGGTGCGCTCGTGAACCTGGCGCCCGATCTCGGCACCCGTTCGAGCCAGGATGGCGTCGAACGAGGCGCCCTCCGCGAGTCCCTTCCGGACCGCTGCGTCGGCGGCCGCCGGGAACGAGACGGCGCCGATGTTGGGCACGTCCATCCCGCGTCCCGGGATGATGAACTCCCAGCACGCCGCCACCGTGTAGTCGCGCGCGTCCTCGAGCGCATAGCCGTGCGCGGCAAGGGCGGGGATCACCACGTCGTCGTTGGCGTACTGGGGGAAGCCGAGGCCCTTGCGGGTCAGGTCGCTGGCCAGCTCGAGGAGCGCAAGATCGGTCTCGCCGGTGATCCGCAGGTTGACCTTCGGATCGATGAGCCCAACGTCGCGGGCGACCCGCAGCGCCATCCACGTGAGTGGGTTGACGGCCGCGCCGCCGTCCCGCGTCAGCCCCCCAAGCGTGATGGTCTGCCCGTTGTCGCCCTGCTGGATGCCGGGGTAGAGGTCCGCGTCGCGATTGAGCGCGATGAAGAACTCCGCCAGCAGCTCCTCGGCGGCGGCGATCTCCAGCGTTCCCGCCGCGAGGTCGGCAGCAAGGAACGGCCACAGGTACTGGTCGAGGCGACCGAGGCCCACGTGATGGTGCCCGGACAGCCAGACCACGGCGTGCAGCAGGCGGAGCGCCTGGAGCGCTTCACGGAATGTTCGCGGCGGCTCCCCCGGGACGCGCTCAAGGACGCTCGCGACGTCGTCCCTGCCGAGCCTGCGCGCCTCCGTCGCGTAGCGGGCGGCGAGCGCGAGCACGGCGTCGATCGTCTCGATCGCGGCGTCGAGGAACTCGACCGCCGCGATGTTCCCCGCTGACGCCATCCGCGACCGCGTCGCGCCTGCGACTCGGCGGCGCCCAAGGAGCCCCTGCCGGAGCGCCAGCTCCCAGTCGGCGCACACGTTGTTGATCAGGCCGCCTTCGTGGAGCGTTCGCCCCAGGGTCAAGGCAGCGTAGTCCGCGGGCGAGTGGACCGGGGGAACCGCCCGGAGGGTCCGCGTGAAGACGATCCGCTCGTCGGGCTCGATGACCACGATCTCGGCCTCGCACATCCGGCGGGTCAGGCGCGCCATGCGCCTCGGCCACGACAGCTGTTCGCGGTCGCATTCGGCCACGAGATCGGGCCCGCCGGCCTGGCGGTACTGGCGAAAGTGGCCCTCACGGGTTCGGGCGCGGAGTCCTTCAAGCCGCTCGTTCATGCGACCCGGACCTCGAGGCCGGCACGCCGGAATGGCCGGACGTCCGCGTTCGGCGCGCGGTCTTCGTCGAACCCCGGCAGGAAGGTTCGCCCACAGGCGGCGTACTTCCCGCCGGCCGCGCGGTTGTACGGCAGGAGGTCGACTCGCACCAGGGTCGGCTGCGATGCCAACGCGGCGGCGATCGCCGCGAGGTTGACTTCGGTGTCGGTGACTCCCGGCACGAGCGGCACGCGGGCCACGAATGGTCGTCGAAGCTCCGCCAGCAGCCCGAGGTTGCGCAGGATCGGCGCATTGTCCTGGCCGGTCCAGCGCCGGTGCGCGACCGGATCCATGACTCTTCAGGTCGAAGTACACCAGGTCGGCGCGTCGGGCGAGCGACACGAAATGGCCCCGCGTGCCGAAACCGGACGTGTCGAGCACGATGTGAACACCCGGCAGGAGGTCGATGACCTGCGCCACGAAGTCGGCCTGGGCAAGCGGCTCGCCGCCGGAGAACGTCACCCCGCCCTCGTTGGAGGCCAGGATGTCCGCCTGCCCGGCGAGGAGCTCGGCAAGCTCGGCGGCCCCGTAGCGTTGCCCGACGGGCCGGTCTCCCGCTGAAGAGCGCATCACCTGCGGGGCGGGGTCCAGCCCCTCCGGGTTGTGACACCAGGTGCAGGCCAATGGGCAGCCCTTCAGGAAGACGGTCGTCCGTATGCCGGGCCCATCGTGGATGGTGAACTCGCGGACGTCGAAGACGATCCCGTCCGTCATGGCTGCCGGTCCCGGGGAGCACCCGGCATCGGGCCGCTCACCGCCGGGGCGCTCCGGCCGCCGCTGGAAGGGTCCGACCCTGGATCGTCTCGACCATTGCCCAGAAGTTCTCCATCGGCGTGTCCAGCTGGACGTGGTGGGTGGGCCCCAGGATGAGGCCGCCCTGGCGGCCGATCGTGTCCAGTCGGGTCCGGACCTCGGCCCGCACGTCCTCTGGCGTGCCGAAGGGCAGGGTGTGCTGCTCGTCGAGCGAGCCCCAGAAGCACAGGCGGTCACCGAAGCGGCGCTTCAGCTCGGCGGGATCCAGGCAGGCCGGTTGGACCGGGTTGAGGACGTCGAGGCCGATCTCGATGAGGTCCGGGATCACGTCCCAGATCATCCCGTCCGAGTGGTACGCCACCTTGACGGCGGGATTGATCGACTTGACGCGGGCGATCAGCTCGGCCATCCGCGGCTTGAGGTGGCGCCGCCAGAGCGCCGGGGAGATCAGCATGCCCGTCTGCATCCCGACGTCGTCGCCGGTCCAGATCATGTCGACGCCCATCGCCGTGAGGCGCTCGGCGGCCCGGAGGTGGTACCGGAACGGGATCTCCAGGATCGCCTCGGCGATGTCCGGCTCCGTCACCAGGTCGATCATCAGCTGCTCGAAGCCGCGCAGCGCCCAGGCTGTCTCCCAGATCGTGGTGACCGTGACACCCACGATGTAGTACTCGCCGCCGAGCTGCGCGATGACGCGCCCGGCTTCCTCATAGAGCTCCGGCCGGTCGGGATCCGGAGCCCGGTAGGAGGCGATCGCCGCATCGCTGGCAAGCGGCCTGCCGACCATCTCGGTGTAGTGGCCGATGCCGAACGGGGTCTCATAGGGCTGGGCGCGCCAGGTCACGCCCCATTCGTCCGTGTAGATGTCGGTGCCCTGGTAGTACGAGTTCGCCCAGCCGACCGAGGTGAGGATGAGGTCCTCGTCGAGGGCGAGCTCCAGCTCGTACGTGTTGCCGCCGCCGTGCGGGTTATGGCTGCCGGGACCGGACCGGGCAACCAGGCCGCGCGCCTCGAGGTCCGCCCGCAATCGCACCGCGAACTCTGGCGTGAAGCTGATCTGCATCGGGCAGCGGTCGAGCGCTTCGTGCTGGAGCGCGGCGATCACGCGATCGCGGTGACGCACCAGGGTCGTCCGTGGGTGGTCGTTCACCGGATCAGTGTGGCAGCGTCGACCGCGGCGTGGGGCCCCGGGCGGTGCCGTGACGCGCGGAGCGGTGCCCGCGGGGCCGGGCAACGCCGTAGAGTGGCCCCGGCACACGGCGAGTCCGCCGGCCGCACAGGGAAGCTGGAGGGCCCCTGATGACCCCACGAGAGCGCATTCGGCGCGCCCTCGCTCACGAGGAGGCCGATCGCGTCCCGATCGACCTCGGATCGTCGATCGTCACCTCCATCACGAAGGCCGCCTACGTCCCACTCATGGCATACCTCGGCCTGCCGACCGGCGAGGTGACGATCCACGACGAGGTCCAGCAGCTCCCGTATCTTTCCGAGGCCCTCCTCCAGCGCTTCGCGGTCGACACCCGGATGGTCCAGCTGCCACCGGCCCACGTCGCGGGCGTCGAGATCCTCGACGAGGGCGAGCACTGGGCGATGTACGACCGGTGGGGCTCGAAGCTGCGGATGCCCAAGGCGAGCCCGCTCTATTACGACTGGGTCGAGTTCCCGATCCGCGACCTGACGCCCGAGGCGCTGGACGGATACCGTTGGCCGCAACCCGACCCTCCGGAGGTCGTCGCGGCGCTGCGCGGACGGGCGCAGTGGCTCCATGAGCACACGGACTTCGCGCTCGTCGGGAGCGGCATCATCGGTGGTGGGATCTTCGAGCAGCCCTGCCGGACCGTCGGACTGGAGCCGTTCATGATGGCGATGGTCACCGACCGCCCGTTCGCCGAGCGGCTGATGGACCGGATCACGGACATCTACATCGAGTCCGTGGATCGCTACCTCGAGGCGGTCGGCGAGTTCATCGACGTCTTCACCTACTGGGATGACGTCTCCACCCAGGACGGCTGGATGATCAGTCCCGAGATATACGCGGCGCTTGTGAAGCCGCGCCAGAGGCGCCTCTTCGAAGCCATCAAGCGCCGGACGAACGCCAAGCTCTTCTTTCACTGCTGCGGCGCCGCGTCCGGGCTCTACCCGCACCTCGTGCAGATCGGGGTGGACATCGTCAACCCGGTCCAGGTGAGCGCGCGCGGGATGGACACGCGCCAGCTCAAGCAGAAGTTCGGGCGCGATCTCGTCTTCTGGGGCGGCGGCGTTGACACCCAGCGAGTCCTTCCGTTCGGCACGCCGTCGGAGGTCCGCGACGAGGTGCGGCGCCGGATCGACGATCTGGCGCCCGGCGGCGGCTTCGTCTTCGCCGCGGTCCACAACATCCAGGCGTTCGTCCCGCCCGAGAACATCGTGGCCGCCTTCGAGACCGTCGCCGAGCACGGCGGCTACTGAGCCGGCGGTATTGCTCTCCGGCGCCGACCTCGGATCGGGACCCAGCCGGGACGGGCGGGCGCGACGTCCCGTTTCGGCTTCTGCCGTCGACTGTCCGCGTCAGGCGTGCTCAGCTGGCTGACCGTAGTACGCGCCCGGTCCATGCTTGCGTCGGAAATGGCGCTCCTGCAGCAGGGCCGCCATCGGCATGATGGCCCCCTCGAGGTTCGTGGTCCGGTAGGCCATCGCCGCGACCGCCTCGAGCGCGATCGCGTTCTCCACAGCCTCGGCCGGACCGGCCCCCCAGGTGAATGGGCCATGCGACAGGACGAGCACCGCCGGCATCTCGAGCGGGTCGAGGCCGAGACTCTCGAGCGCCTCGATGATCACGTTGCCGGTCTCGCGCTCGTATTCGCCCTCGATCTCCACGGCGCTGAGGGGTCGCGTCACCGGGACGGGCCCGTGGAAATGGTCCGCGTGGGTCGTCCCGAGGCAGGGAATCGGACGCCCTGCCTGCGCCCATGACGACGCGAACGAGGAGTGCGTGTGGACGACGCCGCCGATCGACGGATAGCGGCGATACAGGGCCAGGTGGGTCGGCGTGTCGGACGACGGACGGTACGTGCCCTCGCGAACGGCTCCGTCGGCGAGATTCACGACGACCATCTCGGATGGTCGCAGCCGGGCATATGCGACGCCGCTCGGCTTGATCACCAGCGCGCCCCGCTCGCGATCGACACCGCTGGCGTTCCCGAATGACAGCGTCACCAGGCCGGCCCGTACCAGCCCCAAATTGGCCTCGCAGACCTGCTCACGAAGCTCCGCCAGATCCATCCTCACGCGCCCCTCTCCTGCGGCGACGCCCCATTGTGGCTCTCGAGCGGCCGCTGCCGGGGGGCCAGCTCGAGGTCGACCGGAGAGGGGGCCGTCGACTGCCGAATGACGAGCTCGGGCCGGAACGTTCGACCGCGTGCGGGTCCGCGTCCGGTGGCCTCGCCGCCGCCGATCTCGACGTCGCCTGCGATTCCGCCCGTCGCGCCAACCGCCAAACCGATCGCGGCGGCGGCCATCTCGGCCATTGGCATCCGCACCGTCGTCAGCGCCGGCACCGTGAATGTTGCCATCGGGATGTCGTCGAACCCGACGACCGAGAGGTCATCAGGGACACGGATGCCCAGGACAAGGGCACCCCGGAGGATCCCGATCGCCAGGACGTCGGTCGATGCGACGATGGCCGTCGGCCGCGGCGAAAGGCGCATCAACGCGCGGAACGCTTCCTCCCCGTCGCCCGGTGTATTGGCCACCTGCTGGATGTAGCCGGGCGGGACCTCGCCCAGCAGGTTGGTGAGCGCCTCCATGTAGGCCTCTTGGCGCTCGCGAATATCGCCGAGCAACCGACCGCCGACGAATGCGATCCGACGATGCCCGAGGGAGCTGAGGTGGGCCATGGCCGTCGCGATACCGCCCCGGTTGTCCACGCTGACACCGGGGATCAGGTCGAGCTCCGAGCCCTGCCACAGGGCGACGACCGGCACGTGCGTGTCGCGTAGGTCGTCAAGCAGACGCGGCTGGTCGCCCATGTCGCCCAGCAGCAGGATCGCGTCGCACTGGCGTGCCTCCAGCATTGCCGCCAGGGCGTGCGCCTCGGTGGCCTCCGCGTGCGCGTGGCCCAGGACGATGTTGTAGCCACGCGCCCGGGCCTCGGCCGAAACGGCCTCGACGGCCCCCGCGAAGAACGGGTCCGTGATATCGCGGACGATGGCGCCGAGCAGCATCATCGGCGCACCGCGAAGAGCCCGGGCCAGCGGATTGGGCCGGTAGCCCACCGCTCGGGCGGCGGCCAGGACACGCTCGCGGGTTGAAGCGGCGATCGGCACGGTCAACGGGGCATCGTTGATGATCCGCGAGACGGTGCTCCGTGACACGCCAGTCGCGATCGCTATGTCTCGCATCGTCACCGGCCTGCCGCGGACTGATGGTCGCTCGGCTCCGGCCTCCGGCTGCCCCCTCGTCGTCGCGTCGTCGCTTGGCCCTGCGGCCGGCTGCCCAGCCGCCATCGCTACTCGAACCGGCGCCGGAGCAGGGCGTGGACAGCAACCGCAGCGAGGATGACGGCGCCATAGATGAAGTTGGTGTAGTAATCGGTCAGGCCGACCGCAACGATCCCGGCCTGGATGGCGCCGATCATGAACGCGCCGAGGAACGTGCCATAGATCGTGCCTCGGCCCCCGAACACGGAGGTCCCGCCGACGAAGACGGCGGCCAGCGTCGGGAGCTGGAAACCGTCGCCCATCGTCGGGTAGAAGTTGACGATCTGGAAGCTGTTCATCAGGCCGGCCAGCGCCGCCGCCACCCCGGTGAGGACGAACAGGAGGATGCGAGTCCGGCGCATGGGGATGCCCATGAGCCCGGCAGCCAGGCCGTTGTCCCCGGTGACGTACGCGTTCTGGCCGAGCCGGTGGCGGTTGAGGAGCAGCCACGCGACGACCGCGAGGACCAGGAGCCAGACGAACTCCATCGGGACGACGCCCCCAAGCTTCCCGACGAGCAGGTCGTACGAAGGGGCAGTGCTGGCCGTGACCAGGGCATAGCTCTTGCCGTTGACGAGCACGAGGGTCAGGCCGCGGAAGAGGTACCAGCTGCCGATCGTCGCGACGAGCGCGGGGATGCCGATGTACGTGACGATGAGACCGTTGAACAGGCCGGCCAGGGCGCCGACGCCAAGCGCCGCGAGGATCCCGAGCTCGACGCTGCCGGTCGCCTGCCAGGTGAAGACGAAGCCGACCATGCCCAGGGCCATTTCGGACGGGAAGGAAAGGTCGATGTCGCCGGCGATGACGACCATCGTCAGGAAGAGGGCGACGATCGCGATGTACGGGACCGTCTGGGCGAAGGCCAGGTAGATGCGATCGGACAAGAACGTGCTGGGAGCGAGGACGACGAACGCGAGCCAGAGCGCGAGGAACGCGACGGTGATGCCGATCTGGGACGCCCAGGCGTTGGTGAACGCGGTGAGGCGACCGCGGGGTCGCGGGGGCGTCGTCGTGGCGACGGCGGGGTTCATTCCTGCTCCTCGCCGGCCGGGGTCGGTGCCGTGGGTGGCCCGTCTGGCACGCGGTAGCGTTCCTGTTCGGTGAAGGTTCCCTCGGCGGCGACCTCGCGCATGATGTCCAGGAGCTCCTCGAGCGAATAGCGTGAGGTCGGGAACTGGCCGGCCACGCGTCCGCGGTCGAGGACGATGATCCGGTCCGCGACCGAGTAGACGTGGAAGATGTTGTGGTCGATGAAGATCGCCGACTTGCCGGCGGTCCGGATACCCTCCACGAACCGCAGCAGCTTCTCGGTCTCCTTGAGCGACAGGCCCATGGTCGGCTCGTCGAGGATGATGATGTCGGCCTGGAAGTGCAGCGCCCGCACGATTGCCAGGCCCTGCCGCTCACCGCCGGACAGCCCCTTGACCACGGTGTCCGGGGTCAGCACCGCGGAAGTGAAGCCCATCGACTCACTCATGAGCTGGGCAGTCATCCGGCGCATGTCGCCGACCTTGAGGAAGCCGAGCCGACCCGCGACGGCACGGCCCATGAAGATGTTGCGCCAGAGGGGGAGCTGGTCGGCGAGCGCGCGCTCCTGGTAGACGGTCTCGACGCCGAGCTCCCGCGCCTTCTGGACCGTCAGACCGTCGACCCGCTTGCCCCCGAAGAAGATCTCGCCCGAATCCGGGCGGTGAACCCCCGTAATGATCTTGATGAGCGTCGACTTGCCCGCGCCGTTGTCGCCGAGCAGGCCGACGACCTCACTCGCCCCGAGATCGAGGCTGACGTCGTGGAGGACGTGGACGCCCCCGAACGACTTCGAGATGTGGCGCAGCTCGAGCCGCTTCTCGCCTCCAGGCGGCGGCACCGCCGCTGGCTCGAGCGCGGCAATGATCGGGATCGCGGGTTGCGTCGGCGGGCGAGCGCCCTCGCGCTCGCCCGCCGACATGCCGGACTCGGCGGCAGGCGGAACGGTCATTGCCTAGCGGATCTGATCGGTCACAAGCGGCGCGATAGCGTCGATGTTCGACTTGTCAACGAAACCTGCGCCGGTGTTGATGAAGAGTCCACCGAACCCGAACTTCTTGGTCATGCAGAGCTGCTCGACGGCCATGAAGCCCTGGAGGAACTCCTGCTGGTCGATGACCAGGCTGATGTAGCCATCCTTGATGCCCTGGACCGTGGCCGGCGACATGTCGAAGCCGGCAGCGTAGATGCTCCCGGGCTGGAGGTTCGCGGCCTTCATGAACGTCGGGATGGCCGAGGTGAGGTTGCCGTGGTCGATGAAGATCGCCTTGACGCCCGGGTGCGAGGAGATGTAGCCGGTGAAGGTCGGCACGCCATTGGCGGCGTCCTTGTTCGTGGCGTCGTCGATCTCGTAGTAGTCAACCTTCATGCCGGCAGCCGTGAGCGTGTCGGTGATCCCCAGGGTTCGCTCGCCGCGGCCCGGCTGAGCCTTGAGGCCCCAGACCATCACTTCGTCGCCCGACTTGAGGTTGTCGCGCTTGATCGCCTCGTTGGCGAGCGACGCGCCCGCATCGTGGAGAACCGCGCCGACGTAGCCCATGCCGCTGGACGCGAACTCGGCCTCGGCCTTCGGAAGCTCCGTGTTCATGACGGTGACGAGGATGCCCTGCTTCTCCGCGTCCTGGATCAGCGGATCGAAGGCGTCGTCACCCGGGTGGCCCATGACGGCGATCCCGTCCGGCTTCGTGGCGACTGACTGCTGGAACTGGGTGATCATCTTGTTGGGGTCCCAGTCGGACCACTGGTACGTCACGTCAGGTCCGAAGGCCGCCTGGGCTGCCTTGGCACCGTTGTAGACGACCGTCTCGAAGCCGCCGCCGGGGGTCCCGCCGGGGAAGAAGGTGATCTTCATTCCCGCGCAGAACTGGCCAGCCACGGGTGCAGCCGAGCCGGCAGCCGCCGGCGATGCGGCACCGGCCGCTGCGCTCGCAGCGGGCGACGGGGTGCTGGATGAGTTGCAGGCGCTGACTACCAGCACCGCGGCAAACGCCAGCGCTGGCAACCGTCGCGAAACGTGCGTCCCAGATCGAGCCATCCGACTCCTCCTCGTGTCACCGACTCCCGCCCGGGATCTCCCGGGGCCCCTTCGCACACACTCCTCGTTTCGGCAGAGACCTCCCTTCCGGCCTGGGATCCCGCGATCACCGGCAACCACTCCCGGAGGTCGTCACCGAACCCGGGCCTGGCACTCCTGCCGGTGTTCTCGTCGTCCCGCTCCTCCTCGGTTCCAATGTTCGCGGCGCGGAGGCATCCATTCGCGCCCGCCATTGCGGCTCGCTCGGGGCTACAGGCCCCGCGCGAGCTGGTAGTAGGCCTGGTTCCAGCGCAGCTCCTTCTTGATGCCCGCCACCGACGTGGTCTCGTCGATCGCCACCAGCTCGATACCGGCCATCTCCGCGAAATCGTCGAGATGCTGGCGGCGGAGTGCCGTGCTGAAGCTCGTGTGGTGGGGACCGCCGGCCAGCAGCCATGCCTCGGCCGCGATCTTCAGGCTGGGGCGGGGCTCCCAGAGAGCGCGTGCCACGGGCAGCCGCGGAAGGGCCTCGGGCAGGCTCACCACGTCCACCTCGTTGAGGACCATGCGGAAGCGCTCGCCCATGTCGAGCAGGCCCACGGCAACCGCGGGTCCCGGGCTCGCCGTGAAGACCAGGCGAACAGGGTCCGCCTTCCCGCCGATCGACAGCGGGTGGACCTCGCAGGACGGTGTCTCGGTCGAGATCGAAGGGCAGACCTCGAGCATATGGGCGCCCAGGACCTGGGGCCGATCCGGTACCAAGTGGTACGTGTAGTCCTCCATGAACGAGGTCCCGCCCGGGAGCCCCGTGGCCATGACCTTCATGGCCCGGACGAGCAGCGCCGTCTTCCAGTCACCTTCCGCGCCAAAGCCGTAGCCCTCGGCCATCAGCCGCTGGACGGCGATGCCAGGCAGCTGCGACAGCTCTCCCAGATCCTCGAACGTGTCGGTGAACGCGCCGAAGCCGCCCGCCTCGAGGAACGCGCGGAGGCCCACCTCGATCCGGGCGGCCTCGCGAAGGGCCGCGCGTTGCCCACCATCGGACCGGAGCGGCGCAGCGAGCGCGTAGCGTGACTCGTAGTCGGCGACGACGGCGTCCACTGCATCTTCCGTCGCCGCCCGGACCGCCGCGACGAGGTCGCTGACGCCATACCCGTTCACCTGGGCACCCAGGCGGATCTGCGCCTCCACCTTGTCGCCCTCGGTTACCGCGACCTGGCGCATGTTGTCGCCGAAGCGGGCGACCTTCAGCGAGTTGAGGGCGTCCCAGCCGCAGGCGGCCCGGGTCCAGACACCGATGCGCTCGAGAACGTCCGGATCCTGCCAATGGCCAACGACGGTGGTCCGCGCCCTCCGCATCCGCGTCTCGATGTACCCGAACTCACGGTCCCCGTGCGCCGACTGGTTGAGGTTCATGAAGTGCATGTCGATCTCGGCCCAGGGGAGATCGCGGTTGAACTGCGTGTGAAGATGCAGGAGGGGCTTCTGGAGCGCCACAAGCCCGGCGATCCACATCCGCGCGGGCGAGAAGGTGTGCATCCAGGCGATGACCCCGACGCAGGTCCGCGAGGTCGTTGCCGCCGAGCAGACCTCGCGGATTGACTCCGGGGTGGTGACCACCGGCTTGGCGACCACGCGCACCGGGATCGCCGCCGCCTCGTCGAGCGCGCGGGCGACGCGTCCAGCGTGCTCCTCAACGGCCCGGAGCACGTCAGCCCCGTACAGATGCTGGCTGCCTGTGACGAACCAGACCTCGCGTTCAGCGAGCGCCTTCATCGGGTCTCCTCGTCGCCAAGGGCACGGGCCCATGCCCGCTTCGCCGGGCTATCCCCGGTCCACGCAACGTTGCACTCGAGTGTATGCACTCGAGTGCCGCCACGTCAAGGAATTCGCGCGACAATCTGTGAACGGCCGGCGACAGTCAGCCGGTGCCGGCGCTCGCGATCCCCCCCGAACGTTCAGGGCAGCGTCTTGACCGCCTCGCGCTCGATGGCGAGCCCGTTCTTGTGGCGCGCGAAGAATTCCTCGAACCCCTTCACGTCGCGCGGGTCGGGCTTGACGGGCGCGCCGATGCTCGTGGCGATCCGCTCCTCGAGGTAGTCGGGCAGCGACTGCCCGGCGTCGGCGCCGAGCATGTAGGCGGCCAGCACCGCCATCCCCCAGGCCCCGCCCTCGCCGGCCGTGGCAGGGATGCTGACGGGGACGTTGAGCGCGGCGGCCATCATGCGCTGCCCGGTGTCGCCGCCCTTGAAGAAGCCGCCGTGGCCGCGTATCTCCTCGATGACCACGCCCTCCTGCTCGGTGAGGATGTTCATGCCGGTCCGCATTGCGCAGAGCGAGGCGTAGTACATCGCCCGCACGAAGTTCTCGAGCGTGAACGTGCTGTCCTGGCTCCGCGCGAACAGCGGCCGGCCCTCGGTGAAGCCGGTCATGTGCTCGCCCGAGACGTAGTTGATCGACAGGAGCCCGCCCGCATCCGGATCTCCCCGCACCGCGAGCGGCAGGATCTTGCCGTAGAGGTCGTCGAGCCGTGCCTCGACGCCCAGCGCGACCGCCACCTGGCCGAAGAGGCCGATCCAGGCATCGAGGTCCGACGATCCGTTGTTCGCGTGGGCCATCGCCACGGGCTTGCCATCGGGCGTGACCACGATGTCGATCTCCTCGTGGACGCGGGACAGGCTCTTCTCCAGCACGATCATCGCGAACACGGAGGTGCCAGCGGAGACGTTCCCCGAGCGCGGCCGCACGGCGTTGGTGGCGACCATGCCCGTGCCGGCATCGCCCTCGGGAGGACACAGCGGGATGCCGGACGGGAGCGTGCCCGATGGGTCGAGCAGCCTCGCGCCCTCGGCCGTGAGCTTCCCGGCCGGGCGGCCGGCGGGCTGGACGGTGGGGAGGATGTCCCGGAGCTTCCAGCCCAGCTTGCGCGGCGCGATGAGGGCGTCGAACGTCGCCATCCGCGCGGCGTCCCAGTCACCGCTGCGCGGATCGATGGGGAACATGCCCGAAGCTTCGCCCACGCCGATCGTGTGCTCGCCGGTCAGCTTCCAGTGGACGTAGCCGGCCAGCGTGGTGAGGTGGGCGATCCGCGCCACATGCGGCTGCTCGTCCAGGATCGACTGGTACAGGTGGGCGATGCTCCAGCGCTGCGGCACGGCGAAGTCGAGGAGCGGGGTCAGCTCGGCGCAGGCCTTGCCGGTGATGTTGTTCCGCCAGGTGCGGAACGGCGCCAGCGGCTTCCCCTCGACGTCGAGGGCCAGGTACCCGTGCATCATCCCGCTGACACCCATGGCCGCGACGGTCGTCAGCTCCACGGAGTAGCGGGCGCGCACGTCCGAGATGAGCGACCCGTAGCAGGCGGCCACGCCCTTCCAGACATCCCCCAAGTCGTATGTCCAGACGCCGTTCCTGAGCTGGTTCTCCCAGGCATGTGATCCCGACGCAAGCGGAGTCGTGTCGGGCGCGATGAGGGACGCCTTGATGCGCGTCGAGCCGAGCTCGATCCCGAGGATGGCGCCACCCGACCGGATCAGCTCCGCCGCGCTGCCCTGTTCCTGGTTCACCCGGTCCTCCTTGGCACGCGCTGGTCGTGCCCGCTTGTGGCGTGCCCGCTGCGAACTTCGCCTCTGTGCATCGTGCGCGTTCTTCCCCTGCCTGCGCTGCACGTGGCTGCACGATGAGGCGAACCCATACGTCCCCGTCATGAGCATCCTGAGCGCCACCAGCGCCTCGGCGGTCGCGTAGGCGGGCAGGATGGCGACGACGGGCTGGACTCTCGGGCTTGTCACGCTCCGGTCTGTGGCCGGGTCCCGCCTGCTGGTTTCGTGGGGACGGGCGGGATGTCTACCCCTATACTCGCCGTCTTCGCACCGGGGGGCGCTCCAGCCATCAGGCTGTCGAGACGCGCCTCCCAGGATAAGGGGGGTAGCAATGTCGAAGATCGTGGTTACTGCGGCGGTCAAGGATGTCGAGGCGTGGCTGAAGTTCAAGGCGGAGATGACCGCCGCGCTGTCGGCGGTCGCGTCGGACGGGTCCAGCTACGTTGCGATGGATGGCAGCAACCAAGTCGCGAGCACCTGGGATGTCCCCGACATGGAGGCCTTCCAGGCGGCGCAGCGTTTGTTCTCGCCGGAATTGGCGGCGCTGGCGGAACGAGCCGGGATGATCCCGCCGGTGATGATCTACATCAAGAAGTAGCGGATCCCGGCCAGTCGGGCGCCCGGACGCGCAGGTAGGCCCGAGGCTTGTAGAGCGCCCCTCGCCGCCCAAGCACGATGGCTCACGTCGTCGGCCGCGAAGAGGGACCGGCAAGGACCCAGAAGTTGCCGCTCGGATCCGACCTCCCGTCTGGACCTCGCTTTGGTCCTCAGGATCTGGGCAGCGGGTCGGCCTCGTCCCTCACCGCGGCGGAAACGTCGATGGCGCGGCCCTCCGAGCCGCCGGCCATGACCACCCGGTCGCGGCCCTGTGCCTTGGCGAGATACATCGCCGAGTCGGCGGCGAGGACGAGCTGCGCGACCGATGTTCCGTGGTCGGGATAGGCAGCCACCCCGACTGACATCGTGGCGGTCGGATAGAGGTCGGTCGGTTCGTCGAGTGGGCGCGCCTTGATCCCTTCCCGGAGCGCCTCCGCGCGGCGGTACGTATCATCGAGCGACGCCTTGGGCAGGATGACAACGAACTCCTCGCCGCCGTACCGACAGGCGATGTCCTCGCCCCGAATGCCCGCGCCGAGGAATTGCCCGGTCCGCCGGAGGACCGCATCGCCGGCGGCGTGGCCGAATGCATCGTTGAGCTGCTTGAAGTTGTCGAGGTCTGCGAGCAGCAGCCCAAGGCCATAGCCCTCACGGGCCGCCCGTCGGATCTCCCGGTCGAGCGACTCTTCCATGTATCGGCGGTTGAACAGACCCGTCAGCGAATCGCGCGAGGACTCCTCCCGGAGCGTCGCCCGCAGACGGATGTTGGCGAGCGCGAGGGCCACCTGCTTTCCCAGCGTCTGGACCAGGCGCTCCCGATCCGCGAGCAGGGCTGCTCTCGCCTTGCCCGTCGCCCGGCGGCGGACCTGGATGTGGAACAGCCCCAAGGTCTCGGTCTGGGCGACGAGCGGTTCACAGAACAGGCCGGTCAGGATCGGCTCCTCGACGTGCGGGCACTTGAGCTCCGGGTCCCCGTCGTGGACCACGTGCAGCCGGCCGCGCCGCAGGGCCCAGCAATCGGTCGGGGAGAAGACACTCCGCGTCGGGGGTGGGCTGCCCCACGAAGCCACTGCCTCGGCCACCGTGCCCGACGACGCCAGGGCATAGACTGTGCCGGCGTCGCCCGCGAAGAGCGGCTCGGCGATCCCGGCGACCACCCCGTATGCCTCGTCGAGCGACTGGCACGACTCGAGCAGCTCCCCCATCCGGACCAGGAGGGCCATCTCGCGGCCGTGTTGTTCCAGCACGTCGGCGTGCCGCTGAAGCTCTTCATTGGCCTGCTCCAGCTGCTCCTGGAGGTTCGTGCGGGCCGTGATGTCGACGACGGTGGCGATCACAAGGGGACCACGCGGAGCCAGCACGGGAGCCAGGCTGATCTCGACCGGGAACACGGTGCCATCCCGTCGGCGAGCGGAGAGCTCCAGCCCGCTGCCCATCGGACGGGGGGTCGCATGGAGGCGATACCCGGCGCGGTGCGCGGCATGCCGCTCGGCCAGGCGGGCTGGCACGATGCGCTCGACTGGCTCTCCGAGGAGTTCCTCCGACGACCAGCCGAACGCCTCGCCGACCCTCGGGCTGGCATACACGATGCGACCGCGGGCGTCGACGGCAATCACAGCATCCGTGCTCGCGTCGAGCACTCGCTCGGCGCTGAGGCCGAGAGGTGTTGCGGGCCGGGCCCGTGGCGCTCGCGGCGCGTCCATGTCGATGGCCTAGGTATACGCCGATTGTCAAGAAATGGTCGTCTGGGCGGCAGTCGAGGGCCAGCCGTCGCGCGCCACCCCGTGTGGATCGAAGACCTAGATTCGGTCAAGCCGCGGCGACGTGCTACTCGTGGATGAGCCCCCCGGGCAGATCTCGTCGGCGAACGTCGTGCGGACTGACGGGGATCGGGTCCCGCGCTTCGGCGCGGGGAGGGGCGAGCCCGACGGCGCGATGCGGTCGCTGCCCGTGGTAGTC
>CAWFBS010000004.1:0-101342 GCA_963814115.1 uncultured Chloroflexia bacterium | reverse complement strand
CCCGACCACTTCGCCAGCCGCCCGGACCGCCAGATCGCGATCGCGAACAGGATGACGCCGACGCCGAGCGCGGCGAGACCGGCGAGGATCCAGAAGATCCCGACCTCCCAGCGGATGTTGTTGACGATGGACATGAGGTCCGGGTTGTCGAGGTCGACGACCGCCTGCCCGACCGCGTGGAGTCCGAAGACCTCGGCGCCGTAGTAGGGCAGGGTCAGGCCGATGCCGGCCCAGCTGAGAACCATGCCCCAGCTGGCCGCGCGCTCGCCCTTCGTCCCACGCAGCTGCTCGCAGACGCCCAGCAGGGCCAGGCCGAGCAGGATGAAGCCGGCCATCGCCAGCGAGTGGGCGATGATCCAGTTGGTCGAGGCAAAGGCCTGCGCGCCCTCGAGTCCGGTCTCCGAGGAGAACGGCCGCAGTGCCGGGTAGGCGACGAACAGGACCCCGGCGACGACGAGCGAGATCGCGGTCAGGATGGGCACGGCCATCGGGATCGTTCGGGTGTCGAGCGCAGCCCTACCGAGACGGGCGTGCTCATAGTTGGTCGTGGCCATCGCAACCTCCATGGCGGGACGCGACGCACGGTCGCGCATGGAACAGGTCGCGGGCGGACGACGAGGGCGGCACCAAGGGGCCGATGGGCGGCCGCGCAACCGACATGTGGTCGCGTTCGGCACGGGCTCGCGTCGCCTCGTCCACGCGTGCACGAATAATAGTAGCCTACAGGCTCCTAGTTGACAAGTGCGGGCCGCCTACCAACGCCACCTACTGTCGGAGCACCAAGTCGCCCATCAATGCTGCCAAATCCGCAAGGGCTCGGGCCGCTTTCGGTCCTTGGAGTTGTGAGGCGACTTCCGCAAGGACTCGACGACGTCGGTCAAGGGCGACCTGGACGAGGGCCTGACCGGCCGGAGTGAGGCGGACGACCTGCGCGCTCGACCGATCCGGGTCCGGGTCGAGGCGAACGAGGTTGCGCGCCGCGAGTCGGTGGAGCAGGCGGCTCGTCGCTGGCACCGTGACGTCGACTCGCCGGGCGACCGCACTGATCCTGGCCCCATTGGGCATCTCCGCCACGATCAGGATCGCCCGCCATTGCTGCAGCGACATCGAGTGAGCCCCGGCGAGCCGCAGGACGTCCTCGGTGAGGGCGACGCTCGCGTGGGCGATGAGCTCGAGAGACTCGATCACCGAGAGAGTCCTGGTCACGGCCTAGGTTTCCTCACGATTCCGGTTGCCTTTGGGCTAGCCATAAGGCTAGCCTCTAGGCTATCATCACCGGCACGCCGATCGCGTCCCAGAAAGCGGCGGGTACGCAGCATTGGGGTGGCGCCCAACGACATTGCTGCGGGTCCAGCGACAGGAGGGGGTCGATCATGTCAAGCACGGTCATCGAAGGGCACAGCGGCGGACTGACCATCGAGCGTCGACCCGTGGTCTGGTCGATCTTGCTCGCGATCGGCTTCCTCGCCCTATCAACCCTGGGAACGGCGGCACTCAACGCGGCCGTACCGTCGCTCGACGGCAAGAACCGTGACCTCATCGTCGAGCTCATCCTCGCCGCGTTCGTGCTCGCCATCGTCGGGGCCCTCGGCTGGCGCCGCGATGTCGGGATCAACGGACCGTCCGAGTGGCATCATCTGTCGCTCCTGATCTTGCCGTTGATCATCGTCTTCATCCCATTCGCCGGGGGCTTCGAGTCCACCGACACGACGACGCTCGGCGTGCTCCTCGTGGGGTATGCCGCCAACAGCATCGCGGAGGACGGGATGTTCCGCGGGATCATTCCGAGAGTGCTCCGATCCGAAGGCTTGATCTGGGTGGTCGTCCTGTCATCGCTGCTGTTCGGGCTGTCCCACTTCGGGAACATCCTGAGCCGGCCGGATCAATCGGTTGCCATCACCGCAGCCCAGGCCGTTGGGGCATTCAGCGAGGGGATCGGGCTTGTAGCCATTCGCCTTGCCACGGGGACCGTGATCCCGGTCATGGTGATCCACTTCCTGAGCGACCTGTTCCTGCAACTTGGGGGGTTTCCGACCATCCCCGCGAACGTCATCCAGTCGGTCGTGATGCTCTTCTTCGGCATCTGGATTCTCCGGCGGTACCGGCGCGAGCTTGCGGCAGCGGGATGGGAATGAGATGTCGCTCAGTACTCTTGATGACCATGGCGCGCGCGCAACGGGAGCACCGGGAGCACCGGCGGACGGTCCATCGGTCGAGGCTCACTCGACCCGCGACTGGGGCGGCCTGATCTTTGCGGTGATCCTGCTCCTGACCGGCGGCTACTTCCTGCTCCGCAACACGCTTGGCATCGCGATGCCGGATATCGACTGGGATGCCCTGTGGCCCGTACTGGTGATCCTCATCGGGATCGGGGCCCTGCTCCGAGGCTGGACGGGCCACTCACATCGCCACCGCCTCGGGAGACCGCTTTGACCTGCCGCGACGCCCAAGGCACCGCGTCTGGGCTTGAAAGGAAAGGGATCGACCGGGGAGGGGTGAGACCGCCTTGCTGACGCGGATCTTTGGACCTCCGCGCGACCATCACCCGAGCGGCGACGAGGGCGTTCCTTGCGACCTTGGGATCGATCGGGTCGTCTTCCTCTCCGATGGCCTGTTCGCGATCGCCCTGACGATCCTGGTGATCGACCTGCGCCTGTCCGATCTCCCGGCGGTCGCCGGCCCAGGCGAGATCTCCGACGCCATCGCCGACCTCGTCCCGCGGGTCTTCGCCTATGCGCTCAGCTTCACGATCATCTCGTTCTACTGGGTTGCCCATCTGCGCCGCTTCAAGCTGATTGAGCGAGCGAACGCGCGCCTCGCCTATCTCAACCTGCTGCTCCTCGCGTTCATTGCCTTGATCCCGTTCCCGACCTCGTTGATCGGGGAGCATGGGGACCAGCCCCTGCCCGTCGTGATCTATGCCGGGACGCTGTCGGCGGCAGGAATCGCCGGGTTCCTGTCCTGGGTCTATGCGCTGCGAGCTGGGCTCGTCATGGCTGATGCGCCGCGTGATCTTGTGCGATCCGGTGCCATTCGCGGGCTCGCGGCGCCCGTGGTCATGCTCGCGTCGCTCCTCCTCCTGCCATTCGCCAGCACCTACCTGGTCGAGGTCACCTGGCTGCTGATCCTGCCGGTTCAGTGGTTGCTCGGCCGGCATGCGATCGACAGGAGTTCGTAACGGACATGAGCGGGCATTCTCGCGGATCCCTGCGATGTTGGGCCCCGAGACTTAGCACCGCAGGCGAATAGACCAGATCGCCCCCGAAGATTCACGCTCATCGCGATGTCGACGGGCGTGCAATCGAGCCGCTACGCCCAGGCGGCCAGCCTGTGCGCTCAGTCCGGGCCGATCGTCTCGCGTGACGGGAACCTCGTGAAGAACCCGCTCCACCAGGTCGCCCGCGACAACGCCGACGAGATCCGCCTGTTCGCCCGCGAGCTCGGCCTGTCGTCGTCGGCGCGGGTCGGGCTGCGGATCGAGCCCGAGCACGCGCTCGACGCGCTCACGGCCGACATCGGGCTCCCGCCACGGCTCCGGGTGGTCGGCGATGTGGGCTGAGCCGTGGTCCCTGATGCGCGACGGGCGCGCCGGTGACGCGACAGGGCCAGGCCACCATGTCTGCCGCCTTCTACTCGGGCTCCGGACCCTCGACGTTGACGACGGGCGCACCCGAGCCGATCCGCACGAGCGCGACTTCGGCCGGCCCGTCCGGCGTTGTCCCCTCGCGGTGGATCAAACCGTAAGGCATGTGGACGTAGTCGCCGGCGCCGACGCGCAGTCGCTCATGACCACCCGGTCCGAACTCAAATTCCATGGCGCCGCTGAGCACGTAGAAGTACGTGTCCGTGTCGCCATGGTGGTGCCACCCGCTCCGGACACCAGGTTCGGTTCGGACGACGCCTACCCATCGATCGTCCGCAGCGAACGCCTGCTGCCGGACCATCCCGGGCGTCGCCGGTCCGGCCGCAACCGTTCGCTGCGCGGGGCCGATCGCTCGTGGCCGTGCGGTATCCATGTCCACCTCCGAGGTGCTGCTCGCGGCTACGTCCAGTATCCGAATTCTCATCCCGACCGGTCGCACCCGCCAGTGCCAGGGCTCGCCGATGTGGGCTGAGCCGTGGTCCCCGATGCCCTGTCCGGCGGCCCCCACTTCGCTGCGTACTGCGAGCGGTACATCCGCCACACCAAGGGCCGCTGGGCCGGACGCCCCCTCATCTACGAGGACTGGCAGCGCGAGTTCTGGTGGGAGGCCCTGGAGTTCGACCCCGCGACCGGCCTCCGCATCTACAACGAGGTCGGCCTCGGCATCCCGCGCAAGAACACCAAGTCCACGATGGCCAGCGCCGCCGGGCTGTACATGCTCGACGCCGACGGCGAGCCCGAGCACGAGGTTACGTCGCCGCTGCCGCCCGCAACCAGGCCGGCATCGTGCTCGGCCAGGCCCGGGGCATGGGCAGTCGGAGCGTCCCGCAGAGCCTGTTCCTCCTCGCCGGCCTTCAGCCTGTGGGCGCTCTTGAGCAAGCGGCGCAAGCGCGAAGGGTGGAGCCTTCGGCGCGCCGCGGATGAGATCGGGGTCTCCTTCAACACGATCGCCCGGGTCGAGACAGGAAACCTGCCCGACCTCGACACCTACACCAAACTCGCGAACTGGCTTGGGCTCGCCGGCGAAGAGCGGGCCGAGGCAACCACGACGACGATCGACGCCATCACCACCCATCTCCAGCAGGATCCAGCCCTGCAGCCCGACGACGCCGATCGGATCGCCCGCCTGGTGAAGGACATGTACGAGGCGCTGGCTAAACCCCTGCAGGCGAAAGCAGTTCATCTTCGGTCTGCGGCTACCTTCAAGCCGACCGCCGCTCGGATGCTCGGCGAATTGCTCGACGATATACGAGCTGCTCTCGACGCCGATGGCGCTGCGTAGAGGCTTCAAGGCTGAGGCCGAGCGGCGGGCGACCGCGTTGTGGTCAGAGGTGGGGGCAGACACTTCCTTTGCGATCGATCTCAACGCGGCCGCCGCGACCCTCGGGGCGCGAATTGTGATGGCCGATGCTCTCGTGCCCACAACCAGGCTCGAGCAGTTGGAGGCGTTTCAGCCCTTCGCGCTCTCGGCCTGCACGTTCGACGTCCGTGACCAGCCGGTCGTGGTGCTCAACCCTCTACGCTCGCCTGGGCGCCGGCGGGCCGACGCCGCCCACGAGCTATCTCACCTGATCCTTCGCCACCAGATGCGAGTGCCTGAGCGCATCGGCGACTACGTGTTCTTCACCGGCAATGCCGAGCAGGAGGACGAGGCTGGCTGGATGGCGGGCGCGCTTCTGCTCCCTCGCCAGGCCGTACTGCGGGCCGCGCACGTTGGGATGGACGCGCATGCGCTGGCGCTGCACTACGAGACGACAGACGAGATGGCCCGCTTCCGGTTGAACGCGACTGGAGCGGCCGTCCAGGCTCGCCGTGGTCGACAGGCCGTGAAGCCCTCATCCGCGGCGCCGGAGACGTGAGCAGAGTCGGGCAGGGTGCCGGGCGCGAGCCATCCCGATTGTGTCATCGCTGGCGCCCGTCACCTCCCCATCGTCGCCCTTGACACCGTCCTGCCCTCGAGGACTATGGCAACGACAGCGACGCCGGTGGTAATCTTCGCGGCGCAGGGCTGGTAGCCGTGTGGCCTCCCGAGCGGGAGTAACTCAGCTGGCAGAGTGTCTGCTTCCCAAGCAGAATGTCGCGGGTTCGAATCCCGTCTCCCGCTCCACTTTCCCCTCGTCGCTCCGGTGAACCAGCCCGTTCGTGGTGCTCGAACGTGGTCGACCCTACGGGGCAGACATCGGGCCGTTGCCGGACGGCGGTCAGGACGCGGCCCTCGACATGCCCTGCCAGCGAAGCGATGATCCGACGATGGCATCAGGCGGCAGCGATCGGGACCCCACCTTGGAGTCGGGCATCGGCACTTCCGACCCGGTGAGCGACCCGATCATGGCCCTCACCGCTGAGGCGGAGCGCCGCACCGATAACGGGGATCCGAGGAGCGGTCTGGCGCTCGCCCGCCACGCCCTCCACCTCATGGACCCCGATGGGCGACCAGGGGTCCGCGCGAGAGCGCAACGCGCCCTCGGGCGCGCCTGGTACGGACTCGGGCGCTACGGCGCGGCACGAAACGCCGGCGCGGAGGCTCGCGCGCTGGATTCTCAGACCGACCCGGACGGACCGGCCGTTGGTGAGGACGACGACCTCATCGGCGTTTCCATGCTCCAGCTCGGGGACGCGGCCGAGGCGGTCAGCATCCTGGAGTCGGCGGTTGCCCGACTCGAGGCGACGCAGGGGGCCGACCACGAAGACACGATCCGCGCTCTCGGCAATCTGGCTGCCGCCCTGGCGCGCATCGGAGACGATCGGGCTGCCCAGGCGACGGGGCGCGAGGCGCTCGCGCGGGCAGAGCGATCGCTTGGCATGCATCGCCAGACGGCCGTCATCCTCAACGGCCTCGCCGTTCGGGCCAGCCACGTCCCAGGTCGGGCCGCCGAGTCGATGGCGCTGTCGCAACGTGCGCTGGACGTCGCCCAGGCGTCGGTCGGAGCGGGGCATCCGCTCGCGGTCAGCCTGGCGGCCAACCTGGCCATCCGCCGCGCGGACGCCGGCGATCCGGCGGCCGTGGAACTCCTCCGCGAAGCTGTGGCAGCGCATGAGGCCGCCTACGGGCGAGACCACCCGATGCTCGCGTTCGTGCTGGTCGCCCTCTCGGACACCACCGACGACGTGACAGAGGCGCGTCGGGCCATTGCCCGGGCGGTGCTGATCCGGTTGCGATCGCTGGGACCAACCGCACGCCCGACGCTCGACGCGGTGAGGAAGGCTGTGGGCCGGTTCGCGCCGAGCAGCCCCGGCGAGCCGGTCTCGCCGGAAGCGACGGAGATCTATCGAGACTGGGCGGCTCTCGATCCAGGCGCCCCGCCGGTCGACCTGCCGACCGTCCACCGGCGCTCGCCGGAGGAGGCCGCTGCCGCGCTGGCGAGCACATTCGGGCGGTTCCTCGGTGACGTCCCGCTGTCCGATGAGGCGCGCGCGGCGTTTGCCGTCGCCTACACGGAAGCAGACGCGGCGGTGTCGGACGATGACTACGCGGCCGCCATCGCATCGCTGGAACTCGCGATCCGGAGGGCCGAAGCGGTGTATGGCGTGGCGGCGCCCGCGCTGATCGAGCCCCTGCGCCGGCTCGAGGCTATGTGCAGGGCCGCCGGAGCCGAGGACCGCCTGCTCGAGATCCGCCTGCGGATCGCCGATCTCGCCGAGAGCGTCTACGGGCTGGGCCACCCGATCGCGACGATGGCGGTCACGGCGTACGCGGAGCGTGAGCGCCACGAGTTCCGCGGCCTGAGCGAGGAGACCGCGGGTCGGATGCGGGCCGCGCTGCGAGCCACCTTCAGTAAGGAGGTACGCAGCGTACAGATCGCGGAGCGGGTGTTCGCAGCCGTACCGGCGGGTGACCGACGAGCGATCCCGCTATCCGTCGCCCGGGTGGAGGCGCTGCGCACGGTCCGGACCGATGGCCCGCTCGCAGGGCTCGACGCGGTCGACTGGGCCGAACTCGGACACGCATACGGCCCGGCTCGGGATACGGCCGACGAGATCCGGCTCCTGCGTGCCACAGACCCCGATCTGCGCGAGGACGCGCTGGAGAGGCTGGCGAGCTCGATCTGCCATCAGGGCTCGGTCTACCCGGCGTCGGCGGCAGCGGTGCCGTTCCTCGCCCGGCTGGGGCTTGACCCGACCCAGCCGGATCGGCCGGGCATCCTCTGGTTGCTGGCCATGGTGGCCCGCGGTGCGATCGATCCGTCCACGGATGCAGCCGTCGGCCGTGCCATCCGCGACGCGATCGCCCCGTTCTCCGATGCGCTCCAGGCCTCGGCCGACACGGCAACGGACCTGGCCCTCGCGGTCGCGGAGCTCGCCGACGCGCTGCGGGCCACTCCATCCGGTGATCGGTGACCCTGACCGCGGCCGAGCTCCACGCCGCTGCTCGCACCTCGCTCGGCGGCCAGGTCGCCGGGCTTGGATTCCGACGCGTCGCGAAGACCAGGATGGCGAGCTGGGTCCGAGAGGAGGGAGACCGATGGTTCTTCCTCTGGTTCCAGCCACACCGGTGGAACGGCGTGCAGTCGGCCGGATTCAGGTTCACGGTCGAGCTGCGCCTCTCCCGCGAGCCCGTCCTCTACTCGGCCGGACCAGCTGCCCGGCTGCCGGAGTTGCTCTCCGGGGAAGACCGCGAGACGCTCCGCAAGATGGAGAACCGGACGCTCGCGCGGGTTCCACCCCCGGATGCCTCCTACTGGAGCGCGCTGCCGGAGAGCGTGCGACCGACCCTGCTCGCCGACTGGAAGCCACGGCTCCAGCCGTACCGCAGCGACGAGGACGTCTGGTTCCGGGTCGCCGACCGACCAGACCTCGAGGCGGCCCTGGCGTTCATTGCCCGGGTACTGCCGGAGGCGATCGCCCGGTTCGTCGCCGAGCGCAGGGACTCGCTGCGGGGCGCGGCGCTCAAGCCGGGAACGCCTGCGTGGGACCGATTCGTCATCGAGTTCCACGAGGGACCCGGCGCCCGCCTCTGGGCCGAGGTCCAGGCGTCGTCGGCGTACCCCGATGCCCTCGACGAGGCCGTTGCGCTCTGGCGCGAGGTGTTCGAGGAGTGGCTGGCCGGCAGGGGCCGCGCGCTCGCCCCAGCCCCCATGGACGAGGTCCAACGGGCGCTCGGCCTGACCGAGGATTGACTGCCCGAGGGGCGATTGAGTTCGAGCACCGACCGCGACCAGCCGTGCCCCGCCAGGGGTGCCGACCGGCAGCGACGCCGATCATCCCCTGCAACAACCGCACGCGGCGAGACGGGTCCCAGACGCAAGGCACGACACTCGCTCGGTCGTCGACCGGCCCCACGACCATCTCGGCGTCCGGAAGTCACTGACCGCGCATCCCGGCCCGCACAGCTCCTTCACGGCCTGGCGGGACCGCTTCCCTGCCGCGCCAGCGGCACCCTCACGCCTTCCCCTGGAGCTCCACAAGCAACGCTCCAGCCGCCTCCATGTCCAGCCGCGCCCCCAGACGCTCGAAGACCGCCAGGGCAGCCGCAGCCTCGCGGGCGGCGCTCGTCCGGTCGCCGAGCGCGGCGGTCGCCCTCGCCACCCCGTGCCGGCTCCGTGCGGCCTCGTAGGGCGCTCCCGCGAACCGCCACTGCTGCGCGGCGCCGCGGAAGTACCCCGCCGCCATCCTGGCGTCGCCGCCGCCCAGGGCGACCATCCCCGCCGCATCGCGGGACGCCGCAGCAAGGGCCGGCCCAGGGAACTTGGCCGCGATGGAGGCGAGCTCGGCGCTGGCGGCCGCGGCATCGGTCAGATCGCCCGCCGCCACGAGGATCTCGACCGCCGCCGGCAGGTGGCGGCAGCGGGTGAGCGAGTCGGCCCCAGCCAACCCTATCGTGTCGGTGATCTCGGACCGCGCTCCGGCCACATCCCCCACGGCCAGCAGCAGGAGCGCCGGACCCGGACCCACGGGCAGGCCGATCACGCTGGCGCGGTCGAACGCGTCGCGCGCGGCCGCGAGGTCGCCTTGGCGCCGGCGGATCTCGCCCAGCGCCGCGAGCGCCTGGGAGGTGTGGCCGAGGTCGTAGCGGCGCGACTCGGTAGCCGCGGCCTCGGCCTCGGCCGCGCCAAGGGTCCAGTCTCCGCGGACCACCGACACCATCGCGCGGTGGGTACGACAGTCGCCCGGGAAGCCGACGGTGCCGAGATCGGCGGCGCGGCGGTCGATCGTCTCCGTCCACTCGATGGCCCGGCGGTAGTCGAACACGTCAAGGCAGGCGCTGAGCATCCGGCAGTACACCATGCCCTGGGCAATAGTCCCCAGCGGCCCTGCGATCGCGTTGGCCATCGCCTCGTCGAGCAGGGCACGGCCGTCGTCGAGGCGGCCCTGGTGGACGAGGCCGAAGCCCTCGAACACGAGCCCCAGCGACTGGATGTCAAGGTCGCGAATGCGACGGCCAATGTCGGCGGCCGCACGGGCGTGCTCCAGGCCGGCGTCGACCTGCCCCGCCGCGAGCTCGCCCAGCGCCATCAGCGACAGCATGAGGCCGTGCTCGGGCCAGACCGGCGCCTCGAGCTCGCCGTCCTGGGGCGCGAGCAGCCGGCCCGCCGATCGGAGCCAGCCCGCGACGACCGCGAAGCGGAGGGTGACGGCGGCGTTCCAGCCGAGCCCAAGCGCGACGCGCGCCGCCGACCGCCGGTCCCCGGCTGCCAGATAGGCGGCGTACGCCTGCTCGCGGACCGTGGTGGAGGCCTCGAACTCCCCTGACCACGTGGCCGCGTCGCCCAGCAGCTCCAGGTCCGCGACGTCGAGGGTGGCGGCCCGGGCCGCCTCCGAGAGCGCAGCATAGGCCTCGGGCCACGCGCGGCGTGCCGCGGCTGACCGTGCTGCTGCAACTGCACCCTTGTCCGCGTCGGGTGCGGCCGGCCGGGTCCCGGACGCGTCACCCGCGACCGCGAACCCGCGCAGCACGGCCTCGCGGGCCAGCGCGATCCGCCGGCTCTCGGGGCCGTCCGGTATCTCGAACTTGTCGTAGAGGTTGAGCAGGTGCTGCTTGACCGCGGCCTCGGTAACGACGAGCTCGGCGGCGATGGCGCGGATCGTGGCTGGCATCGCGACTGGCTGGTCCGACGCCAGCGGCCGGCACAGGGCGGCCAGCACGTCGCGCTCGCGCCGGGTGAGCTCCGGCATCGCCACGGCACCGGGTCCGGTTCGTTCCAACCTGTTTGGTCCTCCTCGGGCGAACCTTACCTGAGGGCAAGGTGAATCTCACCTCCGGGGGCATTCCGGGCACCTTCTGCTCGCCGATACCGTGGCCCTGATCCCGCACGACGGCGCGCGGGGACCGACAAGGAGCAGCGAGATGCAGCACGTCCGGATCGCCACGTACCAGCAGACCAAGGGCTCGTTCGAGGACCTGTGCGACCTCATCGGGGGGCCGGGTGGCCTGGCCGACGTCTTCCGCGCGTCGCCCGGGTTCGTGGCCTACACCTTCGCCCGACTGGATGACGGCACCAACTGCTCGATCAGCGTCTGGACCTCGGTGGAGGCCGCCGAGGCCGCGACCGCCGCCGCGCGGACCTGGGTCACGGCGAACATCGCCGACATGGGGCGGCTCACCGGCGACCACACCGGCCGCCTTGGGTTCGTCGTCGGCGAGTTGGCGCCCGCCCTGGCCTGACACGGTCGTCTGCGACCGTCCGGGGCAGCCACCGGGCGGTCGCGACCCCACATCCGGGACGGGTCGGCGCCGGCGGCGCCGGGCGCCAGAGACCCCTGCGGCCCTTGCCGCATGACGCGCCGATGCGGACACGCACAAGACGCCGGCACTCCCAAGCAGCATGGTTCGCGGCGACACCCTAACTCGCGACGACTCGCTCGGCCATTCACGCTCGTGCTACGACGCTTACGAGGTCAGGACTTCCCAAGCAGAATAGGGCGATGACGTACGGCGAGCCGGCCGCCCTCGAGCACGAGAACTGGATCGCCTACCTGACGGGCGTCGTGAGTTGTACCTCGCGGGCCAACGTGACTCGGGCCGGCGGGATGGTCACGATTCTGACCGGTCTGCCGTTCGACTGGTTCAACCAGATCCTGATCGAACGAGAGGACGCGACGCCGGCGCGGGTGGTGGCGGACGGCGTGGTCGAGGGCTGCGACGTCGCGGCGCTCCAAGCGAGCGAGATGGGGCGCCCGATCTACGAACGCCTGGGCTTCCGAACCGTCGTCAGATACGCGGCGTACGTCGATCCGGTACTTGGGCGATGACCGCTCGTGTCAAACGATCGAGCCCCGAGATCCCTGCATCATCCCGTAGACGTAGCCGTCCGGGCCGCGGAAGTGGAACCAGCTGAGGCCTTCGATGCTTTGCGACCAGGTGATCTCGTCCAGGAGCTCGACGCCGGCTGCTTCGAGCTCTGCCCGGGCCGCGACGACGTCGCCGACGACGAACGATGGGACCGGGCCGGTCGTGTACGTCGCTGCCTGGAACTCCGACCCCTCCGCGTCCGGGCCGATGATCTCGACGAAATCGTGCTCGGCACCCGGGAGGGAGAGCATCACGAAGTCGGGCTCCTCGTAATACGTTGCCAGCCCGAGGACATCGCGAAAGAGCCGCGTCGTCTCGGAGAAGACGTCGGTCCGGGTCCCAAGGAAGCCGATTCGTAGCACGTCCATCGGAGGAGCCTCGTCTGTGGGCGACGTGCGAGAGGCGTCGTCGCTGGACGAATCGTCCGCTTCGCGTCAATGGGAATGATCGCGCGCGTCGGCTCCGACAACATGGAGCCGGCGAAGACGTTCGTGAAGCGGGCGGTCTGATCCTCGCTGGCAGCGGCCGTGCCGCCCGCCCGAACCTCGGACATTCCGGGATTTCGAGCCGCCCGAGGGGGCAGAATGGGTACCGTTCCTGCCCCAATCGCGCGGAGCGGCTCGAGGAGCGTGCCGATGGACTCGGCCGTGCAACGGAAGAAGCGGTCCGAGGTGCGAAGGATCGACAAGCGCACGCGCGGGCTCGAACCGAGCGCGAGCAGCGCCGGGTAGCGGAGCCTGTCGAGGCCGATGCGCGTCATCTTCACGTTCTCGGGTGGCCAGGGTCACCTGGACCCGCTCGTTCCCATCGCCCGGGCTGCCACGGCGGGGGGCCACACCGTGGCATTCGCCGGGCGGCCGTGGATGGTCCGCAATGTCGAGGCACTCGGCTTCGCGTGTTTCCCGGCTGGCACGGACGAGGGCCTCGTGCCGGTGACCCGGCCGCTGGTGCCGATCGACATGGAGCGCGAGGGGCGCGACCTGATCGTCGGCTTCGGGCAGAACGTGGCCCGCTCGCGAGCACCCGATCTCCTCTCGACGTTCGTGAGCTGGCGACCTGACGTGATCGTCTGGGAGGAGACGGATCCGGCCGCCGCGATCGTCGCGGAGCGGCTCGGCCTCCCGCACGCCGCCGTCCCCGTGCTCGCCTTCGGGATGATGGCCGCGCCGTTCGCCAAGGGCTATAACCCGGTCCGCGAGCAGCACGGCCTGAAGCCGGATGCCTCCGGCGAGATGATGAGCCGGTACCTCGTGCTGTCCCCGTTTCCCGCGGCCCTGCGTGATCCCAGAAACCACGTCCCGCTGACATCGCACGGGATCCGGGTCGTCGATGTCGATCGAACTGCTCGCACGGTCGGCTCGACACCGGATTGGGCCACCTCGATCGCGGACGGTCCGTCGATCTACTTCACTCTCGGAACCGTCTTCAACCACGAGTCGGGCGACCTGTTCGCCCGGGTGTTGGCCGGGCTCCGCGAGCTCCCGGCCAACCTGCTCGTGACGGTCGGCCGCGAGATCGACCCGGCGACGCTCGGACCACAGCCGGCGAATGTGCGGATCGAGCGGTTCGTCCCTCAGGCCGAGATCCTGCCCCACGTGGATCTCGTGGTCTCGCACGGCGGCTCCGGCAGCGTCCTTGGCGCGCTCGCCCACGGCCGGCCGATGGTCGTCCTCCCGATCGGCGCCGACCAGCCGCTCAATGCAGTGCGGATCGCCGCCCTCGGGGTGGGTCGCTCCCTGGACGCGATCGAGGCGACTCCCGACGATGTCCGCGCGGCGGCGTCGTCGGTGCTCGCCGATGCCACCTACCGCGAGTCCGCCGGCCACATCGCCGACGAGATCGCTGCCTTCCCTTCTCCCGACGTGGCGGTCGGCCTGCTCGAACGGCTGGCACGGGAGCGGCGCCCCATCGTCGCCACCTGAGCGACGCTCCGGTTCGGCTTCACCTGGCGCGATCTCGCGCGTCACCTGCCCATGCGACGACGCCTAACCTGGTCTTGCTCCTAGAGTCCGGGACGGTGCTGGCGAGCTGCTCGCGGTTCAGCCGGGACGAACGCCGCCACGGAGATCTCCTGATTTGGGAAAGGAAGAGTCCGGTCACAGCAGATCGAGCGCCATCTTGGCGGCGATCACCAACAGCAGGACACCAATGAACCGCTTGAGCTGGGGGCTCGTGAGGCGGGTGCGCATGACGTACGCCCCGACGAACGACCCTGCTGCCGCGAGCACGGCCATGACCAGCAGGAAGGTCCCGTCGAGGCCGCCGAGCGCGACGTGACCGAGGAACCCGGAGAGTGACGAGAAGACCACCGCGAGCGCGGTGGTCCCGGCCGCCATCTTTGTGTCGAGGCCGCTCCAGGTGAGGCCAGGCAGGATGATGTTGCCACCGCCCACGCCGAGCAGCCCGCCGATGAATCCGGCAAACCCCCCGACCCCGGCTCCCACGCCTGCTTCGGCGGCGACGCTGCGAGTCCGCTCGCGCGACCGCGGCCGGTACAACAGCATCATGGCTCCGGCGAAGACGAGGAACGCGACGAACAGGCCGAGCAGGATCGAGCGGTCGACCCCCACGCTCAGCGCTGCGCCGAACGGGGCCAGGATGACGGCGGCGACGAGCACCGGCACGCCGGCGCGCCAGTCGATGAGCCCGGCTCGAGCGTAGCTGATGGTTGCCATCGACAGGCTCACCGCGTTGAGCAGCAGCGCCGTCGAGGTCGCCTGCCCGAGGGGCACGCCCAGGTAGTAGAACAGCGGCACGAACAGGAACGCGGCGCCCAATCCGGCCATGGCCATGACACCGGAAGCGACGAAGACCGTCGCCCCGCCGAGGAGATAGAGCGCCATCTCAGGGTCTCTCGGCTCCGCTCTCAGCGCGGATAGCCAGAGCAGGCGATGCAGACGGTCGCTCCCTCGACGACCCGCAGGTAGGGCTCGGCAACCAGTTCGCCGCACCGTGGGCAGACCGCGAAACGGACGACCTCCTCGGGCTCGCTCCAAACGCGTGGCTCCACTTGCCCGACGGTCATGATCGCCTCGGCCGGGGCATCCCAGACGAGGTGCACGACCTCCATCTGCTCGTTGTCGGGGATCCGGGAGGCAGGGACACCCGCCGCCCGCTTCTGCATGAACGGGGTGGCCTTGATCTGTGGCTGGAGCGTGGGCTTGTAGGCAACGCGGACCGCGCGGCTGGACGACTTGTCGAGAAGGGTGACGCCGAACTTTCCCTCGCCGCTCTTCTCGAGGTTGCCCTTGCCCAGGGTGCAGCCGGTCGTGAACTGGATCCCGTCGGCGAAGCACATCCCGCCGTGGTGGTCGCCGGTCTCGACGATGGCGTGGAGCTCCTTGGCTCCCGCGCGGGTGACGCCCAGCTCGCGCATCGCGGTCAGGCCGAGGCGCACGCCAGCGGTGCTGGCCCAGCACTTGTGGCCGTGGAAGGCCAGGGCATCGGTCAGGATGGCGGTGTCATCGGTCGCGATGGTGGTCATGGCGATCACTCCTTCGGTCAGGCTCGTCGAGGCTAGAGGTGCTCATGGGAGCACGCGGGGCCGGGTCATCACAGGATTCCGCCGATGGCCGCTCGGGCCGTTGCGATGGCTGCCTCGTCACACCCGCATTGCAGAAGCCGGGCTTTGGCCTCGTGCCGGCTGGTCACGACCGGGCCCGGGCGTCTGCGCCGCCAGGCACCGGCAGGTCAAGGCGCTGCCGGCCGATGACCGGCATCTCGTTCGTCATGCTGCTGCCCTCCCGGCGACCCGATGCGTGGGAACCCAAGACAGTCACGGCGCGCGGTGCATGTCCGGGAGCGTCTCGCGCGGGCGGGGCTGGCTTCGTATCAGCACATGCTGAATATCTCAGCCATTGGTGAGATGTACAACGTGCCGATGGTCATTACCTTGGGACTAACCGGACCAGAGTTGCGGGGGATTCGCTGCCGCTGCGAAAGGGCAAGAACTCCGACTCGTCAGCGAACCACGGCGATCTGCCGGTGGCTCCACTCCTTCGTCTTGTGCTCAGCGCGACACTCTGCCTGCCAGAGCGAGCGCCACGGCAACGGGACGGGATCACGCCAGCCGCATGCCACAACGCTTGACGCGGCGGGTCGCGCTGGTCGTTCGATCCGATCGCTGTGGTGTCCCCCGAGATGTCTGCGGGATCAGACGGTCGGCTGATCCCGCGGGCAGATTGTCGGGGGCTGCCCCGCTACAGTACGGACCGTGGAGCAGTACGAGGTCGCCGAAGCGGCCGACCGGGCCGGGATCAGCGTCGAGGAGCTGAACCGCCTGGTTGAGCTGGGGATCCTCACGCCCGGCGCCCGCAACCGATTCACGCCGGGCGACCTGCGCCGCGCCGGGCTCGTGATGAGCCTCATGGAGGCGGGCATACCGCTCGACGGCCTGGGGGCCGCCATCCGCGGCGGTCAGGTCTCGCTGGACTTCCTCGACGCGCCGGCGTTCGAGCGATTCTCGGCGCTCAGTGGCGCCACGTTCGCGCAGATGGCCGAGCGGTCCGGCGTGCCGGTCCAGCTCCTCATGTTCATCCGCGAGGCCGCCGGCTCCGCGGCACCGCTGCCCGACGATCGCATCCGCGACGAGGAGCTCCCCTACGTCGAGATGATGGAGGGGGAGATCAGGGCTGGATTTCGCCCGTCCGCGATCCAGCAGCTGATCCGCGCCCAGGGCGACGGCATGCGGCGCATGGCCGAAACGGAATCGGCGATGTGGCAGTCGGAAGTGATCGAGCCCGCCGTCCGCGCCGGCAAGCGGCCGGACGAGATCCTCGGCATCGACTTCGGCGATCGGATGAGCCTCCTGACCGAGCGCGCGGTGGTCGCGATGTACCACCTGCAGCAGACGCGGGCCTGGACCGCCAACATCATCGAGGGCCTCGAGACCATGCTTGCCGCGGCCGGGTTGCACAGCCGTCTCGAGCATCCTCCGGCCATGTGCTTCCTCGACATCACCGGCTACACCCGCCTGACCCAGGAGCGCGGCGACGCCGCGGCAGCCGACCTCGCCGAACAGCTCGGTCGGCTGGTGCAGCGAACGTCGATCAAGTACGGCGGCCGGCCGGTGAAGTGGCTGGGTGACGGGGTCATGTTCTACTTCCCCAACCCTGGCCCGGGCGTCATGGCCGCCGTGGAGATGGTCGCGGGCGTCGCCGGGGCCGGGTTGCCACCGGCGCACGTCGGCCTCCACGCAGGGCCGGTCATCTTCCAGGAAGGCGACTACTACGGGCAGACGGTCAACGTCGCCTCGCGGATCGCCGATTACGCCCGACCGGGCGAGGTGCTCGTCAGCCAGGAGGTCGTCGACGCCTCGGTCGACGCCGAGGTCGTCTTCCGCGAGATCGGCCCGGTGGAGCTCAAGGGCGTGTCCGCCGCGATGCGCCTGCACGCCGCCTCCCGCGGGTGAGCGTTGCGGACTGCCCGCTACCGGATCGGGGCGCGGCCTGACAGCGACACCGTAGCTGTGCGAGTGTCACTCGCCCGTTCACGATCGACGTCCTGCTCGGGCGTTCGTGATTGCCGCGGCGCCCGAGGCAGCGACCTGGCGCGCGAAACGTCCGGGGCCCAGGGGCGACTCGGTGCGGTGCCCCCCGCGGACGGTCAGCTGCCCCAGCCGATGTCCGACACGACCTCTCCCACCAAGCGGTCCTGCCCCGTGGAGCGGGGCGCAACCCATGTCTTGAACGCGCCCGGCCCGACGACCGCGGCGCCGGCGGCCGCCGCCTCCGGCGAAGCCCAGCGGCCGACGACCACGAGCTCCCGCGGGCCGGTCTTCACCAGCATCTGGCCGACGAAGCCCTCGAGGCCGGCGAAGATCGCCGGCATCTCGCGCTCGATGTCGGCTACCACCTCCTCGACGGGGACAGACAGCGTGACTCGGTTAATGACGACGACATGCATCAGGCCAACTCCCCCTGGGCGCCGCTCGACCGGCGGCGAACCCGCGAAGGATGGCAGAGTCCCGCGAAGCGCGATGTCTGTCGGGGCCGCGAAGGAGAGCAACGTCCTGTACGCGCACCTCGGCGGGCAACCGGCGATCAACGCGTACGCCTCGCTCTTCAGTTGACCGGCGCAGCCATGCGCATCGAGCCGGGGCCGGTCGAGCCGTGCCGAACTCGCGAGACAAGAAACCCCGGACCTGCTGTCGATCCCGGGCGGGCTTGTTCGTCGTCCGAGTAAGCCGCGTAAACCACGCGAGCTCGCCGACGGAACAGGGGGTGCCATCGTGGCCGACAACAAGGAGATCGTTCGTCACATCGAAGCGGCGTGGGACCGCAACGACCTTGACGCGCTCGACCAGTACTTCGCGCCGGGGTTCGACAACGCGCAGAGCGGCACCCGCGGCCTGCCGCCGGGCCTTGCCGGGTCGAAGCTGGCGCACCAGGGGGTCATGGCTGCGTTCCCCGACCGGAAGGCGAGCATCCTCGACCTGGTCGGCGACGGCGACAAAGTCGCGGCCCGGCTGCGCGTCACCGGCACGAACACCGGCGGGGCCGCGTTCCTCGGCCAGCCCGAGGCAAACGGGGCGACGATCGACTTCGAGATCTGGTCCCTCTACCAGCTTCGCGACGGGAAGGTCGTCGCCCACTGGGGCATCAACGACGGGATCACCGCGATGATGCAGGTGGGAAGCCTCAAGCCCCCGATGTAGGGCGCGTTGGCCCGCGGCCGCCAGCCGGGCCAGGGAAACCGCATTGCGCGGGCATGGCGAAAGCGTGGCCAGGGAAACCCAGCCTCGAGCGTGCGGCGCACCTGCTAGGCTCGCTCGGTGATCGACTCCGACTACTGGGCGCGCTACTACGAGGTCACGGCCGAGCGTCCGGCGTGGCCGACGGTGCGGCGGGCCATCGAGCTGTTCGCCGCGGAGTCGCAGGCCCGGCCGCGGCTGGCGGTCGACCTGGGCTGCGGGGCTGGCCGCGACTCGCGGGAGCTGCTCGACGCGGGGTGGCGGGTGATCGCGATCGACCGCGAGCGGGCCGCGATCGACGCCGTGGAGGCTGCCACCACGGCGGCGCTGCGCGTCGCGCTCGAGGGCCGGGTCGCCGACCTCGCCGAGATCGAGGTGCCTCCCTGCGACCTCGTCAACGCGAGCCTGAGCCTGCCGTTCCTTCCGCCCGCCGCGTTCTGGGCGACGTGGGAGCGGATCGTCGCCGCGCTGCCCGTGGGCGGCCGCATCGCGGCCATGCTCTTCGGCGACCGGGATGAGTCGGCAGCGGACGGATCGATGACGTGCCCTTCACCCGCGGAGATCCGGGCGCGGCTCGGCTCGTTCGAGATCGAGCACTGGGACGACCGCGAGGAAGACACGCATACGGCGCTCGGCGAGCCGCACCATTTCCACCTGGTCGAGGTCGTGGCCCGGCGCGTGGCGCCCGGCTGAGTCCGCGCCGGACCCCCTCGAGGCGGCCGTCGCCCGATCAGCGCAATGGCGCGTCCATGAGGCCCCGGAGGTTGTCGAGGTCGTTCTGAGGCTGGCGACCATGATCAGGAGCGTGCGACGAGCGCCGGTTCCCCTTCGGGTGGCGACGGGCTGCCGCCAGGGCCTAGCTGGGAACGCCCTCGGGTAGCGGCTCACCGAGCGCGACGATGCGGCCCTCGATCTGCCCCGCGTCCTGGTAGTCCTCGCGGTGGGCGAGGCCTACCCCAGGAAGTCCGAGGGCGGTTGCCGCGGCGTCGGTCAGGAACAGGTAGGGGCGGAAGCCGATCCGCTCCCGAATTGAGTTCTTGAGCAGTCGGTGTGCGACCGTCACCGCCGGGCCGAGCAGATCGCTGCCGGACCCGACCGTCTGGCGCACCGCCTGGCCACGGTGGAGCACCACCTTGAGGTCGAGGTGGGCAACCGCGGGGCAGGCCGTGCACATGTGGTCGCTCGAGGGGATGGCCCGGGTGCGGCCCTCGGTGAACGCCCGGTACATGACCCTGAGCTTCTCGAGGAGCCGGTCGCCCTGCCCGTCGAGACCCGCCGCCGGCGCCGTTGCGAAGACGGCATCACCCTCGAGCTTGACGACGGCGAAATCGGGCTCCACGCCAGCAATGACGCCGTCCAGGAGGGCACCCAGCACGGAGTAGGCCGCCGGGATGCCCGCGCTGAAATCGATTCCGTGCGCCTGCTCGACGCCAGCCATGAAGCCCGTGTAGCCCGAGATGTCGGCGAGCAGGAGGTACCGCTCGCCCGCCGGCGCATAGGGCCCTGTCTGCGACCCGGATCGCTCTGCTCGCTCCACGCGCTCCCCCTTGCCCATTCGCGCCACGCCGGGCGGTTTCGACACCCGTCCTGCGCACGATCGGGGCGACCGTATGGGTCGCCGCGCCGGTCGGTACCGAAGGCTCCCGTGCCTCCCGCAAGTCTGGGGAGTATGCGCGGATAGCCAGAATCGGGCACGGTGGACCTCCTCGGCGCAGGGGCCCCGACTCGGGCCACCCTGGTCAGGCGGCAGGCGCCTCGGCCCGTCGGATCACTGGCGAGCCAGGGGTTCCTGGCCCATGAAATGGCGCAGGCTCGCCCGCCAGAGCGCTCGCCCGTGGAAGGAGACGTCCGGTCCGATCGCCGTCGGCCCGTCGTACCAGATCAATGTCTTCAGCAGCGGCGTCAGCTGCATGCCGTAGAGCTCCATGCACGCCTCGGGCCGGACACCCGGCCACGAGTAGCACGAGACGACCGTCCGGCGGTTGGCGGTAGGGATCACGGGCGGCAGTCGGGCCCAGGCGGGATCGTCGGGGCCGAACTCCCACTGGTCCAGGTTGCCCTGAGGGATCCCCTCGATCCCGCGCACGACCGGCGGGTCGTCGTCGAGCAGGTAGGGGTCCACCGCCAGGTCACAGACAACCGCATGATCGGGCAACCAGCCGAGCCACGAGTTGGGGAGCAGCGGACGCGACGTGTCGCGGCGCGCCGTGGCATCGACGAGGATGTCGGTCTGGCCGAGGCGGCGCCGGAAGTAGACCTCGTCGCCCGACAGGTTCTGGTCCACCACCACGACCTCGACCCCGGGCAGGCCCTGGCCCATGATCCGCTCGTTCCGCGCGTCGTCGCCGCAGCGCACGGCCCACTCGATGGCCTGCTTGCCCACCCCACCCGCACCGATGATCGTGACGCTCACCGGCGGGCGGGCGGCCGTCAGGAGCGGCGGCCAGCGCCGTTCGAGCGCGTCGAAGGCAGCGGCCAGACCGTTGTGGGCCACGTCGCGCAGGTTCTGGACCAGGCGCTGGCCGTTGTCGCCGGTGATCATGTCGAGCGCGATCGCCTCGATTCCCAGCTTCTGCAGCATCTCGACGCGCTCCGGCCGCGTGGCGAAGTGGAGCATCGAAAGCAGGATCGCACCGCGCTTCACCAGCTCGTAGCGTCCCTCGGGCGCCCGGAGCACCACGACGATGGCCTGCTGATAGGCCGTGGCCTCGTCGACGATGTGGACCCTGGGCGACGTCGCCCGGTAGTCGTCGTCGGAGTAGCCCATGCCGGTCCCGCTGCCGGCCTCGACGAACACGTCGACATCCATGTTCGCAAGCAGGCCGATGAGCGGCGGCAGGAACGCCCGTCGCTCCCCTGGCTCGTTGTACATGCGCGGAAAGCCGATCGTAAGCCCGCGGTCGCTGGACACGAGAAGAGCATCCCACCGCGGCGACCCGGGCGCTTGGCGCCGTCGCGCGCGCCCGCGGCGCCGGGAGACGCGGTGCCGGCGGTCCCGAGTGGGTATCGTTCGGACGAGGGCCCAGGCCGGCCCACGCCGAGGCCCGAAGCGAGGAGGTGGTGATGGCGACCGGAACGCGGCTGACCGTCGGGATCCCGCGGATGCATCGCGAACCGAACGAACGACGCGACTTCCTGCCGCCGCTGATCGGGCTGCTGGCCGCCAATGGCGCCGAGGTCCACGTGGAGAGCGGAATCGGCTCTGGCATGGGCTACTCGGACGTGGATTACAGCATGCTGTCGCCGGACGTGGTGGTCTCCGACGAGGACGACTGCTACCGGCAGGACCTCGTCTTCGTGCTCCGGGCGCCCGAGGGGAGGTACGACCGGCTGCGCCGGGGCGCGATGCTTCTTTCCATGCTCCACTTCGCGACCCGCCCCGCGCGCGTCCGGATGCTCCGGGAGAAGGAGATCGATGCGATCAGTCTCGACCTCATCCGGAACGACGACGGCCGCCGGCTGGTGGAGAACCTTCGCAGCGTCGCCTGGAACGGGATCTCCTCCGCCTTCGCCGCGCTGGAGCGGACCTGGCCGGAGCTGGCCGGACCGCGGCACTCGACGGTCAAGGTGCTGATCATGGGCGCCGGCAGGGTGGGCCGGCACGCCGTCGAGTTCGCCACCAAGTACGGCGACGATGCCAGGAACGAGACGTACACGCGGGCCGGGCTGCCCGGGGTCGAGGTGGTGACCGCCGGCCGCAACCTGACCGGTGACCCCGAATACCTCAAGGCGCGCCTGCTCATGACCGACCTGCTCGTGGACGCCACGGCACGCCGCGATCCCACTCGAGCGCTCGTCCCGAATGCCTGGCTCGCCCTACTGCCGAAGCACGCCGTGATCTGCGACCTGTCCGTGGACCCCTATCTCCTGGACGCCGAGCCCCCGGTTGTCCGCGGCGTCGAGGGTATCCCACAGGGAAACCTTGACCAGTGGGAGTTCGCGCCGGACGATCCAGCCTGGGACATGCTGCCGCCGGGCATCCCGACGGGGGAGCGGCGGACGGTCGTGTCGTGCTACTCGTGGCCGGGCGTCCGGCCGGAGCCGTGCATGCACGTGTACGGATCCCAGCTGGCCCCTCTGCTCGAGACGCTCGTCACGGCCGGCGGCATGGACGGCATCAACCCGACCGGCAAGTTCCACGAGCGGGCGATCTGGCGCGGAAGCCTGCGCGGCTGGTTCGCATCCGGCGAGGCTGCGGCGCACGGAAGCATCCCGGCTCCGGCTGAAGCCAGCGGCGACTGAGGAGCAGGCGCCGCATCGCCGGCATCGCTCCCGCCCAGCCGGTGGCACCGGCCCTGCAGACCGCGAACATCGCTGCGCGGTCAGCCGATCATCAGCAGGGGCTGGATCCCGGCCAGGGGGCCGTCCGGCCTGGGCCTGGCCAGCTCGGGTTCGGGGCCGCTGCCCAACTCCCGTGCAACGAGCTCGGCGTCCAGCTGGGCGACGAGGCCGGGGATGCTGGCCCGGAGCGCGTCTCCGTACGCTGGGCCGATCTGCTCCATGAGGGCCTTCTCCCGGCGCGTCTTCGGTCCGGCGAACCTGAAGTGGACCGTCGTGCCCTCGTTGCCTGGCTCCAGCTCGATCGTGTGGCGCACCTTCACCGGCCCGCTGGGCGTCTCGATGATCGTCAGGTCCGTCACGTAGTCGTACGGACGCCAGTCCAGGATCTCCTCGACGACGGCGTCCTTGCCGTGCATGCAGTGGTTGGCCGAGCCAAGCCCGCGACGGCCGCCGGTGGCCCCCTTGATCGTGACCTCCGTCACCCAGGGCTGCCAGGTCATGCGTTGGCCGGGCTTGGTGAGGAACTCCCAGGCAACCTGCGGCGGGACCGTCGTGGGCACCGACACCGTGAGAATCGCCTCCTCCGGGGTGACGAAGACCCGCCCGCGCGCCTCCTCCTCCCGCCAGCGGCGCTCCAGGTCATGCGCCCAGGCCGGCACGTCGCCGATCCGATCGTACGTCTCGGTGTGCCCGTGCATGCCGAGCGCGGCCGGGTCGATGTCGGATGCGTCGATGCAGGCCTGGCTGATCAGGGCGTAGGCCGTGATGCCAAGCTTCTCGACGACCTCGTTCTTGAGCAGCCGGTGGACGATGATCACGTCCGACCCCAGGAGCTCCTGCCGGCCCGCGACCTTCGAGATGATGGCGGCGCCGTGGTGTACGACGAACTTGAGGTCGAGATCCGGGATGCGCACGCACGCGTTGCACCCACACGAGGTCGCCTGGCGAACGTCGCGGCGGCGCCGACGGAAACCGAAGTAACAGCGCTCGATCGTGTCGAGGAGCATCGACCCGTCGATCCGGTCGACGCTCGCGAAGGTGAAGGCGGCGTCACCCTCGAGCTTGGCCAGGCGGAAGGTCGGCCGGAGCGCCGTGACGACGGCGCCGATCAGGTCCGCCAGGATGTCCTGCGCATGGTCCAGCTCGACGTCGGCAAGGTAGCCGGTGTACCCGGAAATATCGGCGATCAGGAAGCAGGCTGGCTGGGACGCGGTGAGCATGGCTCCTCGCCGGGACGGCTGGGCGACGAGCCTCACTATAGGCCGGAGGCGCCGGGCCCCGGTTCGTGGCGCTGGCTGATGATCCCCCGGCCATCCGAACACGCGTCTGCCGGCCGCGGCGGGCAGAACGGACCTCGGGCTACAGGCGCTCGCCGGCCCTCACCGGCACGCCGAGGCGGTTCGCCGGCGGCGCGAGCGGGCAGCGCCACCTCGGGTCGTAGGCGCACGACGGGTGGTACGCGTAGTTGAAGTCCAGCACGAGCCGGTCGCCAGATCCGCCGAGATCCGCGCCCTTGATCGTGTCGAGCAGGTATCGCCCGGCCCCGTACGTCTCGGTCCCGGACGTCGCGTCACGGAATGGGACCAGGATGCCGCCGCCATAGACCGCGATCCAGTACACCTCGAGCGCACCGACGGGAAGCCGCACGCGGCCGATCCGTTCGAGCGGGAAGGCATCGCCGGACAGGCTCGTCGCGGTGACCGGTTCCGCGGGAAGTGCCTCGACGTCCGCCTCGAACCGCATGGCCGGGTCGTACGGCCAGTAGGAGAGGCCCCGGAAGCCGGCCCGCGCCTCCGGCTCCAGGGGCGACTCCGGGTGGTCGCGGAACAGCCGATCGCGCTCGAACCGGAAACGACCGAGCGTGCCGCCCGGGTCCCGTTCGGCGGATGCGCGCACCTCCGCGTACAGCTCGGCAACCCGCCGCCGCCAGTCGAGGAGCGTCATGGACACGCGATCACCTGCGCTGGTCCTTCGGCATTCACGTGCCCGACTTGCTGTCGGTCAGGACGAGATCGACGCCTGTCGGCCAGCAGCGGAGACCGTTTCTGGCGCGACACGACGAGACCCGCTCACAGCAGCCAGCCGGATGACCCTCGGAGGTCCGCCCCGCCTGACCGGGCGCGCCGAGCGCACGTCGCGTGCCCGGGCGCGGCCGTCCGTTCAGGCGTCCTTCGGCAGCTGCCCGAACAGCCCGGCAAAGAACCGCATGACGCGATGTCCGCCGTCCGAAGTTGGCCCGTACATCAGCGGGCAACCGCCCGCGATCGACGCGATGCCGTGCCGGCGGCAGAGCTCATGGGCCTCGGCCGAGACGCTCCCGGCGCCGAACGACCGGTGCATCCAGACGCGCGTGATGCCCAGCTCTTCACACTCGCGGGCCACCGATGGGGCGACGGCCGGCGTGGTCGCAATGACGACGGCGTCGACGCCGCCGGGGATCGAGGCGAGGTTGTGGAAGCAGGGGTCCCCCTCCACCGTGTCCGCGTTGGGGTTGACCGCGAAGACCTGGTAGCCGCGCTCCTTGAGACGCTTGTACACGATGTTCCCGCCGTGCTTCCCGCCCGGCTCGCGGGACACGCCGGCGACGGCGATCCGTTCCTGCGCCAGGAAGTCGGCGATGGCGGCCTTGGCCGTCGGCATGGGAAACTCCCTCCGTCGATTCTGGATCGCCGCGCGGCCGCGAACGTGCGCGGCGATGCGAGGCACGGTGGCATGAGCCTAGGGCGCCGGGGCCGGGTCGCCAGTGCCGTTGCGCCTGCGCTGCCCCGTCCCATGGACTCTCGTTCGCGCTCGGTCCGTCGCCAACCTCGGTCGCGCCTGCGGGCTATGGTTCGGGCTGCCGTCATTCCCGTTCTCGAGGTTCGCCCGTGCTGCCCCAGGCCGTCCGCTCCTTGATTGCGTCGGGTCCAGTCGCGCATGTCGTGACGCTCACCGCCGACGGAAGCCCGCACGTGTCCCTGGCATGGGTCGGGCTCGATGGCGAGGAGCTGTTGATCGCCACCCTGTTCGACCAGCCGAAGCTGCGCAACCTCCGGCGGGACCCGCGCATCGCGCTCTCGTTCGTCACAAAGGGCCGCAACCAGATCGGCCTGGACCACTACCTGGTCCTTCACGGCCACGCCCGGGTCACGGAGGGCGGGGCGCCCGAGCTCCTGGCCGCGCTCGCCAGGACGTACCTCGGGCCCGAGGTGGTCTTCCCGCCGATGCCGAACCCGCCCCCGGGCTACGTCACCCGGATCACCGTCGACCGCATCTCGGGCCTGGGCCCCGGAGGCCCGGTCCGCGCCTGACGAGGACGCGCTGCCGCCTGCGCGGCTGATCCGCCAGCGGGGGGTCGGCGCGTCCCGAACATGACACCAGCGAGGCCGGGCGGGCGATCCGTCCGGTCCCGGTGGCGGGGATGTGTGCACACGCGGCGTGGAGATGGCCTCAGAACATCCGGCGCAGCCCGGGAACCCGCTTGAGGACGAGCACGCTCAGCGCCAGGGATCCGAGCAGCGTCACGACCACCAGGAACACGAACTTGGCGGATGCCGGGACGTGGACGTCCAGGATGAGGTAGGCCAGCGGGTACAGGATCAGCGGGTGGACGTAGTAGATGCCGAACGAGTTGGCGGCGAACGTCCGCCAGGCCGGCCCGGCTCCGTCCACCCACCCCTTGAACAGGGCGATCCCGGCGAGGAGCGCCGTGAGGCAGAAGATGCTGAAGAGGAGTGACTCGAGCGCCTGGGCAGGCAGGCTCAGGCCCGCGCCGGCATTCCGGTATGCGAGGTAGGCGAGGCCGGCAAGGGCACAGGCGGCACCCCACGGGGCGAGGCGGGGCCGGAACCCGGTCAGGGTGAACCAGCCGTGCCGCTCGGCGTAGACGCCGAGCATGAAGTAGCCCACGTAGTAGCCGATCCGGGCCGGCTGGATGACCAACAGGAACGAGATCGATCGCCAGTCGTCGAGGCTCAGGCCCGGTGAGAACAGGAGCGAACCGCCGGTGGTGAGCACGATGAACAAGAGGAACATGCTCGGGCGCGGCTGGACGACAGGGTGTTCCGGCGCCTGGAGGAGGTGCCGAGCCGGGAGAACGTACGCGTAGACAAGGACAAGGAACTCGACGAACAGCACGCCCAGGAACCAGTAGACCGACTGCTGGAACATTGGTCCCCAGAAGTCCGACGTCCAGAACTGGAGGTAGCCGGTGGGATTCCCCCGCGAGACGTAGTTCATGTAAGTCTCGAGCGGGGCCAGGAAGACGACCCCCAGGACCCATGGGATCGCGAGTCGGACCATTTTCTCGCGGATGAACCCCGGGGGGCCGCGTCGCTGGAGGGACCCGACCGCGAAGTACCCCGCCACGAAGAACAGCACCTGCATGATCGGGACGTCCACGAGCAGGACCAGCCAGCTGAACACGACGTTCCGGTCGGAATCGATCACGTACCACCAGGTGGGCGGAACGCTCATGTACGTGATCGCGGCGTGCAGGACGATCACCAGGATGATGGCGAAGGCGCGCAGGTTGTCCAGGTAGTGGAGCCGGGGTCGCGCGCTCATCGATGCTCCGGGTCGTCAGGCAGGGCCCCCGGATGGCAGCACGGCCGGGCGGTTGCGATCAAGGGCCGACCGGCCCGTATCGGCGCACGAGGCCGCAACGCGGCCGGGTCCGCCAGGGACGGGTGAACGCCGGCACGCGGCCGGAACGGACGGTGTCGGATGCCGAGTACGGCATCGCCCGACGCCTCCGACGGGGCCTGGGTCGCCTGTTCCCTGACTTGGCGACCCGGTGTCGTCGCGTGCTCGACCGGAGAACCCCCGGCAGGCGGGGGCGCGGGTGCCTCACACGATAGCGGTCCGAGGCAACGCGCCGGCGTCAGTACTCGAACCAGCTGCGACCGCGACAGCCGGCGCATCGCTACCGGCCGCCGAAACGCTGTCCGGCCGGCGCCGACTGTCAGCGGCGCGCTGCGCCCTGCGTGGTCGGCAAGGGGCGGGGCGGCATGAACAGCGCCACGAACACGGCGCCGACGACGACCACACCCGCGGCGACGAGGGCGCCGGCCGACAGCGCGTCGGTGAACCCGGCTCGAGCGGCCGCGGCCAGCGCCTGTCCGGCGGGGCCGCCCAGCTTCGCGGCGATGGCGACCGCCGCACCGACCGAGTCGCCGGCGGGCCCGGCAACCTGCGGGGGCAGCTTCGAGACGAAGCCCGCCATCTGGTCGCTGTAGACAGTGTTCATGACCGAGCCGATGACCGCTACGCCGAGGGCGCCGGCGAGCTGGCCGATCAGCAGGTTGACCGCGGACCCCACGCCCGCCCGGTCCTCCGGCACGGCGCCCAGGATCGCCTCCACCGATGGTGCCATCACGTTCGCCATCGGGATCGCGGCGCAAATGAGGGCCAGCGCGACGACCCAGCCCTCCGTGGACGCGGTCCAGGTCGAGATGGCGGCGATCACGGCGGCCACGAGGACCAGCGCCACGCTGACCACACGCCGCGTGCCCAGGCGGCGCACGAGGCGCACGCTCAGCCCTGCGCCGATCGGGATGCCGATGGCCAGCGGCAGCATGATCTCGCCCGCCTCCAGCGGCGACTTTCCCAGCACGTACTGGAGGTACTGCGTGAGCCCGAAGATCACGCTGAAGAGCCCGAAGAACGCTGCGCCGACTGCCGTCACGCCAAAGGTCATCCGCCGGTTGCGGAAGAGGCCGAAATCGAGCATCGGCGACGTGGTGTGCAGCTCGCGCCAGGCGAACGCGATCGCCAGGACCGCGGCAAGCGCGAACGCACCGACGATGACCGGGTCGGTCCAGCCCGTTCGCGGCGCGTCGATGATGCCGTAGACGAGGGCCAGGACCGCGGCGGTCGAGAGAGCGGCGCCAAGGAGGTCGGGCGTGGCGTGCTCGGGATCCCGGCTGTCCGGGACGAGGAAGAGGCCGAGGACCAGGGCAGCGATCACCACCGGCACGTTGACGAGGAAGACCGCCGGCCAGCTGAAGTTGACGATCAGGATGCCGCCGGTGATCGGGCCCAGGCCGATCCCCAGGCCCATCATGCCAGCCCAGGCCGCGATCGCCCGACCGCGCTCCTCCCGCGGGAAGACGTTGATCAGGATCGAGAGCGTCGAGGGGATCATCATCGCGCCGCCGAAGCCCATTACCGCCCGCGCAGCGATGAGCTGGGTCGCCGTTGTCGTGAGCGTCGCGGCGATCGAGCCCGCGCCGAAGACGAGCAGCCCGATCTGCAGGAGGCGCGCCCGCCCGAACCGGTCCCCGACCGCGCCCATCATCAGCAGGAGGCCGGCGAACACGAGGATGTACGCGTCCACCATCCACTGCAGCTCGGAGGCGGAGGCGTTGAACGCCTCCTGGAGCGTGGGCAGGGCGACGTTGAGGACGAAGTTGTCGATCCCCATGATCACCAGGCTCAGGCCCAGCACGCCGAGGGTGAGCCAGCGACGGGCGTAGATGCGATCGGCGAGCGCCCGATCGGGCTGGGTCAGCGGTGCCATCGGGTCATCCCTCCTGCGCTGTGGGGCGATCCTCCGGGGACACCTGGAGGCCCCGGAGCGAATTGGAGACCAGCTGCGCGACGGCATCCTCGGCCGGAACGTCCAGGACGCCATAGCGCGCGGCCGGCGAGCGGGTCAGCTGGTAGAACAGCAGGGGCCCCACGAACGACTGCACGGCGAGCGTCGGGTGCATCCGGTGGATACTCCCGGCGTCCATCTGGCGCGCGAGGTAGCCGCCGAGCGCACGCAGGAAGCCCTGGATCGGCCGGCTCGCGCCCTCGATGGCATCCGGCGATCCGGAAGTGACCTCGAAGAAGATGGCACGCATGATTCCCAGGTTCGCGCTCACGATGGCCGCGGCCGACCGGCCGATGTCGGGCAGGACCTCCTCTGGCAGCCGGTCCCCGATCTCCTCGAGCCGGGCGATGACCGGGTCGAACGGCGTGTAGGCGTCGATGAGCGCCTCGATCAGCGCGGCCTTGCCCGGGAACAACCGGTACACGGTGGCCCGGGAAACGCCGGCGACCGCCGCCAGCTCGTCCATGGCGAGGGCGGCCAGGCCGTGGTCCCCGACGAGATCGACCGCCGCCGCCAGCACCCGCGCACGCGCATCGGGGTCGGGCTCCAGGTCCAGCGCAGCGAGCAGGTCCGTCCGGCTCCGGAAGTGGCGGTGCACGGTCGCCCGCGAGACGCCCGCCGCGGCTGCCACGGTCGCGACAGGCGCTCCGGCGTCACGGGCCAGGACCTCCCGGGCCGCCGTCAGGATCCTCCGCTCGGTGGGCGTCCCTTCCTCGGTCGTCATGCGTCGATACTAGACGTGACATCTCGTCTTGTCCAGTTGCGTGGTGGTCGGGCGTCGAAACGGACACTGGCGCGCGGGTGCCGGACGCGATCCGCGAGGCCCGGGCCGCAAGCGTCGAGTACGGCCGCCTGGGCCCCCCGTGGCGCCAGGCCCTGGCCATCCTCATGCTCGCGGAGACGGTTGGTCCAGATCACGCCGAAGTTCGGGCCGCGGCTGGGTCAGCCCGCGAGATCTTTGCGCGGCTCGGTGCGAAGCCGTTCCTCGAACGGCTCGAAGCGGCCCTGAGCCCGGCGGGGGATCGGCCCGTCCGGGCCTTCCAGCGGGCCCAAGCCCAGTCGCCGACGCTGCCCTGACGGCAGACCTGCAGGCTTGCCGGGCAGGCATACACGAGCGGGCGGCCGGTCCGGGCCCAGCGCCCGGCCGCCCCGGCCACCGGTGGACGCCGCGATCACCGAGCCTTCAAAGATCCCAGCGCCAGCGCCGCGACCTGGCTGGGTCGCACAGGATCCGGGATCAGGGGCGAAGTGTCCCGGACCAGACCTGCCAGGCGAGCAGGGACTTCGCGACCAGGCTCAGGATCATGTAGGTCTTCTCGCCGACGAGGTAGTCGCGCCAACGCCCGACCTTCCGGTACTGGAGGACCATCGTGATCGCGAAGATGTTGAAGGCGACGAACAGGCTGGCGATGATCACGTAGACGAAGCCGGGGATCTGCGCCTGGGCCGGCAGGTCCGCCTGGGCCGAGTACGCCCACAGCACCGAGAAGATCGCGATCCAGGGCGTGATCCCGGCGATGCAGCCGAAGATGAAGTGCTTCCAGTCGACCTGCTCGCGGCCCTCGTTGGCCGCTTCCATGCTCCAGCCGAACAGGATCATCGCCACGTTGCAGCCGGCGATCGCGACGAGGGCGGGGAAGGTCGTGATGAAGCTCAGGTAGGCGATCGCGACGATCATCACGGTCGACGAGAACGCGTACTCCACCCAGCGAAGCGGGTTCATTCCCCGGGCGAGCCAGCCCTCGTAGCGCTCGCGCAGGAACCACCCGGCCGTGGCGTGGGCGATGGCGCTCATCAGGAAGAAGCTCGCGATCAGGTAGGCCAGCGGGAATGATGCGAGCAGCACGCTGGTCTGCTCGACCCCGCTGAACGAGCCGTTCGTGATGATCGGGCGAACGGTCGGCACCGTGGGCTCGAACAGCGTGGCCGTCCGCGAGACCACCAGCATCAGGATGAACTGCGCCCCGTGGGCGAACGTCAGAAACCGGTTCCAGCGACGCAGCGAGCGGGCTCGCTCGGATGGGATCGGCGGAGCCGCGGCGATCGCGCCCCGGGCTGCAGCGGTGGATGTCATGGGTTGGGCCTCCTCACGTTTCTCTAGACCCTGTTCGAATCCCATCGCGCTCCGGATGGGCCCCGGAGCACATCAGCCGCGGCAGCGAGGGCGAGGACCATCCCCGCCACGAACAGCGGCCAGGCGTACGGACCAGGGAGCCCGCCGTCGATGAGCCGCGGGGCGTCGAGCGTGTACGAGAGGACCACGAGGAGCCCCCCGCCCAGCCCCGCCGCCCAGTGCCGGCCGTTCGAGGCGAGATGCCGGCCGGAGCGCTCCGCCGAGGCAGCCGCAAGCCCGGCCCCGATGAGGGCGGCGCTCACGGCGATCGGCGACCAAACGGGGCCCGCCCACGGGACGGGCAGCAGGAACAGGAGATCGAACGTGTGCAGCGAAGGCGGCCAGCCACTGAACACGAACAGCCAGGCGTAGTAGCCGATGTCCCAGGTGCCAAAGACGACGGCGCTCCAGGCAAGGCGCTCGAGGCGGCTGCGGCCGACCAGGATGCCCACCGCCCCGATGATCACCAGCGTCGCCGCCTCGCGGCCGGCCTCGATCGCGATGAGGTTGCCCAGCTCGTTGGCCGGCCGCAGCGGGAAGATGTCGCCCACGTGCGACCCGAGCGCACCCTCGAGGTAGACGACGACAGCCGCCTCGAGGTAGGCCATCGCCCACGCGAAGACCAGGACCGCCAGGGCGGTGCGCTTGAACGGAAGATCGCCGCGCATGCCGGAACGCTAGCACCACGGCCCGCGGGCGGTCCCTCGGTGCACGTGGCCGCGGCCGGTGTCGACCGGCGACCGGGGGGCTAGCCCCACCCCGAAGATGCCTGCTGCCCGGCTGGTCCGTGACCGCCGCCGAACCTACCGTCTTCTCATCGATCGCGACGTGACGATCGAGGCCTGGAGGCAGCACGCAATGACGGTTCGGCGCCGGTTCCTGTACCTAGGGGTGTTCCTTGTCGCGGTCGGCGGCGTGGCGCTCGCCGCCCTCGGCAACGTCGTCGAGGACGACGCGCTCGCACGGGCGCTCCGCCTGTGGCCGCTGGCGCTCGTCGCTCTCGGCGCCGGGCTCGTGCTGCGCCATTCCCGGTTCGCGCTCGCGAGCGGCGTGCTCGCCGCGGCGATGCCGGGTCTCCTGCTGGGCGGCCTGCTGGTGCATGCACCGCGGCTCGCGCCGGGTTGCGGCGGCACCCAGCCGGGAAGTGCCGCAACGCGGCAGGGGACGTTCGATGGCCCCGCCAGCGTGGACCTCCGGCTCGCCTGCGGCGACCTGACCGTCACGACCGCCCCCGGCAACGGCTGGCAGCTGGAGGCAGGCGATCCGGCCAGGACGTCGGTCTCGATCGACGACGCGGTGAACCGCCTGTCCGTCACGTCGTCGGGCCAGTGGCGGGCATTCGAGTCAACCCCCGCCGGCGAGACATGGCGGCTGACCCTGCCTGCCGCCACCTCGATCGACCTGACCGCGGAGGTGGATGCGGGTCGCGGGCGCTTCGACCTTGCGGGCGCGCAGCTCGGCACCGTCCAGCTCGCCGTCAATGCCGGCGACGCCCGGGTGGACCTCGGCTCGGCGACGGTCGGCCATCTGTCCATGACGGTGAACGCCGCCTCGGCCACGCTGCTGCTCCCCGCGACCGGAGTCTCCAGCGCGAGCCTCAGCGTGAATGCCGGCTCGCTTCGGATCTGCTCTGCGAGCGCGCTCGGCGTGCGGATCCACGCCACCGATGCGCTCGCCTCGACCACCTTCACGGGGCTCGTCCACGACGGTGACGCCTGGCGGAGCCCCGGTTATGCAACGGCAGACAGCCACGCGGACCTGACGGTCTCGGCGACCCTCGGGAGCGTGGACTTCAACCCAGCAGGAGGCTGTGAATGAACCCCCGTCGTCTCTACCGCTGCCGCAGCGACCGAAAGCTCGCGGGCGTGGCGGCCGGCCTGGCCGAATACCTTGACCTCGACCCCACCCTCGTCCGGGTCCTCTGGCTCTTCTCCATCTTCTTCGGCGGCTTCTCGATCCTGCTCTACATCATCCTGGCCTTCGTCGTGCCGCCGGAGCCGCTCGCGCTGCCCGGCACCGGCGTCACGCCCGATCTCGCGTCCCCCGGCCCGGCATGGCCGGCCCACTGGCACGATCCCCGGGCCGAGACGCGACGGGGCGGACGGGCAGGCCTGTATGTCGGGGTCGCGCTGATCGTCATCGGCGCGATCGCCCTGGCCGACGCGCTCGTGCCGGGCTGGGCAGGCGTGGCCTGGTTCGGGCCCGCGGTCCTGGTCGCCCTGGGCGCGGCCCTGCTCGCGGGGTCGATTCGCCGCGATCCGGACCAGCCGGAGGACCGGCCGGTGACCAGCCCGACCGCCGGAACCACGGAGGACCAGGGCCATGCCAATCCTGCGTGACCTCGGCCGGCGCAAGGTCCGGACCTTCCTCACGATCCTCGGCATCACGATCGGGATCTGGGCGCTCGTCGTCTTCGGCTCGATGGCCAACAAGATCAACGCCCTCGTCGCGGGTGGCAGCGAGTTCTACGCTGGCAAGCTGACCGTCTCCGCGATGGGCGGTTCGATGGGGTTCGGCAGCCCGCTCTCGATCGCGACGGCGAGCCAGGTCGCCCGCCTGGACGGCGTGGACGTGGTCGTGCCGGGCGTCTCGATGCTGCTGTCCGAGGAAGCCAGCACCGTCTCATTCGGCATCCCCGGGCTGATCGAGGGCCAGGTGGCCGGCGCCGACCGGGGGCGCGAGACCTTCGCGCTTCACTACGCGAGCGGCCGTGCCCTCACCCCCCAGGACGAGGGCAGCAACGTCGTGGTGGCGGGGTCCGACCTCGCCCGCCAGGACAACCTGAAGCTCGGCGACACCCTGGCGCTCCGGGGCGAGCCGTTCACGGTCGTGGGGATCCTCGAGCCCACCCTGACCGCACCGGACACGACGGCGATGGTGCCGCTCGCCGCCGGGCAGCGGCTGTTCGCGAAGTCGCTTCCCCAGCTGGTCGCAGCGAAGCTCGATCCGACCACGATCGTGAGCGGGCTGACGGTCTACCCGAAGCCCGGGACGAGCCCGGAGGCGATCGCCGCCGAGGTCAAGGCCGCGATCCCCGGCATGGTGACCATGACCGGGGCGGACTTCGACCGCCAGGTCGGGTCGTCAACCGCCATCCTGAACTCGATCCTGGTCGGGATCGCGCTGATCAGCCTCGCTGTCGGCGGCCTGTCGGTCATCAACACGATGGCGATGTCGGTGGCGGAGCGGACGCGCGAGATCGGCATCAAGCGCGCGATCGGCGGCGGCCGGCTGCGGATCGTGCGGGAGCTCGTAACCGAGTCCGCCGTGATCGGGCTCCTCGGCGGGGCGGTGGGGCTCGTCCTCGGCGCCGCGCTCATCGTCGCCGCGAACGAGGCTGGGCGGGCGTCCGGAACTGTCCTCTTCCAGCTGACACCCGGGACGGCGCTGACCGCGGTCGCGTTCTCGACCCTGCTGGGCGCCTTCGCCGGCTTCGTCCCTGCCCTCCACGCCGCCCGGCTCGATCCGGTCGCGGCCCTGCGCTACGAATGACCACCAGCGAGCTGACCTGGAGACCGAACATGGCATCAACGGCACTTCTCGAAGGCGCCAACCTGCGCAAGACCTATCGGCTGGGGCGGAACGCGACCGTCGAAGCCCTGCGCGGGGTGGAGGTCCGCGTCGAGCCCGGCGAGATGGTGGCGATCATGGGTCCGTCCGGCTCGGGCAAGAGCACGCTCATGCACATCCTGGGCCTGCTCCACGCTCCCGATCTCAACCACGGCCCGCGTCCCGAGCTGCGTTTCGAGGGACGGGACATGGTCTCCCTGGGTGATGCCGAGCGGACCCGTATCCGAGCCCGGCGCATGGGCTTCGTGTTCCAGGATTTCAACCTGGTCCCGACGCTCACCGCGCTCGAGAACGTGATGCTCGCCTGCGACTACGCGGGCGTCCGGGGGCCGGCCGCGCGAACGGCGGCCCTGGAGGCGCTCGACCTGGTCGGGCTGGCCGGCAGGGGCAAACATCGCCCCGTCGAGCTGTCCGGCGGCGAGCAGCAGCGCACCGCCATCGCGCGTGCGCTGGTGAACCGGCCATCCCTCGTGCTGGCCGATGAGCCGACGGGCAACCTCGATTCGGAGCGCTCGGCCGACGTCCTCGCCCTCCTGCGCAGGTTCAATCGAGAGCACCGGCAGACACTCGTGCTCGTGACTCACGACGCAGAGGTCGGCGATGCCTGCGACCGCGTCGTGCGCATGCGCGACGGGCGCGTCCGGGACCAGGCGGTGGTGCTGTTCCCCTCCCCCGCCGAGACGGCGTCACGTGCCGTCGCCGCCAGCGCCTGAGCGCAGCCGGTCTGGTCGCGACGAGATCCGGCGCATCCGGCGACGGGCACACTGGCGACCGGCCGGGCTGGTAGGGTCAGCACGATGAGCGAGGGTGCCGGCATCCGGGATGGGGCTGGTCGGCCACGCCGCCTCGTCGACCTTATCGGCACCTTCCTGTGGTCGCCGCTCGACCCGGCGACATGGCGGGCAAACCTCGCGATCCTGCTGGGCCTGCTCATCGCGATGTTGTCCGTCGGCACGTTGAGCGCCTGCTTCTCGGCGGGCGGCTCGCTGCTGATCTGGCTCGTGGGGATCCCGATCATCGGGCTCGGCATCGAGTTCTCCCGGCTCTTCGCACGGGTCGAGCGCTGGCGCATGGGGCTGGTCGACCGGCGACCGCTGCTCGCGCATGCCTACCGCCCATTCGGTGGCCCTCCCCATCGTCCCTATGGGCCATGGGTGCGTGCGTGGGCCGAAACCGAGTTCCTCGACGGGAACCGCTGGCGCGACGTGGTCTATGTCCTCGTCCTGGCGCCGCTCGCATTCCTCGAATTCGCGGTGGCGATCGGCCTGTGGGCGTTGGCGGTCGGCCTCGTGCTGGCACCGCTCGTGCTCGCCGGCCTGCGATCGATCGGTATCGGCCCGCTCCTTGCGGACGTTCCGGTCGCCTGGGACACGGCCGTCATCATCGCCATGTTCGTCGGCCTTGCCCTCGTGCCGGTGGCAGCCTCCGCCTCGCGGGGTCTGATGCTCATGCACCGGGCGGTCGTCGAGGGGCTCCTGTGCGTCAGCCCGAGCGCCGCGCTCCGGCAGGAGGTGGCGCGGCTGCGCGGCAGCCGGTCAGCCGCCGTGGAACTGGAGGCGAGCGAGCTGCGCCGCATCGAGCGCGACCTGCACGACGGGGCCCAGCAGCGCCTGGTCATGCTGTCCATCGACCTCGGCCTGGCCGCGGACCGGATGGAGAAGGACCCGGCGTCGGCACGAACGCTCGTCGTCGAGGCGCAGGACCAGGCCCGCCAGGCGCTCGCGGAGCTGCGCGACTTGGTCCGGGGGATCGCGCCGGCCATCCTGCTCGACCGGGGCCTGGTCCCGGCGCTGGGCGCGATCGCGGCGCGCTGCCCGGTGCCGTCCGTCGTTCAGAGCACGCTGCCGGAGGGAACACGGCTCCCGGACGCGATGGAGCGGACCGCGTACTTCGTGGTAGCCGAGGCGCTGGCCAACGTCGCCAAGCACGCGTCCGCCGAACGCTGCGAGATCCGCTGCCGGGCGGAGGCCCGGGGTCTCGTGGTGGAGGTCTGGGACGATGGGACCGGCGGCGCGCAGGTCCTCCCGACCGGCGGGCTGGCCGGCCTGGCGGGTCGCGTGGAGGCGCTCGATGGGTCGCTGGAGGTCGAGAGCCCGCCCGGCGGACCGACGCTGGTCCGCGCCGTGATCCCGCCGGCGGCCTACGTGCCGAGGTAGGCCAGCACCGCGAGCACGCGCCGGTGGTCGCTCTCCGAGTCGGGCAGCTCCAGCTTGCCGAAGATGTTGCTGATGTGCTTTTCCGTGGCCCCCTCCGAGATGCCGAGGAGCGCTGCGATCCCGATGTTCGTCCGGCCCTCGGCCATCGCGCCCAGCACCTCGCGTTCCCGCGGCGTGAGCGCATCCAGCCGGTCGTCGCGCTGGCGGCGGACCATCAGCTGAGCGACGACCTCGGGATCGAGGGCCGTCCCCCCGGCGGCGACACGGCGCAACGCGTCCATGAACTCCCGGATGTCCGCCACCCGGTCCTTCAGCAGGTAGCCCACGCCGCCGGCACCATCCGCGAGCAGCTCTGTCGCGTACTGGCGCTCCACGTACTGGCTGAGCACGAGAACGGGCGTGCCTGGGACGCGCCTGCGGGCCTCGATCGCCGCGCGCAGGCCCTCGTCCCGCTGGGTCGGCGGCATCCGCACGTCGACGACCGAGACGTCGGGCTGGTGCCGGACGACCGCTTCGACGAGCGACGGGCCATCGCCAACCTTCGCCACCACGACGCCCCCGGAATCGACGATCAGCCGGGCCAGCCCTTCCCGGATGAGGGCCGAGTCCTCGGCGATCACGACCCGGAGCGGCTCGACGTCCACCAGCCGATGATGCACCAACCGTGCCCACCCCGATTCTGCGTTCTCGCGAACGGCTCGCCGCTATGCTTCGCCCATGACAACGTCCGTGCTCGTGCTCGGGGCCGGCTTCGGTGGCCTGGAGGTCTCCTCCCGCCTGTCGCAGGAGCTGGGCGACCAGGTCGAGGTCACGCTGGTCGATCGAGGCGACGCCTTCGTCTTCGGATTCTCGAAGCTGGACGTGATGTTCGGCCGGCGCACGCTCGACGCCGTTCGGCTCCCCTACCGCGCCTTCGCGACGCCCCACGTCCGGTTCCGGCAAGAGACCATCACCGCGATCGACCCCGGGGCCCGGCGTGTCATGACCGACCGCGACACGTATGAAGCGGACGTCCTCGTGGTGGCCCTGGGCGCCGACTACGACATCGCCGCCACCCCGGGCCTGGCCGAGGTCGGCCACGAGTTCTACTCCGTCCCCGGCGCGGGGGCCGTCCATGCGCTGCTCCCCCGCCTCACGTCCGGCACGGCGATCGTCGGGGTCTGTGGCACGTCCTTCAAGTGCCCGCCGGCCCCCAGCGAGACCGCGATCCTGCTCGACGAGTTCCTGCGCGAGCGGGGTGTCCGCGGCGACGTCCGGATCCAGGTCGTGATCCCATTCGGCACGCCCGTCCCCCCATCGCCCGCCACCTCGGACGCGATCCTGGCCCGGTTCGCCGAACGGGACATCGAGTTCGTTCCCGACCGCAGGGTCGTCTCGCTGGACCCGACGACGAACGAGGCGGTGCTCGACGACGGCAGTCGCATGCCCTTCAGCCTGTTCATCGGCATTCCCGTCCACCGCGTGCCGGCGGTCGTGGAGGCGTCCGGCCTCGCGAGGGGTGGCTGGATCCCGGTCGATCCGGGGACGGCGGCGACGCGCTTCCCTGGCGTCTACGCGGTTGGCGACGTCACGAGCGTCGGCACACCCAAGGCCGGGGTGTTCGCCGAGCGCGCCGCGCGCGTCGTCGCCGACCAGCTGGTCGCGCGGATCCGTGGCGAGAGCGAGCCGCCGGGCTACGACGGCACCGGCGCGTGCTGGATCGAGTTCGGGGATCGCGAGGTCGCGCGTGTGGACGTGGACTTCTTCTCGACGCCGGGGCATCCGACCGGGATGTTCACGCCTCCGTCGACGCGGACGGCCCGGGAGAAGGCTGCGTTCGGCGCGGAGCGACACGCCCGTTGGTTCGGCCTCGCGCACGGTTGACGGGCAGCTGGCGGTCCGGCGGGTCCAATCAACGCGCTGATAGACTCGGTCGGACCCGCGGGCGGTCGGGGGGGGATCGATCGGCCGCGATTTGCCGAAGGAGCGTCGCATGCATGTCCTCGTCGCCTACGCGAGCCGGCACGGTGCCACGCAGGGGATCGCCGAGCGGATCGCCGAGGTCCTGGGGGCAGGCGGACTGACCGCGGAGGCCCTGCCCGCGGCCTCGATCAGGAGCCTCGCTGGGTACGACGCGTTTGTGATCGGGAGCGCCGCCTACATGTTCCACTGGGAGAAGGCGGCGGTGGCATTCGTCCGCCGCAACCGGGCCGTCCTCGCCGGGAAGCCCGTCTGGCTCTTCAGCAGCGGCCCCCTGGGCGCCGAGGCCGTGGACGCGCAGGGCAGGGATCCGCGCCTGGCTGCGATCCCGAAGGAGGCCGCCGAGATGCTGGAGGCGGTCAACGCCCGGGATCACCGGGTCTTCTTCGGCGCCTACGAACCCGATCGCAAGCCGGTCGGCATCGCCGAGCGCCTCGTGTCGATCATGCCGGCCGCCAGGGAGGCGATGCCGGTGGGCGACTTCCGGGACTGGCCGGAGATCGAGGCATGGGCTGCCGGGATCGCCGCCGCCCTGACGCAGGCACCGTCCGGCTGAGGCATCGGCGCGGCAGGGCTGCGCCCGGCAATCCACCGCATCCCACGCGAGGGCCTTCCGATCTCGGTCCCGCGCGGCCACTCCAGCGGCCCCGCCCATCTCGCGCAGCGGTGCCCGGGAACCAGCCACCGCAGCGCGGCGTCGTCGGCGCACGGCGGGTTCCCGCCGATCGCGAACGGCCCGAGGAGACGATCCATGAACGCACAGCTCCAGACCGCGACCCCGCGGCGTCGGTTCGCAGGCCTCCTCCTCCTGCCATTCCTTCTCATCGCGGCGGGCTGTTCCGCGACCGCGGCCACGCCAGGCGCGGCATCGTCGGGCGCAACCGTCGCGGGACCCTCTGATGCGCTCGCGAGCGGACTGCCCGCGGGGGCGACCGCGCCGGCGCTGGGTGTGGCGCCCAGCTCCGGTACATCGGCCGGAGGCGCGGGAGTCGCCGCCGGCGGGGTGGCATCGTCGGGATCTGAAGCCTCGTCCGGAGGCGCGATCGCCGGCTCCGGAGCGGCAATCGCGTACCCCTACCCGGTCTACCCCGGGGCTCCCGGCATCGCCCCGGACCACACGATCGTCGTGACCGGAACCGGGCAGGCTGACGTCAAGGCGGATCTCTCCAACCGGGCAGGTGCGCAGCAGGCAGCCCTGAACGCAGCCCTTGCGGACGCCAAGGTCCAGGCAGACGCCGTCGCGCACGCGGTCGGCGTGACCATCACCGGCGTCCTGTCGGTCAGCGTCTCGAGCGGGGGAACCTACGCCGTGCCGATGGCGGCCGGCGCAAGCGCGGGCTCGGAAGGCTCGACCCCCGGCACGACAGAGACCGGGCCGGCCGTTGGGGCCCCCGTCCCCGTGCTGCCGGAGCCCACCACCCAGCGGCTGGTCGTGACGGTGACCGTGGCCTACCGGATCAGCTGAAGAACCGGGGACGTCCAGGCGTTCGACCGCGTCGAGGCGGATCGCCGCGCGCTCCGGGTTCCTGCGGTTCGGCCACCCGGGGTGGATGATGACCCCCGCCGTGCCGTCGGCAGGCGGGTCAAAGGTCACAGGTCCAACTGGGAGATCGAGCATGCAGGTCAGCTTCGTGCAGCACCCCCATCCTCGGGTCGCGGCGCACGGGAAGATGAAGCCGCCCAAGACCACGGACGAGCATGTCGGCTTCAACGGCAGGGTCGCGCTCATCCTCACCACCACGGTCGGCACGATGTGGTGTGCCTATGCGTTCGGGGTCCTCGCGCTCGTCGCGCTCCCGCAGGCGCTGGGCGGTGGACTGCTCCCGCTCATCCAGTGGGTCAGCCAGACGTTCATCCAGCTGGTCATGCTGTCGGTGATCATGGTCGGCCAGAACATCCTGAGCCGGGCCTCCGACAAGCGGGCCGACATGACGTACCAGGACGCCGCGGCAACGTTCCACGAGGCGCAGCAGATCCAGGAGCACCTCAAGGCCCAGGATGACGCCCTCAACGCGCTGCTCGACAAGGTCGCCAAGCTCGAGGCGGCGCGCGGCGGGGCGTGACCGGTCCGACGATCGACCCGGAGACGCTCCTCGTCGGCCTTGATCCCGCCCAGGTCGAGGCCGTCCGGATCACGCGGGGGCCGCTCGTCATCCACGCGGGCGCCGGGTCCGGGAAGACGCGCGTCGTGAGCCACCGGGTCGCCTACGCGGTCGCGTCCGGCGTCATCGATCCCCGGCGCATCCTCGTCGTGACGTTCACGGACAAGGCCGCCGGCGAGATGGTCGCTCGCCTGCAGGCCCTCGGACTGCCGGGCATCGCCGCCCGGACGTTCCACGCGGCGGCGCTGGCGCAGCTCCGGCACTTCTGGCCGCAACACCACGACGGCGCGCCGGCGCCCGCCGTGCTCGACTCGAAGATCCCGATCATCGGCCGCCTTGCCCGGAGCCTGCCCGGCGGCTACCGCTTCACGGCGGCGAAGGACCTCGCCGACGAGGTCGAGTGGGCGAAGAGCCGCAGGCTCCGGCCGGCGACGTACGCGGGCGAGGCCGGCGACCGGATGCCGCCGATCCCGGTCGAGCTGTTCGTCCGCCTGTGGGCCGACTACGAGCGGGAGAAGGACCGTGCGGGCCGGCTCGACTTCGATGACATGCTCACCCGGACCGTCGACCTCCTCGAATCCGACCCGGAGGCAGCCGGGACCGTGCGCGCCCGCTACGCCTGGTTCAGCGTCGATGAGTACCAGGACACGAACCCGCTCCAGCAACGCCTGCTGGACCTCTGGCTCGGCGACCGCGACGACCTCTGCGTGGTGGGTGACGAGGACCAGACGATCTACACGTTCGCCGGCGCCACGTCAGCCTACCTGGCGGGCTTCACCGCCCGGTTCCCGGGCGCCCGGTCGGTGACGCTCGACCGCAACTACCGCAGCAGCCCCGAGATCCTCGCGCTCGCCAACCGCCTCCTGGCGGCCGAGGGGAGGCGGAAACGGCTGGTGGCCACCCGGCCGGCCGGGCCCAAGCCGGTGATCCGCCGCTGTCCGGATGGCGATGCGGAGCTCGCTCTGGTGGTCGCCACGGTCGGCGGCCTGATCCGGGCCGGCACCCCGCCGGGCGAGATCGCGATCCTCGTCCGGCTGAACGCCCAGATCCCGCCGCTCGAGGCAGCCCTCACGAAGGCGGGCATCCCCTTCCGGGTCCGGGGCGGCCGCTTCTTCGAGCGGCCCGAGGTGCGCGACGCGCTGCGGCTCCTGCGCCGGCTTCCGGCGGGAACGCGCGGAGACGCCGTCATCGATGCATGGGAGGCGCGCCTGCGGGCGGACCTGGGCTTCGACCCGGACGGTGACGTGGCCGGCGCCGAGGCACGCGAGCGGACGGCGGCCCTCGCGCTGCTTCTCGAGATCGCCCGCGACGCGACCGACGCCCGCCGCGGCGCCGCTGGGCCGGCGACGGGGCTCGACGCCGCAGCCCTCCTGGCCGATTTCGGGCGACGGGCTGCGGCCGAGGCCGAGGGATCGGCCGACGGCGTGAACCTCCTCACGCTCCACCGTGCGAAGGGGCTCGAGTGGGAGGCGGTCCTGCTCCCCGAGCTGGAGGAGGGAACCCTGCCCGTTCGCCACGCGGCGGACAACGACGACGCGCTGGCCGAGGAGCGCCGGCTCCTCTACGTGGGGCTGACGCGCGCCCGCCGGCACCTCACCCTCTCCTGGGCGAACCGAAGGGCCGGGCCTGGCGGTCGCGAGGTACAGCGCCGCCCCAGCCGCTTCCTTCGCGCGCTCGAAGGCGGCGTGGTGGCGGCCGCCCGGCCGGAGGCGGGCGCGTCGCCGGGACCTGCGCGCCTCCGTGCGTCCCGGGTGACCGTGCTGCCGGGCGCGCCGGTCTTCACGGCGCCGGCGGCACGTCCCAGCGACGAGTCGCTGGCGGCGGAGCTGCGGGCCTGGCGCTCGGAACGCTGCCGCGCCGACGGCGTGCCCGCCTACGTGATCGCCCCGGACACGCTCCTCGCCGCGCTCGTCGAGCAGCGGCCCACCTCGATCGCCGCCCTGCGGCGGGTCAAGGGCATGGGCCCGGCACGGCTCGATCGGCACGGCGACGAGCTGCTGGCGATCCTCGCGCGCCACTGAGCCACACGCCGCGGACGGCCGCGGCAGGCGACGAACGCGGGGTCAGGCGGTGGCCCGGGTGTCGGCGCTGGTCGCACCGGCCGCGGCGGCGTCGAGCCGCTCCAGATATGGGCGAGCCCCGACCCGCTCGAAGATCGGACGCGCCTCGGCGGCCGCCGCGTGAGCGGCCGGCTCCCCCGGGCCGACGAGCAGGACGAAGTCGAGGCCGGTCCGCGCCAGCTCGAAGTCTTCGCCGATGGCACGAAGCCGCGCGAGCGCGTCACGGAACCCGCTGATCGCATCGTCCCGGCGACCCTCGAGGGCGGCGATCCCGGCCCGAACCGCGATCCGCCCGGCCGTGAACGACGCGGACGAGTTGGGGTGCGCATCGAGCCGGTCGGCGACCTCGACCGCCCTGGCAACGTCACCGCCCCAGAGCGCGGCCCGCGCCGCGCCCGCGAGGAAGACGTGGCCGATGTTCGGCTCGTCCGCTGCCAGGAGCATCTCCCGGCTGGCCTGCGCGTGATCCGCGGCGAGCAGCGCCCGGTCGCCGCGGAGGTAGTGGAGCGCCGCGGCCCCGAACGCGTCGGTCGTCTCCCCGGCGAGCCGCTCGAGGTCTGCGAGCATCGCGTCGGACGACTCGCCCCGCGGAACGCGCATCAGGGCCTGGACCGACAGGCTCCGGATCTCGTCCAGCGGGCTCGCGACCTTGTGGGCGCGGGCATCGGCGAGGTCCTGCTCCGCCTCCGCGAGCGCCTCGTCCCACCCTTCCGCAATCGAGACGACGGCATAGAGCCGGCTGATCGCGGCCCAGTTTGCCAGCGACCGGTTCCCAACCCGGCGCGCCAGGTTGAGGCCCTGCTCGAGGATGTCCCGGGCCCGGCGCGGGTTGTCGTCGATCGACACGCCGAGGTTGGACAGGGCGCGGGTCTCGGCGGCGACGAAGCCCCGCTCGTGGGCCAGGTCGACCGCGGCTCGGAGCAGAGCGAGCCGTGCCGCATGCGGCGCTCGCGCTTGGCGAGCGTGCTGTAGGCCACCTCGCGGATCAGCGACTGGACGAACCGGTACTGGCCGCGCTCCGGGCTGCGCGGGTCGATCTCCAGGTCGAACAGCTCCCGCCGTACAAGCGCGCGCAGGCGGGGCTCCAGGAGCTCGAGGTCGATCCCGCTGACGGCGGTCAGCCCGGCGGGCGTGAAGGACTGGCCCAGGACAGAGGCGTCGGCGACAAGACTCCGGTCGGCCGGATCGAGCCCGTCGAGCCGACTCGCAATGAGCGAGCGCAGCGTGTCGGGGACTGCCAGCTCGCCGAGCTCGCCCACCGGCCTGTAGGCAGCACCGTCGCGCTGGAGGCGACCGCTCGCGACGAGGGAGCGGACGGTCTCGACGGCGTAGAGCGGCATCCCATCGGCCCGGGCCAGGATCGCCTGGATCGCGGCTTCGGGAAGGCCGGGCACGAAGCCGTCCAGCAGCTGCCGCATCGCGTCGTCGGTGAGCGGCTCCAGGGCCAGCTTCGTCAGGTTGCGCGTCGCCGAACCCCAGTCCGGCCGGCGGTCGAGAAGCTCCGGGCGGGCCAGGGTGATGACGATGAGGGGCACGTTCTTCGACCACTCGAGGACGTGCTCGATGAAATCGAGCAGGCCCGTGTCGGCCCACTGGAGGTCCTCGAACAGGAGGACGGTGGTCGCCCGCTCCGCGATCCGCTCGAAGAAGATCCGCCACGCGGCGAAGAGGACGTCCCGGCCGCCGGCTGGCGCCGGCTCGAGCCCGAGGAGGGTGAGGAGAGCCGGCTCCACCCAGCGCCGGTCGTCCTCCGCCGGGACGTGCTCGGCGACAGTCGCCCGGATTCGCTCCCGCGTCGCGGCCTCGTCGTCCGTCTCGCCGAGGCCGACCCGGCGCCGGACCATCTCGCCGAGCGCCCAGAACGTGATCCCCTCGCCGTACGAGGGGGACCGTCCGCGGTGCCAGTAGATCGCCTCGCTGATCCCGTCGATGTACTTCTCGAGCTCCCAGGCGAGCCGGCTCTTGCCGATCCCGCCGGGCCCGGTGATGGAGACCAACCGCGTCCGGCGGTCGCGACCGGTCGTGGCGATCAGATCCTTCAGGAGGCGCAGCTCCTCGTCACGGCCGACGAAGGGCGGCTCGGGGAGGTCCGAGCGGCCCTGGCCGCCGCGCTGGGCGACGACGCGCAGGGCGCGCCATGCCGGAACCGGGGCAGCCTTGCCCTTGAGACTCTGATCGCCGGCCGGCCCGAACGCGATCGCCCCGCTGGCGGCGCGCTGGGTCGCCTCGCCGACCAGGACCGTCCCGGGCGCGGCCGCCGATTGCAGCCGGGACGCGGTGTTCACGAGGTCGCCCGCGACCATGCCCTGGTTCGTCGCGCCAATGGTCACGGCGGCCTCGCCGGTAAGAACCCCGGCGCGCGCCTGGACCTCCGGGCCCAGCGCGCGGACCGCGTCGACGAGATCGAGCGCCGCCCGGACCGCGCGCTCGGCGTCGTCCTCGCGGGCCGTCGGGGCACCCCAGACGGCCATCACCGCGTCGCCGATGAACTTCTCGACCGTCCCGCCGTAACGGGCGATCACGTCGCTCGCGATGTCGAAGTAGCGGGAAAGCAGCTCGCGGGTCTCCTCCGCGTCGCGTCCCTCTGCGAGCGGGGTGAATGCGACGAGGTCGGCGAACAGGACGGAGACGAGCCGGCGCTCTGCGACCGGAGTGACGGCGCCGGAGCCCTGCGGACGGACCGCGCCCGCCGGCGCTCCACCGGTGCTCAGCGGGGCGGCGCATTCCCCGCAGAACGCGTCGCCCGGGTCAAAAGGCGCGCCGCACGAAGGGCAGGCGGCGGCCAGGGGTGTCGCGCAACGCACGCAGAACTTGCGACCGGGCTTGTTCTCCGCGGCGCAGTTCGAGCAGATCACCGGGGACGCTCCGTCGACGGTCGGATGGTCACGAGAGAGTACTGGAATCCGGGCGGGCAGGCCGACGGCACGGCTCGCCGCGTCGCCAACCGGCCGCTCGGCGGGACGGCCGGAACGCCCGCCCGGGCGCTCCGAAAGGTGCCGCTACCCGGCCCCGCGGCCCTTCTCGAAGGCGATCTGGAGGTCCTGGGTGGCGCCGGTGGCGAACGCGGCCTCGCTCAGGGCAAGGTAGTACTCCCACATGCGCACGAAACGGTCGTCGAAGCCCATCGCCCGGACGGCGTCGCGCTGCTCCAGGAAGCGGTTCCGCCACGCTCGCAGGGTGCGCACGTAGTGGGGGGCAATGTCGTCGACCCGGGTGATCAACAGGTTCGTGTCGCGCGTCGATCGTTCGATCACCGCCAGGGACGGGCACAGCCCGCCGGGGAAGATGTATTGCTGGATCCAGTTGGCTCCCCGGCGCTGACCCTCGTAGGCCGAGTCCGGGAACGTGATCGACTGGAGACCCATCCGGCCTCCGGGCGCGAGCGCCCGGTCGCAGGCCCCGAAGAACATGGCGAAGTACTCCGCCCCAACCGCCTCGAGCATCTCGATCGACACGATCGCGTCGTATGTCCCGCTGATCTCACGGTAGTCCCGCAGCTGGACGTCCACCAGGCCGTCGAGGCCAGCCGCCCGAACGCGCTCGCGGGCAAGCGCCCACTGTGCCCGCGAGATCGTGATGGTCGTCACGCGGCAGCCCAGCTCGCCGGCGGCGTACAGCGCGAACCCGCCCCAGCCGGTGCCGATCTCCAGGACGTGGTGGCCCTGGGCAAGGCCGGCACGCTCCGCGATGATCCGGTACTTGTTCCGTTGCGCATCCGCGAGCGATTGGTCGGGCGAGGCAAAGACGGCGCTGGAGTAGGTCAGCGTCTCATCGAGGAAGAGGCGGTAGAAGTCGTTGCCGAGGTCGTAGTGCGCCGCGATGTTGCGCCGGCTCCCGCCGCGGGTGTTGCGCCGGGCCCGGTGGGCAAGGGTCCGGACGAGCTGGCTCGGCACGCGCCACCAGCCGGCTGAAAGGGCGAGCGACGCACGGTTCAGCGACGCCAGCTCGATCAGCGCGACGAGATCCGGGCTGGACCAGAGGCCGTCCATGTAGGCCTCCCCGGCACCGGTCTCGCCGTTGACGAAGATGCGCTGCAGGGCAGCCATGTCGTGGACGCGGATCTCGGCGTGCCGGGCGGACGCACGGTCGCCGAACACGTGCCGCGAGCCATCGGGGAGCTCCACCGCGAGACAGCCGGTTCGGATGCGCCGCGCGGCAGCCAGACCGACCCGCCGGGCAGCCGCTGTCAAGAGGGGCTCCCGTGCCGTGCGCACGCGCCGGTCGGCGGAGCGCTCGCTCATCAAGCCACCTTCCCGTGGAAGCGCGCGGCCTCGCCGTGGCGGTGGAACCGCGCCCCCTTGCGCCACAGGCGCCAGGCGTGCAGGTAGATGGCGGCGATCGTCCTCTGGGTGACGAAGGGGTGGCGGACCAGCATCCGGGCGACGGCCCGGTTGGTCAGGCGCGCGCGGCGCAGGACGAGGCTCGTGTGGAGCTGCGTCTCTCCGCCGTGTCCCTCGTCGATGGCGATGCGCAGGCCGGCCGCGTCCTCCCGGACGCGCACGACGTACTCCCCCTCCATCTCGATGAACGGCGAGACGTAGAAGTCCTTCTCCATCGACGCAACGTGCGAGGTTCCCCGGTGCTCCGGCCGGAGCGTGTAGAGATGGCGCTCCCCGTGGGTATTGTGGACCTCGACGACGACGAACCGGAGCTCGCCGTCCGGATCGCGGCACAGGAAGAAGCTGGCCGGGTTGAAGACGTAGCCGAAGACCCGCAGGTTGGTCACGAGCGTCACCCGCCATCCGGACGGGTCGACCCCCTGGTCGCGGAGGAGCCGGTCGACCGAGGCGGCAAGGTCGCGGGCGGGGGGATCGAGATGGTCCTCGTCCCGGAAGCTGAGAACGTTGCGCCGGTTGCGACTCACCAGCCGGATCCCGCGGGCCACCTCGTCGAGCTCGGCAAGGTCAAGCGCGAAATAGAACACCGAGTAGTCAAGCCGGTGGGTGAACGGGCGAGTGCGAAGGTGGGTGACTTTGCCCTCGAGGAGGTGCGACCTCATGCCGCGAGCTGCTCGGTGGCAGACGCCAGGAATCCCGCAGCTTCGTAGCCGGAGCGGCAGCCGTCCTCATGGAATCCGTAGCCCAGGTGCGCCCCCGCGTAGTACGTCCGCCGGTGGCCCTGGAGGACGCGCAAATCCGCCTGGGCCTGGAGCGTCCGGAACGTGTAGAGCGGGTGACTGAACTCGCGCGCCAGGATCACCCGGTCCGGGCTGACCCGGTCGCCGGGATTGAGCGACACGAAGTACTGCTCGGGACCCGGGAGCGACTGGAGGCGGTTCATGTGGTAGGTCATCGTGACCGACGCGCCTGGAAGTGTGCAGCCTGGCTGCTCGACGTTCCACGAGGCCCACGCGGCGGGGCGGCGCGGCATCAGCCGGTCATCCGTGTGGAGGACGACCGCGTTCGGCGTGTACTCGAATCCGCCCAGGGCTGACCGCTCGGACCCATCCGCGTCGCGCAGGAAGCGCAGCGCGTCGTCGGCGTGCGACGCGATCACGACGGCATCGAACCGCTCGGCGAACCCGCCCTCTGTCCGGATCAACACGCCGGCCGGGTCGCGGCTGACTGCCACCACGGGGTCGCCGGCACGAACCGTGCCGGCGGGAAGGCCGGCTACGATCCGCGCCACGTACGCCTGAGAGCCGCCGCGGACCGTCCGCCACTGCGGCGCCCTGCCCAGGCCGATCAGGCCGTGGTTGTCGAGGAAGTGGAGCAGGTAGTTGACCGGGAACTCCAGGACGCGCTCCGGCGCGGTGGACCACACCGCGGCCGTGATCGGGACCAGGAAGTGGTTGCGAAAGGCGGTTCCGTATCCCCGCTCGTCCAGGTACTCGCCCAGGGTGGCGTCCGTCGGCGCGTCCGCTTCAAGGACCTCACGGGCGTCGCGGTAGAAGCGGAGGACGTCGGCGAGCATCCGCGCATGCGACGGTCGGACAAGCGATGAAGGCCGAGCGAAGATGCCCCGCGCGCCACGCGAGCTGAACTCCACGCCGCAGGCGCGGCAGGCGGACCCCAGCGACATGTCGCTCGGCTGCGTCTCCACGTCCAGCTCACGCAGGAGCCCAACGAAGCGCGGATAGGTCCGCTCGTTGTAGACGATGAAGCCGGTGTCCACCGGAACCGGGCCGCGGTCGGTGGGGACGACCACGGTCTTGACATGCCCACCCACCGCCGGCTCGCCCTCGAACAGACGGACCGCGTGGCGATCCTGGTGCAGCGCGTAGGCGGCGGTCAAGCCGCTCACTCCCGACCCAACGACGGCGACCTTCATGGACGCGTCCCAGCTCCGGCTGGCCCGGCGTCCCGCTCCGCGGCGCGCGCATCGAGCGCCCGCTGCATGCCGTCGGCCGCATCGCGGGCGATCTTCGCGAACGCTCTGCCGAGGAACGGCTGGGCGAGTCGCAGCAGGCCGCTCAGGCGGATGTCGGCCGCGTAGTCGACCCGGGCTCCGGTCCCAGCCGGTTCGAAGCGGATGTCGTCTTCCGCGGTCACGCCTGATCCGGAGCCGTTGAGGACGACCCGACGCGGCGGTTCGAACCTGGTGATCCGGTACTCCATCGGGACGACCTGGCCTCGCATCCGGACGCCGAGCTGGTAGCGGGCACCGACGCCCACCGGTCCGGCATCGAGTCGCTCGGACGTGGCGGTGCCCGGATCCCAGGCCGGCGAGTTGGCGAAGTCGGCGATGAAGGCGAACGCGTCGTCGATCGGCAACGTGGTCTCGATCTGTTCCTGCAGCCTGGTCATCGTGGGCTCCGATCTGCGCATTCGTTCATCATTGGAAGTCCTCATCCGCCGCTCGCACCTGCCAGCCAGGCGGACACCGCCACCTCGAGGAGTGCCCGTGGATCTCTCGTCGCTCGTGGATGACGCCCTCGAGGTCACAGTCGTCGGAAGCTTTTCCCGTGTGGGGTTCGTGCTCCGTCGCCTTCTATTCGGATGGGCTCCGCCGGCGGATGGCGCCCTGCGCGGCCGAACTGCCCTCGTCACCGGCCCCACCTCGGGCCTGGGGCGCGCGACGACCGACGTGCTCGCCTCGCTGGGGGCTCGCGTCGTCCTCGTCGGGCGCAGCGAGGAGCGGCTGGCCGCGGTGCACGACGACCTGACTGCCATCCACGGCGAGGATCGGTTCCCGATCGTGGTGGCCGACCTCGGCTCGCTCGCATCAGTTCGGGCGGCCATTGACCGCATCATCGAGACGGAGCCCAGGCTCGACGTCCTGGTCGACAACGCCGGGGCGATCTACCCCGAGCGACAGGAGGGGCCGGACGGGATCGAGGCCACCCTGGCCGTTCTGGTCGTGGGGCCGTTCGTCCTCATCTCGGGCCTCCTGCCGCTCCTCGAGCGCACCTCGGGCGCCCGGGTCATCTGCGTGACGTCCGGGGGCATGTACACCCAGAAGCTGGATCTCGACGACCTCCAGTCCGCGGAGGTCCCGTTCTCCGGCCCGCGTGCCTACGCCCGGGCGAAGCGGGCCCAGGTCGCGCTCGTCCGGGAATGGGCCCGGCGGCTTCGCGGGACCGGCGTCACCATCAATGCCATGCATCCCGGCTGGGCCGACACGCCGGGACTCGCCGAGACGCTGCCGGGCTTCTACCGCGCCATGCGCCCGGTGCTGCGAAGCCCTGCCGAGGGGGTGGACACCATCGCCTGGCTCGCCGCGGACCCGGCCGCCGCGGCGACGAGCGGGTCTCTCTTCCTGGATCGCCGGTCACGGCCGTTCGACCGCGTCCCCGGGACGCGGCTGAGCGCGGCGGATCGCCGGCATCTGTGGGAGATGGTGGTGGCGCTGTCGGGCGGCCCCGACCCGGTCCCGGAGGCGTGATCGAGCGCGCCAGTGGCGGCCGCTCGCGGCCGCGCGGCGGTGCCGGCGCCCGGGGCACATTGCCTCTACCCTAGTGGTCCTGCGCGGGAGTTCGACGCCCATCCGTCGACGGGCGGCTCCAGCCGCAACCGGGGGTCCAGACGATGGCCGCTGCGCGTTCCGACGCCTTCGTCTTCTTCGGCGCCACGGGTGACCTGGCCTTCAAACAGATCTTCCCGGCCCTGGCCGGGCTCGTGCGCGACGAGGGCTTCGACCTGCCGATCATCGGCGTGGCGCGCTCGGGGGACCTGGAGAGCCTCCGGGAGCGTGCCCGCCAGAGCCTCGCGGCTGCCGGCATCGTCGACGGCGCGCTGATCGAGACCCTCACGGCTCGGCTGCGCTACGTGAAAGGCTCGGACGACGATGTCGAGACGTTCCACGCCCTTCGACGGGAGCTGGGAGAGGCGCGGCATCCCCTCCACTACCTGGCGGTCCCGCCAGCGCTCTTTGGCCAGGTGGTGACGAACCTGGCGGCCTCGGGCTGCGCCGCCGGCGCGCGGGTCATTCTCGAGAAGCCGTTCGGGCGCGACCTCACGAGCGCCGTTGCCCTGAACGCCACGATCCACGAGGTTCTCGCCGAGCCCGCGATCTTCCGGATCGACCACTACCTGGGCAAGGAGCCGGTCCAGAACCTGCTCTACTTCCGGTTCGCCAACTCGTTCCAGGAGCCGCTCTGGAACCGCGATCACATCGCGAGTGTGCAGGTGAACATGCCCGAGGCGCTCGACGTCGCCGACCGAGGCGCGTTCTACGACCGGGCCGGCGCGATCCGCGACGTCGTCCAGAACCATCTTCTCCAGGTGGTCAGCCTGCTGGCAATGGAACCGCCTTCGGGGCACTCCGGCGACGCAATCCGGGACGGGCAGTTCAAGGTGCTCGATTCGATCCGGTCGGTCACGCCCGCCGACGTGGTGCGCGGCCAGTACCGGGGCTACCGGGACGTCGCGGGTGTCGCCCCCGGGTCGACCACGGAGACGTTCGTGGCCCTGCGCCTTCATGTCGACACCTGGCGCTGGGGCGGCGTGCCCTTCTACATCCGGACCGGCAAGAGCCTGCCCGTGACCGCCACGGAGGTGCGGGTCATCCTGAAGCGACCACCCCAGTCCGTGTTCGCGGAATCGCAGCCGCCCGACAGCGACTACTTCCGCTTCCGGCTCTCGCCCGACATGTCGATCTCGCTGGGCGCCCGGGCCAAGAAGCCCGGCGAGGCGCTGGTCGGCGAAGCGGTGGAGCTCTTCGCCTCCCACCAAAGCGGGTCCGAGCGCCCGCCCTACCAGCGCCTCATCGGCGATGCCACGCGCGGGGACCAGTCGCTCTTTGCTCGCGAGGATTCCGTCGAGGCAGCCTGGCGCGTGGTGGACGGCATCCTGGACGACCGGACGCCCCTCCACGACTACGACCCCGGCACCTGGGGCCCGGATGCGGCAGCCGCGATCCTGGCGCACGGAGATCGCTGGCACGACCCGGTGATCGCCGGGGTCACCCGGCCAGACGCGAGTCCGGCTTCGCCAGGGGCGCCAGGCGTGCCACCGGCGCCAGGAGCGCCAGGAGCGCCAGGGGCGTCAAAGGCGCCGTCGGCGCCACGATGAGCGACGACGCCGCGCATGCGCCGGGCGCGCCCGGCGCGCCGCCCACCTGGTCGAGCAGCGAGAAGGACGCGGTCGGGACGTCCCACTTCTCGAGCCGGGTGTGGTTCACCATCGGCCACGGGATTCTGAACGAGATCTACTGGCCGCGGGTGGACCGGCCACAGGTCCGCGACCTGGGGTTCATCATCGCCGACGACAACGGGTTCTGGAGCGAAGTGAAGCGGGACGCGGCGCGCGAGGTGCACCACCTGGAGCCGGGCGTGCCCGCGATCATCACGACCCACCGTCATCCGCGATACACGCTGACGCTCCGCATCTGCGCTGACGACCACGCGGATGTCATTCACGTCGAGGCGCGCCTGGACGATCCGCGCGATGCGTCGGATCCCGATCGCCTGGCCCACCCGCTCCGCCTGTATCCGCTGCTTGCCCCGCACCTTGGCTTCAGCGGCCTGCACAACAATGCCTGGACCGGCACGTACAAGGGTCTGCCCATGCTGTTCGCCCGGGACGGTGCGGCTGCCCTCGCCCTCGCCTCGGACCCGGGCCCGACCCGCCAGAGCGTCGGCTACGTTGGCGCCTCGGACGGCTGGCAGGACTTCGCGACGAACGGGCGGATGGCCTGGACACACACCACGACGGACGCCGGCAATGTGGCGGGGATGTCCGAGCTGGTGCTTGCGGACGGCGTCGCCCACCTCGCCCTCGGGTTCGGGACGCGACCCGAGGAGGCCGGGCTGGAGGCCCGTGCCGCTCTGGCGGGCCATTTCGAGAACGCGTGGGACGAGTATGTCGGCAACTGGCACGGGTTCCTCCGGACCCTGAGCCATCCCCCGGCGCACATCCCGGAGGAGGAGCGCGACCTCTACCTGACGTCCGCGGCGGTTCTCCGCACCCACGCCGATCGCACGGCTCCGGGTGCGATCGTCGCCAGCCTGTCCATCCCCTGGGGGAACACGCGCAACGATCTCGGCGGGTACCACCTGGTCTGGTCGCGGGACCTCGTGGAGTCGGCGGGCGCGCTCGTGGCGCTCGGCGCCGGCCGGACGGCCCGCCGCACGCTCGCCTACCTCGTCGCGACCCAGGAACCCGATGGATCCTGGGTCCAGAACCAGTGGGTGGACGGAGTGGCCTACTGGTCGGGCGTTCAGCTCGACGAGGCCGCCTATCCTATCCTCCTGGCCGGAGCGCTCCGGCAGGGCGGCGCTGCCGAGATGCACGGCATGACCGGCACGGACGCGGCGGCGTTCGAGCACCTCCTCACCGAGGACTCGCTCACGCGCATGATCGCGTCGGCCGCGGGGTTCCTCGCTCAGACCGGGCCCGCAACGGGCCAGGACCGCTGGGAGGAGAACGCTGGCCTGACGCCGTCGACCCTGGCGCCGGTCGTTGCCGCGCTCGTCGTCGCCGCGGATCACCACCCGGAGCCGGCCGCGACGTATCTCCGCGAGCTTGCCGACGACTGGAACGCCTCGATCGAGGAGTGGACCTACGCCCGCGGGACGACGCTCGCGAGCGAGCACGGCGTCGACGGCTACTACGTCCGGATCGCCTCACCCGACGTGCTGGCAGGGGCCCCGATCTCGACGCCCGTCCCCGTGCGCAACCAGCCGCCCGAGGCGTCCATGACGCCGGCCGACGAGATGGTCGGCACCGACTTCCTGGCCCTCGTGCGCTTCGGTCTGCGGACGGCCGACGACCCGTGCATCCTCGCGACGCTCGCGGTCACTGACGCGCTCCTGCGGACCGAGACGCCCACCGGACCGGTCTGGCACCGCTACAGCGGCGATGGCTACGGGGAGCACGAGGATGGCACCGCCTTCGACGGGACTGGGATCGGCCGCGGCTGGCCGCTCCTGGTCGGCGAGCGAGGTCACTACGAGCTGGCGGCGGGTCGGGATGCGCGACCCTACCTGGAGACGATGCGCCGGATGGCGTCGGGCGGCGGGATGCTGCCCGAGCAGGTCTGGGACACCGACCCGATCCCCGCCCGTGGCCTGGTCCCCGGCCGCCCGAGCGGCTCGGCGATGCCCCTGGCATGGGCCCACGCGGAGTACGTGAAGCTTCTCCGGTCGATCGCCCTTGGCCATGCGATCGATCGGCCCGCCGCCGCCTGGCACCGCTACCACGGTGTCGCGCCGAGGCCGATCCGCGCGACCTGGCGCTTCAACGCCCAGCGCCGCACCATGCCGGAGGGCCGGGTTCTGCGCCTGGAGCTCCTGGCCCCGGCCAAGGTCCGCTATACGTTGGACGGCTGGCGGACCTGGGCGGACATCGACACTCGCGACACCGGCGTCGGCGTGTGGGTGGTCGACGTGCCGGGCTCCGACCGGCTGCCGCCGGGCGCCGCGGTGGAGTTCACGCCCTGGTGGCCGGAATCCGGTCGCTGGGAGGGCCGAAACCTCCGGGTCACGGTGTCAGATACGGTCCATCCCCGACCGACTCCCTGAGGGCCCCGAACCGAGAACCCGGGACGGCCCGGGACGCGGACCTGGAGCCTGGAGGTGGGTCAGGCGTGACCCAGCCACTCCGACTCGTCGTCGGTGGCGTCGGTGGCGTCGGTGGCGTCGGTCGTCGTCGCGGCACGCCCGGCGGCCCGCTCCACGGCCTCGCCCGTGACCAGGCCGGCAGCGGCACCGAGCAGCCCGCCGATCGCCGTCCCGATCGGGCCGGCGACAGCGGTGCCGATGGCCATGCCCGCCGCGATCCCGACGCCCGTCTCCACGACCTCGAAGCTCCGATCCTCCACCGGCCGGCCCAGGACCAGGTACGGGTGATCCGGCACCTCGACACGCTCCGGTGATTCGGCTGGGCTCTTTGGCGGCTCGAGCGTCACGCTTGGCTGGCTCATGGCTGCCTCCTTCCCACACGATCTACCACGGCCCTCGCGCGATCGCGAGTGCCGATCGACGCGTGTCGGGGTGCCATCAGGCAGCCCGGTTCCCCACTCGCCCCCGGCGTACACTGCGGCGACCGAGCACCATCGAGAGGCGAAGGACGTGGCCCAGGCGGAACCGGCTCCGGCGGCGACTCGGGCATCCCCGCCGCCTGACGGCGAACCCTCGGCCGGGCTGACCTCGGACGCTGCTGCGGAGCGGTTGCGCCTCGACGGCCCGAACACGATCGGCGGCACCGGCCGCCGCACGCTCCTCGCGATCCTCGTGGCCCAGGTCGCGAGCCCGCTCGTGCTCATCCTCGTCGCCGCCAGCCTGGTCAGCCTGGTCGTTGGAGACGCGGTGACGGCGGGCATCATCCTCGCGATCGTCGCCTTGAGCGCGATGCTGGGCTTCGTCCAGGAGGCTCGGTCCGAGACCGCGGTGGCCGCCCTCCAGGCCCGCCTGACCCTGCACGCGACCGTCGTCCGCGACGGCACACGGCAGGAAGTCCCGTTGCACGATGTCGTCCGCGACGACCTCGTGCTGCTCAGCGCAGGAGACATCGTGCCGGCCGACGTCCGGCTCGTCGATGCCGACCACCTCTACATCGACGAGTCTTCGCTGACGGGCGAGTCGGCACCCTCGTCGAAGTATCCTCGCGACGCCGCGCTCGGGCCGGCCGGGCCCGACGATCACGATGGCGTTGCCTTCTTCGGAACGAGCGTCGTGAGCGGCACGGGCAGTGCCGTGGTCACGGCGACCGGCGCCCGGACCAGCTACGGGGAGATCGCTCGTCACCTCGCTGCCCGGGCACCGGAGAACGACTTCCAGCGCGGCGTTCGCGCCTTCGGCGGCCTGGTCTTCCGGGTTACCACCGCCCTGGTGATCGCGGTGCTCGCGATCAACCTCGCGCTGCACAGGCCCGTCCTCGACTCCCTCCTGTTCGCGATCGCGCTCGCCGTCGGCCTCACGCCGGAGCTGCTGCCGGCCATCGTGACGCTCAACCTCACCCAGGGGGCCCGGGCACTCAGCCGCCGCGGCGTGCTCGTGAAGCGGCTGCCGGCGATCCAGAACATGGGCAGCGTGACGGTCCTGTGCACGGACAAGACCGGCACCCTCACCGCGGGCAAGCTCGGGATCGTGCGCTCGGTGGGCATCGACCGCGACGATGCCGCCGAGGCGGCGCGTGCCCTGGAGCTCGGCTATCTGAACAGCCACTTCCAGACGGGCTTCACCAACCCGCTTGACGCGGCGATCCTCGCGGGAACCCCCGAGCCGGTCGACCTCACGAGCTACCGCAAGCTCGCCGAGCTTCCCTACGACTTCACCCGGCGGCTGCTCAGCGTCGTGGTTCAGCAGGCGGGGGAGCCGCCGCTCCTGGTGACCAAGGGGGCACCCGAGGCGGTCCTGCTCCGCTCGATCCAGGTGCGCGAGGATCACGCGGCCCGGCCGATCGATGTCGCGGAGCACCAGCGGCTCGCGAAGCTTGTCGACGGTGCCTCGGCTGACGGCTTCCGGCTGGTGGCGGTGGGATCCCGCGCGCTGGCACCCGAGGAGATCGGCGCTCCCCGGCCAGATGGCGGGACCCGGCTCGCGGCACCGGACCAGGTCGAGCACGACCTGGTGTTCGAGGGCCTGATCCTGTTCAGCGATCCGCCCAAGGAGGGCGTCCGCGACACGATCTCCCAGCTCGGGCGCGACGGCGTTGCGCTCAAGATCGTCACCGGCGACAACGACCTCGTCGCCCGTCACGTGGCGGAGCAGGTCGGGCTGGTCGTCGAGGGCGTCCTGACCGGCGAGGAGATGCGGGGGCTCACCCAGCCCGCCCTCGTGGCCCGGGCGAAACGGACCACGATCTTCGCGCGGGTCGACCCGGACCAGAAGCTCCAGGTCATCCGGGCGCTCCACGACGGAGGCGCGGTCGTGGGATACCTCGGCGACGGGATCAACGATGCGCCCGCGCTCCACGCGGCGGACGTCGGGATCAGCGTGGACAACGCGACCGACGTGGCGCGCTCCGCCGCCGACATCATCCTTCTGGAGCCGAGCCTGGCCGCCATCCACCAGGGAGTCGTGGAAGGCCGGCGCACCTTCGCGAACACGCTCAAGTACATCCGGATGGGCACCAGCTCCAACTTCGGAAACATGCTGAGCATGACCGGGGCGGCCCTCGTGCTTCCGTTCCTGCCGATGACGCCCGGCCAGATCCTCCTCAACAACCTGATATACGACGCGTCACAGACCGCGATTCCCACCGACACGATCGACCCGACGGTCGCCGCCATCCCCGCCCACTGGGACGTCCACGCGATCCAGCGCTTCATGCTGATCTTCGGACCGATCTCGTCGCTCTTCGACTACGCGACATTCGGGGTTCTGCTGTGGGTCCTGGGAGCGAACGAGAAGGCTTTCCACACCGGCTGGTTCGTGGAATCGCTGTTCACCCAGGTCCTCGTCGTGCTGGTGATCCGGACCCGCGTCAGCCCATTCTGGCGGAGCCGCCCCAGCAAGCCGCTCCTGGCCGCCGTCCTCGCCGCGCTCGTGGCGGCCGTGGCGATCCCGCTCAGCCCGCTCGGCGAGGTGCTGGGTTTTGCCCCGCTGCCGCTCGCGTTCTGGGGGTTGCTGGTCGGCCTCGTGGTCGCCTACCTGAGCCTCGTGGAGCTGGTCAAGCGCCGATTCGAGCCGCGCGGCTGACAGGGCGTCGGGCCACCTACTCAGGATCCGGCTGCCACCCGACCCCCGTCGACAGGTCCGGGCGCTCCCGGTGGATTCGGTGGTGCAGCGCCTCGAACTCCGCGATGAGGCGGGTCCGCTCGCGCATCACGGCCGCCCAGTCGTGCAGCGCCTCGAACCCGCTCTGGGTCAGGACGTAGTCGCGGCGCTGTGGCCCCACCCGGTCCGACGACCATGAGGAGACAACCTGGCCGAGCTCCTCGAGATCGCGCAGGGTTCGGTAGACCTGGCCGACGTCGACCGGGCCGTTTGAGATGCCGAGCTCATCGAGCTGGGCCTGCAGCGCGTAGCCGTGCCCCCCGGTTGCTCCCACCATCGCGAGGACGAACGGTTCCATCCAGCGTCGGTGACCGCGCATGGGTCCCCAGCCCCGGTGGACCGGCTGGCCGTTGGCGTCGCGGCCAGACGCGATGGGTTCGGTCGCCACCCCCGGCGTACCTCGGTCGTCGGAGCCTCCACCAGCGCCGGGCACGGCCTCGGGAGGGGCCCGACGCGGTGAACGGGGTGCGCTCGTCATGACGCCGCAAGAATAGCGCCATGCCCACGGGGCAGGATGGCGGCCCGGCAGGAGGCGACCACTCAGGTGCTCGTGGCCGGCGGGCTCGGCCGCGGCGTGGGCGTCGGGGTCGGGATCGGCGTGGGCGTCGGGGTCGGGGTCGGGGTCGGGGTCGGGGTTGGCGTCGGCGTGGGCGTCGGGGTCGGGGCGGGCGACGGCGAGGGCGGCGGGCTGGCCGGGTCGAGCAGGACGACCGGCAGGCCCACGAAGACCAGGTGCACGGTCCCCCCCAGCCGGGCCGCGACATCGGCCTGGACGGCGTCGATCGCCGCCAGCGATGGGACGCTCACGATCTGGGCGGTGACCCGCAGCTCGAGCGTGGAACCCTGCCGGCTCCGCTCCACGGAGACCAGCGTGCTGTCAGGCAGCTGTTTCGCAAGGACGTCGGCGACGGCGGAGCTGACGGTGTCGGCGAACTGGAGGCTCCGGGCCTGGGCCGTGTTCTGTTGGGCCACCCCGACGGCCGTCGGGACGAGCACGAAGCCGAGCGCGATCACGAGCCCGACGGCGAGGAAGAGGCCGGAATGGCCCGCCCGCGACCGGCGCGGACGCAGCCGCAGCGCGGTGAACACGACGGTCGCGGACGCCCCGATCGCGACGAGGTTCGTGACGAAGAGAATTCCGGCCGCCTGCCAGACGCCCGGGTTCCCCAGCGCAAGCCCGATCCCCACCGTGCAGAGCGGCGGCATCAACGCGGTCGCGATGGCCACCCCAAAGAGGGCGGCCGCGCCTTCCAATCGCACCAGGGCATAGGCAGCCGCGGCGCCGCCGGCAAGCGCGATCGCGAGGTCGAACGGGCTCGGGTGCGTCCTCGAGGCGACCTCGCCGGGGATCGTCGTGAGGACATCGAACGGGAGCTGGAGGGCCATCCAGGTGAGCAGGTAGGAGACCACCAGCGCGAGGCCGACGCCGACGGCGAGCGTGATGGCCGCGCGTTCCAGCAGGTGCCAGCGACCGCCGAGAACCGCGAGAGCGATCGCCATGATCGGAGAGAGGAACGGCGCGATGAGCATCGCGCCGATGATCACGGCGGCCGAATCCGTGATCAGGCCGAACGTGGCGATGGAGCTCGACAGGACGGTCAGCAGGAGGAACCCCGGCGTCAGACGCGAGGAGCGGCGCAGCTCACCGATCGTGCGCAGGCGCCACCACGGGATCCGCCGCGGCAACCCTCCCGCCGGGCCCTGTCCCGGGGCCAGCGGCGTGCCGTCCGCGAGCAGCGCGTCGTCCTTCACGCGGGGGCATCCATCCCGGCCATCGTACCCCGAGCGGCCGCAGCTTCGTGCCCTGACGACCGCCACACCTGCACCCTGTCCGCGCGGCATCGCGGGCGTTTAGGATGAGGTCATGTCCGGGAGTGCCCCGCCCACCGACCTCATCCTGTTCGTCGCATTCCTCGTCGCGATGCCGGTCGTCGCGTTCCTGTCCGGCCGGTTGCGCCTGCCCTACACGGTGGCACTCGTCCTCGTCGGGTTGGCGGTCTCAGCGCTGCCTATCGAAGAGAAGCTCGTGGTCTCGCCGGAGCTCGTGGTCACCGTGCTCCTGCCCGGGCTCGTGTTCGAAGCTGCCTATCGCCTCGATGGGAACGAGCTGCGGCGTGCCTTCGCGGGCGTCGCGCTCCTCGCCGTGCCGGGCGTGCTGGTCACGGCGGCAGTTGTCGCACTGATCCTGCACGCCGCGACAGGGCTGCCCGTCAACGAGGCGTTCGTCGTCGGCGCGATCGTTTCGGCGACCGACCCGGTCGCCGTCGTGAGCACGATGCGACGGCTCGACGCGCCGCGCCGCCTCGTGACGCTCGTCGACGCGGAGAGTCTCTTCAACGACGGCACGGCCGCTCTCGCGTTCGTGGTCGCGGTCGCGGCGCTCGGATCCCGGCCGCCCACGCTCGGCGACAGCGTCCTGCAGTTCGCGACCGCGCTGGTGGCCAGCGTCGCCATCGGGGCCATCTCCGGGTTCCTCATCTCTCGGGCCTTGAAGTCGACGAGCGACCATCTCATCGAGCTCACGCTCACCGTCCTGGCCGCCTACGGGACGTACCTCGTCGCGGACCTCGGGCATGCGTCGGGGATCATCGCGAGCGTCGTGGCAGGGATCGTCGTCGGCTCGTACGGGCGGCGGAGGGGCATGAGCCCTCGCGCCCAGGACGCAATCGACGTCGTGTGGGAGTTCCTCGCCTTCGTACTCACCGGGGCCGCGTTCCTGCTGATCGGGGTCGCGATCCCGCTTCCCACGCTTGGGGCGGCGGCCGTCTCGATCTTCTGGGGTGTGGTGGCGGTGCTGGTCGGTCGGGCGATCGTCATCTACGGGCTGCTGGGGGGTGCGGCACGCGTCGAGCGCCGGTTCGGACTCACCCCGTTGCTGCCCCTCGCCTGGCTGCACGTCATGAACTGGACCGGCCTCCGGGGCGCCGTGGCGGCCGCGCTGGCGCTCTCGATTCCCGAGGGCACCCCGGATCGCGAGCTGCTCCAGGGGACAGTGTTCGGCGTCGTGCTGTTCACCCTGCTGGTGCAGGGCACGACCGCGGGGCGCTTCCTGCGCTGGGCGGGCGTCCAGGGCGACAACCCCGGCGGCGATGGCGAAGGAGCCGGGCAGATCTAGGCAGCGTCGATGACCTCTGTTCGCCCGGCCCGGCGGGGCGGGAGGATCGACCGGATCGACGCCGCGCGCGTCAGGTGGCTGGGTCGATGATCGGCTCGGGCGGGTCCAGCTCGGCCGCGTCGAGCTCGGCCGCGTCGAGCTCGGCCGCGTCCAGCTCGACCCCGCCGAGGAGCTCCTCCACCTCCGGCCGGGCGGCCGGCGCGGCGAAGATGGAAGCATGGTCGCCCGCCCGGAGTTCGAGGTCACCGCGGGGTACGAGGAGCGCGCCGCGTCGCTCGATCGCCACCAGGACCGCCTCGCGCGGCCAGGCGATCTCCGAGACCCGCCGCCCCGCCAGCGCCGAGCCCGAGGCGATCTCGGTCTCGATGATCACGCCGCCAGCGCCGAGCCCGCGCACCTGGCGGATGTTCCCGCGCAGGGCGGTCCGGTAGGCCGCCATGGCGTCCTGGACCGAGAGGATGCCCACGAGGCGACCGCTCGTCACGACCGGGGCCCACGATCGGTGATGGTCGGCGAGCGAGCCGAGGGCATCATCGAGCCCGTCGTCTGCGGCGAGGATCGGATCGCGCGGGTAGCCCGACGTCCCCACGCGCCCACCTCCCGGCGCCAACCACAGCTTGTCCAGGTCGACCATGCCCAGGACCGATCCGTCCCGTGCCACGACCGGGGCTCCCGGCACGCCTGCCGCCTCCATCTTCGCGCACGCGACGGCGGCCACCTCGTCGACGCTCAGCACCACCCGCGCTTGCCGGGCGGCGTCGCCAACAGGCACGGACGCGAGCAGCGGCATCGCGAACCGGAACCGGTGGGCCGGCGAGTCGGACCGGGTCGCGAGCTGGTTCTTGTACATGCTCGGCGCTCCCACGACGAACGTGGCGAGGCCCACGGCGACCATCGCGGGGGCAAGCATGGAGAGGTTCCCGGTCATCTCGGCGACCATGAGCATGACCGCCAGTGGGGCGTGGGCCACGCTCCCGAAGAGGGCCATCATCGCCACGATCACGAAGGGCGCGGGGCTGGCCGGGATCGCGGGCGCGATCGGCTCCAGGAGACGCCAGATCCCGGCGCCCAGAAGACCACCGATCACCATGCCCGGCCCGAAGACACCACCCGAGCCCCCGGACCCGATCGAGAGCGAGGTCGAGAGGATCTTCGCGAACGGCAGGATCAGCACCATCCAGAGCGGGATCGCCAGGAGCGACTGGGAGTCGAGCCCAGCCTGGACGAACCCGTAGCCCGTGCCCAGCGCGCCGGGGACCACCAGCCCGAGGCAGCCGACCATGAGGCCGGCGATCGCCGGCCTCAGCGCCCGGGGCATCGTCCAGTGCCCGAACCAGTCCGTGAGGCCGTAGAAGCCGCGGATGTAGAGCAGGCCGACTGCGCCGCAGACAAGACCGATGACGGCGTACCAGACAAGCTGCGCCGGGTTCGAGAAGCCGAAGAGGGCCTGGGTCCCGAAGATCGGGCTGAAGCCCTCGACGGACCCGAAGATCGAGTACGCCACGATCGTCGCGATGAACGAGGGGAAGAGGGCGTCGGACTCGATGTCGTCGCGGTAGAGGAGCTCCGCGCCCAGGATCGCGCCCCCGAGCGGCGCCCGGAAGATGGCGCCGATTCCGGCAGCCATCCCGACCGCGACCGCGATCCGCGCGTCCCGCGCCTCGAGGTCCAGGAGGCGGCTGAGGAACGACCCGAAGCCCGCGCTGATCTGCGCCGTCGGGCCCTCGCGGCCACCCGAGCCCCCCGAGCCGATCGTGAGCGCGGAGGCCACCAGCTTGACCAGCGGGATTCGGGCCCGGATCCCGCGGGGGGCATGGTGGAAGGCCCCGATTGCCGCGTCGGTTCCATGGCCCTCGGCCTCGGGAGCGAAACGGAACACGATGATCCCCGAGAGGAGGCCGCCGAGCCCTACGACCAGCGGGATCGCCCACGGTCGCAACGCGTCCGTGATCGGTAGGCCACCCTCACCGGCGGGCGTCGGGGGCGTGTACCCGGCGAGCACTCCCAGGAAGATGTGCGAGGCGAACTCGAGGGCCGAGTAGAAGATGATCGCGCCGAGCCCGCCGACGACCCCGATCGCGGCGCCCAGGATCACCCACCTGCGCAGGTAGCTCGCCCGACGGATCCGGTGCCGGATCGAGCGCATCCCCGCGTTGGCGCGTTGGCTGACCGCCGCGGTCACGCGAAACGCTCGAGCCCGGCGGCAATCGCCGACAGCCCGCTCGCGAGGTCCAGCCGCTCGGGATCCGCGAGCGCGCCGGTCACCTCCCGCAGCGCCGAGTGTCGCTGGCGCAGGATCGTGGCCCGGACAACGCGCCCGGCGTCGGTCAGGCGGGCACGGGTGGCGCGCCGATCGCGCTCGTCGGCGGCAAGCGTCGTGAGCCCGCGACGCTCGAGTCGCCGCAGGAGGCGGCTCATCGCCGGCAGCGTGACGCCCGCCCTGGCGGCGACCTCTCCGATCCGTGCCCCGTCCGCGCGTTCGCCCAGCACGAGAAGCGCTCGCCACTGGGGGAAGGTGAGTTCGAAGCCTGCGTCGGCTCGCGCGACCGCGAAGTTCGTCAGGCCCACGGCCCCAACCGCGATCCGCTCCAGGTCGTCGGCAAGCTGGTCCGCCGTCGAGATCGCGGCTGCGGCGCCGGGCTGAGCAAGAGGTCCAGGAATCATGGGCACGATCATAGATGATTGCCTGCCAGGGGGCTATCATTGGGCCAACAGGAAGCCCGCGGCCGTTTCCGCATGGGGAGAAGCCCAGTGAAGTCGAGCCAGGAGCCAGGGACCGCAGGTGAGCGAACGCTTCCGGCGAGCGGCCGGGTGCGTCAGCCGGGCGCCAGGAGCGCGGCGATCCGGTCCCGGAACACGGCCTCCCAGGCGTACTTCGCCCTCACGTCTCGGGCCAGGCGGCCGGTTCGATCGGCGTCGAACAGCTGGAGGATCGCGCTGGCGATCCGCGCCGGGTCGTCATCCGCCCCGATGTAGAGCGGGGCGTCGCCGGCCAGCTCGCGGAACACGGGAAGCCGGTTGCAGACCATCGGGAGCCGGTTGATCCCCGCCTCGAGGATCGGCAAGCCGAAGCCCTCGTCGGAGCTCGGCAGGAAGAGGACGTCCGCCAGCCGATAGAGGTCGTGGACGACGTCGTCCGGCGGTGACACGCCGAGATCCACCGACAGGAACCACGCCCGCTCCGCAAGGCCAAGGGCGTCGCGGAGCGCCAGGAGCTGCTCGATGTAGGCCCCGCCGGCGGGTTGGTGGGGATCGGCGGGCCCGGTCACGATCAGCCCGGCGGGCCGGCCGGCCGCTCGCATCGCGGCGATGACGCGGAGCGCGACCTCGATGTTCTTGCGGGGGGTGATCCGCGAGGCCATCAGCAGCAGCGGCACCGCCTGGAACACATCCGATCGAGCCATGAGCTCGACGGTGAGGGGGTTGAGCTTCAGCACCTGCGCCACATCCAAACCGTTGGGCACCACGGTGATCGCCTCGGGGGCGACGCCCGCGAAGGCGGCCAGCTCGGTCCGCCGCCGCTCGGACACGACCACCTGGACCACCCCCGGCCAGGCGGTTCGAAGGAGGTCCCACGGTGCACCCGGGTGCAGCGTGAGCCGGCGATCCGCCGATGCCCAGGCCAGGTCGTGATGCCACGCGATGAGACGGGGAGAGCCGCGGCGATCGTGAACGTCGCGAAGGGCCGCTGTCAGGGCGAGATTCAGATTGATCGAGCACACGTTGTGGGCGATCACGACGTCGACGCCCCGGAGCGCGGCATCGAGGGCAGCCGTGATCGCGGCGACGACCTCTGGAAACTCCGGTGGGACTCTCCCCGCGTCGAGTGACTCCTGGACTCCGACAATCGTCGGATGGCGCGGGTCGATCAGCGGAATCTCCACGAAACGGACACGGGGATCCGGCGCCGCGCCCCGACCCGCGAGGAGTCGGACGTCATGCCCCGCGTCCGCCATCAGCCCGGCCTGGCGAGCCACCACTCGCTCGACGCCGCCGACGACCGGCGGCGCGGCATAGTGGACGAGGGCGATCGCGAGCCCTCCGGACGCCGAGACGCTTGCTCGGGGCGGCATCACCGCCCACCGAAGCATTCCGAAAGGAGCCCGGCGAGGCGGCGTTCGAGGACGGCAAAGGAGAAGTGCCGCAGGGCGCGCGCGTAGTTCGCCTCGGCCCACTTGGCTGCCAGGTCCGGCTCCTCGAGGAGGCGCCGAGCATCGCGGATCGTGGCCCGGCTCACGTAGTTGTCGAACTCGACGACCCGGAACCCGTGGGGAGCGATATCGATCTCGTAGATCGAGTAGCGGTTCACGACGAGCGGTCGGCGGTGGTAGACAGCCTCCAGGAAGGCGTTGCCGAACCCCTCGATGCTCGACGGGTAGGTCACCAGGTCGGCCTGCGGATACACGTCATCCAGCGTGTAGATCCGGCGTCCGTCCGGCGTCGTGCCCCGGGCGACCCCGACGATCTCGGATTCGAACCTGACGTCGACGCCGAGTAGGTCCGCGAACTCCCGGATCCGCTCGCTGTAGTCGCCGCCCTCGTCCTCGCCGGCGTGCGAGATGACCAGCGTGGCCGGCACGCCGAGGCGGCGCGTCAGCTCGATCGCGTGCTCGATCCCCTTGCGCTGGACGGGTCGGGTGGGCTGCAGGATGAGGTAATCGCCGGCCATGACGCCGAGGTCCTCCCGGGCGTGCAGCGCGTACTCGTCCGGCGCGGCTGGCGGGCTCTCGAAGTCCATGACGTTGGGGACGACCAGCGAGGTCAGGCCCGCCCGCAGGGCCAGCTGCTGGGCCTGCACGGAGTTGATGACGACGTGGCGCACGGAGGGCAGGCCTGGAGGGAAGGCGGATGCGATGTAGTCGCCGACACTGTTGACGGCGAAGCGCTGGCGCTCCCAGGCGAAGTCGTGGTGATGGGCGATGACCGGGATCCCGGTCTCCGCGATCAGCTCGGTCAGGGCCAGCCCAAGCGGGAGGTTGAGCGGGATCGCCAGCGCGTTCTCGGCCAGCAGGAGGTCGAGATCGAAGTCCTGGATGAACCTGTACAGCTCGCCCTTGAGGTGCGCCCGCAACTCGTGCACTCTCCGGGTCACGGTCGGAGGGCGGACATACGGGCTGAAGTACGCCCGACGGCGGATCGTCGGGTGTTCCGCGTCGGCAGCCCGGGTGACATCCCAGGCGCCCGAGAACGCGACCGCATTGATCGCCTCGATGTCCGGGTGGCCGAAGTAGGCCTCGGGAATCAGCCGGCTCCGCTCCGCCGGACGATCGAGCTCGCCAGCGAGGTAGAAGCAGGAGCAACCCAGCCGCTCGAGCACGCTGGCCCACTTGGCCGCCTCGAGCGAGACCCCGTCCGTTCCGGACAGGCGCGTCGACACGATGCCGATGCGCCGGCTGCCGTTCGCACGCATCGGCGCAAGCCTACGCCGCACGGCAAGCCCCGTCGAAGGTGGCGGACCCCTCCGGCCGCAACCTCAAACCTCGGCGGCGGCCTCGCTGCGACCGCGGCGTGCCAGCGGGAACGCGACCGCGAAGATGACGATCGTCGCCAGGACGGCTGCGTAGGTGACGCCCGGGATCGGCGCGGAGCCAGGGATGCCCGCATACACGGGGAGACCGGCGAGGACCCCGGCGGCCAGGCCCCGTGGCAGCAGCACCGACACGAGGCGCCGGTCCGCGGTCGGCAGCTTCGTGCCGGCAACGGACAGTCGGACGGCGACCGCCCGGACCCCCAGCAGCACGCCGGCGAGCCCGACCCCGAACGCCATCTCCACCGACAGCGGTCCCAGCATGGCGCCCATGAAGACGAAGAAGAACGCCTTCACGACGAAGGCGATCATCCCGTGCAGGCCGCGAACCGTCGGCCCAAGCGAGCCTGGCCACTGCTCCGCCTCGATCGGCCCGGGCAGGTGCGCGTTGGCAACGACCAGCGCGAATACGAGGATCGCGAGGGGCGCGCTGCCGCCCGCGGCGTCGACGGCGACATACAGGCCGAGCATCCCCGCCAGGAGCAGCGGATAGGTGTATTCGCTGCCCCGCACGATGCGGAGCGCGATGAGCCCCAGCCCCCCGCCGACCAACCCACCGACAATTCCCGACCCGAACGTCCAGGCGACCCGGGCGACTGGGTCCGGCACGCCGGATGCCGCGTTGATCGCCATCAGCTCGACGATCGTGCTCGCGCCTACGATGCACAGCACGTCGGTGAGGGCGGACTCGAGCGAGACGAGCCCACTCACCTGGGGGCCCACCCGCGCTCGGATCACGGCAGGCATGACCACCACGGAGCTCGAACCCCCAAGGATCGTGCCAAGCAGGAGCCCGTGCTGCCACGTCCAGGGCTGGGGCAACAGGTCGACGGCAGCGCCCGCCATGCTGACGAGGGCGACCGCCAGGGCCGCCAGGACGAAACCCAGGAACGACAGGAGCGTCGCTCGCGGCGCAGCGCGAATTGTGGTTCCGATGTCGAGGCGGACGCCGCCATCGAACAGGATCACGATGATGGTCACGGCCCCCAGATACGGCGCAACCTGCGTGAGCTGGTCCGGCTGGGCGAGCCCCAGGACGGGGCCGATGAACACGCCCGCGGCCAACAGCCACAGCGCATCAGGGATGCTGGTCAGCGCGAAGAGCCGCTCGCCGATGGAGCCAAGCGCGAGGATCGCGGCGACGGCGAGCAGGAAGGTCTGGACCGGCGTCACGTTGCCGCGCTGCCTCCGTCTTGGGCGTCACCGGGCCGGCGACCGCCGGGACGCATCGTAGCGGTCGCGACCCGCGCGGCATGCGCCAGGCCGCACGACGGGGTCCCGGGCGCGGCTCTCAACGGGCCCTCGCGGCGGCTCCTCCGGGGCGCCGCGCGTCCGCGCAGGGTGCTGCGATGACCTGGCTCAGGCTTCCGGGCTGCCCGGGTGCGCCATGGCCGCGGCCAACGCCTCAGCCATCTCGGGCGCCTCGCGCCGATCGAGGATGTCGAGGTAGACCTGCTCCTCCGCGAGGTGCACCTTCAGGAGCGCGTACAGGTGGAAGATCACCCGGCGCAGCGCGATTGCCTCGCCGACGGAGATGCGCTGCTCGCCAAGGTCCTTGCGGATCCTCGCCAGCTCGGCGGTCGCACGCCGGACCTCGGCGTGCTCGCGCCGGAGCGGCGCCATCGAGTGGACGTTCTGGAACATCCGCTCGAGCTCCGGGTACAGCGTGGTCTCGGTGGCGGCGATGTGCGGGATCAGAACCTCGGTCAGGAACGTGTGGATCTCGTCAAGGCGCGCCCGGAGCTCGGCTGGCGTCGCGGTGCCGACCATGTCCCCGGCCGCGGGCATCCGGTCGATCTGGCCGTGCATGCGCTCGCCGTGCGCGTGCGCCACGTGCTCCAGGCTGCCGGTCATCGCGTGCCTCCCTGGGGTTCCGGCTGGTCGGGGGCCCGGCCAAGCGCGTAGAAGAAGAGTGCCATCGGCCGGTAGATCACGTGCGCCAGCTTCATGAAGGGTGCCAGCAGAACCAGCTCCATCGCCACGGCCACGTGGAAGAGGAAGACCCAGTAGCCCCAGGCCGGCGCCTCGGGCGCGTAGAGGGCGAGCTCGAGCGCGAACCCCGTGACGCCCGTGATCCACAGGAGTGCGAGGAGGGTCCAGTCAGCCGGGGACGAATGGGCCACCGACCGGCTGGCCTTCCGGAACCGCTCCACGATGAGCATGCTGGCCCCGTACACGAGCATCAGCCCGGCGATCGTGCCCAGGAGCCGGATCGGGTACCAGATCGGCACGGGTGTGCCGGTCGCCTTGACACCCAAGAGGGCCAGGCCGTAATCGAGGATGGTTGCCGCGAGGAGCCCCAGGAAGCCCCACATCGTGAGCGCATGGAGGAGCCACCGGCGGCGGTACAGCGGGACGGTTGCCTTGTCCGCGTCGCACTCCTCCCGGTAGCGCTGCTGGCCGAGCGACTCGACCCCGATCGACGCCCAGAGGGCGCGGATGGCGCGTCCGACTGCCGCTCGGCTGCCGAATACGGTGCGCCAGCCCACCCCTTCGGACCGCCCAACCTGGCGCGCCATCGTGACGAGCCCGGCGAGGCCGGCCAGCGCGACCAGAACCATCACGACGATGCCGATGGTGTGGATGAGGTCCTCGGGCACGAACGCGAAGAGATCGAGCGATCCGCCCGACGGGATCGCGTGACCGGCCGCCATGAAGATCGCGAAGAAGGCCGCCAGGAAGACGGCGATCGCAGTCCCCAGGACCGGCCGCGTGTACATCGTCCGGGCCAGGCCGGTCCGGTCATAGCTGCCGATGGCGTAGCGCCGGGCGGCGGCCATGAACTCGCTCGGCTCGGCCTGCCGGGGGCAGGTCTCGGAGCACTCCCCGCAGGCGTAGCAGGTCCAGAGCTCCTTGCTCGAAAGGAGGCTCTCCCGCATGCCCACCTGGGCGTACCGGATGATCTTCCGGGGGAACGTCGTGTCGTCCTTCGACAGCGGACAGACGGCCGTGCAGTTCCCGCAGTTGAAGCAGGCGCCGATGTCGAACGCCCCGTACTGCTTGAGCGCCGGGAGCAGGGTGTGGTCGACGATCACGCTCACGCGCGGGCCTCTTTCGTCGTCAGCGCGTAGCGCATGTAGGAGCCGTCCTGGGTGTCCTCGACGACGCTCCCGTACTTCCGCATCGCGGTCAGCATCCAGAGCGTCTCCCGTGGGGAGAGCCCGGCGGTCGCGGCCACTTCCGGCACGGTGCGGGGTCCATCGGCGAGCGCCTTCTTGATGGCGGACCGGGCGGCGTTGTGCTCCCGCACTGAGTCCAGCAGGGCCTGGGGGGTGCCGCCGCGAAGCTCCTTGAGCTGGAGCATCTTGGACTTCGGCTTTTCTGTCGTGGTCATGACGCGGCTCCGATCGCGACGGGTTCGGCAGTGATAGCGTCGACCATCGCCCGGTACTGCCCGATCTCCCACCCCTGCACGTCGAGCGCTGCGACCGGACAGGATGGGACGCAGGCCCCGCAGCCCTTGCAGGCGACCGGGTTCACGTACGCCCGCTTCTCGATGACGTCCTCCTCGACCTCGACGTCCTGGAGGGCGATTGCGCCGGCATACTGGCAGGCTTCCAGGCACAGGCCGCACCCATCGCAGCGCGACGGGTCCACGCGTGCCACGAACGGCTCCATCTCGACGTGGTCCTTGGCCAGCAACGTGGTGACCTTGGCCACGGCGGCCGACGCCGCAGAGGTGCTCTCCGTGATGTCCATCGGCGCCTGGGCCGTGCCCGCGAGGAGCAGGCCGGGAATGGCGCTCTCGACCGGCCGGAGCTTCGGGTGCACCTCCAGCAGGAAGCCGTTGTTGCCGACGGGCGCCTTTGTCATGTCGATCAGGCCGGACACGTCGCTGGGCATCACGCCAACGCTGAGGACCACCAGGTCGACCGGCACCTCCAGGTCCGCGCCGAAGGTCAGCGTGTCGCGGACCTTCACCCGCAGGGGGTAGGTGTCCGAAGCGTCCGTGAGCTCGACCGTGGGACGGGTCTCGTTGTCGAAGCGGAGGAACAGGACGCCGCCCTTGGAGGCGTTCACGTAGTAGGCCTCCTGGTCCTTCTGGTACGTCCGGATGTCGCGGTACAGGTCCACCACCGCCGTCTGCGGATACCGGGAGCGGACCTGGTTGGCCGCCTGGAGGGTGGCCGTGCAGCACACGCGCGAGCAGTACTCGTTGAGCTTGCCGCTGGCGCCGGGCTGGTCCACGCCTTCGATCTGGCGGCTGCCCACGCAGTGGATGAACGCGATCGCCCGTGGCACCCGGCCCTCGATCTTGAGCTCGCCGCCGGTGGGACCCTCCGGGTCAAGCATCCGGTGGAACTGGGGGAGCGTCACCACGCGGGGCGACTGGCCGTACCCGTACTCGCCCTGGTAGGGCTCGTAGTGGTTGAAGCCGGTCGCGACCACGATCGCGCCCACCTCGATGTCCATCTCGGTCGGCTTGTCATCCAGGTCGATCCCCCGGCCTCCGACGGCCTTGACGCAGGCGTCGCAGCGGGTGCAGGCGGCCCAGTCGATCGCCGGCAGGTTCGGGACGCTGTCCGGGTACGGCCGGTGAATCGCCCGGCGCTGGCTCAGGCCATCGTCGAACTCGTTGGGAACCTCCACCGGGCAGGCGGCGATTGCCGCGTCGATGTCGACGAGGTCCCGGTTCACGCCGCGGGGCGTGATGCGCAGGGAGGCGGTGAAGTCGCCGACATAGCCGGTGACACCGACCATCTCGGTGCCGGTCAGGACGGTGATGTCCGGCCGGGCCATGACCTCCGCGATGAGGCGCCCGACGAGCGGCCGGGCCAGGTCCTCGGTCGGGAAGACCGTGTGCAGCTGCGTCGCGTGGCCGCCCAGGAAGGGCGACTTCTCGACCAGCGTCACGCCGAGGCCCTGCCGGGCGAGGTCCAGCGCGGCACGGAGGCCGGCGACGCCGCCGCCGAGCACCAGGGCACGATGAACCGCGGCCACGCTGACCTTCTCGAGCGGCTCGAGCAGGCGCGCCTTGGCGACCGCTGCCCGGACCAGGCTGCTCGCCTTGAGCGTCGCGGCGAGCGGCGTGTGGGGGTGCGCCCAGCTGGCCTGCTCTCGCACGTTCGCGGGCTGGAAGAGGTACGGGTTCATCCCGGCCCGGACGACCGCCCGGCGGAAGGTGGTCTCGTGGAGCTTGGGGGTGCAGGCGGCGACGACGACCCGATCGAGCTTGAGATCCTTGATGTCGTCGATGATCGCCTTCTGCCCCTCGTCGGAGCACATGAACATGATGTGGCGCGCGACCGCGACGCCGTCCATGCCGGCCGCCTCCGTGGCGACCCGGTCGACGTCGACCACGTCCGAGATGTTGCCGCCGCAGTGGCAGACGTAGACGCCGATCCGCTCCGCCACTCCTGGCGCGTCGATCGGCTTCAAGGGCTCCTCAGGCACCATGCACCTCCGTGAGCCCGGCGGCCACGACGGCCTCGGCGGTGCTCAGCTCGCGAACCTCCACGTGGAGATTGGTCTGGTCGGCCAGCGCCAGAGCGGGTGGCCCGAGATAGAGCGCGACTTTCGTGGCCGCCGCGCTCGCCTCCATCACCGAGTCCACGATGTCCTTGGGGCCCAGGGCGGTCCCGGCCGCGACGACGCCCGGCAGGCTCGTCAGCGTGGCATCGAGCTTGGGCTCGGGCGTGGCCACGAACTTGTCGAGGTCCAGGTCCACGTTGATGAAGCGCCGCGGATCGTCGCCCGGCTGCATCCCGACCGACAGCACGACCAGATCGTGGGGCGCATCGACCACCCGGCCGTCCTCCTCGATCATCTCGACCCGCAGCGTGAGGTCGCCCTCTGCCTGCTCGTCGATCCGGGCCACCTTGGCCTTGACGAAGTTGATCCCCATCGAACGGGCCGTCTGGTAGAACTGCTCGTAGCCCTTGCCGAAGGTCCGGATGTCCATGTAGTAGATCGTGATGTCCGCCATCGGCAGCGCGCCCGACAGGAGCATCGCCTGCTTGATGGCGTACATGCAGCAGACCCGGGAGCAGTACGGCACCCCAAGCGTCTCGTCGCGCGAGCCGGCGCACTGGATGTAGGCAACGCTGTCGGGGATCTTGCCGTCCGACGGCCGAAGGACGCGCCCGTATGGGCCGTTCGGGGCCAGCAAGCGCTCCATATCCAGCGCGCTGATGACGTTCGTGGCAGATCCGCCGCGGTACTCCTTCTTCGCATCCAGCGGCGTCGTCTTGTAGCCGGTGGCGAGGACGACGGAGCGCGCGTTGACCGTGAGCGTCCGCGGCACCTGGGCGAAGTCGATCGCGTCCGTCGGGCAGGCCTTCTCGCACTTGCCGCAGTAGACGCAGGCGTCGATGTCGATCAGGGCGGTCTGGGGGATCGCGGTGCCGAACGGGATGTAGGCGGCCCGCCGGGCTCCCATCCCGCCCTCGAACTCGTGGGGCACCTCCACCGGGCAGGCGTACTCGCAGAGCCGGCAGCCGATGCAGAGGTCCTCGTCGACGTAGCGCGGCTTCTGGGTGATCGTCGCGACGAAGCCGTCTCCGGCCGGGACGATCGACTCCACGTCCACGTAGGTCCACGTCGTGATGTTGTCGTGGTGCGCGACGGCCGACATCCGGGGGGTCGTGATGCAGCTCGCGCAGTCCATGGTCGGGAAGACCTTGCTGAGCGCGATCATCTTCCCGCCGGTGCTCGCTTCGCGTTCGGCGACCAGGACCTTGAAGCCGCGATCGGCCAGGTCCAGCGCGGATTGCAGGCCGGCGATGCCGGACCCGATGACCAGGACGTCGGTCTCCATCGGGGTGTCCATCAGGCCACCACCGCCGCGGCCTGCCGGTCGACCGGGCCGATCTCGGCGAGGAGGGCCTCCATGTCGTTGATCTCCTTGACGAACGCCTTCATGCAGACGCTGCAGATGGCGGTCAGCTTCAGGCGCCGGATGTCGATGCCGCGCTCCTTCATCCGGGTGTACGTCGCGCCGACACGCGCGGCCAGCTGCTCGTAGGAGCCGATGTAGGGGCTGTCGGTCCCGCAGGAGGCGATGAGGATCGCGTCGATGCCCTTCTCGAAGCAGTAGAGGTAGAACGACTCGGGGAACATCACCGGGTCCGGAGTCGGGAGGACGTAGGTGTTGGGCGAGTACTCCATGTGCGCCTGGCCCGTCGCGTCGATGCCCGGGTAGGAGCACAGGAGCGTCGCGATCACCAGGACCTTGGTGGCCCGCTCGTCCGATGGATTCTCTGACATGTCCGCTTCAACTCCTGCGCGACGCCCGGCCGGACATCGACGATCGGCGTCCACGTCCCGCCCGCGGGCGGGACGTGGCCCGTATTCGGTTACTTGCGGCGGCGGACGAAGACGCGCTCGTAGCCCTCACCCGTGAGGACGCCGAGGAACTCGTGGCCGACCTTCGTGGACCACGCGCCGATATCGGTCTTGGTGACGGGATCGCTCGACCAGATCTCGAGGACCGAACCCACCGAAACGGAGCCGATGCCCTTCTTGGCCTCGAGGAGGGGGCCTGGACAGGCCGATCCGCGGGCGTCGACGACCTTGGCGGCGGTGATGGTTTCGAGCTCGGACGGGGTGATGGTGGCAGGCATTGTTCGTTCTCCCTAGTAGACGAGGCTGTTGGTTGCCGAGGTGATCTCGGCGACAAAGCGACCGGCGGCCACGACTTCGGCGCCCTCGATCAGGTCCGCGGCGCCGATCCCGCGGCTGTTGATGCAGGGCCCGCACACGAGCATCGTCCCGCCGAGCTCCCGGAAGTCCCCCAACAGCTTCGCGAGGGGCGGGAAACCGGCGGCATGGACACCGTCGGCCACGCCGGCACGGACAAGCTCCACGCCGTCGGCCTGGAAGCCGAGGACCACCTGCACGTCGGAGGCGAGCGCGGCACACCCCATCACGAACGGGATCGTCGCGTGCTCGGGGTGGTCCGGACCGTGCAGGACCATGAAGACCAACTTCTCGGTGTCCGCCATGCGGTGCTCCTTCGCGTCGCTCTTGTTGGGAGCGTTCAGATGAAGAGGATCTGGCTGCCCTCGGCAGCCATCAGGAACGAGGCGATCCCGCCGGCGCTGTCGACGATCGGGTCGAGCGCATCCGGGTCGAGACCCAGCGCATCGAGCGATCCGGAGCAGGCGCGGATGGTCATCTCGCCAAGCTCCTTCGCCTGGCGGAATGTCTCCAGCCAGGGAAGCGCGCCGACGTTCTCCACGGGCTCGTTCGGCCGCGGGCGCGCGGCGTCGTAGGCAAGGCCGTGGGCGGTCGCGATGCGGTCTCGGCGGAACGCGTCGAGGGCCCAGAACATCAGGATCACGTTGACCTGCTGGTCCATCGCGGCGGCCCCGGCAGCCAGCGTGGCGGCCGCCATCAGCTTGTCGTCAGTGCCCGAGAAGAGCACGAGGGAGAGGGAACCGCTCACGAGTGACGCACCTCGGTGGATGGAATGGCCGGAATGGGTGGGTCGTAGGCGGCGGCGGCCAGGTCGCCCAGCCGCGAGAGCCGCCGGACGAGAACCGCCCGCATGAGCTCGCACGCCGCGAGGATCTGTGGGTCGGCGAGGCGGTAGTTGACGGTCCGGCCGTCCCGGATCGCCTCCACCAAGCCGACGGACCGCATGGCCGCGAGGTGCTGGGAGGCGGCGGCCTGGTTCAGGCCCAGCTCCCGGGCGATCTCGTTGACCTCGAACGGACCGGCGCCGAGCAGATGGAGGATCCCGAGGCGATGCACGCTCGCCAGCGACCGCAACATCGAGGCCTGCAGCTCGTCGATGTCGTGGGTAGCGCCGCGATGCTCCATCACGCTCCAGGGACCTCCAGTGTTCGGCCCGGTCGGGACAATGCCCGTGCCGTATATGCGACCTAAGTGAATATATGCGCACAACCTATATACGTGCGGGGCCAATAGTCACGAGACGGAGGGCCGGCCGGACTGTTGGCGCGAGGACCCGTGGGATGCGCCGCGATCAGGCGGTCGCCACGATCTCCACCAGGACGCCGGCTGCCCGCCGGCGTTCGTCGACGATGCGGAGGCCGGCGCTGCGCACGGCCGCGGCAACGTCGTGGTCCAGCCGGCACCCTCCGCTCGCGCGCGACCAGGCGGGGGCAAGCCAGTGCTGGATGCCGGCGAGGGCGGAGTGCTCGGCCCGGGCATGCTCCAGGAGCCTGATGCGCCCGCCGGGCCGAAGGACCCGGCGGGCTTCCCGGAGCGTCAGGCCGACGTCGCCCACGGAGCACAGCACGAAGGTCGCGACGATCGCATCGAACGACGCGTCCGGGTAGGGCAATGCTGCGGCATCCCCGGTCCCGAGATGGACGCGACGTCCCATCCGGTCCGCCCGGCGCGCGGCGATTGCCATCGCGGGTGCGCTCAGATCGATTCCGTGCAAGGAAGCATCGGCGGGATACGCGGCGAGGTTCAGCCCCGTCCCGATGCCGATCTCCAGCACGTCGCCCCGGGCCCTGCCCGCAACCCGCGCCCGGGCCGGGCCGATCCCCACCTGGTCGAGAACCCGCATCCCCAGGTCGAAGAGCCGGGCCGTGCGCGCGTCACCGACCTGGAGACGGGGGCTTGGTCCCGACACGGCCAGGAACCGATTGCCCGCCAGGTTCGCGAGCTGCATGAGGATCGCCGCCGCCTCGAGCTCGCGCCGGTGGCGCCCGCTCAGGCCGGCGGGTGGTGTGGCGCCCGCCGGGCCGGCGACCGCCATCGCCTGGCCGTACGTGAAGGCGGCCTCCTCGGCGAACTCCCGGCGGTGGAGCCGGAGCCCGACGATGCCACCCCACCGCTCGTGGACCTTCTCGCACGCCGCGCAGCGGTTGACCGACGTGACGCCCAGCATGGCGGCCTCGCGCATCCGGGGGGCGAGGCGGCCGGGAACCAGGTAGGCGGTCACGAGGTCCGGCCCTCGGCGCACGAGCAACGGGACCCAGCGCCGCAGGGCGCGCGAGGTGAGCCTGGTTCGACCCGCCTGCTCAGCCTGCCTGGCCACGTCTCACCCGCTTCCCTGATCCCATCGTGGTATCCCACCGCATCGACGGACGCTGGCCCCGGATGGATACACGCAAGCGTGGCAGGTTCTCGCGCGGGCGTCCGTCTGATCGTCCCCGGTACGCATGTATCCATTCGAGGCGACGCCTCGTCATTCGAGCAGAGACGGGCGCAAGGACCCGTCCGCACCAGAGGAACTTCCAGATGAAGCTCGAGATCAACGAAGCCCCCATCGATCGCGTCGTCCGCGTCGTGCTCGGGATCGTCCTGGCCGCGGTGGCCATCGGCGGGGCCGTCAGCGCGCCCCTTCTCTACGTCGTGTGGCTCGTCGCCGCGATCCTGGTCGTGACGGGTATCGTTGGCTTCTGCCCGCTCTACGCGCTCCTGCGGGTCAGCACGAAGTCGAAGGCGCACTGAGCCACGCCGCGAGGGTCGAGTTGCCGGTCGACGGGAAGGCCAACGAGAACGAATTCGCGGCCGCGCTCGCGGCCGAGCTCCCGCGGCTCGTCCACCTCGCGACCCGCCTGGTCCGCGATGCCGATCAGGCGGAGGACTGCGCACAGGAGACCATCGTGGGCGCCTGGCGGCGCCGGGACCAGCTCCGCGACCCGGCCTCGCTCGGCGCGTGGCTCCGGCGCAGCCTCGTCAACCGCGTCATCGACCGCTCACGTGCGCATCACGACGAGCTCGACATCGATGCAGTCGAAGCTAACTGGCAGGATGACCGGTACTCCGTGGCTCCGGAGGCTGTGCTCGAGCGCGCCGAGCTCCGCGACGAGCTCGAGGATGCGCTGGCCCGGCTTCCGGTCATCTATCGCGTCACGGTCGTGCTCCACGACGTGCTCGGCTGGACGGCCGTCGAGATCGCCCGGGCGATGTCCACGGGCCTTCCGGCGACCAAACAGCGCCTGCGGCGGGGCCGGATGCTGCTCGTGAGCGCGCTCGCCGAGGACGACGAGCGACGCCAGGCCAGCCTCGCCCAGCCCCTGCGCTGCTGGCGTGCCCGGCGGCACGTCTCCGCGTACCTTGACGGCGAGCTCGACGAGACGACACGGTCGGCCGTCGAGAAGCATCTTGAAGCGTGTCCCACCTGCCCGCCGCTGTACGCCAGCCTCGTCGGCGTCCGGGCGACCCTGGGCGGCCTGCGCGACCCGGACACGGTGGTGGAAGACGCGATGGCGGTGCGAATTCACGAACACCTGGACGATCAGATCGAACGGCGAGGCAGGCGGTGAGCGACCACGACCCGCCGGCCGCTTCGAGCCGGCGAGCACTCTGGGACCAGCGGCATGCCGCCGGCGACCCCATCGAGTCGCCCGAGCCCGATCCGACCCTGGTCGACGAGATCGCGTCGCTGCCGCCGGGGAGGGCGCTCGACCTGGGAGCCGGAGACGGGCGGAACGCCATCTGGCTGGCACGCCGGGGATGGCAGGTCACCGCGGTCGACTTCTCCGGGGTGGCGATCGAGCGCGCGCGGGCACGCGCCGAGGCAGGTGGCGTCAACGTGGACTGGCAGCTGGCGGACCTCCTGGAGTGGTCGCCGGAGGCGCGGGCGTATGACCTCGTGACCCTGTTCTTCATCCACCTGCCGGGCGCGGAGCGGCGCGCCGTCTACGCGCGGGCCGCCGACGCGGTCGCGCCCGGCGGGACGCTGCTGATCGTTGCGCACGATCGCGCGAACCTGGCGGGCGGCGTCGGTGGCCCCCAGGATCCGGAGGTGCTTGTCTCGCCCAAGGAGGTTGCGGCCGATCTGAGCGGCTTCCGGGTAGGGCGGGCCGACACCGTGCGACGCCGGTCCCCGGATGGCCACGGCCCGATCGACGCGATCGTGCGCGCGGTGCGGGTCCAAGGCTGACGGCCGGGCGCATCCGCGGCCGGGAAACGGGCAGGCTTGAACGCCCCGGCGGTTCCGGTCAGACCGCGCACGCGCCGCCGCGAGCACGGAGGCGGAAGCGCCAGGCAAGCGTCCCTGCCAGGAGCGCCACGGAGAACGCCCCGATGACCGGCTGGAGCGGCGCGAATACCGTCATCGCTCCGCTGGCTCCGAGGAGGACCAGCGCAACCTTGTTGCATACCGGGCATCCGATGGCGAGGAACGCGCCCAGGCTGGCCACCGTTCCCAAGGTCGTCGCCCGGCCACCATCGGCGTCGCTGCTCCCCTGCGCTGCAAACGGCAGCACCTGGCTCGCAAACGGCAGCACCTGGCTGACGGCCGCTGCCGGCGCCGGTGGCGCGGCGTAGGTCGCGCCGAGGAGGCCCATCAGCGGCGCCGAGACGAGCCAGACGGCGATCGCGAAGGGCTCGGGCGGGACTTGCCGACCGAAGACCGGGTTCGGGATGATCGCCACAGCGAGACCGAACGCGACCAACGAGGCGACGGCCAGCAGGAAGGCCCAGCCGACGAAGCGCCGATCAAGCCGGAGTGCGGCCAGGCAGGCGGTCACCCGCGGTTGAGCTGGACGAGCGACCGGCCGCTGGCGGTCCAGGCGTTCATCCCACCGTCGAGGTTGTCGATGTTCGTGTAGCCCAGGTCGACCAGGGTCTGCGAAGCGATCGCGCTCTCATTGCCACTCCGGCAATAGACGACGATCTTGGCGGACTTGTCGGTGGGGAGCTCCGCGGAGCGAGCGGCGATTTGGTCGTACGGGATGTAGAGATCCGTCCCGGCGATCTCGCCGATATAGGGCGTCTTGACGTTCAGGAGCGTGAAGTCCTTCTGCTTGAGAAGCGACGCCAAGGTGTCCGGCGTGATGTTCGTCCAGTGCCCACCCCTGGCCTGGACGACCGTTCCGTCCGACCCGCCCGCCGTCGCCGTGCTCCCGGAGCCGACGCTTCCTGAAAGGAGGGCCCAACCGGCCACGACCGCGATAAGCGCGACCACGAGCCCCGACCCAAGCAGCAGCCACGGGCGCCCGTTGCGCGAGGCTGCGACGCTCCTGGTCGTGCCCGTGGGACGCCCGGTCGGGCGGGTTGTGCGCGACGCGTTCGCGCTCCCCTGGCTGCCCCTGGTTCGTTTCGACATCGCGGAGGCCTCCTTGGACCGAGTGTGCACCAGCCGCGGGCGCGTCAGCCTGCCGACCCTGCCATGACAGGGGTCCGGTCGAGCGTCGCCGCCGGATCGGCGCCCGGCCCCAGGACGAGGACCTCCGCCGTCTGCTCCGCGCCCTCCGCATCCCGCACGAGGTACGCGTGGTGGATCTCGGTGACTCCGCTCGAGAGGGTCGCCCCGACGCTGCAGTATCTCGTGGCCGAGAGCTCGATCGCCCGTCGCACTGCGTCGATGTCGACCGCCGGTCCGTCGACCACGTGGAGGACGTCGATCCGGGTGAACGCATTCGGGTGGCCGTCCTCCTGGACGCCGTCGGCGCGCACCTCGTAGCGCGTCACCTCCTGGCGCTTCTTGCGGAGGATCGAGATGACGTCCATCGCGGTGCAGGCGGCGAGCGCCACCGGGACCAACTCGGCCGGACGCGGCCCTGTGTCACCCCGGCCGTCGTCGAGCACGATGGTGTGTCCGCTGCCGGTCCGGGCCAGGAAGCGAAGGTTGGACCCGTCGAGCGCGACAGATGTGGTCTTGACAGCCATGGGTGGTTCTCCGTGCTGGATCATGCCGTGCGGGCGGGGGGGTTGCGCCGGCCCGGGAAGTGCGCCGATGGGTCAGCTGTGGCCGTCGAGCGCGGCCTCGCTCCGCTATGCTAGCAGTTACTTGCGTACTTGCGCAAGTCAATAATCCCCGGCCCTCCCCGTCGGCTGCCACTATCATCACCCGCAACGATGACGATCCGGCGATCCGATGATGTGCCCGCCCGGCGTCGGGGTGACCGGCGGGAGCAGGTGATCGTGTGACCCTTGGAGCTGACGGCGCGATCTTCGCGATCAGCATCGCAGCTGGCCTGATCGGTGCGCTGGCCGGCGTCGGCGGCGGCATCCTGATCGTTCCGGCACTCACGCTGCTCTTCGGGATCGACATTCGCCTGGCGATCGGGGCAAGCATCGTGAGCGTGATCGCGACGAGCTCCGGGGCCGCGGCCGCCTATGTGCGCGACCGCATGACCGACATGCGCGTCGGGATGTTCCTTGAGCTCGCGACGACGAGCGGCGCCGTCTGTGGGGCGCTGCTCGCCGCAATCGTCGCGCCCAGCCTCCTGTACATCCTCCTCGGGATCATCCTGCTCTTCTCCGCCGTGCAGCAGGCCCTTCGCCTGGGCGAGGAGCTTCCCTCGTCGACGGTCGCTTCGCCGCTTGCATCACGACTCCGACTGGCCGGAATGTACCCGGATGCCCGTCTCGGGCATGACGTTCCCTACGTCGCGATGCGCGTCCCGCTCGGCTTCGTGTTGATGGCGGGAGCCGGCGTCGTCTCCGGGCTCCTTGGGATCGGGTCAGGCGCCCTCAAGGTTCTGGCCATGGACGGCGCGATGCGCCTGCCGATGAAGGTCAGCTCCGCCACCAGCAACTTCATGATCGGGGTGACGGCGGCCGCTTCGGCCGGCATATACCTTGGGCGCGGGGACGTGGACGTCACGATCGCCGGGCCAGTCGCGCTCGGCGTCCTTGCAGGCGCGATGATCGGCGCTCGAATCCTGCCGCGCCTTTCGAATCGGCACGTCCGCCTCGTCTTCCTGCCGGTGCTCATCGTGATCGGGCTGCAGACGCTGGCCCGCGGCCTGGGGATCGACCTGTGACCCCCGACCGCTTCCGGGCTCTGGTCAGCACCGTGCTCATCGTCGGCGTGGGCACGAGCGCGACGCTCATCGCCATTGGCTTCGCCGGCTCCCTCGTGGTCGGGTGGCAGGGTTCGCTGCTCGGCCGAGGGGAGACCGTCGCGTCGACGACGGATTTCGCGGGCATGATCGACGGGCTGCTCGCGCTCCGCCCGCTGGCAATCGCCCAGGCGGGCCTAGTCGTGCTGGTCGCGACCCCTGTGCTGCGGGTCGCCACGTCCGTTGTCGCGTTCGCCCTCGAAGGCGACCGGCTCTACACGGCGATCACGCTCGGCGTGCTCACGATCCTCCTCGTGAGCCTGTTCGTCCTGCGCTGAGGCGCGCCCTGGCCCGAGCGGCGCCACGCGCGGTCAGTGGAGCTTTTCCACCTGGTTGCGAAGGCTGCCGGCAAGGTAGGCCTCGACGGCCGTGCCGATGTCCTCGATGTCCGTCACGATCGGCTCGATACCGGCCTGCTGCATGCTCGCGAACGCCCCGGCGCCCATCCCGCGCGCCAGCAGGACCCCGCAGTCAGCGATGGCGGTCACCATCCTCGCATGCCGGTCCTGCGAGACCGCGTCGAAACCGTGACCGCGCGGGTCCGCCTCGTGGGACCCCTCGCCGTGCTCCCCAGCGAACTGGGCATGGCCCAGCTTGTCCCGCGTCTCGCGTGACAGGACTCTGCCCTGGTCGACGCTCACGACGACGTAGAAGGGCGCCCGGCCGAAGTGGGCACTGATGGTCTCGCCGTCTTCGGATACGGCTGCGATCTTGATCATGGTCTCCCTGCATCTCGCTGGTGATTGCTGATGGTTCGTCGCGGATCGGCCTGGTCGGGCACGACCGCTTGCAGGCCGAGCCTCTCGAACTCGGACAGGAACGCCCCGACGAGTCGCGCCCGCTCATGCATCACGGCCGCCCACTCCGCCAGGCTGGCGCGCCCGGCGTCGGTGAGGATGTAGTCCCGGCGTGAGGCGCCGACGTCCGGCGCCGTCCAGTGGGACTCGACAAGCCCGGATCCCTCGAGATCACGCAACGTGCGGTAGATCGCGCCCGCATCGACCTCGTTCGCGGCAACACCCAGGGCGTTGAGGCGGGCGACGAGCGCATACCCGTGGCCGATGCCGTCCGCGAGGAACACGAGGACGAACGGCTCCAGCCACCGGCGTCGCGGCCCGGCCGGCGACCAGCCGTGCCCGTGATGGACAACATCACGGCATGGGCCGTCATGTATCTGCATAGCGCATGTATATGCGTTACGCATCCTGCCTGGGCAGTGCCGTTCGGCCCGTCCTCCAAGCGCGCCACGCTGTGCGCCGTCCGCCAGGTGCTATGGAAACGCGGCGACTCGTCGCGAGCCGCCGCGTTCCGGTGCGAGCGCCCGGCGTGCGGCCGGGCGCGACGCGCATCAGGGCTTCTTGACCTCCTCGTCGGCGAAGGTGCCAGGATGCAGGCGCTTCTCGGCGTCCTTGTCGGGCATCTTCTCCTCGCCGGCGGCGAAGCTGCCGCGGCGCAGGGCCCGGTCCTGGGCGTCCTTGTCGGGCATCTTCTCCTCGCCGGCGGCGAAGCTGCCGCGGCGCAGGGCCCGGTCCTGGGCGTCCTTGTCGGGCATCTTCTCCTCGCCCTCGGCGAAGCTCCCGGTCTTGCTCGTCTCGCTCATGGTTCCCCTTTCCACGCCCCGCCCTGGGGCCGTACCCGCTGCCGGGACCTCCCCGTGCGGGTCCGTCAATCGTGCGGCCACGGCATGAAGCCCCCGGACCGCTGCCGCGGTCACGACCGTCGGGCCGAGAGCCGCGGAGATGAAGGCGCGCCGGCGGTCGAGAACGGCCAACCGGGTGGCAGAGCCGGCGAGCGTCAATCGCACCCGCATGGCCCGGCCATCATCGGCATCCCGTTCCAGGCGGACCAGCCCCCGTCGCTGCAGGCGCCCCACGAGGCGACTTGCCGCCGGCAGCGGCACGCCGACCCCGTCTCCGACCTCGCCGACGCGCAGGCCGGCCGGGTCGTCACCGATGATGAGAAGCGCACGCCACTGGAGCAGGCTGAGGTTCAGCTCGGGCGTCGTCTCGGCGAGCGCCCGGGTCGTCAGGCCGACCGTGGCACGCGCCACGAGCTCGATTGCCTGGACGGCTGCGTCGTCTCTCATCGACGGCATTCTAGCACATTAGTTGCTGTATAACAACTATCCGCCTGGACGCGACACGCGTCCGTGTCCGCGCAGGCGAATCGCACGTGACGGTCCCGGCCGCGTGCGCGACACTAGCCGCCTGCGATGGCACCCCATCAGAGCGTGGAGGTTCCCGGTGTTCGTGCCGCTCTCGGTCCTCGAGTTCCGCGACAGGGCCGCGACCTACTTCGGCGACAAGATCGGCGTCATCGACGGCGAGCAGCAGTTCACGTACCGCGCCTACGCGGAGCGCACCCACCGGCTCGCGAACGCGTTGCACGGGCTGGGCATCGCGGCGGGCGATCGGGTCTCGTTCATCACGTACAACACGCACCACCTCCTGGAGGCGTACTACGGCGTCCTCGAGGCCGGCGCGGTGCTGAACCCGATCAACATCCGGCTCACGCCGCACGAGATCGCCTTCATCCTGGAGCATGCCGGTACGAAGCTCGTCGCGTTCCACCGCGATTTCCTGCCGCTGGTGGAAGCGATCGTCCCGCAGCTGACGACGCGACCACGGTTCGTGATCCTGGAGGGCGAGCCCGGCGGCATCGCGAGCGACGAGTACGAGGCGCTCCTCTCCGGTGGCTCTTCGGAGGCGCGCCACCCGCAAATCGACGAGACCGGGATCGCAGAGCTCTTCTACACCAGCGGGACCACCGGCCTGCCGAAGGGCGTCGCGCTCACCCACCGCGAGCTCTACCTCCATTCGGTGCACGCCGAGATCGCGCTTGGTTTCGGGGAGGACGACGTTGTCCTCCACGTGGTCCCGCTCTTCCACGTCAACGGCTGGGGCGTTCCCCACTTCCTGACCATGGTCGGCGGGCGCCACGTGATGCTTCGCCGCTTCGACCCCGTGGCGCTCATGGAGCTCGTCCAGCGCCACCGGGTGACCCGGCTCCTGGCGGTCCCGGCAATCTTCAACGCGCTGGTTCACCATCACGACCGCCCGAGCTTCGACCTGTCAAGCCTGCGCCAGGTGATCATCGGCGGCTCACCCGCGTCGCCAGCGCTCGTGCGGGCGCTCGAGGAGCAGCTGGGTGTCCAGGCGTTCGTGGGCTACGGCCTCACCGAGACGGCGCCGATTCTCACGCTGGCCCAGCCGCGGCACGTGCTGTCCGACGCGGAGCCGCCCGAGAAGCGACAGGAACGCCAGGCCCTCACCGGCTGGCCGATCCCCGGGGTCCAGATCCGCGTGATCGACAGCGAGGGACACGACGTGCGGCCGGACGGCGAGCGAATCGGCGAGATCATCGTGCGCGGCAACACCGTCATGGACGGCTACTATCGCGACCCGGACGCGACCTCGGTCGCCATCCGCGACGGCTGGCTGCGGACCGGCGACATGGCGACGCTCGACGAGGCGGGCTACGTCATGATCAAGGACCGTTCCAAGGACGTCATCATCCGCGGCGGCGAGAACATCTCATCGGTCGACGTGGAGAACGCCCTGGCAGCCCATCCCGCGGTCCTGGAATGCGCGGTCGTGGCCGCGCCCGACGGGACGTTCGGGGAGGCACCGGTGGCCCTCGTCGTCCTCAAACCCGGAATGGACGCGAGCGCGAAGGAGCTCAAGCTCTTCTGTCGCGCGCGCCTGGCACGTTTCAAGGTGCCGCGCGAGATCCACTTTCGCGACGCGCTGCCGAAGGGCGGGACGGGCAAGATCCTCAAGGCGGAGCTGCGCGAGCCGTTCTGGGCCGGCCTGGAGTCGCGGGTGCACTAGCAGAGGCTTGCTGCGGCGGCTGCAGCCAGCGTAGTCGCACGCTGCGGGGCGGCAGGCGACCCGTGGTGGAAGCCCGAGTTGGCAGTGCCCGCGCCCACCGTGCGGCCGGTGTCGCTTCAGAGCCGCTTCAGCGGTGACGACGACCTTGACAGCGTGAATGCCATCGACATGGAGGGCGCTGAACCCGGCCGAGGGACCGTCACGCTTCGCTCGCGCTTCGGGACGCTGGTGAGGGGCCGCGCCAGCGAGCCGGCCTGGTTCCGCCCGTCGTTCGTCGGCGTCGGGCTGCTGGCGGGCGTGCTCTACCTCTGGCAGCTGACGATCAGCGGGTACGCGAACACGTACTACGCGATGGCCGCGCAGGCCGGCTCGCAGAGCTGGAGCGCCTGGTTCTTCGGTTCGCTCGACGCCTCCAACTTCATCACGGTCGACAAGCCACCCGCCGCGCTCTGGATCACGGGTCTTTCGGTGCGCCTCCTTGGCCTCAGCTCGTGGTCGATCCTGCTGCCGCAGGCGCTCATGGGCGTGGCAACCGTGCTGCTCGTGTTCGCGATCGTTCGACGCTCGTTCGGGCCGGTGGCCGGCCTGGTGGCCGGGCTGGTCATGGCGACGACACCGGTCGCGGTCCTGATCTTTCGCTACAACAACCCGGACGCGCTTCTCACCCTCCTACTGGTGGCGGCGGCCGGCACGCTCCTGCGCGCCGTCGAGAACGGCCGGACGCGTTGGCTGGTCACGACCGGCGTGCTGGTTGGATTCGCATTCCTGACGAAGTACCTCGAAGCGTACGAGGTCCTGCCCGCGCTCGGCCTGGCCTATCTCGTCGCCGGTCCGGGGCGCCCGTCGCGCCGCATTGCGCAACTCGGCGCGGGAGCTGTCGCGGTGATCGTCGCGAGCGGTTGGTGGGTCGCGCTGATGGAGCTGGTCCCAGCGGCCGATCGACCGTACATCGGCGGCAGCACGACGAACTCTGTCCTGAACCTCGTGTTCGGCTACGACGGGTTGGGGCGGATCTTCGGCACCAGCGGTCCCGGCGGGGGCGGCGGCCCGGGTGGAGGCGGCGGCTTCGGTGGCCCCGCCGGGATCCTGCGCCTGTTCGACGCGCAATGGGGTGGCCAGGTCGCGTGGCTGCTGCCCTTCGCCGTCATCAGCGTCGCCGTCGGGCCCTGGCTCGTCCGGGCGGCATCGCGTACGGACGTGCGTCGGGCCGGGTATCTCCTGTGGACCGCCTGGCTGGTCGCGGTGGGCGCGGTGTTCAGCCTGATGGACGGAATCGCGCATCCCTACTACTCGGTGCTGCTCGCCCCGGCGATCGCAGCGCTGGTCGGGGCGGGCACGGTGGATCTCTGGCGGTGGCGCACCCGATCGCCTGCAGGGGGCGCCGTGCTGGGTCTGGCGATCGCGGCGACCGGCTGGTTCGCGCTCCTGTTCCTGGACCGGACGCCGGACTTCGCCCCGGGCCTCGGGATCGTCGCGGCGTTCGCCGCAACCGGGGCCGCGATCCTTGTCGCGATCCCCGACGGGATGAGCGGCGGCCGCCGCGTCGCGCTGATCGGCCTGATCGTCGGGGCTGCCGCGCTCGCCGCCGGACCGCTGACCTACGACGGCGCGACGATTGCCACGGCGCACTCGGGCGGAACCGTGGCTGCCGGCCCGGGTGGTGATCTCGCCGGCGGCGGGGGCGCCGGCGCTTCGGGTGCCGGCGGGCGTCAGCGATTCGGCGGTGGGTTCACGGGTGCCGCAGGGGCCTTCCCGGGTGGCCCGGGCGCGCTCCCTGGTGGCCCCGGTGCCACCCTGGGCGCGGCGGTGAGCCCCGGGGGGTCCGCGGCCGTCCTGCTCGCCTACCTCGAGAACAACCGGGGGACCGCGAGCTGGCTGGTCGCCGTCGACGGCTCCGGACCGGCGGCGGAGATCCAGCTCGCCTCCGGCCAGCCGGTCCTGACCATGGGCGGGTTCAACGGGACGGACCCGACGCCAACGGGCGAGCAGCTTGCGGCGCTCGTGCGGGCCGGGCGCCTCCGGTTCGTCCTCGCGGGAGGCGCGTTCGTCGGCGCGTTCGGCGGGGGCGGCAGGTCGTCCGGCCTCGCGTGGGCCAGGGCTTCGTGTGCCGTCGTGAGCCCCACGGCCACCGGCGGGGCGACGCTGTACGACTGCGCCGCGGCGGGAGGCTGACCGGCCTGGCGAGTCGCGGACAGGCGCCGGGTCGGTTCCGCGGGCGAGTCGGTCCCCGCGGGCGGGCCGTTCGCGCCGGTCCCGCGGGCGGGGCCCTCAGGGGAGGAGCTGGCGGAGCGCGAAGAGCACGTTCGCCGGCCGCTCGGCCAGCCGGCGCATGTACCACGGGTACCAGAACGCCCCGTACGCGATCAGCGTGAACACGGGGAAGCCCGCCCCCTGGAGCCGTGCCAGCTCGCCCGCACGGATGCCGTACAGCATGTGGACTTCCAGCAATGTGCGCGGCACGCCCGCCGTCTCGGCGAAGGTCGCGATCCGCTCCACCAGGCCGCTGTCGTGGGTACCCAGCGCGCACCGCGCCTGGCCGTCGCGGGCCGCATCCGCGAGCACAAGCGCGAGCGCCTGGTAGGCCGCGTCGACGTCCGCTCGGCGCCGGTGCGCGATCGACGCCGGCTCGTCATAGGCGCCCTTCACGATGCGGACCGCCGGATGCAGCGGCAGAAGGCGCCGCAGGTCCTTCGGCGTGCGCTTCAGGTACGCCTGGAGACAGATCCCGACGTGTGGATGGGCCCGTCGAAGGCGCCCGTACAGGTCGAGCGTCGCATCGACGTACGAGGAACCCTCCATGTCCAGCCAGAGCCAGGTCTCGGCGTCCGCTGCGGCACCGGCCAGCGCGTCCAGGTGTCGGAAGCATGCCTCGGCATCGATATCGAGCCCCAGCTGGGTCGGCTTGACCGAAAGCTCGGCCCTGCGTGCCAGGGACGCGGAGAGGCTGAGCAGCGCGCGGTAGTGAGCAGCGACCTCGTCCGCTTCCGCCAGCTCGACCAGGTTCTCACCAAGCCGAGTGAAGACGATGCCCTGACCGCTGGCGGCCAGGCTCGCCGCGGCGCCGACGGCAGCCTCGGCGTCCTCGCCGGGCATGAACCTTTGCACAGCTCGCCGCGCGAACCCGAGCCGAGGCAGGTGCTCACGCAGCCACGGGTTGCGGGCCATCCAGAGCAGGATCGTACGCACGGGCAGTTGCTCCCTCGGTGGTTCGGTCGTGCCCGATCTTGCCACGCCGTCGCGAGATTGGGGTGGGCGGCGGCACGGATCCGCGGAAGTGCTGATTGCACAACTATGCCGTAATGATGTAATCTACCGCCACTGCACCATTGACCCCACGCAGGAGCGTTTCGATGTCCCACACCACCGCATCAAGTGACGAGATCACCGGCTGGTTCGCCGGCCGCCTCACGGACGGCTGGTTCACCGCCCCGCCCGAGATCACCGTCGATCGCGAGGAGATCCTCGTCGTCGGCCCGCTCGCCGACGTCGACCTTCCCGCCGACGCCAGCGACGCGGCGCGGGCCGCGGCACGGGCGTCGAGGATCGAGCGGTTCCGCGAGGAGACGCGCGCAAGCCGGATGACGATCGCGGAGGATGCCCAGCACCGCTTCCGCAAGATCGTCTCCTGGGGCGTCCAAATCGCCGACGAGCGCACGCCGTTCACGACGGCCGGGATCCCGGCCATGACCCGCCTTCGCCAACCGGAGCGGATCGTGCTCGATACCCTGGTCGAGGCCGGGGTGGCCCGCAGTCGCAGCGACGCCCTCGCCTGGTGCGTGAAGCTCGTGGGCGAGCACGAGGCCGAGTGGATCGGACGCCTCCGGGACGCGCTCGGCGGCGTCGAAGCCGCCCGAAAGGCAGGACCGACCGGAGCCTGAGATGCGATCCTCCGGGAGGCTGCGGCTGGTTCGCGGTCATCCCCGGAGGCATCGATGGATCCAGCCGCCCCGGCGCCATTCGTCCACTTCGACCGCGAGGCCTGCCGCGACCCCACGATGGCGCTTCGGCGCGAGTGGCTGGTCACGAACGGCCTGGGCGGCTATGCGAGCACAGCCCTCGATGGCGCGCCGCTCCGCAGCTACAGCGGCTGGCTGATCGCCGCCCTGGATCCCCCGGTCGGCCGAACGGTGCTGGTGGGCGCGATCCTGGAGCGGGCGACGGCGGGCGGCGTGACCTGTGAGCTCGGAACGCTGGACCGCGCCGGCGGCGGACGTGATCCCGACGGCGGACGCTTCCTGGAGCGCTTCGAGCTGGACGGGATGCGGCCGGTCTGGCGGTACTCGGTCGGCGATGCGCTGCTCGAGAAGACGGCCTGGATGGCGCACGGCCGCAACACGGCGTACGTCCGCTACCGGGTGCTCACCGGGGGGCCGGTCGCTCTGGAGGTCACGCCGCTCGTCACGCACCGCGACCACCACGAGCTGCGCCCGATGGACCGACGCCCGATCGCGACCTCGTCGCTGCCCGACGGCCTCGAGGTCGGGTGGCCCGACACCGCCACGCGCCTGAAGCTGCGCGGCCCAGGAGCCCGGGTAACGGCTTGGGTGGCGGGCAGGGCCAGCGGCCGCGGGGCCACGCCAGGGACCAAGTGGGTCCGCGGGATCCGGCATCTCCTCGAGACGGAGCGCGGGCTGGCCGACCTCTCGGATCTCGCCGCGCCGGGAACGTTCGTCCTCGAGCTCCCCGAGAACGCCGCGTGGACGCTCGTGATGAGCACCGAGGCGCCCGCCGACATCGACCTGGCCAGCGGCGGAGATGGTGAGACGGCGCTCGCCGCGTCGCACGCCCGAGATGCGGCGCTGGTGGCCAGGGCGCGCTCGGTCGGAGCCGACTGCGACGATCCGCTGGTCCGACAGCTCGTCATCGCCGCCGACCAGTTCATCGTCGCCCGCCCGATCCCTGGCGAGGCCGAGGTGGGCCGGAGCGTGATCGCGGGCTACCCGTGGTTCACCGACTGGGGCCGCGACACGATGATCTCGCTGCCGGGCCTGTGCCTGTCGACCGGGCGGTTCGATGACGCGGCGGCGATCCTGCGCAGCTTCGCAGGGTGGGTTCGCGACGGTCTCCTGCCCAACAGCTTCCCGGACGCCGAGGGCACCGAGCCGGCCTACCACGCGGTTGACGCCCCGCTCTGGTACGTGCATGCCGTCGACGCCCACCGCACGGCGACCGGCGACGCGGCGGTCGTCGACGGCCTGCTGCCGACCCTGCGCGCGATCGTCGACCGCTATGCCGCGGGGACCCGTTTCGGGATCGGCGTGGACCCGGCCGACGGGCTCGTGCGCGCCGGCCAGCCGGGACTCCAGCTCACCTGGATGGACGCCAAGGCCGGCAGCTGGGTGGTCACGCCGCGGGCGGGCAAGCCGGTCGAGATCCAGGCCCTCTGGATCCACGCCTGCCGGATCGTCGCCCGCCTATGCCGGGAGCGTGGCGACCGGGCGGCTGCCGAGCAGTATGCGGGCCTGGGCGAACGGGCTGCGACGACCTTCGCTCAGCGCTTCTGGAACGCGGATCGCGGTTGCCTCTTCGACGTCGTGGATGGGCCCGCCGGGGACGATCCTGCCATTCGCCCGAACCAGATCTTCGCGGTCAGCCTCGAGCCCGATCTCCTCGCGCCCGAGCAGGCGCGTGCCATCGTCGACATCGTCTCGCGATCGCTCTGGATCGGCCTGGGGCTGCGCTCGCTGGCACCCTCGGATCCTGCCTACCTCGGCACGTACCGCGGCGATCGCGTGCGGCGGGACGCCGCCTACCACCAGGGGACGGCTTGGACCTGGCTCGCGGGCGCATACGCGGAGGCACTCCTCCGAACCGGGACGTCCGGGCCGGACGTTCGGGCGCGCCTCGCGGGCTTCGCCGACCACCTGCGGGACGCCGGCCTGGGCACGGTCTCCGAGTGCCTCGAGGGTGACCCACCGCATCGTCCCGTCGGCTGCTACGCGCAGGCCTGGGGCGTGGCCGAGGTGCTCCGTGCTCTCCGGCTAACGGAGTAGCGCGGGTCCAACGGACCAATGTCCCGGTCAGCTCTCGCCGGACGCCGCCGCCAACGTGTCGAAGGCCTCGGTCCGCTCCGTGACGGCATCGGCGCCGAGCCCGGCTCGCTCAAACCCGTCGAGCTGCTCCCCCAACACGGAGCTCCAGCCCGAATCGCGGAGCCGCTCGAGCGTGGCCGTCGCGGCAGCGAGGAGCGCGGCCGCGTGCGCCGCGACAGCCGGGCGGGCGAGCACCTCCCCCGGGCTCACCGCCAGCTCGGCCGCGAGTGCGGCGGTTGCCCGCGTCGCGTCCACGACCGGACCGAGCTCACCGGGCGGCGCGTTTCGCACGACGACGGCCGACGAACCGGCGGTCGCCAATCCCAGCATGAGCAGGATCGGCCAGCGGGCTGCACTCCGGCCGGAAGCCACCGGTTCCTCGAACGCCAGCGAGATGTCCGGCCATGCCGTGCGCCGCAGGGCGACGATGGCGAGCGTCTGCGTCGCGGGATCACGCTCATCCATGAGCCATGGACCCAGCGCGCCGGCGATCAGGTGCTGCACCGGGATTCCGTCACCCCGTGCGAGCGCGATCGAGAGCGCCTGCATCGCGAAGGACCGGCCTGCCCGCGTCCCAGCATCCGGCGGAACCCCCCGGGCAAGGTCGGGAGCGACGATCAGCGGCCCCGGACCGACCATGACGTGGGCCCCGGCGCGACGCAGGAGCCGATGCGCGAACGCGTGGTCGGCGAGCGCCCGGTCGGGATCGACCCCGTCGGCGACGATCTCGGAAATCGGGTCGGCCTCGACGACGTCGATTCGCTCGAGCGCGGCAACCAGCGCCTGCTCGGGCGCAGCGAGCGCCGAAGCAGCGCTCGACAGGCGGACGTAGCGGCCGGATTCGGCCCCCGCCTGGTCCACGCGCACCCGGAGCGCCGACAGGGCGCGCTGGCTCCCGCTCGGGACCTCGGCCGGATCCTCGCCGACGGGCCGGCCGTCGTGCCGAGGCGGGCGCCAGTCGACCCCTTCGACCCCGCGGTCATGGAGGCGCAGGACCAGCTCGCGGATCGCCGGGACGCGCACGCGCAGGAGATCAGCGCCAGCGGCCACCAGGCCCGCCGCTTCGTCCGGCGCGGCGTCGAGGTTCGGGGCGGCCAGCGGACTGCCGATCCACGGGCGCGGCGCATCACCCAGAACGTCGAGCGTTTCGAGACGTGCCATCCGGTGCGCATCGATCCGCTCCAGCCCGATCGTCGCCAGCCGGCCGGCCTCGGCTTCGGCGGCGGACCGCCGTTCCGGATCGCAGAGCAGCTGCGCCTCGAAGGCGAGGTCGATCGCCCCGCTCGTCACATCGAGCGCCAGCTGCTGCGGCGTGACGTCGTACTCGAGGAGCGCGATCGCGAAGGGCAGGGCAATCCCCCCGGCGAGCCGTCCCGGGTTGTCGCCCAGGGCCCGCTCGATGACGGCCGACGCGAGGGGCACATCGGATCGGTCCAGGCCGGAAACGCCGAACAGCCGCAGGATCGCGCGCTCGCGGGCCAGCGTCGTGGAAATGCGCGCCCGAGCACCCCACGCGCCCGCCAGGTCCGCCGCGAGGCGGAGGACACGTTCGAGCGCCGGCACAAGCGATTCTGTCATCGGACCGCTCCCGGGCGGCCGACGGAGGCCCCCACGCCGATCCACCCGGTCATGCCTTCCGCACCCCTTCACCATCCGTGCGTGCCGGCTCACCGATCCAGACATGCCCGTCGGCGAACCGTTCAGCTTTCCAGATTGGCACGCGCGCCTTCGTTTCGTTCATCGCGTGGCGGGCGGCGGCGAAGGCCGCCTCCCGGTGGGGCGCCGCGGCCACCACGATGATGCTCGTTTCGCCGAGGGGCACGTCCCCCATCCGGTGCACGATCGCCAGCCGCCTGACCCCAAAGCGGCCGGCTACCTCGTCCGCGATCGCGTCCCACGTTCGGCGGACCAGCGGTTCCAGGGCTTCGTACTCGAGCGACTCGACGGTGCTACCGGCGTGCCGGGCGGCCTCCGCCTCCTCGCCCGGGGCGGGGGTGCCGGGCGTCGAGCGCGTACGGCCCTCGAAGATCACCACCGCGCCGTCGGCCGGGGCTGCGACCGCATCGGCAAGCTCGCGCGCCAGCGATGCGGGGAACGGGTCTGCGCGCAGCTCGAGGCGACGGATCACCGGGTCGTCGCCGGCGGCCTGCTCCCCCGCCCCGCCGCTGATCGGCGGGATGCAGGCGATCTCGTCGCCGTCCTCCAGGGGCGACGTTGCGGCGGCGTAGTCGCCGTTGCGCGCGAACCGCACGAAGGGCCGTCCCGAGGCGATCGCCGGGACCTGGGCTGCGAGGGCGGTCCAGGCATCTGCGATGGTGGCCCCGGCCGGCAGGTCGAGCACGATCTCGCGCGTCCCGGCCAGCTCCCGCTGGCGGGCGAACAGCCGAACCCGGATGCGCATCGTTCGCCCTCCTCAGACCAGCAGGCCGGCGCCGAAGTAGAGCCCGGCGGCCAGGATCGTCCCGGCCGCGATGGACCCGACCGCAATGTAGAGCAGGCCCGTCGCCGATTCCATCGAGCGCGTCCGGACGGTCTGCCCAGCTGCCCAGGTCACCACCAGGGGGAAGACAAGCCCGACCAGGAGCCGCAGCCAGACGAAGAGCGCCCACGGACCCGTCAGCGGCGCGAACGGAGCCAGGTTCTGCCCGGCGCCAAAGCCCACCCAGGCTGCGAAGAGCATCACCTGGATCGCCACCACCCAGAGCAGCCCCCGCGTGAGCGCACCCGCCGGCCCGGTCGAGAGCTTCGGCGTGACGAGGTACCAGTGGCCCAGGATCATCCCGGCGAAGGCCCCACCCGTGGCGGCGGCCAGCGCCGTGAGCTGGACGGCCAGCGGGACAGCACCCATCACGCCGCCGCCCCAGGTGAGCGCCCCGGCCACGAGCGTCCCGATCCCCGCCGCCAGCGTCCCGATCCCCAGCATCGGCGCGCGGGCGCCCCGAAACAGCGCGATGGAGTAGGCAAGCGACCCGACCGCGAGCACGGCCAGCAGCGCACGGCGCGGGACGTCCCAGCTTGGATCCACGATGATCGGGGACCCGGCCCCAGCAAGCGCGGGGAGCGCGCCGTCGGAGATCCACGCCAGTCCGCCGAACGCCGCGGCGCAGAGGGCCGTGAAGCCCAGGTAGCCCTTCGTCGCATCGGTCCACAGGCGCAGCAGGACGACAGCCCCGAATGTGCCCACAGCGAGGCTCGTGAGAGCGGTCCAGTTGACGAAGGCGAGGTTCCGGGCGATCTGCTGGGCAGGCATCGCGAGGAGTGTAGTCGGACCGCGACCGGGGTCGAGCGCGGCGGCCCTGACACGTGGCCGCTGGGGCTGCCGGGGCCGCTGCCGATCCAGTCGCGGCCGTCAACGCTACGATTGCGCCGGAGGTGTCACGAGATGGGGCTCGATCCGGCGACGACGATCACCTGGTATGGCCATGCATGCGTGGAGGTCAGGACCCCGGGCGGGAAGACGATCCTGTTCGATCCCTGGTTCGGCAATCCGAAGAGCCCCAAGCCCGCGGACGCCGTCACGGCGTGCGATCTCATGCTCGTGACCCACGGCCACAGTGACCACATGGGCGACGCGGTCGCCCTGGCCAGCCGGCTCCGCCCGACCTGGCCGTGCATGCACGAGATGAGCCTCTGGCTGGCCCGGCGGCTCCCCGGCGGGGCGGACGCGCTGACCGGCATGAACAAGGGCGGCACGTTCGCGTTCGGCGACATCAACGTCACGATGGTTGGCGCGGACCACTCGGCGGGCGACTGGAACCCCGGAGCGGAGACCACGCTCTACCTCGGCGAGCCGGCAGGGTTCGTGGTCCGCCTGGAGAACGGCTACACGATCTACCACGCCGGCGACACGAACGTCTTCGGCGACATGCGCATCATCGGCGACCTCTATCGGCCGAACCTCGCGTTCCTCCCCATCGGCGGCCACTTCACCATGGGCCCACGCGAGGCTGCCCTGGCCGTCGAGCTCCTGGGGGTCGACGCAGTCGCACCCATCCACTGGGGCACGTTTCCGCTCCTCGCGGGGACGCCCGACGCGCTGCGCCGCGAGCTCGACGCGCGCGGCCTTGGGAGCGCGACCGTCCACGGGTGGGCGCCCGGCGAGACGCTCCACGGCTGACCCGGGCCACGCCGGCCGTCGAGGGGACGGCCGGACCGCCGGCCTGGCTGCGGCCCGGCCACCCGCCGGCACGGCCGGTTCGGGGACCATCGCACCGAAGCACCGACCACAGCGGAGAGGTTCATGAGCGCGATCCCCGCCACGTTCCGCGCCTTCGTCGCCGAGAAGGTCGGTGAGGCCGTCAAGCGCGGTGTCCGGCCGTTCGCGGAGGCCGAGTTGTCTCCGGGCGAAGTGAGATCCGCGTCCCCTGGTCGGGCGTCAACTACAAGGATGCCCTCGCGGCGATCGCCGGCGGCAGGGTCGCCCGCATCAGCCCGCTCATCCCGGGGATCGACATGGCCGGCGAGGTCGTGGCCAGCGCGGACGCGGCATCCCGCCCGGCAGCTCCGTCCTCGCCCATGGTTACGACCTGGGCGTCAGCCGGCACGGCGGGTTCGCGGAGTACGCGCGCGTGCCGGCCGGATGGGTCGTTCCCATGCCCGCGTCGCTGACCCCGCGGCTGGCGATGGCGATCGGCACGGCCGGCTTCACCGCCGCGCATTCGGTCATCCCGCTCGAGCAGCGAGGTCTGCGGCCGGGCGGGGCCGGTCCTCGTGACCGGGGCGTCTGGCGGTCTGGGAGGCATTGCGGTCGGGATCCTGGCGCACGCGGCTACGAGGTGGTGGCGGCGACGGGCAAGCCGGACGAGGCCGACCGACTGCGCGGGCTCGGCGCCTCGGCGGTCATCAGCCGCGCGGAGGTGACAGCCGAGAGCGCTCGAGCGCTCGACTCAGAGCGCTGGGCAGGTGCCGTCGACTGCGTCGGCGGCGCCACGCTCCCCTACATGCTCCGTACGCTCCGGCGCGACGCGTCGGTCGCGGCCTCGGGCAACACCGGCGGCCCGGGCTTCGCAACGACGGTCTTCCCGTTCATCCTGCGCGGCGCCGCGCTGCTCGGCATCGACTCGGCCCAGGTCCCGATCTCCGAGCGTCGCGTCGATCTGGGCGCGGCTCGGCGGCGACCTGCGCCCCAATGGCCTCGGCGAGGGCCTGGCGGACGTGACGCTGGACACGCTCCCGGGGCGCTCGACGGCATCCTGGCGGGACGCGCGCGTGGCGCTGGATGGTCCGGATCGGCGGGTAGGCGGGGTCGACCGGTCTACGCGACGACGTCCGCGAGATGGATCACGTCGAGCTTCGGCAAGGAGCGGATCCCCGGGTCGTTCGTGATGAGGGCAGAGGCGCCTAAGACCCTCGCCGTTGCGACGTGCATGGAGTCGGCCGGCGTCAGGCCGGCATGTGCACGCACGAATCCCAATTCGGCGGCGATCTCGGCCGTCGCCGCAACGAGGTGCAGGTTCACGATGGATCCGATCGCGTCTGCGTAGCCCTCCGCATCGGGTCGTCGCCCAGGCCAGCGGGGCCGACGATCACCTCCGCCAACGCGACGGCCGAGACGACGCCGGCGATCCGTGAGGGATGGCACGACCAGGGGTTCGATCGGCCGCCGTCGTGGGCCGAGGCACGCGGTAGGCTCCATGGCGATGGAGCCGCTCGTCCGTCGCATCAAGCCTGGAGTCCCCGTCGACGTGCGCCTGACGCTCGCGATCCACCGGCGAGGCCCCGGCGATCCGACGCTGCGCTCGTCACGGGATGGCTCGACGTGGCGGGCGACGCGCACGCCGGACGGGCCGGCCACGCTCAGGCTGATCCCCGAGGGCAATACGATCCGAGCGCAGGCGTGGGGACCGGGAGGAGAGTGGGCGCTCGAGCAGGCGCCCGAGCTGCTCGGCGCCGACGACGATGCGGCCGGGTTCACGGAACTCGTCGCCGGCCACGCTCTTCTTCGCGACCTGCAGGCGCGCTTCGCAGGCGTCCGGATCGGCCGGACGCGCCGGGTGCTCGAGGCGCTGGTCCCGGCGGTCATCGAGCAGAAGGTGACCGGCGAGGAGGCTCGCACCGCATTCGTGGCGCTCGTCCGTCGCCACGGGGAGCCCGCGCCGGGCCCCTGGGACGAGCCATCGTCCCGCCGGCCCGCAGCACTGCGCCTGCCGCCGACGCCGGAGACCCTGGCCGGGCTGCCCGGCTACGCGTACCACCCGCTGGGACTGGAGCGGCGGCGGGCCGATGCGATCCGCTTCGCGGCCGCCCGCGCCGTCCGCGTGGAGGAGTGCGCGGACCTGCCGTTGGCCGAGGCCTACGAACGACTGCGGGCCCTTCCGCTCGTGGGCCCCTGGACGGCGGCCGAAGTTGGCTTCCGCGCGCTGGGTGACGCGGACGCCGTGAGCGTCGGCGACTTCCACCTCTGCCACGCAATCTGCTGGGCGCTCGCGGGCGAGCCACGCGGCACCGACGAACGAATGCTGGAGATCCTGGCCCCGTATGCGGGCCATCGGGCGCGGGTGGTCCGGTTGGTCGAGGCCGCCGGAATCCATGCCCCGCGCCGCGGGCCGCGGATGGCGCCGCGTTCGATCAGGGGGATCTGATCCGGCCAGCCGGGGACCGGCGGCCATTCGGCAGTTGGCAGGGTCCCCGGCACCGGCGATCCTGAACCCGGCTCGATGGATCTGCGGACGGCGACGTTCATCGCCTCCGGGTTGCACTCGCAGGTCAAGCTGCTGCTCTCCTTCGCGGGACGGCGCTGGCGCCCCGATGCCGAGCGTCGCTGGGGTTGGGTCATCTAGGCGCTGGGCCTGCCGGCAGCAGGCCTGGCGCTCGTGGGCCTGGAGGCGGCCGCACCGCCGGAACAGGCCCTCGCGTACGCCCTGTTCGCAACGTGGGCCGCCTTCGGCGCGCTGGTCGACCTCTGGCTGCGCATCGAGTGGCGCAGCCCCATCCGGCCACCGATCTTCGGAACCTACGCCGGGCTGTTCGTTGCCGCGCAGCTTGCGTTCTGGATCCCGCTCTGGTGGATCAGCGAGGTGGCGTGGATCGCCTTTGCGGCGATCGACGCCGTGCAGACGACGTTCAACGTGCTCGGCCACCGCGCGGGCTGAGGCCGTACCCGGTCGGGCGCGCGATCCGGGTCGCGCGCCCTCCGGGCGCCCTACTCGGGCTGGGCGATGACCAGGATGCGGATCTCGGTCATGTCCTCGATCGCGTAGCGCAGCCCCTCGCGGCCGAGCCCGGAGTCCTTCACCCCGCCGTAGGGCATGTGGTCAATCCGGTAGGTCGGGATGTCGTTGACGATCACGCCGCCGACCTCCAGCCCGTCGAAGGCCCGCCATGCGTCGCCGAGGTCGTTCGTGAAGACGCCCGCCTGGAGCCCGAAAGCGCGAGTCGTTGAGCCTGCGCGACGGCGTCCTCGAAGTCCGCGAAACGGGCAGAGCACGACGAGCGGGGCGAACGCCTCCTCCGAGCACACCTTCGCGTCGAGCGGCGCGTCCACCAGGATGGTCGGCGGGAAGAACGTGCCCTCGGCGTGCCCGCCCAGCAGGACGCGCGCCGCCAGCCGCTACTGCCTCGTCCACCCAGGCCTGCGTGCGGCGCCGCCGCCTTGGCGTCGACCATCGGGCCGAGCTCCGTCTCCGGGTCGAGCGGGTCGCCCAGGCTGCAGCGCGCGGGCAGCGGCGACGAAGCCTGGCCGCGAACTCGTCGCAGACGTCGTCGTGGACGAAGACGCGCTGGACGCTGATGCAGACCTGGCCGGAGTAGCTGAAGGCGCCGACCGTGATCCGCCGGACGGCCCAGTCGAGGTCGGCGCGTCGCGTCGACGATCGCCCCGGCGTTGCCGCCGAGCTCGAGGACGACCCGCTTCTTGCCGGCGCGCGCCTTCATCGGCCAGCCGACCGCCGGGCTGATCCGGTGAACGACAGCAGCTTGAAGCGGTCGTCGGCGACCAGCCGGTCGCCGAGCGTCGCGGCTCATCGGGCAGGATGCTCACGGCGCCCGCCGGGGCAGCCCGCGCTCCTCGACGATCTCGGCGACGGTGAGCATCGTGAGCGGGTCCTTGGAGGGCGGCTTGAGCACGATGGAGCAGCCCGCGGCGATCGCCGGCGCGAGCTTGTGGGCGGCGAGGTTGAGCGGGAAGTTGAAGGGGCTGATCGCGGCGACCGGGCCCGACCGGGAAGCGTCGGGTGATCCCGATCCGGCCCCGGGACGCGGCCATTGAGGTCGAGCGGGATCACCTCGCCCGCCGATGCGCTCCGCCTCCTCGGCGCCCAGCCGGAACGTGAGGATCGCGCGGTCCACCTCGACGAGCGCGTCGCGGATCGGCTTGCCGGCCTCGAGTGGCGATCAGCCGGCCGAGCTCCTCGCGGCGCGCCCGGATGCCGGCTGCTGATGTTCGCGGAGCGTGGCGGCCCGCTCGTAGGCCGGCAGCCGGCGGGTCTCCTCGAAGGCCGCACGGCGGCCCGGACAGCCTCCTCGTACTGCTCGGGTGTCGCGTGGTAGGTGAAGCCGGCCGGCTCTCCGGGACGCGCCGGATTGTCGATGGTCAGGACGTCCGGCGAGTTCGGCCCAGCGCCCGGCGAGGAAGATCGGGTGCGGCACGAGTTCGTGGCGGTGGCCATGGGCGGCTCCTCGGGAGCGTGGCGGATGGGACACGGCCGGCGATCGAGCGCCATTCTAGCCAGGACGTCCGGCCACTCCTAGGATGGAGCCGGTGCGCGCCCGCCCGAGCGCGGGCCGGCAAGCGTGACGGCCGACAAGCGGGAGGCGAACATGGCGCCGAAGAACGTGGACCGGAACGGCTTCCAGGCGCTGCTGCGGGTCAAACCCGGCACCAAGGTGGACCTTGCCCATTTCGATTGCGGCGCCACCTTCGGCCGGGAGAAGGGAGCCGCGACCGACGAGCTGCCGAAGGTGCTGGCGCGCCTGGCCGACCTCCAGGAGCGGCTCTGGGCCGAGGCGGCCCACGCGGTCCTCGTCGTGATCCAGGGGATCGATGCGGCCGGCAAGGACGGCACGATCCGGGTCATCGCGGGCGCCTTCAACCCACAGGGGACGCCGGTGGCCTCATTCAAGGCTCCGACCCCACTGGAGCTCGCCCACGACTACCTCTGGCGCATCCACCAGCGGGTCCCCGGCAAGGGCGAGATCGGGATCTTCAACCGGAGCCACTACGAGGACGTGCTGATCGTCCGCGTGCACCGCCTGGTCCCGGAGAAGCGCTGGCGGAGGCGCTACGAGCACATCCGCAGCTTCGAAGAGATGCTGACGGACGAGGGAGTCATGGTCGTCAAGTTCTTCCTGGCGATCGACCGCGACGAGCAGCGCGCACGTTTCCAGGACCGCGTCGACGACCCGACGAAGCGCTGGAAGTTCAACCTGGGCGACCTGAGGAGCGCGCCCGCTGGGACGACTACCGCGCCGCGTTCGAGGAGATGCTCGAGGAGACGTCGACCGCGTACGCGCCCTGGTACCTGGTCCCGGCGAACCGGAACTGGCTGCGGAATCTTGCCGTCGGCGAGATCCTCGCCGACACCCTGGACGCCCTGAAGCCCGCCTACCCGGCGGCCGCGCCCGGCGTCGAGGGCACGCGGGTCGAGTGACGGGAGGGACAGGCAGGGCGACGCCAGCCTCGGCGGGGCCGCTGGCCCTACT
>CAWFBS010000003.1:0-342932 GCA_963814115.1 uncultured Chloroflexia bacterium | reverse complement strand
GTACGACCTCGCGCGGCTGAAGCGCAAGTTCTACCGATCGACGTCATCCGGCTTCTCGTGGCCGGGAACGAGCCGTAGAAGTGCAGACTAGACGCAAGCTCATCGAGGTCGCCCTGCCCCTCGAGGCCATCAACGTCGCGTCGGCGCGCGAGAAGAGCATCCGACACGGCCACCCGATCACGCTCCACCTGTGGTGGGCTCGGCGGCCGCTTGCCGCATGCCGCGCCGTCCTCTTCGCGAGTCTCGTCGACGACCCGTCGTCCGACCCAGATCGTTTCCCGACGCCAAAGCCGTCGAGATGAGCGCACTCGCCTGTTCGGGATCATCGAGCGCCTCGTCCTGTGGGAGAACACCACGAACGAAGCGGTCCTCGATGAGGCCTACGCCGAGATCCTGCGCTCGACGGGCGGCAATCCGCCGCCGATCCTCGATCCCTTCGCGGCGGTGGCTCGATCCCGCTCGAAGCGCAGCGGCTCGGCCTGACCGCATACGCCTCGCGACCTTAACCCGGTGGCGGTGCTGATCACCAAGGCGCTGATCGAGATCCCACCGAAGTTCGCCGACCGGCCCCGGTCTTCCCCGACGCCCGCCGAGGCGTCGGCAGCTCGGGAGCCTGGAAGGGCGCCGCGGGCCTAGCCGAGGATGTGCGCCGCTACGGCGCGTGGATTCGCGACGAGGCCGAGCGCCGGATCGGCCACCTCTACCCGAAGGTCGCGCCTGCCCGAAGAGCCAAGGCGGCCAGCCTAGCGACGGTCATCGCCTGGATCTGGGCCCGCACGGTGACTGCCCGAACCCTGCCTGCGGTGCCCGGACGCCCTCTGCTTTGCTCGTTGACTCAGCGCAAGGAGGGGAAGGAGGCGTGGATCGGGCCAGTGTCGACCGACGGCTAGCGCACCGTGACACTTCGCGATCGGTCGGTTCGGGGCCAGGGCACCCGCGGACGCAACGGTGGGCGCGACGCGGCGCCCAACTGCCTCGTCTGTGAGTCGCGCGCGCCGCTTGAGTACGTCCGCACGGAGGGCCAAGGCAAGCGGATGGGCGCCCAGATCATGGCAGTCGTCGCCGTCGGACGGGACGGCCCGGACCTACCTGCCACCCGACTGAGTCACAGATCGCATGCCGCCGAGTCAGCCGAGCCCGAGTGGGGGCCGGAGGAACTCGTGACAACGCCGCGAGACGTCGACAGACTGCCGATGTACGGAATGCCCGAGGTTGCGGGACGCTCTTCTCGCCGCGCCAGCTTGTCGCTCTCACGACCTTCAGCGACCTGGTCGGAGAGCTCGCGAGCGTGTTGTTCGTGATGCCGGCGCGGCCGGCATTGCCCGCGACGGCGCCCGGCTCAATGATGGCGGTGTGGGCGCGGATGCATACGCGGACGCGGTCGCAACCTATCTGGCCTTCGCTGTGGACCGTGGCGCCGACTACTGGTCGACTATCGCCACCTGGGTGTCCGGTGGCGAATTTGTGCGGGATACCTTCGCCCGTCAGGCGATCGCGATGTCTTGGGATTACGCAGAGGCCGCGCGCTGGCGGGCGCATCCGGCAACTGGCTCGGGGCAATCGAATGGATTGCCCGGGCAATCGCGACCGTTCCGGCGTCGCCGGGTGCCTGCAGCGAGACAGCGACGCCACGCACGTTTCAAGTGGCGTCGCAGCGCCGCTCGTTTCGACGGACCCGCCCTACTACGACAATATCGGCTACGCCGATCTATCTGACTACTTCTACGTCTGGCTCCGACGGTGTCTGGCCGATATCTACCCGAACCTCTTCAGCACCGTCCTCGCACCTAAGAGCGCAGAACTCGTCGCCAGTCCACACCGCTTCGGCGGTAGTAGATCGAGTGCTGAGAAGCACTTCGAAGATGGCCTTGCCGCCGCGTTCGCGCGGATTCGTGACGCGGCGGACCAGTCCGTCCCGGTCACCGTCTACTACGCGTTCAAGCAGGCTGAGTCTGACGCGGACGACAGTGGTACGGCGGGTGTCGCGTCAACTGGCTGGGAGACGATGCTCGAAGCTCTTCTTGGTTCGGGCTTCTCGATTGACGGGACTTGGCCGATGCGAACCGAACGGACCGCCCGGAACACCTCAATCGGGACCAATGCCCTCGCTTCCTCGATCGTTTTGGTCTGTCGACCCCGTCAGGCCGATGCCGGGATCACCACCCGCAAGGATTTCGTCGCCAGCCTCAAGCGCGGGATGCCCGAGGCGCTGCGGACGCTCCAGCACGGCAACATCGCGCCGGTGGACCTCGCCCAGTCATCGATCGGGCCCGGGATGGCGATCTTCAGCCGTTACGCGAAGGTGCTGGAGCCCGACGGATCGGCGATGCGAGTCCGGACCGCGCTCGCGCTCATCAACCAGGTTCTCGACGAACTGCTCACCGAGCAGGAGGGCGAGTTCGACGCGGACACGCGCTGGGCCATTGCCTGGTACGAGCAGTTCGGCCTCGCCGAGGCGGCGTATGGGACCGCTGAGACGTTGTCGAAGGCAAAGAACTCCTCGGTGGGGGGCCTTGTTGAGGCCGGCATCGTGGCAGCCTCGCGCGGACACGTTCGTCTCCTATCCCGAGAGGAGTATTCCGCCGACTGGGATCCCGCGAAGGACAGGCGACTCCCAATCTGGGAGGCGACCCAACGGCTCGTTCAGGTCCTGCTGACCGAAGGCGAGACGCCCGCGGGTGAACTCCTCGCGCACCTCGGTGGTCTCGGCGACACGGCTCGCGACCTCGCCTACCGCATGTATCACGTCGCCGAGCGCAAGGGCTGGACCGACGAGGCGCGGGCATACAACGCGCTCGTGGTGGCCTGGACCGATCTGTCCCGCGGAGCGGAATCGGCCCGCACGGCTCAGCCGGCGCAGGCAACTCTCGGGCTCGAGTAGGGGACACGCGATGGCGCTGACGAACAAGGAGCGGATCGGCCGGATGCTCGACAGGCTCGCCGTCGGCTTGAATCCGGTGGTCGAGCAGGCATTCACGAAGGCGTATGGGCCGACGTGGGTCTCGACCGTCCTCACCAAGAAGGAAATGGACACCGGCTTGGCCGGTTCGTCAGACCCGAACGATCCGCAGTTCCTGCTCAACGCCATCTGGTTCCACTGGCAGGAGACGCTCGGGAAGACTCTCGGCTTTTCCGAGAAGAACTACGTCGCCGAGCTGCGCCTCACGCGTAACCGCTGGGCCCACGCCGGCGAGAAGCCTTTCACCGGCGACGATGTCTATCGCGCCTACGACACCGCCGAGCGCCTCCTCCGCTCCGTCGCCGCCCCTCAGGCCGACGATCTTGCCAAGGCGAAGGCCGCGGTCCTCATGGAGAACGCCCTCGCTCAGGCGAAGGACAGGCAGAAGGCGACCACCGCCGCACCGGTCGCCGCTGAACCCCTCAAGGGGCTCGCGCCCTGGCGGAGTCTCGCCATCCCGCACCCCGACGTTGCCGCGGGTCGCTACCGTCAGGCCGAGTTCGCCGCGGACCTTGCCCAGGTCGCCAGGGGCGAGGGTGCCAAGGAGTACGTCGATCCCCGCGAGTTCTTCGCTCGGACGTACATCACCGAGGGGCTGCGGCTCCTCCTGACCGGCGCGCTGCGACGGTTCACCGGCACCGGCGGTGAGTCGGTCATCGACCTCCAGACCACCTTCGGGGGCGGCAAGACGCACTCGATGCTCGCGCTCTGGCATCTCGTCGACCCCGCGGTTGGGGTCGCGAGTCTTCCGGGTCTCGAGGGCGTCCTCACCGACGCGAAGGTCGCGGTGCTGCCGAAGGTGACGCGCGCGGCGATCGTCGGCACGGCTCTTTCGCCGATCACCCCCCGCGCGGTCGAGGGGACCGAGATCCGCACGCTGTGGGGCGAGCTCGCCTGGCAGCTCGGGGGCGCGTCAGCGTTCGCCACCGTCGCCGAGGCCGACCGGACTGGCGTCCCGCCCGGCGCCGATGCCTTTCGCGCGCTCCTGGCGGCGCATGCCCCGGTCGTCGTCCTCATCGACGAATGGGTCACCTATGCCCGCCTCCAGTGGGGCAAGGACGACCTGCCCGGCGGCACCTTCGACGCCGCCCTCTCGTTCGCCCAGCAGCTCACGGGCGCTGTCGACCAGGTCCCGGGCGCCCTGCTCGTCATGTCCCTGCCATCCTCGGCGATCGAGGTCGGGGGCGAGGGTGGCCAGAGGACGCTCGAGGCGCTCAAACACGTCGTCCACCGGGTCGACGCCCCGTGGAAGCCGGCGGCCGCACAGGAGTCATTTGAGATCGTTCGCCGGCGCCTCTTCGAGCCGCTGACCTCCGACGCGATGAAGGGCCGCGACGACGTGGTCCAGCGGTTCGGCGAGCTCTACGCCGCGAACCAAGGCTCTTTCCCGGCCGAGACGAAGGAAAAGGCGTACCTCGAGCGCCTGCGCTCCTGCTACCCGATCCATCCCGAGCTCTTCGACCGGCTCTTCGACGACTGGTCGACGCTTGAACGATTCCAGCGCACGCGCGGGGTCCTCAAGCTCATGGCCGGGGTCGTCCACTCCCTCTGGGAGCGCGGGGACGGGAACCTGCTCATCCTGCCGGCGGCCGTGCCGCTTGACGACGTCGGGGTGCTCCCGCAGCTCACCCAGTACCTCGACGATGGCTGGCAGCCGATCATCGAGAGCGACGTCGACGGGGCCTCCTCGCTGCCGCTCCGGCTCGACCGCGAGAACGCAGGCACGTATGGGCGTTACTCCGCCGCCCGGCGCGTGGCGCGGACGGTGTTCCTGGGCTCCGCGCCGCTTCAGGCTGCCGCCAACAAGGGGATCGACGCGAAACGGGTCCTGCTCGGCTCGGTCCAGCCGGGCGAGGCGCCGCCCACCTTCGAGAACGCGCTCAACAAGCTCGCCAGTCAGGCAACCTACCTCTACGAGAACGCCGGGCGCTACTGGTACGCAACCCAGCCCTCGGTCAACCAGCTCGCCCGTGACCGGGCCGATCAGCAGGCCACCGACCGCGTCGAGATGGAGATCGAGCGGAGGCTCAAGGCGGCCCTTGCCGACCGGGGCCCGTTCGCCCGGGTCCACCCGTCACCGAAGTCGGGCTCCGACGTTCCCGACGAGGACGAGGTGGCCCTTGTCGCTCTCGGCCCCGGCTACCCGCACGATGCGAAGGCGGCGGTCTCGCGGGCCGTGACAGCCGCCGGTGAGATCCTCGCCTCACGCGGAGCCGGCGCCCGCACGAACCAGAACATGCTCGTGTTCCTCGCCGCCGATTCCCTCCGGCTTGTCGAGCTCACCCAGGCTGCCCGGGAGTACCTCGCCTGGTCCTCGATCGTGGAGGATGGGGAGGGAGGCCGCCTGAACCTCGACGGCTTCCAGCGCAGCCAGGCCAAGTCCCAGTGCGACGCGGCCGACCAGTCCGCCAAGGTTCGGATCCCGGAGGCCTACCAGTGGCTCCTCGTCCCGGGTCAGGCCGACCCGATGGCGAAGGTGGCGTTGCAGCCGGTCAAGGTCTCGGGGTCCGATGCCCTTGCAGTCCGGGCCGGTGCGAAGCTCCGCAACGAGGAGCTGCTCATCGTCAAGTACGGCGGGGTGAACCTCCGGCTCGTGCTTGACGGTCCGCTGGCAGAGAAGTGGAGCGCCGAGCACGCCTTCGGCTTGAAGCTGCTCTGGGGCTGGTTCGCCCTGTACCCATACCTGCCGCGGCTCCGTGATATCTCCGTCCTGGAAGGCGCCGTGCGCGATGGCACGTCGAGCCTGCTCTGGCGAACGGAGACGTTCGCCTACGCGGCTGCGCGCGAGGCGGGCGGAGAGTACCGGGGGATCGTAGCCGGGCGACTCGCCGAGACTCCGGTGACGTCGACGAGTCTGATCGTCGATGGGTCCGTGTTGCCGGACCCGCTACCGGGAAGTGAGCCGAAGCCCGGTCCGGGTCCTGTTCCGCCCAGGCCCGGGCCCGAACCGCCGCGCGTCGCCCGCATTCGGCGCTTCCACGGTGAGGTCGCGCTTTCGGATCCTCGCCGTCCAATCCCAGAGTTCACCAAGATCGTCGACGAGGTGATCGGCCGGCTTGCCCAACAGACAGACGTGCGGCTCCACGTGACGGTACAGGTCGAGGCCGAGCACGCCTCCGACAGCGGCTTCACCGATGACACAGTCCGCACGATCTCCGAGAACGCCAAGACTCTCCGGTTCCGGGACTTCGGCTGGGACAAGGAGTAGGACGACGAGCCTGGAGCTAGAGCCCGACGCAGCGCCCGCGGCACAGACTTCATACGAGCGCGTTTCCGCTCTGTCCGTCGCTGATCTCGTGCGGCGACGCCTCGATGGGGACGACCCCTGGCGACTCGCCCTCGTCCAGCGCCACGCCGTGTGGGACGAGGTGAGGATGGCTCGCCTTCTCGACTCGATGCTCGCGGACTATCCGATCGGCAGCCTGCTCGTCTGCCGGGTGCGCCAGCCGTCGGTCGTGCTCGTTGAGCGAGACGGCCATCGGGTCGCGCGGGCCGCCGAATTCGGCGACGTGGCAGTTGCTCGACGGGCAGCAGCGGATCAACGCACTCATCACGATCTTCACGAGACACGGTCGGTTCGGGCGATTCCTGCTCCACATGACGGCCCCGCGCGAGCCGGAAGACGTCGTCACCAGCCGTCGCGACAAACGGATCACGATCCGCTACATCGCCTGGCGCGATGACGAGACGGTCGCAGAGACAGGCGACCTGCCCGGAAGGGACCGACACCTCGACCTTTCCGGGTGGCACGAGTGGGCGACGGAGAAGGGGTCATCTGGGCTCAGGCAGGTGCTGACAGCCGTTCGTGCCGACCCCTCGAAGGTCGTCGGCTTCCTGAATGAGATCGACCCGGAGTTCGCCGACGAGCTCGATCCGGTCGAGGTCGGAATGGCCGCCTCGCGGTTCGAGCGCCTGCTCGAGGTGTGGTCGGAGGAGTCGATCCCGGTCCAGCACCTCGAGCTCGACGCTCCGACGGACGTCCTGCAGGTCTTCAGCCGGATCAACCTCGAGGGCGTGCGCCTCGATGGAGAGGATGTCTTCTTCGCCGCCGTCAAGACGCTCTGGAATGAGGCCGAGGAACGACTCGATCACCTTGCGGCCGGGAACCCGCTCTTGGACCCGGTCACCGGCCTCCGCCTTCTCGCGCGACTCGCCAGCCGGGCTGCACGGCAAGGGGACATCCTCCCGCTCCGGGTCGACCGACTGAACGGTGCGCGCGGCCAGAACCTCATCGGCCTGATGCGCCAGATCTCATCGGATGGGTCCGCGCCCGTCGGTCGCATCCACGCACTGAGCCGGGTCCTTGTCGAGGAGTCCAGCCTTGGGTACGGCCTGCACTCCGTGACCCGCGAGCTGCTGGACCACGTCTTTGCCTGGGCCGCGGTTCATTCCCGTGGTGCAGAGGACGGCTATCTCCGGGAGCAGCTCCCGAGGATCGATGGGTACCTCCTCGGAGCGACGGCACTTCGCTATCGGACCGTCTTCCTCGACCGCTTCTTGCGGCTCGGGTTCGACGAGGCTCTCGCGGCCGGTGTCGCGGGCGATCCCTTCCCGATCGAGCGGATTGTCGCTGGAGTCAAGACCCGCTGGCCTGATGGACGGAGCGGTCGCCGATCCACGTTGCCGTACGGTACGGAGGAGGACGCGCTCGCGTTGACGAATGCGAACGCGGGCCTATTCCTCTCGGTCGTCCAGCGGCTGCCCTACCAGCCGCCGCTTCGCGATGGCGAGCGACCCGGCCGAGGCCGGCGCGAGGTGGAGTGGGACCACATCTGGCCGCAGGCCCGGGCCGAAATGATGCGCTGGCGGCCGCAGGGGGCGCGACTCCAGCACCACCCGTACCGGGGCGACGTCTGGTCAGCGGGCAATCTCTGGGCACTTGATCGGCCGATCAACAACCGGGCGAGCGACATGCTCCCATCGGCGAAGTTCGACCTTCTGGGTCAACTCCCGTCCTCGACCCTCCCGACCCGCTGGCCCGACGAGGGCTACCTGGACGGTCGTGAGCAAGACGCGCTGCTGCGCGCTGAGAAGGCGATCGCATCGGGCGACCTGGGCGAGGGGATGGATGCGTTTCACAAATACGCGCAGACTCGCACGCGCCTCATCCACGAAGGCATGCTGGAGCGCGTGCCGCTGGCGAAGCTCGTCAGGACAGGGGAGGCGATCGTCGAGCGGCCCGAGGAGCCGGTCGTTGGCGACATTGCCGCCGCGCTCGACCTCGGTGAGATCCCCGTCGAGGTCGAGCCTTCGACTGCAGGGATCGTACCGGGCCTTTCGGCGGTTCCCGCGACAGCCGACGTCCGAGAGCTCGCTGGCCGCTACGGTGTCGGGACAGAGCTCGACTCCCTTGTCGCTGCGGCGGGAGAGGCGGGCCTCGCCGTCCGCGTATTCCGCTCGAGCGTCATGTTCGCCCCGCCGGCGAACCGGACGCGGATGCTGTTCACCGTCTGGCCGCAGAGCGCCGGCGGGGGCACCTTCAACATCTATCGCTGGGCCCGCGCGGTGGCCGACTTCTACGAGATCACCGAGGAGGACGCGCGCGCCGCGCTCGGTCCCGATGGCCTCGGCGTGCTCGAGCGTTTGGCCGTGCCGGACTTCGTCCGCGCCGTCGCGACGTTGTTTGTGGGCGCGCGGCCTCGGGAATCCCATGAAAAGAGCCCGCGAACCCTAGCCCGGGCCGAGATCAGGGAGATTGCCGAGGACTACCTCCGAGCCGTCGACCCCGACCGACGCGGCATCCATTACTACGACATCTTCCATGCCGTCGCGGAGGCGGGCACGATCGGGTCGACGAACACCGCGGCCGCGGTCCTGAGCGCGATCTCTGCGGACGGGACGCGCTTCACTCGCGTCGCGAGTGGCACATACACGTGGAAGCTCCGCGTCGACCCTCCCGACGGCATGCAGCGCGCGTGGGTATTCCGCATCGATCGCAGCAGAGCTCCGGTTCTCTGGTCGGAGCTGCTGGCCGGCCGACTCCGACAGGGATGGGGCTGGACAGCCGAGCACGATCTCCGCACCCTCATCCCGCGCTCGCGGGCGGGTGAGAAGCTCAGCGACGCCGAGCGGTCCGCGCTGCCGAATTCGACGGATGCTCACTTCGGAGTCGGACGGTATCCACGAAGGTGACCTCATCCTCGTCCTCCACCTGCCTGCGGGGGGACGGTTCAGCGTCGTGCGAGTCGTCGGGCCCTACGAGTTCGATGATGGAGCGGCTTTCGGCGACTACGGACATGTCCTGCCGGTCCGGCTTCTGACGCCCGAAGACGGCGTAGCCCTCGACGATCCGCGCCTGGACGACGCCCTCCGTGGGGCGCTGCGCCATCGTCAGCGCCTGACGCAGGCGCGAGGCGTTGCCGAGTCCCTGTCGGCGCTGTTTCGCGCGAGCCTTGGTTCCTGACGCGTTGGTCAATGGCCCGGGAGCCACACGGGGTCCGGGAACGTAGAACATCTGTTCTTGGTCTTGGATGCAACTTCCCACAAACTGCCGGGTGAGGCTCCCTGCCAAGTACTCCCTAGGGGTATTGACAAACCCCTTGACAAGCCCCCGACTCGAGCGCATCATCTGCACGGCAGAGAGGCGTGTCAAGGCTTGACACGCCGTTTCGGTGTCCGGCGCACGGCGTTCTCCGGCAAGGGTTCGGGTTCCGTGCCGCCGTCCGTGTTCAAGGAGGCAGGTTGGCCGTCGGGGTCGCTGCGGAAGTCAAGAGCAAGTTGACCGTCGTCGACGTGGTCGGCGAGACGGTGCAGCTCAAGAAGGCCGGCACCACGCTCAAGGGGCTCTGCCCGTTTCACGGGGAGAAGACGCCCAGCTTCATCGTCACGCCCGCGCGGGAGACGTGGCATTGCTTCGGCTGCGGCGAGGGCGGTGACATCTTCTCGTTCGTGATGCGCCGGGACGGGATCGCGTTCCCGGAGGCGCTCCGGCGGCTGGCCCAGCGCGCCGGCGTCGAGATCGACGAGCGGACATCGCGCGATGATGCCCACCGCAAGCGACTCCACGATGTGCTCGACACGGCGTTCGCCTTCTATCACGCGGTCCTCCTGAACAGCGAGACCGGGGCGGCGGCGCTTGCCTACCTGCGCCGCCGGGGCTTCACGGACGAGTCGATCGAGCGCGCGCAGCTTGGCTTCGCTCCGCCCGACTGGGATTCCCTGGTCCGGACGCTGGAGCGCAAGCGCCAGATCGGTTCGGCCGAGCTGGTCGAGGTCGGGCTCGCGACGCCCAGGCGGGGCGGCCGGGGTGTGTACGACCGCTTCCGGGGCCGAGTCCTCTTCCCGATCCGGGACGCCACCGGCAACGCCACCGGCCTCGGCGGCCGCATCCTCCCGCCGGCGGCGCCCACCGCGACCACCGCACCGGACGCGGTGCCGGCGCCCGATGCCCCCGAGGGCGCACGGCCCACCGATGCCGCCGCCGACGCACGGCCCGCCGACGGCAGACGACCGGCAGCCGGCCCCGCCCCGGACCCCGACGGCCCGAAGTACCTCAACTCGCCCGCCACGCCGCTGTTCGACAAGAGCCGGACGCTGTACCCGCTGGACCGCGCGAAGGCTGCCATCCGCAAATCGGGGATCGCGGTGATCGTCGAGGGCTACACGGACGCGCTCATGGCCCACCAGGCCGGCTTCGACAACGTGGTCGCCAGTCTCGGCACGGCGCTCACGCCGGGCCAGGTGGCGCTGCTGACGCGGTACGCGGCGAAGAAGATCGTGCTGGCCTACGACGTGGACCCGGCCGGCGAGCGCGCGGGCACGCTGGGCGTCACGGCGCTGGAGGGGCTCACCCGCCAGCTCGCCGCAACGGACGCCGGCGTGGAGCTGGACGAGGTCCGCGTCGCGCGCCTGCCGGATGGCAAGGACCCCGACGAGCTGATCCGGGACGCCCCGGACGCCTGGCGCGAGGCGATCCGGACGGCGGCCCCGATCGTCGACTACCTGATCGACTTCCATGCGCGGACGGCGGACATGCGCACCACCGGCGGGCGGGCCCGCTTCATCGACCTGATCCTCCCGACGCTGCGGACCGTCCGCAACCCGGTTCTGCGCGACGGGTACCTCCAGCGCCTTCGACAGGTTTCCGGCGTGGAAGAACGCGTGCTCCTGGAGGCGCTCCACCGCGCGCCCGATGCGGTGCGGGGGGGCTCCGCAGGCCCGGGGGCCGGCGAGAGCAGGATCACGGCCGCCTCGGTGCTCGGTTCGCCCGATGCCTTCGACCCGAAGGCGGTGCTCCGCGCCATCGACCCGGTCGAACGCGACATTCTCCGCTTCCTCCTCTCGGTTCCCGAGACCCAGGAGGCGACGGCCGAGCGACTCGCCCCGGTCGACCTGCCCAGTCAGCCTGCCCGCGAGCTCTGGGCGGCGATGCTGGCCGCCCGGGCGGACCCGCCCTATACGACCGAGCGCGTCTTCGCCCGCCTTGCGGCGGACCCGGAGACGCAGGCGCTCCTCGTCGCGCTCCTCGAGCGCCGCGACGCCGGCTCGGATGCCGGCACCACCGATCCCCGGGTCGCGTCCCAGGGGATCGAACAGTGTCTCCTCCGCCTGGAGCTCGACCGGCTGGAGGAGCGGACCCGCTGGACGCGCATGGAGCTCGGCGAGGCCGAGCGGACAAATGACCGCGAGGCGATCGAACGTCTCATGACCCAGGAACAACACCACAACGAAACCCGCAAATCGCTGCAACGACGGATGGAGCAGGCCAGCCTGCTCGGCCGCCCCGCCGCAGCCCGCGCCGCAGGAGGACGATCGTGAGCCAGGACCCCATGGACCGCCAGCTGGTGGAGGCCGTCCTGGCCGCCACCCCGCGCCGCCGCCGTGCGGCCGCCGCGGAGGTCAAGGCCGTCAACGCCGCCAGCAAGGCGGCCGGAGCCGTCGCCGTCGTCGACGACGACGTCGAGGACGACGACGTCGAGCTGGGCGCCGACCCGGACGTCCCGGAGCTGGTCGTCGCCGAGGAGGACCTCGTCGGCGCCAGCATGGATGCGACGGGCGAGGCTTCGGCCGACGCCGCGGCACCGGACGTGCCGGCCAAGCTCGACCCCAAGGTGCTCGAGGAGCCCACCGCGGAGGAGCTCGAGGCGCTCTCGGCCGACATGATCGGCATCGACGACCCGGTCCGGATGTACCTCAAGGAGATCGGGAAGGTGGCCCTCCTGACCGCGGAGGAGGAGATCGTCCTGGCCAAGGCGATCGAGCTCGGCGAATGGATGGTGGAGTTCCCCGCCAAGGCCATGATCAGCCTCCACGAGTGGACCCTTCACGACACCGAGCGAAAGACGCGCACGGCGAAGCCGCAGCATCGACTCCCGCTTGGTGAGGAAGCCCACGCGATGGTGCACGCGGCGATCGCCGACGAGGCTGCGGCCGATCTCCTGGTCCCGCATCCGGACTTCCACCTCGTCAGGGCCGGTCGCGACGTCCAGTCGGAGGGCACCAAGGAGCGCCTCAAGGAGGCGCGCCGCCACCTCGCCGACTACTCGGAAAGGCTTGACGCCGAGTCGTTCATCACGCTCCTGGACTGGGCCTACCTCGCGGTCCACAACGGGGACCTCGACTCGCGCGACAACGTCGGCCTGCGGGCGATCTATGACTGGACGCGCGAGGAGGTCGCCTTCCCGGCGCTGGAGCGCTGGATCATGAGCGGCCATGACGCCGATCTGCTTCGGCACATGGGCTACTACGATCCGGAGATCGTTCCCCTCAGCACGAAGCTTCGGGACCGCAAGGGCGAGATCGTCCGGATCGGGCGGGATGCCCGGGAGCAGCTCACCAGCGCGAACCTGCGCCTCGTCGTCTCGATCGCCAAGAAGTACATCGGCCGGGGCATGAGCTTCCTGGACCTGATCCAGGAGGGCAACATCGGCCTGATCAGGGCGGTCGAGAAGTTCGACTACGAGAAGGGGTTCAAGTTCTCAACGTACGCGACGTGGTGGATCCGCCAGGCCATCACCCGCGCCATCGCCGACCAGGCCCGCACGATCCGGATCCCCGTGCACATGGTGGAGACGATCAATCGGCTGATCCGCGTGTCGCGGCAGCTGCTCCAGGAGCTGGGCCGCGAGCCCACCGTGGAGGAGATCGCCGAGGCGATGTCGAAGGGCCAGGAGGTCGTGGTCACGCCGGAGAAGGTCCGCGAGATCATCAAGGTCTCGCAGGAGCCCGTCTCGCTCGAGACGCCGATCGGCGAGGAGGAGGACTCCCACCTGGGCGACTTCATCGAGGATCGCGGGGCGCTCGCCCCGGCCGAGGCGGCGTCGCACCAGCTCCTCAAGGAGCAGGTCGAAGCCGTCCTGGACTCGCTGACCGGCCGCGAGCGGCGCGTCCTGCAGCTCCGCTTCGGGCTGGAGGACGGCCGTGCGCGGACACTGGAAGAGGTCGGCAAGGAATTCAACGTCACACGGGAGCGGATCCGCCAGATCGAGGCGAAGGCGCTCCGCAAGCTCCGCCACCCATCCCGCTCGCGCAAGCTGAAGGACTACCTGGAGTAGGGCGCCTGGACGGTCAGACGGGACCTCCAGCACCGATGAGCGGGCCTGACCCCGTGCCTCGGATGCACGCGTCGGCGCCCGGACCGACGCCGCGAACCCGCACGACGGGGGCCGATGTTCCGGGTGAGCGGAGGGCCGGCGCCGGGAGCGGGGTCGCGGCCCCGATCCAGCACCCGGCGGCGCTGCTGTACGGCCCCGGTCATGTGGTCGTCCACGGGAACCCGCCGTTCCGGGATCTGTTCGGTTCGGGCTGCGTCGGGCTCCCTGCCGTGGAGGCCCTCCTCGACCTGCCGCGGTCCGCGTTCGAGCTGATGGATGTCGTCTACCGCGAAGGCCGGCCGTTCGCGCGCTGGATTGCGCTCCGCGGCGTCCCCTGGCGATTCACCGTCGCCGAGCGCCGCGATCCGGGGACCGGCGACGTCTACGGGATCGCCGTCCATCTCGTCCCGCGCGAGCGAGGCTGACCGGGAGCCTGAAGCCCGGCTCGTCCGCGGAGCCGTCCGCGGAGCCGCCGCGAGCCGCCGCGAGCGCGGAGGCTGCGTGTCCTGGGCCGCGCCCCAGCCCGCTCGGGTGTATCTCGTCGGCCCTGAGCTTCTGCCGCACGGATCCGACCGGCGCTGTGCCTCCAATGCACGATCCGTCCCCTGGGACCCGCGACGGGGCGCCGGACGGGCCCGAACCCGGCCGCGGAGCCACTCGCGGATCAGTTCGGGGGCCTCGTGGCGTCCCGGATCGGGCGGATCGGGCGGATCCGTGCGCTGGGCGCACGATCCGGGCGACCTGGGCCGAGCCGCGACCCGGCGACCTGCCGGATCGTGCGTCCGGCGTACACCCGCTTGGCAGCCTGGGCGGCATGCCTCAAGGGCGCCAGCCGCACGCCACCAGGCGCACCCGCAATCGGCGAATCACAGCAGGACGACCGCGTTTCCGCCCGGGTGGATCCCCGCCGTGAGCAGCTCCATCGCGCGCCGTCCCGGCACGGGAAACCACTGGGCGAGCTCATCCTGGCAGGCCTGGACAAGCACCCGGTTGTGGCGCGTGTTGGCCAGCGCCAGGATGAGCGCATCGACGCCGCCGTCGCGCAGCTTCAGGGCGAGGCGCCGTTCGAGTGCCTGGAGGTCGGTCGGTCGCGTCTCTGCCTCCACGCCGACCCGCCAACCTGCGCCACTGACGAGTCCGTCCCATGCACGCAGGTCGCCGGCGATCGGCAGCGGAACTTCGGTTCGCCAGCGGAGCGAGCGATGGATGTGCTGTCGGAACCGGCCGAGGAGAGCCACGTGGGCGCGATCGCGGATCGGCTCGCCGGTCGGATAGGCGCGCGCGGAGACCTCCAGCCCGACGGCGGCCAGGAGCCGGCAAAGCCGGGCGATCGAGACGTCCGGCGCCAGGCCGCGCTCGATTCGGGAGACCTGTTGCCCGCTCAGCCCGACTGCCCGACCGACGTCCGCCTGGCTCAGGCCCCGATCGATCCGCGCCCGCCGAAGCTCGGTCGTGAGCTCCACCGCGATTCGCCGAGCCCGATCGGCACCCACCGATGCGGCGCTGCTCCGGGTCCCCATCCGGCCATGATCGGAACCGAGGCGTATCTCCCGCTTATCGGGTCGCTGCCGCCGGCTGGACGGCTCCCGTCACCGCCGCGATCAGCCGGACAAATCCGGAGATGTCCCCGGCTCGTCGCCGGTGGCGATCGGCATTCCCGACTGCGTCCAGTCGCTGTACGACCCCGGGTAGAGGAGGGGGTCGGGGAGCCCGGCAGCGCGCATGCCGAGCGCGAGCTGGCACGCGTTCACGCCGCTCCCGCACGAGACGACGACCTGCCCGGCCGTCACCCTGGGGATCGCAGCGGCACCGGCCCCGGGTGCGCCGCCGGGCCGAGCTGCGCCGAGGCCGGCGCGCGCGAACCCCGCGGCAAGCGCGTCCGGGGTGAGGAACCAGCCTCCTGGCGCCAGGAGCGCGGCGGTCGGCAGGCTCCGCGCGGTTGGGATGTGGCCTGGGATGCGATCGATCGGCTCCACGTCGCCGCGATAGCGCTCCCTGGCGCGGGCATCCAGGATGGTCACCTCGCCCAGCCGCGCCGCCAGCGTGACGCGGTCGATCGTCCGTGGCCAGGCCGACCCGTCCCCGGGCGTCGGGACCGGTTCGGCCGCTGCGAAGGTGGGCACCTCCCCGGTGACGGGCTGGCCTGCCGCCTGCCACGCCTCGATCCCGCCGTCGAGGACCGCCGTCTCCGCGTGGCCAAGCGTGTCGAGCATCCACCACAGGCGTGCCGCCACCGTTCCCCCGGCGTCGTCGTAGGCCACCACCCGGTGTCCTCGGCCGATACCGAGCGCGCCGAGCGCCGCGGCGAACGCGGCCGGGTCGGGGAGGGGATGGCGGCCCGGTCCAACCGGGGCCGTCAGCACCGTTTCGAGATCCACGAACACGGCACCCGGCAGGTGCGCCGACGCATAGGCGGTGCGTCCGGCGGCCGGTGCCGCCAGCGACCAGCGAACGTCCGCGATCCGGAGGTTCGGGTCGGCGAGCTCGGCGGCAAGCTCGGCGACTGATATCAGGCTCACGCCGGGAGTATCGCATCGCGGGGAGGCACGGGGAGTCGCACCTCCGGCCCCTGGTAGCTCAGTCGGCCGAACGCTCGGCGCTGCCGAACGCTCGGCGCTGCCGAACGCTCGGCGCCCCAGATCCCGTGCTATCCTTCCGGGCGGCGCGGCTCTGGCCGCTCGATGTGCGCCCGCCCGTGCCGCGGCGGACGCCTCCGCTCCGGCGTAGCTCAGTGGTAGAGCGGGCGACTGTTAATCGCTTGGTCGTAGGTTCGAATCCTACCGCCGGAGCCACTTTCACACGAAGCACGACTCCGTTTCGCACGGGACCGAGGGCCCGCCCGCGCGCCCCAGGGCGTATCGTCCGCTGATGGACCACTGGCAGACGATCATCGAGCCGTTCCGGATCCATTCCGTCGAGCCGATCCGGATGACCACCCGGGACGAGCGCAGCCGGGCGATCGAGGCGGCCGGGCTCAACCTCTTCAACCTCCATGCCGCGGATGTCCTGGTCGACCTGCTGACCGATTCGGGGACGGGCGCGATGAGCCGCGACCAGTGGGCCGCCATCCAGCACGGCGACGAGTCGTACGCCGGCTCGCCCTCCTGGTACGTCTTCCTGGCAGCCGTCCAGGACCTCTTCCCGTTCCGCCATGTCATCCCGACCCACCAGGGACGGGCGGCCGAGAAGATCCTGTTCTCGGTCATCGGCGGACCCGGCCGGGTGATCCCGAACAACACCCACTTCGACACGACCCGCGCGAACGTGGAGGCGACGGGGGCCGAGGCGGTCGACCTCGTCATCGAGGAGGGGCGTCACCCCGAGGTCGAGCACCCGTTCAAGGGAAACATGGACCTGGCACGCCTGGAGGCGCTGCTCGCGAGCCGCGGCGCAGACGTGCCTGCGGTCTTCGTCACGATCACCAACAACTCGGGCGGCGGCCAGCCCGTCAGCCTCGAGAACCTGCACGGGGTGCGAACGCTCTGCGACCGGTTCGGCGTCCCGCTCTTCCTCGACGCCTGCCGGTTCGCCGAGAACGCCTGGTTCATCAAGCTGCGCGAGCCCGGCCAGGGCGATCGGAGCGTGCCCGACATCGTCCGGGAGATCGCGGGGCTGGCGGACGGCATGACGATGAGCGCCAAGAAGGATGGCCTCAGCAATATCGGTGGCTGGCTGGCCGTGAACGACGACAATCTTGCCGAGCGGTGCCGGAACATCCTGATCCTCACGGAGGGATTCCCGACCTACGGCGGCCTCGCCGGTCGCGACCTCGAGGCGATCGCCCAGGGCCTCCACGAGGTGGTCGACGAAGATTACCTGCGCTACAGGATCCGATCGACGGCCTACCTCGGCGACGCCCTGGCGGCCGACGGCATCCCGATGGTCCGGCCCGTCGGGGGCCACGCCGTCTACCTGGACGCGCGTGCGCTCCTGCCGCACATTCCGCCCCTGGAGTACCCGGGCCAGGCCCTCTCGATCGCGCTCTACGTGGAGGGCGGCATCCGCGGCTGCGAGATCGGGACCGTGATGTTCGGTCGCCACCCGGACGGGAGTGAGACGCCGGCCACCATGGACCTTGTCAGGCTGGCGATTCCCCGCCGGACGTACACCCAGTCACACGTGGATTACGTGATCGAGGTCGTGCGCGCCGTGGCCGAACGCGCCGCCGACCTGCGCGGCCTCCGGATCGTCCACGAGCCTGCCGCGCTGCGCCATTTCACTGCCCGATTCGCATCGCTGTGAGGTCGCCCTGACGCTTGCCGTCTGCCAGGGCCCCTGGGGCGAACAGGGCTCGCTCCTGCGCCGGCTCGACCGGATCACACCCAATGGGCGGGGCGACGCAGGCTCGGCGGCAGCGCGGTCGCAAGGTCTCCGTGGGCCGATTCGAGCTGTGACTGGACCACGAAGAGGGCGCTTCGAAGATCGGCGCCGGCAAGGTCGGCGCCCCGGAGATCGGCTCCGGTGAGGTCGGCCAGGCCAAGGTCGGCGCCGTGGAGGTCGGCGCCAACGAGGAGGGCGCCGCGCAGGTCAGCTCCGCGGAGATCGGACGCCCGGAGGTCTGCCCCGACGAGGTCCGCCCCGCGCCGATCGAGCGCGGATCCGGTGGCGCCTGCTCGCGCCAGCGCGCTCGCGCGCCGCAGCACGGTGTTCACCCGCTGCCAACAGGTGGCGGCGTCGGCGGTCTCCAAGGTGGCGAGCCCACTGCCCACGAGGCCTTCAACCTCGTCGCAGGCTTTCCGCAACTCGCCCTGGAGCGGGCGCGTCGCGGGAAGCGCGAGAGCCTCCGTCAGGTACCACAGGAGCTCATGAAGCTGGCGCACGAGGGAGAAGGCAGCGAACATCCGGGTCGCGATGGCGGGATTGGCACGCCAGTCCTCCCCACCGAACAGCTCCTGGACGACCCGCTGTCCGGCGCCGAAGCAGTCGTAGGCCGCACACCCCGGGAACCCGAGGTCGCGAAGTCGAGCGTGGATGCCGCACGCGAAGTCCGCCCGGAGGTTCGGACATGGCTCCGCGGCGGCCTTGTCGATCGCGAAGTCCGCCGAAAGGGAGAAGGCGGGCGCGACGCAGCAGAGCCCGGCGCATTTCGCGCAGTCGGGACGGAGAACCGACCGAAGATCGTCGATGGACGACAGGTCGGCGGTGGGCCCGAGTGACACGCCCCGGTCCTCCCAGGTGGCATGGATCGGCGAGCTGCTGATCGACTCGCCTGGTCCGAAGGTCGCGCGGTCAGAGGCGTCGGAGATCGATCCTGACCGGCGCGGCCGGGCCGATCGCCCGGTGCACGATAGACCAGCTGATCGTGCCGGTGAAACAGTGCCTGAGTGCCGTGCAGAGTCCCCCGGACAGGTCCCACAGCCGACCCGCCACGTACGGCCCACGGTCGATCACCGGAGCGACCACCGTTCGGCCGCGGTAGCGGAACGCGACGAGCGTACCGCAGGGGAGCGTTCGACTGGCGACGCCGACCACGGTCCGCGTGTAGAGGACCCCGCAGGCCGTGAGCTTGGGCCAGGTGAAGCGACCGAGCTGCGGGAGGCACCCCGGCACCTTGTCCGAGATGCAGTAGAAGCCCGGGCCGTAGAAGGAGACGGTCGACGCCCGCCAGGTGCCGAGTCCCACGAACAGCGGCAGCTCGTATGGCTGGCTCGTCATGCGCACCGCGGCGATGGCACCCCGCGGTGGCGTGGGACTCGGGGCGGGCGTGGGCGACGGTGCGACGGACGGATCCGGTGACGCGGAGGCGGAGGGGTCAACCGACGGGCTGCTGCTCGCCCCGGCGCTGGCGGACGGGCTCGGCAGCGCGGCTGCAATCGGGGACGGGGACGCGCTCGGTGCGACCGACGCGACCGGATCCGATGCTTCCACGACGGCAAGCGTCGGGAAGCCGGCGCTGGCGAGGAGGAAGACACCGACGAGCGTGATCGCCAGCGCTTTGAGGCGGTTGGTGTGGTTCGTGATCGGTGGATGGCTGCGTGCAGGCACGGACAGCTCCTTTCCAGGGGTGCGGATGGCTGCCCGGGTGTGCACGTCGGCAGAGCGACGCAGGGGTTGGAACGCGGCAGGCGCCGGATGGGCCAGGGGCGCCACGAACCCGATTGGGGCGGCGCCCGGCGACCGGGCAGCGAGCGATTCGATTCGGCTCCACGTGCCCCGCGGCAGTGCGGGGATGCTTCCCGCGACGGGTCGGCACCCGGCCGTTCGAGACGGCACCATCCCGTGCAGGCGTCCCCGTGGGGTGGGGACACGGATCGAGTCTCGGTGCCAGGGTGGCCCGGCACGCCCCGTCGGCGACCGGTCGCATCGCCCGTCATGGGGCGTCGTGGCACGAAACCTGGAGCGCCTGCCGTCGTGGCGGGCACATCCGACGCGGAAGTCTACCCAACCTTTCAGGATCGCGCTGGCGGGAGCGCCATCGCGGCGTCGGTCACGCACGCGACCCCCTGCCGCCGACGGGTCGGCCGAGCGCTACGCTGTACCGCGGAGGTCGATGCCATGACGGATTCCGCGCGCACCCAGGATCAGCCCATCGGGCCGCTGGCGGCAGCAGAGGTCGAGCGGATCGACGCGTACTGGCGGGCCGCGAACTACCTCTCGGTCGGCCAGATCTACCTGCTCGACAACCCGCTGCTCCGCGAGCCGCTTGCTCCCAAGCACTGCAAGCCGCGCCTGCTGGGCCACTGGGGCACCACCCCGGGGCTCAACTTCATCTACGCGCACATGAACCGGGTCATCCGGAACTGGGATCTCGACGCGATCTACGTCATCGGTCCGGGACACGGCGGCCCGGCGATCGTTGCGAACGCATACCTCGAAGGCACCTACAGCGAGGTCTACCCGAGCATCGCGCGGAATGCCGACGGGATGCGCCAGCTCTTCCGGCAGTTCTCGTTCCCGGGCGGGATCCCCAGCCACGTCGCCCCGCAGACCCCGGGATCGATCCACGAGGGCGGCGAGCTCGGCTACGCGCTCTCCCACGCGTATGGCGCCGCGTTCGACAACCCGGACCTCGTCGTGTGCTGCGTGGTCGGGGACGGCGAGGCCGAGACGGGACCGCTTGCCACGAGCTGGCACTCGAACAAGTTCCTCGATCCGGTCCGCGACGGCGCCGTCCTCCCGATCCTCCACCTCAACGGCTACAAGATCGCCAACCCGACCGTCCTCGCCCGGATCCCGGAGGACGAGCTGCGAGCCCTCCTGGAGGGCTATGGGCATCACCCGTACTTCGTCGAGGGGGACGACCCGGCCCGGATGCACCAGCAGATGGCGGCGGCCATGGACGCCGTGGTTGCCGAGATCCAGGAGATCCAGCGCGCGGCCCGCACCGAGGGAGCCACGCAACGGCCGCGCTGGCCGATGATCGTGTTGCGCAGCCCCAAGGGCTGGACCGGGCCGAAGGAGGTTGACGGCCTGCCCTCGGAGGGGTCCTGGCGCTCGCACCAGGTCCCGTTCGGGGAGGTTCGCACGAACCCGGAGCACCTCGCGCTCCTCGAAGCCTGGCTCCGGAGCTACCGGGCGGAGGAGCTGTTCGACGCCGATGGCGCACTCATCCCGGAGCTCGCCGAGCTGCCGCCCAAGAGCTACCGGCGGATGAGCGCCAACCCGCACGCGAATGGCGGGTTGCTGCTGCGGGACCTCGCGCTGCCCGACTTCCGCGACTACGCGGTCGAGGTGCCCGCGCCAGGCGCCACGACGGCCGAGGCGACGCGCGTGCTCGGCACATTCCTCCGCGACGTCATCGATCGAAACCGCGACAGCTTCCGGATCTTCGGCCCGGACGAGACTGCTTCGAACCGGCTCGGCGCGGTCTTCGAGGTGACGGACCGCCAGTTCGACGCCGAGATCCTGCCCACGGACGAGCACCAGGCGCCCGAGGGCCGCGTGATGGAGATGCTCTCGGAGCACCAGTGCGAGGGCTGGCTGGAGGGCTATCTCCTCACCGGACGGCACGGCCTGTTCAATTGCTACGAAGCCTTCATCCACATCATCGATTCGATGTTCAACCAGCACGCCAAGTGGCTGAAGGTGACCGACGAGATCCCGTGGCGCCGGCCGATCGCGTCGCTCAACTACCTTCTCAGCTCGCTGGTCTGGCGTCAGGACCACAACGGGTTCAGCCACCAGGACCCGGGCTTCATCGACCACGTCGTCAACAAGAAGTCGGAGGTCATCCGGGTCTACCTTCCGCCGGACGCGAACACCCTGCTCTCCGTGGCGGACCACTGCCTGCGCAGCCGCCAGTACGTCAACGTCATCGTGGCCGGCAAGCAGCCCGCCCCGAACTGGCTCTCGATGGAGCAGGCCGTGCTCCACTGCACGCGGGGCATCGGCATCTGGGATTGGGCCAGCAACGACCAGGGCGGCGAGCCCGACGTCGTGATGGCCTGCTGCGGCGACACGCCGACGCTCGAGACGCTGGCGGCCGTCGACATGATCCGGAAGCACCTCCCGGACCTGAAGGTGCGGGTCGTGAACGTCGTCGACCTGATGCGCCTCGAGCCGGACACGGAGCACCCGCACGGGATGTCGGCAATGGAGTTCGACTCACTGTTCACCCGCGACAAGCCCGTCGTCTTCGCCTACCACGGCTACCCGACGCTGATCCACCGGCTCACCTACCGCCGGACCAACCATGCCAACATCCACGTCCGGGGCTACAAGGAGGAGGGAACCACGACCACGCCGTTCGACATGGTCATGCTCAACGACCTCGATCGCTTCCACCTCGTGATCGATGTGATCGACCGCGTGCCGGGCCTCGGCCAGCAGGCCGCCCACCTCCGACAGACGATGGTCGACCGGCGGCTGCTCGCGAGGGCCTACACGCGTCTGGAGGGCGAGGACGATCCCGAGATCCGGGATTGGACCTGGCCCGGCTGAAACAGAGCCAGACCGTGCGAATCCTCGTCGTCAATGCGGGATCCAGCAGCCTGAAGCTCCGGGTGCTCGACCCGGACGATCGCATCGTGGGGTCGGCGGACCTGCCCGCGCCCCGAGGTCTGGCCGACGCGGCCGCCGTGGGGACCACGGTCGGCGGGTTCGGGCCCGTCGACGCCGTCGGCCACCGAATCGTCCACGGGGGAACGCGGTACGCGCGGCCGGTCCGGCTCGACCCCGAGGTCGTGGCGCACCTCCGAGCCCTCACCGATCTTGCGCCGCTCCACCAGCCGAAATCGCTCGCCGCGCTCGCGGCGGTCGCCGCCGTGCTCCCGGACGTGCCGGCGGTCGCCTGCTTCGACACGGCCTTTCATGCCGGCATGCCCGCGGGGGCGTCCACCTACGCGATCCCCTCCGAGTGGCGGAAACGCTGGGAGCTCCGCAAGTACGGCTTTCACGGCCTCTCGCACGCGTATGCATCGCGGCGCGTCGGGGAGCTCCTGGGGCGGTCCCTCGAGGGCCTCCGGCTCGTGACCTGCCATCTCGGCGCCGGCGCGTCACTCGCGGCGGTGCGCGACGGTCGCTCCGTCGATACGACCATGGGGTTCACGCCGCTCGACGGGCTGGTCATGGCCACCCGGTCGGGGAGCATCGATCCCGGCCTGGTCCTGTGGCTGGAAGAGCACGTCGGGATGCCGCCGGCCGAGCTTGCCGCCACCCTCGAGCATCGGTCGGGACTGCTCGGCCTGGCAGGCACCGCCGACATGCGGGCGATCCTCGCGGCGGCCGGCAAAGGGCAGCGGGACGCGGTCCTTGCGCTCGACGTGTATCACCATCGCCTGCGGGCGGCCATTGCCTCGATGGCTGCGGCGCTCGGCGGCCTCGATGCGCTCGTCTTCACCGGCGGGGTGGGGGAGAACGCCCCGGCCGTCCGCGAGCGCGCCGCACGCGACCTGGCCTTCCTCGGCGTCGCGGTCGACCCGGATCGCAACGTGGCGGCCGCCCCCGATCGCGAGATCGGAGCACCCGGTGCCGCGGTCCGGACCTACGTCATCGCGGCACGCGAGGACGTCCAGATCGCCCACGAAGTGCGGGACGTGCTCGGCGCTACTGCTGCTGGGGGCTCCTGAAGACGATCTCGGCGAACTCCCGCACGGCCGCGTTGAACGCCGCCGGCTGCTCGCTGTTGACCAGGTGGCCCGCGTCCTCGATCACGCGCAGCCGTCCATCGCGACAGGCCGCCAGAAACGCGCCCTCCCCGCGTCGGAACAGCGGGTCGTTGGCGCCGTTGACGAGCAGTGCCGGTCCCGGGTAGGCTGCCAGCCGGGTGAGGAACGAGGTGCGAAGCGCCATCATCACGGCGCTGTAGCCACCCTTGAACAGCCAGCCGTTCGTGGCACGCGGAAGTGGGCCGGAGGTGTGCCCGCTGGAGCGTCCCGGACCGCCTCGCCCCAGGTACCGCTCGCCGACCCGGCCCGCAACGTAGGCACCCACCGTCCGCGGCGCGCGCCGGGCGACCGTGCGCGGCTCGGTCGCGGCGTTGCACAGGACCAGTCCGGCGACGTGCGCCGGGTGCGTGGCCGCAAGCTCCATGGCGACATACCCGCCCAGCGACTGCCCCACGACGATCGCGCGCCCACCAGTCTGCTCGATGACAGAGCGGGCGACGTCCACCGCCTGGGGCATGCGGAAGGGCACCTCGGCATGGACGCCGTGCCCGGGCAGATCCAGCGTCACGACGCGGTACCGGTCGGAGAGCGCGGCGACCTGCGGCTCCCACATCGCCCGCGTCACGCGTGTGCCGTGGAGGAACACGAGCGTCGGCGCGCCATCCGGCCCGGCCACGTCGAAGCCCGACGAGCCGTCGACCCGGGCGGCCGGCGCGGCCGCAACCGCAGCCAACCCATCACCGCCGGAGGCGGTGGTCTCCATCGCATCCTCCACGTCGTCGGTACGCGCCCGGCGGGGGCCATCGGACAGGTCCGCCACCGGCTCCAGCCAGTCTATCGAGCGGCGTCCCGACCGTCCGGATCGGCTTCCCCGGGCGGGTGCAGGTCCACCGACGGCGCTTCGTCGGCCGCAGGTGCGGCGTCGAAGAAGGCGCGTGGCTTCCAGCCCAGGAGCCCGGCCAGGGCGACCGCGGGGACCTGCGCGATCGTCGCGTTGTACCGGTAGACCTGGTTGTTGTAGAGCTCGCGCCGGTCGGCGATCTGCTGCTCGAGCCGCTGGATCTCGCCCTGGAGGCGCAGGACGTTGTCCTGGGAGCGCAGTTGCGGGTAGTTCTCGACGACCGCGAGAAGCGACCGGACGGCCTGGCTCGTCGCGCCGGAGACGGCTGCCTGCTCCGCGACCGGTGCCTCCGGCGCGTAGCGGGCGCGCTGGCGGGCAACTTCCTCGAGGACCTGCCGCTCGAAGGCCATGACGTCCCGGACCGCCGCCACGAGCTCAGCGAGCTGGTCGTAGCGCTGCTTGAGGGCCACCTCGACGTTGCCCCACGCGCGATCGATCCTGGTGCGCAGGGCGACTACCCCGTTGTAGGTCGCCACGCCCAGGAAGAGGAGCACCCCCACGGCGAGGACGACCGCGAAGAGCGCTGCGCCGGCGAGCGGGCTCACCAGCCGCCTCCCTGGACGGCAAGCGCGAGGACGATACCGGCGGCGATCGCGAGGACTGCACCGACGAGCCCCTGCGTGAGGGCCCCCTGGTCGCGGGCCGCGGCCTCGCCCGGGATTCCAACGCGGATGTCAAGCGGATTGTCGGGAGATGCCGCCATAACCAGCTCGCCGGGCGCGATGTCGAAGGCCGCCGCCGCCGCGGTCGCCTCGTCGGCGGAAGCGGTCTGCAACGGCAATGCCGCCGGATCCAGCTCCGGGGCCCGCGTCGGGTGCCCGATCCCGAAGCCGGGGATCGCGGCGTTTCCCCAGGCCTCGTCCGCGGAGGCCTTCAGGAGGCCAGCCGCGCGCGCCTCGGCGATGTTCCGGGCGACCTCGGGATCATCCAGGGCGAGCATGGGCTCGTCGCGGTCGGCGGTGGCGGGGTCGTCGATGTCGTGGAACGGGATGGCGCTTCCCACGATCGTCACGATGTCCCCGGGTGCCAGCCGCCGCTCCTCGTAGTGGCGCCGTCCCTTCGCGACGCCGAATGGACCGCCACCGATGCCCGCGATCACGTTCCCTTCGCCGCCGCTCGCCGCCAGCGCCGCGAGCGCTCCGCCATCCAGGAGGCCGTCTGGCGCGTCGGCGGATCCGCCGACGGCGCCGTGGACCGTGAGAAGCGCCGCCACAGCTGCCTCTCGATCCAGCGTGGCCGACGTGACGGCGGGTCCAGCGTTCAGGTTGAGGCCGGGCGGGTCCTCGCCTGACCAGTCGCTCTGATCCCGGAAGCGCATCGGCGCGTCCCAACGGGCACCGCGTGGGAACACGCGCAGCGAGCCGGTGTCGTCCCGGAGCCGGAAGCCCACGGCGCGCTCCTCATCGAGGATCCTCGCGCGGTCCTGACCCCGGTCCTCCAGGATCCGGGCGCGGTAGTACACGCAGGGCACGCTCTGGAGGGGCGAGACGAGCGCGACCGGGCCGGCCTCGATCGTCCCGACGAGCCGGACTTCGCCCGCGGCGAGCGACTCGATCCGGCTCGTGCCGGTTCCCCGAACTGGCTCGCCGGCCCGATATGCCCTCAGGCCCCGGACGAGCAGGAAGAGGCCGACGGCGACCCCGGCCACCGCCGATGCGACGAGGAGTCCCGTGGCATGGGTCAACCCGATCGAGGCCGGATCGCGGCGACCAGGACGACGACGCCCAGCGCGAGCAGCGCGACCGGCCAGACGACCGCCCAGTCGATGTCGAAGGTCCGGCGGAGGAGGAAGAAGGCCCCGAGACCCACCAGGACGAGTCCCGTGATGATCGCCAGGAGTGGGTCGCTGCGCCGCTCCGCCCGGCGCGCTGCTCGTTCGGCGCGCCGGGCCGCGCGCTCCGCGCCACGATAACCCCGCCAGGATCCGTCATCCCACGAACCCGGTGCGCCGGGCGGGATCCAGCCGGGAACCGAACCGGCAGGCGGCGGCGCTGCCTGCGCGGACGTCCCGACAGGGGCGCCGGCCCCATCCGTCATGCCGGCCGCCGGGTCCGCGCTGACTGTGGGTGCACCCGCCGCCGGCGTGCCGGCAGGTGGCCACGCGGGAGCGGTAGGTGGCGGGCCGACCGGTCGCACGCCCGTCCAGCCGGGCTCCTCGGGGATCACGACGATCATGATGACGTAGAGGATCAGCAGTGGGAAGATGCCGCTGAGCAGCGCCAGGATCGCGTACGCGAGCCGGACGAGCGCAGGGTCCATGTCGAGTCGATCGGCGAGGCCCGCGCAGACGCCCGCGAACACGCGGTCGTCGACGGAGCGGTAGAGGCGGTCGTTCACCGGCATCCCTCCGAAGGATTGAGCTTGAAGCTGGCGGCCGCGCCATCGATGGCGAGGTCAACGACGTGCGTGGCAGATCCGATGCCGGGTGATTCCCACGTTGTTCCCGACTGGACCAGCCCGGCGGAAGCGAAGTTGTTCCCGCTCACTGCCGAGGTGTCGCGCAGGCGAAGCCCGGTTCCCGCATCCGCGCACAGCGCGATGGACGCCGCGTTGGCCTGGATCTGGCCGGCGAGATCGGAACCGGCCGGCAGGGCGATCTCGAGATCGCCTGCGTTGACCTGCACGTCGAGAGCGGCGACGGTGGCGTCATGCAGGAGCAGGTGCGAGGTTCCGACTGCGTTCCCCTGCACCGTGAGCGACGACGCGTGGACGCCAGCCAGGTCGAGGGTCGCGTCGCCAGCGTTGAGGCTGACGTCGAGCGCATACGGCACACCGGTGCCCAGGGTGACGCTCCAGCGTGAGCGCCGGCCCGTCCCGAACGGGACGAGGACCGTCTGATCGGGCGACCGGACCGCCAGGAGCGCCGGGGCCTGGTCGAGCGTCGGTCGGGCGTCCTCCGGTCCCGCCACGTTCACGCCCCAGGAGGAGCCCGCCACCGGCGTGACGGACAGGCTGGCGCACGTCGCGCGGATCGTCACGTCGGACGTTCCACCCCCGAACGCGCCCCGCTGGTCGAGGATCGTCGGGTCGGTGGCGGCGGGCCCGCTGCCGCAGCCAAGCGTGCCCAGGCTCAGGCCCCCTGCCAGCACCGCTCCCAGAATTGTCCCGAAGGTGGCCGCGACGAGCAGCCCACCAGCGAAGTGGAACGGCGTCCGGCGCAGGATCAGCCCAAGCCCGATCCCGATCAGGATGAGCGGCCACAGCTCCCACGCCTGCGCGATCGTCCCGCGCGCGAGCCAGCCCTGGCCGACGGCGAGCGGGATGCCGCCCAGGATGAGCAGGAAGACGCCCATGTTCACGAGACGACGATCGACGGACATACGGACACGACCCTCCTGACGGCCGAGCGTACCGACCGCTGCACGTCCCTGGGAACGGCCGAACGGCCCATCCGGGAGGTCCCTTGAGGGGGGCTCCGTGGTAGCCTTCCGCCGTCGGCGACTCGCCGGTGTTCGAGCGTCCGGAGGTGGAACTGGCAATGCGGCTCCGCGATTGGGGCGCTGCGGCACCCACCCCGGCGGCCGCCGGCAGCAAGGTGCTGGCCGTCGCGGAAGCGGTGCTCAGCACGCTCGGAGCGACTCCGAAAAGCGACTGCTGGGTAAGCTGGGGCGACGATCCGGAGTCCCGGTGGGCGATCCTGGCCCCGACCCCGGCGGGCCTGATCCATGCGCACGTCCGGGTCAACGTGCCGCAGGAGGGCCCGCGGGCGGCTGGGAAGCTGGTCCGCTGGAGCCGTGTGCAGCTCGGCGAGATCTCGGCGGAAGCCCAGGGCGAGCATCGGGTCGTCAGCGCCACCCTGGAGGGCACGATGCTGCGCGGCGTGGACGCGGATTCCGACGCGATCGGCGCCTTCCTCCAGGGCGTCCTCGCGGCGATCGATGGACGCCCGCTGCCCGATCTTGCCATCCCTGCTGCGCCCGCGATCGACGGAGAATGACGGCCGGCGAGGCTGGGCCCACGCCGATCGAGGCCGTCCTCTTCGACCTCGACGGCGTCATCGTCGACTCGGAGCCGTGGTGGCATGCCGTGCGGGTCGATTGGGCGGGCGCGCGTGGCCTCACCTGGACCGAGGCCGACAATCGCGCGTGCATGGGCCGCGACTCGCGGGATTGGGCTCGGATCATGCAGGAACGGCTCCGGCTTGACCTCACGACCCACGAGATCGAGCGGGCCATCATGGACGCCATGGTCGAGAAGTACGCTCGCGAACCTGCCCCGCGCGTGCCCGGTGCCGTCGAGGCGGCCGCGCGGATCGCGGCCACGATGCCCTCCGGGATCGCATCCTCGTCCAACACGGCGGTGATCCGTGCCGCGCTCCGCGCGGTCGGGCTGGCGGAGTGCTTCCGGGTCGTCGTCTCCGCGGACGACGTCCCATCCGGCAAGCCCGCCCCGGACGTCTACCTGGAGGCTGCCCGTCGGTTGGGGATCCCGGCCGCCCGCTGCCTGGTGGTGGAGGATTCTCTCAACGGCGTCCTCGCGGGCCGGGCGGCCGGGATGACGGTCGTCCTGGTCCCGAACCCGAGCTTCCCGCCGGGGGATGGAACGGTCGAGGCCGCGGACTTCGTGATCGCTCGACTCGCCGATCTCGATCCGCGGCGACTGCCCGCCTGATGGCAGCCGAGGCGGCGTTCCGCCGGCCGGGCAGGGTTCCGTACTGGCTCACCACGCTCGGCATCCGCCTGCTCGTGCATGCCTACGTGCGTATCCGCGTGGAGGGCCAGGCACTGCCCCCGGGCCCGGCGATCCTGTGCTTCAACCACCAGAGTTGGGCGGATCCGTTCATCGTCGTGGCCGGCCTCCAGGCCCGTCCGGATCTCTGGTTCTTCGGTCCCCGTGAGGCCGACATGTCCGTCGGCGTCCGCAACCGGCTCATCACCTGGTCCGGCCGCGGCATCCCGTACAACCCGGAGCGGGCCGATCTCCTGCAGGTGACCCGCCGCGTCGAAGGCGTGCTCGAGAGCGGAGCGCGCCTCGCCATCGCGCCCGAGGGTCGCATCCACGCTGGCGAGCGGGCGCTGCTGCCGATCAACGACGGCGTGGCGTTCTTCGCCTTGCGGGCCGGCGTGCCGATCGTCCCGGTCGGCCTGTCGGGAACCGGCTGGTTGCGCCTGGGCAAGACCATCCGGGTTCGCGTGGGCAGGCCGATCGAGCATCGCGACCGGCCCACGCGCCAGGCCGTGGAGGTTCTCACCGCGGAAATCCGGGCCGCGCTTCTCGCGTTGCTGGCGGACGGCCGGGACGAGCCACCGCCGGGGCGCTTCGGCCGATGGGTGACCGAGCTGTTCAACGACTGGCCAGAGGGACAGCGCCCCTCACCGGCCACCGGCCCGCCCGAGAGCGAGAAATAGCACATCCGTTCGATATATCTGGTGAAGCCGGCGGGCGGCCGGGTCTGCGATACTCGAGCCGACCAACGCGCGTCGACAGGAGGCAGGCCAGACGTGGGAGCCACGGGACTCGCGGCGAACCAGGACGAGTATCGATCTCGGTTGGCTGAGCAGCCGGATGCCCAGCTCGACGCGTGGGCGGCCGACGCGATGCGGGACATATCGATCCGTCGCGGCGTGCTGGCGGTGCTTCACGACTACCGGTCGGCGACGGGAGCGGACGACGCCACGATCGCACGGGTCTTCTCTGCGGGCGGCGGACCCCCGGCGGTGGTGGGTCACGACCGGCAGGGCAGGCTGATCATCCCGGCGGTCGCGCTCCACTGCCTCGTTGCGGGCACCCGCGTCGTGCTCGCGGAGCCGCGAGAGAAGCTCATCGAGTACCTCATCGAGAACTTCGAAGAGCTCGTCTACCTCTAGTCCGGCGTCGACCGGATGCTCTCGGGACTGGTCCGCCTGGTCCATCCGTTTCCCTCGGTGCTCGATTCGGGGGTCACGCTCGTGCTGGCTCTGCTCGCCGGCGCTCCGGGCGGGCGGGCAGTGCTCCTTTCGGTCGCGATGCTCGCCATCCAGTTCTCGATCGGGGCCGTCAACGACCTGTGCGATGCCCCCGCCGACGCGATCGCCGGTCGCGCCAAGCCCCTCGTGGACGGACGCGTCCCCGCCCGGCTCGCCCTCGGCGTCGCGGTCGCGGCGGCGGCCACCGGGATCGCCCTGTCGGCGCTGGCCGGTCCCTTCACCACGCTCATCGCCCTGGGGGGCTATGGGATCGGGCTCGCCTACGACCTCCGACTCAAGGCCTCCGCGTGGTCGTGGCTCCCGTACGCGGCCGGCATTCCCCTGCTCCCCGTGTTTGCCTGGGTGGGCGCGACCGGGCGCGTGCTGGGCCCCATGGTCGCCCTGGCCGGGCTGGGCGTGCTCGCCGGAGCCGCGCTTGCGATCGCGAACTCGCTGGCCGACGCGGAGCGCGATGCGGCGAGTGGCACGGCCACGATCGCGCGGGCTCTCGGCCAGGGGAGGGCGCTGCGTCTGGGGGCGCTCCTGAGCCTCGCCGTGGGCGGCGTCGCGACGGTCTCGGCGGTCGTGTTCGCGGGGCCGATCCCTGGGACGTGGCTGACCTGCACCGGCGCGGCGACGATGGCCGGGGGCATCTGGATCGGGTTCCGCGGCCACCTCCAGCGTGGATGGGAGGTCCAGGCGGTCGGGCTCGGGATCCTCGCGACCGGCTGGGTGGCGTCGCTCGCGGCGGCCGGCCTCGCCTGACCAAGCGAGCGTGCCCGACGTCCATGTGGACGCGGATGACGGCGCGCGTCCACGGCGGTGGGGTCGAGCGGGGGAGGGGGCCCTCGCGGCCCTTGAGGCAGCCGCCGTCAGTCGCGAACCCCGGGCCCGCGGACGACCGTGATGACGTTCTCCAGGGTGAGCTTCGAGATGGTCAGGTACTTGGCCAGGTTGTGGCGGTCGACCGGGGAGGCGGCGGAGGTGAACTCCTGGCTTCGGAGCACCGCGATCAGGCTTTCGAGCGCGTCGTGGAACTGCGCCTTGGCGAGGAGCAGGGCGTCGTCGCCCGTCGGGGGTGTCGCCGGCGCTGTCGGCTCGGCAGCGGCGACCTCGTCGGCCCGCGGGTCTGCCTGCCCGGCCTCGGGGGTGTCCCGCGCGGGGCGCCCCTCGATCTTCTCGCGCAACTTGACGAGCGACAGCTCCCCGCGGGCAACCTGGCCGGCCAGCCGACGGCGCTTCCGCGGGTCGTCGATCTTCATCAGCTCGTAGGCATGCGACAGGGTGTCTTTGCGCACGGACACCAGGTCCCGGATCTCCTCCGGGGCGTCCGCGAGCCGGAGCCGGTTTTCCAGGTAGCCCTTGTCCTTGCCAAGCTTCTGGGCCAGCTTGCGAACGCTGTAGCCGTGATCCTTGATCATCCGGTCGTACATCGAGGCCTCCTCGAGCGGGGACAGGTCCTCGCGCTGAAGGTTCTCGATGATGGCGATCTCGAGTGCGACGTCGTCGTCCAGCTCCTCCACGAGGGCCGGGATCGCCGCGAGCCCGGCGAGCCGGGCAGCCCGCCAGCGACGCTCGCCCGCGACCAGCTGGTACTGGTTCGGGCCGCGCGGGCGGACGAGAACCGGCTGCAGGACGCCGTGCTCCCGGATCGATGCAGCCAGCTCCTCGAGCGCTGCCTCGTCGAAGACCAGGCGAGGGTTCTCCGGGTTCGCCTCGACCCGGTCGATCGGGATGTTGCGCACGCCGGAGGTGCGGCCACCCTCCGCGGACAGGAGGCTGACGATGGACGGCGAGAGTTCGCGTTCCTCGGAGAGGCGACGCGCCGCATACGCGCGGAAGTCAGGCCTGGCCAAGTTCGATGACCTCCTTCGCGAGCTCGCGGAACGCCCGGGCGGCCTCGGAGCTGCCGGCGTAGGCGGTGATCGGGCGTCCGGTGAGCGGTGCCTCGCCGAGCTTCACGGTGTTCCGGATGATCGCGTGGAAGACGTGATGCTCGCCGAGCTCGCGCAGCTCGTCGAGCATCTCGCGGCCGAGGATCGTGCGCCCGTCGTAGAACGTGGGGAGCAAGCCCAGGATGCGGAGATCGCGATTGAGCTTGGTCCGGATCGTGTTGATCACCTTGACCAGGGCCGTCAGGCCCTTGAGCGCGTAGTACTGCGTCTGCACCGGGATGATCACGCTGCCGGCAGCGACCAGGCCGTTGATGGTGAGGAGGCCCAGCGTCGGCGGGCAATCGATGAGGATGTAGTCGTACCTCTCGCGGATGCCCTGGTCCAGGGCTTCCCGCAAGGCGTACTCGCGGCCGATCGCGGAGAAGAGCTCGACCTCGGTGGAGGCAAGCTCCAGGGTGGACGGGACGACGTCGATCCCCTCGGTCTGGCTCGGCAGGACGATGCTCTCGAGGTTCGCGGTCCCGTCATCCAGGATGTGGGCGATGGATCGCTCGACCTGGCCGAGGTTGATCCCGAGACCGACGGTCAGGTTGGCCTGGGGATCCATGTCGACCGCGAGGACGCGATTGCCCAGCTCGGCCAACGCACCCGCCAGGTTGATCGCGGTGGTCGTCTTGCCGACTCCACCCTTCTGGTTCGCGATCGCGATCACCTGTGCCACCGGGGAATCACCTCTCCGTCCTGGTCGGCCGCGTGTCACGGTGTCGCGCGGGCCATGAATGCTACCCCACCGTTGACCCTCCGCGGGTGGCGTTGTCCACACTTCGACCGAGATGTTCACCATTGTGTGGATAAACGAGTCCGTCGCGGCCGGAACCCGCCCCGCTGCGTATGATGTCGGCCCAGCGCGCCCCACGGCGCGACGTCGAGACGCCGCGAGGAGATCGGACGTGGCCACGAGCGACGAACGACTTGAACAGCTCGAGCGAATGCGAAGCGAGGCGCTCCTCGGGGGCGGACCGGTCAGGATCGAGCGCCAGCACACCTTCGGCAAGTTGACCGCGCGCGAGCGCCTGGACCTGTTGCTCGACCCCGGGTCGTTCGTCGAGCTGGACGCGTTCGTCACGCACCGCGCCACCGGATTCGACATGGATCGCCAGCACGTCCTGGGGGACGGCGTCGTCACCGGCCATGGCACCATCGATGCCCGTCCTGTCTTCGTCTTCAGCCAGGATTTCACCGTGTTCGGCGGATCGCTCTCGGAGGCATACGCCGAGAAGATCTGCAAGATCATGGACCTCGCCATGAAGGTCGGCGCCCCGGTGGTCGGCCTCAATGATTCGGGCGGGGCGCGCATCCAGGAGGGTGTTGCCTCGCTGGGCGGCTATGCGGAGATCTTTCTGCGCAACGTTCTCGCGTCGGGCGTCGTGCCGCAGGTCAGCGTCATCATGGGACCGTGTGCCGGCGGCGCCGTGTACTCGCCGGCCATCACGGACTTCACGATCATGGTCCAGGGAACGAGCTACATGTTCGTGACCGGCCCGAACGTCGTGAAGACCGTGACGCACGAGGAAGTGGATTCGGAGTATCTCGGCGGCGCCGGAACGCACACGACGATCTCCGGCGTGGCCCACCTGGCGGCCCCGGACGAGGCGACCGCCATGGATCATGTGCGCCGCATCCTCGGTCACCTGCCCCAGAACAACCTCGGTGAGCCACCCCGCCTCGCCTCGTCCGACCCGGTCGACCGGCGAGACGTCGAGCTCAATCACATCGTGCCGGATGATCCCCAGAAGCCATACAACATGCTCGACGTCATCCGGCACGTCGTTGACGACGCCGACTTCCTCGAGATCCAGCCGGGGTGGGCGCCGAACATCCTGGTCGGCTTCGCGCGGCTCGCGGGACGAAGCGTCGGCATCGTGGCCCAGCAGCCGGCCTTCCTGGCCGGCGCCCTGGACATCGATGCGTCGATCAAGGCCGCCCGTTTCGTGCGAACCTGCGACTGCTTCAACGTGCCGCTGGTCACCTTCGTCGATGTCCCCGGCTTCCTTCCCGGCGTGGGGCAGGAGCACGGCGGCATCATCAAGCATGGCGCGAAGCTGCTCTACGCCTACTGCGAGGCAACGGTCCCCAAGCTGACCGTGATCACGCGCAAGGCGTATGGGGGCGCCTACGACGTCATGAGCAGCAAGCACATCCGCGGCGACATGAACTTCGCCTGGCCGACCGCGGAGATTGCGGTGATGGGTGCCGCGGGCGCGGTGAACATCATCTTCAAGGACCAGATCGCGCAGGCGGCCGATCCCGCGGCCGAGCAGCGCCGCCTGGTCGCGGAGTACGAGGCGGAGTTCAACAACCCCTATGTCGCGGCGGCCCGCGGATACATCGACGATGTCATCGTGCCGTCGGCGACGCGCCCCCGGTTGATCCAGGCCCTGGAGATGCTCGCCGACAAGCGCGAGACGAACCCACGCAAGAAGCACGGCAACATCCCGCTGTGACCGCCACGGGAGGCACAAACGCCCTTCCGATCGGGAGCGTCTTTGCACAAAGACGCGCGGTCGTCGCGCGGGCCGGCCGGACGCCGCGGGGCGCCCCGTGACTCCGCCGTTCGGCCGGGTTCTCGTCGCCAACCGAGGCGAGATCGCGGTTCGCATCATCCGGGCCGCGCACGAGATGGGGATGGAGGCGGTTGCTGTCTACTCGGATGCAGATGCCGCGGCAGCCCACGTCCGCATCGCGGATGCGGCAGCCCGCATCGGCCCGGCCGCTGCGGGGCAGAGCTACCTGAGCATCGAGGCGGTGGTCGCCGCGGCCCTCGAGTCCGGCGCGGAGGCCGTTCATCCGGGATACGGGTTCCTCTCCGAGCGCGCCGCATTCGCGCGGGCAGTGGAGGATGCCGGGCTCGTCTTCGTGGGCCCGTCGTCAGCCGTGATCGCGGCGCTCGGCGACAAGCTGGCTGCCCGCCGCCTGGCCCGCGACGTCGGCGTCCCGCATGTCCCGGGGACGCTGGAGCCGGCACCCGTCGACCGCCCGGACCAGCTGGCGGCCGTGCTCGCGGCAGGCGCTGCCGTCGGCTTTCCGCTCCTGGTCAAGGCCGCGGCAGGCGGCGGTGGCCGGGGCATGCGTCGGGTGATCGCCTCGGACGAGCTGGCCGCGGCGCTCATCGCGGGATCGCGCGAGGCAGCGGCCACCTTCGGCGACGGCGCAGTGTACCTCGAGCGCGAGATCATCCCCGCGCGCCACATCGAGGTCCAGCTCCTGGGCGACGCGACCGGGCAGGTCGTCGCCCTTGGCGAGCGGGACTGCTCCACCCAGCGTCGTCACCAGAAGCTGATCGAGGAGGCGCCCGCGCCGGGCCTGAGCGAGACGGCACGTCGCCGGCTCCATGAGATGGCGGTTCGGCTGGGAGCGGCGGCAGGGCTCACGAACGCGGCGACGGTCGAGTTCCTGTACGACCAGGACGGCCGCTTCTGGTTCCTGGAGGTCAACGCCCGACTCCAGGTAGAACACCCCGTGACGGAGCTCGTGGCCAGCCTCGACATCGTCCAGGAGCAGTTTCACCTGGCCGCGGGAGCTCCACTGTCCGCCCGTGCCATCGCGGCGGCCGGCCGTGCCGCTCGCCCCACGAGCCACGCCATGGAGCTGCGCATCTCCGCGGAGGATCCGGCCCGCGTCTTCGCGCCCGCGCCCGGGCGGATCAGCCGGTGGGTGATGCCGGCCGGACCCGGTGTCCGGGTCGACACGGCCCTCGAGGTGGGGGACCGGATCCCCCCGGACTACGACCCGTTGATCTGCAAGCTCATTGTCCACGCGGCGGATCGAACCGAGGTACTGGGACGTCTCCGCCGGGCGCTCGACGAGATCGAGATCGGTGGCGTGCAGACCACGCTGCCGTTCCATCGGGCGATGCTGGCCGAGCCCGGTTTCACGGGGGCCGCGGAGCTTTCCACGACGTGGGTCGACTCGCACTGGGATGGAGCCGCGTCGCGTGCGGCCGCCGTCCGCGCAGCGCTCCTGGCCGCCGGGCTTTGCGAGCTCGGCGGAGCGGCGCCGGACACGCCGACCGACGGCACGCATGCAGTGGAGCCGGGCGAGCCCCGGCGCCCGTCTGCCGCCTCGTGTGGCAGCGGCGAGGTCTCGCAATGGCGAGCCGCCGCCAGGGTGCGTGCGACGGACCGGTGGCCCGCATGAGCCCGGGTCACCGCCGGCCGGCTCCAACCATGATCGCGGGGCCGTCGGGCGAGCCGGGCATCCCGTCGGGTCCCGACGACGCGCGCGCCCTCCGAATCGGCGTCGCTCCCACGTCGAGGCTGGACGGGGATCCGTCGATCAGCCTCGCGCCGCCGGCCGACCCGGCGAACCAGCTGCCCCAGAACGGGGTCGCCGAGCCCGGGCTGCCGCTCGTCGATGGCGCTCCCGTCCATGTCCGTCTCGAGCGGTTCGGCGAGGTTCGTGCCCGGCTCGTCGAGACGGCCGGTGCCGGCTCCCCGGCACCGGCCCGGCGGACCGAGCTCCTGCTGGGCCCGGTTCGCATTGATCGCGCCCGCGGGACGCGCGTCCGCGAGGTCGTCGTTGATGGGTGGCGAATTGAGGTCGAGGTGGAGCTCGAGCGCCGCGCCGTCCTGCGCCAGCGGGCTCGCCGCGGTGCCGGGGCAGTGGTGCTCGGCGGCCCCGTCGAGGTTCACGCGATCATCCCCGGGCGCGTCGTGGCCATCTCCGTGGCGGCCGGTGATGCCGTCGAGGCGGGCCAGCAGATCCTCGTTGTGGAGGCCATGAAGATGCAGAACGAGCTCCGGGCTCCCCGTGAGGGCACCGTCGAGCGCATCGGGGTTGCCGTGGGCGATACGATCGAGGTCGGCGACCTCCTGGTCGTGATCCACTGAGCGGAGCACTCATGCCGATCGATCCCCCCGCGAGCCCTGCGCCAGCGCCCGATCCCGGCCGCGATCGGTGGCGCGCCGGTACCCGGGCACGGGCCGTCGCCTCGACGCCGGAACGGCGGGCCCGGTTCGAGACGTCGTCGGGACTCGAGATCGCCGACCTCTACACGCCGGCCGACGTCGCCGGCCTCGACGAGGAGCGCGACCTGGGCCGGCCGGGTGAGTATCCGTTCACGCGGGGCGTGCAGCCCACCATGTACCGGGGGCGCCTCTGGACCATGCGCCAGTACGCGGGCTTCGCCACGGCAGCGGAGACCAACGAGCGATTCCGCTACCTGCTGGCGCAGGGTCAGACCGGCCTCTCGGTGGCCTTCGACTTGCCGACCCAGATGGGGTACGACAGTGACGCGCCCGAGGCCGAGGGAGAGGTCGGGCGGGTCGGCGTCCCGGTCAGCTCGCTGGCGGACATGGAGGCGCTGTTCACCGGGATCCCGCTCGGTGACGTGAGCACGTCGATGACGATCAACGCGACGGCGGCCATCCTCCTCGCGCTCTATGTCGCCGCGGCGGGGAAGCAGGGAGTGCCCCGCGACCGCGTCGCCGGCACGACCCAGAACGACATCCTCAAGGAGTACATCGCCCGCGGGACGTACATCTTCCCGCCGCGCCCATCGATGCGCCTGGTCACGGACATCTTCGAGTTCTCCGCCCGCGAGCTCCCGCGCTGGAACACGATCAGCATCTCCGGGTATCACATGCGCGAGGCCGGCGCGACCGCGGCCCAGGAGCTCGCCTTCACGATGGCCGACGCCATCGCATACGTGGAGGGCGCCGTCGCGCGCGGGCTGGACGTCGACGCCTTCGCGGGCCGGCTGAGCTTCTTCTTCGCAGCGTGGAGCGAGCTTTTCGAGGAGGTTGCCAAGTTCCGTGCCGCGCGCCGGATCTGGGCTCACCTCGTCCGGGAGCGGTTCGGTGCGCGCGATCCGCGGAGCATGATGTGCCGCTTCCACGTCCAGACGGCGGGAAGCTCGCTCACCGCGCAGTCAATTGACAACAACGTGGTCCGGACCACCGTCCAGGCGCTCGCGGCGATCCTCGGCGGCGCCCAGAGCCTGCACACGAACTCACGCGACGAAGCCCTGGCGCTGCCGACCGCGGAGGCGGCGCGCCTGGCCCTGCGGACCCAGCAGATCCTCGCCCACGAGGCCGGCGTCACCGAGACGCCCGACCCGCTGGCCGGCAGCTACTACATCGAGACGTTGACGGACCAGCTCGAGGCGGCGGCCCGGGAGCTCCTCGACGAGATCGAGGCCCTGGGCGGAACGCTCGCCGCCATCGAAGCCGGGTTCCAGCAGCGCCAGATCCAGGAATCGTCCTATCGCGTCCAGCGGGCGATCGAGGATGGGAGCCAGGTCGTGGTCGGGGTGAATCGCTTCCGCGACGAGGGTCATCGGACGCCGGCGCTCCAGCGGATCGACCCGGACGGCGAACGCCGCCAGGTCGATAGCCTGCGACGCGTCCGCGCGGAGCGCGACCCTGCCGCCTGGGAGGCAGCGCTTCGACGAGTGGGGGAGTGCGCCCGGGGCGACGAGAACCTGATGCCCGCCCTGATCGAGGCGGTGGGCGCCTACGCGACCGTCGGGGAGATCTCGGATCGGCTCCGTGCCGCGTGGGGTGAGCACCGTGAGCTGGTGACGGTGTGAGTTCGGGCGGCGACGAACAGCAGGCGCCATCGCTCGCGGTTTCCGGCGCAGGGCCGCCGCCGCAGCTCGAGAGGGAACCCATGTCCATACTGCCCGGCGGGCTGCCGCCGACCATCCATCACGTGGGGCGCGTGCACCACGTGGCCGTCGTGGTCCGTGAGATGGACCTGGCACTCGGCTTCTACCGGGACGTCCTGGGGCTGGCGCCGGGTCCTGTGGTCGCCATCCCCGGAGATGGCGTTCGCATCGCCTTCCTGCCCGTCGGCGAGACGAGGATCGAGCTGGTGCAGCCGACCGACGCCGCGACGGGCGTCGCCCGTTTCCTCGCCACTCGCGGCGAGGGCTTCCACCACGTCTGCTTCGAGGTCGCGGACATCGCCGCGACGCTTACCCGCTTGGCGGTCGATGGCGTGGAGCTCATCGATACCGCGCCGCGCCCCGGCGCCGAGGGACCCGTCGCGTTCCTCCATCCGCGGAGCTGTCACGGCGTCCTCGTCGAGCTGATCGAGGCAGCTGGGGGGCCGGCCTGGGCCGCGCTCTACCCGGCCGGGTTCCGGGCGCCGGACGCGGTGGGCTGACGTTCCGCCGCCGGGTGCGGTGGGATGACATTCCGCCGCCGGGCACGCGCCGCGCCGCGCCGGCGATGCCTCGGCCCGGTTGGCGCTACCCGCGGTAGCCGGCCGTGTGCAGGAGGGCCGGCAGCTCGGTCGGCGAGCCCGCGACCCGGATCCCGGCCGCCTCGAGCGCGCTGACCTTCTCGGCTGCCGTCCCTCGGCCGCCCGAGATGATCGCCCCCGCGTGACCCATTCGCTTGCCCTCGGGCGCGGTCCGGCCGGCGATGAAGGCAGCCATCGGTACGTCCCGCAGGTTCGCGGCCGCCCAGGCGGCGGCCTCCTCCTCGGCCGAGCCGCCGATCTCTCCGATCAGCACGATCGCCTCGGTCTCCGGGTCCGCCGCGAAGAGCTGCAGGACGTCGAGGAAGGTCGTCCCGATGATCGGGTCGCCGCCGATCCCGACGCAGGTCGACTGGCCGATCCCGGCGTCGGTCATGGCCTGGACGGCCTCGTAGGTGAGGGTTCCCGACCGGGAGACGACGCCGACCCGCCCCTCCCGGTGGATGGAGCCCGGAATGATCCCGACCTTGGCCCGCCCGGGCGAGGTCGCACCCGGGCAGTTGGGACCGATCAGCCGGGCACCCGCCGCTCGGACGACCTCCACGACAGGAAGCATGTCGAGCGCCGGTATCCCTTCTGTGATGCAGAATATCGTCCCGATGCCTGCCCCGACCGCCTCGAGAATTGCGTCTGGAGCACCGAATGCAGGGACGAAGATGCACGATACGTTGGCGCCCGTCTGCCGGACCGCCTCTCCGACCGTGTCGAAGACCGGGACCCGGTTGTCCAGCCCGGAAAGGCCGCCCTTGCCGGGCGTCACCCCCGCCACGATGCGGGTGCCGTACTCGAGCATCTGGCGCGAGTGGAACTCGCCCTCGCGCCCGGTGATGCCCTGGACCAGCAGCCGCGTGTCCCGGCCGATCAGGATGCTCACGCCTGGACTCCCGTCGTCGCGCGGGCCGCGGCAACCGCCTTCGCGGCCGCCTCGTCCAGCGTCGCGGCCGTCTCGAAGGCCGCCTCCCGCAGCAGCCGTCCGGCCTCCTCGGCGTTCGTGCCGACGATCCGGACGACCATCGGCACCTCGCGCTCCTGGCGGGCCCGGGCGTCGATCAGGCCACGGGCAACCTCGTCGCCGCGGGTGATCCCGCCGAAGATGTTGACGAGGATCGCGCGCACCTTCGGGTCGTCGAGGATGAGGCGCATCGCCGCGGAGACGCGGTCCGCCTTCGCGCCGCCGCCGATGTCGAGGAAGTTCGCCGGCGAGCCACCCGCGCGGTTGACCAGGTCCATCGTCGTCATCGCCAGGCCCGCCCCGTTGACCATGCAGCCGATCGAACCGTCGAGGTGGATGAAGCTGATGTCGTAGTGCCGCGCCTCCGCGTCGGCGGGATCTTCCTCGTCGAGGTCGCGCAACTTCTCGAGGTCCGGGTGGCGAGGGAGCGCCGAGTCGTCGAGCGTCACCTTGGCGTCGAGGCAGGCGAGGCGCTCCACGTGGCCCTCGGGTCCGCTCTCGCGGATGATCGCGAGCGGGTTCACCTCGACGAGATCGGCATCGTTGACCCGCATCGTGGCCACGATCCCGCGCGCGATCCGCACGAAGTCCCGCAGGTGCGGCCCGCCGAGGCCGACGGAGAAGGCGAGCTCCCGCGCCTGCCAGTCCAGCAGCCCGAGGAGCGGATGGGCGGCAATCCGGTGGATCGCCTCCGGCGTCGTCCTGGCGACCTCCTCGATCTCGACGCCGCCCTCGGCCGACGCCATCAGCACGATCCGGCGCGACGCCCGATCGAGGATCGCGCCGAGGTAGAACTCCTTGATGATCACAGCCGCGGGTCCGACGAGCACCTTGCGCACCGGGATTCCCTTGATCTCCATGCCGAGGATGCGACCGGCGATCTCCTCCGCCTCGGCCGGCGAGCCGGCGAGCTTCACGCCGCCCGCCTTGCCGCGCCCGCCGACGAGGACCTGGGCCTTGACCACGACCCGGCCCGCCCCCGCGGCAAGGAACCGCTCGGCGGCGACGCGCGCGTCGGCGGCGGTCCGGGCGACGGCCCACGGCGGCACGGGCAGGCCCTGCGCGGCGAGCAGCGATTTCGCGTCGGCTTCCTGAATCTTCACGGTGGCTCCTGCGACTGTGCGGCCTGGCGCGCCGATGGTACCCCGCGGCGCCTCCAGGGGCGGCGACCCGGCCGGGGCCGGAGGCCCGGCCGCAACCAGCGAGCCCGTGTGCGCCGGCCGGACCCCGTACAATGCGGGTGTCCACCCGGACCAGCCCGGCGCCTGTGAGTCGGCTGCGAACCCGGCCGGCCACGGAGGCGAGTCTCCCGGTGCGATACCTTCAGTATCGAGGCGGCGAAGGAATGCTCGCGTGGGCGTTCCACCGCATCTCCGGCGTCGCGATCTGGGCGTTCGTGCTCCTCCACGTCCTCGACATCTGGCTGGTCGGCGCGAATCCCAGCCTGTACGACGACGTCCTGAAGCTCTATGCCAGCCCGCTGGGCCGCGTAGGCGAGACGCTCCTGGGCGCGGCGCTCCTCTACCACGCGCTCAACGGCCTGCGGATCATCGTGATGGACTTCTGGCCCGCCATGACCGTCTTCCACAAGCAGCTCTGGTACGGCATCTGGGTCGTGTTCGTGGTGGTCGGCCTGCCCGGCGCGTACATCATCCTTCGACCGATCTGGGCGGGGGTCTCCTGATGGCGCTGTACACCCGCTCCGGCCGTCCTCGCCCGCACGGCAGCGGGTTCGAGCTGGGCGTCTGGTACCTGATGCGCCTGTCGGGGCTGGCCCTGTTCGTGCTCGCCCTCGGGCACTTCTCCATCATGCATTTCATCTTCGACCCGGCCACCCAGTCCGCCCAGTGGATCATCGACGACCGGTGGGGGAACGTCCTGTGGCGCACCGTGGACTGGCTGCTGCTGACGATGGTGGTCCTGCACGCCTTCATGGGCGTTCGGACCGTGCTCCAGGACTACATCCAGGGCGGAGCGCGCACGGCCCTGACGCTCCTGCTCTACCTCGCCGGGATCGCGCTGGCGCTGATGGGAACGATGGCCGTGATGACCCTCCCGTTCCCGGTCGAGTAGGGGACGCCATGCGAATCGACCACGATGCGCTGGTGATCGGCGCGGGCGGGGCCGGCCTCTGGGCGGCGCTTGAGCTTGCCCGAGCCGGCGTCTCCACGGGCGTCCTGACGAAGCTCTACCCGACCCGCTCCCACACCGGCGCCGCCCAGGGTGGCGTGTGCGCGGCCCTGGGCAACCAGGAGGAGGACCACTGGGAGTGGCACATGTTCGACACGGTGAAGGGTGGCGACTATCTCGTCGACCAGGATGCCGCCGAGATCCTGGCCCGGGAGGCAGTCGAGACCGTCATCGAGCTCGAGCACATGGGGCTGCCGTTCAACCGGACGCCCGACGGCAAGATCGACCAGCGCCGGTTCGGGGGGCACACCCGGAACTTCGGCGAGGGACCGGTCAAGCGATCCTGCTTCGCCGCCGATCGGACCGGCCACATGATCCTTCAGACGCTGTACCAGAACTGCATCAAGGCCGGGGTCCGCTTCTACGACGAGTACCACGTCGTCGACCTGATCTTCGAGGGCGGCGAGGGCGGCGACGGAGGACGGGCAGCCGGCGTGGTCGCCTACCGGATCGGCGATGGCGAGCTCCACACGTTCGGGGCCAAGGCCGTGCTCCTGGCCACCGGCGGCAACGGCCGGATGTTCGCGATCACGTCGAACGCCCACTCCCTGACCGGGGACGGCATGGCGCTGGCGTACCGCCACGGCATCCCGCTCGAGGACATGGAGTTCTACCAGTTCCACCCGACCGGCCTCTACGGCCTGGGGATCCTGCTGTCCGAGGCCGCCCGCGGTGAGGGGGGCACGCTCCTCAACGGCGACGGCGATCGATTCATGAGCCGCTACGCGCCGAACCTGATGGAGCTTGCGCCGCGCGACATGGTGAGCCGCGCGATCTACCTCGAGATCCGTGACGGCCGGGGAGCCGGGCCCAAGAAGGACTACGTCTACCTGGACGTGCGCCACCTTGGCCGGGCCGTCATCGAGGAGAAGCTGCCCGACATCACGGATTTCGCCCGCGTCTATCTCGGCGTCGAGCCGTTGAAGGAGCCGGTGCCCATCGTGCCCACCGCCCACTATGCGATGGGGGGGATCCCCACGGACCTCCGATCGCAGGTGGTGCGTGACGAGGTGAACACCGTGGTCCCGGGCCTTTTCGCCGCCGGGGAGGCGGCCTGTGTCTCTGTCCACGGCGCGAACCGCCTCGGCACGAACTCCCTCGTGGACCTGCTGGTCTTCGGGCGGCGGGCCGGCCGCGAGATGGCTGCCTACTGCCGGTCTGCGGAGGCGCCGTCGATCCCCGCCGGGGTCGAGGAGCCGGTTCGCTCGGAGCTGGAAACGCTCCGCACGCGCCCCGAAGGAGAGAGCCCCGCGGCGCTCAAGGCCGAGCTCGCCACCTTGATGATGGACAACGTGGGCGTCTTCCGGACGGCCGCCATGATGACGGCCGCGGTGTCAGGCGTGGCCGCTCTCAAGGAGCGCTATGCGCGCGTCCGGGTCCGCGACGCCGGAAGGATCTTCAACACGGATCTGCTCGAGGCGCGCGAGCTGGGCTACCTGCTGGACGGCGCCGAGGCGATGGCCACGTCGGCGCTGGCGCGGACCGAGAGCCGGGGCGCCCACTCCCGCGACGATTACCCGGAGCGCGACGATGTCAACTTTCTCGCCCACACGCTCGCGTATCGCGGCGAGGCCGGGCCCTCGCTGCGGTACAAGCCGGTGACGATCACCCGGTTCGAGCCAAAGCCGCGCACGTATTGAGCCCGGGAGCCGCGTGATGCAGGTCGACCTCCGGATCCTCCGCTTCGATCCTGAGCGCGACACCGCGCCGCACTGGGAGACCTATCGTGTCGAGGCCGACCCGATGGACCGCGTCCTCAATCTCCTGACCGCGGTGAAGGCGGAGCAGGACGGCACGCTCACCTTCCGGCGCTCCTGCGCGCACGGGGTCTGCGGCTCGGACGCGATGCTCATCAACGGACGGAACCGGCTCGCCTGCAAGATCCGGGTGGACCAGCTTGGCAGGAAGATCACGGTCGCGCCGCTCGGCGGTCTGCCCGTCGTGAAGGACCTGGTCGTCGACATGGACCGGTTCTTCGCGAAGTACCGCAGCGTGATGCCCTTCCTGATCGCCGACACGCCCGCGCCCGAGCGCGAGCGGCTCCAGAGCCAGACCGATCGCGCGCGCTACGACGACACGACCAAGTGCATCCTGTGCGCGGCGTGCACGACCGCCTGCCCGTCGTTCTGGGCCCAGCCCGGGTACGTCGGTCCCGCCGCGATCGTGAACGCCCACCGCTTCATCTTCGACACGCGCGACGATGCGGGCGACGAGCGGCTGGAGATCCTGGCCGACAAGGACGGCGTGTGGCGCTGCCGGACGATCTTCAACTGCGTCGACGCGTGTCCCCGGGGCATCAACATCACCCGCGCGATCCTCGAGGTGTCGCGGGCGGTGGTGGAGCGGTCGGTCTGAGCGGACCGCCGGCCGGTGGCGCCCGCCGGCTGATCATCCGGACTGACGGCGCGGCGCGCGGCAACCCGGGCCCGGCCTCCGCGGGTGCCGCCCTGATCGACGCCGACGGTCCGGGCGCGGAGCGCGCGGACGCCACGCCGCTCGCCACGATCTCCGAGGCGCTGGGTCACCAGACCAACAACGTTGCCGAGTGGACGGCCGTGGTGCGCGCCCTGGACCTTGCCGCCGAGCTCGGTGCGGAGGAGCTCCTCCTCCTGCTGGACTCCAAGCTCGTCGTGGAGCAGCTCCAGGGGCGCTGGCGGGTGAAGGATGCCAAGCTCGCGCCGCTCCGTGACGAGGCGATCAGCGGATTGCGGCGCTTCCGCCGCTGGCACGCCAGGCACGTCCCGCGCAGCGAGAATGCGACCGCGGATGCGCTGGCCAACGAGGCCCTCGACCGGGTCGCGGCCGGTGGCCCCGCGCTCGTGGTCCGGCGCCCGCCAGGGGCCTCCGGGGCGGCGAGGCCGCCATCCAGGCAGCTCAACCTGGATCTTGCCGCCGCCGGAGCCGGAGTCCCCGTCGTGGAGCTGGAGACGGGCTTCGACCCCGCGGACCCGGGACCCGCTCCTGGCCGCCTGGTGGTCCGCATCATGGGCAGCGGGACGAGCCAGGGCATCCCGCGGATCGCCTGCGATTGCCCCGTCTGCACGTCGGCCGATCCCCGCGATCGCCGCTATCGGGCGTCCGCGCTGCTCACCTTCGGCGACCGGCGCGTCCTGGTGGACTGCGGTCCTGACTTCAAGTGGCAGGCCCTCGCGGCGGACCTCCGGGGGCTGGATGCCGTCCTCATCACCCACGAACACCAGGACGCGATCGGGGGGCTCGACGAGCTGCGTCGTTTCAACGAGCTGCAGGGCGGCTACCTCCCGGTCCACGCTCGCCCGGAGGACCTCGCGGTCATCGTCGACCGGTTTGCCTATGCGTTCCGTCCTCACCAGGCCCGCTTCTTCGGTCTTCCGCAGCTTCGGCCGGTCGCGCTCGACGGGCCGTTGCTCCTGTTCGGCAGGCGCATCGTCCCGGTCCCGGTGATCCATGGCGACCGGGTGATCACCGGCTTCCGCAGCGGGGGTTTCGCGTACTGCTCCGACGTCCAGCGGATCGACCCCGACGGCCGGGCGCTCCTCCAGGACCTCGACGTGCTCGTGATCTCGGCGCTGCGCGACCTTCCGCACCCGACCCACCAGACCGTCGACGAAGCCCTTGCGCTCATCGAGGCGCTCCGCCCGAGACACGCCTACCTCACGCACCTGGACCACGAGCTGGGTCACGCCGCGCTCACGGCGCGCCTCCCCGCCGGCGTTGAGGTCGCCTGGGATGGGCTCGAGATCGCGGTTCCCTGACGGCCGACGTTCCGGCCGTGGGGCAGTCGGCTGGAACTCCCGGGACCGACCGCGCGCCTCCACCGGGCGTCGGCCAGCTTCGCTGGCGAGGGGTAGACTTGGGCAGCCAGCGAGGCGGCTGGACGGTCGCGCGTCGGCGGGCAACCGCCGGCGTGAGGAACGTCCGGGCTCCCAGGCGCAGGGTAGCGGGTAACGCCCGTCCGCCGCGAGGCGAGGACCAGCGCCACAGAGACGAGTCCGTCGCCGGGCAACCGGCGGCGGGGTGAAACGCGGCAAGCTCTACCCGGAGCAAGGCCAAGTAGGAGGGCGTGTCCCGGTTCGCCGGGGCAGCGGCGCGCCGCCGTGGACCCTCGGGTCGGCCGCATGAGCCGCCGGGCGACCGGCGGCCCCAGATGGATGACCGTCGCCGCGCCTTCGGGCGCGGTACAGAACCCGGCGTACAGGCCGCCTCGCTGGCGCCCTCAGCGCGACCGCGCGCCGGTTCGGTCCGTCAGTCCTCGTCAGCCCGGAAGGTGTGCGACGCCGTGCAGGCGTTGCAGACGGGCATCGCCGAGTCCAGGTCTCCGAGCGGAAGCGGGACGGCTCGGTCCGGATACAGGCAGTCCACGTCGTAGACGCGTCCGCCAGCCCGGTCCACGGCAATCAGCCGTCGGAAGGTGCAGCGGCGGATCCGCACGGCCGCCATCGGATGCGCGCGGGTTCCGGGCTCACTCCGGACGGGCAGCGCGACGACCGGGTCGGGGGTTCGCGGCAGAGCTGTCATCTGCGGGTTCTGACCTCTCGAGTGACGACGGCGTGGCTCGGCGGCCGAGCCTACACCGGCCTGTTCGACATCCGCAAGCCGACACTCGTACTACCACGCGTGCCCGCGATCGGCCAAGAGAGCCCCCCGGCGCCCGGGCCGGCAGGGGACGATCGGCCGGCTCGGCGGGCCCATTTGGTGGCGAGAACGGCGTTGACGCGGCTCCATGGCGATGTACTATACCCATCAGGTCCCAATAAGTGGGGACAAGTGGTGAATCTCGGTGACGGACGCAGGGCACACGCGCCCGTCACCGGGGCCACCGGGCACGCACTGCTGGATCCGCGGGCACGGGGCCTGCGAACAGCGGACACGAAGACAAGGAGCCCGGGCTGGTGTTCACCGGCGAGTACCGGCACACGGTGGACGCGAAGGCACGCCTCGCCGTGCCGTCCAGGTTCAGGGCGCAGCTCTCCGGGGGCGCGTTCGTCTCCCGCTGGCTGGACCTCTGCCTCGCGATCTGGCCCAGGGAGGGCTGGGAACGCCTCGCGGGAAAGGTTGCGGCGCTTCCCACCATCGAGAACCCCGGGGCGCGTGCGTTCAGCCGATTCGTCTTCGCGAGCGCCATCGAGATCGAGTTCGACGCGCAGGGGCGCTTCGTCTTGCCGGCCTACCTCCGCGAAGCCGCCGGGCTGGAGGGCGAGGCGGTGGTCGTCGGCTCGCTCGACCACGCGGAGATCTGGGCGCCCGTCCGGTGGGAGGACTACCGGAAGGCGCTCGAGGCGCCGGATGCGCTGGCCCAGCACCTTGCCGGGCTTGGCATCTAGCGCACCACATGCGCTTCCAGGATCCGCTCGGGATCCGTTTGTTGGCGGAGAGGTAGACATGGAGCTTGGGCACCTGCCGGTGCTCGCGGAGGAGGTCATGCAGATGCTCGCCCCGCGCCCCGGCAGCCTTCATGTCGACGGAACCGTCGGCGGCGGTGGGCACACCGAGCGGATCCTGGAGGCCGCCAGCCCGGACGGCCGGGTCCTCGGACTCGACGCCGACCCGGCCGCGATCGCGCGCGCCGGGGCACGCCTCGCCCGGTTCGGCGACCGGCTGGTCCTGCGACAGGCGAACTTCCGCGACCTCGCCGCCGTCGCCCCCGAGGCGGGCTTTTCGGCCGTCGACGGGATCCTCCTCGACCTGGGCCTGAGCTCGTTCCAGCTCTCCGACCCGGATCGCGGGTTCAGCTTTCGCGCCGGCGGCCGCCTGGACATGCGCTTCGACCCGAGCGTCGGCCGGCCGGCCGCGGAGCTGCTGGCCGAGCTCGACGAAACGGAGCTCAGCGACATCTTCCGTCGCTACGGCGAGGAACCGCACGCGCGGCGCATCGCCCGGGCCGTGGTCGCCACGCGGGGCGCGGCCCCCGTCGAGACCCCCGGGGCCTTCGCCGCGCTCGTCGAACAGGTCGTCCCGCGGCGTCCTGGCCGGGCCGGCCGGATCCATCCCGCCACCCGCGTCTTCCAGGCGTTGCGGATCGCGGTCAACGGCGAGCTCGACGCCCTGGAGGTTGCTCTCGGTGCTGCGGTCGATCTGCTCCGGCCGGGCGGCAGGCTCGTCGTGCTCGCCTACCACTCACTCGAGGATCGCATCGTCAAGCGCTTCGTCGCGGCCGAACGCCGCGGCTGCACCTGCCCACCCAGCTTCCCCGTCTGTGTCTGCGGCCGGGCCCCCCGCCTCCGCCCCGTCGGCCCCCAGCCGGCGGTTCCCTCGGAGGCGGAGGTCGCCGCGAATCCCCGCGCCCGGAGCGCCCGGCTCCGGACCGCGGAACGGCTCGCCGCATGAGCCGTCCGGACGTCGACGCGAAGGAGGGTTCGCACCGATGAGCAAGCGCCACCAGTCGCAACGCCGCAGGACGTATGGGCGTCGGGAGCATGAGGTTCGTGAGCGTCGCGATCGGACCTGGTCGCGCCTCGACCAGGTGACCGAGCTGACGCGAGAGCCGTTCGTCGGTGTGGACGTCGCCGTCCGCGAGCTTGGCTTGCCCGCCTACGGCAGCGCCTATCTCGGGGCGGACTGATGGCGGGCTACACCGGGGCGCGACCGCGCTCCGGCACCCTGGCGCCGCGCCGCCGGGACGAGACGCCCGTCGCCCGGCGCGGAACCAACCCAGCGGATCGGGCCGCGGACCTCCCGCGCCGGAGCCTTCGGGGTGCCACGGCGGTCAGGTCCCGACGTCGGCAGGGCCGGGTGGGCCTGATGGTGGTCGGTATCGTGATCGTCTTCCTGCTCGGGCTCTTCTCGCTGACCCAGACGGTTCAGGTCTCTGCGACGGATCTCGACCTCGATCGCCTCATGGCCGCGCGGGCGGACCTGCAGTCCAACGAGCGCGACCTGATCGCGAACCTGTCCCGCCTCGGCAGCGAGGCGGCGGTCCGGAGCCAGGCGCTCGACGCCGGGCTCGGCCAGCTTGTCGACCCGCTCGTGGTGCCCGCGCGCTAGCCCGCGGGCACCCCAGACCAATCGACCGACGACGAGGATGCCCGCCTGATGCCCGGCCGGACCGACAGTCGCCCGCGCAGCCTCGTCGTGCTGGCTTTGCTGGCCTGCTTCGGCATCGCGTGCATCGCCCGGCTGGGCTATTGGCAGGTGCTGCGCCACGACGACCTCGTGGCGCGTGCCCGTGAGCAGGTGACGGCGCGTATCGTGGTCCCCCCGGTGCGCGGGACGATCTATGACCGGAGCGGGACGGTGGTGCTTGCCACCTCGGTCGAGCGCGACCTGCTCAGTGCTTACCCCGCCCAGATGACCGGCTCGACCGACGCCGACACCGCGGCGCTTCGGGAGAGCGTCGCCGCCAAGATCGTGGCGATCCTCGGCCTGGTCCCGACCGACGCGGCGGCGCTGCGAGCGAAGCTCGACGCGGGAGGCGCCTACGTGGTCCTGGCCCACGACCTGACACCGGTCCAGTCGAACGCGATCAGGGCCGGTCTGGCCGACGGCTCTCTGGCGCAGGTCAACCTCGAGCCCGAGGAGGTCCGCGTCTATCCCCAGGCCGGCGGAGCCACGGGTACGAGCCTCGCCGCGCAGCTGCTGGGCTTCGTCAACCGCGACGGCACCGGGCAGTACGGGATCGAGGGGCACTGGCAGGACCTGCTGGCGGGCAGCCCGCAGGTCCTCCTCGCGCAGCGCGACGGCTCCGGGCAGCCGATCCTGGAGAGCGCCCAGACCCTGGAGTCGGGCTCGCCCGGTACGTCACTCACGCTCACCATCGACGCCGGCCTCCAGCTCAAGCTGGAGCAGGAGGTCTACGCGGCCTGGGTCGCGGACAGCGCGAAGGGCGTTTCCGGCGTCGTGATGGATCCCAGGACGGGCGAGATCCTGGCGTCCGCCTCGTATCCGAGCTACGACGGCAACGACTACGCCGCGATCGCCGCGAACGATCCGTCGCGGTTCATCGACCCGGTCGTCTCGGCCGTCTATGAGCCAGGCTCCGTCTTCAAGCTGCTGACTGCCACGGCCGCCCTGCAGGCCGGGGTGGTCACCCGCACGACGATGCTCCAGGACCAGAAGGTGCTCTCCCTTGACAACGGGCGGGCGTTCGTCCAGAACGCGGACCGGGGAAGCAAGGGGTCGATCTCCTTCCAGGACGCCGTGGCGTGGTCCCGCAACGTCGTGATGTCGAAGGTCGCGCTCAAGCTGGGCCCGACCACGCAACGGGCCGCCTCGGTCCTGTACCAGACCTGGACGCGCCTGGGCTTCGGCTCCCCGACGGGCATCGACGTGGCGGGCGAGGTGCCCGGCCTGGTCCGCGACCCCGCGGTCCAGCCGTGGCAGCAGATCGACCTTGCGAATGGGTCGTTCGGCCAGGGCGTCGCCGTGACGCTGATCCAGCTCGCGACCGCCTACAGCGCGATGGTGAACGGCGGGACGCTGCCGACTCCGCACGTCGTCAAGGACACGGGTGCGACGCCCACCCCCACGACCGGCCGCGGACGCGTGATGACACCGGCCCTGGCGTCCGAGCTGACCGCCATCATGGAGCGCGTGGTGAACGTGGTGCCGTTCTACCGCGCTCGCACCCTGATTCCGGGCTACCTGGTGGGGGGCAAGACGGGAACCGCCCAGATCTGGGACTCGAAGGCCGGGAAGTTCCGGTCGGACGTGTTCAACTTCTCGTTCATCGGGTTCGTCGGCCGGACATCCCCGGAGCTGGTGATCGCCGTCCAGATCAACCAGGGCAGGCCGATCGTGAACAAGACCGGCGACGTCGAGAACGCGGTCGAGTCCTTCGAGCTGTTCCGGAGGATCGCGACCGACGCGATGGACACGCTGGACCTGCCGCCGGTGCACCCCGCCGCCTCGGCGACAGCTGCGCCGGCCCACCCATGAGCCTGGCCTGTGGGACACTCCCCGGCGTGACGACCGTGCCTGCCCCGGCCCTGGGTGCCGCCGAACTCGTCGCGGCGACCCAGGGCGTGCTGCTCCGCGATGCTGGTCGTCCGATCCGGGGCGCGGCGGTGGACTCCCGCACCGTGCAGCCGGGCAACCTGTTCGTGGCCCTGCCCGGCGAGCGGACGGACGGACACGCGTTCCTGCGGGCGGCCGTGGCGGCCGGCGCGGCAGCCCTGCTGGTCGGTCGCCCCCTCGACGCGGACGAGAGCGACGCGCTCGAGGGCGTGACCGCGGTCCTGGTGCACGACACGCTCGTCGGGCTCCAGGCGATCGGTGCCGCCTGGCGCGCTCGGTTCGCCCCGCTCGTCGTGGGGATCACCGGCAGCGTCGCGAAGACATCCACGAAGGATGCGACCGCGGCCGTCCTCTCTGCCGAGCTGCGGACGCTGAAGAGCGAGGGCAACGCGAACAACGAGATCGGGCTCCCGCTGACGCTCCTGCGGCTTGGACCGGAGCACCGCGCGGTGGTCCTCGAGATGGGGATGTACGTCGGGGGCGAGATCGCCACGCTCGCCCGGATCGGCCGGCCCCGGATCGGCGTCGTGACGGCCGTGGCCCCGGTCCACCAGGAACGGGCGGGCAGCCTCGAGGCAATCGAGGACGCGAAGGCGGAGCTGGTTGCGGCCCTGCCGTCCGGCGGGACCGCCGTCCTCAACGCCGACGATCCGCGCGTGCGGACCTTCGGGTCGCGCACGCGGGCCTCGGTGATCCGTTACGGCTTCGCTGCCGGCGCCGACGTGACGGCGGATCGCGTTGTCGGCCGCGGGGCCGCCGGCATGATCTTCGAGCTGGTGGCGCACGTCCCGCGGGAGGCGCGGTTCGAGGTGGAGATCGGCGCGCTGGGGCGGCACAGCGTCCAGAACGCGCTGGCCGCGGCGGCGGTCGGCCTCGTGGCCGGGCTCTCGGACGAATCGATCGCGACGGGCCTGGCCGCAGAATGGGCGGCGTCATCGCCGCACCGCGGCGCGATCGTGAAGGCACCCGGCCTCACGATCCTCGACGACACGTACAACGCGTCTCCGCCCGCGATGCTCGCGGCACTCGACGTCCTCGTCTCGCTGCCCGGCCGGCCCGTGGCCATCCTCGGTGAGATGCTGGAGCTCGGCGACGCACACGGGGCCGGGCACCGCGCGGTGGGCGAGGCAGCCGGCCGGGCGGTCGCCGAGTTGATCGTGGTCGGGCCCGGTGCCCGGGCCATCGCCGACGGCGCGATCGCGGCGGGCCTGCCGGCGTCGCGCATCCACGCCGTGCCCGACCGGGCGACCGCGATCGAGCTCCTCCCGTCGCTCCTGCATCCCGGCGACGTGGTCCTCGTCAAGGCGTCCCGGGGCGCGGCGCTCGAGGCGATCGTGGACGTGCTCCGGACCGGGATCCCGGCGTGACCGTCGAGCTGATCCAGGGGATGCTCCTCGCGTTCGCGATCATGGTCATCCTCATGCCCGGCTACATCCGGCTGATGCGGTGGGCGGGGTTCGCCAAGCAGATCCGCGTCGATGGACCCGAGTCGCACCAGGTGAAGAGCGGCACGCCCACGGCCGGGGGAGCGCTCCTGATCGGCGTGGTCGGCGCGCTGGCGCTTCTTTTCAACCTGGTGGACGCCTCGACGTTCGCTCCGCTCGCGGCGCTGGGGCTGGTGGGCGTCCTGGGATTCGCCGATGACTGGCTCAATGCGAGCACCGGCGACGGCATCCGCGCCCGCCAGAAGCTCCTCTGGCAGACGGCCGTCGCGGTGTTCGCCGCCTGGCAGATCCAGCGGACCTACCAGATCGCCGCGGTGGCCGTGCCGTTCGTGGGCGCCGTCGCCGTCGCGCCGTGGATCTACATCGCGTTCGCGGCGTTCGCGATCGTCGCAATGAGCAACGGGGTCAACCTCACGGATGGGCTGGACGGGCTGGCGGGCGGCACCCTGATCTTCGCCTTCGTCTCGTTCCTGATCATCGCCCTGCTCAATGACCCCGCCCAGCCGAACCTCGCGATCCTGTGCTCGCTGCTCATCGGGGCGCTGCTGGGCTTCCTGTGGTTCAACGTCCACCCTGCCCAGGTGTTCATGGGCGACGCCGGCTCGCTGAGCCTGGGGGCGACGCTCGCGGTCGTCTCGCTCATCACCGGCCAGATCCTGATCCTTCCCCTGATCGGGGTGATCTTCGTCGTCGAGGCCGGCTCGGTGGTGCTCCAGGTCGCCTTCTTCAAGGTCACCGGCGGCCGGCGCATCTTCCGGATGAGCCCCCTCCATCACCACTTCGAGCTGGGCGGCTGGCCCGAGACGAAGATCTCGCTCCGCTTCTGGATCGTCGGTGCCCTCGCCGGCCTTCTCGGCGTGACCCTCTTCCTGGCCACGCTGCAGCGGCTGGAGTGACGATGACACGCCCCTTCGCCCTCGATGCGCTGACCCTGGACGCGGTTCGCGCCGGCGCGCTGGCGGGCGTGCCGGTGACCGTCCTGGGCCTGGCGCGGACCGGCGTCGGCCTCGCCCGCTTCTTCGTGGACGCGGGCGCGGAGGTGACGGTCTACGACGGGCAGCCGGCCGCCGCGCTGGCGGACCGGATCGCACAGCTGGAGGGCCGGCCCGTCCGGCTCGTCGCCGGGCCCGCGGTCGACCCGACCTCCGCCTGGGCCGGCGCAGCCCTGGTGGCGTTCTCGCCGTCGATCACGCCGGGCTTCCCGACGACCGAGCCGCGCCTCCGGGCGGCTCTCGACGCCCTGGTGGCGCGGCGTGCCGCCGGAGACCCGGATGCGCCGGCGCTCGCGTCGGAGCCGGACCTTGCGCTGCGGCTGTGCCCGGCATCGACCATCGGCGTCACCGGGACCAAGGGCAAGACGACGACCGCGTCGCTCACCGCGCACATCCTGGCCGGCGACCCGGCTCACCCGGCCGTGCTGGGCGGCAACATCGGCCTTCCACTCATCGACCGAGTGCTCGGGCTCTCGGCCGCCAACCGGGTCGTGGTCGAGCTGTCGGAGCTCCAGCTGCCGAGCCTGACCCGGGGGACCACGGTCGCCGTCTACACCAACGTCACGGCGGATCACCTGGATCGTCACGGGTCGCTGGCGGGGTACCGGGCCGTGAAGCGGCGCCTGGCGGAGCTGGTCGATCCGGCCGGCGCCCTGGTCCTCAACCTGGACGACCCGGTGGTGGGGGGCTACGCCGGGCTTGGGACCGCGCCCGCGGTCTGCTATCGGCTCGAGCGTCCGATTCCCGGTGGGGTCGGGCTGGAGGACGGCTGGGTGGTGGCTGCAGGCGTGGAGCGGCTGCCCGCCGTCGGCGGCGGCGCGGCCTGGACCGGGCCGGGCGGGCGGGTGATGCCGATCGGCGAGTTCTCGCTGCCGGGGCGTCACAACGTCTCGAACCTGCTGGCTGCCGTCGCGGTCGGGCTCCTGTTCGGGATCGCGCCCGACGCAATCAGGGCCGCTGCCGCCAGCTTCGAGGGGGTCGAGCATCGCCTCGAGCCGGTCGGGCTGGTGGACGGCGTCCGCTTCGTGAACGATTCCCAGGGCACCCAGCCGGACGCGGTCGCAGCCGCGCTGCGCAGCTTCGAGCCGCCGCTCGTCCTCATCGCCGGGGGCCGCGACAAGGGAATCGACCTGTCGCCGCTCGCCCCGGTCGTCGCGGAGCGGGCCGCCGCCGCCGTCCTGATCGGCGAGTCCGGCCCGGCGCTCGCGGCGCTCTTCCGGGCTGCCGGGCTTCGCCGGGTCGAGGAGGCCGGGACGCTCGATGCAGCAGTTCCGCGCGCGAACGAGCTCGCGCGCCAGCTGCTCGCCTCGGCGGTCCCCGGGAGCGTCGCCACGGTGCTCCTGAGTCCGGCTGCCGCCAGCTTCGACCAGTTCACGGACTACGCCGCGCGAGGCCGCGCCTTCAAGTCCGCGGTCGCCGAGATCGCCGGCGCCGCGGTCGCGGCCGGTCCGGAACGGAAGGGCTGAGGCATGGCCCTCACGAGTGCCCGACGCGTGCCCGGGGCCAGGGCAGGTGCGTCAGCGCGGTCGGCGATCGCCGCCCCGACCGCGGCCGTCCGCCGGGCATCCGCCGTCACCCGCGTCCCATCGGCCGGGGGCCTGGCCGCGCCGGTCGATGTGCGCGAGCGTCACGCCCCGGACTCGATCGTGCTGGCCGTCGTGATCGCCCTGACCGGCCTGGGGATCCTGATGGTCTACTCCAGCTCCGCCATGAGCGGCTACGCCGACGGGGACGGGACGCTCGCGATCGTGGGTCCGCAGTTCGTGTGGGCCGCGGTGGGGATCGCCGGCCTGCTCGTGGCCATGCGCTCCGACTACCGGTGGCTCCGGCTCCTGTCGCTTCCGGCGATCCTCGTCGCCGGCGCGCTCCTCGCCCTGGTCCTGTTCTCGCCATGGCGCATCGAGGTCAGCGGCTCGACACAGTGGCTCAAGCTCCCGGGTTTGCCGGTCATCCAGCCCGGGGAGTTCGCCAAGCTCGCGCTGGTGGTCTACCTCGCGCACTGGATGGCGAAACGGGGGACCGCGATCCGCTCGATCCGGGGCGGGCTGCTCCCGTTCGTGGTCATCGTGGCGCCGTTCCTGGTCCTCATCTTCAAGTCGCCCGACCTCGGCTCGACCTTCGTGCTGGGGGTCACGGTCGTGGTGATGCTGTTCGTGGCGGGCGGCAACCTGCTCGGCATCCTGGCCCTCGGCGGGGGCGCGACCCTGGCGGCCGTGATGCTGCTGAAGGACTACCAGCTCGAGCGCCTGCAGTCCTTCCGGGACCCGTTTGCCAACGCCCTCACGACCGCGTTCCAGACGGTCCAGGGGCTGCTCGCGCTCGGGCTGGGCGGGCTCTTCGGCGGGGGCCTGGGAGATCGCGCCGCCGCCGGTGGCATCGTCCTCCCCAACGCCCACAACGACTACATCTTCGCGGTGATCGGCCAGGAGTTCGGCTTCGTGGGGGGCGGCCTCGTGGTGATCGGGTTCATGCTGCTGGCCTGGCGCGGGATGCGGATCTCGCTGGCGGCGCCGGACACCTTCGGTGCCCTGCTCGCGGCCGGAATCACGGCGTACCTGTGCGTCCAGGCGTTCGTCAACATCGGCGTCGTCGTGGCCCTTCTCCCCGTCACGGGGATCACGTTGCCGTTCGTCTCCGCGGGTGGCTCGTCGCTCATCGTCAGCCTCACTGCCGCAGGCATCCTGCTGGCGATCTCGCGGGAGACCTCGGTACATGGAGGATGGGTGGATGCGAGTGGTGATCGCGGCAGGCGGCACGGGCGGGCACATCTACCCGGCCCTGGCCGTCGCCCGTTCGCTCCGCGCCCTGCCGGCCGCGCCTGAGCTCGCCTGGATCGGCGGGCACAGGGGCCTGGAGGCCGGGATCGTCCGCGGGAGCGGAATCCCGTTCTCGCGGCTGGTCGCGCGCTCGCTGCGCAGCGCCGGCCGGGACGTCCACCTGGCGCTCGATCCGCTCCGGCTGGCGGCCTCGTTTCCGCAGGCACTCTGGCGCCTGGCCCGCCTGCGGCCGGACGCGATCTTCACGACCGGCGGCTACATCGCGATCCCGGTCCTGGTGGCGGCCCGCGCCCTGCGAATCCCCGTGGTCCTCTGGGAGGGCAACGTCGTGCCCGGGCGCAGCACCCGCGCCACAGCTGGACTGGCGGCCGCCGTCGCCGTCAGCTTCGAGGCGACCTGCGCGGCGCTCGGTGTGGAGCGCTGCTACGTGACCGGGACGCCGATCCGCGACACCCGCGCGGTGGACCGGGAGGAGGCCCGCGAGCGGCTCGGGATCCCGGCCGCGCCGCGCCTGCTGCTCGTCTTCGGTGGGTCGCAGGCCGTGCGCCGCTTCAACACCGCGGTCGCCGGTGCGCTGGGGCGGCTCGTGGAGCGGTGCTGGGTGCTCCACGTGACCGGGGAGTCGGGCCTGCCCGAGATGGAGGCCGCCCGCGACGGCCTCGCGCCTGAGCGGCGTGATCGGTATCGTCCCATCCCGTTCCTGGCCGACGAGATGACGGCCGCGCTCGCGGCCGCCGACCTGGTCGTGGGCCGGGCAGGCTCGTCGACCCTCGCCGAGGCGGCCGCATTCGGGCTGCCACTCGTCTGTGTGCCATATCCACACGCGGCGGGCCACCAGCGCGCCAACGCGGACGCCTATGCGGTCACCGGCGCCGCGCGAGTCATCGACGACGCGGACTTCAGCGCCGACGCGCTCGTGGGGGCCGCACAGCTGCTTGACGACCCGGCGGCGCACCTTGCCATGAGCGCCGCCGCACGCGGCGCCGCGAAACCGGCCGCCGCGGATGCGGTCGCCGTGCTCGTGCTGGCGGCGGCCACGCGGGCCGCCTATCCCACCCCCGAGTCGATCGCCCGGCTGGCGTCGGGCCGCGACTCCGCCAGTGCGCCTCCTGGGGACGCGAGCGCGCTTGCACCCGTCGCGGGCGAGACGCCGGGGTCCGGCGGGCCCGTCGTCGGCAGCCCCACATGAACGCGCCGTTCGACGCCGTCCGAACGGGGACGGAGATCCAGCGCCGGCTTGGGATTCGCACCTCGCGGGACGAGCCTCTCGCCCGGTTCACGACGATGCGCGTCGGCGGGCCGGCCGACCTCTATGCGGCTCCCGTCAACGAGTTCGAGCTGCGGGCCATCGTGCGGCTCGCCCGCGGACGCGAGCTCCCCTACACGATCCTGGGCCGGGGCAGCAACGTGGTCGTGTCGGACGCGGGCGTTCGCGGGCTGCTCGTCCACGTCCGGGCCCAGGGGTTCGAGATCTCGGACGGCCGCCTGGTGGCGGACGCGGGGCTGCCCATGGCGAAGGCGGCGACCGTGACGGCCGAAGCGGGCCTCTCGGGCCTCGAGTTCGGCCTCGCGATCCCCGGCAACGTCGGGGGAGCTGTCTGGGCGAACGCCGGGGCACACGACTCGGACGTCGCCGCGATCCTCGAATCCGCCCGCGTGCTCGGCGCCGACGGGAGCGAAGCCAGCCTGGCGCCGGCGGACCTGGGGCTGGCCTACCGGGAAAGCCGCTTCAAGCACGGGGAGGACGGCCGGCCGGCGGAGGTGATCCTCGGCGCGACCTTCCGTCTCGTCCCGGACGATCCGGCCGCCATCCGAGCCCGGCTCGACGAGATCCGCCGCTGGCGCCAGGCGCACCAGCCGCTCGGGACGCCCAGCGCCGGCAGCGTCTTCCGGAACCCGGCGGAGGGACCATCGGCGGGAGCGCTGGTGGACCGGTGCGACCTCAAGGGTCGCCGGATCGGCGGGGCGGTGGTCTCGGCCAAGCACGCCAACTGGATCCTCAATGACCTGCAGGCGTCGGCGGCGGACGTGCGGATGCTCGCCGAGCTGGTCCGGGCCACCGTCGCGCGCGAAACGGGCGTCACGCTCGCGTTCGAGATCCAGTTCATGGGCGATTGGTCGGCCTGGGCCGAGGCGCCGGCATGACCACTCCCGGCGTTCCTGCAGTGCCGGTCGCCGTCGTCTACGGCGGGCCGTCCGCGGAGCACGACGTCTCGATCGTCTCGGGGACCGCGATCGCCGAGGCGCTGGCCGGGAGCGGCCACGCGGTGAGCCAGTTCCTGGTGGACCTTTCGGGCGGCTGGTGGCGCATGCCCGCCGGCCACCGGCGCGGGGGCCGCCCTGGCGCCGCATATGACACGCCGGGGTCACTGGGCGCGACCGGACCCTTCACGGCCGGCGAGGCGACGGCCGGGATCGCGGCGGCACGTCCGCGGCCCGTCGTCTTCATTGCCCTCCACGGCCCGTTCGGGGAGGACGGGACCATCCAGGCGATCCTCGAGGCAGCCGGCCTGGCGTATACGGGCGCCGGCATCGCCGCGTCCGCCGTGGGCATGGACAAGCCGTTCTTCAAGCGGATTGCCCGTGACGCGGGTCTCCCGGTGCTGCCCTGGATCGAGGTCAGTGCGACGCGCTGGACCACGGACCCGTCGGGGGTGCTGGCCGAACTCGAGACGTTCGCGGCGGACTCGCCCGGGCGTCGGCTGATCGTCAAGCCGGCTCGCCTCGGGTCTTCCGTGGGCATGTCCATCGCGTGGGGACCAGCAGACCGGGGGCCCGCCCTGGAGCTCGCCCTGCGCTACGACGCGCGCATCCTCGCCGAGCCATGCCTCGCGAGCCCCAGGGAGCTGGAGGTGGCGGTCCTCGGCAACGGGCCGAGTGATCTCGCGGTCCATGGCCCGGGCGAGGTCGTCCCGAGCCGTGATTTCTACGACTACGTGGACAAGTACGTCGCCGGTGCCGCGTTGCTGCTGCCGCGGGCCGACCTCGACGACACGACCGCCGACGACTGCCGGAGGATCGCCGCGGCGGCCTTCGAGCTCATCGGCGCGGCGGGCATGGCCCGCGTCGACTTCCTGCAGGATCGGGGCAGTGGCCGCCTGTATCTCAACGAGGTCAACACGATCCCCGGCTTCACGCCGATCAGCCTCTTCCCGCGGGTGGTCGCGGCCGGCGGCCTCGCTTTCCCGGACCTGTGTGCCCGGATCGTCGCCCTGGCCGTGGAACGGCACACGGCGGCGCCGAACACCCGGCTGACCGCGAGGGACCTGCCGCGGTGACGCATCTCCCGGTCCGCCCGGCGGGCGGGGCGCGGCGCCGGCCGGCCCAGCGCCGCGCGTCGTCCCGTCTCTCGCCGGGTCGGGCCCTTGCCGCCCTCGTGATGGTTGGCGCCGGGGCGGCCACGTGGGGCGTCGCGTCGTCGCCGGCCTTCGGCGTCCGCAGCGTGGACGTGTCGGGCGTCACGGTCACGAGCAGCACGGCGATGCAGGCCGTGCTCGTTCTCGGCAGCCCGCCGCCGAACGCCTTCACGCTGGCAACGGACGACCTGCGGTCGGGCCTCGAGGCGATCCCTTCGATCGCCCAGGCCGACGTCCGGGTGGTCCTGCCCGGCACGCTTCGCGTCCGTGTGGTCGAACGGGTCCCGATCCTGGCGTGGCGCACCGGAAGCGCGCTGCTGCTCGTTGACCGGGATGGGATGGTCATCGCCGACGCCGGCGCGGCCGACGCGACGGCCGGCGCCCGGGCCCTCGCGGCCACCCTCCCGACCATCGACGACCGGCGCGCGGCGAGTCCCCCCCCGGGCGGGGTCGTGGCCGAGGTGCAACCGCTCCCCGGCGTCGGCGATCAGCTGAGCCCGCTCGAGATGGACGTCGCGACGCGCCTCCTGTCGCTCCGGCCAGCCGACGTCGGGTCGTCGGCTGCGGCGCTCCAGGTGAGCCTTGATGACCAGGACGGCTGGACGATTCGCCCGGCCGTCGACCACCCCTGGACAGCCGTGTTCGGCTTCTACTCGGGCACGCTCCGGCCGCCGGACCTGGTTCCCGAGCAGACGCGGCTCCTCCGTGGCCTGCTGGCCGGCCGGGAAGCCAAGCTCCTGCGTATCGTGCTCGCGGACGGGTCGCACGGCACGTACACGACGAAGTGAGTGCCGGCATGACGGGATGGTTTGGCACCCTGCCGCCGGGTCGAGTAGCCTTGCGCAAACGACGTACGTGGAGGGAGAACCGACCCGTGCTCCTGCCGCTGGCGGGTCTCCTCGTCGGTGTCCTTCTTGGACTTGTCCTGAACGTCAACGTCGGGTTCGAGCTGGCCCGGTATTCGGCTGTCGCGATTCTCGCGGCGCTCGACTCCGTCCTGGGGGCCGTGCGGGCCGAGCTGGAAGGGACGTATAACAACCGCATCTTCGTCAGCGGGTTCGTGGTGAACGCGATCGTGGCGGTTCTCCTCACTTTTGTGGGAGACCGCCTGGGGCTCGACCTGTACCTGGTCGCGCTGATCACCTTCGGGTTGCGGATCTTCCAGAACGTCGCACTGATCCGCCGGCACTTTCTCTAGGCCGGCTGTACCGCAAGGAGAGGGACGGAACGAGTGGAACGCGAGGCGGTCCTGGTCGGGATCGACGTCGGGACGACCAAGGTCGTGGCCCTCATCGGCGAGGTCGGCCGCGACGGCGGCGTCACGATCATCGGGAAGGGCACCGTGCCGGCGTCCGGGCTGCGCAAGGGCGTGGTCGTGAACATCGACCAGACGGTTCATTCGATCACGTCGGCCGTCGAGAAGGCCGAGCGCCACTCCGGCTGGAAGATCGACCGGGCGTTCGTGAGCGTCGGTGGCCAGCACGTCGACGGCCTCAACTCGCCGGGCCAGGTCGCCGTCGCGGGGCCGCGCCGCGAGGTGACCCAGGAAGACGTCAACCGCTCCATCGAGGTCGCCCGGGCAGTCTCGATCCCGTCCACGCGCGAGGTCCTCCATGTCGTGCCACGCGGCTACACCGTGGACGGCCAGGAAGGCGTGATGAATCCGCTCGGGATGAGCGCGGTTCGGCTCGAGGTGTCGACCCACATCGTCACCGCCTCCGCCACGGCGGTCCAGAACCTCACCAAGTGCGTCACCGCGGCCGGCGTCAAGATCGACGAGCTCGTGGCGGGTGGGCTTGCCTCGGCGGAGGCGGTCCTGTCGCCGACGGAGCGGGATCTGGGCGTCGCGGTCGCTGACATCGGCGCCGGGACCACGGAGCTCACCCTGTTCGCCGACGGCTCCCCGTTCCACACCGCGGTCCTGCCGGTCGGCGGGGCGAACGTCACGAACGACATCGCGATCGGTCTCAAGACCAGCCTGCAGGTGGCCGAGTCGCTCAAGATCGACCACGGGACCTGTGACGTGGCGGGCCTGGACCCGGACGAGGTCATCAACGTCACGGTGCTCGGGGACGAGGCGGGCAGGACGGTGGAGCGCATGGAGGTCTGCCGCATCATCGAGGCCCGGATGCGCGAGACCTACGAGATGCTCAGGACCGAGATCCTCGCGGCAGCCCCGGGCTTGCTGCCTGCCGGGCTGGTTCTCACCGGCGGCGGCGCGCAGCTTGGCGGCGCGGCGATCCTCGGCCGCGAGATCCTGGAGATGCCCGTCCGGGTGGCCGCCCCGACCGAGGTCGGCGGGCTCGTTGACGGCATCATGGAGCCGGGCTACAGCACCGCGATCGGGTTGCTCCTGTGGGGCGCGCGCCACCTCGGCGCCGCCGACCTCACGACATACGAATTGGCGCCCGCCGGCGGGCTTGCCGGGCGGATCCGGGGGGCGCTCCGCAGCGTCTTCCCGTAACCCCGGGTCACCGGCAGGTCGCCCGGGCGCGACCGCATGCGGATGGGCCGTTCGGCTGGCGGACCCCGGACGTTCGGTGTCTCCCGGCAACGTGGCGGGCGACGTTCGGGGTTCCCATCAACGGTTCCGGCGCTATACTCCGCGGGCAGTCCACGTTCCGGCTGGCTGTGCCCGCCGCCGGACCGGGCGGCGCGCGTGTGCTACCGACGTCTTGATCACCGACGGCCCGAACAGCCGCTCACCAACCCGGAGGACCAGCGATGCCGCTGCGGTCGGATTCCGAGAACTTCGCCCTGATCCGCGTGGTCGGCGTCGGCGGCGGCGGCAGCAACGCCGTCAACCGGATGATCCGGGCCGAGATGATGGGCGTCGAGTTCATCGGCATCAACACGGATGCCCAGGCCCTGCTCCAGTCGGACGCGCCGCACAAGATTCGCATCGGCGACAAGATCACCCGTGGCCTGGGCGCAGGCGGGGATGCCTCCATCGGCCAGCGGGCGGCAGAGGAGGACGTCGAGAAGATTACCGAGGCGCTTCGCGATTCGGACATGGTGTTCATCACGGCGGGCCTTGGTGGCGGCACCGGTTCGGGGGGAGCTCCCGTCATCGCGGAGATCGCGAAGGACCTCGGCGCCCTGACGATCGGGGTCGTGACCAAGCCGTTCTCGTTCGAGGGCAACAAACGCAAGCTCATCGCCGAGAAGGCCGCCGAACAGCTGAAGGCCAAGGTCGACACGCTCATCACGATCCCGAATGACCGGCTGCGCGACGTGGTGGCGAAGAACACCTCGATCCTCGATGCGTTCCGGGTCGTGGACGATGTGCTCCGCCAGGGCGTCCAGGGGATCAGCGATATCATCACCGTGCCCGGCCTGATCAACCTCGACTTCGCCGACGTGAAGGCGATCATGCACGATGCCGGCTCTGCCCTGATGGGGATCGGTCGCGCGTCGGGCGACAACCGCGCGCTCGAGGCCGCCAAGCAGGCGATCGCCAGCCCGCTCCTCGAAGTCAACATCACGGGGGCCCAGGGGATCCTGTTCAACATCGCGGGGTCGTCCAACCTCACCCTCTACGAGGTGACCGAGGCAGCCGAGGAGATCCGCGCGGCGGCGGACCCAGAGGCGAACATCATCTTCGGCGCGAGCTTCGACGAGCGCCTCGGCGAGGACGTCGTGATCACCGTGATCGCAACCGGCTTCGACGGCACGCGCCGTCGCGAACCGGTTCGGCGTGAGAGCGCGGAGCGACCCGTCGACGTGTCCCGGTCCGCCCGCCCCGAGCGCGACTTCCTGGGCGAGCTGGAGCGCCAGCGCACGGTTGCGGACGTCGACCTGCGACCGGCGGAGCGCCCGGCGGTGGAGCGGGGCGAGCCGGCCTCGGTGCGCGTGGAGCGGACCGTGGCGGAGACCGCGCCGGCGGCGAACGTGCGCCGCACGTACGACGCGGACGACCTGGAGATCCCGAGCTTCCTGCGGCGCTCGAAGTAGCCCACCGCAGTGCCCGAGCCGTCGGGCCTCTCGCGCGCCGCGCCTCCGCCTGATCCGGCCGCGGTCGCCGAGCTCGTCGCCGCTCGCGAGCGGGTATTGCGCGCAATCGCCGAGGCATGTGCCCGCTCGGGGCGCGATCCGGCCGGGGTCACGCTCGTGGCGGTCGGCAAGACGGTCGGCCCGGCCCGGCTGCGCGCGGCCGTCGCCGCGGGCCTGACAATCATCGGCGAGAACCGCGTCCAGGAGGCACAGGAGAAGGTCCCCGCCGTCCCCGGGGCGCGCTGGCACCTGATCGGGCCGCTCCAGGCGAACAAGGCGCGCCGGGCAGTGATGACCTTCGAGGTCATCGAGAGCGTGGATTCGGTCACGCTGGCTGTTCGCCTCGACCGGATCTCCAGCGAGCTGCGGCCGGGCCGCCCGCTGCCGGTTCTCCTCCAGGTGAACGTCGATGCGGACCCGGCGAAGGCAGGCTTCGCGCCCGGCGACCTCGCCGACGCGCTGCCCGCGCTCCTGCGCCTTGTGAACCTCGAGCTGGGGGGCCTGATGACCGTCGGCCGGGTCGTCGCCGGAGCCGAGGAGGCGCGCTCCACCTTCCGCGCCCTGCGCGCGCTGTCCGAACGCCTCCGAAGCCTCGTGCCGGGTGAGGTCGCCCCCGGCGAGCCGGCCGCGGCCTCGCCCGGCCTGGGCCCTGCGCTCTCGATGGGTATGAGCGGCGACTACCCGGTCGCGGTCGAGGAGGGGGCTACGCTCGTCCGGGTGGGCCGCGCGATCTTCGGGGAGCGGGCTGGCGCCGCGTCGGAGGGCCGCGAAGCCAGGCTCGTCCCGGGCCCACGACCCCCTGTCGACCCCGGTCGCGCGTAGACTCCACGGGTGGGCGCATTCCTGGGCAACTTCCTCGAGCTCCTCGTCCTTGTGCTGTGGGCCCTGGTGCTGGCCCGCGTCGTCGTCTCGTGGGTGGACCCGCAGGCTCGAAATCCGATCTCGGGCCAGGTGGTCGCGCTGACGGAGCCGTTCCTTGGTCCGATTCGGCGCCTGCTGCCCGCGACGGGCGGGCTGGACCTCTCGCCCCTCATCCTCATGCTCGTCCTCAGCGCGCTCCTGGGGATCGTGGGCCGCTGAGCGCCGACGCCGAGGTCCGCTTCGCGGTACGGCTCACGCCGCGGGGTGGCGCGGATCATGTCGATGGGGTCGGGGAGGGCGGCGTCCTGCGCGTCCGGGTGTCGTCGGCGCCGGTCGACTCCGCGGCCAACGAGTCGCTCTGCCGACTCCTGGCGCGGGAGCTCGGCGTCGCGCGCTCCGGTGTCCGAATCCTGACCGGCATGACCTCCCGCAGGAAGGTCGTCGCCGTCTCGGGGATCGACGCGGCGGCCGTCAGGTCGCGCTGGCCCGGGCTGGCCGTATAATCCGCCGCACGGGCGATTAGCTCAGCCGGTCAGAGCGCACGGTTCACATCCGTGAGGTCACTGGTTCGAACCCAGTATCGCCCACCACTGCCCCTTGGGCACGCGTCCGGGGCGCGCAGGCATTCGCGCCGCGCCATGGCCCAAAGCGATCCCCGGCATGAGACAGGATGACTACTGGCTCGTGCCCCGTGCGGCTGGGTACAATTCCCCGGAGCTTCGTCGAAGCACCCAGGGCCCACCGAGACACAAGACATCCCCGGTGGCGGTTCCGTGGCCCGCCCCCGTTCGCTCGGTTTGGCCTGAGCTGCGCTCTGCCGCCACCAGCTGACCCCGAGAGGAGGGGACCCATCCACTCCCGTCGAGCGTGGCTCGCGAGCAGCCTGGCCCTCGTCGTGGCGCTGGCGGTCGTGCCCCTCGCCCCGCGCGTGGCCGCGGCGGATTCCGGCGCGAACTACGCCGCCAACTGCACGGTCCGCCTGCGGGCTGCTCCCGCCACGACCGCGACATCGCTGGTGAGCATGCCGGCCGGCACGATCGTGACCACGGCGGGCAGCGTGGCGGGTGGGTCCTGGTCGGCCACCTGCGGGACGGACGTCTCGGGGAGCACCTGGTACGCGATCAGCGCGGTCGACGGCACGAGCGTCGCGACGCTCTACGGGGTGAGCGTGGCCTACGCCGCGGCAGGGCTGTTCACGCTGTCGAGCTCGCCACCCCCGCCGCCCGCCGTCACCCTCGAGGGGATCGACGTCAGCCACTACCAGGGCGTCATCGACTGGCCGAGCGTCGCCGCCGCCGGCAAGCGCTTCGCGATCATGAAGGTCACCGAAGGGCAGACGTACGTCGATCCCGGTTACGCGACCAATCACACGGCTGCCCGAGCGGCCGGGCTTCCGGTGTCCGCCTACCATTTTGCGAGGCCCATGAGCACACGCGGCGATGCCGTCATCCAGGCGGACTGGTTCGTCAACAACGCCGCGCTCCTGCCCGGGGACCTGGTCCCGGCCCTGGACCTCGAGCAGACCGGCGGGCTGTCGGTGAGCGACCTTCAGGCGTGGGTCGGCGCGTGGCTCGGGGAGGTCACCGCCAAGCTCGGCGTGCGGCCCATGATCTACGCGAGCCCGGCCTTCTGGACGACCTCCATGGGCAACACGACGCTGTTCGCCGACCAGGGCTACTCGGTGCTCTGGATCGCCCACTGGGGAACCTCCAGCCCGGCGCTCCCCGCCGCCAACTGGGGCGGGCACGGCTGGACCTTCTGGCAGTACTCGAGCACCGGCTCGGTGCCAGGGATCTCCGGGAACGTGGACCTCGACCGGTACAACGGCAGCGACCTGACGGGCGTGACGTTCGGCAACGGCGCCCAACCCCCGGACGCCGTCCAGGATGCGCCACCCGACCCGACGCCGAGCGCGCCACCCGACGCGTCGCCGATCCTGGCCGCGATCGCCCCCGCGTCAGTTCGCCCGGGCGGCGGCGATGTGACCGTCACCCTGCAAGGGGCGAACTTCGGGGCCGGCATCTCCACTGCCTACTGGAACGGGACGCCGCTGACAACGACCTTCGTCTCGCCGACGCAGCTGGCTGCGGTCGTGCCGGCGGGTCTGACGTCCACGCTTGGGACGGGCTCGCTGACGGTGGTCAACCAGCCACCGGGCGTCGGGACGAGCGCGCCCGTCACGTTCACGGTCGCCCCGCCGCCGCCACCGATCGTGATCGGCGCGTCGAGCGCGCTCGGACTCCGTCCGGCCACGGGCTTCAGCACGAAGACGCCGAAGGTCACCGCGTTGCGCAGCTACGTGACGTGGCGGTTCACCGGCGGGGCGGCCCTGGCCGGCCAGCGCGTCAATGTCCTGGTGGCCAGGAAGGCGAACGGCACCTGGGGCAGCCCGGCCTACCTCAAGTCGGCCTGGGCCGACGCCAAGGGCGTCGTCACGTTCTGGACGACCGCCAAGACAGCCACCGTGATCAACGTCCGTATCCAGTGGCCCGGCGACAGCGGCCATGGCGTGAGCACCTCGGGAGCGCTCGGCGCCTACTGGAAGTAGCCGGCCCTGGCGACCCGGCCGCGGTGCAGCGGCGTCGCGCCTTCGCGTCGAGGCGGAGGGGCCACACTGTCGAGGCGGGCCGGAATCGCGGGAACATACAATCTTGATGAACGCGGCGGCTGGGGCTGCGCCCATGATGGCCCGGCGCACGTTGGCGGCCGCGCCTCTCGAGCGTCACCGAATCGAACCAGGACGGAGCCTCGTGACATGACCGAACCACCTGCCACCGCCGGAGAGAACGCCCCCGACCGCGAGGACGAGATCGTCGATGGTGACGCGGCGACCCACCTCGAGGCCCTCGTCTCAGGCGCGGTCGCCTCTGCCCCGTCGGCGACCAGGGGGGAGGGTCTTCCGATCGAGCTCGTGGGCCAGCACCTCCGCCTGTCCGGCACCGTGTTCCTTGGCTTTCACCGCCGGCTCTCCGATTTCGTGAACAACCATGAAGGGCTGATCCAGATCCGCGACGTCACGGTCCTGCGCCGCAACGGCGATCCCACGAAGGTGACCTCGCCGAGCTTCTGGGTGAGTCCCGAGGAGGTGACGCTCATCGGCCAGGCCACCGACGTCGACGAGCGGGAGACGGGAGGGGCGGAGTTCATGCGAAAGCGCTCCTTCGACCTCATCGTCGTGACACCCGGGCACACCCTCACCGGAGAGGTCCACCTCAACCCGGAGGCCCTCCTGGCCGCTTTCATCGAGTCACCGAGCCCGCCCTGGATTCCGATGACCGACGTCCGGACCCGCTCGCTGGCGGACCGGCGGGTCATCTCGCGCTATGGGTTCGCTCTTGTAAATCGTCGCCACATCGTCGCGGCGACCGAGCTGCAGCCGGGCATGGTGCGAGGACGCGGCGTTCTCTAGGGTCGCCGTCGCGGCGCCACAGAACGCATTCGCCGACCGAGCACTCCCTGGTGGGCTGTCATTGATGGGTGTTCATGGCGGCGCCCTGGTTCTGCATCCGGATGACTGACGTGGCACGATTCCGTCGACCATCCCATTGCAGGCGAACGAACCGAGGTGGCTCCGATCGGGTTCCTCCGCTGGCTTCTGGGCCAGGACCGCTCCGACGTGCAGGTCGTGCAGCCGACCGAGGACTCGGTGTCCACGCCGGCGCCCGAGGAACCCGCGCCCATCCCGGCGGTCGCCTGCCCGAATTGCGGCGTCGCCCTGGAACCTCCGCCGGAGCATTCACGACATTGCCCGAGCTGCCGACACCCGATCGTCGTCCGGCACCTGGACGGGCGGGCGGTCTACCTGACCGAGGCGGCTGTCGCGATCTTCGAGGCGGAACGCCGGCGCGGGCTCGACGAAGAGACCTGGACGCGTGAGCGGAAGCACTGGCTCCACCTGGCGCGGTTGTCCGGCGCTCCGGCTGACCGCCGGCGCCGCCTGGCGACGCAGCGGTCGACCGCCGCGTCGGTGGCGGCCTCCCGGAACCTCTACCTGGGCGCAGCCGAGCGGGCCGTCAGGGCGGCCCGGCGCGCCAAGCGCTGGGACGAAGTGGCGCAGATCCGGCGCCGTCAGGCATCCGAGCTGTTCGCGGAAACCGGCGGCAGGTTGCCGCCTTCCGACGAGGTGGTGGATCTCTACCGCGAGGGCGTGGCGGCGACGCTGCGGAAGATCGCCGAGCTGGGGCGCGAGGCAGAGCTCGTCGGGGCCTCCTGCTGCAGCGCTTGTCGGGCAGACAACGAGCGGATCTTCCGTATCACCGACGAGCTGCGCACGCCACGGTTGCCCCACGCCGGCTGCCCGCGCGGCCTGTGCGCTTGTGACTGGTGGCCCGCCGTGAACAATACCCGGCCGAGGCGAGCCAGGGCTCGTGCCGCGCCGGCATCGCATGCCGCCAGCGGGGGCGCCGCGGCCGCCCCGACAGCGGGCGAGCCCGCGCCGGACACGGGCGCCTGACGGCGCCGCGCTCCACGGCGGTCCCGGACGTTTGCCCATCGTCCAGGGCGCGACGCCGCCACGCGGCGCTGGTGGCGGGAGGCGTCGCCCGGGGTCACGTACCATCACGGCGTGCCAGGCGAGCCCGCGTCCACGCAGCCGGCGAGGCGCGCCCCGGTGCTCGAGCTGGCCGGAGTCGGGGTCCGGCGCGGTGTGGCGTGGCTTCTCGCCGAGGTCACCCTTGCCGTGGGAGCCGGCGAGCGTTGGGTTGTGGTGGGCCCGAACGGCGCCGGCAAGTCCACGCTGCTGGCAGTTGCCGCGACGAGCCTCGCCCCGACGGTCGGCCGCGTCCGGGTCCTGGGTGCGGAGCTCGGACGCGTGGATGCCCGCGCGCTCCGGCCCCGGATCGGCCTGACGAGCGCCGCACTGGCGGAACGCTTCGATCCGCGCCTGCGAGCGCGCGAGGTCGTGGTGACCGCACGGACGGGTGCGCTGGCGCCCTGGTGGGATACCTACGCCGAGCGCGACCACGCTCGTGCCCACGAGCTGCTTCGCCAGCTCGGGGTGGGCGGAGTCGCGGAGCGCCCGTTTCTGACGCTTTCCACAGGGGAACGCCAGCGCGTGCTGCTGGCGCGCACCCTCCTGGCTGACCCGGAGCTGGTTCTCGCGGACGAGCCCGCCGCGGGGCTCGACCTCCGGGCGCGCGAGGAGCTCGTGGGGGCCATGGCCGAGCAGGCGGCGCGGCCTCGACCACGCGGGATCGTGCTCGTGACGCACCATCTCGAGGGGATTCCGCCGGGGTTCGAGCACGCGGCGGTGCTCTCCGGCGGTCGGGTGCTCGCGGCGGGCGCGATCGGCAGCGTTCTCGTGGACGCGACGCTCTCCGCGGCCTACGGCATCCCGCTGCGCGTCGAGGGCCGCGACGGCCGCTGGACCGCCCGGCTCGCCTAAGCGACGCGCCTGACCGGCAACCCTGCGCCCGTGGTGCCTGCCGTCAGTTCGCGCCGGACTCCCGGACGAGCCGCCGCAGCACGGCCGGCAGGATCCCGCCCTGCCGGTAGTACTCGACCTCGATGGCACCGTCGAGGCGGCAGTCCACCTCGAAGCGCACCTCGCCCGACCCCTCCGCCTCGTCGGGGGCGGCGACCACGGTCAACCGCGCCCGCGGTGCGAGATCCTCCGCGAGCCCGGCGATCGAGTAGCGCTCGCGCCCGGTGAGCCCGAGTCCGGAAGCGCTCTGGCCCGGGAGGAACTGCAGCGCTAGCACGCCCATCCCGACCAGGTTCGAGCGGTGGATTCGCTCGAAGCTCTCCGCGATGACCGCCCGGATCCCAAGCAGCCGGGGTCCCTTGGCGGCCCAGTCGCGCGAGGATCCGGACCCGTATTCGCGGCCGGCAAGGATGATGCTCGGAACGCCCTCGGCCTGGTAGCGCATCGCGGCGTCGTAGATGAACGCCTCCGACCCGCTCGGGAAGTGCCGTGTGTACGGCCCTTCCTTGCCATCGCTGAGCTTGTTCCTCAGCCGGATGTTGCCGAATGTCCCGCGCATCATCACTTCGTGGTGGCCACGGCGGGCCCCGTACGAGTTGAAGTCGGGCGGCGCGACCCCATGGTCCTGGAGCCAGGCGCCGGCCGGCGACCAGGGAGGGATCGACCCCGCCGGCGAGATGTGGTCCGTGGTCACCGAGTCGCCGAGCCAGGCGAGCACGCGGGCTCCGGCGATGTCGCGGATCGGGTCCGGCACGAGCGTCATGCCGGCGAAGAAGGGCGGGTCGGCAACGTACGTCGAGCCCGCGTCCCAGGCGTAGCGATCGCCGTCCGGGATCGGCAGGGCCTGCCAGCGGGCGTCACCGTCGAACACGGATGCGTAGGCCGACCGGAACAGGTCTCCGTCCACGGCATCCGCGATGGCCTCGCGCACCTCGTCCGCGGACGGCCAGATGTCGGCCAGGAAGACGGGGGCGCCGTCGCTCCCGGCCCCGAGCGGCTCGCGCGAAAGGTCGATGTCGATCCGTCCGGCCAGCGCATAGGCCACGACGAGGGGGGGCGAGGCGAGGTAGCTGGCCCGGGCGAGCGGGTGGATCCGGCCCTCGAAATTGCGGTTGCCCGACAGGACCGCGACGGCCGTGAGCGACTGCTCCTCGATCTGGCGCGCAACCGACACGTCGAGCGGTCCCGAATTGCCGATGCAGGTGGTGCAGCCGTAGCCGGCAAGCGCGAAGCCGAGCTGGGCGAGCGGCTGCGTCAGCCCCGCCCGCTCCAGGTAGGCGGTGACGGCACGCGAACCGGGCGCGAGCGACGTCTTGACGACGGAATTGACGCGGAGGCCGCGCGCCACGGCCTTCTGGGCCAGGAGTCCCGCGCCGACCATGACGCTCGGGTTGGACGTGTTCGTGCACGACGTGATCGCCGCGATCACCACGGATCCGTTGCGGACCTGGCCCGGCTCGGCGGCAGGCGTCCCACCGGCGGGCAGCGCGCCCGGGAACGCCGACTCGAAGCTGGCGCGGACCTGCGGCACCGGGACCCGGTCCTGGGGCCGGCGTGGCCCGGCGAGGCTCGGCTCGACCGACGCGAGGTCCAGGTCGACCGCCAAATCGAAATCGGGCCCCGCGCCGGGCTGGCGCCACATCCCCTGGGCCCTGGCGTAGCGCTCCACGAGCTCGACACGAGCGGGGTCGCGTCCGGTGAGCCGCAGGTAGGCGAGCGTCTCATCGTCGATCGGGAAGATTGTTGCCGTTGCCCCGAACTCCGGGCTCATGTTGCTGATCGTGGCGCGATCCGCGAGCGCCAGGCCGGCGAGCCCGTCGCCGGCGAACTCCACGAACGAGCCGACCACGCCGAGCGTCCGCAGGCCTTCGGTGACGGTCAGCACCAGGTCGGTCGCGGTGGTGCCCGTCCGCATCGCGCCGTGAAGCCGGACCCCGACCACCCGCGGCATCGGGAGGTAGAGGGGCTGCCCGAGCAGCACCGCCTCGGCCTCGATCCCGCCGACCCCGTAGCCCAGGACGCCGAGGGCGTTGACCATCGTGGTGTGGGAATCCGTCCCCACGAGCGTGTCCGGGAAGGCCAGGGGCCCTCGGCCGTCATCAGCGACGGTCACGACGGTGGCCAGGTACTCGAGGTTGACCTGGTGCACGATGCCCGTGCCCGGCGGGACGACGCGGAGCCCCCTGAAGGCCCGCTGAGCCCAGCGCAGGAGCTGGTAGCGCTCGCCGTTCCGCTCGTATTCGCGGTTGACGTTGAAGGCGAACGAGTCCGCCGTCCCGAACCGGTCAACCTGGACGGAATGGTCGATCACCAGGTCCGCGGGAACGAGCGGGTTGACGCGGCCCGGGTCACCCCCCAGGGCCGCCATCGCGTCGCGCATGGCCGCCAGGTCAACGACCGCCGGCACGCCCGTGAAGTCCTGCAGGATCACGCGAGCGGGCAGGAAGGGGATCTCCGCGTCACCGCCGGCGCCCGGCCGCCAGCTGGCGACCCGCGCCAGGTCAGACTCCGTGACGATCCCGCGCCCGGCGTGACGCAGGACGTTCTCGAGGAGGATCTTCAGCGTGACCGGGGCGCGATCGAGGTCGACCTGCGCCGCCAGCGCGGCGAGGGGCACGTAGTCCGGAAGGCCCGGACCGAGGCTGGCTCGGGCACCGATCGGCTTGCTCGTCGACACGGGATCCTCGTTCGTTCGCTCGCGCGGCGCGGGGACCGGGGGCGCGCTACGCTGTCGAGGGGAAGAGTACCCCGCCGCGACGCGGCCCGGCGTCGGCGGCGATCAAACCAAGGAGCCCACCGTGCGAGCCTGGAGCGATGCCACGCCGCCTCCTCCCGGTGACCCGCAGACGCTGGGCGAGGTGCGGCGGGCGACGCGGCAGGGCGAGCCGGCGCTGCCCGCCGGCGCACACCGGCACGGGGACGAGGTGCACCTGGAAGCGCACGCGCACCCGCACGTGGCGGCTCCCGAGGACGGCCGGCCGGTCATCGGGATCGTGGGCGGCGGGCCGGTCGGACTCACCCTGGGTGTCGCCCTGGCAGCCGCGGGCTGGCAGGTAGGTGCGGTCGCCAGCCGCGCCCCGGAACGGCGCGAGCGTTTTCGCCGGCTGGTCCCCGCGGCACGCGTGTTCGTCGAGCCGGCCAGCATCCTCGACGAATGCCACCTCGCGATCATCGCCGTCCCCGACGACGCGATCGCGGAGGTCGCCGCCGGCATGCACCTCTACTCCGGGCAGGCGCTCGTCCATACCAGCGGTCTGCTGGGCACCGAGGTGCTCGCGGGCGCCCGGGCGGCCGGCACGTCCGGCGGATCCTTTCACCCGCTCGTGGCGTTCGCGGACGTCGATCGTGCCCTGGCGGCCCTTCCTGGCGCGACCGTCGCGATCGAGGGCGACGTCGACATCCTTGACGTCCTCGTCGAGATGGCCGAGTCGATGGGGATGCTGCCCGTCCGGTTGAGCCCGGGCTCCAAGCCGGCCTACCACGCCGCGGCGGTGCTCGCGGCGGGCGGCCTGGTCGCGCTCCTCGACGTGGTGGCAGAGGTGGCTGCGCGCGCCGGCCTGGACGAGCGCGGGGCGCTGGCGATCTACGGCCCGCTTGCCGCGCAGGCGCTCGGCAATGCCCGCTCGCTCGGCATCGCGCCGGCCCTGACAGGCCCGGCGGTCCGCGGGGACGCGGGCACGGTCGCGGCCCACCTGGCCGCGCTCGAGGAAGCGGCGCCGGCGGCCCTTGACGCGTATCGAGCCCTGCTCCGGCGCCAGGTCGCGATCGCCGAGTCGCGGCGCAGCCTCGCGCCGGAAACCGCAGCACGTCTCCTCGCCGACCTTGCAGTTCGCCGCTGACGCGTTACGATCTGCACATGAAGCGAAGCTTCGCCACGAGGTTCGCGGTTCGCCCGGCGGTCAGCTTCCCGACACCCCCACCGGGACTCCGGGAGCGCCGCCTCGGGCTCCATCGCCACGTCGGCTTCCAGGCCTCGACGGACCGCCCGACGATCGTTCGCCGGATGGACCTGGGACCGGTTGTCCTGCTGCGCTCCGACTGGCGGGTGGTCTCCTCGGCGCGCCCCAAGCGCGGGGCCGGGATCGCCGGCCCGCTGGCGGCCGTTCGCTGGGCGAAGCTCGAGCTCCGGAGCCCCGGTCGTCGCGTGCGCGCCGCGTCGGCACCGTGGCGCGGCTGAGGCGCGCGACCGCCACCTCGGCGGGCGGGATCGTCGTCCGCAGCATCGCCGGCGTTCCGCATATCGTCGCCGGCCGCCGCCGCCGCGAACGTGACGGGAGTTCGTGGACGCTTCCCAAGGGAACCCCGAACCCGGCCGAGACGCTCGAGCAGACAGCGCTCCGCGAGGTTACCGAAGAGACCGGGCTGGAGGTGCGCATCGTGGCCCCGATCGACCGGATCGAGTACGAGTTCATCCAGGGCGGCGCAAAGATCCACAAGACGGTCCACTACTGGCTTATGGAGCCGATCGGCGGCGACCTTGCCCACCACGACGACGAGTTCGCCGAGGTCCGCTGGGTCTCGCTGGCCGATGCGCCCGGGCTGCTGACCTTCGAGACCGAGCGCGCGCTGGTCGATCGGGCTGCCGGTATGGTCGCCGCCACCGACGGGTCGCGGCCATGACCGAGACCGCGCAGCCCGCCGGCTCGTCGCGCGCGACGCCGCTCCTGTCGCGTCACGTCGCGCTCGGCGCGCGGATGATCGACTTCGGGGGCTGGTGGATGCCGGTCCAGTACACCTCGATCCTCGAGGAGCATCGCGCGGTCCGCGAGCGGGCCGGGCTCTTCGATTTGTCGCACATGGGCGAGCTCTTCGTCGAGGGTCCCGATTCGGGCCCGGCGCTGGCCAGCGCACTCGTGACGGACCCGCCGACCCTGGCCGTGGGCCGCGCCCATTACTCCATGATCTGCGCCCCGGACGGCGGGGTCATCGACGACCTCATCGTGTACCGGCTGGCGGATGACCGGTTCCTCGTCGTCGCCAACGCCTCCAATGCGCCTGCGGTCTCCGATGCGCTCGCCGAGCGATTGGGGCGGACGCGTTCCATTCTCGACGACCGGTCGCGGGCCACGGCGCTTGTCGCCGTGCAGGGACCCGCGGCGTTGCAGATCCTGCGGCCCCTGGCCGACGTTGACCTGGCCGGCCTGCACTACTACGCGATTGCCGAGGGCACCGTCGCCGGCATCCCGGCGCTCATCGCGCGCACGGGCTACACCGGAGAGGACGGTTTCGAAGTCTTCGTCGACGGCGCCGTGGCGCCGGAGCTCTGGGACGTCCTCAGCGCAGCCGGGGCCCCGGCTGGCCTCGTGCCGGTCGGGTTGGGCGCCCGCGACACGCTCCGCCTCGAGGCTGGCATGCCGCTCTATGGCAACGAGCTGGACCGTGCCACGACGCCGTTCGAAGCAGGTCTCGGCCGCGTGGTCAAGCTCACCAAGCCGGGTCCGTTCGTGGGCCGAGAGGCGCTCACCCGCGCCATCGAGACGGGACCCCGCCGGTTGCTGGTCGGCCTCATCGTGCGCGGGCGCGGCATCGCGCGCCATGGATACCCCGTCTGGTCGGGGACGCGGCGAACCGGCGTCGTCACGTCCGGCACGCTCTCGCCGACGCTGGGCGTCCCGATCGCGATGGCATACGTGGCTCCGGCCGATGCCACGCCCGGTACGATGCTCGAAGTGGAGATCCGCGCGGCGCGGGCCGCAGCCGAAGTCGTTCCGCTCCCGTTCTACTCCCGGGCCCGATGACTCGCCGGGCCGCAGTGCGCGGCGGCGGAGCGTGCCTGGCCTGTGCGGCAGTGACCGCATCAACACGGAGGTTTCCCCGCTGATGATCCCGTCCGATCTGCGCTACACGAAGGAGCACGAATGGGTCCGCGTCGCCGGGGACGAGGCGACGGTCGGGATCACCCAGCATGCTGCCGATCAGCTCGGTGACATCGTCTTCGTCGAGCTGCCCGAGCCCGGCCAACGGCTGGAGCAGTTCGCGACATTCGGAGTCGTGGAGTCGGTGAAGGCCGTGAGCGACCTCTTCGCGCCAGTCGCCGGGGAGGTCATCGAGGGGAACGCCAGCTTGGCTGCGACCCCGGAGGTCGTGAACAGCGACCCGTACGGCGCGGGCTGGATGCTGCGGGTCAAGCTCTCCGATCCCGCGCAGCTTGAGCAGCTGCTCGACCCGGCGGCCTACGAGGCGCTCACCGCGGAGGGCTGATCCGATGGTCTACGGACCGCACACCCCGGACGACCGGTCGCGGATGCTGGCCGCGCTCGGGATCGGCTCTGTCGATGAGCTCTTCGACGTCATCCCCCCGTCGGTCCGGGCCCGACCGATGGACCTGCCGGCGGGGATGACCGAGCTGGACCTGATGGCACGGCTGCGAACCCTGGCGGGTCACAACCGGGTGGATCTCGCCAGCTTCCTTGGCGCAGGGGTGTATCGCCACCACCTGCCCCCGGTCGTGGACCAGATCCTCCTCCGCGGCGAGTTCTACACCGCCTACACGCCGTACCAGCCGGAGATCAGCCAGGGGACGCTCCAGACGATCTACGAGTACCAGTCGCTCCTCGCCGAGCTGACGGGCCTGGACGTCGTCTCGGCGTCGCACTACGACGGCGCCACCGCCACAGCCGAGGCGGCGCTCATGACCTGCCGGGCGACCCGTCGCGAGCGGGTGCTCGTCTCCCGCGGCGTTCATCCCCAGGCCCGCCAGACGCTGGAGACGTACTTCGCGGGGGCGAACCTCGAGTTTGACGAGGTGCCCCTCGTGGCCGACGGGCCGGCGGCCGGCACGACCGACCTCGGCGCGCTCGAGCGCCTGCTTCACGATCCTGCCCGGGCCGTGGCCGGCGTCGTGGCGGCGCAGCCCAACGTGCTGGGCCTGCTCGAGCCCATGGACGAGGTCAGCCGGCTTGCCCACGCGGCGGGCGCCCTGTTCGTCGCCGCGGTCGAACCGATCTCCCTTGCCGTACTCGCGCCGCCGGGCGCCTACGGGGCCGACATCGCCGCGGGCGAGGGCCAGCCCCTCGGCATCCCGCCCCAGTACGGGGGCCCGTATCTCGGGATCCTGGCCTGCCGGGATTCCCTCGTCCGCCAGATCCCGGGTCGCCTGATCGGGATGACCAGCGACGCGGACGGCCGGCGGGCGTACGTCATGACCATGCGTGCCCGCGAGCAGGACATCCGGCGCGAGAAGGCCGCCAGCAACATCTGCACGAACCAGGCGCTCTGCGCCCTCGCTGCGGCCGTGTACATCGCGGCGCTGGGGCCCGGCGGGCTCCGCGACGTGGCCGCGAGCTCCGCGGCGCGCGCCACCGAGCTGGCCGCCGCGCTGGCGGACGCCGGGGCGCCGCGCCTCCACCCCGGCCCGTACCTCAACGAGTTCGCTGTCCGCGTTCCCGATGCGCAGGCCGTCCACCGCCGGCTCCTCCACCGCGGGATCCTGGCCGGGATCCCGCTCGCACAGCTGGAACCCGGCGATTCGTCCCTGGCAGACGGCCTGCTCGTCTGCGCCACGGAGTGCACGACGGCAGAGGAGATCGAGCTGTTCGCCTGGGCGCTCCGCGACGAGCTGGGGGCTCGGCCGGGCCTGCCGGTCGCGGCGAGCGGGGAGGGGACCCGATGAGCGTCACCGGACCGAAGCTCCAGCCGTCGCTCTTCGAGCTGTCCGGACCCGGACGGGCCGCGGGGCGGCGCATCCCGACCCCGCCCGCCGACGCCCTGGAGCGGATCCCCGCAGCGGCGCTCCGGGAGGCACCCCCTGCGCTCCCCGAGGTGGACGAGGCGTCGCTGGTCCGTCACTACGTCAACCTCTCGCAGCTGAACTGGGGCGTCGACACCGGTTTCTACCCGCTCGGCTCGTGCACGATGAAGTACAACCCGAAGGTCAACGAGTGGGCGGCCCGCCTGCCCGGGTTCGCGTCGCTGCACCCGCTCGCGCCCGACGAGACCGCCCAGGGGACGCTCGAGCTGCTCTGGGAGCTGGAGCGAGACCTCGCGGAGATCAGCGCGATGGACGCGGTGACGCTGCAGCCCGCGGCCGGTGCCCATGGCGAGCTCACGGGCATCCTCGTCGTGCGGGCCTACCACCGTGCCCGGGGGGACCTGGAGCGGACCGAGGTCCTGATCCCGGACTCGGCGCACGGCACGAACCCCGCCACGGCGTCGATGGCTGGCTTCCGGACCGTCAACGTCCCCTCGGCGCCCGACGGCGGCGTCGACCTCGAGGCGTTCCGGGCGGCCCTCGGGCCGCGCACGGCCGCGATCATGATCACGAATCCATCCACGCTCGGCCTGTTCGAGCGCCGCATCGTCGAGCTCATCGAGCTGGTCCACGCGGCTGGCGCGCTCGCCTACATGGACGGGGCCAACCTGAACGCCATGCTCGGACGATTCCGGCCGGGTGAGGCGGGCTTCGACGTGATGCACTTCAACGTCCACAAGACGTTCTCCACGCCCCACGGCGGCGGTGGTCCGGGGGCCGGCCCGGTCGGTGTGCGGGCGCCGCTGATCCCGTTCCTGCCCGCCCCTCGCGTCGTGCGTGAGCCGGACGGGATGTTCCGCCTGGAGCGGCCGGGCGAGCGGCCGGCCAGCATCGGCCGGGTGCGCGGCCACGTGGGCAGCGTCGCCATCCTCGTGCGCGCGTGGGCCTACATCCGGGCCCACGGCCCGGACGGGCTCCGGGAGGTCAGCGACGATGCCGTGCTGGCGGCCAACTACCTCCGCGGCCGGCTGGAGGCGGACGGCGTGTGGGAGGTGCCGTATGCGGGGCCCTGCGCCCACGAGTTCATCGCGTCCGGCGCGTCCCTCAAGCGAGCGACGGGCGTGCGGACCCTGGACGTCGCCAAGCGGCTCATCGACAAGGGCTATCACCCGCCCACGATCTACTTCCCGCACACGGTGGACGAGGCGATGCTCATCGAGCCGACCGAGACGGAGCGTCTCGACACGCTGGACGGGTTCGCTGACGCGCTCCATGAGATCGCCCGGGAGGCTCGCGAGACGCCCGAACTCGTCACCTCGGCGCCGCATTCGGCACCGGTTCGCCGGCTCGACGAAGCGACCGCCGCGCGCCAGCCGAACCTGCGCTGGCGGCCGGATCTCCCGGCCACGCCCCGTCGGCCAGACGCTACGGAGGCTGCGATCGACATCTAGCGCCCCCCTCAAGTGCGTATAATCCGGCAGCACGTCCGAGCGTTTGCGCGCCCACCCGGCAATTTCGGAGGAGGCCGAAGGCGCGATCGGTGCCGGACGACGATCCGACGGGTGTACGAACACCCAGCCCTAACTGGAGGAGGATCACGTATGAGCCTTATCGGAAGGCGCAGCCTTGGGCTGCTGGCGACCGCCGCCTTGGTCGTGAGCGCCTGCGGCGCATCGGCGACCACGGCGCCCACGGCGCCGCCGGCCAGCACGGCGCCGGCCAGCGCGGCCCCGGCGTCCGAGGCCCCGTCGCCGTCTGCGGCGGCCGGGCCGGACATCGTCGGCACCGCGTACCAGCCGGTCCCCGTCGCGAACGTCGCGACCAACCCCCTGGTCGTGGCCGAGTGGCAGACCATCGATACCTTCAACGCCTACTACGCGCAGGCCAACGTCGACATCGAAGTATCGACGCCCTCGCTCCTCGGCCTGATCAACACGGCCAATGACCTGAAGTACTTCGGCGACATGGTCACCGAGGTCCCGCTCGTCTCGAACGGCGACGTCGTCGTGAACGGGACCGGGATGACCGTTGACTACAAGCTCAAGCCCGGGATGAAGTGGTCCGACGGGTCCGCGATCACGTGCAAGGACCTCGAGGCCACCTGGAAGTGGATCATGGATCCCGCCCAGTCGGGCCTTGCCGGCGGCACGATCGGGTGGGAGGACATCACCTCGGTCGACACCTCCAGCGACACGAACTGCGTCGTGACCTTCAGCAAGGTCTACGAAGGCTACCTGGGCCTGTTCAGCCCGCTCTTCCCGGCCGCCTACCTTGCGACGGTCCCGGTCAAGGACGCGCCGACCAAGCTCTACCCGCTCACGGACCTCGCGAGCGGCGTCTACAGCGGCCCCTACATCCCGACGGCCTACAAGGCCGACGCCCAGCTCAACTACACGGTCAACCCGAACTACGCGACGATCCACCCCGAGGCCAAGCTGGGCTTCCCGGGCATGATCTTCAAGTTCTACGGTGACTCGGACGCCATGAAGGCCGGCTTCGACGCCGGCGAGTATGACCTCGGCATGGACCTGAGCAACTCGGACATCCCGAGCGTGCAGGGCAAGAACAACGTCCTGGTCAAGGACGGCACCACGTATGAGCAGCTGTCCATCAACAACAAGACCCTGACCGCCAAGTTCGGCGCCGCCGACCTGGTCACGATCAAGCAGGCGATCGCGCTCGCGATCAACAAGTCGGACATCACCGGCCGCGTCCTCGGCGGCACCGTCGACCCGATCTCCAACCCGATCTCGCCGCAGTACTGGTACTACAAGGACGAGCCGGCCCTGGCGTACGACCCGGCCAAGGCGAACGCGCTTCTCGACGCGGCCGGCTGGGTCAAGGGCGCCGACGGCATCCGGGCCAAGAACGGCGTGAAGCTCGCGCTCGACTTCTGCACCACGACCCGCCCGTACCGCGTCGACTCGCTGTCGGTCTACGCCTCCAACATGAAGGACATCGGGATCCAGGCCAACACGGCGTCTCCGTACGGCGGCGTCAACTCGGCCCAGATCTTCGGCGGCTGGGACACGGTCGCGAACGACGCGCCGTGCAACCTGGTTCACGGCACCTACGACGTGGCGATGTTCGCCTGGGTCTCCCCGCTCGACCCGCTGGGCGCCTACAACGTGTACACCTGCGGCGGCATCCCGGACGCGGCGCCGCACAACGGCCAGAACAACACCCGGACCTGCGACCCCAAGGCGGACGCGATCTGGAACGCGGTCAAGGACAACGTGGACTTCGCCAAGGTCAAGGCGGCCATGGGCGACTGGCAGGACTACTACAACCAGAACGTCGTCGAGATCCCGCTCTTCCTCTGGAAGGACGTCTATCTCGTCAACCCGAAGCTCCAGAACGTCACCGGCAACCCGACGACGTCGGGCGTGCTGTGGAACGTCCAGGACTGGTGGCTCCAGCCGTAGCGCAGGCCGATACCTAAGGTCACGCAGCGACTGCGGGGCCCCGCGAGGGGCCCCGCAGTCGCATCCCGTCCCCCGGACCGGAGGCCGGCCCCAAGATGAGTGGCTACATCGTCCGTCGCGTGATCGGGGCGATCCCGGTCCTCTTCATCATCTCGTTCATCATCTACGGCATCCTGCTGATCGCCCCGGGCGGGCCAGAGGCGCGCTTCGCCCAGAACCCGAAGATCACGGCCGCCCAGGTCGAGGCGTTCAAGAAGCGATGGGGCCTGGACCAGCCGGTCCCGGTCCAGTACTGCCGCTGGCTGGGCGTGTGCAACCCGGACAACTCGGGCCTGGCCGTCTTCATCAGCGACAACGGGTTGCCGAACTTCCTCCCGTCGTTTCTCGGTGGCGGCGACAACGGCATCCTCCACGGCGACCTGGGCTTCTCGCTCCGTGACGGCCGGCCGGTCACGACGGTGATCGGGGAGCGGGTGGTCCCGACCCTGATCCTCGCGGGCACGGCCTGGGTGATCTGGCTCACGATCGCGCTCCTTGCCGGGATGTACGCGGCCGTCCGGAGGTACGGCCTGTTCGATTCGGGCCTGACCGTCGTGTCCTACATCGGACTCGCGCTGCCAACGTTCTGGCTGGGGATCATGCTCCTGACGCTCTTCGCCTCGGGGCTCAAGTGGTTCCCCGCCGGGGGCATGTGGAGCACCCGCGACGTGCCGATCTTCGGGACGGCTGAGTACTGGGCGTTCGCCGGCGCCCAGCCGCTGACCGCGCTGTCCGACCTGGCCAAGCACCTGGTCCTGCCGGTCATCACCCTGGTCGTGGTGAGCATCGCGGGCGACTCGCGTTTCGTGCGGGCGGCCATGCTGGACGCGCTCGGCCAGGACTACGTCCGGACCGCCCGGGCCAAGGGCGTGGCGGAACGTCGGGTGGTCATGAAGCACGCCTTCCGAAATGCCCTGCTGCCGATCGTCACGAACATCGGCCTGGAGATCCCGTTCCTGTTCACCGGCGCGATCGTCACCGAGACGATCTTCTCCTGGCCCGGCATGGGCCGCCTATCGATCGAGGCGACGAACGCCTTCGACTACCCCGTGCTGATGGGAGTTCTCCTGATTGCTGCGCTCCTGACGGTGTTCGCCAACCTGCTGGCGGACATCCTGTACGCACTGGTGGACCCGAGGATCTCGTATGGCTGACGGCAAGCGTCCCCGCCCGAGCGGCGCCCCCATCTCGTCGCTCACCCCTGCGGACCTCGAGGAGATCGAGGAGACCCTGGACTACGAGGTTCAGCTGGAGTCGCTCAACCAGTGGCAGCTCGCCTGGCGCCGGTTCAAGAAGCACCGCCTCGCGGTGATGGGAAGCGCGATGTTCCTGACCATCGTCGCCATCGCGGTGATTGTCCCGATCTTCCTCCCGTACTCGTCCACCACGATTCCGCAGCCGGACAAGATCGTGTACGCCGGCCGTCCGCCCTCCTGGGCGAGCGGCAGCTGGAGCCCCTTCCTCCTGATGGGCGAGACGGGTCGCCTCCAGCGCGACGTCTTCGAGCTGGTCGTCAACGGGGCGCGCCTGTCGCTGCTGATCAGCGTCCTCGCCACGACGATCTCGGTGATGATCGGGACGATCTGGGGTGGGATCGCCGGCTACTTCGGCGGCTTCCTCGACACCGTCCTGATGCGCGTCGTCGATGCGATCCTGTCGCTCCCCCTCCTGTTCGTCATCCTGGTTGCCTCGAAGTTCCTGGGCTCCGGGAACTGGCTGACCGTGACGATGATCTTCGGCCTTCTCGGCTGGGGCGGGATCTCCCGCCTGGTCCGGAGCCAGTTCCTGACGCTCCGGGAGGAAGCGTTCGTGGACGCCGCTCGCGCAGTGGGCGTCTCCGACGCCCGGATCATCTTCCGGCACATCCTGCCGAACTCGCTCTCGCCGATCATCGTCGCGGCGACGCTGTCCGTCGCCGGGGTCATCGTCGGCGAGGCCTTCGTGAGCTACCTCGGGTTCGGCGTGGACGTGAGCCAGCCCACCTGGGGAAACGTGCTCTCCAACTCGCTGGAGTTCATCACGCAGGGCAACTGGTGGTGGCCGTTCTTCCCGGGCATGGCGATCGTGCTGACGGTCCTGGGGATCAACTTCATGGGTGACGGCCTGCGGGACGCGCTCGATCCAAGGTCTCGACTGTGAGCGGCACGGGCGCGCACCCCGGGGTGGGCGCCGCCGGCCCGGCCCCGATTCTGAAGGTCACCGACCTGCGGACCTACTTCCATACCCTGGACGGGCTGGTGAAGGCGGTCGACGGGGTGGACTTCGAGATTGCGCCGGGCGGCCGCCTTGCCCTGGTCGGCGAGTCCGGCTGCGGCAAGAGCGTCACCTCGCTCTCGATCATGCGCCTGATCGACACGCCGCCCGGCGAGATCGCATCCGGCGAGATCATGTTCGACGGGCGGGACCTTCTTCAGCTGAGTCATTCGGAGATGCAGAAGATCCGTGGCGGGGAGATCGCGATGATCTTCCAGGAGCCGATGACGAGCCTCAACCCGGTTCTCACGGTGGAGGACCAGCTCACCGAGGCCATCCTCCTGCACAACAAGGTCACCAAGTCCGAGGCCGTCGGGATCGCCCTCGACGCGCTCCGTGACGTGGGGATCTCGTCGCCGGAACGACGGCTGAAGGGGTACCCACACGAGCTCTCGGGCGGCATGCGCCAGCGCGTCATGATCGCGATGGCGCTCGCCTGCCGTCCCAAGCTCCTGATCGCGGACGAGCCGACCACCGCCCTCGACGTCACGATCCAGCGGCAGATCCTGGACCTGATCAAGGAGCTCCAGACGCGCACGGGCACGGCGCTGTTGCTGATCACGCACGACCTCGGGGTGGTCGCCGAGACCGTGGAACAGGTCGCCGTCATGTATGCCGGCCGGATCGTGGAGAACGGCACTGTCGAGGAGGTCCTCCTGCACCCGCGTCACCCCTATACGCGAGGCCTGCTGCAGTCGATCCCGTCCCGCGGCACCAAGGGCAAGCCGCTTGCCGTCATCAAGGGCGTGGTGCCGAACCCGCTCCGGATGCCGCCGGGGTGCAAGTTCCAGCCTCGCTGTCCGTACGCGTTCGATCGTTGCGCGGAGGAGCCCGACCTCATCGAGATCCGGCCCAACCGCACGTCGCGCTGCTGGCTGCAGGATCGGGCCTACGCCGCGCGCCTCGACGCCTACCTTACCGAGCCCGGCGCGGCCGGGTCATCGGTCGGCACGGGAGACCCCGCAGCGGGCGCCGTGGCCGAGGCCGATGCGCCAGTTGCGCACGCCCCGTCCCATCCCCAGGAGTATTCGGCGTGACCGACCTCGAGCAAGCCACGACGCCGGTGCCCGCCCCCGCGGTCAGGGAGACGCTCCTCGAGATCCGGGACCTCAAGACCTACTTCCCGATCCGGGCCGGGCTCCTCCGCCGCGTCATCGGCCACGTCAAGGCCGTCGACGGCGTGAGCTTCGAGATCCGGCGCGGGGAGATTTTCGGCCTGGTCGGTGAATCCGGCTGCGGAAAGACGACCCTCGGCCGGACGATCCTTCGCCTCGTTCCGGCGACCGAAGGCACGGTCGTCTTCGAGGGGGAGGACGTCCTGGCCGCGAAGGGTAAGGACCTCAAGCGGCTCCGCCGGCGGATGCAGGTCATCTTCCAGGACCCGATGAGCAGCCTCAACCCCCGCATGCCGGTCAGCGACCTGATCGCCGAGGGGCTCCTGGCCCAGGCCGACCGCGAGAACGGGTGGGGCACGCGTGCGATCCGCGACAAGCGCGTAGGCGACTCGCTCGAGGCGGTCAAGCTCCGCCGAGACTATGCCCGGCGCTATCCCCACGAGTTCTCCGGCGGCCAGCGCCAGCGGATCGGGATCGCCCGGGCGATCGCCCTGTCGCCCGAGTTCATCTTTGCCGACGAGCCGGTCTCCGCCCTTGACGTCTCGATCCAGTCGCAGGTCTTGAACCTGCTCGCCGACCTCCGCGATCGTTTCGACCTGACGTACCTGTTCGTGGCCCACAACCTGTCCGTGGTCCACTACATCAGCGATCGCCTGGGCGTGATGTACCTCGGCATGATGGCCGAGATCGGCGATGTCGCCGACGTGTACGACAACCCGCGGCACCCGTACACCGTGAGCCTGATGTCGGCCGTCCCGGATCCCGATCCGACGGTCCGCAAGCGGCGGATCGTCCTGACGGGTGATGTCCCGTCACCGGCCAACCCGCCGTCCGGCTGCCGCTTCCACACGCGCTGCTGGCTGCGGGAGCGCCTGGAAAACCCGAAGGAGTGCGAGACCGAGGTTCCCGCGTTCCGCGAGATCGGGCCCGGACATCGCGCGGCGTGCCATTTCGCCCACGAGGTCACGCCGGAGGCGATCGCCGGTGCCGCCCGGTCGGGCGTGGCACCAACCTAGGACCCGACGACTCCGGGCCCGCGCCTTGGCGGTCGACGCGCCGAATCGCGACGCGTCGAGGGAGGTACGCAACATGGGTCTGCGGACGCACCGGGGGGCGGGGCTGCTCGTCGCGGTCGTGCTGGTCGCGAGCGCGTGCGGCACGCCGGGCCCGAGCGCCAGCGCCCCCGCCGCGGCGTCCGCGTCCCCGATTCCGGCCGATGGCGTGTCTGGCGACTTCCGGTTGGCCATCAACGGCGAGCCGACATACTTCTCGCCGGCGAGCAGCGACGCGCCCACGGCATGGGTCAACCGCCTGATCTACACGGGCCTCTATCGCGTCAACAACCTGGGTGACGTGATCCCGGACCTCGCGGCCGGCATGCCGGTCGTGGGCCCCGACGGCAAGACCCTGACCATCACGCTGCGGACCGACGCGAAGTGGCACGACGGGTCGCCGGTGACGTCGGCCGACGCCGCGTTCACCTTCAACCTCGCGCTGTCGCCGAAGTGCTCCTTCAGCCCGTCCACGTGCACCACCTGGCAACAGCACGTCGGATCGGTCGCGGCGCCGACCCACGCCACGCTCGTTGTCACCCTCAAGGATCCGTACGCGCCGATCTATATGCTGGGGCTGACGTTGGGGCTCGTGCCGAAGGCCGCGACCGAGGCGTCATACGCGAGGTTCGTGAGCGGTTCGAGCGCCACGGACCCGGCTGCCGCCGCGACCCTCGCCACCCAGATCTCCACTGCCCAGGGCGATCCCGCCTGTGTCGGAGCCGCGCCGCCGGACTCCTGCAACGCGTCCTACTACGCCGCGGCTATGGAGTCCATCCTGGCCTCAGCCGGGGTCGCCCTGCCCGACAAGTCTCGATTCGTCGGCGCCGATGGCACGTCGGATGTCGCCGCGTACGCGGGTGCCCTGCTGGCGCAGCTCACCGATCTCAACGCCACGCTTCACGCCAGTGCGCCCGACCGGCTGGCGGCCGCCTACCGGCTCCTCGACATCAACCTTCATCCGGTGGGCTCCGGCCCCTACAGCTTCGTCCGGTACACGCCCGGCCGGAGCGTCGAGCTCGCCCGCTTTGCCGATTACTACCTGTTTACGCCCGGTCCGGCCAACGTCCTGGTCCTGATCATCAAGGCGGCGGCCGCGGCTGCGGAGGCACTCCAGTCCGGCGAGATCGACTGGCTGCCCGACATCGCATCCTCCGACAGCCTGCCTGCGCTGAAGGCCGATCCGACGCTTCGACTCTCCGAGTATCCCGACCGCTCCTATCTCTACATCGCCTTCAACGTTCGCTCGGGCCACCCGTTCTCCGACCTTGTTGCCCGCCAGGCCTTCGCGATGTGCATCGACCATGCCGCGACCGTCCAGGCCGCGACCCAGGGGAGCGCCATCGCGGTCAACGCCGAGATTCCGCCGGGCTCGTACTTCTACGATCCATCCGTCCCTGATTACCGGTTCGACGTCGCGGGCGCGCGGGCGCTCCTGGAGAAGAACGGGTACGCGCTCAAGGACGGCATCTACGGGAAGGCCGGCGTGGCGTTGCAGGCGGACCTCTACGTGCGCCAGGACAAGCCGCAGCGCGTGGCGTTCGCCCTGCTGGCCCGTGACCAGGTCGCCAAGTGTGGGATCGACATCACGGTCCGCGAGGCGGATTACGCGACGGTCCTGGTGTCCCTCCTGTCGTATCCCAACGACTTCGACCTGTACCTCGGCGGTTGGGGGGACCTTGTCGACCCCGAGGATTCCAGCATCTTCGGGTGCAGCCACGTCACGAGCAAGGCGGCCCCGTTCGAGAACAACTTCACGGGCTATTGCGATCCCAAGCTGGACGCCCTCCAGGCGGCCGCGGCCCAGGAGCTCGATCCGACCAAGCGCAAGTCGATCCTGGCGCAGGTCCAGCACTACCTGCATGACCGGGGCCCGTACTACTTCCTGTGGACGGACCTGGGATACCGCGGCTACAGCGCCAGGGTCGGCACCAACGGCAGCGAAGGCCCCATCGACCACACGTTGTTCTACGACTGGTGGAACGTGGACAGCTGGACGATCACCCGATGATGCGCGACGGCCGGGTGCTTACGCCATCGCGGGAGCGTGGGTATCATGCTGAGATCGATGCACGACCAGCCGGTGCCGGAGGGCGTCGCAATGCGTGTGCATAGAGGAGGAGACCAGTTCATGATCCGCACCCGATTCGGGTCACTGATCGCGGTAGCCGCGATCGTCGTCGCCGCCTGCGGCGGCTCGGCGACACCAACACCCGCCGCACCGTCGACGGCTCCAGCCGCGTCCGCGGCCGCGTCAGCGGCGCCGTCCGCCGCTGCCGCGAGCCCGGCATCCACCGCCACCGAAGGCGGCAGCATGGTCTATGCGCTCAACGGCGACATGGTCCTCGCTGATCCGGCGCTCGTCAGCGACGGCAACTCCCTGTTCGTCGATGAGCAGGTCGTCCAGAACCTGGTCGGGCTGCAGCCCGGCACGATCAGCACGGTCGTCCCGGTTCTGGCCGCCTCCCTGCCGACCGTCAGCTCCGACGGCCTGACCTACACGTTCACGCTGCGGACCGGCATCAAGTTCCACGACGGCACGGACTTCAACGCGGACGCCGTTGTGTACAACTACAACCGCTGGCAGAACTTCCCGAAGGGCGATCTCCAGGACAACGCCTACTACTACGGCGCGGTCTTCGGCGGCTTCGGGTCGGCCTCCAACGTCGCCTCCGTCACGGCCCCGGACGAGCAGACCGCGGTCATCAAGCTCAAGACCCCGCAATCCAACTTCCTGCTCGCCTCGACCCTGGCCGTCTTCGGCATCGAGAGCCCGGCGGCGCTCAAGGCCGGCAATGCCGACACGACGCCGATCTCGTCCAACAAGTACGCCCAGGGCCAGCTGCCCCAGGGCCAGGACATGGTCGGCACCGGCCCGTTCATCTTCAAGGAATGGGTCCCCGGCGACCACGTGACCATCGTCAAGAACCCGAACTACTGGGACACCCCCAACGCGGCGCACCTCGACCAGGTCACATTCAAGCCCATCGGCGACTCGACGGCCACCCTGCAGGCCCTGCAGTCGGGCGGCGTCGACGCGGCCTTCTCGATCTCGCCGCTGGACGTCAAGACAGCCCAGAGCTCCGGGCTGTCGATCATCGACCGCGGTGCGTCGTGCAACCAGCTCAATCTCGACATGAACCAGAGCGTCGATGGCAAGGCCACCATCTACGCTAACAAGGACGTCCGCCTGGCCGTCTCCGAGGCGGTCAACAAGCAGAGCTACGCGGACGCGTTCTATGCCGGCCTCGGCACGGTGCCGACGGGATTCATGCCGCCCGCCACGCTCGGCTTCAAGGCCGAGACCCTGCCCGCGTTCGACGCCACGAAGGCCAAGGCCGACCTGGCGGCGTCCGGCGTGACGGGCTCCGCCCTGAACATCGATCTCTACTACCCGTCCAACGTGGTCCGGCCCTACATGCCGGATCCCAAGGGCATCGCACAGGCGATCGCCGGCGATCTCCAGGCCGCGGGCTTCACCGTGACCCTCAAGACCGAGGACTGGCACGGCGGCTATGTCAGTGACGCCACGAACGGCAAGCTGGCGTTGTACCTCTTCGGCTGGACCTGCGACTGGGCCGGCGCCGACAACTTCCTCTACACCGCCTGGTTCGGCTACCAGGGCGGCAAGCCCAACCTGCAGTTCGGCTGGGCCAATGCCCAGGCGAACACGGACATGACCCAGGCGCTCCAGGCGCCCACGGCGGACGCCGCCAACGCTCTCTGGGGCCAGGTCCAGGATCTGCTCGCTCAGGATCTACCGGTGGTCCCGCTCGTCAATTCGCAGCCGCCGGGAGTCCTCACGTCCAAGGTGCACGGGTACGTCGGTGCCAGCAACGGAACCGAATACCTGAACTCCGTCTGGCTCTCGCAGTAGCGCCGTTCCCCGCCGGGCGGCGTCGCCGCCCGGCGGGGCGGTACCATCCCGTGTAGCAGAGGCCCCCCGGAGTCGGGCAGACCCCGGGGGGCTCTTATCAGCGGAGGGATCGACTCACAGCGTGGCGAGGTTCATCGTCCGGCGCCTGCTCGTGGCCATCCCGGTTCTCTTCGGCCTGTCGGTGATCCTCTTCATGTTCCTGCGCCTCCTGCCGGGCGGCGGCCCGGCGGAGGCGATCCTCGGGCAGCATGCCACGCCCCAGCTCGTCGCCCAGATCACGGCGGCCCAGGGCCTCGACAGGCCCCTCTACGTGCAGTACTTCGAATACATCGGACGCCTGCTCCACGGCGATTTCGGCGCCAGCTTCGTCGACGGCCGCCAGGTCGCGACCACCTTCCTGGTCCGTTTCCCGGGCACCGTGGAACTGACGATCGGGGCGATGATCTTCGCCGTCGGCCTGGGCATCCCCCTGGGCAGGCTGGCCGCCCGGCACCCGAACGGCTGGATCGACGGCATCGTAACGGTGATCTCGCTGCTGGGGATCTCGATCCCGGTCTTCGTCCTGGGCTACGCGCTGGCCTTCGTCTTCGGCGTCGAGCTCCACTGGCTGCCGACCTTCGGCCAGCTCGACCCTCGCCTGCCGATCAACCCGGTGACCCACTTCGCGATCATCGATGCGATCCTGGCCGGCCACTGGTACGTCATCGACGCCCTGGCCCATCTCATCCTGCCATCGATCGCCCTGGGCACGATCCCCCTGGCGGTCTTCACCCGGATCACGCGCGCCTCGGTGATCGACGTCAGCAACGAGGACTACGTCCGCACCGCGCGTGCCAAGGGCCTGACTGAGGGCCGTGTCAACGACCGCCACATCATGCGCAACGCCTGGCTGCCGGTAGCCACGGTCATCGGCCTGGAGACGGGGGCGCTGCTGGCCGGCGCGGTGCTGACGGAGACCGTCTTCAGCTGGAACGGGGTCGGCTCCTGGGTCGTCAGCTCCATCCAGAACCACGACTACATCGTCGTCCAGTCGCTGATCCTGATCTTCGCCACGATCTTCCTCACCGTGAACCTCATCGTGGACATCGGCTACGCATTCCTCAACCCGCGGATCAGGTACTCCTGAGATGGCTGCCGGGACCGGCGTCGCGGTCGTCCGCGCGGCACCCCGTGCCAGCCGGGGCCTCTGGCGCGACGCGCTCCAGCGGCTCTTCAGGAACGGGCCGGCGATCCTGGGGCTGATCTTCATCGCGATCTTCGTGATCGGCGCCATCGTGGCCCCCGTCATCGCTCCCTATGACCCCACGGTCGGCGTGCTGTCGAACAACCTGCAGGGCCCGAGCCTGGCCCATCTCATGGGGACCGACCTGCTCGGCCGCGACGAGTTCAGCCGCGTCCTCTATGGCGCCCGGATCAGCCTCACGGTGGGCGTGGTGGCGGTCATGTTCGGGCTGATCGGGGGCACCATCGTCGGCGCCGTAGCGGGCGGTGCGGGCGGTTTCATCGACGGCATCCTGATGCGGGTCGTCGACGTCCTCCTCGCTGTGCCGGGGATCCTGCTCGCCATCGGGGTCGTGGCTTGGCTGGGTCACGGCGAGATCCAGATCATGCTGGCGGTGGGCGTCTCCTACTCGCCGATCTTCGCGCGGCTGCTCAGGGGGAGCCTGCTTGCCCTGCGCGAGTCGGACTACGTCACGGCGGCGCGGTCGATGGGTGCCTCGCCCACCCGGATCCTCTTGCGGCACATGCTGCCCAACGCGCTCACGCCGCTCATCGTGCAGGCGACGCTCGCCGCGGCGACCGCCATCATCGACGTGGCGGGCCTCGGCTTCCTCGGGCTGGGCCCGGGCGACCCCCGCATCGCGGAGTGGGGCGAGATGCTGACCGATTCGTCGCGCTTCCTGCAGTCCGCCCCCTACCTGATCCTGTTCCCTGGCGCCGCGATCGTGATCAGCGCGGTCGGCTTCAACCTCCTTGGCGATGGCCTCCGCGAAGCCATCGACCCGCGCCTGAAGCGGTGAGCGGCATGCTCCTCTCCGTTCGTGACCTGACCGTCCGGTTCCGCACGCACGACGGGACCGTCTACGCCGTGAACGGCGTCTCGCTCGACCTCGAGGCGGGCGAGACGCTGGGCCTCGTCGGAGAGTCCGGCTGCGGGAAGAGCGTCACGAACCTCGCCATGATGCGCCTGCTCCCGAAGCCCGCCGGGCATATCGAAGGAGGCCAGGTCCTGTTCGACGAAGTCGAGCTGACCCAGGCGTCCGAGGCCTCGATGCGAGACCTGCGGGGCCGCGAGATCGCCATGATCTTCCAGGATCCGATGACGAGCTTGAACCCGGTGCTCACCATCGAGGAGCAGATGGTGGAGACCATCCAGGCCCACCGGCAGGTCACCAAGGCGGACGCCCGCGCCCGGGCGGTCGAGCTGCTCGGGAGGGTCGGGATTGCCGAGCCCGCCGGCCGGCTGCGGGACTTCCCGCACCAGTTCAGCGGGGGCATGCGGCAACGGGTCATGATCGCCATCGCACTCGCGCTGGAGCCGAAGCTCCTCATCGCGGACGAGCCGACGACGGCCCTCGACGTCACGATCCAGGCGCAGGTGCTGGAGCTGCTCCAGCGGCTCACGGCGGAGGAGGGGACCGCCGTCATCCTGATCACCCACGACCTCGGCGTCGTGGCGGGCATGACCAGTCGCATCAATGTCATGTACGCGGGCTTCATCGTCGAGACGGCGACGACGCCCGACCTCTTCGCGCGGCCCCGGCACCCGTACACGGTGGGACTGCTCCACTCCCTCCCGCGCCTCGACGCGACGTCCGACGAGCCGCTGATCCCGATCGAGGGCGTCCCGCCGGACCTCAGGGTCGCACCGGTCGGGTGCCAGTTCGCCGGGCGCTGCGCCTGGCGGATCGACCAATGCTGGGGCGAGATCCCGTCGCTGCAGCCGCTGGAACCGGGAGCGACGGTGCGAACCACCGGGCCGGAGGCGACCCACCGCGTTGCCTGCTGGAACCCGCCGACTCCCGAAGAGGCGGCGGCCGGCGCGCCGCTCCGACCTGGCTTCGTTGCCGCTCCGCAACCCGACGAGCCGACAGCGAAATCCGGGATGGCGGTCGGATGATGAGCGAGGCCCGTCCGGGTGAGCGTGCTCCCGGCGTTATCGATGCCGACGAGGGGCTCCTCGAGATATCCGGGCTCAAGGTGTACTTCCCGATCACGCGGGGAATCGTGATCGAGCGCCACGTCGGCGACGTTCGCGCCGTGGATGGGGTAAGCCTCACGCTCCGGCGCGGCGAGACGCTCGGCCTCGTCGGTGAGTCGGGATGCGGCAAGAGCACCTTCGGCCGCGCGATCCTGCGCCTGTACCGCCCGACCGCCGGCCGGATCGTGTTCGAGGGCCAGGACATCACGACCCTCGGTGGCGGGGCGCTGCGAAGCCTGCGCCGGCGCATGCAGATGATCTTCCAGGATCCGTACGCGAGCCTGAACCCGCGCATGACCGTGGGCGGCATCGTCGGCGAGCCCCTCGACATCCACGCAATCGGGACGCGCAACGAGCGGCGCCAGCGGGTCCAGGAGCTGTTCGAGATCGTGGGGCTCGACCCGACCTTCGCCGAACGCTACCCGCACGAGTTCAGCGGCGGCCAGCGGCAGCGGGTGGGCGTTGCCCGGGCGCTCGCGGTCAACCCCGACCTCATCGTTGCCGACGAGCCGGTCAGCGCCCTGGACGTGTCCATCCAGGCCCAGATCGTGAACCTCCTGGAACGGCTCCAGTCACAGTTCGGGCTCACCTACCTGTTCATCGCCCACGACCTGTCGGTCGTGCGCCACATCAGCGACCGGATCGCGGTGATGTACCTCGGCCGGATCGTGGAGCTGGCGCCGTCGCGCGAGCTGTACGACGCGCCCCGGCATCCGTACACGGTGGCGCTCATCTCGGCCGTGCCGATTCCCGACCCGGTCGTGGAGTCGAAGCGACGCCGGATCATCCTCAAGGGCGACGTTCCGAACCCCGCGGCGCCGCCGGCGGGGTGCCACTTTCACACCCGGTGCTGGCTCCGGGAGCGGCTGGGCAACCCGGCGGAGTGCGTCGAGGTCGAGCCTACGCTGCGGGTCCTCACCACCGGCCACGAGGTGGCCTGCCATTTTGCCGAACAGGTCGAGGGTTCCGAGGAGCAGCGTCGGGCGATCGGCCGCGGTGGCAATGGGGACGCAGCCGCCCCGGCGGCGGTGCCCGTGCCGCCCCGGCAACCGGCGGGGCAGTAGACTCGGGAGCGTGCAGCCGCTCCGGATCGCCCTCGCCCAGCTCGCTCCGCGACTCGGCCTGCTGGACGCGAACATCGCCCGTCATCACGAGCTGCTCGCGGAGGCGCGCGCCGCGGGGGCCGGCCTGATCGTGTTCCCGGAGCTGGGCTTCACCGGTTACCACCTCCAGGACCTGGCGGCCGAGGTCGCGCTCCGCATCGATGATCCGCGGCTTCTCGCGCTGGCCGGAGAGACCATCGGCTGCTCAGCGGTGGTCAGCTTCGTGGAGGAATCGGACGACCACCGCCTGTTCATCGCGGCCGCGCTCCTCGAGGACGGCAGCGTCCGCCACGTCCACCGCAAGCTCTACCTGCCGACCTACGGGCTGTTCGACGAGCGGCGCTTCTTCGCGGCGGGCGATGCCCTTCGAGCGGTCCCGTCACGCCTCGGTGCCGGCCTCGGGCTCGCGATCTGCGAGGACTTCTGGCATCTCCACGTGCCCGCGCTCCTCGCGCTCGGCGGGGCCCAGGTCCTGGTGAACGTCGCCTCCTCGCCCGGGCGCGACGTGGCTGCCGTGAATGCCGGCGGGCTGGGAACCGCGGTCTCGTGGCGAACGCTCCTGCGCGCCTACGCCCAGCTCACCACGAGCGTGGTGGTCTTCTGCAACCGCGTGGGCGTCGAGGAATCAGTCTCGTTCTGGGGAGGATCCATGGTCCTCGGGCCGACCGGCGACGTGCTTGCCGAGGGTCCCATGTACGAGGAGCGGCTCGTCCTCGCCGATGTCGCCTTGGCTGATGTCCGGCGGGAGCGGATCGGTCTGCCGCTCCTGCGCGACGAGCGCCCCGAGCTGCTCGTGCGCGAGCTCGGCAGGATCATCGCCGAGCGTGCCGGCATCGCGGAGGACGGCGCCGGCGTGCCGGCCGTTGACGGGTGAGTGGTTCCCGCGCCGTGCTGTTCGAGCTTCCGGAGGAGCTCGCCATCGACACCGGCGTCGCGCTCCGGGTGATCACCGCCTTCATCCGGGCGCAGCTCGCCCAGGCGGGCTTCGACCGAGCGCTGGTGGGCCTATCAGGTGGCATCGATTCGGCGCTCGTCGCGTACCTGGTCGCCGAGGCAATCGGGGCCAATCGGCTCCAGTGCGTGCTCATGCCCTACCGCGCCTCGTCGCCCGCCTCACGGTCCGACGCCGAGGAGGTCGTGCGACGGCTGGGCTGCGCCAGCGCGCTCGTCGATATCACCCCGATCGTGGACGGGTACTTCGGGCAGGACGGAGTGGCTGGATCCGGCGGGTCTGAGGCGCTCGAGGCGACCGCACTCCGGCGCGGCAACGCGATGGCCCGGGCCCGAATGATGGTTCTTTACGACCGTTCCGTGACCTGGAATGGCCTCGTCGTGGGCACGGGCAACAAGACCGAGTCGCTGATCGGCTATACGACGCTCTTCGGCGACAGTGCCTGCGCCTTCAACCCGATCGGGGATCTCTACAAGACCCAGGTTCGCCAGCTTTCCGCGGCAGTCGGTGTTCCCGAGGTGATCATCCGCAAAGCGCCCTCGGCGGACCTCTGGCCGGGGCAGACCGACGAGGAAGAGGCCGGGTTCAGCTACCCGCAGCTGGACCGGCTCCTGTTCTGGATGGTCGACCGCCGGCGCAGCGACGACGAGCTGGTGGCCATGGGGTTCGACCCGCTCGTCGTCGAACGGGTCGGGAGGCTCGTGGCGGTTTCCGAGTTCAAGCGGCAGGTGCCGCCGATCGCGAAGCTCGGGTTGCGCACGCTTGGGGTCGACTATCTGTACCCGCGGCGCCGACCGGGCTCGGCACGTCGGTGAAGCGGGACCCCGGCGCGACGACGGACGTTGGGACGCGCACCGGTTCCGGCGGGGTCGAGGCGACCGAGCCGGGCAGCGAGCCGGGTAGCGAGCGGGCTCCCGGGGGCGGTCGCCTGTACGTCGTCTCGACGCCGATCGGCAATCTCGGGGACGTGTCGCTCCGCGCGCTCGAGGTGCTCCGGGCCGTCGCGCTGGTTGCCGCGGAGGACACCCGGATCACGCGCCGGCTCTTCGCGCGCTACCAGATCACCACCCACCTGGTGCCCCACCATGCGCGCAACGAGGAGGCCACCGCCGCGGCGCTCCTGGCGCACCTCCGGGCCGGGCGCGACCTGGCGCTCGTGACGGATGCCGGCACGCCGCTCGTCTCCGACCCCGGCGCCGGGCTCGTCGCGGCCTGGGCGGGGGAGGGGGGCACCGTCGTGCCGGTCCCCGGTGCCTCCGCGGTCCTCGCGGCGCTTGTCGCCTCGGGCGTCGCGGGCCCACGGTGGAGCTTCGAGGGCTTTCTGCCGCGCCGCGGGCGAGACCGTCGCGAGCGGCTCGAACGCCTTGGCGCGGACGGGCGCACGGCGGTGCTGTTCGAGGCGCCGGGCAGGCTGGTGGCGACCCTGGCGGAGCTCGCCGCGACGTGCGGTCCCGCGCGGCCGGCGGCCGTGTGTCGCGAGCTCACGAAGCTCCATGAGCAGACGCTCCGCGGCAGCCTGGGCGCGCTCGCCGCGGCCGCGGCCGGGGGCGAGATCGACCCGCGCGGCGAAGCGGTCATCGTCGTCGGGGAGCGCCCGGCCGACGCCCGCCGGCCGAATGCTCCCCGGCGGCCCGGAGGACCCGGCGCGGCCGAAGGTGCCCCAGGAACGGGTGCAGGGGCGCTCCCGGTACCGGGCGATCCGCTTGTCGAGGCCCGCGCCGCGGTGGCACGGCTCGTGTCCGCCGGCGTTGCCCGCGGCGAGGCGGCCCGCCGGGTGGCCGCGGCGACCGGGCTCCCGCGACGCCGGCTCTACGACGCTCCTGACGCCGGGACTGCCTGAGGCGCTCGGGACGGTCCCGCGCGCCCGCTCCGCGCGGCCCGGCCCGCCGCGCGGCCCGACCCGCCGCGCGGCAGCACGACGGGCGCCGGAGGGGAGGACGGCACCCGTCGCGGCCGCGGCGAGGATCAGGCGACGAGTACCGCCTCGGCGGGCTCCGGGTCGTCGGGCGCGAGGCCGGGCCCCGGCTCGTCGTCCGTGCCGGTCCCGTCGGCCGCTGCGGCGGGCCCGACGCCAAGCGCGTCGGCGCGGACGGCCAGCGCGTCGGCCGCGTAGTCCTTCTTGCGCCGACCGGAGAGCATCTCGACCGCGGTCGCAACGATCTCGGTCTTCCAGTGGTGCGCTCCTCGGTCGTCGTCCCACTGGCGGGTCTGGATCCGGCCCTCGATCGCGACGGTCATCCCCTTTCCCAGGTAGCTGGCACAGATCTCGGCGAGCCGGTCCCAGGTGACGACCGAGTGGAACTCCGCCTTCTCCTTGCCGTTGCCGACGTACTCGTTGGTGGCCATGGAGAACGTCGTGACGTTCTTCCCGCTGGCGAGTACGCGCAGCTCCGGGTCGCGCGTGAGGCGTCCGGTCAGCAGAACCTTGTTCATCGGTCCGATCCCTCCATGGCCGGCCGGGTTCCCGGTCCGGGCCTGCGTTCAGACGGCGGGCGCGGCGGCGGACCCGGATGGGACGATCGCGCAGATCCGTCGCCAAGTGGATCCTGACGGCGATCGATCACCCGGCGCGCATTCGGCCTTGCACCGGCACTTACGGGATGTCGGTGCCGCCGGGTGGCCGGCAGGGAGGCGCGGTGGGGCGGCGAGCGAGCTCCCTCAGCCCGCGGCTGCGGCCGGGCGGCCGCCGCTGCGCCTGCGTTGGGACGAGGGTGGAGCGGTGATTCCCGCGGTGAGGCCGAGGTCGGCGGTCGGGCGCTCGGACGCGTACAGGTCGCAGAAGACGGTCACCATCTCGGGGTCGAACTGGGTCCCGGCATGGCGCTGAATCTCGCGGATCGCCTGGACGTGCGTCATCGCCCGCTTGTAGGGTCGGTCTTCGGTCATCGCGTCATAGGCATCGGCGAGCGCCACGATCCGGGCGCCGAGCGGAATGTCGGACCCCCGGAGGCCGTAGGGATAGCCGTGTCCGCCGAACCGTTCGTGGTGGTGCAGCACGATCGGCACCGCGTCGCGCAGCACCGAGGCCTGCTCCAGGATCACCTGCCCGATCCGCGGGTGCTGTACCACCGACTGCCATTCGAGCGCCGTGAGCGCGGAGGGCTTCTCCAGGATCTCCTCCGGAAGGGCCAGCTTGCCGACGTCGTGGAGCAGGGCAGCCAGCCGGATGCGGTCGACCTCGGGTTCGGGGAGGGCCATCCGGCGGGCCATGCCCACCGACAGCGTCGCGATCATCGCCGACGCGTGGCCGCGGTGGTTCGCGTAGGGGGTCAACGTGGCAACGAGCGCCTGTTCCGCGGCAAGCCGAGCCAGTCTGGCCAGGTCCGTCGCGCGCGCCCGGCCCTCGCTGGAGATCGGAGCTCGCGGAACGCGGGCGTCGTTGTTCGGCTCGGAGAAGACGTAGACCTGGTTGCGGCCCAGCGACTTGGCCGAATACATCGCCGCATCCGCATCGCGAACGAGGGTGTCGATCCGCAGGTTTCCCCCCGGCCCACCCGCGACCCCGATCGAAACGGTCACGTTCACACTCAACGAATCGTCGATCCGGAACCGGGCTGCCTCCACGAGCAGGCGGAGCTTGTCGGCGAGCGAGGCCGCGTCCTCGACGGTCGTCTCGGGGAGGATCAGCATGAACTCCTCGCCGCCGTAGCGTCCGAGCATGTCGGTTGCCCGGACGTTGGCGCCGAGAATGTCGGCCACACCGCGCAGGACCACGTCGCCGACGTGGTGGCCATGCGAGTCGTTGACCGCCTTGAACAGGTCGATGTCGACGAAACCGACCGAGAGCGGACGGTTGTAGCGGGCCGCCCGCTCGACCTCGCCAAAGAGCATGCCCAGCAGCGAAGGACGGTTCGCGATGCCGGTCAGGCGGTCGGTGGTCGCGGCATCGTGCGTGGTGGCGAGCGTCGCGCCGAGCTGGGCGACAGCCCGCGCGAGGCGGTCGTCGAGGCCCGAGCCGTGGGCCGGGACGGTCGCCGCGAGATCGCCCGCTGCGAGACGCTCGGCAGCCGTGACGACCGGGATCACCCGGCCCCGAATCCAGATGCTCGTGGCAACCGCCGTCGCGCTCGCCCCGAGGAGCGCGGCCACCGCGAGGGCAGCCGGCTGCGTGTCGGCGAGGCTCGCGTGGCCGCCCGGGCCGACGAGAACAACGAGAGCGAGGAGGGCGATCGGAGTGAGCAGCCCCAACCAGCCGAGGGCACGTATCACGCTCCAACCCTACCCGCCACGACGTGTGAAATCGCCCTTCCCGAAGGTACCGCCGGACCCGCCGGAAGTCCCGAGCCCGCTCTCGAGCTTGATCCGCTGCGGCGTTTGCGGGAGGGGGCCGCTGCCGGTGGGGGGCGTCACCTTTCGCGGGAGGACGGCGGCGCCACGAGGGGCTGATATACTCCGCGGGTCCCGACGCCGTGGGCCGCCCAGCCCCTCGAAGGAGCGAGCGATTGTCCGAGGTCGGCATCCCGGCCAGGCCATGAACCGCGAGGGGGCGTGCCCGACCGGGTGCCGCGCCCGCATCACCGAACGAGCAGGGCAGGCCACCGAGCAGGTCCCCGACGCGCGCACCGAGGGCCGCTTCAGTTGCCCGGCGAAGACGAGCGCGCCAGGGGGGCTGTCGTGCCGGCAACCGTGATCGTGGGGCTCCAGTGGGGCGACGAGGGCAAGGGCAAGGCCACCGACTTCCTCTCCGAGCAGGTCCGCTGGGTGGTCCGGTACCAGGGCGGCGACAACGCCGGGCACACGATCATGCTCGGCTCGGAGGTGTTCAAGCTCCACCTGGTCCCGAGCGGTGTGCTCTACCCGCACATCGTCCCGCTCATCGGGCCGGGGGTCGTGGTCAATCCGATGACCCTCATCGCCGAGCTCGACGGGCTGGCGGAGCGGGGCGTCGACACCAGTCGCGTGCGCGTGTCACATGCCGCGCACGTGATCATGCCGTATCACGTCGCGGAGGACCGGGCCTCGGAGGCCCGCCTGGGTGGGGCCGGGATCGGGACGACGCGCCGCGGGATCGGGCCGGCCTACGCGGATCGCGCCCTGCGGGTCGGGCTCCGGATGGAGGACCTGCTCGACGAGCGGGCGCTTCGCAGCAAGCTCGAGCGGCTCGTCCCGGACAAGAACGCGCGGCTCGTGCGACTCGGCGACGAGGGGACGCCGCTTTCCGTCGACGCGCTCGTCGAGGCGGCCCTGGGCTGGGGTGAGCGCCTTCGCGGGCAGGTCGCCGACACCACGATGCTGGTCCAGGACGCGCTCCGCGCGGGTGATCACGTGCTGTTCGAGGGCGCCCAGGGAACGCTCCTGGACCTCGATCACGGGTCGTACCCGTTCGTGACATCGTCCAACCCGGTGGCCGGCGGCGCGTGCACGGGCGGCGGTGTCGGGCCGCTCCAGGTCACGGCGGTGATCGGGATCATGAAGGCCTACACGACGCGCGTGGGCGCGGGCCCGTATCCGACCGAGCTCACCGACGAGGTCGGCGAGGGGATCGCGACCCGCGGGCACGAGTACGGCACGACCACGGGCCGCCGACGGCGGGTGGGCTGGTTCGACGCCGTCCCGCTCCGCTACGCGGTGGACGTCAACAGCGTCAGCAGCATCATCCTCAACAAGCTGGACATCCTGTCCGGGGTCGACCCGATCCGCCTGTGCGTCGCCTACGAGATCGACGGCCGCCGCGTGGAACGCTGGCCGGCGTCGGGCGAGGAGGTGGCGCGCGCCGCGCCCATCTACGAGACGTTTCCCGGCTGGTCGGAGGAGATCCACACGGCCCGCACCCCGGACGACCTTCCCCCGAACGCGCGTGTTTACGTCGCCGCGCTGGCCTCGCTGGCCGGCGTGCCGATCACGCTCGTCTCCGTTGGACCCGAGCGGACGCAGACTGTGACGTTCCACAGCCGACCCCTGGCGGCCGGCCGATGATCCCTCGCTACACGCGCCCGGAGATGGGCGCGGTCTGGTCCGACGAGGCCCGTTTCGCCGCCATGCTCCGGGTCGAGCTGGCCGTTGCGCGAGCGCAGGCGAACCGGGGAATGCTGCCCCGTGACGCCCTCGCCGCGATCGCTCAGCGTGCCCGCGTCGACATCGACCGGATCTCGGAGATCGAGCGGACCACGGACCACGACGTTATCGCGTTCGTGAGCCAGGTCGCGGAGTCCATCGGCCCGGATGGTCGGTACCTCCACCTCGGGCTCACGAGCAGCGACGTCGTCGACACGGGGCTTGCACTCCAGCTGCGCGCGGCAGGAGACCTCCTCCTGCGTGCCAGCGACGCGCTCCTGGCGGCGCTCGTCGCACGGGCCCGGTCCGAGGCCGGCACCGTGATGATGGGCCGGACCCACTCCGTCCACGCCGAGCCCACCACGCTCGGGCTCAAGCTCGCGAGCTGGGCTTTCGAGATTGCGCGCGACCGCGCCCGCCTCGCCCGTGCCTTCGACGACGTCGCGACCGGGAAGATCTCCGGCCCGGTGGGCACGTACAGCCAGCTCGCCCCGGACCTCGAGGCCGAGGTTCTCGCCGACCTGGGGCTCGAGGCGGACCCGGTGAGCACCCAGATCGTCCAGCGGGACCGCCATGCCGCCGTCGCGGCCGCGATCGCGATCACCGGCGGGTCGCTGGAACGCTTCGCGACCGAGGTTCGCAACCTCCAGCACACGGAGATCGGGGAGCTGATGGAGCCGTTCCGCCCGGGTCAGCAGGGCAGCTCCGCGATGCCGCACAAGCGCAACCCGATCGTGAGCGAGCGGATCGCGGGACTGGCGCGGCTCCTGCGCGGCTACGCCGGCGCCGCGCTGGAGAACCAGCCGCTCTGGCACGAGCGCGACATCAGCCACAGCAGCGCCGAGCGGGTCATCCTTCCCGACGCCACGATCCTCCTCGACTACATGCTGGCGAAGATGACCGCGCTCGTGGAAGGCCTGGTGGTGCGGCCGGAGCGGATGCGCGAGAACATCGAGCGCGGGCTCGGCCTCCATGCGTCGTCCCGGGTCCTCGTGGCGCTCGTCGACGAGGGCGGCCTGTCGCGGGAGGAGGCATATTCGACCGTCCAGCGTGCCGCGCTCCGGGCCGCCGACGAGCGCCGCCCGTTCCGCGACCTCCTCGCCACGGACCCGACCGTCGCCCAGTGCCTGAGCCTGGCGCGCCTCGAATTCCTGCTTCGACGACGCGGGGTTCCTGGCCCACGTGCCTGCGATGATCGCCCGCCTCGACACACTCGACCCCAAGGTCGTGCCATGAGCGCCGAGATCCTTGCCCGTCGGTTCCGTTACGCGGTGAACATCCTCCCCGTGGACGGTAGCCGCGATGCGCGGGGCCGCGCGCTGGAACGGCGCCTTCTGCGGAGCGGGGAGACCGGGATCTCGCAGGTGCGGCTTGGGCGGCGGGTGGAGCTGGCCGTCGATGCACCGGACGCGGCAGCGGCCGCGCGCCAGCGTGGATCGGCTCGCCCGGGCGCTCCTGGGCAACCCGCTGACCGAGGAGTATTCGATCGACGAGCTGGGGGCCCTGTCGGCGGCTCGCCGGGGGCCGGTCGGATGAGCAGGTGGAGTGCCAGGCACGGCCGGCACACGGTCGCGGACCCGTCCGAGCGATGAGCAGCAGCGGCGTCCCGGCCGCCGCGCCGCGGCCGCTCTACGCGGACGGTCTCGGCGACGGCGAGCTGGCCGCGATCGACGCGGCGCTGGGCCGCACCCCGAACGCGCTGGAACGCGCCCTGGTCGGTGTGGCCTGGAGCGAGCAGTGCTCGCGCAAGAGCAGCCGGGCGCTCCTCGGGACGCTGCCGGCCGAGGGCGCCCTTGGGGGAGCGCGCCGCGGGAACACCGGCGTGATCACCATCGGCGACGGATGGGCGGCCGCGCTCACGTTCGGGCCGGACACCCGCCGTCCCGCCCCGGAGCCCGGCGGCGACGTGGCGAACATCGTCGGCGCGGTCATGGGCGACCTCCTTGCCACGGGTGCCCGCCCGATCGCCGTGCTCGGTGCGCTCCGCCGTGCGGCGAATCGCGCTGAGGATCCGCTGGTGAGCCCTCTCGTGGTCGGGTTCGTCCGCGAGGATGCGATCGTGCCGGCCGCCGCGCCGGAGCCCGGCGACCTCGTGATCCTGTGCGGCCAGAGCGGCGGGACCGGCGAGAGCGGCGCCGGCGACGCAGCCCTCGTCGAGGCGACGCTGGAGGTCGTCGGGTCGGGTCTCGCGGACGGCCTGTCTGCGCTCGGGGCGGCCGGCATCATCGACGGCGTCGCCGAGGCCGCCGGCGACGCTGGGGCAGGGATCCGCGTCGATCTCGACGCCATCCCCGGCCGCTCGCCCGGTGCTGCAGCCGAGGCGACGCTGTTCGCCAGCGCTTCGGCGCGGATGGTGCTCACCGCGCGACCCGAACATCTCAGCGAGATCGTGACGATCTGCGCCCGGTCGGGGGTCCGGTGCAACGTGATCGGGCGCGTCACCGGCGACGGCGACATCGCGGTGGTCGAGGGCGGTCTCGACGCGACGGGAGACCCGAACCCGGGTGCCCGTGAGATTGCCCGCCTCCCGGTGCGCGCGCTGGCCCCGGAGGCCGTCGTGGTCGAGCGCCTTGCCGCCCCGCCCCCTCGCCGCCGGATGGCACCCGCACCGGGGCTCCGCGAGCCGGCCGGCGAGGAGCTGCCAGAGCGTGGGATGGACCCGGGCGCCGTCCTGCTCGGGTTGCTCGGCAGCCCGAACCTGGCGTCCCGGGTGCGGGTTAATGCGCCGGACGCCCGGCCCACGCCGGGGCGCACCGTCGTGGACGGGGACCGTGAGGCGGCGGTCCTGCGCATGGCGGGAACCCGGCGGGCGCTCGTCGTGGCGATGGGTGGCAACGCCGCGGTGAGCGCGACCGATCCATTCCTCGGTGCCACGCTCTCGGTGGCGGAGACCGCCCGACGCATCTCCGCCACGGGGGCCCGCCCGCTGGCCGTGACGCCCTGCCTTGCGTTCGGCGATCCGACCCGACCGGAGGCGTTCTGGCAGCTCGGAGAGGCCGTGCGCGGGCTGGGCGAGGCGTGCCGGGCGCTGGCGCTTCCCGTCGTGGGCGGCACCGTCTCCCTCGTCGGTGACGGATCCGGGCCTGCGCTGGCGGCGGTGCCGAAGATCGCCGTGCTCGGCCTTAGCGACGACGCGGCGTCGCTCGTCGAGGCTGCGTTCGACAAGACGGGTGACATCGCCCTCCTCGCCGGCTCCGCGGGACCGGGGCTCGCCGGAAGCGCCTACGCGGGGCTCGCGGGGCTGGCCGCCGACGACGAGCCGCCGGCGCTCGACCTGGCCGCCGAGCGAGCCGTCCAGGCGTTCATCCGCGACGCAATCGCGGCGCGTCTCGTCACGTCCGCCCGGGGCGTGGCGGGTGGCGGGCTGGCGGTCGCGCTCGGCGAGATGGCGATCCGGGGCGCAGTGGGCGGTCGCTTCCGGGTTGCCGTGGCGAGCGAGCCTGCCGTCGCACTGTTCGGTGAGGGCCCGTCGCGCGTCGTGCTCACCGTCCGATCGGGGGACGTGGCGGCGGTCCATTCGCTCGCGGACCGGTGCGGCGTCCCGCTCGCAGAGCTCGGGACGGTCGGCGGGACGCGACTGCTCGTGGAGCTGGTCGGCGAGGGCGCGACGGGGGCCGCCGAGGGTCGTGGGGCCGGAATCGCGGACGCGCTCGAGGTCAGCCTGGTCGACCTGCGCCACGCCTGGCAGCACGGGCTCCCAGGCGCGCTCGGCGTCGAGGCCTGAGCGATGCCGGGAGCGTCGCGCACCGGGTTGCTCTCGTGCGCGGTCGCCCGTTGCTCGGTGGCTGGCTCCACGTTGCGGGTCCGCCGGTCATGACCGATCCGGCCGCCGCCCGGCCAGACGCCCCCGCGCCGCGCCGCGCGCTCCTTTCGGTCACCGACAAGGCGGGTCTCGCGGAGCTCGGGGCGGGGCTCGTCCGGCACCGGTTCGAGCTCGTGAGCTCCGGGGGGACCGCCCGGGCGCTCCGGGAAGCCGGGCTGCCGGTCACGGACGTCGCTGCGGTCACCGGGTTCGCGGAGATGCTCGACGGGCGCGTGAAGACGCTCCACCCGAGGATTCACGCGGGCGTCCTCGCCGACCGGCGAAACCCGGATCACCGCGCCCAGCTGGCTGCCCTGGCGATCGGGCCGTTCGATCTCGTCGTCGTGAACCTCTACCCGTTCGGCGCGGCCGCCGAGCGGGCCGCCCAGGGTGAGCTCGACCTCGACGGCCTCCTCGAGGAGATTGACATCGGTGGCCCGGCGCTGATCCGTGCGGCCGCCAAGAACCTGCGGAACGTCGCGGTCGTGACGTCACCCGCCCGCTATCCGGCAATCCTGGGCGTCCTGGACGCGCACGGATGCGTGCCGGCCGATCTCCGGGCGGCGCTCGCCGTGGAGGCATTCCGCCACACTGCCGCGTACGACGCCCGCATCGCCGAGGTCCTGCCGTGCGAGCTCGACCGCGCCGGCATCGCCCTGCCCGACGAGCCCGGCCTCCCGCGCAGCCTCGACCCATTCCCGCCGACGCTGACGATCGGTCTCGAGAAGATGGAGACGCTCCGCTACGGCGAGAACCCGCACCAGGCGGCGGCCCGCTACCGGCGCCCGGGTGCGACCGACGCGGACGGGCCGTTCGCCACCGGCGAGGCGCCGCTCCAGGGCAAACCGCTGAGCTACAACAACATCCTGGACGCCTCGGCCGCGGCGGCCCTCGGGCGCGTGCTGCGCGGACCGGCCTGCGTGATCGTCAAGCACACCAATCCCTGCGGAGCCGCGGAGCGCGGCAACCTCGCGACCGCCTGGGACGATGCGCTCGTGGCCGACCCGGTGAGCGCGTTCGGGGGGGTCGTGGCGATGACCCGGGAGGTGGACGGCGAGGTCGCCGAGCGGCTGGCGGCCATCTTCCTGGAGATCGTGGTCGCGCCGGGCTTTGACGCCGCCGCGCGCGCCGTCCTTGCACGGAAGTCGAACCTGCGCCTCGTGGTCGACCGCCGGCTGGGATCGACGGCGACGGCGCCAGGGCCGGACCGGCGCGGGGCGTTCCGGACGGCTGGCGGCGCAGTCCTCGTCACCGCGCCCGACACCATCCCGGACGACCCCGCGGGCTGGGGCTGTGTGACCCGTCGGGTCCCGACCGACGGGGAGCGCACCGACCTTGACCTGGCCTGGCGCCTGGTCCGGGGCGTCACGAGCAACGCCATCGTGCTGGTGCGCGACGGGATGCTGATCGGCCTCGGGTCGGGCCAGACCAGCCGGGTCGACGCCGCTCGCCAGGCGGTCGAGAAGGCCCGCGCGATGCTGGGTCCGGATCGCCTGGCCGGAGCAGCCTGTGCCTCCGATGCCTTCTTCCCGTTCTCCGACGCCGTTGAGGTATGCCTGGCGGCGGGCGTGACGGCCTTCGTCCAGCCGGGCGGCTCCGTCAGGGATGCAGAAGTCACGGCGATCGCCGACGCGGCCGGCGCGGCCATGCTGGTCACCGGGACCCGTCACTTCCGCCACTGAGCGTCGGCCCGGCCGTTGGGGGCGCGGCCGCGCCGCCAGCCCTGCTACGATCGGCCGGCCATGCCCGACAGCCCAGACCGCTTCTACGTCACGACCTCGATCGCGTATGCCAACAACCGGCCCGGCCTCCACACGCTCTACGAGGTGATCGGGGCGGACGCGCTGGCGCGTTGGTACCGCATGTGCGGGGTGCCCACGCGTTTCCTGACCGGGACCGACGAACACAGCGTCAACATCGCGATGCGCGCCGCCGATGATCATCGCTCGCCGCGCGACTTCGTCGACGAGCAGGTCGGCCTCTTCCGGGCAGCCGAGGACGCTCTCCGTATCAGCCCGGACCGCTTCATCAGGACCACGGACCCGGACCACGTGCGCTCCGCGCAGGAGATGGTCCGCCGGGCCTACGCCAACGGCGACATCTACCTCGGCACCTACGAGGGCTGGTACTGCCCCAGCGAGGGGTTCCGGAATGTCACGGATGTCGTGGAAACGGCCTCGGGGACGATCTGCCCGAACCACCCCGACGTCCCGCTCCAGTGGCTGACCGAGCGGAACTGGTTCTTCCGGCTCTCCGCCTACCAGGAGCGCCTGGAGCGCTGGTTCGCGGAACACCCCGACTTCGCCCAGCCCGAGCACCGGCGCAACGAGATGCTGGGCTTCATCCGGGGCGGCCTCGAGGACTTCTCCATCAGCCGGCCCGGCGGGGGATGGGGGATCCCGTTCCCGATCCTTCCCGACGGGAGCAGCGCGCAGCTGGCGGACGGGACGTGGGATCCGGCAGCGGGCACGATCTACGTCTGGTACGACGCCCTGATCAACTACATCACGGGGGCGGGCTTTCCGGACGATCCGGTCGCCTTCGCGCGCTGGTGGCCAGCCGATCTCCACGTGATCGGCAAGGACATCGCCCGGTTCCACACCATCTTCTGGCCGGCCATGCTCTGGTCCGCGGGCCTCGAGGCGCCGCGGAAGGTGTGGATCCACGGCTGGCTGCTCGCCCAGGGCGAGCGGATGAGCAAGAGCCGCGGCAACTTCCTGGACCCGATCGACTTCGTGGCGGCGTTCGGGAGCGACGGGGCGCGCTACGTCGCCCTCCGCGAGGCGGCCTTCGACCGTGACAGCGACGTCTCCTGGGATGCCTTCACGCGGCGCTACAACGCCGACCTGGCCAACGACTTCGGCAACTTCGTGAACCGGACCGTCTCGATGGCGGGCCGCTACCTTGCCGGCGTTCGACCGGACCCGGGCCCGGCGGCAGAGAGCTCCCTCGGCGCGGCCTGGACCGGGGTCCGGGACACGTTCGCGCAGAAGCTCGAAGGATGCCTCCTCCACGAGGCGCTCGGGGTGCTGTGGGACTTCGTGGGAGCCGGCAACCGGTTCGTGGAGGCAGAGCAGCCCTGGACGATCGCCCGGGCGGTCAAGTCCGGCGAGGAGGGCGCTGCCGAGCGGTTGCGCCTCGTGCTGGGCGACCTCGTGGAGGCGTGCCGGCTCGTTGCCCTCGCCGTCGCTCCCGTGATGCCGGGCCTCGCGCCGCGGGTGATGGCGCAGCTCGGGTACCCGTATCCGTATGCGGCCAATGGAAACGGTGGGCCAGCGCTCCTCGACGAGCTGACCTGGGGTGCCCACGCCGGTGAGGCGGGCTCGATCGGCGCGGCGGTCCCGCTCTTCCCCCGCCTCGAGATCGAGGCCTCCGAGGCCGACCGCACGGAGCCAGGCTGACCGTGCGCCTGGTGGACAGCCACTGCCATCTCCAGGCGGAGCAGTTCGCCGGAGACGTCGCCGAAGTGCTCGCCGCTGCCGAAGGCGTCGGCGTGGAGCGGATCCTCGTCCCCGGCTGGGATGTCGCCTCGAGTGTCGGAGCGGTCGCGCTCATCGACCGCTTCCCCGGCCTGGCCGGTGTCGCGGTCGGCGTCCACCCCCACGCCGCCGGGGAGACGGACCCGGGGGGATGGGCACGAGTCACGGCCTTGGCCGCCGACCCGCGCGTCGTCGCGATCGGCGAGACCGGGCTCGATTTCGACCGGATGTGGTCGTCACGTGAGGCCCAGCTCGCGAATCTGCGCAGGAACCTGGAGCTCGCGCTGGCGACGGGCAAGCCGGCCATCCTCCACTGCCGCTCGAGACCCGGCGAGCGAGACGCCCAGGACGCCCTCGTCGACGAGCTGCGGGCCGCCGGGTTCGGTGGGGTCGCCGGGCGCGACGCGTTCGGGTCGCGGCCGCCGGCGATCCTGCACTCGGTCTCGGGGCCGGTCGATTACGTGGAGGCGGCGCTGGCGATGGGCTGCGCCGTCGGCGTCTCGGGGCTGGCATTTCGCCGTGGTGAGGAGGCCACCGCCGAGAGCGTTCGCCGTGTGCCATCAGAGCGGCTGCTCGTGGAGACGGACGCGCCCTACCTCTCCCCGCCGGGTGCCCCCCGCCGGCGTAACGAGCCGCGCCACGTGGAGACGACCGCCCGCTGGGTTGCCGAGCAGCGCGGCGAGGAGGTCGACGCCCTGGGTGACCTGCTCGTGGCTGCCTACGACGCGACGTTCGCGCGCATCGGCGGCCAAACCATCCCCGGCTGATCAGGCGAGCCGTCGCCAGCGGAGCGTCATGGACGCGGTGAGCGGCCGCCCGGGCTCGACGAGCGTGTACGCGCCCGTGTTCAGGCCATTCGGCGGCCCCGTCTGCGGCTCCACGCAGACGCCGTCGGCGTGCTCCGTGTAGACGACCCAGTACGCCGCATCGCTCTCGAGGGCGATCTCCAAGGCGCCGGGCCAGCGCACCAGGGGCGGCGACGTCACGCCGACGAAACAGTCGTCCCACGGGCCCGGTGGCACCGGCCCCACTTCCCCGGTCGGGAGGCCGTCCTCGCCGCGAAGCAGCATGCCGTCCGCTCGCAGGGCAAGCTCCACTGGACCACCCCGGGCTCCCGTGGGCCCGCGGAGCGAGCGCCGGAACCAGGGATGCCAGCCTGCGATGGCGGGGAACGGGCGGAGATCTGCGTGGATCTCCAGCTTGGCGATGAGCGAATCCTCCACCAGCGTGAGGCGGTGCACCACGTGGCCCCCGAACGGCCACGACGCGCCCAGCGGAGCCCGGAGGACGACGCCGGTTGGTCCAACCGGCGTCTCCACATCCCAGGCCGCTTCGACCAGCGTCCCGTGGATGGCGTGCGGCGGGAGCAGATGGGTGGGCAGCGCGTACACCCGTCCGTCAAAGGTGAGCAACCCGTCGCGCAGGCGGCCCGCCCAGGGCACCATGGGATAGGCGCCCCATGCCAGCGGTCCGAATCCGTCGGTCACCAGGAGGTCCAGGCCATCGACCCGGAGCGCCGCGATCCTGCCACCCGCCGCAGGGTCCACGATCAGCTCGGCCCCGTCCGTACGAAGGGTCAGGCGCGCAAGGGTCGCATCCACGCACGGGAGCGTAGCGCGTGCCCGTCCTCCGCGCTCGTGCCGCTGCGCGCCCGCAGTTGCACGCGTGCTTGACACGGCGGACGTGCGCCGCTAGATTATTGGCACTCTCACAGCGAGAGTGCCAGACATGGCGCGGTGTTGCCGTCACGAGCCCGCTCGACGAGCGGCCGGGGCGGTCGATCTCGCCGCAGGGAACAGCGCGGAAGTCCGTGCACTTGTCCATCGAGGGGGGTCCGCCGACACCGCCGGCGGACGCACCACCGCATTGCACAGGAGGGTCACCCGTTGGCCACCGCATCCGAGACGACGAAGCTCCGACCGCTCGGGGATCGGGTCGTCATCAAGCCGTCGCCGCGCGAGGAAGTCACCAAGAGCGGGATCGTCCTGCCGGATACCGCGAAGGAGAAGCCCCAGGAGGGGTTGGCCCTCGCGGTGGGACCGGGCCGGATTCTCGAGGATGGGTCGCGCGAGAAGATGGACGTCGCCGTTGGCGACAAGGTCCTGTACGCGAAGTACGCCGGCACCGAGTTCAAGGTCAACGGCGAGGACCTGCTCATCGTGAGCCAGAAGGACATTCTCGCGATCGTCGAGGGCTGACGGGCGCCGCCCGTCACCACTCGCCTTCGAACTTCATCCCAGGAGGAACCCGAATCCGTGGCTAAGCAGGTCATTTTCGACGACAACGCGCGTCGCTCACTCAAGCATGGCATCGACAAGCTCGCCGACGCCGTCAAGGTCACGATTGGGCCAAAGGGCCGCAACGTCGTCCTCGACAAGAAGTTCGGCTCTCCCACCATCACCAACGACGGCGTCACGATCGCGCGCGACATCGAGCTCGAAGATCCCTTCGAGAACATGGGCGCGCAGCTCCTCAAGGAGGTCGCGACCAAGACCGACGATGTCGCCGGCGACGGCACGACAACCGCGGTCGTCCTGGGTCAGGCGATCGTCAGCGAGGGCCTTCGCAACGTGACCGCGGGCGCCAACCCGATGGTCCTCAAGCATGGCATCGAGCGCGCCGTGGAAGTCATTGTCGCCGAGATCAAGGCGGCAGCCCGGCCAGTCGACTCGCGCGAGCAGATCGCGGCCGTGGCGGCCATCTCCGCCGCGGATCCCGAGGTCGGCGAGATCATCGCCGAGGTGATGGACAAGGTCGGCAAGGACGGCGTCATCACCGTCGAAGAGGGCCAGTCGCTGGGCCTCGAGAAGGAATACACGGAGGGGATGCAGTTCGATCGCGGCTACATCTCCGCCTACTTCGTCACCAACCCGGACCGGATGGAGGCGGTGCTCGAGGGCGCTCGCATCCTGATCACCGACAAGAAGATCTCCGCGGTGGCCGACATCCTGCCGTCGCTCGAGAAGGCAGTCGCGGTCGGCAAGCCGCTCCTGATCATCGCCGAGGACGTCGACGGCGAGGCCCTCGCGACGCTCGTCGTGAACAAGCTCCGCGGCACCATCCAGGTCCTTGGCGTCAAGGCGCCGGGCTTCGGTGATCGCCGCAAGGAGATGCTCCGCGACATCGCGATCCTGACCGGCGGGACCGTGATCTCCGAGGAGATCGGGCGCAAGCTCGACTCCGTCCAGGTCGAGGACCTGGGTGAGGCGCGCCGCATCGTCGCCACCAAGGACGACACCACGATCGTGGACGGCGCCGGAAGCGAGCCCGACATCAAGGCCCGCATGACCCAGATCAAGGCGCAGATCGAGGAGACCACCTCGGACTACGACCGCGAGAAGCTCCAAGAGCGCCTCGCCAAGCTCGCCGGCGGCGTTGCCGTCATCAAGGTAGGCGCGGCCACCGAGGTCGAGCTCAAGGAGAAGAAGCACCGGATCGAGGACGCTCTCTCGACGACCCGGGCGGCAGTCGAGGAAGGGATCGTGGCGGGCGGCGGAACCACGCTGCTCCAGGCGATCCCGGCACTTGACGCCCTCCACCTCGAGGGCGACGAGCAGGTCGGCGTCGACATCGTGCGGCGCGCCCTGGAAGCTCCCGCCAAGCAGATCGCCGACAACGCAGGCGAGCGCGGCGAGGTCGTCATCGAGCGTGTCAAGAACCTGCCCAAGGGCCAGGGCTACGATGCCCTCAAGGGCGAGTACTGCGACATGTTCGAGCACGGCATCGTGGACGCTGCCAAGGTGACACGCTCCGCGCTCCAGAACGCGGCATCCATCGCGGCGATGGTCCTCACGACGGAGACGCTCGTGACCGACCTTCCCGAGAAGAAGGACAATACCAACGGGGCCGGCCACGGCCACGGTGGCGGAGACATGGACTTCTAGGGGTCCGCTAGCGCCGCTGAGGTCCGCCGACCGGACTTCCCCCTCAAGACAGGCAAAGAGCCGAGTCTCCGTCCGCGGAGACTCGGCTCTTGCGATTCTTAGGCTGATACCAGCGCTCGGATCTCGTCGCCTCGTCCTATCGCGATCGTTCGACTACTCGATAGGGACGCTCGAAGCAACGATTCAGACAGCAAGCTCCAGGGCGCGCCTCACCACCTCAACGAGGAGAGAATCGAACCGAGAACGCTCCGGCTCGGCGGGCCCTTGCACAAGATCGCCGTCCGAACGCGGTGCCGGGATCGCTGGTGAGGCTGCGGGGCGGCGCCTAGAGGCTACCCGGCGGCTCCTAGCTACCAGCCACCTGGCAGGCCTCGTATCCGGTGGTGCAGCTGTCGATCACGAGGTGGAGCAACGACCCGGGCCTTGCTCGACACGCAAGGCCCGGGTCGCCGACGCTGGTCAGGTCGGGTTGATCGGGTAGATCGGGTAGCAGGTCAGTTCGCGGGGCGAATTCTGAAGCGTGACCCACTCGCCCGTCTGAACGTCACGTCCCTGGACTCGGATCTCGTATGGGATGCCATACGAGATCAGCGGGCGCAGGTCCACGCTGAACGACGCGGTCCCGTCACCAATGCCAGCTTGGATCAGGTCCTCCCGGAACTCGCTCGCCGCGCCGCGCCATACCTCGATGGGAACCTGCGTGAGGTCGGTGCGCATGGCAAGGATCCGAACCGTCACGTCTCGCTTCGGACTGTCGGGGTCATAGGCCCACCCGTCGGCGCGGCAGTCTTCAGCGTAGGCCGTGTCCAACGCGGTGCCGTCGTGGAAGCCGTCAGCGAGCGTATTGCCTGCAAGTGACTTCGGCTTACCGGGCACCTCGACGATGCCCTGGTTTAGCCACCGTCCCGAGATTGAGACCCATCCGTACGGGTCGCCGGCAGGGAAGGACAACACTGCGGCATCCTCGCCGAGCGGGTCGAAGCCCTTCCAGTCGTCGGGCTGAGTCTCCTGCCACGCCGTGAACGTCACGCGCGTGTGGCTCGACCAGACCCAGCTGCCTTCAGCGTCGCGGTCGTTCATGCCGATCCACTTGTAGGGATCCGGGAACTGCGTCATGAGCCAGTCCTGCTCGGCCTGATCATTGATGGTCACGAGGTGCCCACCAAGACGAACGGCGAGCGCCTCAGCGTCCACCCAGGTCATCTCGCCGGTGAGGCCATACGTGTGGTGCGTTGTCGCGTTGTAGTGCCAGTCGCTCACACCAGCAGCGCTCGCAGGAGCAACGGCGAATGTCGATAGTGCGAGCACGAGCGCCGCCGACGACGTCAGTATTCTCCGCATCTTCGTCTCCCTGGGACGCATCCACGCGGGTCGGTCCCGCCAGTTGCTCGGCGCGGTCCGGGCGGCCTGGGCATGGGCCGCGCGTCAGAGCCTCCCGCGTTGCAGGTACAACGCGCGAAGGGCGCAGGTGTTACACGAAGGGTGTTCGGCGTGAAGCGGCTGCCCGCCGCCTGTCACATTCCGGTCTCGGTCAGGCAGGGTACGGTCCAGTACCTGCCGACCGTCGCGGAACCCCGCAGGAATGGGCCATTTCGCACTGGCGGACCCCACGCGCGGCCCGGCACGCTCCGGCCGAGGGAGGTTCCATGCCCGACGTTTCTCCTGCGAGCCCGAGCGACCGGTCCGGCCCGGCGGCGATCACGCCCGGTGCCGGGCGTTGGAACCGCCTGTCCGAGGAAGGCTGCGCGCGCATCCAGTCCGCCGCCTGCTCGATCCTGGAGCGGACGGGTGTCCGGGTGGACCATCCGGAGGCGCGCCGCCTGCTGGCGGCCGCTGGCGCGCGGGTCGACGCCGCCGATCGCGTTCGCATCCCGGCCCGCCTCGTGGCCGAGGCGCTTGCGCTGGCGCCAAAGTCGCTCACCCTGCACGACCGATCCAGCCGGCCGGCGATCGCGTGGGGCGGCGAGACGGCCTGGTTCGGGCCCGGCTCGGACTGCCCGAACATCGTGGACGGGCGAACCAGAGGACACCGCCTCGCGACGCTTGCCGACGTCCGGGCCGGCATCGCCCTGGTGGATGCCCTCCCCAACATGGCCTTCGCGATGTCGATCTTCCTGCCCTCTGACGTTGACGGGCGGGTGGCGGACCGCCACCAGGCCGTGGCCATGCTGACCGGGACGACCAAGCCGCTGATCGTCGTGACGTACGAGCAGGACGGGCTGCGTGACGTCTTGGCGATGGCCGAAGCCGTCTCCGGCGGCGTCGGAGAGCAGGCGGCGCGCCCGACAATCGGCTGGTACATCAACGTCACGCGCGGCCTGCTCCTGGACGAGGACGCCGTCGCCAGGCTCCTCTTCCTGGCCGAGCGCGGCCTGCCGGCCCTCTGGATCCCGGTCACCTCTGGCGGCACGACGGGGCCGGTCACGCTCGCCGGGACGCTCGCCGTCAACCACGCCGGGGTGCTCGCGGGGATCGTCATCGCGCAGCTCGTCCGGGAGGGCGCTCCGGTGATCGTGCCCGGTTTCGGCGGGGACGCCCTGGACCTGAAGACCACCGTCGACCCGTACGTCGGCCCGGATCCGAAGGGCGCGGCGGAGGCGCTGGCCCACCACCTGGGACTCCCGATGTTCAGCCTCGGCGGAGGCGCCGATTCGAAGGTGGTCGACGGCCAAGCCGCCGCCGAGGCCGCCGCCGCCATCGTCCAGGGCGCGCTTTCGTCGGGCCAGGTCACCCACGACAGCGGCTACCTGGAGTCCGGGCTCGCCGGTTCGCTCGCCCAGCTCGTGGTGTGCGACGAGCTGGTGAGCTGGACGCGGGCGGCGACGGCGCCGGTCGATATGTCCGACGAGGCGCTCGCGCTCGACCTCGTGGATGAGCTCGGCGTCGAGGGGTCGTTCCTGGAATCCGACCACACGTTGGCGCACTACCGCTCGCGCTGGTATCCGGCCCTGCTGGACCGGCGTGCGCGCGGCGCGTGGGCCGCGGCCGGCGGCAAGTCGCTCGGCGTTCGGGCGGCCGACCGAGTGGACGCGATCCTCGCCGCCGCGACGGTTCCCCCGCCACTGCCGGATGCCGCCGTCGCGGAGCTGCGCGAGATCGTGGCCCGGGCCGAAGCAAGGGCCGGCCTCTGACGTCGATCGCCCGGGTTCGAGCCGCGGTCCACGGGCCGCGGCGGGTGTCGCGGAGAGGCCGCGCAACGCGGCGAGAGGTGTTCCATGGACGAGACGACATTCGCGGTCCTGCGCCAGGCCGTTACGGACGGCGAGCCGGCGGTCGCGCAGGCAGCTGCGCGGGAGGCGCTGGCGGCGGGGATCCCGCCGCTCCGCCTCATCGACGAGGCGGCGATGCCCGCCCTGCGGGAGGTCGGGGAGGGCTTCTCGAACGGTGACCTGTTCCTGCCCGACCTGATGCTTGCCGCGCGGGCGATGCAGGCCGCGATGCGCGAGATCGAGCCGGCACTGAAGGCCGGCGGCGAGCAGCGCGCGTCGGCCGGCCGCGTGGTGCTGGGCACGGTGGCCGGCGACATCCACGAGATCGGCAAGAACCTGGTGGCGACGCTTCTGTCGGCGAACGGCTTCGAGGTCTACGACCTGGGGGTGAACGTGGCTCCGGCGGCATTCGCGGCCAAGGCGGCCGAGGTGGATGCCGGCCTGGTGGGCGTTTCGGCCCTGCTCACGACCACGATGACCGGGCAGCGCGCGGTTGTGGAGGCGCTCGGCGCGGCCGGCCTCCGGCCCCGCGTGAAGGTGATGGTTGGCGGCGCCCCCGTGACGCGTGCCTGGGCCGAGGAGATCGGCGCCGACGCCTACGCGGAGGACGCGATCGCGGCTGTCGACACGGCTCGTCGGCTCGTCGGCGTGCAGGCATGAGCCGGGTGCTGTGATGTCCACGACCATCCCCGTCCAGGCGCCGGCCCCGGCGACGCGCCGGCCACTCGCCACACTGGTCGACCCGGCGATCCGGCTGGAGGTTCTCGACGCCCTGGCGATCGACTGCGTCCATTCCGCCACGCTCGAGCTGATCGAGACGGTCGGCGTGCGCTTCCCGTCCGCGCGGGCCCAGGCAATCTGGGCGGACCACGGCGCACACGTCGATCCCGGGACTGGCATCGTCCGGGTCCCGGCGCAGGTGATCGAGACCGCGTTGCGAAGCGCACCGCCAACATTCACGCTGGCCGGCCGGGAGCCCGACCGCGACCTGCCCCTCGACGGCCACCATGTCTGGGCCGCGACCGACGGCTGCGGCGTGGAGGTTGCCGACCTCGAAAGCGGCGAGCGCCGCCGCTCGACGCTCGACGACGTGACGTCGATCTGCCGCGTTGCCGAGGAGATGCCGGACGTCGGGTTCATCTGGATGCCGGTTTCCGCGCAGGACGTCACGCCCGAGACACGCGCACTCCGCGAGCTGGCGGCCGCGCTGAGCATCACCACGAAGCATGTGCAGACCGAATCGGTGATGCACCCACGCGAGGCGGCCGTCGCCGTCGAGATGGCCCTGGCCCTCGCGGGCAGCAGCGCCGCCCTGCGCGCACGGCCGCCCCTCTCGCTGACCTTCTGCACCATCAGCCCGTTGGCCCACGAGGCGGGCGCGCTCGACGCCGCGCTCGTGGCGGCCGAGGCGGGGATCCCCACCGGTTTCATGACGATGGCGTCGTGCGCCCACACGGGTCCCGCAACGCTCGCCGGCACGCTGGCCGTCGGAAACGCGGAGGTGCTCTCCGCGCTGGCGCTCGTCCAGCTCGCGTCACCCGGCGCGCCGGTCTACTACGCGGCCGCCCAGACCGCAATGGACCTGCGGACCGGGGCCTACACGGGCGGCGGCCCGGAGGATGTCCTCTTCGGAATGGCCTCCGGCGAGCTGGCGGACCAGTACTGCGTGCCGCTCTCGATGGGCGCGTTCGCGACCGGTGCACACGTGCCCGACTGGCGGGCCGGCCTGGAGAACGGCCTCGCGGCGCTGGCCGCGTGCGTGGGCCGGGCGGACATGCTGCTCGGGATGGGCCTCCTGGCCGGGAGCCGGATCTGGTCCTACGAGCAGCTCCTCCTGGATGCCGAGATCCTCGGCCTGGTCCGCGGCATCTGCCGGGGAATCCCGGTGGACGAGGAGTCGCTCGCGATCGACGTGATCCGCGGCGTGGGACCGGGCGGGGACTTCCTGTCCGAGCCGCACACACGTCGGCACATGCGCGAGCGCTGGAGCCCGGCGCTCATCGATCGGCGCCCGCCGGCGCCGGACGGCACGCCCCGGGTGGATGCGCGGGAGCGGGCCCACGAACGAGCGATCGAGCTGCTCGCCACGGCGCCGGGCGCGCCGCTCGACCCCGTGCTGGCCGCGGAGCTCGTCCGGATCGCCGAAACGGGGCGGGAGAAGGAGCGATGACCGGCCGGGCCGGTCGCCGCCCGACCCTCGACCTCCTCGACCCGGCGGGCATCGAGCGGATCCTCGACGAGGCGCTCGCCGTCCTCCGGGACCCCGGGGTCCGGGTGAACGACCCGGAAGCCCGGTCGCTCCTGGCGAGCGTCGGCGCCACCCTGCGCGAGGATGTGGCCTCCATCCCCGAGCCTGTCGTCAGGGCAGCGCTCGCCACCGCTCCACGAACCATCACGCTCCACGCCCGGGACGGCTCTCCCGCAGTCCGCTACGGCATCGGCGAGGTGGCCTTCGATCCGGGCTCATGCGGCGTCTCGGTGCTCGACCCGGAGACGGGCGAGCACCGGCCGTCCTCCGCGGCCGACCTCGTGCGGCTGGTGGCCGTGGCGGAGCGGCTGCCGGCCTACGCGGCGCAGTCCACCGCCGTCGTCTGCTCCGACGTGCCGGCGGAGCTCGGTGACCGCTACCGGCTCCTGCTGGTCCTGCTCGGCTCGGACAAGCCGATCGTGACCGGCGCCTTCACTGCCGATGGGCTGGGTCCGATGCTGGACCTGCTCGCCGCCGATGCCGGCGGTGCCGATGCGCTCCGGGCGCGACCCCGGGCCGTCTTCGACGTCTGCCCGTCCCCGCCGCTCGACTGGACCTCGTTCGCGTCGCGCTGCCTGATCGGGCTCGCGCGCGCCGGGGTGCCGGCCCAGATCGTCTCGATGCCGCTCGCCGGCGGGGCGGGACCGGTTGCCCTGGCCGGCTCCGTGGTCCAGCACGCGGCCGAATGCCTGGCGGGGATCGTGATCCATCAGGCAGCAGCCCCCGGTGCGCCGATCGTGTGGGGCGGGGCGCCCGCGATCCTCGACATGCGGATCGGCGCCACCCCGATGGGCGCCATCGAGACGGCGATGCTCGATGCTGGCAACGCGGCGGTCGGGCGGTGGCTGGGACTGCCCACCCACGGCTACCTGGGCGCCACGGACGCGAAGGGGGTCGATGCCCAGGCCGGCATGGAGAGCGCGACCACGGCGCTCGTCGGCGCGCTCGCCGGGATCGACCTGATCTCGGGTGCCGGCATGCTCGACTCGCTGCGCTGCCAGAGCGCGGAGAAGCTGGTCATCGATGCAGAGGCGATCGCGAATGCCCTCCGCCTGGTGCGCGGCATCGCGCTTCCGGAGGGGTCGCTCGGGCTCGATGCGATACGCGAAGCGGGCTTCGCGGGCCGCTTCCTGGAGCTGCCCGAGACCCGTCGCCGGTTCCGCGAAGAGCAACACCTTCCGTCCGCGGTGGTCGACCGCGGCTCGCTGCGCGCGTGGCTGGATGGAGGCAGCCATGACATGTTCGAGCGGGCCCGGTCGCGGGTCGACACGCTGCTCGCCGAACCATCACTGACGACCCTGGACGCAGTGATGGCGGGGGAGATGGTCGGCCGTGTGGCGGACGCGTTGAGGTCGGTGGGCTTCGACGGGTTGCCGGGCGTGCCTGCGGAGACGGCGGCGGCGGTAGCCCCGAGGTAGTCCTGCGGGTGGCCCGACCGCCCGGGGGTCGTGGGCACCCGACGAGTGGCCGGCCGGTGCAGGCCGCCGCCGTACAATCGAGGTGTGGAATCCCCTCCGCCGTGGCTGGCCGACGAGCCGCCGCTGCCCGACGCGCCCGCGCCCGAGGACGAGCCTCCGCACGCTGCTGCCGGGCCGGATCCACGCGCGCCGGAGCGCGACCGCGGCCTCGCCACGGGAGTCGCATCGCCCGAGGAGCTGGCCGCGACGATCACGGCGCGGCTGAATCCCGAGCAGGCCCGCGCCGTCACGACGACGGATGGGCCGCTCCTGATCCTCGCCGGCGCGGGGAGCGGCAAGACCAGGGTCGTGGCGCACCGCGTTGCCTACCTGATCGGTGTCACCGGGGTGGCGCCCTGGCGGATCCTGGCCGTCACGTTCACGAACAAGGCCGCCGCGGAGATGCGCGAGCGGATCATCGCGCTGGTCGGCCCCGACGATGGACGGAAGGTGGAGATGGGCACCTTCCATGCGGTCTGCGCCCGGATGCTGCGCCGGGATGGGATGGCGATCGGGCTCGATCCGCGCTTCGTGATCTACGACACGGACGACCAGCTGACGCTGATGAAGCAGGTCTTCCGCGACTTCGACGTGCCGCTCCAGGGCGGCCCGATCCGGCCCCGCGGCGTGCTGGAGGCGCTGTCACGGGCCAAGAACGACCTCGAGGGCGCCGACGCGCTCGCGGAGGCGGCCACCACCCGGTACCAGGAGGACGTCGCGAAGCTCGCCGTGGCGTACGAGCGGCGCCTTCGTGAGGCCGGCGCGCTCGACTTCGACGACCTCCTGGGCAGGACGGTGACGCTCCTCGAGACACAGCCGGAGGTGCTCGCTCGCTACCAGGCGCGCTGGCGCTATCTCCACGTTGACGAATACCAGGACACGAACCGTGCCCAGTACCGGATCGTGCGGGCGCTCGCCGCCGGGCACCACAACCTGTGCGTGGTCGGCGACGATGATCAGTCGATCTACGCCTGGCGTGGAGCGGACCTCCGCAACATCCTCGACTTCGAGCACGACGAGCCCGGTGCGACCGTGGTGAAGCTGGAGCGGAACTACCGGAGCACGCAGCTGATCCTGGAGGCGGCCCACGCCGTCGTCGCCAACAACCTGGGCCGCAAAGAGAAGAAGCTCTGGACCGAGAAGACCGCCGGCCGCCCCATCCAGCGCTTCGAGGCCTACGATGAGGAAGAGGAAGCCGAGTGGATCGCCCGCCAGGTCGAGGCGCTCCTCGGGGGTCGCGCATCGTCGCTGACCCGTCGCGCGGATGAGGACGTGGCCTTCCGTCCGAAGGACGTCGCGGTCCTGTACCGGACCAATGCCCAATCCCGGGCGATCGAGGAGGCGTTCCTGCGCTACGGGATCCGCTACCAGCTCATCGGGGGGACGCGTTTCTACCAGCGCCGCGAGGTCAAGGACGCGCTGGCGTACCTGCGGATCCTGCGCAGCGACCGCGACCGAGTGAGCTTCGAGCGCGTCATCAACGTGCCGCCGCGAGGCCTGGGCGACCGCTCGCTCGAGGTGCTGCGAACCGCCGCGGACGAGCCGGAGGCAACGTACTGGGTGGCCCTGGAGCGGGCGGCCGTGGACGGGCTGCTCATGCTGACTGGTCGCGCCCGGGGTGCCGTGGCGGACTTCGTGGCCCTTGTCCGGCGACTCCGGTCCCGGGTCGGGCTCCTGCCGCTGCCCGAGCTGCTCGATGACGTCCTGGAAGCCTCCGGCTACCGGGCGATGCTCGCGGATGGCACGGAGGAGAACGAGGAGCGCTGGCGAAACCTGCTGGAGCTTCGCTCGGTGACGACGCGCTACGACGACCTTGCGCCCGACGATGCGCTTGACCGTCTGCTCGAGGAGACGGCGCTCGTTGCCGACCAGGACAGCTACGAGGGCGACGCCGACGCGGTCACCCTGATCACGCTCCACGCCGCGAAGGGACTCGAGTTCGGCGCCGTCTTCATCGGCGGCCTGGAAGAGGGGATCTTCCCCCATGCCCGGGCCCTGGCCGCGGAGCGCGACCAGGATGACCCGCGCGAGCTCGAGGAGGAGCGTCGCCTCGCCTACGTCGGCATCACCCGGGCGAAGGAGCGCCTCTTCCTGTCGCATGCCTCGCGGCGGGCCACGTGGGGGCCGGCCGGCGGTCCCGCGATGCCGTCGCGTTTCCTGTTCGAGATCCCGGCCGATCTGATGGAAGGCCCGCGGCTGCTCCCGGGGGCCGCCGACCCGTACGATCTCGACCTGGCGTTCGGGGCACGCCGATCGTCACGACTCGGCGCGCGGGCCGGCGGCGCGTCGCGCGCGCCAACCGGCCGGCCCGGCGCCCCGGCCGTCGGGGAGGGTTTCCGGCCGTCGCGCGACCTGGCCGCCCGTCGTGCGGCGTTCGCGGCCGGGGCGCCGTCGGGCTCGCTCGTGGCCCCGGTACGCCGGGGTGTTGGCGGCGGGGACGCCGATGTCCCGGATCACCCGGACGCCGACTTCCCACTCGACGACGTGCCGATTCGCCAGGAGCCGGGACGCCAGACCGGCGTCCCGGCCCGACCTCCGGCCCGGACGGCCCGCGTGCGCGTCCCGGGGGAGCGGCTCTTCCGCGACGGCGACCGCGTTGCCCACTCCCGGTTCGGGGAGGGCATCGTCGTCACCTCGAAGCTCACCCGGGACGACGAGGAGGTCACGGTGGCGTTCCGCTCCGGCGGCGTGAAGACCCTCCTGGCCAGCATCGCGAACCTCGACCTCGTGGGATAAGCGGCCCCAACCCGTGGCTCGCGCGGCCGGGCCCCGACGATCGACGGACTCTGGACGCGGTCACCCTCGACGAGATGGTCCCGATCGCCCGCAGCGAGGGCGTCCCTCGTTCCCCCGTCCCGCTGGGGTCGCCAGAGGCGAACAGATGACCCGTATCCAGTGGTCTACGAGTCCCCCCGGGGCCTGATGCCCATCGGATGTTCGCGCGGCGCGAACAGCTCGGCCGTTGCGCCGGTCGCGGCCCCTCGGGGCGCGGCCGATCCACGCGATCTGTTCGCCTCCGGCGACCCGGTGCCTCGCGCGCGACGCTCGCCCGCCCCCGGGCGCGACGCTCGCCCGCCCCCGCTGCCCCCCGACCTGCGCCGGAAGCGCTACCCCGTTGGTCCCAGGTGCGGAAGGTGTTCCGCCCAGTGCCGGTCCGTATCGCTATGGATGATCTCGGCGAGTGGCGCACCCTCCGTCCATGCGAACCGGCCGGCATCGAACAGGTCCGCCTCGCCGGCGGATTCCATGGCTCGCGCGAGATCCGCCCAGGCGGCCGCTTCGCCGGACCGAACGTCGGTTGCCGTCCGGCCCCGGTTCTCCTTCAGGACCCGGGCGTTCAGCCCGTCGAGGTCGAACGGTTCGTCCGCCGGGTACGGATCGCGCCCGTCTCGGAGCGCGGCGATGACGTCCGAGGAGTGGCGCTCCCACCACTCGATGTGGGCGACGAGGTCCAGGCGGGTCCACTCACCCTGCGCCGGGAGGGCGAGCTCGGCGTCCGTGAGCGCGTCGATGGTCGCCCGGAGCTCGGCGTGGGCGCGTTGGAGTCCGGCAATGAGCTCGTGCTTGTCCATGCCGCTAGCATGCCTCACCGCGCGACCCGACTCAACCTCGTGGCGGCCTCGACCTCGTCGCTGCGACCCGTTTCGCGCCCGTCGCCGCCCGCGCGCGGCCCGTGCACGGCGGGCGGTAGACTCGGGACCGCGATGTCCACGCCCGACCTGCCCGTCGACCCCGCGCTCGTGGCCGTGGCAGCCGACCTTGCCCCGGACCTCGCAGAGAGGCGCCACGCGGCGATCGCCGCGGAGATCCGCGCAGCAAACCACGCCTACTACGTCGAGGACAGCCCGACCCTGTCCGATGCCGAGTACGACGCCCTCTTTCGTGAGCTGGTGGCGCTCGAGACAGCCTTCCCGGGGCTCGCCTCGCCGGACTCGCCGACCCGAAGCGTGGGAAGCGGCGGTGCCCTCGACGAGAGCAGCCCGTTCGCTGAGGTCCGGCATGAACGCCCGATGCTCAGCCTGGCGAACGCGTTCGGGGAGGAGGAGTTGCGCGCGTTCGATGCGCGCGTCCGGCGCGGGCTGGGCCTGCCCGCGGCCCCGGAGCCGACTCCCGAGCTCCGCTATGTCGCCGAGCTGAAGATCGACGGCCTCGCGATCAGCCTGCGCTACCGTGAGGGACGGTTCGTGCGCGGCGCGACGCGGGGAGACGGCACGACCGGAGAGGATGTCACGGCGAACCTGCGGACAATCGCCGTCATCCCGGATCGGCTCGCCGAGCGCGCCACGCTGGAGGTGCGCGGTGAGGTCTACATGCCCAAGGCCGAGTTCGCTCGTATCAACGCCGAGCGTGAAGAAGCGGGGCTGCCGCTGTATGCGAACCCGCGCAACAGCGGCGCCGGCTCGCTTCGCCAGCAGGACCCGGCCGTGACGGCCGGGCGCCGCCTCAGCTTCTGGGCCTACCAGCTCAACGAGGAGGTCCCCGCGCAGGCGGAGCGCGTGGCCGGCGCTCCGGACGCGCGTCCCACCCGGATTGGCGTGGATGGGGTGGCCGGCCGGGGTGGACCTGCCGATCCGCGCGACACCGAAGAACCGGCCGGTGTGGACAGGCCCCTCGGTGGCGGAGATGCGGGCGACGGCGGCGACACGGCCGACGGCAGCGATGCGAGCGGGATCGACACGCAGTCGGGTGCCCTCCGTCGCCTGGAGTCGCTCGGGTTCCCGGTCAACCCGCACCGCCGGCCCGACCTGGACATCGACGGCGTGATCGCCTTCCTCGCCCGCTGGCAGGAGGCGCGCCACGGCCTTGACTACGAGACCGACGGCGTCGTCGTGAAGGTGGACCGATTCGACCAGCAGGCGCGGCTGGGGATGGTGGCGCGGGCGCCTCGCTGGGCGATCGCCTACAAGTTCCCGCCCGAGCAGGTCGAGACGCTCCTGGAGGACATCGTCCCGTACGTCGGGCGAACCGGGACGCTTACGCCCGTGGCGCACCTTCGCCCGGCCAGGGTGGCGGGCTCCACCGTCTCGCGGGCCACGCTCCACAACCTCGACGAGGTCCGCCGCAAGGACCTCCGGATCGGGGACCACGTCATCCTGCAGAAGGCGGGCGACGTGATCCCCGAGGTCGTCCGCTCCATCCCCGAGCGACGGACCGGGGCGGAGCGCGTCTTCAAGATGCCGGAGCGGTGTCCGGTGTGCGACACGCCGATCGTCCGCGACGAGGGCGCCGTCCGCCACTACTGTCCGAACCCCGACTGCCCCGCGCGCGTCGCCCAGGAGTACGCGCACTTCGCCGGCCGCGGTGGCATGGACATCGAGGGCGCTGGCTGGGCGGTGCTCGAGCAGCTGCTCCAGCGCGGCCTCGTGCGCTCCCGGGGCGACTTCTTTCGCCTTCGCGCCGACGACCTCGAATTGCTCGACCGGTTTGCCCGGAAGAGCGCGGAGAACCTCGCCGCGGCCATCGAACGGGCGCGCCGGCGGCCGCTCGCGCGGATCCTGAACGCGCTGGGCATCCCCCAGGTCGGCGAGCAGACCGCGATCGACCTCGCGACCTGGCTGGCGAGCCGGATACCGCCCGTCGCGGGCGGCGCGATGGGCGGACCGGACGGCTGGACGGCGCGGGTCGCGGCGGAGCTCCGCCGCGTGGCCGCGAACGAGCCTGCCGCGTTCGAGGAAGTGCCCGGCGTCGGCGGGACCGTGGCCGCGAGCCTCGCGCGCTTCTTCGCCGAACCGGCGACCGCAGGGATCCTTGACGACCTCCTGGCGGCCGGCGTGGAGGCCGAGCAGCCCCCGCTGCGGCCGGCGATGGAAGGAGGGCTGGTGGGGGTGCTGGCTGGCAGGACGCTCGTCGTCACCGGCACGCTTCCGGGCATGAGCCGCGCGGAGGCCGAGGATGCGATCCGGGTCGCCGGGGGCAAGGCCGCCGGGTCGGTGTCCCGCAAGACGGACTACCTCGTCGCCGGCGAGAACGCTGGATCGAAGCTGCAGAAGGCGCAGGAGCTCGGCGTCCCGGTCCTCGACGAGGAGGCGTTCCGGCAGCTCCTGGCGGGACAGGAGGCATCGGCGTGACGCATCGCACGAATCAGGCCGCGAGCGCGAGCCCGGACAACATCGCGGATCCGCAGGGCTACCAACGGCACCTGGTCGGCTTGGTCGGCTACGACGACCCGGCCGCGGTGCAGGGCTCGACGATCGCGGCGTGGCGCACGCTCGTGGCCGAGGCGGGGCCCGACCTCCGGACGCGGCCGGCGCCAGATGAGTGGTCGGCGCTCGAATGCCTCGGCCACGCAGTCGATGCGGAGCTCGTCATCAGCGGGCGCTACCGGTGGGCACTCGCCGAGGACGATCCAGCGATCGTCGGCTTCGACCAGGACCGCTGGGTCACGGCGCTCGACCACGGGCACGCCGACCCGGATGCGCTGCTGCGGTTGTTCGATGCGCTCCGGACCGCGAACCTGGCGCTCCTGGCGGCCGCAACGCCGGCGGCGCGGGCCCGCGCGGTGCGCCACCCGGAGCGTGGCCCGGAGTCGCTTTGGCTGATGTTCACGATGACCGCCGGCCACGACCGGTTCCACCTTGCCCAGGCGCGCCGGGCGCTCGCCGCGGTGCGCGCGGGCTGATCTCCGCGGCCGAGCCTGCGGGCCGGCCACGGTGGTCGGCTATCATCGAGCACCATGGGGACCTTCTCGCGCGGCGACGTCGAGCATGTCGCCCATCTCGCCCGTCTCGGCCTTGCCGCTGAGGAGCTGGCTCGGCTCGAGGTCCAGCTGAACCACATCCTGGATCAGTACGCGGTGCTCTCCCGGCTGGACACGGATGCGATCGCGCCGACCGCGCAGACGATCGAGTTGGAGAACATCCTCCGCGAGGATGTGGCACGGCCCTCGCTCGCACGGGCGGACGCGCTGGCGAACGCGCCGGGACGGGACGACGTCTACCTCGTCGTACCGGCGATCCTCGGAGGCGACTGAGCGCCCGTGCCGGACACCGGGCTCACCCGCCTGACCGCCGTCGCGATGAGCGACCGGCTTCGCGCCGGCGACCTCTCATCGCGGGAGCTTGTCGACGCCCACCTTGCGCTCGCCGAGCGGGAGAACCCCGCCCTGAATGCGTGGCTGGTCATCGACGGCGCGGGTGCCCGCGCGGCTGCCGACGAAGCCGATGCGCGGCTCGCGCGGGCGCGCGTCGACGGAGCCGCGGCCCTCGCCACGCTGCACCCGCTCTGCGGGGTCCCGGTCGGCCTCAAGGATCTCGTATCGGTGCGGGGCGGCCAGTGCACCGCGGGCTCGCGCATCCTGGCCGGGTACGTCTCGCCGTATGACGCCCACATCACCGAGCGGCTGCGGGACGTGGGGGCGGTGATCCTGGGCAAGCTCAACATGGACGAGTTCGCGATGGGGTCATCCACGGAGCACTCCGCATACGGTCCCACCGCGAACCCGTGGGACCTCGGCAGGGTGCCGGGCGGCAGCTCGGGAGGATCGGCCGCCAGCGTTGCTGCCGGCCACGTTCCGCTCAGCATCGGGACGGACACCGGCGGCTCCGTCCGCCAGCCGGCCGCGATGACCGGCGTCGTGGGCATGAAGCCGACCTATGGGCGGGTGAGCCGCTACGGGATTGTCGCCTTTGCCTCGTCGCTGGACCAGGTCGGGCCGTTCGGGCGCACTGCGCGCGACGCGGCGATGCTGCTCCACGCGGTGGCCGGTCGTGACGAGCGTGACTCGACCTCGGCGCCACGGCCGGTCCCGGAGGAGCTGCTCCGCCTCCCGGCCTCGGACGACGAGGCAGCCGCCCATCTCCGGGGCCTTCGCCTGGGCCTGCCGCGAGAGTATTTCGTGGCGGGCATGGAGCCGGGCGTGGAGGCGCGCATCCGGGAGGCAGTGACGGCCCTGCAGACTGCCGGCGCGGAGGTCGTCGACGTCAGCCTGCCCCACACGGACTACGGACTGGCCACCTACTACATCGTCGCCCCGGCTGAGGCTTCCGCGAACCTCGCCCGCTACGACGGGATCCGGTTCGGCCGCGCGGTGAGGGACGGCGACGTGCTGGCGAACTACCTCGCGACCCGCGGGTCGGGCTTCGGTCCCGAGGTCAAGCGCCGGATCATGCTCGGCACGTATGCGCTATCGGCGGGCTACTACGACGCCTACTACCTGAAGGCCCAGAAGGTCCGAACGCTCATCAAGGCGGACTTCGACGCGGCCTTCGCGAGCGGGATCGATGCCCTGGTTGCCCCGGTCAGCCCCTTCGTCGCCTGGCCGTTCGGCGCCAGGCTGGAGGATCCCGTGGCGATGTACCTTGCCGACGTCTGCACGCTGCCGGTCAACATGGCGGGCCTGCCCGGAATGAGCATCCCGGCCGGGCTCTCCGACGGCCTGCCGGTGGGGCTCCAGCTGATCGGGCCGGCCTGGAGCGAGCTGGCGCTCTTCCGCCTCGCGCGAGCCTACGAGGCGATCACGTCGGGCGCGGCGTGGCGCGGGACGGAGCCATCCGGCCTGGCCACCCTGCGCGAACAGGAGGTTGGCGTTCCATGACGATCCACGCGTCGCACGTCCCGCTGGCGGACCGTGCGCTCTCCGCGCGCGTCCGGGCGGTTCCTCCGTCCGGCATTCGCCGCTTCTTCGATATCGCGGCGACGATGGACGACATGATCAGCCTCGGGGTGGGGGAGCCGGACTTCGCGACCCCCGAGCAGGTGATCGAAGCGGGAGTCGCCTCGCTTCGCGCGAAGCGCACCCACTACACCAGCAACTACGGGACGCTGGAGCTCCGTGTCGCCATCTCCGAGCACCTGGCGCAGCGATACGGCGTCCGCTACGACCCGGCAACGGAGGTCCTCGTGACGGTCGGGGCTTCCGAGGCGGTCGATTTGGCGCTACGGGCGACGATCGACCCGGGTGACGAGGTGATCCTCCACGAGCCCTCGTACGTCGCCTACGTCCCGGCGGTGGTCTTCGCCGGCGGGGTGGTCCGGCACGTCGCGACGCGGTTCGAGGACGACTTCGCGCTGGATCCAGGTGCCGTGGCCGCCGCGGTGACGCCGCGGACCAAGGCGCTGTTCCTGGGCTTCCCGTGCAACCCGACCGGGGCCGTCCTGCCTGAAGCGGTCCAGGACGAGCTAGCGCGGATCGCGGTCGCGAACGACCTGCTCGTCTACTCGGACGAGATCTACGACCGTCTCTCCTACGGTGGCTACCGGCACCGGGCGATGAGCGCGCTGCCCGGCATGCGCGAGCGGACGATCCTGATGGGCGGCTTCTCGAAGGCCTATGCGATGACGGGCTGGCGGGTCGGCTACCTCTGCGCCCCCGCGGCGATCCTCGAGGGGGTCGTCAAGGTTCACCAGTACGGGATCATGTCGGCTCCCACGACGGCCCAGGACGCGGCGCTGGTCGCGATCACGACCGCCGAGGCGGACGTCGAGGCGATGCGCACCGAGTACGACCGCCGGCGCCGGCTCATCGTCGACGGCCTCAACGTCCTGGGCCTTGCCACGTTCGAGCCGCGCGGCGCCTTCTACGCGTTCCCGCGGATCACCTCGACCGGCCTCGACGACAACGCGTTCGTGGAGCAGCTGATCAGGGAGGAACACGTCGCCGCCGTCCCGGGGAGCGCTTTCGGGCCGTCCGGCGCCGGCCACGTCCGGATGTGCTACGCGACGAGCTACGAGAAGCTCCAGGAGGCGCTCGCGCGGATCGGCCGGTTCGTTGACCGCCATGCGGGTGCCGCTGTCGGGAGTTGGTGAGCGCGTTCGGGCCTACCGCTCGCCGGGCACGACGTCGACCGATCTCACGCCGTCGCCTCCACGAACGCCTCCACCTCGATCTCCCCACCGGCGGACGCGGGCAATGGCGCGAGGTTACCGTCCATCCTCCGGCCGTCAACTTGGAGGCGCGTCACGCGACCGGACGTGCCCGGTTGCTTGCGGACCGTGACGTGGTACGTGGCGCCCCGGAAACGTCGCGTTACGCTGAAGTCCCCCCACCCGACGGGCACGCACGGGTCGATCCGCAGGCCCGCGTGCTCGGGCCGAATCCCCAGGATCCACTGGCTGATCGCGACGAAGTTCCAGGCTGCGGTCCCCGTCAGCCAGGTGTTCTTGGCTTCGCCGGGTGTCGCCGAGTCCTTCCCCGCGATCATCTGGGGGTACACGTACGGCTCCACGCGATGGATCTCCCCGATCCCTTCGCGGGCCGACGGGTTGATCCTGAGGTAGTAGTCGAGTGCCGCGTCGCCCCTGCCGAGCACGGTCTCGGCGATCATCAGCCAGGGGTTCGTGTGGCAGAAGACGCTGGCGTTCTCCTTGTACCCGGCCGGATAGGAGGAGATCTCGCCAAGGTGCAGGTAGTAGCGGGAGAACGCCGGCTGGAGGAGGACGATCCCCTCCGGCGTCGCGAGGCGCTCCCGCACGGAGTCAAGCGCAAGGCGGGCCCTGCCGTCCTCGATCCCGATGCCGGCGAGCACGCACATCCCCTGCGGCTCGATGAAGATCTGCCCCTCATCGTTCTCGGCCGAGCCGACGGGCCGGCCAAAGAAATCGTAAGCCCGCCGGAACCACGCCCCGTCCCAGCCGTGCCGGTCCACGGCGGCCCGCATGTCCGCCGCAACGGACCTGCACCGGGAGGCCTCCGACCCGTCGCTCCGCATCTCGGCGATCGCCGCGAGCTCGCCCGCCGCCAGGACGAAGAGACCTGCGATGAAGACCGACTCGGCGACCCCGCCACTCCGGGTCTCGGACGTCTGGAACGACTCGCCGGGCGTCTCCGAGAAGCAGTTGAGGTTCAGGCAGTCGTTCCAGTCGGCATGCCCGATGAGCGGCAGCCCGTGGGGGCCGAGCCGTTCCAGCGTGTACGCGATGGAGCGCTGGAGATGCTCGTAGAGGGGGCGTTCGGTGCCGGGCTCGTTGTCGTAGGGAAGGGCCGCGTCGAGGATCGACGCGTCACCAGTCTCCTTGAGGTAGGCCGCCACCGAGAGCACGAGCCAGAGCGGATCGTCGTTGAATCCAGATCCCACTGCGTCGTTGCCGCGTTTGGTGAGCGGTTGGTACTGGTGATAGGCCCCGCCCGTCGGCAGCTGTGTCGAGGCGACGTCGAGGAGCCTCTCGCGGGCCCGGGATGGAACCAGGTGGACGAAGCCGAGCAGGTCCTGGGTCGTGTCGCGGAACCCCATCCCGCGGCCGATCCCCGATTCGAAGAGGGACGCGGAGCGCGATATGTTGAACGTGACCATGCACTGGTAGGCGTTCCAAATGTTGACCATCCGGTCGACGTGCTCGTTCTCCGTCCGGGTGGTGTAGGTTGCCAGGAGGTCCGCCCAGCGGGCGCGCAGCGCGTCGAATGCCTCGGCCACCGCGGCGGGCTGCAGGTACTTCTCGATCGTCGGTCGGACCCCGCGCTTGTCGATGGTCTGCGAGCCTGGCGGATCGAACTTGGCGTCGCGCGGGTTTTCCGCGTAGCCGAGGACGAAGATGACCTCCTTCGTCTCGCCAGGGTCGATCTCGAGGCGCACGTGGTGCGAGCCCGATGGCTGCCAGCCGTGGGCGATGGAGTTGGATGACGAGCCCCGCTCCACGGCAATCGGCCGGTCCCAGCCGCGATAGGGTCCCAGGAACGCGTCCCGTTGCGTGTCGAACCCGGACAGCGGCTCGGAGCAGGCGAAGTAGGCGAAGTGGTCGCGCCGTTCCCGGTACTCGGTCTTGTGGTAGATGACGCCGTCCACGACCTCCACCTCGCCGACCGAGTAGTTGCGCTGGAAATTCGTGGCGTCGTCCAGGGCGTCCCACAGGCAGAACTCGATCGAGCTGAAGAGGGACACCATCGCCGGCTCGGCCCGCTCGTTCGTCAGGCGGACCCGCCAGATCTCGAGGGTCTCGCCACCAGGCACGAAGTAGAGCGTCTCCGCGTGGATCCCCTGGCGGCGCGAGGAGATGACGGTGTAGCCGAGGCCGTGGCGGCAGGAGTAGTTGTCCAGGTCGCGCTGGGTCGGCTGCCAGCTGGGGCTCCAGTAGTCGCCGGACCGATCGTCGCGGACGTACAGGTAGCGGCCACCCAGGTCGAGCGGCGCGTTGTTGTACCGGTAGCGCGTCAGGCGGCGGAGCCGGGCGTCGCGGAAGAAGGAGTACCCGCCCGCCGTGTTCGAGATGATCCCGAAGTACTCCTCGCTGCCGAGGTAGTTGATCCAGGGCAGGGGAGTGTCCGGACGCGTGATGACGTACTCACGCTGGACGTCGTCGAAATGCCCGTAACGCATGGATATCCTCTTCCGCGAGGTGTCGGTCAGGACCGTGACCGAACGAACTCGATGACCCCGGACAGGGATCCGTGGGCCATGCACACGACCGTGTCGGCGCCCCCGTAGTAGATCGTCAGCCGGTCGCGCTGCTCGTCCACGAGGGCGGCGCAGGGGAACGCGACGTTCGGGACATCGCCCACCTGCTCGTAGGGGACCTGCGGCGAGAGGAGGTAGTCCCGGCTGCGCGCGATCACCCTCCAGGGCTGGTCGAGATCGAGCAGGGCGGCCCCCATCGAGTAGACGTACCCGTTGCAGGACGTCAGGACGCCGTGATAGATGAGGAGCCAACCTTCCGGAGTCTCGATCGGCGTCGGCCCCGCGCCGATCTTGGTGGACTCCCAGGTCCACGGGATGGGCGCCATCACGTGGCGATGTCGGCCCCAGTGGACCAGGTCCGGGCTCTCCGTGTAGAAGATGTCGCCGAACGGGGTGTGCCCGTTGTCGCTCGGGCGGCTGAGCATCGCGTAGGCGCCACCGATCCGGCGCGGGAACAGGACGCCGTTGCGGTTGAACGGCAGGAAGGCATTTTCGAGCTGGAAGAACGTCTCGAAGTCGTGCGTGTACCCCACCCCGATCGTGGGTCCGTGATAGCCATTGCACCATGTGATGTAGAAGCGATCTTCAAGCCAGGTCACGCGCGGGTCGTAGGCGTGCTCGAAACGGCCCTGGATCTCCGGGATGCGGTTGTCCGCCGGCTCGAAGTCGATCGCCTGCTGCTCGATCTGCCAGGTCACCCCGTCCGCGCTCCGCCCCGCGTGGATCTTCATCGCGCGCGTCGTGTCGTCCACCCGGAAGACGCCCGCATAGCCGTCCCGGAAGGGGACGACGGCCGAGTTGAAGATGCTGTTCGAGTGGGGGAGGTGGTGGCGGCCGATGATCGGGTTGCGCGACGATCGCCACAGCACGTCGCTCGTGCCGGCCGGCCGATCCTCCCACGGGATCGACGGCGCTGCGTTCGTCGGGCGGGCCTGATCGGGCCTCGGCGCCGGGGTCGTCATCGGGAGCTCCCTTCTCGCGTGGATGCGATCGACCGCGATCGCGCCCGATCGCCGCTCAGGCCGGTCATCCGCCGGTTGACGCCTCGTCGACGATCGGAAGCTCTCCCGTGCGCGCTACCGCGCCCATGAAGCGGCCGCTGTCGCGGATCCGGCGCTCCTGGGTCCGGTAGTCCACGTGGGTGATGCCGAACCGCGGGCTGTAGCCCAGGGCCCACTCGAAGTTGTCCAGCAGCGACCACACGAAGTACCCGCGCAGCGGGACGCCGCGCCCGAGCGCCTCATGCGCTACCGCGAGGTGGCGGCGGAGGAAGCTGACGCGTGTCGGGTCGCGCGTCGGGTCCGCCTCATCCACGGGGTAGGCCGCGCCGTTCTCGGTGATATAGAGCGGCACGCCACCGGTCCGCGACACGACGAAGTCCAGCACCTCCCCGAGACCGGCCGGGTAGACTTCCCAGCCGAGCCCCGTCTGCTCCGGCTGCTCTCCAGCCAGTTCGAGCGACGGGAGGAGCGGCGAGCGGGCCCGGTTCCGGCTGTAGTAGTTCACGCCCAGGAAGTCGAGTGGAGCGGCGATCAGCTCCATGTCGCCGTCGCGGATATCGGCGCGGGCATGTCCCGCCCACGCGGGCGGCTCGGGATACCCTCGTCCGACGAGTGGATCGAGGTACCAGCGGTTGAGCCAGTCGTGCTCGGCAGCCGCTGCCTCCAGGTCGAGGGGATGATTCGAGGCGGGGTGGACGGGGGCGAGGTTGAGGACGATCCCGGCAGACGTCCGCGGTGCGGCGGAGCGGATGGCCTGCATCCCCAGCCCGTGGGCGACCAGGAGGTGGTGGGCAGCCGCGATCGCATCGGCGGGATCGCTTCGCCCGGGCGCGTGCGCTCCCACGCGATAGCCGTGGTCTGCGGCGACCCACGGTTCGTTCAGGGTGGCGATAGTGCGAACCCGATCTCCGAGCCGTCCTGCGACGATCCCCGCGTAGTCGGCGAACGCCAGGGCGGTGGCGCGGGCCGGCCAGCCGCCCGCATCCTCGAGCGCCTGCGGCAGATCCCAGTGGTAGAGCGTCACGTACGGGGCGACCCCGTGCGCCAACAGCTCGTCAACCAGCCGGTCGTAGAAGTCGAGCCCGGCCTCGTTCACGGAGCCGATCCCGGTCGGGAGCACCCGTGACCATGAAACCGAGAACCGGTAGGCGTTGAGCCCGAGTCCCGCGAGCAGCGCCACGTCCTCGCGGTAGCGATGGTAGTGGTCGCATGCGATGTCGCCGGTATCGCCGTTTCGCACGTGTCCCGGCGTGTGGGAGAAGCGGTCCCAGATCGACTCGCCCCGGCCGTCCTCGCGGGCAGCACCCTCAATCTGGTAGGAGGCCGTCGCGGCCCCCCAGACGAACCCGTCAGGGAAGGATCGAGATTCCACTCGTTCTCCTCGGTTTGGAAGCGCGCTCATTGCGGTTCGGGGCCGGAATGGGTTTCCAAGCGTGTGCATGGTACAACATCACCTTGACAGACGGGTTGCGGTTGGGTAACGTTGGAAGCGCTTCCAATCCCCAAGGCGGGTCTGCACCTCGGTGGACGAACTGGCGCGACTGAGCGGCGTGTCGCGGGCGACCGTCTCCCGCGTGATCAACGGTGGCTCCGTGTCCGAGAAGACCCGGCGCCGCGTGGAGCACGTGCTGGCCGAGACGGGCTATCGGCCCAATCTCGCCGCCCGGACGCTCGCCTCTGGTCGGTCCGGCGTCGTCGGTGTCGCGATGCACGTCGACGCGCACTTGCTCTTCCGTGATCCGTACTTCGGCCAGCTGCTCCAGGGCATGAGCGACGAGCTCGTGGACCTCGCCACCGGGATGATGCTGTGGCTGGGCAACCGGACCAAGGAGGCGACGCTCGACAGCATCCTCTCCATGGGTCTCGTGGACGGCGTCATCGTGACGGCCCACTACCGGGAAGACCCGCTCGTGGACGGGTTGCTCGCATCGCACATCCCGACGGTGCTCGTCGGGCACCGGCGCCACGACCGCACCGCGAGCTACGTTGACGTCGACCACGTGCACGCCGCGGACGTCGTGACCTCGCACCTGATCCAGATCGGCCGTGCTCGTGTCGGGCACATCACCGGAGTCCGCGGCACCGTCGCCGCCGAAGACCGGCTCGTCGGGTATCGGCGGGCGATGGAGCGGGCGGGCCTGCCTGGCGACGAGATGGTGGTGGATGGCGACTTCAACGCGCCCTCCGGCGTGGTCGGCGCTGAAGCGCTGCTCGACCGGCATTGCGACGCGATCTTCTGTGCCAACGACGCCACGGCGATGGGTGCCCTCGAGGCGATCCGGGCTCGCGGTCTGCGCGTGCCCGATGACGTGGCCCTGGCGGGCTTTGACGACCTCGACTTCGCCGCCCGCCTCGACCCCCCGCTCACGACTGTCCGCCAGGGCGTCCGCGAGCAGGGCGCCGAGGCGGCGCGCACGTTGTTCCAGCTCATGGCGGATCGCGACGGAACGCCCCGCCGCGTGATCCTGCCCACGGAGCTGGTCATTCGTCAGTCCACGGTGGGAGGTGTGACGCGCGCCTGAGGCATTCGATGGCTCCCACCGAGGGTGGAGCTCAACTCGGAGGATGTAGGAGGAGATCACGCATGGCAAACAGGAATCGAATTGCCGCCCTGCTCGCGGTCCTGGGCCTGGTGGCGTCGGCGTGCGGGAGCAGTGCGACCCCGTCGCCCGCCGCGCCGTCGACCGGAGCGTCGCCCGAGGCGTCCATGGCCGCGTCGCCGTCAACGGCGCCTTCGGCAGCGGCCGTCGAGAGCTACCCGCGCGACCAGACGCTCTACACCACCGGCACGATGTGGGGCCCGCCCTCGGACGCGAGCTACAACCCGCTCGACCCGAACCCCGAGATGGGCACGGTTGGGCTCGTGTACGAGACGCTGTTCCTGTACGACCCGATCGCCGATACGTTTACGCCCTGGCTCGCCGAGAGCGGCACGTGGACCGACGCGACCACCTACACGATCAAGACCCGGTCCGGCGTGATGTGGAGCGACGGCCAGCCATTCACTGCGGCCGACGTGGCCTTCACGATCGGGCTCGCCAAGCTCAAGGCGGTCGGCTCGAACATCTGGGACTACGTGACCGACGCGACGGCCACGGACGCCTCGACGGTCGTCGTCAAGTTCAACAATCCGGCCTACCAGGAGTGGGCGCAGTGGACCTATAACAGCCCGATCCTGCCGCAGCACATCTGGGGCACCAAGGCCAACGAGGACATCCTCAAGGACAAGAATCCCAACGGTGTCGGCACGGGGCCCTACATGTACAAGACGGCCGCCCAGGACCGCATGGTCTACGTCAAGAACGACAACTGGTGGGCCAAGACGGCGCTCAACATCGATGTCCAGCCCAAGTACATCGTGGACATCGTCAACGGCGCCAACAACATCGCGCTCGGCCTGCTGATGCAGGGCGGAATCGACCTCTCCAACAACTTCCTGCCTGGTGTCGCGACCCTGGTCGACAAGGGCTACGTCTCGACGTACTACAAGCAGGCGCCGTACATGCTGTCGGCGAACACGGCTTGGCTGGCTACAAATGATGTCAAGAAGCCGATGGACGACGCCGCATTCCGTCAGGCGATCGCCTGGTCGATCAACGTGCCGGACATTGTCAACAAGGTCTACGGGAACATCGTGAAGGCTGCCGACCCGACTGGTCTGCTGCCGACCTGGTCGAAGTACGTGGATACCGCCCAGCGCGACGCCCTCGGCTTCAAGTACGACCCGGCGAAGGCTGCCTCGATCCTCGCCGCCGCCGGCTACAAGAAGGGTGGCGACGGGTTCTACACGAACAAGGACGGCTCCCCGATCAAGCTCACCGTCGTCGTCCCGACCGGTTGGTCCGACTGGGAGGCTGCCCGGGATGTCATCATCGCGAGCCTGAAGGCCGCCGGCATCAACGCCGAGGCCAAGATCGCGGACTACAACGCCCGCACCGCCGCGCTCCAGAAGGGTGACTTCGACCTCGCCGTCGTCAATGACGTGCAGCTTGGGAGCACCCCCTGGACCTACTACGACTTCATGTTCCGCCAGCCGCTGCAGGATCCGGCCGCCAAGAACCGGAACTACGGCTCGTACTCCAACGCCGACGCCTGGGCGCTGGTCCAGCAGCTCGACAAGACGCAGGTGTCGGACGTCGCCGGAATGCAGGCGATCACGTCCAAGCTGCAGAAGATCAGCCTGACCGACATGCCGATCATTCCGCTTTGGTACAACGGGGCGTGGTCGCAGGTCAGCAACGTCGCCTGGACCAACTGGCCGTCCGATGGCGGCCTGCAGGTCTACCCGGTCACCTGGAACGGTTACTGGCAGATGAGCGCCGTCAAGATGCTCACCGAGATCAAGCCGGTCACCAAGTAGCGCCCATCTCGTCGCACTGATCTCCGCCCCCGCTCCTCGAGCGGGGGCGGAGCCACCCAGGCCCACGTCGACCAGGAGATCGTGTGCGAGGCTACTTCGGCCGGAAACTCTTGATCTACGCGCTGACGTTCGTTGCTGCGGCGACGATCGACTGGCTGATCCCGCGTTTCATGCCCGGGAACCCGGTCCAGGCCCTGCTCTCCCGCAGCCACGTCACGCCGGAGGCCCTTCCCGCGCTCCAGGCCTACTACAACAGCCTTTTCGGCCTGGACCAGCCGATCTTCCAGCAGTACCTCAACTTCTGGAGTTCGCTGCTCCATGGCGACCTGGGCCGTAGCGTCTACCTGTCGGGCTCGCCCGTCACGCAGGTGATCATGGGCGCACTGCCCTACACGGTCGCGCTTCTCATCCCGGCCATCCTCCTGTCGTGGTGGGCCGGGAACAAGTTCGGTGCGATCGCAGCGCGCCGAAGATGGCTCGACAACGCGTTCCTGCCGGTCGGCTACATCCTGACCGCGACCCCCTACATGTGGCTCGGGATCGTGATCGCCTGGGTCCTGGGCACGATCTTCGAGGTTTTCCCGATCTCGGGCGGCTACAGCTATGCACTGGAGCCCAGCCTGACGTGGACCTTCATCGGCAGTCTTGTGAGTCACTGGGTGATGCCGTTCGCGTCGCTGTTCCTGGTGGGGTTCGGCGGCTGGGCGATCGGCATGCGCAACATGATCATCTATGAGCTCGACGCGGACTACTCGCGATACCTCACCTCGCTGGGCGCCCCGTCCAGCCTGGTGCGCCGCTACGCGTACCGGAACGCGCTGCTTCCGCAGGTCACCGGCTTGGCTCTCCAGCTCGGCGTGATCGTTGCCGGCGCACTCGTGACGGAGATCGTCTTCGCGTACCCGGGCATCGGGAAGCTGCTGCTGGCGGCGGTCCAGAACCAGGACTACTTCCTCCTGCAGGGCATCTTCCTGTTCGTGATTGTCGGCGTGCTGATAGCGAACTTCCTGGTCGACATCGCGTACGTCTTCGTCGATCCGCGGACCCGGGTCGGGATGCGCGGAGGTCCAGCATGACCGCCGGCGCCGTTGCCCCGTCGACGGAGTCGGTCGGACGCCGCCGAGAGATCCTGTACTTCGCCCTGCGGGGCAAGAAGGTCCTGATCTCGAGCTCGATCCTCATCTTCTTCGCGGTGATTGCGGTGGTGGGCCCCGTCATCCGGCCAGGCGACCCGAATGCCTTCATCGGCCCCCTGGCCGCGCCGCCGGACGGGCAGTACTGGTTCGGGACGACCACGTTCGGGCAGGATGTCTTTGCCCAGTTCACCAGCGGCCTGCGCGCGACGTTCACGGCCGGCCTGCTCGGTGGAAGCATCGCCGCCCTGATCGGCATGGCGGTCGGGTTCGTCGCGGGCTATCGCGGCGGCGTGATCGACGAGATCTTGAACATGGTCACGAACGTCGTCCTCGTGATCCCGACACTCGCGCTGCTGATCGTCGTCACGGCCTATCTCTCCGCTCGGGGCATCTTCGTCGAGGCGCTGTTCATCGGCCTGACCTCGTGGCCCTGGGCCGCGCGGGCCATCCGCGCCCAGACCTTCTCGCTCGCGACGCGCGACTTCGTCGATCTGGCCCGGATCAGCGGCGTGCGCAGCCTTCGGGTGATCTTCTCGGAGATCGCGCCCAACATGAGCTCCTACCTCTTCCTGACGTTCATCCTCCTATTCGGCGGGGCGATCCTGATCGCTGCATCGCTCGACTTCATCGGCCTGGGGCCGACCGAGGGAACGTCGCTCGGCCTGATGATGTACAACGCCGTCGCCTGGAGCGCGCTCCCGCTCGGGATGTGGTGGTGGTTCATCCCGCCAGGCATCGGGATCACGGCGATCGTGGGATCGCTGTACGTGCTGAACGTGGGCCTCGACGAGATCTTCAATCCACGCCTCCGGGAGTCCTGACCGTGAGTCTCCAGGTCACGGACCTCCGCGTCTACTACCGGACCCTCGCGGGCGACGTCAAGGCGCTTGACGGCGTCACGTTCGCGATCGCCGACGGAGAGATCATGGGCCTCGCCGGCGAGTCCGGATGCGGCAAGACGACGCTCGGAAACAGCCTCGTTCTGCTCGACGGCCGGATGAAGCAGGTCGGCGGCACCGTGATGCTCGACGGTGTCCCGCTCCCGATCGCCGACTTCGACGAGATGCGCCACTTCCGCTACCGCGACGTCTCGATCATCCCCCAGTACGCGATGAGCGCCCTGAACCCGACACGCAAGATCGGGAAGATGATCGGCGAGCTGCTCGAATCGCGGGGCGTCCGATACGGGGAGATCCGGCCCGAGCTGGAACGGCGACTCGAGCTGGTCGGGCTGAGCCTGGATGTGCTCCAGCGGTACCCGATCGAGCTCTCCGGCGGCATGAAGCAGCGAATGGTGATGGTCGTCTCGACGCTCCTTGACCCGTCGCTTCTGATCGCCGACGAGATCACGTCCGCCCTCGACGTCTCGAGCCAGAGAGCGGTCGCCCAGGCGCTCCAGTCATTCCGTGACCGGAAGTTCGTGCGGAGCATGATCGTGGTCACCCACGACGTCTCGATCCTCTACCAGATCGCGGACACGCTCGCCGTCATGTACGCGGGGAAGCTCGCCGAGAAGGCGCCCACCGACGTGATGATGCAGCGCGCCAAGCATCCGTACACCCGGATGCTGATCGCGTCGCTCCCGGAGGTCGGGGTGCGCTACGCGGTGCACAGGCTGACGGGAATCGCCGGCACGCCGCCGTCGTTGCTCAACCCGCCGACTGGCTGCCGGTTCCGCGATCGATGCCCGCTGGCGATCGAGCAATGCGCGGAGGAGCCGCCATTCGTCGAGGTCGAGCCGGGGCACTCTGTGGCCTGTTGGCGTTTCGACGAGGCGGCAGCGCCGAAGGACTCGGTGGCCTGATGCTTACGCTCGACCACGTCTCCAAGGTCTACAAGGTCGGAGCCTTCGGCGGAACGGAGCTGCGCGCCGTGCGCGACGTGAGCTTCACCATCGCACCGGGCGAGGTGGTGTCGCTGATCGGCGAGAGCGGCAGCGGCAAGTCCACGATCGGCAAGATGATCCTGCGCCTCATCGGCATCAACGGCGGGACCATCACCTTCGGTGACACGAATGTCGCCACGCTGAAGGGCACCGCCGTGCGGGACTACTACCGTGAAGTCCAGGGCGTCTTCCAGGATCCATTCAGCTCGTGCAATCCCATCTTCAAGGTAGAGCACATCTTCAGCCTCATCCGGGGCGTCTACTTCCATTCGCTCTCGGCAGCCGAATGGAGGTCGAAGGTCGCCGAAGCCCTTGGCGCGGTCGCGCTCGAGCCGGGTCAGGTGCTCCACAAGTACCCGCACCAGCTCTCTGGCGGACAGCTCCAGCGCCTGCTCGTGGCGCGGGCGCTGCTCCTCGACACGAAGATCCTGGTGGCCGACGAGATCATCTCGATGCTCGATGCCTCGACGCGCATCGACGTGCTCAACCTGCTCGGCGATCTCAAGTCGCGCGGCCTGGGCATCCTCTTCATCACCCACGACCTTTCGCTCGGCAACTACATCAGCGAGAAGACGGTCATCCTGCGGCGCGGTCGCATCGTGGAGATGGGCGAGACATCGAAGGTTTTCGGCAACCCGACGCACCCCTACACGCGGATGCTCATCGCGTCGGTTCCCCAGCTACACAGGCGGTGGGGCGACGAGTCGATCGCGGATCCGGGGCCTTGCCGCGTCCATGCCGCGAACCCGTCGGCTTCTGCCGGGACGGCGCTCCTCGTGGAGGTCGAACCCGACCATTCAGTCGCCTGCTTCCGCATCGACGAGGGCGTGCCCTGCTGACGAGCCGGGTTGGCCCGCGCTCCTTCCCCGACCTGGCGTCCTCCTCCCGTCAGGTCGGGGCTCCTCCAGATCGAGGCGGGTCATTCCGGGCTGCGTCGCGCAGGGCCCCGAAAGGGACGCGTGCTGGCCGCCGCGACGCACTTCGCAGGGCGGGTTGTGGCAGACGGCGGACCGACGGGCCGTATGCGACACTGCATGGGATGCTTGGCGCGACCCTCACCACGTGCGGCCTCATGACGGCGACGTTCGGCACATGGCGGGGATGCCCGGGCGAGCGGTCCTCTGGCTGGTGATCGCGATGTATGGGCTCCTGATGGTGAGCGTGGGCGGGACGCCTGCATGAACGAGTCTGCCGCCCCCACTCGTGCTGCTGATCGCGACCGCTGGGAGGCCGTGATCGGCATCGAGGTTCACTGCCAGGTCCGCACGGCCAGCAAGATGTTCTGCGCCTGCGGGGTCGCGCCCGCCGACGCGGAGCCAAACACGCATACGTGCCCGGTCTGCCTGGGCCTTCCCGGCACGCTCCCGACCATCAACCGTCGGGCAGTCGAGCACGTCCTGGCCACCGGCGCCGCGATCGGCGCAACGGCGCCCGCCACGACCCGCTGGGACCGGAAGAACTACTTCTACCCGGACCTCCCGAAGGGCTACCAGATCAGCCAGTACGACCTGCCCCTGGCCTCTCACGGGTCGCTCACGTTCGACACCTCTGAGGGGCCGGTCACGATCGGGATCGCCCGCGCCCACCTGGAGGAAGACACCGCCAAGCTCGTCCACGCGGCGGGCTCCGACGGCGCCCGCGTGAGCCTGGTGGACTTCAACCGTGCCGGCGTGCCGCTCATGGAGATCGTCACCGAACCGGAGATCCGGACGGCCGAGCAGGCTCGCCGGTATGCCGAGGAGCTGCGGCTCCTGCTCCGCACGATCGACGTGTCGGACGCCGAGATGGAGAACGGGCAGATGCGGGTCGAGGCGAACGTGTCGCTGCGACGTCGCGGCACCCAGCCCTTCGGAATCCGGACCGAGGTCAAGAACATGAACTCGTTCCGCGCCGTGGAGCGGGCGATCGGGCACGAGATCGAGCGCCAGGCGGCGGCGCTCGAAGCCGGCGAGTCGCTCCGCCAGGAGACGCGGGGCTGGGACGACGCGAGGGGCGCCACCTACCTGATGCGGGTGAAGGAGTCCTCGGACGACTACCGCTACTTTCCTGAGCCGGACCTTCCGCCACTTCAGCTGGACCCCGCATGGCTGGCCGGCATCCGCGCGGCGCTCCCGGAGCTGCCCGCCGCCCGGCGTGCCCGCTACCGGGACGAGCTGGGCCTCTCCCCGTACGACGCGTCGATGATCGTCGCGGACGAGACGATGCGCGCGGCGTTCGAGGCGCTCCGCGCCGCCGGCCCGGACCTGCCGCCCAAGGAGCTGGCGAACTTCGTCGGCGGCGACTACGGGCGGGTGGCCAAGGAGACGGCCGCGCGGACGTCGGCCGGTCTCGTCGGTCAATCCGACGCGGCGTCGCTCGCCCACGTCCTCCGCGAGGTCCTCGCCGGCCGGCTGTCGCGGGTGAACGCGAAACAAGTCGTGGCGCTCCACATCGCGTCGGGGCGGCCCGCCGCGGACCTCATCGCCGAGCACGGCTTTGCCCAGATCTCCGACGCCGGCGCGCTCGCCGCGGTTGTGGACGCGGTGCTCGGCGCGAACCCCGCGGCCGTCGCGGACTACCGCGCCGGGAAGGCGCAGGCGGCGGGCTTCCTCGTCGGCCAGGCCATGAAGGCGACCCGCGGCCAGGCGAACGCGGCGCTCGTTCAGGCCGCGCTTCGCGAGCGGCTGGGTGGCCCGGTGGGAGACCCGGAATGAGCCCGCTCTCGATCGTCCTGGTGGTCGGTGGCCTGCTGCTCGCGGCCCTCGGCCTTTCACGGGCCCGCGGTCCGTGGGGCCGCTACCAGGCGCTGCGGGCGCGCGAGGAGAACGCGGAGCGCTACCGCGCCTGGCGCGGCGGTCCGGGTGGGGCGGCCGGCGACACCACGGGGGCGGACGTGATGAAGGCCGTGCTGCGCGCGCGCGTCCGCGAGGCGCTGGTCGTCGCGGCCGCCGGGGTGGTTCTGGTCATCGCGGGCTTCGTGGTCCGGTAGATGGAGCCGGGGCTGGCGCCCGGCAGCCGTGCGTCGCGCAGGGCCTGGTCTTGGGGCACGCACCATACCGGGGACGCTCAGCGCAGGAGCCGACGCCGCTCCACGGAGATGCAGCGGTCCATCACCACGTCCAGGCCACCGGCCCGCGCGATGGCGGCAGCCTCCCAGCTCACGATCCCGAGCTGGAGCCACAGGACCCGGGCGCCCGCCGCGACCGCTTCGTTCGCATGGACCGGGCAGTCCTCCGCGCGGCGGAACACATCCACGATCTCGAACGGGCCCGTTGCGGCGACGGCCGCGGCGAGGTCCGGGTACGCCCTCCTGCCGCGCACCGTCTCGAACCGGGGCGTGATCGGGACCGCCTCGTACCCGTCCCGCAGGAGCGCGCCGAAGACGTCACCGGAAGGGCGACCGGGGCGATCCGATGCCCCGATCACCGCGACCCGCCGAGCCGTCCGGAGCAGCTCGCGGATCTCGTCATCCCCGAGCAGCGGCACGCGGACGCGGCCCTCCTGGAGGTCAAGCATCGCTGCCAGGCGGTCGCGCTCGGTGGGGTCCATCCGCCGGATCATGGCACGGGCGCCGGCCTGCGGTGCCCGGCGTGCACGCACCGCCTGGCGCGGCCGTCGCGCCTGACGCCAACCCGCAGACCGCACCGGGCTCGCCACGCGGGCCATACTGAGGCCACCTCACCGCGTCGCTCCCGGCTCGGTGACGCCCGCTCGGTCAATGCCCGAACGGCAAACCGGAGGCCTGCCACCGTGCCCCTGACTCCCCGCGATCGCGTCCGCACCGCCCTTGACCACGCCGAGCCCGATCGCGTGCCGATCGTCGTCGGGGTGAGCAACGCCACGGGCATGAAGATGCGGCCATACCGCGGCCTGGCGAGCCTGCTGGGCCTTCCGGCTGAGGAGCGGTACATCTACGACTGGCCCGAGCTCGGCACCGCGAACCCAAGCGAGGCGATCCTCCAGCGGCTGGGCACGGACGTCCGGCCTGTCTTCGATGCCATCCCAGCCGCGACACAGCGGCGCAGCCGGACCCGTCCGCCGCATGCTCCCTGCATCGACGATTGGGGCAGCGGCCAGGTGGAGGTGGACGAGGGGCACTGGTATCCCGGCGTGCACCCCATGCGCGAGGCGGAGACGCTCGCGGCGATCGAGGCGTACCCGTGGCCGGACATGGATGATCCGTCGCGCGTCGCGCACGTTCGGGCGGAAGCGGCCCGGCTGGCCGCTGACGACCGGTTCGCGATCATGGCCACGCCCTGGCTGCTGTTCCCCCTGGAACGTGCGTTCGCGATGCAGGGGATGGAGACGTTCCTGGGCAACCTCGCCCTTGAGCCCGAGTTCGCCGAGGCGCTTCTGCGCCGGATCGCCGGCCTCTGCACGCAGCTGATGGGCCACTTCCTGCGGGAGCTCGGTGACAACGTCGACATCGTCAAGATCGGCGACGACCTCGGGACGGAAGAATCCCTGCTGATGTCACCCGCGATGTACCGCCGGATCCTCAAGCCGATCCATGCCGAGTACATCGCGTTCATTCGGGCGCACACCAAGGCGCGCATCTTCTTCCACACGGACGGCGACGTCACGGACCTTGTGGACGACTTCGTGGAGATCGGGGTGGACATCCTGAACCCGATTCAAACCTCGTCCGGGCGGATGGCCGACATCGCCGCGCTCAAGCGCCGGCATGGCGATCATCTCAGCTTCTGCGGCGCGATCGACACGAAACGTGTCCTGCCGTACGGGACGCCGGCCGACGTCCGCGCGGAGGTTCGCCGGGTGATCGGCACGCTGGCGCCTGGGGGTGGCTACCTCCTCGCGGCCGTCCACACGATCATGGACGAGGTCCCGCCGGAGAACATTCTTGCGATGGTGGACACGGCGATGGAGGACGGGCGGTATCCGCTCCGGGGCTGAGCCTCAGGCGACGCGGACGGGCAGCGCCTGGAGCCCACGCAGGACGAAGCGGGGCTTCCAGGCCGGCTCGGCGACGAGCTCCAGGGTGGGCATCCGTTCCAGGATGGCCCGGAACAGGATCCCCAGCTCCAGGCGGGCGAGCGGCGCCCCCAGGCAGAAGTGGATTCCGGCCCCGAACGAGAGGTGCGGGTTCGGAGCACGGTCCAGGACGATCTCGTCGGGGTTCACGAACTGGGACGGATCCCGGTTGGCGGAGGCGAACAGGAGCGCCAGCTCCTGGCCGCGTGGGATCGAGACACCGTGCAGCTCGATGTCCTCCAGGACCCAGCGCTCGAACATCGGCGCCGGGGTGTCGTAGCGGAGCAGCTCCTCCACGGCGGTCGGCACGAGGCCGGGGTTCGCCCGCAGGTCCGCCAGCGCCTCCGGGTGGCGGAAGAGTGTCCACCAGGCGTTCGCGGCCCCGTTCACCGACGCTTCGTGGCCGGCGTTGAGGAGGAGAATCGAGGTCGCGATCAGCTCGTCCTCCGAGAGGCGGTCGCCGGCCTCCGCGACCAGCGCAAGCTCGCTCAGAAGGTCGGCCCGGGGCCGGGCGTTCCGTTCCCGGATCAGGGCCCGGAGGTAGTCGGAGAACTCGACGGTCGCCTGGACGGCACGGCGTTCGTCGGCCTCGCTGCGGGTCAGCTCGAACATGAGGGTCATGTCGGCGGACCATGGGCGAAGCCGCCTCCGGTCGGCGGGCGGGATCCCGAGCAGCTCGGCGATGACGGCCACCGGGAGCTGCTCGATCAGGTCGGCGAGGAGGTCGAACGCCCCGCGCTCGAGCGCGCTCGACACGAGGCCGTCGACGAGCTCCGTGACGCGAGGACGGAGGCCCTCCACGGTCCGCGGCGTGAAGGCGGTCGAGACCAGCCGCCGCAGCCGGGTGTGGTCGGGTGGCTCCATATCGATGAGCTGGAGGCGCTGGCTGGCTTCGAACGGTACCTGCCACGCCGGCGGAGGCGTCCGCCCGAAATCCTCGTGGGTTGCGACGTGGACGTACGAGCGGCCGAGGCGCCGGTCTCGGAGAAGCGCGTTGACGTCCGCGAAGCGTGCGATGAGCCACTGGTTGGTGGCCGAATCGAAGATCACCGGCTTGTCGGCCCGCAGCCGCGCGAAGGCGGGGTATGGGTCGGCGATGAAGGCCGGGTCGGCGGGTGCGTAGCCGAGCTCGGCCGGCGTGACGGGGACGGTCACGGACTGGAGACCTCCTCGCTGCGGATGTGTCCTCACGAACGGCGCGCACCGCGCCGAAGGCTTCCCTACGTCGCAGACTCGCGCTCGTACGGCTGGCCGTCGGCGGCCGGCGGAATGCTCCGGCCGACCACCCCGGCCAGGATCACGATCGTGAGGATGTAGGGGATCGCGTCGAAGAACTGGGCCGGAATGGCACCCATGACGACGCCCAGGTCGCCGCCCGGCGGGGCGATGTTGATCAGCTGCCCGAGCTGGAGGAACGTCGCGAACAGGAGCGCCGAGGCGAAGGCGCCGATGGGCGTCCAGCGTCCCATGATCATGGCCGCGAGCGCGATGAACCCGCGCCCGTTCGTCATGCCGATCTGGAACGAGTTCGTCGCCTCGATGCTCAAGAACGCGCCGCCGAGGCCGGCGAACATGCCGCCGATCATGACGTTCCGGTAGCGCAGGCGGATCACGTCGATCCCGACCGTCTCGGCCGCCCGCGGATGCTCGCCGACCGCGCGGGTGCGCAGGCCCCAGCGCGACCGGAACAGCCAGATCTGCGCGCCGATGATGAACACGATCATGGACATCCCGATCGGGCCCTGGTCCAGGAACATCGAGAAGATCCAGCCGACACCCGGCAGGCCGGTGAGAGCCGTGGGTGGGGCGAACTGGGCGAATTCGCCGGCACCCGCAGGAGAGTTCTTGGAGATCAGCTGGTCCAGGTAGCCGGTCACGCCGGCGGCCGCGATGTTGATGATCGTGCCGCTGATGATCTGGTCCACCCGCAGCGAGATCGACAGCCAGGCGTGCAGGGCGGAGACGATGACCGCGACGAGAATCCCCGCGGCGAGCGCGAGGAGCAGCGGGATGGTGATCCCGAAGATCGGGCTCGGGGCGGCAGAGAACATCGGGTTCAGGGCGACGCCGACCACCCACGCGGTGAACGCGCTGGCGAGCATCGTCCCCTCGATGCCGATGTTGACCACGCCGGATCGTTCGCAGAGGACGCCGCACAGCGCCGCGAGGGCGAGCGGCGTTGCCTGCGCCATGATGCTGGACGAGTTGGGCGGCAGAACCGCCACGAGGTAGCCGATCGACTGGAAGACGAGGCCCAGCAGCGGGATTCCGTACAGAGCGTTGACCAGCGGCGTGATATCCATCAGATTGCCGCCGCCTGGGTGTCAACTGGCGCCGTGACGATGCCCTCGCTGGCGGAGCCTGCTCCCGGGCTCTTCAGGCGGAGCAGCCGGCGAAGCACGGGGCTTGCCACCAGGAAGAGCAGGATCGTGGCCTGGAGCACGTCGACCAGCTCGACCGGGATCTGCGCCTTGATCTGCATGAGTCCGGCACCGGCGCGCATGCCTCCGAACAGGAGGGCGGCGGGCACGATCACCAGCGGGTTCGAGCGGGCAAGCAGGGCGACCGCGATCGAGTCGAAGCCGACCGTGGTCCCGAAGCTCGAGGTCATCGAGTGGGTGACGCCGAGCAGGACCGACGAGCCGGCGAGCCCGGCCAGGGCCCCGCAGAAGGTCATCGTCGCGATTGTGACGAGCTTCGGCCGCATGCCTGCGTACCGCGCGGCGTCCGGGTTCGCCCCGACGGACCGGACCTCGAAGCCCCAGGTGGTCCGGTACAGGAGCCACCAGACGAAGAGTGCCGCGAGCAGCGCCAGCAGGATCCCCAGGTGCCCGTTCGGGGCGAGAATGATCGGGAACGCGGCATTGCCCACATCGAACGTGACCGGGGACGGCGATCGTGGCACCTTGAGCGGTCCGCTCACGAGCGCAGCCAGGAGCTGGACCGCAATGTAGTTCATCATGATCGTGCTGACGACCTCGTGGGCGCCCGAGACGGCCTTGAGGAAACCGGGGATGAATCCCCAGATGCCGCCCGCGATGAAGCCGGCGAGCACGGCGAGCGGGATGGCGATCACCGCAGGTGCGTTTGCCAGCGCGACGCCGGCCATGACGGCGCCGAGGGCGCCCACCAGGAACTGGCCCTGGGCGCCGATGTTGAACAGGCCGGCCTTGAAGCCGAACCCGACCGAGAGGCCGCCGAACACGAGCGGCGTCGAGTACACGAGCGTGGAGACGATCGCGTCCGGCCGGCCGACCGCGCCGTTTACGAGGGCGGTGTACGCGGTGAGTGGAAGCCCCCAGTCGAACTTCTTGCCCGGCACGAGCAGCTCCGAGAAAAGCATGATCAGCGCGCCGAGCAGCACGGACAGCACGGTCACGAACAGCGGCACGGCAACCACCGACCAGGCGCGTGCCCCGAAGCTTGCCGACGGGCGGACGGGGGCAGAGCCAGGAGCCGCGGACGCGCTCATGACGCGGCCTCCACGGGCGCGGCAGCTCCGCGTCCCGCGCCGCCGGTGGCCATCAGCAGGCCCACCTCGTTCTTGTCGGCGGTGCGCCCATCGACCACGGCCACGATTCGGCCCCCGAACATCACGCCGATCCGATCGGACATCTCCAGCACCTCGTCCAGCTCCGCGGACACGAGCAGGACCGCAGTCCCGGCGTCTCGCTTGGCGATGACCTGGCGGTGGATGAACTCGATGCTGCCCACGTCGAGGCCACGGGTCGGCTGGTCGAGCACGAGCAGCTTCAGATCCCGGTCGAACTCGCGCGCCACGACGACCTTCTGCTGGTTGCCCCCGGAGAGGGTGCCTGCCGTCACGGTCGGGGACGGCGTCCGGATGTCGAACCGCTCGATCGCCGAGACGGCGTCCTTCTGGATCGCGTCCCCGGCGCGCAGCATGCCGCGGGCGTACGGGGGCCGGTAGTAGCTGGTGAGCACGAGGTTGTCCGCGAGCGAGAACGACCTGATCAGGCCGAAGCGATGACGGTCCGCCGGGACGTACGCGACGGCCGCCTCGTTCATGTCGCGCGGCGAGTGGCCGGTCATGTCCGCTCCGTCGACCATCACCGTTCCTGCCGTGGGGCGCCGCAGGCCGATGATCGATTCGACGAGCTCGTCCTGGCCGTTGCCGGCCACGCCCGCGATGCCCAGGATCTCGCCGGCCCGGACCTCAAGGTCGACGCCCCGGACGGCCGGATGCCCGCGGTCGTCCCTCGCCTCCAGCCCGGTCACCTGCAGGACCGGCGCGCCGGGATGGGAGGTGCCGCGGTCCACCGTGAGCTGCACCTCGCGGCCGACCATGAGCTCGGCCAGGTCGTCCTCGTTGGTCTCGTTCGGGAGGCGTTGCCCCACGACGCGGCCACGGCGAATCACGGTGATCCGGTCCGCGATCGCGAGCACCTCGTACAGCTTGTGGCTGATGAAGACGATGCTGTGGCCCTCGCTGGCGAGGCGCCGCAGAACGGCGAAGATCTCCTCGGTCTCCTGGGGAGTCAGCACCGCGGTTGGCTCGTCGAGCACGAGGATGCGGGCCTTCCGGTAGAGGGCCTTGAGGATCTCCACCCGCTGCTGCCACCCGACGGAGAGCGACCCGACCTTGGCCTCCGGGTCGATCTCGAAGCCGAACCGCCGCCCCAGGTCGACGATCCGCCGGTGGGCCTCGCGGCGGTCCAGGAAGAAGCGGTTGGCCATCGTCTCCTCGCCCAGGAGGATGTTCTCGGCCACGCTCAGGACGGGGACGAGCATGAAGTGCTGGTGGACCATGTTGATGCCGCGCGCGATTGCGTCCGAGGGGCCGGCGATCCGGATCGGCGTGCCGTCGAGGAGAATCTCGCCCTCGTCGGGCCGAGCCAGGCCGTAGAGGACGTTCATGAGCGTGGTCTTGCCCGCCCCGTTCTCACCGAGCAGGGCATGGATCTCGCCAGGCCGGACCTCCAGGCTGATCTTGTTGTTCGCGATCACGCCCGGGTAGCGCTTCGTGATCCCGCGCATCTCGAGCGCAGGGGCGAGGTCGGTGCCCGTCGGTTCCGTCATGCGCGTGGCTCCCGGGGTGGGCGGGGGAGAAACGCGGACGGGCCGGCCGCGTTCGGCCGGCCCGTCCGGAATATGGACCGCTGGATTGGGCCGCTTACGGGGCGACGCCGCAGCCGGTGGTGGGACAGGTCTGGAGGGTGCCGGCCTTCATCGCCGCGAGGGCCGAGTCCAGGGAGGCCTGAACTTCAGGACCGAACATGCTGGCCTTGTCGTGGAACGGGGAAGCCCCGATCCCGTCGTTGGCCGCGTTGAACAGCTGGTCACCGGGGGTGAAGGAACCTGCCGAGAACGCGATGATGGCCTGGTTCACGGCCGACTCGAGGTGCTTCTCCGCGCTCGTGATGATGCAGGCATTGGCCGGCGCGCCGAGCGAGAGCCACTGGTCCACATCGACGCCGATGCCGTAGATGTTGTTCTCGCAGGCGGCCTCAAGCACGCCGTTGCCGGTCTTGCCGGCGACCTGGAACAGGACGTCGACCTTGTTGGTCTTGATGAAGGTCTCGGCGAAGTTCTTGCCGCCGGCCGGGTCGTTGAAGGCCGCGGCCGAGAAGTCGTGGGTCACGTACGAGGACTTCACGACGATGTTCGGCTTGATCGACTTGGCGCCGAGCTCGTAGCCCTGGATGTATCGGACGCACGAGGCGCACAGGGTGGTGCCGCCGATGGCGCCGATGATGTCGGCCTTGCTCGCGTAGGCGGCGACGATCCCGGCCAGGTAGCCGGCCTGGTCCTCTGCGAAGTAGAGCGAGGTGTAGTTCGGCAGGAGCGTCTTCGCGTCACCCTTGCAGGCGAACGTCGAGTCGGGCGCGCCCGTCGGGTCGACGCAGATGGGGGACTGGTCCACACCGATGAAATGGACCGTCGGGTTGGCCTTGGCGGCCGCAACCGTGTCATTGGTGAGGTTGAAGCCGACCGTGACGATCACGTCGAACTTCTGGTCAACGAACTGCTGGATGTCCGCCTTGTACTCGGACGCATCCTTCGGGACGATCGAGGGCGGGGTCGCGGCGCCAAGCGTCGTCGCGGCGTCAACGGCGCCCTTGTAGCTGTACTCGTTGAAGCCCTTGTTGTTCAGGGTGCCGATGTCAGTCACGACGCCGATCTTGAGCGCGGACGCAGAAGCGGCCGGGGACGGGCTCGCGGCGACGGACGGGGCGGCCGAGGCCGCCATCGAGGGCTCCGCGGACGCCGCAGCCGAAGCTGCGGGTGTTGGCGTGGCCGAACCGCTGCACGCCGACGCGACGATCGCGAGCGTCGCGACAAGCAGGCCGAGCCTGCTGGTGCGAGTGATCATGAACTCCTCCTTGCGCGAACTGGACCTCGAGCGAGGCGCGGTGGGCGCGATCCCCCGGCGCGACCGGGTGGGCTGTTGCGGCGCATCGTACCGAGCGTCCGATGGCCGGGCAAGATGCGCTGCATCGCGTCATCCGCCGGGTCCAAGAATAGGGTCGCCAACGGGCGCGTGCGCGACGATCGTGCGCGACGACGCCCGCAAGGGCCCGCAGTGCGGCCGGACCGGGTACCCTCCGCGGGTGCCCCCTCGGCCCGTGATCCTCGACTGCGACCCCGGCCACGACGATGCGCTGGCCATCCTCCTCGCGCTTTCCCGCCCCGAGCTCCAGGTCCTGGGGATCACGACCGTGGCCGGCAACTCGGGCGTGGAGAACACGACCCGGAACGCCCTCCGCGTCCTGACGCTGCTCGGGCGGACCGACGTCCCCGTGGCTGCCGGCGCGGCCCGCCCGCTGGTCCGACCCAGCCGGGTCGCCGACCATGTCCACGGTGCGTCTGGCCTCGATGGCGCAGCACTGCCCGAGGCGGCCGTCGGGCCCGTGGCCGAGGGTGCGGTGGAGCTGCTCGCCCGGCTCGTCCGTGCGTCGCCGGACCAGGTCACGCTCGTCCCGACCGGGCCGCTGACGAACATCGCGCTCTTCGTGCGAACGCACCCCGAGCTGCTTCCACGGATTGCCGAGTTCAGCATCATGGGCGGCGCGATCGGGGAGGGGAATCGCACCGCCTCCGCCGAGTTCAACATCTGGGCCGACCCGGAGGCGGCCGCGATCGTGCTCGACTGCGGCCGGCCCGTTGCGCTCGTGCCGCTGGACGTCACCCACGCGGCCCTGTTCCGCAACGCCGACATCCCGCGCCTGGAGGCGCTTGGCACGCAGACCGGCCGGGTATTCGCGGACCTGCTGCGCTTCTTCGCGATCTTCCATCGGGAGCACTATGGCTGGGACGGCTCGCCGATCCACGACGCCGTGGCGGTCGCCCGCCTGGTGGCGCCGGGCCTTGTCAGGGAGGTGCCCTACCGCGTGGAGGTCGAGACCGAGAGTGAGCTGACGCGCGGAAGGACCGTGGTGGACCTCCACGGACTGCGCGGCCTGCCGCCGAACGTCACCGTCGGCGTCGGGATCGACCGGGCCCGATTCATCGACCTCCTCGTGGAGGCGGTCTCGCGCTTCCCGTAACCGCGGAGCTGGCGACGCGGCCGAACCCTGCCTCGGTCGACGGCCGGCGGCGATACTGCGTCAGCCGTGCTCGTGGAGCTCGTCCAGGCGTGCGTCGGAGATCCCCAGGTGGTGCGCCAGCTCGTGTCGGAGGGTTTCCTCGACGCCGTGGATCAGCGCCTCCGGGCTCCGCCAGCGGCGCTCCAGTGGTCCGCGGTACAGCGTGATCACGCTCGGGATCGGGGCATGGTCGGCGCCAAACGCAGTCCTGGGCACGCCGCGGTAGAGGCCATAGAGACCGGCGGCGCCCACGGTGGCGAGCTCATCGGGCGTCGCCTCGTCGGCGACCATGATCGCGACCGTGGCGAGCTGGGCGCGGTACTGATCGGGGAGGCGCGCGATCGCCGCTTCCAGCGCCGCGTCGAAGGCCGTCACGGCCGGATCGTCGATCGCGGACCCCTCGTCCTGAAGATCGTCCACGCGTGAAGAATATCCGGCCCGCGCGTAACGAGACCGACACGTTCGAGGTGGACACTCACGTCATCGAACCGACCGCCCGGCCCTGGAGGTCAGCCACCCCACCCGGAACCGAGGCAGACCAATGGCAGCAGCAACTCGCCTGACCGCTTCCGATCTCGTGCCGCTTGTTCCCCCGGGAGGCGTCGTCATCGCCGTGTCGGACGACGGTTCAGACCCGCGTTTCCGCGCCGTTCGGGATGCCGCGGTGACGATCGCGTCGAGCACCCGCGCCAGGGTCCTCTTCTTCCATGCACCTCCTGGGCAGGCGGCTCGCTCCCGGAGGTGGCGTCTGATCGTCCCCGGGCTCAGCGGCGGCCCGGGCAGCCCGGCCGAGCCCGAGGCGAGCCTGCGTGGTCCAGGCCTCCTTGGCGCAGAGGCAACCGAGATCCGGTCACGCGGCGTGGAGGTCGCGGTCTGGATCACGACCAGGCCGATCGCGTCCGGGATGGCCGAGGCGGTCGCCGTCACCGGCGCGGCGCTGGTGCTCATGCCCGCTGAGGCCGAGCGCCGGGGCATCGTCCGCCGGACGCTCGACTACCGAGCCTCGCGGATCCCTGCCCCGGTCGTGGCCGTCGACCCCGACGGCGGGCTGGTGCGAATCCGTCCGCTCGGCGACCGCCAGGTGGAACCTGGGCGACCCGTGCGAATGCCCCGCCGCGGCAGGGTGGCGGAGCGCGCAGCCTGGGGCTTCGCTCGCTGACGAGCCTCAGCCGCTGACGCGGGCGGGGATCACGCCTCCGCTGTCCGCGACGGGACGGAGGCCGCCAGCTCGATCAGGACCGCTCCGGTCACGTTGACCAGCATGGTCGCGCCGCAGGTGACCCGCCACGGGACGCTTGCCAGCGGCGTGTGGCCGTGCAGCCAGAGAACCGGCCGGGTGCGTTCCAGCAACCAGCGGTAGGCGCGGAAGCCGCGGTGGTATGGATCTGGGGCGTCGCCCGCTCCCAGTGGTGGAGCGTGACTGATGACGATGAATGGCCGGCCCGCCCGGCCCTGGATGATGCGGCGCGCACGGCCTCCGAGGACGTGGCGCCAGGCGGCGCCTTCGTCGCGCCGGGCGACCGCGCCGGGGGAGCCGGCCCATCCGAGCGGCAGGACCTCGATCTCTCCGCCCCCGGCCAGGCCGGTGCGGGTCGAGATGCCCGAGCGCGCAACGGTGGGGAGGAGATGTTCGCCCTGCGACCAGCCGGCGCCCGTGTCGTGATTGCCTCGAACCAGGAGGCTCGGGGCGCCGAACGAGTCGATGACGAACGCGAGCGACGCGGGCTCCAGGTCGCCGCAGCCGACCACCAGGTCGATGCGCCCGAGCGCGTCGCGGTTGGCGGCCCAGGCGAGCGCCGGATCCGCCACGTCGGACACGGCGAGGATCCGGACGACGTCCCGCCCGTCTGCGAACAGCTGCCCATCCGGCCACGCGACGCGAACGCGACGGATCACGGCGCAGCGCCGTCGGTGCCGTCTGGCGCGTCTGCCACGGGGCCGTCTGGCGCGTCTGCCACGGGGCCGACGGGCTCGCTCGACGCCTCGGTGCGGATGTCTGGGTGTCCCAGGCCGCCCTCGAGATCGCGTCGCAGCTCCAGGGAGGCGTGCTGCCCCGTCGCGGCCGTCCGGATCGCCGCCCCCTCTGCCACCTCGAGCGCCAGTGACGCCCGTTCCGACGGGGGAGGTGCCCCCGGCGACACCACTTCCTGGACCACGGCGTCGATGGCGAGCTGGCCCTCGTAGAGGGCGGCCGCGATCCGATTGTGACCGTCGACTACCCAGTAGCGGCCGTCGAACTTCTGCAGGTCGACCGGCGGCAGCGGCTCCATGCGCGCGACCGCCGTGCGAATCCGCTGCCAGCGGGCGTGCCAGTCCGAGCCCCGGAACGGGGCGAGCGGGCGGAAGTCCGAGCCGCGCTGGTCGGGTCCGGCCACCGCGGTGCCCGCGATCTTGTCGACGCTCACCTCCTGGACGCCGAGCGATCGAACCGGGAGGCGGGTCGCTTCCGGATGGAGGGCCGGAAGCGAGGGCAGCGGGGTCCGGTTGCGTGCGCGCAGCTCCCGGGTGCGGGTGGAGGCGGAGGCGCCATCCGCGATCGCGCGATAGAGGGTTCCGACGTGACCTGCCGCCCGCGATGCAGCGTCGGACGCCTCGCCGGCAACGGTGCCAACCAGCCGTGGCACGGTCATCCCGTGGCGCTCCGCGAGCCTCGCCCGGCGTCGAGCGCACATCCATGCGAGCGTGCCCGCGAGACGTCGCCGCCGTCGTCGCACTGCGTCCACCTCGTTTCGCGGGGAGGGAGAGGCTCTCTCAGGAGTGCGATCCCGTGTCCCCGGCTTCGTTCGGCCTTTCGGGCCCGAAGTTCATCGACCCAGTGCCCGCGGCGATCATAGTGTCGATGAAGCACGACCTCGTGGTCCAGGGTTGGCACTGCGTCGGTCGGCCCCCGGCTCCCCCCGGGGCTACCATTGACATCCCGTGACGACCCTCGCCCCGAACGATTTCACGCACCTCCACGTCCACTCGGAGTTCTCGCTTCTCGACGGGCTGGGCCGGATCGGCGACCTCGTGGACGAGGCGGAGCGGCTGGGCTTCGACGCGCTCGCGCTGACCGATCACGGCGCCCTGTACGGCTCGGTCGCCTTCTACCAGGCGGCCCGCGCGAAGGGGATCAAGCCGATCATCGGCGTGGAGACGTACATCGCCCGCCGGTCGATGCGCGACAAGGAAGGGAAGGCCGACGCCCAGCCCTTCCACCTCTCGCTCCTCGCCACGAACCTCGTGGGGTACCGCAACCTGTGCCGGCTCGTGACCGACGCGCACCTCGACGGGTACTACTACAAGCCGCGCATCGACCGCGAGCACCTTGCCCGGCACAGTGAGGGCCTGATCGGGATGTCCGCCTGCCTGGGCGGCGAGATCCCGAAGGCGCTCGAGGTGGACGACTGGGAGCGTGCGCGGGAGCTGGCCGGCACCTACGCGGACATCTTCGGGAAGGATCGCTTCTACCTGGAGCTCATGGACCATGGCCTGCCCGAGCAGGCGGCCTTGAACCCGAAGCTCCTCCGCCTCGCGCAGGAGAGCGGGCTTCCCCTCGTGGTGACCAATGACCTCCATTACGTGCACAAGGCGCAGGCGGAGGCCCACGACGTTCTCCTGTGTGTTGGGACGGGCAGCAACCTCGACACGCCCGGGCGCCTGCGCTTCGAGACGCCCGAGTTCTACCTGAAGTCGACCGCCGAGATGTTCGCCCTCTTCCCGGATCAGCTCGAGGCATTCCGCAACACGCGCCGCGTTGCCGAGATGGTCGATCTCGAGCTGCCACTGGGCCAGCTGAGGATCCCGCACTTCCCGGTACCGGCCGGCGAGACGCCCGAGAGCTGGCTGCGGAAGGAATGCGAGGCCGGCCTGGAGCGCCGCTACGGGAGCGTCACCCCGGAGCTCCGGGCCCGCCTGGAGTACGAGCTGGGGATCATCGTCTCGATGGGCTATGCCGGCTACTTCCTGATCGTTGCCGACTTCGTCCGGTTCGCCCGCGAGCAGCGCATCCAGACCACCTGCCGGGGGAGCGCCCCCGGCTCGATCGTCACGTACACGCTGGGGATCACGCCCGTGGACCCGATCCACTACGGGCTCCCGTTCGAGCGGTTCCTCAACCCCGACCGCGTCACGATGCCGGACATCGACGTGGATTTCGAGGACGGTCGCCGTGAAGAGGTGATCAACTACGTCACCCAGAAGTACGGCGCCGATCACGTGGCCCAGATCATCACGTTCGGGACGATGCTCGCCCGGGCGGCCATCCGGGACGTGGGCCGCGTGCTGGGGCACGGGTACGGCGACGTGGACCGCATCGCAAAGGCCGTCCCGAACCAGCTCGGCATCCGCCTGGAGGACGCCCTGAAGCTGAGCCCGCAGCTCGGCGAGATGTACGCGGCGGAGCCGCCGGTCCGTCGCATCATCGATTTCGCGAAGCAGCTCGAAGGGGTGGCCCGCAACGCGTCGACACACGCGGCCGGAGTGGTGATCAGCCGCGAGCCCCTGACCGACCTGATGCCGCTCCAGAAGGCGACCAACTCGGACGGCACGATGACCCAGTGCGAGATGCACGGGGTGGAGGCGCTGGGCCTCCTCAAGTTCGACTTTCTGGGCCTTTCGAACCTGACGATCCTGCGCCACGCGGTGGACCTGGTCCGGGCGCACCGCGGCGTCGAGATCGACCTGGACCACATCCCGCTTGACGACGCCAAGACGTTCGACCTGCTGGCGTCCGGCGAGACGACCGGCGTCTTCCAGCTGGAGTCGGCGGGCATGCGTCGGTACATCCGCGAGCTGCAGCCGACCTCCGTGTACGACCTGGCGGCGATGGTTGCCCTCTACCGTCCGGGGCCGATGGACAACATCCCGCACTACATCGCCCGCAAGCACGGCCGCGAGCCGGTGACCTACCTCCATCCGCTCCTGGAGCCCTACCTGGTGCGGACCTACGGGGTCTTCGTGTACCAGGAGGACATCATGGCCGCCGCCGTGGGCCTCGCTGGCTTCACCGGCCCCGAGGCGGACATGCTTGGCTACGCCATCCGGAAGAAGAAGTCGTCCGTCCTCCGGTCGCTGAAGAGCAAGTTCGTGACCCAGGCCGCCGAACGCGGCGTGCGACCGGAGACGATCGACGCCGTCTTCACCGCCTTCGAGCCGTTTGAGCGCTACGGCTTCAACAAGGCGCACGCCACCTGCTATGGCCTGGTGGCGTACCAGACGGCGTATCTGAAGGCGAACTACACCGTCGAGTACATGACCAGCGTCCTGACTGCCTTCCGCGACAACGCAGAGAAGGTCGCCGCGGCGGTCGCCGAGTGTCGCCGCCTTGGGATCGCGGTCCTCCCGCCGGACGTGCACGCCAGCCACCTCGAGTTCACCGTCGAGGGCCAGGCGATCCGGTTCGGGCTGCTCGCCGTCAAGAACGTGGGGCAGGGCGCGATCGAGTCGATCATCGCCGCCCGGGAGGCGGACGGCCCGTTCCGTTCCCTGGCGGACTTCTGCAACCGGGTCGACCTTCGGCTGGCGAACAAGCGAGTGCTCGAGTCGCTCGTGAAGGTGGGTGCCCTCAGCGCGGTCGGCCACCCCGGCCGTCTCCTCGACGCGCTCGATGAGACGCTGGCAGCCGCGCAGGCCGACCAGCGCGAGCGGGCTTCCGGCCAGATCAGCCTGTTCGACCTGGCCGCGGACCCCAGCTCGCTCGAGGCGCCGCTTCCGGAAGCTCCGGAGATCCCAACCCGCGAGCGGCTGCGCTGGGAGAAGGAGCTGCTCGGGCTCTACCTCTCGGACCATCCGCTCGGAGAGGTGGCCGAGCGGATCGGCCACTTCGTGACCGCGTACTCCGGGGACCTGAAGGACGAATTGCTCGACGGGCAGCGCATGGTGGTGGGCGGGGTGGTCACCGGCAGCCGGACCGTGGTGACGAAGGCGAAGGCAACGATGGCGGTGGTGACCATCGAAGACCTCCAGGGGGCGATCGAGGTGGTGGTCTTTCCTCGCCTCTACGAGCAGACCATCGGGACGTGGCACGACGGCGTGATCCTCCTGGTGGCGGGCCGGATCGACCACCGCGGCGAGGAGGCCTCGCTGCTGGCGGACGCGGCATGGGAGTGGGACGCGATCGCGGCGCGCGGGGAGGCGGCCTTCGCAAGCGAGGTCGCCGCGGGCGACCGTGGGTCGCGCGGGCGCGGCCGGTTCGGCGGTTCCCGTTCGAACGGCTCGAACGGCTCGAACGCCACCAACAGCCGCCCCGCGGGAGATGGCAATGGGCGGGCGGAGACGAGCGCAGCTCCACCCTCCACGGGACCAGCCGCGCCCGGGGGACCGGCAGGGGACATCGGGCACGACCCGCGGCCGGAGCGCGCCGGCGTCGAGGGCGCGGCCGGATTCGCCTCGGCCATGCCGCCCGTGCCGCTCCCCGGGTCGTCGGAGCCAGTCGACTTCGAGATGGCGGCACCGGACCTCGATGCGCCGCTACTGCCGGAGGAGGAACGCCCGCAGGCGATCGCATCCGCCACCGGACCAACGCGGCCGGTCGAGGCGGGCCCGGCCGGTCGCCTCCATGTTCGATTCGGCGTCGGGATCGGTTCGGATGTCCTGCAGCCCGCGATGGCAACGGTGCGCGACATCCTGCGCTTGCACCCCGGTGGGACGCGCGTGATCGTGCACCTGCCGCAGGGTGCCGGGCGAACTGCCCTTCCGATGGAGCTGCGCTCGGGCGTCGCGTACGACGCGGAGCTCGTGGCGGACGTCGGCCGCCGGCTCGCTCCTGAGATCTGCACACTGGAGCTCGTGCTCCAGGACGATGCGCTCGGCGCCTCTGCATGAGCCGGACCGGCCGCGGCGTGCCGCGGCCCGGCGGTCGGCCCGAGCTCCGGAGCCTGGACGGGGTGGACCGCATCCAAACGTCGCGTCCGCGGGCGCGCCGACATTTGAGTCGTGCTCGGTGCTCGGCGCGGGCACGGTGAAGCCGCCCTCGGTGAAACCGCCCTCGCGTTCGGGTGGATGGCGTTGTTCCGATCGCATCCGGTTTCGTTCCCCGCGTTGACCCGCCGGCTATTCGCGACAGTGTTGAGCGCTGCATCTGCTTGGGCCAATAGCACTCCTGCGAGTACTCGGGTGGTGAAGCTCGTGGTGTTGGTCGCCTTGGCGCCGGCTGCGACGCGGGTGATGTCCCCGGCGTGAATGCGGCGCAGCGACAGGCCCATCACGGGCTGAGGGGAAGTCGGGCCATGCATCGCGCCGCCGGGCCGGTACTCCGGGCGCCAGGCCGTGTCCGCGCTGCTGGACCGGCCTGGGGGTGCCGGCTGCGGTCGGAGTCAGCTGGCCGTCGGGTCGGTCCCGGCGGCGTCGCCTGCGCGAACGGCTCGGATCGCCTGCACCACCGAGAGCCGATCGGCAAATTCGGTCCGGAGCGCGCCAAGCGCCGTGGCGTCGATGTCGAGCTCGCTCGCGACCTGGTCCAGGGTCGCGCTCTCGGCGGAAGAGATCGAGCCATCCGACGCTGCCGCGAGGAAGCAGGCGCGCAAGAGGCGCAGGCGCTGGTCCGAATCGGAGATTTGCTTGAACTCGCGCGTGACCAGGTAGTCCTCGGTTGACCCGAAAAGGCGCGCTTGCTGCTTGGCCGCCTCGACGACGAGGATCGCCTCCGCCTCACCGATGCTGCTTTCCTCGACGAGCGTCCGCTCCATGAACGTCGTCTCCTCCGGGCTGACGGCCAGGTCGGCGTTTGCCACGCGGGCCAGCACGTACGAGGCGGCGGCAAGGAAGCGCGCCCGCTCCGGCGGGAGCTCCTCGAGCTGGGCGACGATCCGGCGAACCGTGGCCGTGTCGGGGGTTGGGCTTGCGTCCGGCTGCCCGATGCCGCCTGCCGGGGATGGGTCGATCGCCCGCGCCGTCGCTTCGTGCGAGTCGGCCGCAGCGGCCCCTCCGAGGAGGTGGCGGAAGATGCTCATCGGGACTCCTTCGGAAAAGCGCCTCCCTCGAGGCCATTGGGGCCTGAAGCGTACATCGGCGCCACGAAGGTTCGTGTTCCGGGGGACGCCACGACGTCAGCCGAGGCCGAACGGCCACCGGCCCCGAGACCGCCGCACGGGCGGGCCGGATATGGTTACGCCTCCGCAGCCCTGGGGGGAAGGGCGGCAGAGGCGCTGGCAGTCAGGATCGCGGGTGATCGGGGGCGCTGCAGAGTGCCGACTGGCCCTCCATTGGGGTGCCATGCGGCAGGGACTTGTCATGCAGGTGCCGTGCGAACGGCCGTGGTCGATGCTTCAGGACGCGCCCGCCGACAACCTCACGGCTCGAGGACATGACATCCCCATGATCGTGCGAGAAGGGAGAACGGACCGCGCAGGCTATGCCGTCCCCCTGTGTGTCAGGCGCGTCGCCTCCCGATCGCCTCCAGGAGACCCGCGCCGAAGATCGCGACCAGTCCGATCGCCGCAACCGTGATGTCACCGGCCGCGAACAAGCCGAGGACCGTCACGAGGATGCCGAGAATGGTAAGCGCGGCGACGGGGAAGCTGATCGACTACGTACTGCGGCAGCCCCGGACGCCCGGTGCGTCTCCACCCCAGCCTCGGTGTCCGCGGAGGTCGACGCAGGAGGGCCCCGACCGGACGTGCCTCAGACCTCGAGCGGGAGCGGGTAGATCTCGGCGGGCGGGATGCCGTTGCGGGTGTGGATTTGCTGGACCGCTTCCGCACTCGGCGCCTCCGACAGGCAGAACACATTCCCGCTCTCGGGATCGGCCCACGCGTGCTCGAAGCTGACATCCTCGTCGGCTTGGATGGCCAGGTCGCCAGCGTGGGCGGCGACAAGTGCGTCGGCCGTGATCCCGACCATGCCGTGATGGACGTCCATGAACTTGGGCATCTGGGACGCTCCTTCCTGGGGCACGCGAGCCCCGCCGGGAGGATCGGTCTCGCCGCTGGCCCTGCGCGACGGTCAAGGCGACCGTATGGGACGCCGCGCCGGTGAGAACCCGAAGGTTCTGGTGCCCCCCTCCCGATCAACGGAGTATGGCTGCTCGGGCAACCGGATGCACAGAACGAGTTAGCGAAACGCCCCCGGGGCCCGGTGCGCGTGCCATCCTCCGAAGAGCGCGGAGCGCCCGGTGCGGAGCCGGGGGCCGCCGACGGGCGAGACGCCCAACCCCCGGGTCGGCGCCGGCTGCCATCGATTTCGTTTGGACTTCGCGACGGCTTGTCGCACCAAGATGAACGCATGGCACAAGCGAAGAAGTCCGGCCCCGAATCCACGGCCGAAGAGCGCGCGGCCGCGCGCCAGCGGGCCAAGGAACTCAAAGCGCAGGAGGCTGCTCTTGGCGCCACGTGAGCGCCAATTCTGGTGCCGGAGACGAGATTTGAACTCGTACAGCCTTGCGGCTAACGGTGTTTGAGACCGTCGCGTCTGCCTGTTCCGCCACTCCGGCTCGACGGCCATCGTAGCGCGCGTCGGAGCGACCGATCCGGGATCGAGGCGCTCAGCCGGCTGCCCGGCCACGGAGCGCGCGATTCGCGGTGAGAAGCGCGATGCCGAGGGCGAGCAGGAGCACTGCGACGACCACCAAGAGCGTGTGGTCCGATGGGGTTGACTCGCGTGTGGCCTGATTCGCCGCGCTCCGCTCCGCCTGGGGCGGCTCGCTGGGCGCTCCCTTTGGCGCCACGTCCGAGGATCCGGAATTCGACGCGAAGCCCGCAGGCCCGGCCGTTGCACCCGCGGCGGGACCGCTGCCGACCCCGGCGACGGGGGGCGTGGGCGCAGGGAGCACGACCCCGGCCGGGCTGGGTGCCGGCACGGCCAGCACGCCAGGGCTAGCGCTCGGAACCGCGACCCCGGCCGGGCTGGGCGCGGGAAGCGCCGCCAACCCGGGTGTGGCGCGGGCAACCCCCGGTTCGGGGGTCGTGGCGGGTGCGGCTCCGGCGGCGGCCCCGGGCCCGATCGCCGGACTGGGCGCGACGCCAAGGCGGGCGTCGCCGTCCGCCGCGCTGCCCGATGTGCCGGCCACGCCCGGTGCCACGAGCGGCGCGGCAGCCGTGGAGACCGTCGTGGCCGCCTGACCGAAGAGCCCGGGGGTCGTGCTCAGGAGCAGGCCCGCGATCCCCAGCGTCGCGAGAGCCCCTGCGATCGGCCGAACCGTGGATCGCGGTGCCCCGAGCCATCCGATGAGACGCCGCCACGGGTTTGGCCGCAGGCGCGCCGCGTCGGCATCGGTCAAGCGAAAGTCGCGGGTGCGCGCGGGTGCCTGCAGGGCCGCAGTCGCGCTGCGGATGGCGGCGAGGTCACCCAGCAGGGACGCGCAGCCGGCGCACGTCACGGCGAGCGCCGCCGCCCGGTCGCGATCGACTCCCATCAGGTCGCCCGCGTCAAGGGCGGCGATGAGCGCTGCGTGCTCGTCGGCCGCGGCGGCGGGGGAGTGCGCTGCGAGGTGGGCCATGGCTCGCTGACGCCCTCAGCTGCGGAAGAGTTCCATCCGGTCGGCAAGCAGCTCGCGGAGCGCCAGCCGGCCCCGATGAATCCGGGACTTCACGGTTCCGAGGCTGACCCCGGTCATCTCGGCGATCTCGCCGTAGTCATACCCCTCGACGTCGTAGAGGACGATCGCCGTCCGCTGGTCGGCGCCGATCGCGCCCATCGCCGCGACGAGGGCGCGCTGGCGCTCGCCGGTCGTGGCGATCGTCTCGGGGTCGCTCTCGCTTCCGGCCGGTGGCTGCCAGCTGTCGTCTTCGAGCTCGGGGTAGGGCGACACCGGCCGCCGCTTCCTGGCCCGCTGGAGGTCCATCGCCGCGTTGATCGCGATCCGCGTGAGCCAGCCTCGGAATGACGGTCCGCGGTACGAGCGCAGGTTCCGGTACGCCGAGAAGAAGGCCTCCTGGACCGCGTCGCTGGCCTGGTCCGGGTCGGGAACCATGCGGGCCACGAGCGCATGGCAGAGATCCTGGTAGGCCTCCACCAGCTGGTTGAAGGCGCCCAGGTCGCCCTCAAGCGCGCGCTCCACCAGGAGGTGGTCCCGCCGGGCGGTCGCGTCGTCCAGGATGGCCGCCGCGCCGACCTCCTCCGTCGGGCGAAGGCGAGAGTCGTCCAACTGCGCGCGGCTCCTTCGGGTGGGAGCGCCCGGAAATGTCGGGGCGACGAGGCGCGGCGAGTCTAGCACGGCCCGATCGACGTCCGAACGGTCGATTGGGTTCCGCGAGGTCGGCCGGGACGCCCGGCGGCCGTCGTCCCCCCGGCCTGGGACCCGGCGCCGCGGGCTCCCGGGCCGTCACCCCGGGGACGCCCAGCGCGAGCCCGGGAGGCTGAAGTGGATGCTCGTTCCCCGGCCCGGGCCGGGACTCTCAGAGCCGTTCAGCAGGCGGGATCCTGGGTTCGTCATCCACGACGAGGATCGCCTTCATCGGGAGCTCCGGGTCGGCGCGGCGGCGCGGGCGGGAGAGAGCGGCCGGCCGGGAAACGGCCGGCCGGGTCGGAGCATACGCCCGGCCAGATGGATGCGGAGCCGTTCAGGCGGCTGGGCCCCCGGCGCTGCCGGGTCCGCCCGAGGCGCCGTCGAGAATCGGGCCGAGCCCCAGAAGCTCCGCGCCAGGCGGTCGGGCTCGTCGCTTCGGCTCGCGCCGGCGGCCGCCAACCCGACCCCGTCCAATGCGCCCGCGGACCGGTACACTCGGCGGAGGCGCCCCGCGTCGCCGCCGGCGCACCCCGCGGGCCCCGCCGCCGGGAGGATGCCCACGTCCATGGAACGCCTGATGCTGCTCGACGGCAACGGGCTGATCTACCGCGGCTACTTCGCGCTCATCAATGTCCCACTCTCGACCTCGAAGGGTGAGCTGGTGAACGCGGTCTTCGGCTTCTCCAACATCGTGCTGCGCGGCTTCCAGGACGTCCGGCCGGACTACGTGGCGATCGCCTTCGACCTGCCGGCCCCGACGTTTCGCCACGAGCAATACGCGGAGTACAAGGCGACCCGGCGGCCGATGCCGGACGACCTGCGCGCCCAGTTCCCGAAGGTGCGCGAAGTGGTCACTGCGCTCCGGCTGCCCGTCTACGAGCTGGCCGGATTCGAGGCCGACGACGTGATCGGGACACTCACCCGGGAGGCAGAGGGCCGCGACCTGGAGACGACGATCGTCACCGGGGACCTGGACATGCTCCAGCTGGTGACCGAGCGCACGCGCCTGATGACGACCCGCATGGGCGTCGACGCCACGGTCGTGTACGACCCGGCCCGAATCCGGGAGCGGTACGGTCTCGAGGCGAGCCAGATGATCGACTTCAAGTCGCTCAAGGGCGACTCGACCGACAACATCCCCGGCGTCCCCGGGGTGGGGGACAAGACCGCGGCCAGGCTTGTCGGCCAGTTCGGCGACCTGGACGCCATCTACGCGCACCTCGACGAGGTCACGCCCGAGAAGCTCCGCGACAAGCTCCGCGAGCACCACGATCAGGTCGTGGCAAGCCGTGCGCTGGTCACGATCCACCGCGATCTCCCGGTGGCGCTCGACCTTGATGCGGCCCGCTTCGGCGAGTACGACCGCGACGAGGTCGTACGACTGTTCCGGGAGTACGAGTTCCGGACGCTGATCGACCGGCTGCCGCCGCTGCGCGGGGCCGCCGCTGCACGGGCGGAGGCGGCCGAGACAGCTGGACGGGAGGCGCGAGCGGCAGCCGGCGAGCTTCAGCCGTCGGCGCCGCCGGGGCCGCGACCCGCGGGCGATGACATCTCGGGCGAGGCGGCATCCGGTTGGGCACCCGCCGCGCGCCCGGCATCTGGCAGTCCCGGGGCGCGGCACGGCGCCTCTCGCACCGGGAGCGGCGATGGCCTGCAGCTCGCGCTCGATTTCGACTCGGTGGGTCAGATCGGCGAACCGGCCGGGGCGAACCGACCCGCCGCCGCGCCGCTGCCCGCTGGCGACCTTCGGGGAGCCCTCGCGCTTCTCCTGGCGGACCCGGGCCGGGTGGAGCTCGTCGGCGAGGCGGAGATCCCGGACCTGGCGGACTGGCTGGCCGGACGCCCGGCGGTCGGGGCCTCGCTGATCCTCGATGACCCGCGGCCACGCCAGGGCCACGCGCTGGCGCTCGGGGTTGCCGGCGAGGACGGCCGGGTGGTGGTCGCGGACGGCGCGGGAGCCTCGGACGCGCTCCGCCGCGCGCTCGAGCGCGCTCGCGTCCCGGTCGTTTCCCACGAGGCGAAGCCGCTCCTGGTGGCACGCCTCACCGAGGACCCCGCCGCGGTGCCCACCCCGGTCGAGTTCGACACCCAGATCGCCGCCTACCTCCTCAACGCGGCGCTCCGCAGCCAGGCGATCGCCGATGTCGTCGCCGAGCGGCTTGACCTCGTGCTGCCTCCGACGGCCGCCGGGCTTGCCCCGCCCGCGCGGGCGGGGCTGGAGGCGCTCGCCGCGCTCGCCGTTCGGGAGCCCCTCGCGAACGCGCTCCGAGACGCATCGCTGGACCGGCTCTTCGCGGAGCTGGAGCTGCCGCTCATCCCGATCCTCGCCCGCATGGAGGCGACGGGTGTCGCGATCGATCGTGAGGCACTCGGCCTTCTGGACGTGGAGTTCGCTGGTGAGCTGGCGCGCCTGGAGGCCGAGATCTTCGCCGACGTGGGCCACGAGTTCACCCTGGGCAGCCCCAAGCAGCTCGAACAGGTCCTGTTCTACGAGCTCAACCTGCCGAAGGGGAGGCGAACGAAGACCGGCTTCTCGACCGACGCGGCAGTTCTCGAGGATCTTCGGGCCGCGCACCCGGCCGTCGCGAAGCTCCTGGACTGGCGGCTCTACTCGAAGCTTCGGAGCACGTACATCGCGGCCCTGCCGGAGCTGCTCGCGGACGATGGGCGCCTCCACACGACGTTCCACCAGGCCGTGGCGGCGACCGGGCGGCTCTCGTCCTCGGATCCGAACCTCCAGAACATCCCGATCCGAACCCCGCTCGGCCGGCGGATCCGGCGCGCCATCGTGGCGGGCGCCCCGGATGTCACGCTCGTTGCGGCCGACTACAGCCAGATCGAGCTGCGAATCCTGGCCCATGTCTCGGGCGACGCGCACCTCCGCGAGGCCTTCCTGGCCGGCGCCGACATCCATCGCGACACGGCCGCGCTGGTGCTGCACAAGGATCCGGCCGACATCACGCCCGACGAGCGCTCGATGGCGAAGATGGTCAACTTCGGGATCGCCTACGGGATGAGCGACTTTGGGCTGTCCAGCCGCGCGAACATCCCGCGCGCCGAGGCGAAGGCCTTCATCGACCGGTACTTCGCCTCGTATTCCGGGATCAGCTACTACATGCTGCACATCAAGGAGACTGCCCGCCAGCAGGGTTACGTGACGACCCTGCTCGGCCGGAAGCGCGAGATCCCCGAGCTCCGGGCCTCGAACCCGGCGCTGCGCGGGGCAGGGGAGCGGATGGCCATCAACATGCCCATCCAGGGGACGGCGGCCGACATCATGAAGATCGCCATGATCCGGGTCGACCGGCGGCTGCGGGCTGAGGGCTTCAGGTCGCGACTCCTTCTCCAGGTCCACGACGAGCTGCTCCTCGAGGTGCCCCACGACGAGGTTGCCCGGCTGGTCCCAGTCCTCCGGGAGACGATGGAGGGGGCGCTGGCGCTGGATGTGCCGCTCACTGTGGACGTCAAGACCGGCGACGACTGGGAGTCGATGACAGTCGTCCCGCGCGGCGCGGGAGCCTGATCGCGCGATGCCCGAGCTCCCCGAGGTGGAGACCGTCGCTCGCGACCTGCGACGGCTCGTCGTCGGCGCGACGATCAGCGGTGCCGTCGGCGACTGGCCGCGCATGATCGCCTCCCACGAATCCGTCGCCGCGTTCGCGGAAGGCCTCGCCGGCCGGCGCATCGAGGGCGTCAGCCGCCGGGCGAAGCTGGTGGTCGTGGAGCTGTCGGGTGATACGGCGCTCACGGTGCATCTCAAGATGACCGGGCAGCTCTTCGTCGTGCCGGATGGAGCCCCGTCTGATCGGCATGTCCACCTTGCTCTGGCGCTAATCGATGGGCGCGAGATCCGCTTCCGCGACATCCGCAAGTTCGGCCGGGTGGGACTCTGGCCGCGCGACCCCCGAACCGGGGCGGTGCTGGAAGGCGCGGCAGGAGGCGAGCTGTTCGCCCGGCACGGACCAGAGCCGCTCGACGACGCCTTCACCCTGTCGGCGTTCCGAGCCAGGTTGAACGGCCGGCACGGCCGCCTGAAGCCACTCCTGCTCGACCAGGCATTCGTCGCGGGGATCGGTAACATCTACGCGGACGAGTCGCTCTGGCGCGCGCGCCTGCACCCACTCCGCCGGGTGACGTCGCTCCGCCCGCCGGGTGAGGCCCGGCTCTACCGGGCCGTCCGCGCTGTCCTGGCCGAGGCGATCGATCGGCGCGGCGCGTCCATCGACGACTACACGGCGCCCGAGGGTGACGGTTCGATGCAGGAACACCTGGCCGTCTACCAGCGGGCGGGCCAGCCGTGCCTCCGCTGCGGACGCCCGGTCCAGCGCATCGTTGTCGGCCAGCGGGCCACCCACTACTGCTCGTGGTGCCAGCGGTTGCCGGCGGCCGATCGTGTCGGCGTCGAGGCGGTCCTCGCCGGCGCCCGCCTCGCCCGGGGCGCCGGACGCCGCTGGACCGAGCTCGCGGCCGAGGGCACGCTCGGGCTGACGCCCGCCGAGGCGTCGAAGGCCGCGGCGCGCGCTCGGGCCGACCGGACGCGACGAGCAGCCGCGACGCGCCGTGCCCGGGCCCGCGACGGGACCGGAGCTTCCTGACCGTGTCGTTGATCCGCCTTTCGGGAGTCGTGCGCGAGGTTGGGACCTTCGTGATCCTCGACCGGATCGACGCCGCGATCGCGGCCGGCGAGCGAGTCGGCATGGTCGGCCCGAACGGGGCGGGCAAGACGACGCTGCTCCGGATCATCGCCGGGATCGACGAGCCCGACGCGGGCGAGGTCCAGCGCCGCCGGAACCTCCGGGTCGGGCTGCTCGCCCAGGAGGCACACCTCGATGAGGCATTCGCGTCGGCGCCCGACCTCCGGACGGCCGTCCGCCGGGGTGCCGGCGGGATCGAGGCGATCGAGGCCGAGATGCGCGCCCTGGAGGCTGCAGGCGCCGCCGCCGGCGCGCGGTACGAGGAGCTGACGGCCCAGTTCTCCGCGCTGGACGGCTGGACGCTGGACCAGCGCGTCGAGGAGGCCCTCTCGGGCCTCGGGTTCAGCGACGCCGAACGGGACCGCTCGCCGGAGGAGCTGTCGGGTGGCCAGCAGACCCGTGCCGCGCTGGCCAGGCTGCTGGTCGCCGACCCGGACCTGCTTCTCCTCGACGAGCCCACCAACCACCTGGACCTCGGCGCGATCGAGTGGCTGGAGGAGGCGCTCCGACGACGGTCCGGTTCGCTGCTCGTCGCGTCGCACGACCGCGCCTTCCTCGACGCCACGGTGACGCGGATCTGGGAGCTGCGCGATCGGCGCCTGACGGCCTTCCGCGGCGACTATGCCTCCTACGCGCGTCAGCGGGAGGCGCGCGACGCGCGCCTGCGCAAGGACGCGGAGGCGCGCGACGCCGAGATCTCGCGAGAGCAATCCCTGGTCCAGACGTATCGGAGCCAGCGCAAGCACGGCAAGATGCACGAGCACGAGGCGCGGCTTGCCCGGCTCGACCGCATCGACATCGCCAAGGCGGGCCCGTCGCTGCGCCTGGATCGCGCCCTCGGGACGGCGGCGCCGCGGTCGGCCGAGGTCGTGGTGCGCGCCGAGGACGTGGTGGTGGGTCACCCGGGCGGCCCCGAGGTTGCCCGCGGGGTGCGCCTCGAGGCGTCGCGGGGCGAGCGGATCGGGATCGTCGGGCCGAACGGCGCCGGGAAGACGACGCTGCTGCGCACGATCGCGGGCGACCTGCCACTGCGCGACGGTTCGCTCTCGTTCGGGTCCAACGTGGGTTTCGGCTACCTGGCCCAGGTCAGAGAGAATCCGATCCCGGGCGAGACGGTGCTCGATGCGCTCCTCGCCGAGATCCCGATGCCGGCGGGCGAGGCGCGCGGCTATCTCGCCCGCTTCCTGTTTCGCGGCGACGATGCGTTCAAGGAGGTCCGGAGCCTGTCCGGCGGTGAGCGATCGCGGCTCGAGCTGGCACTCCTCGGGATCATGCCATCCAACCTCCTCCTGCTCGACGAGCCGACAAACCACCTGGACATCCCGGCGCGCGAGGCCCTGGAGGCGTTCCTGCGCGAGACGACCGCGACGATCCTTCTCGTCAGCCACGATCGCCGCCTTCTCGAGACCGTGTGCGACCGCCTGTGGGTGGTCGACGAGGGTCGCATCGTCCCGTTCGACGCGGGCTACCGGTCGTGGCGGGCCGCGGCGGCCGATGGCTGGCGTGCGGGCGAGGCCTACCTGCGCGACCTCGAGCGCTTCCATGGCCGCGGCAGCGGCGCCGGGATGCCCGCGGCGGCGACGCGTTCGGCACCGCGCCGTGGCGCCACCGCGTCCGCCGAGCACGCGGACGCCGCGCCGCGGGCGTCCGGTCCGACCGACCCCGCACCGGTCCGTGCGCCCCGCCAGCCGAAGCTTTCGAAGGATGCCTACCGCCGCCAGAAGGCCGTCATCGAGGACGACATGGGCCGCCTCGGCCTGCGCAAGAGCCACCTGGAGCTGGCCCTCATGAACCCGTCAACTGCAGCCAACTTCGTGGAGCTGCGGCGCGTCACGTCGGAGCTCGCCGATGTCGACCATGCCCTCGCTGCCGCCGAGGAGGCGTGGCTGCTGCTCGAGGAGCGGGCGCCGTGACGCGCGCGGTGCGCATCGGGATCACGGGCCCGATCGGCTGCGGCAAGTCCACTGTTGCCCGATGGTTGGGGGCCCGCGGCGCGGTGGTCGTCGACGCGGACGCCGAGGCGCGCGCGGTGACGGCCCGGGGGCAGCCCGCCCATGCGGCGATCCTCGCCCTGTTCGAGGACGCCGTCCGCGGCCCGGACGGGAGCCTCGACCGGGCGGCCCTCGCCCGGTTGGTCTTCGGGGACGCTCGCGCCCTCCGGGACCTCGAGGCGATCGTCCACCCCGCGGTTCGGCCGCGGATTCTCGCCGCGATGGAGGCCGCCGACGCGGCAGGCGCGCCGGCCGTCGTCATCGAGGCGATCAAGCTCGTCGAGGGCGGTCTTGGTGCGCTATGCGACGAGACCTGGCTGGTGTCCTGCACCGCGGCCGAGCAGCGGGCCCGGCTCGCCGATCGGGGCGTCGCGCCCGACGACGCTGCCCGCCGGATCGGCGCGCAGGAGGGCAGCGCTGCGCGCCTCGCCCTGTCGGTCACCCGTGTCATCAACACCGGAGGTGATCTGGCCGCCGCCGAGGCGCGCGCCACGGAGGCGTACGCGGCCGCGCTGGCCGCCCACCGGGGTCGCCCGGCAGGCTGACGGGGCCGTTCTGGGACGCGGCAGAACTAGAACGGGTGTTCTTAACAGCCCGTCTCGTGCTATCGTTCCGGGATGCCGGAGTTCGAGCTCGTCGCCCCGTTCCAGCCGACCGGAGACCAGCCCCAGGCGATCGAGAAGCTCGCCGACGGGCTCGCCCGCGGCCTGCGCCACCAGACGCTGCTGGGCGTCACGGGAAGCGGGAAAACCTACTCGATGGCCAAGGTCATCGAGCGCATCCGGCGACCCACGCTCGTGCTGGCCCACAACAAGACCCTGGCGGCCCAGCTCTACGCCGAGTTCCGGGACTTCTTCCCCAACAACGCGGTCGAGTACTTCGTCAGCTACTTCGACTACTACCAGCCGGAGGCGTACCTGCCCCGCTCCGACACGTACATCGAGAAGGACTCCAGCCGGAACGAGGAGATCGACAAGCTCCGCCACGCAGCCACCAAGGCCCTGTTCGAGCGCCGGGACGTGATCATCGTGGCGTCTGTCAGCTGCATCTATGGCCTGGGCGCCCCCGTCGACTACGGCGCAACGGTGCTCCGGCTGAAGGTAGGCGGGCGGTATCGGCGCGACGCCGTGCTGCGTCACCTTGTGGACCTCCAGTACCAGCGCAACGACCAGGCACTCCAGCGCTCGCGGTTCCGCGTCCGGGGCGACACGCTGGAACTCGTCCCGTCGTCCGAGGACCGCCTCGTGCGGGTCGAGTTCTTCGGCGACGAGATCGAGCGGATCACGGAGCTGGACCCGCTGACCGGCGAGCTGATCGCGGAGCGGAGCGAGCTCAACGTGTACCCGGCGACGCACTACGTCACGCCCGCGGACAAGCTGCAGCTTGCGATGGGGACGATCGCCGCGGAGCTGGAGGAGCGGCTGGCGGGCCTGGAGTCGGAGGGTCGCGCGCTCGAGGCGGCGCGGCTCCGCCAGCGGACGACGTTCGACCTCGAGATGATGCGCGAGCTGGGTTACTGCACCGGGATCGAGAACTACTCGCGCCACCTGTCGGGCCGCGAGCCGGGCAGCCGGCCCTGGACGCTCCTCGACTACTTCCCCCCGGACTGGCTCCTGGTCGTGGACGAATCCCACATGTCCATCCCGCAGGTCGTGGGCATGTACAAGAACGACCGAACCCGCAAGGAGATCCTGGTCGACTTCGGGTTCCGCCTTCCGTCCGCGCTCGACAACCGCCCGCTCACCTTCGAGGAGTTCGAGGCGACCATCAACCAGGCCGTTTACGTGTCGGCCACGCCGGGCCCCTACGAGCTGGAGAAGAGCCAGCGGATCGTCGAGCAGCTGGTCCGGCCCACCGGGATCGTGGATCCGGGCATCACGATCCGCCCGACCGAGGGCCAGATCGACGACCTTCTGGAACGGATCCGCGAGCGCGTGGAGCGCGGGGAGCGGGCGATCGTCACCACGCTGACGAAGCGCCTGGCGGAGGACCTGACGGACTATCTCCGCGAGCTGGGGGTGAAGGTCCAGTACCTCCACAGCGAGGTGGACACGCTGGACCGGATCCAGATCCTGCGTGACCTGCGCCTGGGCATCCACGACGTGGTGGTCGGGATCAACCTGCTGCGCGAGGGGATCGACCTGCCGGAGGTCACCCTGGTCGCGATCCTCGACGCCGACAAAGAGGGATTCCTGCGCAGCGCCTGGTCGCTGATCCAGATGATCGGCCGGGCCGCCCGCAACACGGGCGGTGAGGTCGTGATGTATGCGGACCGGATCACCGAATCGATGCGCGTCGCGATCGAGGAGACGGACCGTCGGCGCGCGGTGCAACAGCGCTACAACATCGAGCACGGGATCACCCCGATCACGATCGTCCGGGAGATCCATGACCTCAACGACCGCCTGCGCGTCGCCGCCGAGTCGAGCGGCGACTATGAGGCCGGCGGACGCGGGCACGAGCTGCAGGGTCGCACGCGGCGCCAGGTCGAGGAGCTGGTCGCGCGGCTGGACGCCGACATGCGGAACGCCGCGAAGAACCTGGAGTTCGAGCGGGCCGCCACGCTTCGCGACCAGGTCCAGGAGATCCGGCTGCGCGTGCTGGCCGAGGACGCGTCGATCAGCATCGGGCAGGCCGCCGAGCGAGCGGGGACGGGGGACGCGGGAGGCGCCGCGCCCGGGGGGCAGGTGAGCCGGGCGGGTCGATCAGGCCGCCCAGGGTCGCGTCGTGGTTCCGGCCGCCCGGAGACCGCCGAGGTGGGTCCCGGGCTGGAGGTCACGGCGGTCCGCGTCGTCGAGGCGGGCGAAGAACCAGGTGGGGCGCCTCGCGGTGACGAGGGGACCGCGTCGGATTGGCTGCCAGGCCTCCGCGACGAGCACGACGACGCAGGCGACGGCGGCTGGCAGGCCCGCTGGCTGGATCGACCCACCTGGGACCACGCGGTCACGCCCAACGTCCGCCATCGAACCGGCCGGCGCAGCCCGCGCCGCTAGCCGGGTTCGGAGACATAGAACACCTGTGCGGTATCGGTGAAACCCGGTACACTGCGCGCGCAATGCCCTCAGATCAGCTGGTCGTTCGCGGGGCCCGCGAACACAACCTGAAGAACATCACGGTCTCCATCCCGCGAGACCGGCTGGTGGTCATCACCGGCCTGTCCGGGTCAGGGAAGAGCAGTCTCGCCTTCGACACGATCTACGCGGAGGGCCAGCGCCGGTATGTGGAGAGCCTCTCCGCGTATGCGCGCCAGTTCCTGGGCCAGATGGAGAAGCCCGACGTCGACCAGATCGACGGCCTCTCGCCCGCGATCTCGATCGACCAGAAGGGCGCCAGCCGGAACCCGCGCTCGACGGTGGGCACGGTGACCGAGATCTACGATCACCTGCGCCTCCTGTTCGCCCGGATCGGGCACCCGCACTGCCCGGTCTGCGGGCGCGAGATCGAGCGCCAGACTGTCCAGCAGATCGTCGACCAGGTCTACGCGCTGCCCGAGGGCAGCCGCCTCCTCGTGCTGGGCCCGCTCATCAAGGATCGCAAGACGGAGGGCGATCGCGTCTTCGAGGCGGCCCGCAAGCAGGGCTTCGTGCGCGTTCGGGTGGACGGCGAGCAGATGGACCTCGCGGAGGTGAAGAGCCTCGACAAGTACAAGCGCCACACGATCGAGGTGGTCGTGGACCGGTTCGTCGTGCGGCGAGCCGAGGCCCCCGGTCAGGGGCCCCCGGACGCGGCCCGACTTGCCGATTCGGTCGAGACGGCGCTCCGGCTCGGCGAGGGCGTGGTGGTGGTCGCCCCGGCAGCCCGGGACGGGGAGACGCCGGCCTTCGACGAGCATCGCTACAGCGAGCGGTACTCATGCCCCTACGACGGCACGACGATCGACGAGCTGGAGCCACGATCCTTCTCGTTCAACTCGCCCCACGGGGCATGTCCGACCTGCACCGGGATCGGGACCCAGCTCGTGATCGACCCGGACCTGGTGATCCCGGACTGGGATCGCAGCATCGCGGACGGGGCGCTGGTGCCGTGGTCCCGGATGCCCATCGACGCGTCCTGGCGGATGAAGATCCTCGAGGCGATCTTCGCCGCGCACGGCTGGGACACCCGGCTGCCCGTCCGCGACCTTCCGCCCGAGGCGGTCGAGCACGTGCTCCACTCCGCCAAGGAGGAGAAGGTCGTCATCGCCTATAAGCACGAGCGCGGCGAGAACACCTATACGGCGACCTTCGAGGGCATCATCACGAACCTCGAGAGGCGCTACCGGGAGACCGACTCCGAGTACATCAAGACGGAGCTCGAGAAGTACATGGTGGCCCGGCCGTGCCCGACGTGCGGCGGCAAGCGGCTGCGACCGGAAGCCCTCGGCGTGACGATCCAGGGGCAGAGCATCTGGGATATCTCCACGCTGACCGTGACGGATGCGCTCAGCTGGGTCGAGGCGCTGCCTGACCGGATCACGGACCGCGAGCGTGCGATCGCGCGGATGGTCCTCAAGGAGATCACGGCGCGGCTCGGCTTCCTGGCCGACGTCGGCCTCGACTACCTCACGGTGGACCGGACCTCGGCGACGCTCTCCGGTGGTGAGGCCCAGCGGATCCGGCTCGCCACCCAGATCGGCAGCTCGCTCGTCGGTGTGCTCTACATCCTCGACGAGCCCTCGATCGGCCTGCACCAGCGCGACAACGCGAAGCTCATCGCCACGCTGATACGCCTGCGGGACCTCGGCAACACCGTGCTGGTCGTGGAGCACGACGAGGAGACGATCCGGACCGCGGACTGGGTGGTCGACATCGGCCCCGGTGCCGGGGAGCACGGCGGTGAAGTGATCGCGTCGGGCCCGCTGGAGGCGCTGCTCGGAGAGCCGAGGTCCATCACCGGGGCCTTCCTGCGCGGCGACCGGTCCGTGCCGATCCCGCCGGCCCGCCGACCCGGATCCGGGGCGGCAATCGTGGTGACCGGCGCGCGCGAGCACAACCTGCGCGGCATCGACGTCGCGTTCCCGCTGGGGCGGTTTGTGGCGGTGACCGGTGTGTCGGGCTCCGGGAAGAGCACCCTCGTGACGGAGATCCTGTACCGGGCGCTCGCCCGCGAGCTCAACGGGAGCCGCGAGGCGCCCGGCGCGCACGACGGGCTGCAGGGCGCGCACCTGGTCGACAAGATCATCGAGATCGACCAGAGCCCGATTGGCCGGACGCCGCGCTCCAACCCCGCCACCTACACCGGGCTCTTCACGCCCATCCGTGAGCTGTTCGCGGGCGTCCCCGAATCGCGGGTCCGTGGCTACGGGCCCGGGCGCTTCAGCTTCAACGTCAAGGGCGGTCGTTGCGAGAACTGCAAGGGCGACGGAATCCTGAAGATCGAGATGCAGTTCCTGCCCGACGTCTATGTCCCCTGCGAGGTCTGCAAGGGCAAGCGCTACAACCGCGAGGCCCTGGAGATCCACTACAAGGGCCACTCCGTCGCCGATGTCCTGGAGATGACGATCGCGGAGGGCCTGGAGCTCTTCAGCGCGGTCCCCAAGATCGAGGCCAAGCTGCGTACGCTCGTGGAGGTGGGCCTGGGCTACGTCCACCTCGGGCAGCCGGCCACGACGCTCTCCGGTGGCGAGGCGCAGCGCGTGAAGCTCGCCGCCGAGCTCAGCCGGCGGGCAACCGGCAGGACGCTCTACGTCCTGGACGAGCCAACGACCGGGCTCCACTTCGCGGACGTGGAGAAGCTCCTCCAGGTGCTCCATCGGCTCGTGGACACGGGCAACACGGTGCTCGTGATCGAGCACAACCTGGACGTCATCAAGACCGCAGACTGGGTGATCGACCTTGGGCCGGGAGGCGGCACCCGGGGCGGCCTCGTGATCGGGGAGGGCACGCCGGAGGCCATCGCGGCGATCCCCGGCTCGGCGACGGGCGAGTACCTCGCCCGGGTCCTGCGGGGCGAGCCGCTCGTGCCCCTGTCGGACCTCACCTTTGCGGACGAGCTCGGGAGGGGAGCGGTGGCGGCGCGGACGGGGTCACGAACCGCCGGCCCGTCGACGCGGCCCCGCAAGCGGGCCGCCGCCGCTGCCGGGCGGGCCGACTGAAGCGTCGCCGCCCACCCGGCCGTCGGCGTACCATCCGCGCATGCCCGAGATCGAATTCGCGTTCCTCGCCGATGCCGCCGACGCCCGCCCCGGCGAGAAGTTCCACGTCCTGGGGGGCGGGGTCAGCCGGCTGGGCGCCCACGCGTTCCCCTTCCGTCATCCCCACCTGGCGCTCGTCGTGGGCCTCCTGGTGACCTCTCCCGAGCTGGAGACCGAGCACGACGTGCGCTTCGTGCTCCTGGCTCCGGATGGGTCGGAGATCGCCAGCGCGAACGGCCTGATCGCGGCCCACGGTCTCCGCGACGGCCGGGACACGGTGGTGACGTTCGCGATCGATCTCTGGAACCTGGGCTTCAACGTCCCGGGCGACCACTCGCTTCGGCTGCTGGTCAATGGCTCGGAGCGGAAGCGGATCTCCCTGGTCGTGGAGCGGATCGCCGAGCCGACCGGGCTGAACTGACGCGACCGTGCCGGCGCCCTCGCCGCGCCCCGCCCGCCACGAGCTGCCCGTGATCGACGAGGCGGCCCTGGTAGCGGCGCGACACGCAGAGCGCGTGGTCGCCGCCGCGCGCGCGGCGGCGACGGCCGGTGCCCCCGGCGCGACACGCTGGGCCGCGTTCCTGGAACCCCTGCCGGAGCGCCTCCGCGACGCCCCGCCGGCCGAGCTTCGCGGGGTGGCGCGCCGTGCCCGAGCTGCGTACGGGCCGAAGGATTCGGTCGCGGACGTCGTACCCACCGATCTGGCAATCGCGTTCCGGGATTCGATCGACGATCTCGCCCGGATCCTGGCGCGGCACGAGGCCATGGAGCGCCGGGGAGAGTAGCCGAGAACCAAGGGGGCGGGCGACCGCTCGCGGATCGGGGGGCGTCGCGGGGCAGCCTCAGGGTGCATCCTCCGCGATCACCTCGAGGCCGAACGCCTCCAGCAGGAAGCGCGACGGCGAGTCCGGCTCATATGCGAGCGCCAGGGTCCGGCGCGCCCGCGTCCACGCGACGTAGGCGAGGCGCCGCTCCTCCTCCAGGGCACGTGCCGGGTCGCCCGCATCGGCGAGTGAGCGGGGGCTGGGGAATTGGCCCTCGGACATCCCGACCACCAGCACGTGGTCGAACTCGAGCCCCTTTGTCGCATGGGCCGTGGCAAGGGTGAGCTGCGGCTTCTCCTCGCGGAGCGCAGCCAGCCACGCGCGGGCGTGATGGATCGCCGCGGTCAGGGTCTCCAGCGTTGGCTGCGCCGTCGCCCACGCGAGGATGGCCGCCATGACGTCTGCTAGCGGTGGATCGTCGTCGCCGGGATTGTCCAGGTCGGCCGTTTCGGGCGGGGGAACGGGGGCCGTCCCGCCCGCCGGGGACCGCGGCACCGCTTCCCTAACGGCAACCTGGCCAGGGGTCGCCGCGCCGCCGGCAGCCCCGTGCTCCTCGCGGGTGAGCGCCACCGCCACCCTGCCAAGGCGCAGGAGGTGCGGGATCGTCGCGGGCAGTGCCGCTGCGTCGGCGAGGATCCCGTCCAGGCGCGGGTCCTCCAGGAGCAGGATGACGCCATCTGCCCGGAACGGGACGCCGCGCTCCAGGGCGAGCGCCGCTGCCGGGAGCAGCTCGCGCCGGGTTCGGGCCAGAACCGCGCGCGTCCCGCCATCGGCCGGCCAGCCGTCGAGCACGCGGGCGGTGACCCCCATCTCGCGGGCGGGGTCACGCGCGGTGCGGGCCGGCGCCAGGATCAGCCTACCGACTGCGCCAGGGCGGGGCCGGACCCGCTTCGCGAACCGCTCCGCGTTGTGTTCCACCAGCCGGACGGCCGCCGCGACCACGGGCGCCGGGCAGCGGTAGTTCACCTCGAGGTCCACCCGGCGAAGGCCGGGCAGCGCCGCCGCGAGGCCCAGTACCCTCCGCACGTCCGCGAGCCGCCAGCCGTAGATGGACTGGTCGTCGTCGCCCACCAGGAAGATCCGGTTGGCCGGTGCAGCGAGAAGGAGCGCAAGGCGGAGCTGGCTTGCGTCCACGTCCTGGACCTCGTCGACCAGAAGGTGGGCGCACCGCGACCGCCAGCGCTCGAGGAGCGTCGTGTCCGCCTCCAGCCGTCGGAGCGCGAGCGCGACGAGGTCGTCGAAGTCGATGCCGCCGGACGCCGCCAGCGCCGCCTCGTAGGCCAGGAAGGCTCGCGCGACCGGCATGGGGGCCGGGTCGCGGGCGACGTCGGCGGCGGTCAGGCCGAGGTCCAGCTTCAGCCGGGAGAACGCGCCGTCGAGTCTGCGCCGAGCTGCGGCGTCCAGGTCGGGGCGGGCCCGGCGCAGGACCGGGTCACGCGCCCGGAGCTCCGGACCAAGGCCCGCGTCACGAAGGATCTCGAGGCCCAGCGCGTGGAATGTCCGGCAGCGCACCGCACCGGCCGTCACGCCCAACGGCGCGAGCGCCGGATCGAGGCGTGCCCGGAGCTCCTCGGCGGCGCGCGTGTTGAACGTGATAGCGGCGATGCTCGCAGGGTCAGCGCCGGCGGCGGCCACCAGCCAGGCGACCCGCGCAACCAGGGTCGTGGTCTTGCCGCTTCCCGCTGGCGCCACGCAGAGGACCGGCCCCGGCGGTGCCGTGGCCGCGTCCCGCTGGTCGGGGGCCAGGCGCGCCAGGCGGTCGGCGACCGAGGTGGGCAAAGCGACCATGCGGCAGTCTCGCCGGTGACGCTGCACCGGCTCATATCGGCCCGGCCGCGGTCGACTGGTCACTGGTTGGATCAGCTGGATCTGCCGTCGCTCGGCGCAAAGAGCCCGAACGGGGGAGTGCCCGTCCGCACCATCGGCACCGATCGGGCCAAGGACGCTTCCGGCCCGGCGCGGGCCATCTTCGTGGGTGCCGCAAGCCACCTTCGTGGGTGCCGCCGGCCATGGCCTGTCGACCGTCACGGCTCAGCAGGCCTGGCAGCCCTTGATGGATCAGGCGGCTCGCCGACTAGAATCCCGTGAGTGACCCCTCAGCTGACCGCAACCCTCGCCGGGCTCCCGGCCCGCCCCGGCGTCTACCTGATGCGCGACGCCCGCGGGACGGTGCTGTACGTGGGCAAGGCGGAGAGCCTGCGCAATCGCGTCCGGAGCTACTGGCAGAAGCAGAGCCCGTACGGCGAGGCGCACCGCATTCGGAGCGTCATCGACCGCGTGTCCGACGTCGAGTACACGCTCACCGACTCGGTGGCGGAGGCGCTGCTCCTGGAGGCGAACCTCATCAAGCGCTACCAGCCGCGCTTCAACGTCCGGCTGAAGGACGACAAGAGCTACCCGTACATCAAGATCAGCCTGGGCGAAGATTTCCCGCGGATCGAACGGACCCGCAAGCTGCTGGAGGACGGCAGCCGCTACTTCGGACCGTACGCCTCCGCGAGCAGCGTCGACGAGTCGATGAACCTGATCAGGCGGCTCTTCCCGTTTCGGACCTGCACGCTGGAGATCCGGGAAGGCAAGCGGGCTCTCCAGCGGCCGTGCCTGCTCTACCACATCAAGCGCTGCCAGGGACCCTGCATCGAGGCCATCTCGCGCGAGGCGTACCGGGCCGACATCGGCCAGGTCGAGCTGTTCCTGGAGGGACGCCAGGAGACCGTGGCCCGCGGGCTGCGCCGAGAGATGGAGGCCGCCTCGGAGCGGACCGACTACGAGCGGGCGGCAATCCTGCGCGACAAGGTGCGCTCCATCGAGCGGACGATGGAGGACCAGAAGATGGCCGCCTTCGCGCGGACCGAGCAGGACGTGCTGGGTCTCGCGCGGGCCGGGGGCCAGGCCGCGGTCCAGCTCTTCGTCGTGCGCAACGGCAGCCTGATCGGGCGGGACGTCTTCCTCCTCGAGGCCGACGCGAGCGCCGGCGACGACGAGGTGCTGGCCGGCTTCGTGGGCCAGTACTACGCCCGGGCGACGTCCGTTCCGCCGGCGATCCTCCTGCCGACCCTGCCGGCCGACCCGGATGACCTCGCCGCGTTCCTGGCTGCTCGGCGAGGCCAGCGTGTCCGGCTCCTGGTGCCACGGCGCGGCGAGAAGCGGCGCCTCATGGACCTGGCGGGCAGAAACGCGGCCGAGACGCTGGCGAGGGAACAGGCCCGCTGGCTCGCCGACGACGGCAAGACGCTCGTGGCGCTCGAGGAGCTCGCTGCCGCGCTCGAGCTGCCGGGCCCACCGCTCCGGATCGAGTGCTACGACGTCAGCACGTTCCAGGGAAGCCAGACGGTGGGCAGCATGGTCGTCTTCGAGGACGGGAAGCCGCGCACTGGGGAGTACCGGCGGTTCCGGATCCGGGACATCGCGGGCCAGGACGACTTTGCGAGCCATGCGGAGATGCTGCGTCGGCGCCTCCACCGCGCGAAGGCGGGCGAGGAGGGGAGCGCAGAAGAGCTGCGCTGGAAGCTGCCCGACCTGATCGTGATCGATGGGGGCAAGGGCCAGCTGGGCGCCGACGTGGAGGTGCTGGAGACGCTGGGGTTGGCGGAGATCCCCATCGTCGGCCTGGCGAAGGAGCGCGAGGAGCTGTTCCTTCCCGGCCGAGCGGATCCCGTGCTGCTGCCGGCCAGCTCGCCGGCCCTCTACCTGGTCCAGCGCCTCCGCGACGAGGCGCATCGCTTCGCGATCACGTACCACCGTGATCTGCGCCGCAAGGCTGCTGTCAAATCGGTGTTCGACGACCTGCCGGGAATCGGGCCCGCCCGGAAACGGGCGCTGCTCCGCACGTTCGGCTCCGCGAAGCGGGTCGCGGAAGCGCCGGTCGAGCAGATCGCCGCCATCCCGGGGATCGGGCGGACGCTGGCGGATCGAATCAAGGCCGGCCTCGCCGGATGACCCGGACCGGGGCCGCCCGACGGCGGCCGTGAAAGCCTGTTAGCATCCCCGCCGATGCGTCGAACCACCCCCATCATCATCCTCGTCATCGGCATCCTCTTCCTCATCGTCGACTTCTGGCCGAAGCTGAGCGTCCCGAACTTCGCCGACCCCAACGGCGGGTCGCGGGTCCTGGAGACGAAGCTGGGGCTCGACCTGGTCGGCGGACTGCGGGTCATCTACAGCCTGCAGCCCGTCAACGGGGTCGAGCCGGACGCGGGCGCGCTCGCGACGACCCAGACGATCATCGAGAACCGGGTGAACTCCACGGGAGTCGCGGAGCCGATCGTCCAGACCCAGGGCTCGGACCGGATCATCGTGGATCTCCCGAACGCGAAGAACCCGGACGAGATCCGAGCCCTGCTCGTCCAAACCGGGAAGCTCGACTTCATCCCGCTTCCCCCCGCCGAGTACGGCACGCAGAGCACGGCGGGGACGTACCAGGCGGTCGAAGGCCAGCCGCTTCCGACCACCGAGAAGCCGCTCTTCGGCGGCGACCAGATCGACCAGGCCTACGCCACGACCGACCAGACGGGCCTGCGGGCGGTCGGCTTCCGGTTGAAGTCGACCGGCTCGCAACTCTTCGCAACCTACACGAAGGCCCATGTCGGCGAGTACTTCGCGATCGTGCTGGACGGCAAGGTCGTATCGGCGCCGGTCATCCAGAGCGCGATCACCGGCGGGCAGGGGATCATCAGCGGCGGCAGCACCGGGTTCACGGCTGCCCAGATGAACAACCTGATCACCGTCCTCAACTATGGCTCGCTGCCGTTCCCGCTCAAGGAGGAATCGAGCACGGAGATCGGCGCCACGCTTGCCGGCTTCTCCCTGGACCGGATCGTGCTGGCTGCGGCGGTCGCCGTGCTGCTGGTCTTCCTGTTCATGCTTGTCTACTACCGCCTGCCGGGATTCGTGGCGTGCATGGCGCTCATCTACTACACGCTGCTCGTGCTGGCCATCTTCCGACTGATCCCCGTCACGCTGACGCTGGCCGGGATCGCGGGCTTCGTCCTCTCGATCGGGATGGCGGTGGACGCCAACATCCTCATCTTCGAGCGGATGAAGGAGGAGCTTCGGTCGGGCAAGATGCTCAACTCGGCGATGGAGGCCGGCTTCAACCGGGCCTGGAACTCCATCCTGGACTCGAACGTGTCCACCCTGATCACTGCGACGATCCTCTACCTGTTCGGGTCGGCCACGATCCGCGGCTTTGCGCTCGTCCTGATCATCGGCGTGCTGTGCTCGATGTTCACCGCGATCACGGTCACGCGGACGATCCTGCGCTGGGTTGTCGGTCACGAGTGGGCTCGCGTCCCGCGCCTGTACGGGCTGCGCGAAGAGGAGTTCAAGGCGCGCACGCTCATGGCCGGCCGCCGCGGGGAGGCCCGCACCGGTGCTTGACCTGATCGGGAAGCGCCGCTGGTTCTTCCTCTTCTCCGGCCTCATCGTGGTCCCCGGCCTTTTCTTCATCATCCTCGGCCCGATCACGGGCGGGAAGGCCGGCCTGCAGTTCTCGATCGACTACACGGGCGGCACGCAGTGGGACATCAAGTTCAAGGACGCGTCGGTGACGCCGGCCCAGGTCCAGGACGTCCTGACCGCGGCCGGCTACGAATCACAGGTCGCGCCGATCTCGAACGGCTACCTCGAGATCAAGACCATACCGCTCGGGCTGATCGAAGGGCCTGCGTCCACCCCCTCGCCCAGTGAGTCGCCGGCTGCCTCGGGCAGCCCCGCCCCGTCCGGATCCGCGAGCGTGGCTCCGTCGGGATCTCCGGCTCCATCCGCAGCCGCCTCTCCATCCGCGGCTTCCTCATCAGCCCCGGCGGCCTCGAGCTCGCCCGCGGCTTCAGGCTCCCCGGTGGCGTCGGGCTCACCGGCCGCAGCCGGGGCAGGCGCGTCCGCTTCACCCGGCGCGTCGCCGAGCGCGTCCCCGTCCCCGTCGCCCACGCCGATCCCCGGCGGCGTCACCCGGACCGGCGAGGTCGGCAAGCTCGTGACGGCGCTGGAGGCCAAGCTGGGGCCGATCGAGGCGCAGAGCAGCCTCACCACGGTCGGCCCGGTGATCAGCGGGGAGCTGACCCAGCAGGCGATCATGCTGGTCCTCATCGGGTCGCTGGGGATCCTGGCCTGGATGACGCTCCGCTTCCGCGACTTCCGCTTCGGCATGACCGCGCTCGCCGCGCTCGTCCACGACGTGATCGTGGTGGTCGGGATCTTCGCGATCCTCGGCACGTTCTTCAAGACGCAGGTGGACGGCCTTTTCGTCACCGCGATGCTGACGATCATCGGCTTCTCGGTCCACGACACGATCGTGGTCTACGACCGGATCCGCGAGAACCGAGCGCGCCATGCCGGTGAGAACTTCACCGCGATCGTCAACCACTCGATCCTGCAGACGCTGGCCCGCTCCATCAACACGAGCCTGACCGTCGTCTTCACGCTCACGGCGCTCTTGCTGTTCGCCGGGTCGTCGATTCAGACGTTCATCCTCGCGCTGCTGATCGGGATCACGTCCGGGACGTACTCGTCGATCTTCAACGCCGCCCCGCTGCTGACCGTGTGGGAGGAGTGGGAGGAGCGCCGCCGGATCGCTGCCGGCGGCCGACCGGTCCGCCGCCCCGCGTCGTGATCGTGCCGGGCGGCGTTTCGCCAGCCCGCCAGGAGCGCCGGTCCAAAGGCCGGGATGAGTCAGGCGTGGCATCCTCCGTCCTGTGATCGTGCCGCGCTTTCATTGGCTGTACCCGGATCTCGCCCCGCTCGACGAGGCGTTCTTGGCCGCGGTCGGGGCCCACGGCGGTTCCGCGCGACTGGCCCGCGTTCTGGCCGCGCGCGGCATCGCCACGGACGAGATCGATCGCTTTTTCGGCCCGGCGCTCGCGGCCCTTCACGACCCGGCCGGCCTGCCGGATGCCGAGCGCGCGGTGGCGCGGCTCGCGCGCGCGCGCACGAACGGCGACGGGGTCCTTGTCGTGGGCGACTTCGACGCGGATGGCCTGACGGGATTGACGATCATGGTGCGCGCGCTGCGGGCGCTCGGGATCGACGCGACCTGGCACGTGCCCAGCCGGCTGGAGGACGGCCACGGCCTCTCCCTGCGGGCCGTGGAGCTGGCGCGCGCCGGTGGGCGGCGGCTCGTGATCACGGTGGACATGGGCAGCTCCAGCGGCGCCGAGATCGCCGAGGCCGGGGAGACCGGCATCGACGTCATCGTGACGGACCACCATCGAGTGCCGGCGGCACTGCCGCCCGCACTCGCCCTCGTCAACCCGCACCGGCTCGACGCCACGTACCCCGACGCCCGGCTCACCGGGTCCGGCGTGGCTCTCAAGTTCGCGGTGCTCCTGCTGGAGCGGCTGGGCGGAATCCCGCCCGAGCTGACCACGAGCGACCTGGCCGACCTCGCGATGATCGGGACGGTGGCGGATGTCGCGCCGGTCCTGGGCGAGAACCGGGCGATCGCGCGCCTGGGCCTCGACCGGATTCGGAGCGGTCCGCGGCCCGCGATCGCGGCGCTCCTTGCCGCAGCCGGCGTCTCGGCCGCTGACGCGACCCTCGAGACGGTTGGATTCGCTCTCGCGCCCCGTCTCAACGCCGCCGGCCGGGTTGGAGACGCGGACGTTGCCGCCGCCCTCCTGCTCACGGATGATCCGCTGGAAGCCGCCGCGCATGCCGCCGCGCTCGACACCGCGAACGTGGCGCGCCGGGATGCTTCGCGCGCGGCCCTGGACGAGGCGCGCGCGCTCGTGGACGCCGGGGGGGGACCGAGCGGCGGGGCGGTCCTCGTCCGCGGCCCGTGGCCCGTCGGGATCATCGGCTTGGTGGCGGGTCGGCTCGCCGAGGAATTCGGCCTGCCCGCGGCGGTCGCGACCCGGGTAGGGGATCACCTGCGCGCGTCCTGCCGGGCGCCCGAGGGCTACGACCTCGCCGGGATGCTCCAGGGCTGCGCGGACCTCCTGGTGCGCTACGGCGGGCACCGTGGCGCGGCCGGCTTCGAGATCGACGCGGGCCGCTGGGAAGAGTTCGGGGAGCGCTTTCGCGGCCTGCTTGACACAGCAGCCCCGATCGAGGCGCAGCGCCCGCTGACCCTGGACCTGGCCCTCCCGGCGCTCGGCGTCGACTACGCCCTGCTGCGCGAGCTGGCCGCGCTTGAGCCCACGGGCCCCGGGAACGCGGCGCCGGTCGTCGGCGTTCACGGCCTCACCGTGACCCGGATCCGTGCCGCTGCCGGCGGCCATGCCCAGCTGACGCTCCGTCGCGAGGTCGACGTGCTGGACGGGATCGCGTTCGGGCGGGGCGACCTGGTCGGGACGGTCCGGGAGGGCGACCGGGTGGATGTCGCGGCCCGCCTGGCGAGCCGGCGCTTCGGCGGATACGAGTCGATCCAGCTGAGCGTGATCGACGTGGCGCTGGCGCGGGCCGCGGTCGGGGAGCCGGCAACCCCGACGGCGGCAGCCACCGCAGCCGCGAGCGCCTGACCGATGGCGCGTACCCCGGGTGACTCCCGTCCGGCCCGCGGCTCTCGCCGGGACCCGTACGGCGTCGGGGCGGTGGGCCCCTTCGTCGCCCCGCTCCTGTCCCTAGTCGGGCTCCTGGTGGTCGCGGTGGCGACCGTCTTCGCTCTGACCGGCCAGGTGCCGTTCCTGGGAAGCCCGAGCGGAGGCGGGGGCGGTGGAAACGGGGCGCCCGGCCGGACGCCGTCGCCGAGCGCGCCCCCGGACGTCAACCCGGCCATCCAGATCCCGGGCTCGCTGGTCTACGTCAAGGCCGGCAACATCTGGATCCAGTCCGGCAACGTCGCCCGGCAGCTCACCAATACCGGACGCGACTCGCAGCCGACCTGGTCGCCTGACGGCAGCTGGGTCTACTTCATCGAGACCCGCGAGACGAAGGGCCACTTCCCGGCAGAGGGCGTGGTGAAGAACTACGACCTGCAGTACCCGATCCTCACCCGCATTCACCCCGACGGGAGCGGCCGCCAGGCGGTTCTCTCGGGCCTGTACAAGACCGGTCCCGGCGACATCTACACGTGGTTCTGGTTCATCCTGGACCCCGCGGTCTCGCCGGATGGCACGCAGCTCGCGGTGGTCTCCGACGGGCCCGATCCGACCAGGAGCGACGTCGTGCTCCAGTTCATCGACCTGGGTACCAAGCAGCTGACGAACCCCGGGCTGCCGGAGAACCCGCCGCTCGGCCAGCAGGATCCGGCCTGGCGCCCCGACGGAAGCTCGATCCTCTATGTCCTGAACGCCCGGAACGGCAACGCCGGCGCGCCCGCCATCTGGCAGTACAACCTGAAGACGAAGAAGACCGCGCCCTTCACGACGGCGGGCTACACCGGGCCGGCCTGGTCCCCGGATGGCCGCTACGTGGCCGCCGTGCGGACCACGTCGCTCGGCACGGACGTCGTCGTGCTCAACTCGAAGGGGGCGCAGGTGGCCCGGGTGACCACGGACGGCCAGTCGTGGGGACCGACCTGGTCGCCCGACGGCACCCAGCTCGCGTTCCTGCGCCTCTCCGGCGTCACGGTCGACCTCCAGCTCGCCACGCTCCAGCGGGCGGCGAACGGCGACGTCTCGGTCACCAAGACCGAGCCGCTCACGACCTTCAGCGGGCTGGACGGCAACAGCCGACCTGCCTGGTGGGGCCCGGCCCCCCAGCCCGCCGCGTCGCCGGAACCGGCGGCGTCACCGGCCTCGTCTCCCGCTGAATCGCCGTCACCCTCGTGATGGCCAGCTACCTCGAGCGGCTCGCCTCCCGGACGGCCCAGGTCGGAAACGCTCTGTGCGTGGGCATCGACCCGGTCCCGGACGCGCTCCCGGCGGGATTCCCCGGGGGCCTGGCTGGCGTCGAGCTCTTCGCTCGGCTGATCGTGGAGGCCACGGCGCCGGTTGCGGCCGCGATGAAGCCGAACCTGGCGTTCTTCGAGGCATTCGGGAGCGAGGGGCTGGCGGCCCTGGAACGGGTGCGGGCCACGATCCCGGCCGGCATCCCCGTCATCGCCGACGCGAAGCGCGGCGACGTGGAGACGACCGTCAACCGACAGGCCGTGGCGATCTTCGACCAGCTCGGGGTGGACGCGGTCACCGCCAACCCCTACCTGGGGCTCCGCGCTCTCGACGCCTTCCTTGACCGTGAGGACCGGTTCACCTACGTCCTGTGCCGGACCTCGAACCCCGCGGCCGGTGAGCTGCAGGACCTCATCGTCGCCGAGGATCCTGGCCGTGGCTTCCCGGCGGAAGCGCTCCATCGACGGGTGGCCCGGCTGGTGGCGGCAGCGGGGCTCGGGGACCGCGCTGGCCTCGTGGTCGGCGCCACGGCACCGGCCGAGCTGGCGGGCATCCGCTCGATCGTGCCGGGTCTCGCGTTCCTGGTGCCGGGCGTCGGTGCCCAGGGTGGTGAGGCTGCTGATGTCCTCGTCCATGGGGCTGCCACGGCCGCCCCGGCCGGCGCGCGTCCAGGTGGTGGCCTGCTCGTGAACGTGTCGCGCGGCATCGCGGGGGCGGCGCTCGGGCAGCCGCCCGCGGGAAGCACGCAGGATCCGGGCGAGCGCCTGGCGGAGGCCGCGCGCAGGTGGGCCGAGCGCCTGCCTGTGCTACGCTGAAATTGCCGCGACCGGCGCCCGAACGGGTGGGATCGTGGCCCGGACCCCCGTAGCCAGAGGTTCGCCGCGATGCCGGACATCGGCCCCGTCGAGCTTGTCATCATCCTCGTGATCGCTCTCCTGGTCATCGGACCGGGCAAGCTGCCGGACGTCGGCGCGGCGCTCGGCAGGAGCATCCGTGAGTTCCGCAAGGCAGCATCGGACGTCCAGGACGCGGTCAAGACCGACGCCCCGGTCACGCCGGGCGGTCCGGCGCCAGTCTCTCCGGCGCCAGTCTCTCCGGCGCCAGTCTCTCCGGCCCCGGCCGTGCCCGTACCGGCCGTCGCCCCAACCGTCGTCGCGGCTACGCCGCCGGCTCCAGTCGTCGCGGCACCGGCTGTGCCCGTGCCGGCCATGGCGGCGTCGCCGGTCGCGGGTGATCCCGTCACACCTCCGCCCGCCATCACGACTCCGCCTGCCGTCGCCTCCGAGTCGGCGCCCGTCACCGCCGCGACCACGAACGAGCTGAGCGCGCCGGTCATGCCCGACCCCGCCGCGACGGCCGCCGACGCGGCGACCGAGGCGAGGGTCTAGCGACCCTCGGCTCGAGTTCGCATGCCCGACGCCGACCTCGTTCGCGACGGGGCCGGGACGCCCACCCCGTCGCCCCCGCAGGTCGCCGCGGCTCCGCAGCTCCCCGCGGCTCCGCCGGCCGCCGCGGACGAGGGGTCCGTGATGTCGCTCGTGGACCATCTGACGGAGCTTCGTCGCCGCCTGGCGATCTCACTCGTGGCCGTCGCGATCGGAAGCGTGGTGGGCTTCTATCTCGCGCCGCAGCTGATCACGTTCCTCAAGGCCCCGCTCCACCTCGACAAGCCGCTCGTGTATACGGGCCTCGGCGATGCCTTCTTCATCAACTTCAAGCTCGCCATCGTGGTTGGCATCGTGCTCGCGATGCCCGTCCTGGTGTGGCAGCTCTGGGCGTTCATCTCGCCGGGCCTGACCCGCGAGGAGCGACGCATGGCGCGTCCGTGGGCGCCCCTGGCGATCGCGTTCTTCGTGATCGGGGTCGTCGTCGCGTACGTGATCCTGCCCTTCGCGGCCACGTTCCTGCTGAGCTTCTCGTCGCCCGACCTCCAGCCCCTGATCACCGCCAGCGAGTACTTCGGCTTCGTGACGACGCTGTTCCTCGCCTTCGGGCTCGTGATGGAGTACCCGATCGTGCTGGTGCTCCTGGCCAAGGTGGGGATCATCACGAGCGCCCGCCTGCGGCGGTCGCGCCGCTACGTCATCCTGGCGATCGCGATCATCAGCGCCGTGGTGACGCCGGGGGGCGATCCGATCAGCCCGACCGTGCTCGGAGTCACCATGTACGTGCTGTACGAGTTCTCGATCCTCCTGATCCGGGCCGGCGGCCGCTGAGGGCGAGGTAGACTCCGCGGCATGGGGAAGCTCCCGCCACCGACACCGTTGCGGCCGCGCGACGCGGACGAGTCCGGTCCCGGCGGCGAGCCGGGCCAGCACGTCGTGGTCCTGTCCGGACTCTCCGGGGCGGGAAAGACGGCCGCCACCAAGCTGTTCGAGGACCTGGGCTACGCCTGCGTCGACAACCTGCCCGGCGAGCTCCTGCCGGACCTCGCGGACCTGATCGCGAGCGACCCCGCCCGTTTCGACCGCGTCGCGATCGTCCTGGACGTGCGGGCGGGGGACGCGAGCGTGGCGTTCTCCGCGATGCGCGGGGCGCTCGAGGGCCGGGGCATCAGGCCGCAGGTCTTCTTCCTCGAGGCACGGGACGATGCCCTGATCCGCCGGTATTCGGAGACGCGCCACCGACACCCGCTCGCCGGGCCCGGAGGCATCGCCACGTCGATCGCCGAGGAGCGGCGCCTGCTGGGGCCCGTCCGCGCCGAGTCCGACGTGGTGCTCGACACATCTGACCTGTCGCTTCGGGAGCTCAAGGAGCGCATCTTCAGCCAGCTCTGGCAGGTCGTCGACCCGGACCAGCTCGCGATCCAGCTGATCAGCTTCGGCTACAAGTTCGGGGTTCCGCTCGAGTGCGACCTGGTCTTCGACGTGCGTTTCCTCCAGAACCCGTTCTACGTCCCCGAGCTGCGACGGCAGTCCGGCCTGACGGACAGCGTTCGGTCGTACGTCCTGGACCAGCCGCTGGCGCGCCGATTCCTTGCCTCGGTCGAGCAGTTGCTGGACCTGACCCTGCCCGCCTACCTGGCTGAGGGCAAGACGCGACTGACCGTCGGGATCGGCTGCACGGGCGGCTTCCACCGCTCGATCGTGCTGGCCGAGGAGATCGGCGCGTGGCTTGGTGAGCAGGGATACGGCTCGATCAGCATCTTCCACCGCGAGCTCGAACGAGGGTGAGGCGCGCATGAACCTCCGCCGCTGGCTCCGGCCGGGGATCGGGGTCAAGCGCTGGCTCGGGGTCGCGTTCCTTGGCCTGACCGGGCTCGCCCTGGCCGGTGCGCTTGCGATCCGCCAGCTGTACCGCGACGTGGAAGTTCCCGGCTCCGCCCAGGCGGCGATCTCGCTGCTGACGCTCCAGTTCCTTGACTACTGGGTCCGGGCGGCCGTGCTGCTGGCCCTGGGCCTCTTCCTGTTCGGCTACGGATCGTATCGTGTGGTCCGCGCGCTCCTCGGTCCGTTCACCGAGAGCGCAGAGGAACCGCTCGTCGATCTCGTCTACCGGCGACGGCTGCTGGCCCGCGGGCCACGGATCGTGGCGATCGGGGGCGGAACGGGGCTCTCGACGTTGTTGCGCGGCCTCAAGGAGCACTCCGCGAACATCACCGCCATCGTGTCGGTGGCGGACGACGGCGGATCCAGCGGCCGCCTTCGCAAGGAGCTCGGGATCGCCGCGGTCGGCGACATCCGAAGGTGCCTCGCGGCCCTCGCCGAGACGGAACCTGCCATGGCGGAGCTGCTCCAGTACCGCTTCACGGAGGACGAGGGCACCCTCGCCGGCCATGCCGTGGGGAATCTCCTGATCGCCGCCATGAACGCGATCGACGGCGGCGACTTCGAGGAGGCGATCCGGCACATGAACCGGGTCCTGGCGGTCCGCGGCAACGTGGTTCCCGCCTCGGGGACGCCGCTCACCCTCCACGCGCGCCTGCGCGACGGCGAGCTCGTGACCGGCCAATCACAGATCGCCCGGACGCGCGACATCGAGTCGGTCTGGCTCGAGCCATCCGACGTCCGAGCATCCCGTGATGCGGTGGCCGCGATCAGCGGGGCGGACCTGGTCGTGGTTGGCCCCGGGAGCCTGTACACGTCGGTGCTCCCCCCGCTGCTCGTCCCGGAGATCCGGGCGGCCCTTGCCGCCACGCGGGCCCTGCGCGTCTTCGCCTGCAACGTCGCGACCCAGGCAGGCGAGACCGAGGGCTACGACTTGTCCGATCACATCGAGGCGCTCGTCGCCCACCTGGGCCCGGTGGCCGTCGACGTCGTCCTCGCCAACAACAACCTCGCGACCCGGGTGCCCGACCTGGAGCTGGGCGTGCCGGTCAAGCTTCGCTGGCCGCCGGTCGGAGCCGCGCGACGGCCGCGCCTCGCCCTCGACGACCTTATCGACCCGGCCAACCCGCACCATCACGACCCCGAGCTGCTCGCCGCGTCGCTGCTCCGGATCCTCGCTCGCGAGGGCGTGCCGGGACGGCGTCTCGGGGTTGCCCGGTCCGCCTGAACCGCCGTGCCGGGCGCCGATCGCGACCTCGTGACCGCCCTCCGGGCCGAGCTCGCGGCCATCGAGCCGTCGCGCCCCTGCGACCGAGCCGCCGAGGCCGCGGGTCTCGGCACTGCCGCTGTGCGGGGAGACCGGCCGGCGCTGGGCCGGCTGATGATCCGCCTGCTGCGCGAGGACGAAGCCCAGGGCATTCGCGGGGCGACCGGGCGCACGTTCGACTGGGACCATGCTGCCGATCACTGCCGGGCGGCGTACCTGCGCGGCCGTTTCCTGGTCCGCGGCTCGCTGTCGGTGACCGCCGGCCGCTACCACCTGGAGTTCGTCGTCCCGGTGGAGGAGGCTGGCGTGCTCGCGGCGCGTCTCGCCGCCGCCGGCCTGCCGGCGGGGGTCCGCGTGCGCCGGGGGCGCGGTGTCGTCACATGGAAGGGAGGCGAAGCGATCGGCACCTTCCTGCGCTGGATCGGCGCCGGCCCGTCGCTCCTGGAGCTGGAGTCTCGCCAGGTCTCGCGCGCCTTCCGCGGCGACCTGAACCGGCTCCTCAACGCGGAATCCGCAAACCTCGACCGGATCGCCGCGGCCGCCTCACGCCAGGTCGCGGCGATCGCGACCCTGGAGGCTGACGGCAGGCTGGCCGACCAGACAGAGCTCGTCCGGGCGGTGGCGGCCCTCCGCACCAAGACCCCCGAAGCATCCCTGAGCGAGCTCGCGACGGAGCTGGCGATGCCCCGCGGCCGCGTCCAGCGAGCGCTGGCGCGGATCGAATCGCAGGCCCTTCATCCGGCGGGCGGCGCGCCGGACGGGCCGGGCGGGGCCGAATGGCACGCTGAGGTGCGACGGCCGGCCCCGTCGTCGGCCCGTGGAGCGGTGGCATGATGGCGGCATGCGAGACGTGATCGTGGCCGCCAACTGGAAGATGAACACCACCCCTGCGGACGCCGGAGAGCTGGCCCGCACCATCGCGGCGCGAACCGCGGAACCCGGTGTCGTCCGGGTCATCTGTCCCCCGTACGTGTGCCTCGCCGCAGTGCGAGACGCGGTGGTCGGGGAGGGGATCGAGGTCGGTGCCCAGAACATTCACCAGGAGCTCGCCGGCGCCTACACGGGCGAGGTGAGCGCGCCGATGCTCGCCGGGCTGGCGACCTGGGTGATCCTGGGCCACTCCGAGCGACGCCGGGACGCCGCGGAGACCGACGCGCTCATCGGGCGCAAGCTGGTACGTGCGGTCGAGGCCGGGCTTCGGCCGATCCTGTGCGTCGGCGAGCAGCTCGCCGACCGCGAGGCCGGGCGTGCCCCTGCCATCGTCGCCGGCCAGCTGGCCGGCGCCCTCACGGGCCAGGACCCGGACACGCTGCTCGGCGCCGGATTCGTCATCGCCTACGAGCCAGTCTGGGCCATTGGCACCGGTCGTACCGCCTCGGCCGCGGATGCCTCCGCGATGGCCGACGCGATCCGGGCGACGCTCCGCTCGAGCGGCTGGGGCCCGCGCGCGGATGCGGTCCCGCTCCTCTATGGCGGGTCCTGCACGAGCGCGAACATCGGCGAGTTCCTGACGGAGCCCGGGATCGACGGCGCGCTGGTCGGGGGCGCGTCGCTCAAGCCCGACGAGATGGCCGGCATGGTCGCGCGGGCGGCGTTGACCGCCGCGGCGCGCCGCGCCGCATCCTGACCTCCGCGGAGAGGAGCCGTCGATGCCAACACTCGTGCTGCTTCGCCACGGCGAGAGCACCTGGAACAAGGAGAACCGGTTCACCGGTTGGACCGACGTGGACCTGTCGGAGACGGGCCTGGAGGAGGCCCACGAGGCGGGCCGGCTCCTGCGTGCGGAGTTGTTCCGGTTCGACGTCGCCCACACGTCCGTGCTCAAGCGGGCAATCCGCACCCTCTGGATCGCCCTGGACGAGCTCGACCAGATGTGGTGCCCTGTGCGGAACAGCTGGCGCCTCAACGAACGGCACTACGGAGCGCTGCAGGGCCTCAACAAGGCGGAGATGGCGGTCAAGTTCGGCGAGGCGCAGGTGAAGCTGTGGCGCCGGAGCTACGACGTGCCGCCGCCGGCGCTGACCGAGGACGACGAGCGGTTCCCCGGCCACGACCCACGCTATGCCGACCTGGCGGACGCCGACGTGCCGCGCGCCGAGTCGCTCAAGGACACGGTGGCGCGTTTCCTCCCGTATTGGGAGTCGGCGATCGCACCAGACCTCCTGGCGGGCCGGCGCGTGCTCGTCGCAGCCCACGGCAACAGCCTCCGGGCGCTCGTGAAGTACCTCGACGGGATCTCCGACGAGGACATCGTCGGCCTCAACATCCCGACCGGCGTTCCGCTCGTCTACGACCTCGACGACGCCCTCCACCCGCGGAGCTCGCGCTACCTGGGCGATGCCGCCCGCGTTGCGGCCGCGGCGGCCGCGGTCGCCGCCCAGGGATCGGCAAAGCCGCCGGTCTGACCTGCGCGGCCGGTCCGGGACCGGGCGAGTGACGGTCCCTGTGCTACCATCGCCCGCGGCCCATCCGATGGAGGACTCCCCCAGAGTGAACACGTACCTGGCCGTCGGCCAGATCATCGTCAGCATCGGGCTCATCGCATCGGTGCTGCTCCAGGCGCGCGGTACCGGGCTGTCCGGGGCCTTCGGCGGTGACTCGGCGGTCTACCGGAGCCGGCGCGGCGTGGAACGACGGTTGTGGCAATTCACGATCATCCTGGCCATCCTCTTCGCCGTGTTCTCCCTGGCGAGCTACGTCTTCGCGCCGGTCGCCGGGGCCTAGGCCGGGCGCTCCGGCGGGCGCCGCGTGAGCCGCCGCGACGGGGCGTTCGTCCTCGTCCTCGTCCTCGTCCTCGGGGTGCTCGGCGCCGCGATCGCCGCGCCCGGCTTCAACCCACCCGTGGTGTCTCAGCCGACGCCGACCCCTTCGCCGATGGTCATTCACCGGGAGGCCGTGATCGGCCTGCCCAGCTCTGTCAACCCGGTCACGGCGCGCACGCAGGCCGATCGGGACCTCGTGGCGCTCTTGTTCCGCGGGCTCGTCCGGTCGGGCGTTGACGGCCGGCCCGTGGCGGACCTTGCCGAGAGCTGGTCGGTGGACGCGAAGGGCGCCCGCTGGACCTTCCGACTCCGCCCCGATGCCCGGTGGCAGGATGGCGTCCCGGTGACCAGCGAGGACGTGGTCTACACCGTGCACGTGCTCCAGGATCCGGCCTACACCGGGCCGCTCGCCGCGGGTTGGCAGGGCGTGACGGCGACCGCCATCGACGCGACGACCGTCCAGTTCGATCTCACGGTGCCGTTGGGTGGCTTTCTCCAGGCGGCGACCCAGCCGCTTCTGCCCGCCCACCTCCTCACCGGCGTGTCCGTTGCCGACCTTGCGGACGCGCCCTTCTCGACGCGGCCGGTCGGTGACGGTCCCTTCGCGCTGACCGACCTCACGGCCCAGGCGGCCGAGCTGGTACCGGTGCTCGGACCGCTGGACGCGGGAACCGGGCCGCTCGCGACGCTCGGCGCCGGCCCCCTCGCTGCGGGCGAGCCGCTCCTTGCGGGCCTGGAGCTGCGTTTCTATCCCGGCCCTGACGAGGCAGTGGCGGCATACCGGGCCGGCGAGGTGGATGCGGTGTCTGGCCTTCCGCCGGCCGCTGCGGCCGCCCTCGCGGCGCCGCCATCGACACGCGTCGTCGCCTATCCCGGCACGACGCTCACGGGCATCTACCTGAACCTCCGGCCGGGAGCCGGGCCGTTCAGCGACGCGCGGGTTCGGACGGCGCTCCTCGCGGCGATCGACCGGGGCCGCCTGATCACGGACCTCCTGGCCGGTTCGGGTCAGGAGGCAGAGACGCCGATTCCCCCGTCGTCGTGGGCGTACAACGCCAAGGCCGCACCCGCCGTGGCCTTCGACCGGAAGGCAGCAGCGGCCGGCCTGCGGGCCGCGGGCTGGACGAAGGTCACAGCCGGCTGGCTCGTGCCCAAGGCGAAGAAGCCGCTCACTATCGACCTTCTCGTGGCCGACGCGTCCGTCAACTCCGTGACGGCGGCAGTCGCCACCCGGGTCGCCGCCGCCTGGACGTCGCTGGGGATCCAGACCACCGTCACGTCGCTCGCGGCCGGCGACCTCGTCCAGCGCCTGCGCGACGCGGACTTCGTGGCCGCGGTCGCGGACGTGAACGTGGGGCTCGACCCGGACCCCTACCCCTTGCTGGCGAGCGCCCAGGTGCAAGCCGGGGGATCGAACGTGTCGGGCTTCCAGGATCCGACGCTGGACGCGGCCCTCACTGCCGCCCGCGCCCCGGGCACGGACACGGCCCGCCGAGCCGCCTACGCGCGCCTCCAGACGGTGCTCGGAAAGCTGGAGCCGATCCTGCCGCTCTTCTTCCGGGACAGCGACTTCGTCGTCTCGAACCGGCTCACGGGGCCCACCGCGGCCCCGGTTTCGGACCCGAGTGGCCGCTTCTGGGACGTGATAGCATGGTCGTCCTTCGGGCGGTGACCCTCGCCGTCCGATCGGCAGCGTGCCGAGGTGGCGGAATCGGTAGACGCGCTAGCTTCAGGAGCTAGTGTCCGCAAGGGCGTATGGGTTCAAATCCCTTCCTCGGTACCACTCGATCGGGAAGCGAACAGTGCGCCACACTCGAGGCCCAGGTGGCGGAATTGGTATACGCGTACGTTTGAGGGGCGTATGAGGCAACTCATCCGGGTTCAAGTCCCGGCCTGGGCACCACGTTCTCGCACCTGATCGAGGCGGCTCCGTTTGGAGCCGCCTCTCGCACGTCCGGCACAGTGGCTGGTCTCTCGGGCGGTTAGCTCAGCTGGTCAGAGCGCCTCGTTTACACCGAGGAAGTCGGGGGTTCGAACCCCTCACCGCCCACCATTGTCGGTTCGACGGGAGCGACCCGCGCTCCCTCCCGTACACTGGCAGAAGCGGCGGCCGAATCGCGCCGCTCGAACGCGGAGGGCCTCATGGAAGCCGTCATCATCCTGCTCGTCATCGTCGTTGTCCTGGCCGTCTTCGGTGTGCTGATCTACAACGGGCTCGTCGCACGCCGCAACCGGGTCGACGAGGCGGTGGGTCAGATCGAGGTCCAGCTCAAGCGTCGGCATGACCTCGTGCCGAACCTGGTAGCCGCCGTCAAGGGCTACATGGACTTCGAGCAGGACGTCCTCACGCGCGTCACCGAGGCCCGCGCCAATGCGGTCGCGGCCGGCGCGAGCGGGCAGATTACCGCTCAACAGGCCCAGGCCGAGAACACGCTGACCGGAGCTCTGCGCTCACTGTTCGCCGTGGTTGAAAACTATCCGACGCTGAAGGCGAACGAGAACGTCCTCAGCCTGCAGGAGCAGCTGACCACGACGGAGAACCAGATCAGCTTCTCCCGCCAGCACTACAACGCGACCGTCAACGAGTTCAACACGTCGCTCCAGACCTTCCCCGCCGTGCTAGTGGCGGGCCCGCTCGGCTTCACCAAGCGCGAGTTCTTCGCGGCTGAGCCGGAGGCCCAGGAGGTACCCGTCGTCAGCCTCCGCTGACGGGCGGGCTACCACAAGCTCCGATGGCCGGGACGTTCTACAGCCAGATCGCGGCGAACCGGCGCAACTCGTTCCTCCTCATGCTGATCCTCGTCGCCCTGCTGGCGCTGCTGGGCTTCGCGATCGGCTACGGGACGACTGGCGACGCGGCCGCCGGGATCGGCTGGCTGGGCATCTTCGGGATCATCGCGATCATCTCGTCCGTGGCGAGCTACTACACCGGTGACAAGGTGGTCCTGGGCGTCTCCAAGGCTCGCCGGGTGACGGAGTCGGACCAGCCCCAGCTGATCAACGTGGTCACCGAGCTGACCCTGGCGGCGGGGATCCCGATGCCGGCCGTCTACACCATCGACGATTCGGCGCCCAACGCCTTCGCGACCGGCCGGGATCCGAAACACGCCTCGATCGCCGTGACCACCGGGCTCCTGCAGAAGTTGGATCGCGAGGAGCTCCAGGGCGTGATCGGCCATGAGCTCTCCCACGTCCGCAACTACGACATCCGCTACTCGCTCCTGGTGGGCGTGATGGTGGGCACCATTGCCCTCGTGGCGGACTTCTTCCTCCGCTTCACGTTCTGGGGAGGCTTTGGCGGACGCCGCTCCTCGAACGACCGGGAGGGCGGCGGCGGACTCCAGGTGATCGTGTTCGTGCTCGCGCTCGTGCTGGCCATCCTGGCCCCGATCTTCGCGCGGCTGGTCCAGCTCGCGGTGAGCCGCCAGCGCGAGTACATGGCAGACGCATCATCAGTAGAGCTCACCCGCAACCCGCAGGGCCTGGAGCGGGCTTTGGCCGCGATCTCGGAGGACCCCGAAGTGCTCGAGGTCGCCAACCGCGCCACCCAGCACCTCTACTTCACGAACCCGATCAAGAAGTTCGAGCAGCGTTCCAAGGGACTCTTCTCGACCCATCCACCGATCGTCGACCGGATCAACCGGCTGCGGGCGCTCAGCGGGGAGAGGCCGCTGGATTCGTCCGTCACGGCCGAGCTCGCCGGGCTGGACTGAGGTCGCTGAGGGATATCGCGCCACGGCAGTGCACCGGGTGACCGCAGCGACCGCCGACGGCCTCCTTGGCTGCGATCCTTCGTCACGGGTTCCGCAGATCGGCGACCGATCGGTCGTGCCGGTCGCGGGGTGCACGGAGGCAACCAGGTGGCCGCCTGCTTGGGTTGAGTTTGCCGACGAAGGGCCGCCCGTGGTACCTTCTCGAACGCCGACGGGCGGGGACGTCCGGCGGGGCCTGCGGGCCGAGATAGCTCAGCTGGTAGAGCACGCGACTGAAAATCGCGGTGTCGGCAGTTCAAGTCTGCCTCTCGGCACCATCACCCCGGACGCGGTCATCGAGCGGAAGTGGCTCAGTTGGTAGAGCATCACCTTGCCAAGGTGAGGGTCGCGGGTTCGAGTCCCGTCTTCCGCTCCATTCATCCCGCACGTGCGCGGCCCCGGTTCCGCTGGCCCTTCGTCTAGCGGTAGGACAGCGGACTTTGGATCCGTGAACCGAGGTTCGAATCCTCGAGGGCCAGCCAGCATCGCCGGTCCCCCACCGGTTCTCCAGGGGCGACGTACCCAAGTGGTTAAGGGGGAGGTCTGCAAAACCTCTATGCGTGGGTCCGAATCCCACCGTCGCCTCCACGCCTCATGCGCGTAACGCCCGCCCCGCCGGCGGGCGTTACGATTCCCTCCTCCGATGCCGAGGTGGCGGAACCGGCAGACGCGGCCGACTTAAAATCGGCTGCCCGCAAGGGCATGTGAGTTCAAATCTCACCCTCGGCACAAATGTCCCGATCGGTGCGCCAAGGTCGGGATGCACCATCCCAGGGTGCCTTCGAGCGCGTCGTCGCCGGCGTGCCGGTTTTGATGATCCGGCACCCAGATCGGGACGACTGCTCCTTTTCGGATGACCGATCGTCGATCGCACGGTGGGCGGCGATGCCGCGGCCGATCGGGCCGTGAGGTCGGCCCGATCGGGCAGCGATTCTCGTGCGAGACTCCATGCGACGCGCGGCCGCGGGACCTCCGACGGCGCGCACGGACCTCGCAGTGCGGGAGAGGTGGACGATGCCGCCCGTGGTCGTGAATTCCGCGATGCTGTCCTGCAGCATGGGCCTTGGCCCGCCGGTGCCGCTTACGGTCGTTCCAAAGGGCGCCCCCGTGACCGCTGGAGGGCAGCTCGTGGCGACGATCGCCGACACGCTCCCGATGGCGAACATCCCCACGTTCGGGATGTGCGCGTCACCCGCGAACCCGGCCGTGAGCGCCGCGACCGCGGCGGCGCTGGGCGTCCTCACGCCGATGCCGTGTGTGCCCGTCCCGGCCGGCCCCTGGGCGCCGGGCTCAGCAAAGGTGGGCCTGGGCGGGGTTCCCGTGCTGACCGCGGGCTCGGTCTGCCAGTGCGCGTGGGTGGGGACGATCTCGATCGGGGTGCCCGGTCAAGTCACCGTGAGCGCGAACGGCTGACGAACGGCGGGCTGACCGGCTCGCGTCCCTGGGAGGACCGAGCGACAGGCGCGCCCCGGCTGGCTGCGAGCCGCGCCGACGACAGCTAGCCGCGCAGGCGCAGCCCACCGAAGAGACCGCGGCGATCCGCGACCGTGGGCGCGTCAGCGTGGCTCACACCGCTGATGGTCGTGGCGAGCCTGGCCAGTGCTCGGGCGGGCGCGGAGTTCGGGGCACCCTGGACGACCGGGACGCCTTCGTTGATCGACTTCAGGTACAGCCCGGGGTCATAGGGGATCTCTGCGGTGACCTGGGTCCCGATCGCCGCCTCGATCTGCTTCATGGAGAGCATCTCGCGGGCGAACAGGTGGTTGAGCACGAACGTCGCCGTGGACGCCGCCGAGCCCACCTCGGTGAGGTACTCGATGAGCGAATGGAGCGCCTTGAGCGCACCGATCTCCGGCACGATCGGGATGACGACGGCTTCGGCCCGCGCCACGACCGCAAGCGATCGGTCGTCGAGCTCGGACCCGGCGTCGACCACCAGCGTGTCATACGCCGTCCGCGCGGTCGAGATGATCAGGTTGACCTGGTCCGGACCGATGAGGCGACCAGGTTCGGGTGTTCCCGCGGATGCGAGAACCGCCAGCCCGCTCTCGAGCTTCACGGTGTACGCGCGGAGGAGATCGGGCTCCCTGAGCGACTGCTCGTCCCGCGCGAGCTCCGCGATGGTGAGCTGCGGCTTGAGGTTGAGGTGCGTCGCCACCTGTCCGAACTGAAGGTCGAGGTCCGCGATGAGCACCCGGTCTGGCGCGCGGGCGGCGAGCCAGCTGGCGACGTTCACCGCGATCATGGTCGTTCCGACGCCGCCCTTGGGACTGAAGCACGCGATGATGCTCCGTCGCGCCGGCACACCGTCGTCTGCTAGGGCAAGCGGGGCGAGGTCGCGCGAGCGCTGGAAGCGGACCAGCAGCGCCTCGACCCGGGCCTCCAGCTCGCGAGGGTCGAACGGCTTGGCGACCACGTCATCCGCGCCCGCCTCGAGGTACCGCACGCGCTCCTCGACGTCGTCGGTCTGGCAGATGCACAGGACCGGGATCGCCGAGAGCTCCGCGCTACCGCGGATCTCGCGGCAGACGTCCACGCCGCTTCGTGGGCCGGAGCCGACGTCCACGACCACGAGGGCGAATTCCGCTGCGCGCCGGACGGCATCGTCCGGGTCGGCCGTCGTGGTCACCTGGTACCCGATCCCGACGAGCGGGCGCTCCACCGCGGCCGCAGCCCCTGGGTTCGTCTCGAGGACGAGGATGGTACTCGACGACACGCCCGTATGGTCTCCTGCTCTGGACGGAATACGGCCGAAGGATACACGAGGTCTTCACGAACCCGTCCGGCTCCTCGCGGAGCGCAGCCGCGGGCGCGTGGTAGACTCGCCGAGCCCTTTCTGCTCCGCCTGGCGGCCCGGGTTCCGGGGGCCACGAGCGGGGCATACCCCACAGGAAGGAGTGGACGGCCATGCGCCGCTATGAACTCATGCTCGTGATCCGGCCGGATGCGCCGGACGATCGCGTCCAGGCGCTCCTGGAGAAGGTGGCGCGGCAGATCGCCGGCACCGGCGGCCAGATCGTCAAGGCGGCCCCGTGGGGTCGCCGACGCCTCGCGTACCAGATCGATCGCTACCGCGAGGCCTCCTACCACATCATCCACTTCGACGCGCCTGCTGACGCGATCGTCGACCTCGAGCGAACGCTGCTGATTACCGAGGATGTGATCAGGCATCTCGTTATCCGGGTTGAGCGACCCCTCAAGGCAGCCCGCGGCAGGCCGGAGGACAGCGCCGACTTCGTGCCGGCCCCCGATGTCGACGAGGACGAGGAATCGGACGGCGAGCAGATTGACGAGTCGGAGAGCGACGCCGCTCCCGCAGCAGTCGACTGACGCCGGTGCCGGCAGCTCCCAGGAGGGCCTTCCCGTGTCCCTGAACAAGGTGATGATCATCGGGAATCTCGGGCGCGATCCCGAGATGCGCTATACGCCGGGCGGCCAGGCCGTGACGCAGTTCACGGTGGCCGTGAACCGGAATTACAAGGGCCAGGACGGCGCCTGGCAGGAAGAGACGGAGTGGTTTCGGGTGGTTGCCTGGGCGCAGCTCGCCGAACGTTCCGCCGAGCATCTCCGGAAGGGGATGAAGGTCTACATCGAGGGGCGCCTTCAGACCCGCCAGTGGGAAGACCAGCAGGGCCAGAAGCGGTACACGACGGAGCTGATTGCCAACCAGGTCACGAATCTCGACCGTCGCCCCCGCGAGGAAGCCGCCGACGCGCCACCCTTCCCGGGGGAGCCGCGTCCGGCGGGCGCGACCGTCTCGCCGATCCGGCGCGACGCCGCAGGCGGGGATGACGCTCCGTCCGACATCGACGACCTTCCGTTCTGACGCTCATGCCGGGCGCACGCCGCGCCGTCGCCCGCGATCACAGGAGTTGACACGATGCCTCCCGCAGCCCGCAGCAAGAAGCGAGACGACTACTACCGCGACCGCCGCCGCCGGAAGGTGTGCGCGTTCTGCGCCGACAAGACGGTCCAGATCGACTACAAGGAGGTCAGCCGCCTCCGCCGATACCTCTCCGAACGTGCCAAGATCGAGCCGCGTCGCAAGACCGGCACGTGCGCGGCGCACCAGCGGGAGCTGTCGGTGGCGCTCAAGCGCGCCCGGCTCGTGGCGCTGCTGCCGTACGCGCCGCAGCACCTTCGCCCCTGACGGGCGACCATGGCGGCGACTCGGACGGCCGCCGGGCCGTGACCGTCCTGCTCGTCAGGGCAGGAGCGTGGGGGCGGTCTGCTTCGATTGCCTGCCAGCTCCGCGGACGCGCGATCCCGCACCCGCGGTCGCTCCGATCCCGGGTGCTCCCCGAGGGGTGGCCATGAGCGCCGCGGCCGTCGCAACGGGCGAAGCGGACTAGGCCGTGGACATCCTGATCCTCCTGCTGGCCTTTGTCGTCATCCTCGCAGGAGCCGAGCTGTTCACGAACGGGATCGAGTGGTTCGGCCGCAAGCTGGACGTCGCGGAGGGTGCGGTCGGCTCGGTCCTGGCGGCGGTCGGGACCGCCCTGCCGGAGACGATGATCCCGTTCATCGCCATCGTCTTCGGCGGCGGCCACGCGTCGACGGAGGTGGGCGTCGGCGCCGTTCTCGGGGCCCCGTTCATGCTCGCAACGCTCGCCATGTGCGTGACGGGGATCGCGGTTCTCGGTTTTCGCAACCGCCGCAGCCAGGGGGTCACGGTTGCAGTGGACCGCAGAGTCCTGCTCCATGATCTTCGCTGGTTCGGGCTCGGCTACGGCCTCGCGATCGCTGCGGCCTTCCTTCCGGCAGGCATGGAGCTCGGCAAGGCCGGTGTGGCGATCATCCTTCTCGTGCTGTACGGCTGGTATGTGCGGGCGCACCTCGCCGGCGTCGCGGGGGACCAGGAAGAAGAGCTGGCGCCTCTCCGCCTGCGACGCCTTGACCGCAGGCGCCGTCACTTTCCGGTGCCCCGGCTGCGAGTTGTGGGCGTCCAGGTGCTCCTTGCGCTCGGATGCATCGTCGCCGGCGCGTCCTTCTTCGTGGGTGCCGTCCAGGATCTCGCTGCCTCGATCGGCATCGGCTCCGCGATCCTCGCTCTCGTGATCGCGCCGATCGCGACCGAGCTTCCCGAGAAGTTCAACAGCGTGATCTGGGTGCGACAGGGGAAGGACACGCTCGCGCTCGGCAACATCACCGGCGCGATGGTCTTCCAGAGCGCGATCCCGACGTCGATCGTGCTGCTGTTCGCACCGACCGCCTGGTCGGTCGGCTCGGACTCCGCGCTGAGCTTCCTCTCCGCCGGGATCGCCGTCGCGTCGCTGGCGGCGATCTTCCTGCCGCTGCAGTATCGCGGGCGGCTGTCCGGTCGCGGCCTGGCGGTCGGGGGGATCTTCTACCTCGCCTACCTGGGCCTGGTCGCGGCTGGGCTCGCACGCGGCGCCGCCTGAGGCAGGGGCCGGCGCCGTCCGGCCGAAGACGGACGGTATACTCGGGCCACGCCCGCAGGCCCGTCGGGCCCGAGCGCGATCCCGTTGCAGGAGCCCCATCGGATGCTTACCGAGAAGCCCGCCACCCCGGCGGCGCCCGCCCCGCGGGCTGCCGCCGATCCCGCCGATCCTGCCACCCTCGTCTGCCTGTTCGAGGGTCGCTACGTCCCGCTCTCCGAGGCGAAGGTCGGCATCATGACCCACGCCTTCATGTATGGGACGGCCGTCTTCGAGGGGATCCGGGCCTACTGGAACGCCGAGCACGGCCGGCTGTACGCGCTCAGGATCCGGGAGCACATGGAACGGATCCGCAACTCGTGCCACATCATGCTCATGGATGACGTCCCGACGGTCGACCAGCTCACTGCCGAGGCCGTCGAGGTGCTGCGTCGCAACGCGTTCCGCGAGGACGCCTATGTCCGGCCCTCGTTCTACAAGAGCACGCCTGCAATCGGGGTCAAGCTGCACGGCCTGGAGCACCGCTACTACATCCTCGCGATCCCGTTCGGCGACTACGTGGACACGAACGTGGGGATCAAGGTCGGAACCGTTTCGTGGCGCCGCACGTCGGACCCGGCCATCCCGTCACGGGCGAAGATCGTGGGCTCGTACGTCAACCCGGCTTTCAGCAAGTCCGAGGCGATGCTTAATGGCTTCGACGAGGCGCTGGTCCTGTCCGACGACGGCCACATCTCCGAGGGCTCCGCGGAGAACATCTTCGTGATCCGCGACGGCGTGCTCGCCACACCGCCCGTGTCTGACGACATCCTCGAGGGGATCACGCGCGCCGGGATCGTCGAGATCTGCGCCGAGCTCGGCCTTCAGGTCGTGGAGCGCTCCATCGACCGCTCGGAGATCTACATCGCCGACGAGGCGTTCTTCTGTGGCACCGGGGCTCAGATCAGCCCGATCATCTCGGTGGATCATCGGCGCGTGGGATCAGGGGCCGTCGGTCCGATCACGAAGCGCGTCAAGGACCGCTACTTCGAGATCGTGCGCGGCAACGTCCCCGCTTACAGTCACTGGGTGACGCCCATCGACCCGGCCTGACCGTGCGGGCCTGCCTCGTGGCCCGAGCGGTCAGGGGAGGGCGGGGGACTCGAGCACTGGCGTCTTCAGGCCGGTCGTCACGATCACGTCCACGGGCACGGTCTTGTCGGTCACCGGCAGCACCTTCACGCCGAAGACCTCCTGCAGGAGCGCCAGGGTGAGGGGCAGCTTGGCCTGCGCGCCGTTGTAGACCCGGATGACCGTGTTGGCCGGGACGCCGCTGGCGGCGGGCCGCTGGTTCGGCGCCGAAGCCGCGATTCCCCGGAAGTCCAGGTAGCCGGCCACAGCCGCGGCCGTGCCCGTGGCCCCGGTGCCGTTGAGGACCCAGACCTGGGCTCCCTCCTCGGCGACCGCCTGGCGCTGGGCCTCCACGCTCGGGTCGAAGTTGAACGCGCTGGCAACGGCGGCCCGGATGCGGGCGACGTTCGGGGTCAGCTCGTAGATCCCGCCCGGGTAGCCCTCCGTCCCGTAGTACGGCGGCGAAAAGACGAACGACCGGATGTTCGTGATGTCGATCTGGCTTGCGAGGTCGATGAGCTGGGGGAGCTTGCCGATCGGGAAGTCCGTCTTGACCGCGCTGGAGGTGCTCTGGACCAGGGCGGGCAGGCGCTGGATGAGCGTCGCGAAGTCCGCCTGCTGGCGCAGGGAGAGGAGCACGCGCTGCTGGCGCGAGGCCCTGTCGAAGTCGTTCGAGCCGTGCCGCGAGCGAGCGTAGATCAGCGCCTGGCTGCCGCTCATCCGCTGCACGCCGGTCGGGATGTAGACCCGGAGGGTGCCGTTGTCGCCGGGGTAGTAGTCGTCGACCACGGGGACCTGGACGTTGATCGTGACCCCGCCGAGCGCGTCGACCACGTCCTTGAAGCCGGTGAAGTCGACTTCGACGTAGTAGTTGATCGGGATGCCGTAGAGGTAGCCCAGCGTGTCCTTGAGCGCCTCGTGGCCACCGCCCGGGAAGAGGTCGGGCCGGGCCTGTGCCTGCAGGTAGAGCGAGTTGATCTTGGAGCCGAAGGTGGCCCCGAAGACCGACCGGGCCGGGATCGGCGGCAAGGGCACCCCCACGGTGTCGCGTGGGAGGCTGAACATCGCCACCTGGCGGGATGACGGGTCGATGCTCACGACGATGAGCGTGTCGGTGTTCCAGGTGCCCTCCTTGGGCCGCTTGTCGGTGCCGATCAGGAGGATGTTGAGCCGCCCGGTGCCGTTCCAGGGGACGAGTGACGCAGCGGCGGCCGGGGCGCCCGCCGCCGTCGGAAGCGCGGACGGCTCCGGGCTCGCCGTGCCGGGGGAGGCGGTCGCCGACCCTGGCTCCGCCGACGCCACGATCGCTGGCCCCGTGTCGGCCGGGTTGAAGATGTTCTGGACGGCGGTCAGCGCCTGGAGATCGTAATAGGCCACAGCGGCGTGGGCGCCCCCCATCACCACGAGGATTGCGAGCAGGCCGGCCAGGGAGATGGGAGCGAGCGTCGCGCGGGCTGGTCCAAGCCGGCCGGCGCCGCCGTCGGCGATGCGGTTCAGGTAACGGACGACCCGGTAGGCATCGACCGCGGCCACCACGCGGTACAGGTACGCCACGACGTTCCCGATGAGGATCCCCACCAGGACCGGTGGCTGCAGGGCCACGCCGAGGACCTCGATCTTGTAGCTGAGCGCGGCGCCCGCGAGCAGGGCGAGCAACAGGAACGGCGGCGCGGCGAAGGCAACGGCCCGGTACCAGGCCCGGGCGTAGGCGTGCCCGAGCCCGGGGAAGAGAAGGCTCAGGAACGCCGCGCTGAAGGCCGATCGGGCGCGCGGACGCGGTTCCTGCGGTTGGTGCATCGAGGGTAGGATACGGGAACCTCCCTGGGGCGCATTCGAGGCCCAGGAACGGCCGGCCGGGCCGGCGCGTGACCCTCGTGCATTCCCGGCCCGTCAGATCCAATCCGTGTCCGAGGTCAGATGTTCGCACCCGTCACCAGCAAGCCCGACCTGGTCGCCCAGGAGCACGAGATCCTCGCGCTCTGGCGCGAACGCCGGACCTTTGCCCGCCTGCGCGCCCAGAACGCGGGAGGGCCTCGCTGGAGCTTCCTCGACGGTCCCATCACGGCCAACAACCCGATGGGTGTCCACCACGCCTGGGGGCGGACCTACAAGGATGTCTTCCAGCGCTTCCACGCCATGCGCGGCGAGGATCAACGCTGGCAGAACGGCTTCGACTGCCAGGGCCTGTGGGTCGAGGTCAACGTGGAGCGGGACCTGGGCTTCACGTCGAAACGCGACATCGAGGAGCACGGGATCGCCGAGTTCGTCCGCCTGTGCAAACAGCGCGTGCTCACGTTCGCGGCGCGCCAGACCGAGCAATCGATCCGGCTCGGTTACTGGATGGACTGGAACGACCCGGACGAGTTGCTCCGCCTGCGCGATCTGCTTGGCGCCGACCCGTCCGCCGAGGCCACCCTGGCCGGGCCGCGCGGCCCCGTGACCGACCGGGTGGAGATGCTCGTCGGCCGGCTCGGGATGCCCGAGCTCGGCGGCTCGTACTTCACGTTCAGCAACGAGAACAACGACCTGATCTGGGGTTTCCTGGCCGAGTGTCATCGTCGGGGCTGGCTCTACCGGGGCCACGACACGATGCCGTGGTGTGCTCGCTGCGGGACCGGGATCAGCCAGCACGAGATGACCGAGGGGTACGCGGACCGCACGGACCCCGGCCTGACGGTCCGGTTCCCGCTGCTGGACCGTCCCGGTGAAGCGCTCCTGGTCTGGACCACGACACCCTGGACGCTGACCTCGAACGTGGCGGCGGCGGTCGGGCCCGGGCTGCGCTACGTCAAGGTGCGCCAGGGGGACAACGTCTTCTGGCTGGGCCGGGGGACCGTTCAGCAGGCGCTCGTGGGGCCGTTCGAGATCCTCGACGATCGGGCGGGCTCCGAGCTCGTCGGCTGGCGCTACCGGGGGCCGTTCGACGAGTTGCCGGCCGTCCGTGCGGGCTTTGCCGCCGGGGGCGCCGCTGGGGCGCTCTACGAGCACGCTGTCGTGGCGTGGAACGAGGTCGGCGAGGACGAGGGGACGGGCATCGTCCATATCGCCCCGGGCTGCGGGGCGGAGGACTTCGCGCTCGGCAAGTCGCTCGGGCTGCCGATGCTGGCCCCCCTCGACGAGGGCGGGACGTTCATCGACGGGTTCGGCTTCCTGACGGGGCGTGACGTCCGCGACAGCGCGGAGCCCGTGATCGAGCACCTCAAGCACCACGGGCTCTTCTACCGGCTGGAGCCGATCGTCCACCGCTACCCGCATTGCTGGCGCTGCGGCACCCCGCTCGTGTTCCGCCTGGTCGACGAGTGGTTCGTGAGCATGGGCCCGGTCTACGACGTGCCGCGCGACCAGCTCACCAAGGAGCAGGTGGACGCCAGTCTCCGCTACCAGATCATGGAGGTCGTGGACCGCATCCGCTGGCTTCCGTCGTTCGGATACGAGCGAGAGCTGGACTGGCTTCTCAACATGCACGACTGGATGATCAGCAAGAAGCGCTACTGGGGACTGGCGCTGCCGATCTACGACTGCGCCGCCTGCGGATCATTCGACGTCGTCAGTGGCCGCGACGAGCTGCGGGCGCGGGCGGTGGAGGGCTGGGAGCAGCTGGAAGGACACACGTCGCACCGGCCCTACGTCGACGCGGTGAAGATCGCCTGCCGCACGTGTGGAGCGCCGGTCGCACGGATTCCGGACGTGGGCAACCCCTGGCTCGACGCGGGCATCGTGCCGTTCTCGACGCTCCACTACCGGGAGGACCCCGCCTACTGGCAGGAATGGTTCCCGGCCGACTTCGTGACCGAGAGCTTCCCCGGTCAGTTCCGGAACTGGTTCTACTCGATGCTCGCGATGAGCACGGTCCTGCGCCGGGAGGCGCCGTTTCGGACGATCTTCGGCTACGCGACCCTCTACGGCGAGGACGGCCGGCCGATGCACAAGAGCTGGGGCAACGCCATCGAGTTCGACGAGGCGGCCGAGCGGATGGGCGTCGACGTGATGCGCTGGATGTACGCCAAGGCCAGGCCCGACGACAACATCCTGTTCGGCTGGCACGCGGCCGATGAGGCGCGCCGCGAGCTGCTGGTGCTGTGGAACGTCTACGCGTTCTTCGTGACGTACGCGCGGCTTGCGGGCTGGTCGCCCGGCCACGAGGCGGCATCCGCGCTGACCCCATCGCAGGTCGCGGGCCGGCCGCCGCTCGACCGCTGGGTCCTGTCGCGCCTGGCAGGCCTGGCCGCGCGCGTCGAGGACCGCCTGGCGAATTTCGACCCGGATTCCGCCGCCCGCTTGATCTCGGGCTTCATCGACGAGCTCTCCACGTGGTACCTGCGCCGGAACCGGAAGCGCTTCTCGCGCCCGGACGACCCGGCGGACCGCGACGCGGCGTTTGCCACCCTCCACCTGGCCCTGGTGGGTCTCGCGCGGGTGATGGCGCCGCTGCTCCCGTTCCTGACCGAGGCGATGCACCAGAACCTCGTCGTCGCCGTAGGGCTCCCGGCGCCCGACAGCGTCCACCTGACACGCTGGCCGGCGGCAGAGCTGGCACCGTTGCGCGACCCGGCGCTGGAGGAAGCGACCGGCCTTGCCCAGCGCGCGGTGGACCTCGTCCGCACGCTCCGTTCCCAGGCTGGTCTCAGGACGCGCCAACCGCTCGCCCGGCTGTGGATCGCGCTCCCCGGGGCGGCCCATCCCGACCTGGACGCGCTTCTCGAGGTGGTCGCGGAGGAGGTCAACGTCAAGGAAGTGATCCGGATCGATGACGAGTCGGAGCTCGTGGAGCGGCGCGTCAAGCCGCTCCTGCCGAAGATCGGCCGCAAGCTCGGTGGGGCGATCCCCGCGGTGATGGCGGCGGCGCGGGCGGGCGCCTTCGAGGTTCTCGCCGACGGGAGCGTGTCGCTCGCCGGCCACGTTCTCGCGCCCGACGAGGTCGAGATGCTTGTCTCTCCACGCCCGGGTACCGCGGTTGCCCACGACGACGGGCTCGTCGTGGTGATCGACACGGAGCTGACCGACGCCCTCCGGGCGGAGGGTGACGCGCGGGAGATTCAGCGCGCGGTCCAGGACCTGCGCCGCGAGGCCGGACTGGATCTCGCCGACCGGATCGACCTGCATGTCGAGCTCGGCGCAGACGAGATGGCGGTCCGCCCCTATCTGGAGGCTGTGGCCGCCGAGACGCTCGCGGACGGCGTGACCAGTGGAAGCCCGCCGGCCGGCTGGGCGCAGGCAAGCGTGAAGATCTCCCGCGGCGAGGTTCGGGTGGCGCTTCGCAGGGCGACCCCGGGCAGCACACCGGAGTCGGCGCGTGCCTGACGGGACGGACCCGGTTGGGGCGCGCCCGCTCGGGCCCGCGACGCCCCTCCGCGTATCCCACCACTGGATCGCGTTCGTGGTCCTGGCGGCGTCCATCGTGGTCGCAGACCAGGTCACGAAGGCCTGGGTTGCGGCCAGCGTCTCCTTCGGGTCGCTGCGGCCGATCCTCGGCGACTACGTCCGGATCTGGCCGGTGCGCAACACGGGCGCCATCTTCGGGCTGTTCGGAAACCAGGCGGTCCTGTTCGCTGCGCTGAGCATCGGGGTCGTGGCGATCATCGTCTGGTTCCACGGGCGGTCGGTGGAGACGAACGGCTGGTTCGCCACCCTCGCCCTGGGCCTGCTGCTCGGCGGCGCCATCGGCAACCTCATCGACCGCCTGCGGCTCGGGTACGTGCTGGACTTCGTTGACATGGGCGTCGGCGACCTGCGCTTCTACACCTACAACGTCGCCGACGCGGCGATCAGCACCGCGCTCGTTCTGCTGATCCTGATGGCCTTCTGGCCGTCGCGCCGCCGTCCGTGGATCGCCGGATGACCGAGCTTCGCCTGATCGTCCCGGATGGATCGGGCGGGCGCGCCGACCGCGTCGCCTCGGATCTCTCGGGCCTCTCGCGGAGCCGGGTCCAGCACCTGATCACGGACGGCCACCTGACGGTAGACGGCGTCGCGCTCAAGGCGCGCTCCATCGTGCGGGCCGGGGAGGCGCTGATCCTCGAGGTGCCCGCCGCGGAGCCCTCGGTGATCGAGCCGGAGGCGATCCCGCTCGAGGTGGTCTACGAGGACGCGGACGTGCTCGTGGTCAACAAGCCCGCGGGCCTCGTCGTCCATCCGTCGCCGGGCCACTGGAGCGGGACCATGGTGAACGCGCTGCTGGCACGCGACACCGCCTACGGTGGCATCGCGGGCGTCGCTCGGCCGGGGATCGTGCACCGCCTAGACCGCGACACGTCCGGCCTGATCATGGTCGCCAAGACGGACATGGCCCAGGCGAGCCTCATGGCGCAGCTCAAGGCGCGCCGCGTCAAGAAGACCTACCTCGCGCTCGTCCATGGCGGGGTGGAGGCGTCCGCCGGCCGGGTCGAGGCGCCCATCGGGCGGGATCCTCGGCAGCGGACGCGGATGGCGGTCGTCCCCGACGGCAGGCCATCGGTGACCGGATACCGGGTCCGCGAGCGGTTCAAGGGCTGGACGCTCCTGGAGGTGGACCTCATCACCGGCCGCACCCACCAGATCCGGGTGCACCTCGCGGCGCTCGGGCACCCCGTCGCCGGCGATCCCGTCTACGGCACCGGGACGTCGCGGCGCGGCCCCGACGGCCTGCAGCGGCTGTTCCTGCACGCCTGGCGGATCGTCTTTGCGTCGCCTGCGACCGGCGAGCTGGTGCGCGTTGAGGCACCCGTGCCGGCGCCGCTCGACGCGGTCCTCGGGGACCTGCGGGCCATCGCGACCGGGGCACCCGGCACCGCCGGCCCCGACCCGCGGCACGCCCGATGACGGAGCGATCGCTGGGATCGCCGCCGGTCACCGACGACCCGCTGTCCGGCGCGCCGAGCGCTGGGGCGCCCGGCGCCTTGCTGGTGGTCGTGTCGGGTCCCTCAGGGGTCGGGAAGGACACCATCATCCAGGCGCTTCGAGCACGGCCGCGGGACCCGGACTACCACTACGTCGTGACGTGCACGACTCGGGCGCCGCGACCCGGCGAGGTGGACGGGCGCAGCTACCACTTCCTCGCCCCCGACCGGTTCCGGGCGCTCCGCGACGCTGGGGCGTTCCTCGAGTGGGCGGAGGTCCACGGGAACCTGTACGCGACGCCGCGCGCCGAGGTCCGACGGGCGCTCGCAACGGGCCACGACGTGATCCTCAAGATCGACGTGCAGGGCGCTGCGGCGGTCAAGGCCTCCGTCCCGGATGCGCTGTTGGTGTTCGTGGTGCCGCCCTCGCTGGAGGCGCTCTTCCGGCGCCTCCGTGCGCGTGCCACCGAATCGGCGAGCGAGCTTGAGATCCGCCAGCGAAACGCCGCCATCGAGCTGGCGCGCCAGGGCGATTACGACGAGGTGGTCCTCAACGAGGATGGCCAGGTCCAGCGGACCGCGGAGCGGATCGACGCGATCATCCGCGCCGAGCGCCTGGCGCATCCCCACCGTCGGGTCGTCGTCTAGGCCGGTGGCGGAGGGCGCGCCGCCGGTCTCGGCGATCGGCCCCGATGACTTCGGCCTGGTTGCGGGGCCGTCAACCGCGCGTCACGTCGAGGTCGCCGTCGACGCTGCGGGCGTCGCGGGGAGCCGAACCTGGACGTACCGCGTACCGGCGTCGCTTTCGGACATCGTGGCGGGGGAGGCGGTCCTCGTCGAATGGGGCCGGCGCCGCTCGGTCGCCATCGTGCTGGGCGATGCCCCCGCTCCGGACGGGGTGACTGCACGGCCACTGGGGGCGCGCGTGCGGGCCGACGGGCCCCTGCTGCCGCCTCTTTCGCTGGCGCTGGTGCGCGAGATCGCGGCCCACTACCTGGCCCCGCCGGCACTGGCAGTCCGGGCGATGCTTCCTCCCGGCCTCCTCGAGAGGCTGGAGCTCGTGGCGCGTCCGCTCGAGGCCTCCGTCCCGGCGACTGATCCGGAAACGGCGCCCGCGATTTCGGACCGGGATCCTGCCCTCGCCGACCTGCTCCGGGCGCTGGCCGGAGGTCCCCGGGCGACCCGCGACCTGCCCGCCCCGGACGGCCGCGCGGCACTCCTGCGGCGCCTGCGAGCGCTCGAGGCGGCGGGCCGCGTCGGGCTCGAATGGACGCTCACGGTCGCCGGGGCCGGGGCCCGGCACGAGCGGGTTGTCCGGCTCACCGATGCCGGCAGGGATGTGGCCGGTGGAACCCGTGCGCCGGACGGCCGCCCCGTCGGGCCGCGCCAGCGGTCGCTGCTCGCCGAGCTCGCCGGGTTGGAGCCGGGTGACCCGGGCGTGCCCGCGCCCGCGCTCGCGCAGCGCCATGGCGCGGGGGCCGCCACCTCGCTCTCGCGGCGCGGGCTGGCGGTGCTCACGACGCGCGAGGTGGTGCGGGATCCGCTCGCTGCGCGGGCTCGAGGGGGACGGCGGGGCGCGCGGCCGGCAGGCTCGGACCTGACGTCGGCCCAGGCCGAGGCGGTGCGTGTGGTCCGCGCGGCGATGACTGCGCGTGACGCGACGCCGCTCCTCGTCGACGGGCCAACCGGCTCGGGTCGTACCGCGGTCTACGCGGAGGCCATCGCCGCGTCCCTCGAGGCGGGCCGCCCGGCACTGGTCCTCGTCCCCGAGATCCCGCTCGCCCTCCCGCTCGTCGACCGGCTGCGGAGCGACCTGGGAGCCGAGGTCGCGATCCTCCATTCGGGCCTCGGGGAGGGCGAGCGTGCCGACGCCTGGCGGCGGATCCGGGCAGGTCTCGTCGAGGTCGTCGTCGGGACCAGGCTGGCCGTCCTGGCGCCGCTCCAGGACGTGGGGCTCGTGATCGTCGACGAAGAGCACGACGCGGCCTTCAAGAGTGATCGGACTCCCCGGGTCCAGGCGCGCGACCTCGCTGTGACGCTCGGTCGCCTGGCGGGCGCGGCGGTGATCCTGGGAAGCGCGACGCCGTCCGTCGAGACGTATGGCCTGGCCCGCACACACATTTATCACCGCTCGACGCTGCTCGAACGCCCGGTGGGAGCGGCGCCGCGCGTCGACCTGGTGGATCTGCGCGCGGAGCTCGCCGCCGGCAACCGGGGGCTCCTGTCCGGGCACCTGGCGTCCCTGGTGGCCGAGCTCGATCCAGCCCTCGGCGACCGGGCGATCCTGTTCATCAACCGGCGCGGCGCCGCATCGGCAGTGCTCTGCCGCGATTGCGGTCACGTGCAGGCCTGCCGGGAATGCACGCGACCGCTTGTCTATCACCAGGCCGGCATGACGCTTCGGTGTCACCATTGCGGAGCGGCGGCACCCATGGCCACGCGATGCCCGGCCTGCGGGTCGCCGCGCATCCGGTTCCTGGGCGGCGGGACCGAGCGACTCGAGAGCGAGGTCCGGACTCGCTTCCCGACGCTCCGCGTGGCTCGCCTGGACCGCGACGTCGTGGAGCGCCGGGGCGCCGCCCAACGGCTGATCGACGCCTTCATCGAGGGAAGCGTGGACATCCTGGTCGGGACGAGCCTCGTGACCAAGGCGCTCGACGTTCCGGAGGTCAGGCTCGTCGGCATTGTCTCGGCCGACATCGCGCTCACGCTGCCGGACGAACGGGCGGCCGAACGGACCTACCAGCTGCTGGTCCAGGCGATCGGGCGCGCAGGTCGGGGCGACCGGCCCGGGCGAGCGGTGATCCAGACCTACCAGCCCGAGCACCCGGCGATCCAGGCGGTGGTGGCGGGCGACGCGGATGCCTTCTACGCCGCGGAGCTGGCGCTGCGAGAGCAGTTCGGGGCGCCTCCGTTCGGGCGCACCGTGAAGCTCACCGTGGGGGCAGAGGACCGCGAAGCCGCCCGCCGGGAGGCGCGCGCCATGGCGGAGCGCCTGCGGGCGCGCGCGGTGGCCCTGTCGCTGCCAGTCACGGTCGCCGGACCGGCCCCGGCGTACGTGCCCCGTCGCGGGGGCCGCTGGCGATTCAACCTCGTGCTCCGGGGCAGCGACCCGGTCGCCGTTCTCGGGGAGGATCCGGGTCCGCCATGGTCGGTGGACGTGGACCCGGAGAGCCTCCTGTGATCGACGCGCTCGCCGCTCCGGCACACGAGAGTACCGACGGCACTTGGCCAAACCCGGTCCCGCGACGAGAATGCAGGGATCAGCCGTAAGGAGATATGCGATGACCGACGAGCAGCTCCCGCCCACGGGTCCCGCAGCCGATGAGCCCCCTCTCGACGAAGGCACTGCCCCCGACGAGCACACCGCCGCGTCGCAGGCCCGCGAGTGGCTCGCCCAGCTCCAGCAGATGATCGACCAGGTGGCCGCGCACGCCGGCCCGGTTGCCCGGGACGTGGCCGCGAAGGCGGCCGAGCTGGCCGCCGTCGCAGGAGACCGGGCGGGTCCCCTCGCCAAGCGCGCGGCACTGAAGACGGAAGAGGTCGGCGCGCGCGTCGCAGGTCGATCGCGTCGCTTCGCCGAGGACCTCCGTCACCGGGCCGATGGGGACGAGCCCGGAGCCGACGGCGCGGAGCCGCCCACGGAAACCGCGCCGACGGATGACGAGGCCACCGGGGCCTGACACCCCGCCCGTGGCATCGGGCTGGCCGTTCACGGGAATGCTGGCCGAAACCGGCACCTCTCGTATACTCGGGCCATGAGCGTTCTCCCGATCCTCACGCTCGGCGACCCGCGGCTCCGGCTGCGCGGCCAGCCCGTGGACAGCTTCAACAAGTTCCTGCATGGGTTGATCGACGACCTGACGGAGACCATGCGCCACGCGCCGGGCGTCGGCCTTGCGGCCCCGCAGATCGGCGAGGCCCTGAACGTCGCGGTAGTCGAGGTGGAGGATCGCCTCTTCGAGCTCGTGAACCCGCGGATCGTCCGCGCCGACGGCGAGGATCGCGACCTGGAAGGCTGCCTCTCGATCCCGGGTTACGTGGCCTACGTCACGCGGAAGGAGAAGGTCTGGGTCGTGGCCCAGAACCGCGTCGGGAAGAAGTTCAAGATTGCTGGCGCCGGCTTTCTCGGCCGTGCCTTCCAGCACGAGCTGGACCACCTGCAGGGGAAGCTCTACGTGGACTACCTCTCGTCGCCGGACGAGCTGATCCCGGTCGGGCGCGGCGGCATGGACGAGGAGCAGGACCAGGCCGCCGACGCCGCGCTGGAGCAGCGTGGCATCGACCCGGAGAGGGCAAAGGCGGCCTCCCGCGGCTGAGCCCGTCCGGGCGATCTTCTTCGGCTCCGGGGCGTTCGCCGTCCCGGTGCTCGAGGAGCTCGCCGGCGAGTCACACGTTACCCTCGTTGCGGTCGTGACCACGCCGCCGCGACCGGCCGGCCGGCGAGCGGCCCTGGTGGCGACTCCGGTGGGGGAGCGGGCTGGGATGCTTGGCCTGCCCGTGCTGACCCCGGCGCGGCTGCGTGACCCGGAGATCGTCGCGGAGGTTGCCGCGCTTCGCCCCGAGCTCGGAATCCTGGCCGACTACGGGAAGCTGGTCCCCCCGGCGATGCTGGACCTTCCCCGGCACGGGATCCTCAACCTGCACCCATCCCTTCTTCCGCGCCACCGCGGGGCAACGCCGATCCCGGCGGCGATCCTGGACGGGGACGCGGAGACGGGCGTGACCCTCTTCCGGATGGACGCGGGGCTGGACACGGGTCCGATCCTGGCCGTGGAGACCCTCACGCTGGTGGGGGACGAAGACGCGCCGGGGCTGGAGGCACGCCTCGCCAAGATCGCCGCGGGCCTGCTCCGGCGAGCGCTGGGGCCATGGCTCGCGGGCTCGCTTCCGGCAGTGTCGCAATCGCCGGAGGGGGCGAGCATGACCCGGCTCTTCCGTCGTGGCGACGGGCGCCTGGACCCGGGCCGACCGGCCACGCTGCTCGCGCGCCAGGTCCGAGCCCTTCGTCCATGGCCGGGGACATTCCTGGAGGCTCCGACCGGACGGGTCGTGGTTCTCAAGGCAGGCGTCGGGCCCAGCGAGCCCGGCGACGTACCCGGGCGGCTGGTCCGCGACGGCGGCTCCGGTTTGGCGCTCGCGACCGCCGACGGCCGGCTCCGACTGCTCGAGCTCCAGCCGGCCGGCGGGCGTCGCATGGACGCCGCAACGTTCGTGCGAGGCCGTCCCGGGCTGCTCGGCCCGCGGGTGGGATAATCGGCCCCGGATGACCGACCCGACCGTCCAGGCGCTGCCGAACCCTGTCCCCCCGACCCCGCGCGACCCGCGCCCGGGGGTGTCCGGCGTGGAGCCGGCCGCGCTTGCCGCGATGCTGACCGGCATGGGAGAGCCGGCATTTCGGGCCCGCCAGGTTGGCGACTCGGTGTGGCGCTCGGAGGCAGCCTCGTGGGACGACGTGACCACGCTGGGCCGGCCGCTGCGCGCCGGCCTTGCCGAACGCCTGCGATTCGATGTGCTGACCGCGACCGAGGTCCGCCTCGCGGACGATGGCGCGACGGAGAAGGCGCTGCACCAGCTCTCGGATGGTCGCCTTGTGGAGAGCGTCCTGATGCACTACCCGGCGCGTGGCGAGCGGCGCGAGCGGAACACGCTGTGCATCAGCAGCCAGGCTGGCTGCGCGGTCGGGTGTCCGTTCTGCGCCACCGGCGAGCTCGGGTTCGAGCGCGACCTGGACGTCGCCGAGATCGTCGACCAGGTCCGGCACGCGCGACGCCGCCTTGCGGCCGCTGGCCGTCACCTGACGAACCTCGTGTTCATGGGGATGGGCGAGCCGCTTTTGAACCTGGATGCGGTGGTTGGCGCGGCGCTCGTCATCACGGACGCGGAGCGCTTCGGGCTCGGTGCCCGCCATGTGACGATCTCGACCTCGGGCGTCGTGCCAGGGATCGAGCGGTTGACCGCGATGCGTCCGCAATGGACCCTGGCCGTCAGCCTGCACGCGGCCCGCGATGCCCTGCGCGACCTTCTGGTGCCGTTGAACCGGCGCTGGCCCGTTCACGCGGTGATCGCCGCAGCGGCGGGATACGCCGCGGCAACCGGGCGCCGCGTGAGCTACGAGTACGTGATGATCGACGGGCTCAACGACACACCGGCCGACGCGGACGCGCTGGCGCGTTTGCTGGCCGGCAGTGGCAGCCACGTCAACTGCATCCCGATGAACGCGGTTGCCCACACACCCTGGCAGGCGAGCGCGCCGGACCGCATCGAGGCGTTCGCGAACCGCCTGCGGGTCTCTGGAATCGGCGTGACCGTTCGGCGGAACCGCGGCCAGGAGGTCGGGGCGGCCTGCGGCCAGCTGGCGGCCGAGAAGTCGGGGGAGCCCGCCGCCGCCGCCGTGACCCGGCGCCACGAGCGCCTCGTGGCCGCATCCGCCCGGGCGATCGCCGGTGAACGGAGCGCTGAACCGATGCTCGGTGACGTGCCGGCGACCTCGGCGGCCGGCCAGGCGGTTCCCCGGCGGGCGCTGCGCCCCGCGACCCCGCGTCCCGTGCCGGCGCGGACCGGGGCGGCGCGGATGGCCGGGCGCCCGGACCGCCGTCCCGGGTCCGGGCGCCGCCCGCCCGGAGCGCCGAGCCGAGGGAGCCGCTGATGGGCGAGGGGCGGGCCCGGATCGCCGCGAGCATCCTCAACGCGAACCTGGGCAACCTGGCCTACGAGGTGCGCCGGGTGATCCGGGCCGGCGCGGACCGAATCCATCTGGACGTGATGGACGCTCACTTCGTGCCGAACCTCACGTTCGGCGCGGGCACCATCCGGGCGCTGCGCCCGGTGACGAAGGTCCCATTCGACGCGCACCTGATGATCGCCGAGCCGGGCCGCTGGCTGGACGACTTCCTCGAGGCTGGCTGCGACTCGATCACGATCCACGTCGAGGTCAGCGAGCCCATCGAGCCCGTGCTGCGCCGGATCCGGGCGGCCGGCCGGGCGGCGGGGCTGGCCCTCCGACCCGCGACGCCGCTCGCCGCGCTCGAACCGTATCGCGATCTGCTGGACATCGTGACGGTGATGACGGTCGAGCCTGGCTTCGGCGGGCAGGCATTCATGCGCGACGTCGCCGAGGCGAAGATCCTTCCAGCTCGCGACCTGCTCTCCCACAAGCCCTGGGGCGGCGAGGTCCACGTGGACGGCGGCGTGAATCGCGAGACGGCCGAGCTGGTCGGAGGCCTGGGCGCCGACGTCCTCGTCGTCGGGACAGCCCTCTTCACCAAGGGCCGCGACCAGGCCCGCGAGGTGCGCCTGGTCAGGACGCTCGCCGATGAGGGGTTCGCGCATGAGCGCAACGGGGGCGTGCCACCGCACCCGCGAGACGAGATGGTCCGCTTCGCGCAGCTGCCACGCCACCTCGCGGGCCCACTCCGGGATGCGATCGAGCGTGCGACGGTGCCGGTCGTGATGCTCCGCGGCGACGGCCAGCTGAACCCGGATGGCGTCCGAGACTACGACCTGCTGATCCCGCGCAGCGCCGAGGGCTGGACGCGTGACCACTTCTCGGCCGCGCGCGACGAGGCGATCGTGGAGGCGGAGGCATGGCGCGCGCGCCTCCTGGCGGATCGCGGCGACCGACCGTCCGATCCGGGGGCCTGACCTCGTGCGGGCACTCCTCCAGCGCGTGAGCCGGGCGGAGGTGCGGGTTGCCGGTGAGCCGGTCGGTGCGATCGGCCGCGGCCTGCTGGTCTTCCTCGGCGTGGCCCCGGGGGATGACGAGGCAGCCGCGGACGCGCTGGCCCGGCGGGTGGTCGAGCTCCGCATCCACGAGGATCGCCACGGACGCACGAACCTTGCCTTGGGCGATGTCGGGGGCGCCGTGCTGGTCGTGAGCCAGTTCACGCTCTATGCCGACACGCGGCACGGCCGCCGGCCGGGTTTCACCGGGGCGGCCCCGCCGGAGCACGCAGAGGCGATCTACCGGCGCTTCTGCCGCGCGGTCGAGGCGACCGGCACGCCGGTCAAGCGGGGTCGGTTCGGGGCATCGATGGACGTGGAGCTCGTCAACGACGGTCCCTTCACGGTCTGGCTCGACAGCGCGGATCGCTGAGCGCGACCGTGAGCATGAAACGACCCGGCGGGAGCCGGGTCGCGGGGCGGCAGGCCGGGGCGCGGCGCTCCGGCCGAGGGGTCAGCGGCTCTTCTTGGTCTGGGTGCGCCGGCAGCGCGTGCAGACGAGCTTGCGCGTCTCGACGCCACCTTCGACGACGGCGAGCGGCTGGAGGTTCGGCTGGTAGCGACGATGGGCACGAACGCGGTTCATCCCGCTTGACTGCGGGTTGAAGCCGCCCATCGAGACCTTGCCGCAGATCGCGCAGCTCCGGGCCATCGGGTTCCTCAGATGCGGGGTTTCCGGTCGGCGGGCGATCCGCCGTTCCCGTTTTCCTGCCGGCACGCCGAAGCGCCGCCGGGAAGGGGTCCGGGGAGGCTGTATGCTAGCACACCGTCCGCGTTCGGCGGTCAAGTCGCGAGGTGATGCCCCGATGCCCGAGGAGCCGACTCGTCTCGTGCCGGGTCGCGCCGTCGTCGCTCGGCGGGCCTTGCAGGAGATCGTCCGCGACGCCGCCATGGGCAGCTACGGCGTGACCGGGTTGACCGAGCCGACGCTGTGGGCGCACGTTCGCGCCAGGCTGGGCCTCGGAAGCCGCGCCATCCGCGTGACGCTCCATCCGGTGGTCGCGACCGAGGTATGGCTGACGGTCGCCCACGGCGTGCCGGTCGCAGAGGTTGCCCGCCAGGTCGACTCCGCGGTCCGCTACGGACTCGAGCGAGCGCTGGGGCGAGACGTGGGCCCGGTCGCGATCCATGTCCAGGGCGTGGGCGGGCAGCCGCATGCAGCAGGCAGGCCAACGACGCCAGCTGGGTCGATGCGGGGGATCGATCCGCCGTCTGTTCTCGCCCCGCTGCAGGACGACCCGCCACGGACGACGGCAAAGGGCGGGTCGGGCCGGACGCCGGGGGCCGCCTAGCGTGGTCCGAATCGCCTGCGACGGCGACGGCCTCCTGGAGGCCGTGCGAGCCGCGGTGGCAAACCTCGAGAGCCACGTCGACGAGATCAACGCCCTCAACGTCTTCCCGGTTCCCGACGGCGACACCGGGTCGAACATGTTCACGACCTGCACCGAGATGCTCCGGTACGTGCGGGACGAGACGAGCGTGGAGGGCGTCGCCGAGCGACTCCGGGAAGGCGCCCTCTTCGGCGCCCGGGGCAACTCGGGGGTGATCCTCAGCCAGATCGTGCGGGGGCTCGCGGAGGGATTCGCCGGCAAGCGACGCTTCAATGGCCTCGACCTCGCCCATGCCCTCGCGCTGGCGAGCACGGCGGCGTATGGCGCAGTTCCCCGGCCGGTGGAGGGCACGATGCTCACCGTGATCCGCGAGGCCGCGGCGGCGGCCGTCGCTGCGGCGGAGCGGGAGAACAATATCGGCGCTGTCCTTGCCGGGGCCACGGACGCGGCCGAGAAGTCCCTCGAACGGACGCCGAGCCTGCTGCCCGTGCTTCGGGACGCGGGTGTGGTCGATTCCGGCGGGGCCGGGCTGGTCCGCCTCCTCGAGGGAGCGCTCCACTTCCTCCGGGGGGACGAGCCGGCGGCGCTCCGCCACGTCCCGGCGACGCCGGGCCCGATCCCCGCCGGGATCGCCCTTGGCGAGACCGGACATGGCTACGAGACCGTCTACCTGATCCGTCCCTTTCCGGGCAAGCTCCTGGACCTGGGCCGGATCACCGAGTATCTCGTTCGGACGGGCGAGTCGGTCAACGTGGCGGGCGACGCCAAGGTGGCCAAGGTGCACGTGCACAGCGGGCGCCCCGACCTGGTGGTCCGCCACGCGCTCCGTCTCGGCCGGATCGTGAACGCGACTGTCGTCGACCTGGACCACCAGGCCAAAGAGGTCCGGGAGGCACGAACGGCGGCGAAAAGCGAGTGCGCGGTGCCGGCAGAACCGCCGGATGGTGAAGCCCCGGAAACCGACACCGTCCGGGCACCCCTTGGGATCATCGCGGTCGTGCCCGGCGATGGGTTCGCCCCGTACTTCGAAGAGGCCGCCCTCGGTGGCGAGGTCTCCGTGACGATCGTCCGCGGCGGCCAGGCGGAGAACCCGAGCGCGGGCGAGATCCTCGCCGCGATCCGCGATTCTCCGGCCGACGAGATCCTTGTCCTGCCCAACAACCCCAACGTGAAGCTGGCAGCGGGGCAGGCGGCCGAGATGTCCGACCGGCCCACCCGCGTGGTGCCAACCCGGAATGCCGCGGAGGGCCTGGCGGCGCTGCTGGCGCTCCAGGTCGCGGACGGCGCGAGCGGGAACGCCGAGCGGATGCTCGCAGCAAGCCGCGAGATCCAGACCCTGCTCGTCACGGCCGCGGTTCGTGACGCCATGGTCGGAGGCCGGCAGGTCCGCCTGGGCCAGACGATGGCGCTGGACCCCGACGACGGCCTGCTGGCCGTGGGGGACGACCAGGAGACCACGATCCTGGAGGGGATTGGCTCATTCCGGACCGGGTTCGGCCTGGTGACGCTCTGGTACGGCGTCGACGCGAGCCTCGCCGAGGCGGAAGCCGTGGCCAGCAAGATCCGCGCCCGCTGGCCGGCCCTCGACGATGTCGAGGTGAGGACGGGCCTCCAGCCGCACTATCGCTACCTCATCAGCGCGGAGTAGGGGACGGCGTGGGGACCGCGACGCCCACCCCCGCGACCTCGGCGCCGGACCCGTTCGGCGTTGCGCTGTCGGCGAGCGGGCTTCCGGGCGCCAGCGTGCTCAAGCGGGTCGGATCCCGGATCGGGCTGCGCAGCGTGCGCGATCTGCTCCTCTGGTTGCCGCGCCGCTACGACGACCTGCGGGTCCTTCACCAGTTGCACGCGCTTCGCTTCGTGGCGCCGGACACGATCGTGAGCACGCGCGCCACCGTCACGCGGGTCCGGGCCGGCCGCACCGCCCGCCGCGGCACGCGCGTCGTGACTGCCGACCTGACGGATGGGACCGGCACGGCGGAGGCCCAATGGTACGGCCGGCAGTTCGTTGAGCGGCGACTCCGCGAGGGCGATGAGCTGCTCTTCTCCGGCAAGCTCAAGAGGCGCGGTGCGAGCGTCCTGCTCGACAACCCGGCCTTCCAGCCGCCCGACGGCGACCTGCTCCACGTGGGCCGGATCGTTCCGGTCTACAGCCTGACGGCCGGCCTGCCGATCCGGACGCTTCGGGCGGCTATCCGCGCGGCCCTCGATCGGCTCCCGCCCTACCCGGAGTACCTGCCCGACACGATCCGGCGCGACATGGGGCTGGTCGGGATCGGGGAAGCGCTTGCGCAGGTTCACTTCCCGGATGACTTCGAGCGGCGCGATTCCGCCCTCCGGCGCCTCGCGTTCGACGAGCTTCTGGCGCTGCAGATGGGGATGGTCGGGCGACGTCGCGAGCGGGCGGTCGCGGCCGCCGTCTCGATCGCGACGCCTCCCGAGCAGGACGCACGCATCCGAACCGCGCTCGTCGGGGCCCTGGCCGGTCGGCTGGGCCGCGCGGTCGAGCTCACGGGCGACCAGGCGCGCGCGATGGACGCCGTCCGCGACGACGTCCGCGGCGCGCATCCGATGCTGCGGCTGCTGCAGGGCGACGTTGGGTCGGGCAAGACCGCGGTCGCGGCCTATGCCCTGGCGCTGGCGACGGGCGCCGGCGTCCAGGGCGCGCTGCTGGCCCCCACCGACCTGCTGGCGCGCCAGCACGCGGCGACCCTCGACGACTTCCTTCGGCCGCTCGGGGTCAGCGTGGAGCTCCTGACGGGCTCGCTTGCCGGTCCGGAATCGCGCCGCGTCCTGGAGGCGCTGGCAGACGGACGCGCGCAGGTGGTCGTCGGGACGCACGCCCTGTTCTCGGAGCGCGTCGCCTATGCCCGCCTCGGCCTGGTCGTGGTGGACGAACAGCACCGGTTCGGGGTGGAACAGCGCGGCGCGCTGGAGGCGAAGACGCGGGGCGGGGCCGCCCACGTGCTTCTCATGACCGCGACGCCGATCCCGCGCACGATCGGGCAGGTGCTGTATGCGGACCTCGACGTGACGGACCTCCGCACCGCGCCGACCGGCCGGCTGCCGATCCGTACCGGGCTGCGCCATCCCGATCACCTCGATCGATTGTGGACGTTCGTGGCGCGCGAAGCGGCGGCGGGCAGGCAGACGTTCGTGGTGGTTCCACATATCGACGAGGCCGACGGGGCAGCCGCGGACGCACCCGATGACGTGGCCGGGGCGGAGGCCGAGGCGGCGCGCCTGCGCACGGTGCTGAACGCGCCCGAGCGGCTCGCGACAGCCGGCCTGCGGCGGCAGCTCGTCGTCGGGCTCGTCCACGGCCGCCTGCGACCCGCCGAACGCGACGCCGCCATGGCCGGTTTCCGGGATGGCATCGTGGACGTGCTGGTCGGCACGACCGTGGTCGAGGTCGGGGTGGATGTCCCGGCGGCAAGCGTCATGGTGATCGAGGGCGCGGACCGCTTCGGGCTGGCCCAGCTCCACCAGCTGCGTGGCCGCGTGGGACGCGCCACGGACCAGGGCTGGTGCGTCCTGGTGAGCGACCGGCTCCCGTCCGACGAGCGCCAGGCCGCCGCGCTCGAGCGCGGCGAGATCGAGCCGGTCGGGCCGGAGCAGGTCCGCCTGGCCGCGGTTGCGCGGCTGGACGACGGCTTTGCCCTCGCGGAGGTCGACTTCGAACAGCGGCGCGAGGGCGACGTCCTGGGCTACGCGCAGCATGGGCTGCCGCGGCTGCGGGTGGCCACCCTGGCCCGGGCGGATCACCGCCAGCTCGCGGTCGCTGCCCGACGTCAAGCGGAGGCGCTGCTGCTCGCTGACGGCGGCATCGCCGGGACGGGCGTCGCGCTTGCGCGCGAGATGGATCTCGGCTGGTTGCGCGACGTGGCGGCCGGCGAGCCGGCGAGCGGAGCGTAGGCGATGGCCGACGCCGGGCGGGTCATCGCCGGGTCGGCCCGCGGAGTCCGGCTGGCCGCCCCGGGGCCCGGGACGCGGCCGCTTGCCGACCGGGTGAAGCAGGCCATCTTCGGCTCACTGGAGCCGGTGCTTGCGGAGTCGAACGTGCTCGACCTCTGCGCCGGGAGCGGCGCGGCCGCCATCGAGGCGCTGTCCCGAGGCGCCGCCTGGGCGATCCTCGTGGAACGCAACGCGGCGACCTGTCGCGTGATCGGGGAGAACCTTCGACGGGCGGATGTCGCCGGCCGGGCGCGCGTCGTGCGGGGGGATGCGGTCGCCTACCTGCGCTCGCACGCGGGCGCCGACGGCCCGTTCGGGATCGTTATCCTCGACCCACCCTATGCGGACGTCGAGGTCAGGGAGGCCTGCCTGCGCGAGCTCGGGGGGCCGGATGCGCCGCTAGGTCGCGGTGCGCTCGTGATCGCCACGGGCTTCGGGAAGCGTCCCCCGCCGCCGGCCGTCGGGCTGCTACGATCGACCCGGGAACGCAGGTTCGGCGAGACGATCGTCGTCTCCTACGTTCGCGCCCCGGCGGAGGACGTGCCACCGCCCGGCGGCGCCTGAGGTGGAGCGTGTGATGCGCGTCGCGGTCTACCCGGGCTCGTTCGACCCGATCACGCTGGGCCACGTGGACGTGCTGCGCCGCGCGCTGAGCGTCTTCGATCGTGTCGTGGTTGCGGTCCTGGTGAACCCGAAGAAGGTTCCCATGCTGGACATCGATGCTCGGGTCGCGGTGATCCAGTCCGGCGTCGGCGAGGCGCTCGCCGACCGCGCCGACCGCGTGGAGGTCCGCACCTTCTCCGGCCTCACGGTGGACGCCTGCCGTGAGCTGGGCGCGGGCTCCATCGTCCGCGGCCTGCGGGCGGTCAGCGACTTCGAGGCGGAGCTCCAGATGGCCCACATGAACCATCGGCTGGCACCCGAGATCGACACGGTCTTCTTCATGACCGCGCTCGAATACAGCTATCTGTCGTCGAGCCTGGTCCGGGAGATCGTGCGCTTCGGCGGCGACCCGGCCGGGATGGTGCCGCCCTCGGTGGCGGATCGCCTGGCCGCGGTCGCAACGGCCGAGGGAGCGCTCGCCCGCGTGCGATAATCCGGTCCAGACCGGGCGGTCTCGACGCCCGCGCGCGGAGGGCGGTCTCATCGACATCATGTTCTTCGTCGAGCGCCTCGAGGCGATGATCGCCAACGGGAGGAAGCTTCCCCTGACGTCGAACGTCGTCGTCGACCAGGCCGCTGCCCTGGACCTCGTCGACGAGCTGCGTCATGCAGTGCCGGAGGAGGTCCAGTCCGCCCGGCGCATCAACGCAGAGGGCGAGCGGATCCTGGAGCGGGCCCAGCAGGAGTCCGAGCGGATCGTCGCCAAGGCGCAGGAACAGGCCGCGTTCCTGATCGACGAGCGGGGCCTGACCGAGTCGGCGGAGGCGGAAGGGCGCGGAATCGTGGAGGCCGCGCTCGCCGAGGGGGCTGACATCCGGCGGGGTGCCGACGAGTACGCCGCAGACGTCCTGATCCACCTCGAGGGCGAGATCGTCAAGGCGCTGCAGAGCATCCGGCGCGGGATCGAGATGCTCGACGAGCGGAATGTCCCGGAGGAAGCCGCGGCCGCCGGTGAGCCGTACGACGACGAGGAGCCCGACGCCGCGACCGCCGATCGCGGGCCCGCGCGGTGACGTCCGAGCCTGACGAGCAGCCGCTCCTGTTCAATGTCGCGGGGCTTCTCGGCGAGCCTCGCGGCGCAGTCCGCGACTACAGTTTCACGGGCGCCGTGATCGATCTCGGGGGCGACCTGGTCCTGGCGGAGCCGGTGACTGGTAGCGTGCGCGCCGTGCGGACGAACCGGGGCCTCATCGTCACCGGGCACCTGTCGACCGCGCTGGCGGACACCTGTGGGCGCTGCCTGGTGCCCGTGGTGGTGCCGTTGCAGCTCGATCTCGACGAGGAGTTCATGCCCGCTCTCGACATCGCGACCGGGCAGCCGCTGAATCGGGCCATCGAGCCCGAGGTCGCGCGGCTCACCGACCATCACGAGATGGATCTCGAGACGCCGGTGCGCGAGGCCGTCCAGCTTGCGGCGCCGATCGTCCCGCTCTGCCGCCCGGACTGCCGCGGCCTGTGCCCGGTCTGCGGCACCGATCGGAACCTGGGCCCCCACGGCCACCCCGACGGGACGGTCGATCCGCGCCTGGAGGTGCTCCGCGAGTTCCATCCGGACACGGAGGCCTGAAACCCGCTACACTCCGCCTTCGGCCCGTCGCGCGGTCTGCGCGGACGTGACCACGATCCGACGACCCGGCGGCTTGCGCCCTCAGCGCGCCGCCCGACACCAGAGGAGCGACCACCCCGATGGGTCTCCCCAAGCGCAAGGTATCGCACGCCCGGCAGGGCGACCGCCGCGCGCACCTCGCGCTCACCACGCCCAGCCTCGTCGAGTGCTCGCACTGCCACCAGATGCGGCGCTCCCACCATGCCTGCCCGAACTGCGGCTATTACCGCGGCCGGGCCGTCGTGGAGCTCAAGACGAAGGGCGGCGAAGCCGCCTCCTGACGGGGCCGGACAGGCACCGCGTCCGCGGCGCCCAACCACGGAGTCCGCCGATGGATCTCACGACCGTCCGCGGCGTCGAGCGCACCCGGAAGGTCCGCCTCGCGATCGACGCGATGGGGGGCGACCACGCGCCGGACGAGGTCGTGGCGGGAGCCCTGCTATACGCGGCGGAGTTCGTGGACGACGAGCTCATCCTCGTCGGTGACCAAGAGCGGATCCGCGGGCTGGCAGGCGTTGCCCTCCCGCCCAACGTCTCGCTCGAGACGGCGGCGCAGGTCATCGAGATGCACGAGCACCCGGCCCTCGCGCTGCGGGAGAAGCGCGGCGCCTCGATCCTGGTGGCCTGCGACCTCGTGAAGCTTGGCCGCGCGGATGCGGTGATCACGGCCGGGCACACCGGCGCGGCGATGGCAGCCGCGGTGCTCCGGCTCGGCCGTGTCCCCGGCGTCGACCGACCGGCCCTGGCCATCCAGCTCATCACCGATTCCGGCCCCTTCGTCCTCCTCGACATCGGAGCGAACCCGGATTCGACAGCGGAGAACCTGGTCCAGTACGCGCACATGGGTTCGCTCTTCGCCGAGCGGGCGCTTGGCGTGGTGCGGCCACGGGTCGCGCTCCTCTCGATCGGCGAAGAGAAGGGGAAGGGGGACGCCCGGATTCAGGGCGCCACGACGCTCCTCGACGCGTCCGGGCTGAACTTCACGGGCAACGTGGAGGGCAAGGACCTCGTCCACCATCCGGCCGACGTCGTGGTGTGCGACGCGGTCCTGGGCAACGTCACGATCAAGTTCTTCGAGGGCCTGTCCGGCTTCATCTTCGACCTGTGGCGGAAGGAGTTCCAGTCGGGCCTGCGCGGCCGGCTGGCGTACCTCCTGATGCGGCCCGGAATTCGCCGGATCCAGGCCACCTTCGATTACGAGGTCCTGGGCGGCTCGCCGCTGCTCGGCGTGCGGGGGACCGTGATCATCACCCACGGCCGCGCGAAGCGGCGGATGATCACGCACGCGATCGCGGTCGGGGCGGCAGCCGCCCGGGTGCGCTTGCCGGAGCTGATCGGCGAGACCTTCCGACGCCCGGGGGCGTCTTCCTTGCTCGGGTCGCCCGAGCCGGCGGTTGACGCCGGCGGCTCGCAGGCCCGGCCACCCGCGGCAGGGGCGCCGGCGTGACCGCGCCCGACCTTGCCGTCAGCCACCCGGTCATCCGCGACGTGATCCGGAGGGCCGCGCTCGAGGTGCCCGGCGTGCTGCGGGTGGGGCGGGGCGGGCCTGCCTGGCGACGCGCGCTGTCCGGGCGTGCCGTCGGGATCCGGTTCCGGGAAGGGGCGGTTGAGGCCCGGGTCGTGGTGGTCGCGCGCGCCGCCCAGCCGCTGCCCCAGCTCGCTGTCGAAGTGCAGGTCGCGGTTGCCACGGCGATCGAGCGCCTCCTCGGGCTGAAGCTCGGAGCGGTCAGCGTCGTCGTCGACGGCGTCGGTGCCTGAGCTGCCGCAGCGCCGCGAAGCCGCCCACCAGCGGCGCCATGCGGGCCGCGGTGACCTGCCCCGCGCCCGGCACGCGGCCCGCCGGCTCGCGCTCGCGTCCCTGTTCGAGGCCGAGTTCGGTCAGCGAACAGCGACGGCCGTGCTGGAGCGGCATCTTGCCGAGACCGAGGGCGACCCGGAGACAGCCATCTACGCCCGGATCCTGGTCGACGCGGTCGATGCAAATCGAGCGACGGTCGACGCCGGAATCGAGGCGGCAGCGCCCCAATATCCGCTCACGACGCTCGCGCGGATGGACCGCGTCCTGCTCCGTCTGGGCATGAGCGAGGTGCTACACTCGCCCGCGACGCCGGCCCGCGTGGCGATCGCCGAATGGGTCGAGCTGGCAAGGGTCTACGGAGGGGACCCGGCCCGGCGCCTGGTGAATGGGGTCCTCGGACGAGTTGCCAGGGAGGCCGCGGCCGGTGGACCCGATGGACCCACCCGCAACCCAGACCCCGACGAACCCGCAGGACTCCAGGAGGATGCAGGCAAGTGGCGACCACCTACGAGCGGCTGAAGAAGATCGTCGTCGAGCAGCTCGGCGTCGACGAGACGGAGGTCACGCCCGAGGCCTCCTTCGTCGATGACCTGAACGCGGACTCGCTCGACCTCGTCGAGCTCATCATGAGCCTCGAGGAAGAGTTCGGGATCGAGATCTCGGACGAGGAAGCCGAGAAGATCCGGACCGTGCAGGACGCTTCCGACTACATCGACGAGCACGCCAGCTGACCGCGCCCGGCCCTTGCCGGGAGACGGTCGGCGCGCCTCGCCTTCACCCGCGGCGTTCGCCGTGCGCCTCGGGATCCCCTTCGACGACGTCGCCCTGCTGGAGCGCGCCCTGGTCCATGGGAGCTGGCTCCACGAGCACCCCGGGGAAGCCGTCGGGCACAACGAGCGGCTGGAGTTCCTTGGCGACTCGGTGATCAGCCTGGTCGTCTCGGAGGCACTCCACGCGCGCCATCCGGCCGACGACGAGGGGGTCCTGTCCGCGCGTCGCGCGTCCATCGTGAGCTCGCACGGGCTGGCGCGGCTGGCGCGCCGGATCGACCTCGGCGACGCCGTCCTCCTCGGCGAGGGAGAGTCCCAGCGTGGTGGACGCGCGCGTGATGCCCTGCTGGCCTCCTCCTTCGAAGCCCTCGCCGGCGCCGTCTTCCTCGATCGCGGCTGGCAGGCCGTCCGCGGATGGCTGCGGAGCCTCGCTGCACCGGAGCTCGAGGCGGACGCGCCCGCCGGCACGCTCAAGAGCCCGAAGAGCCGCCTGCAGGAGCTGACGCAGCGGTCCGGCGAGCGGCCGGTCTACCGGGTGGTGCAGTCCTCAGGCCCGGATCACGCCCGGGAGTTCGTCGTCGAGGTGACCGTCGGGGACGAAGTGATCGGGACCGGGACCGGCGGCTCGTTGCGGACCGCCCAGACTGTGGCAGCCGAGGCCGGCCTGGACGCGCTCCGTGGCCGCGATGCAGTCAACCCACCCTCGCCCGGGGTCGGGCCGGAGCCCGGCGCGTCATGAGCCAGACGGGACGCCTCGTCGCGCTCCGCCTGCAGGGCTTCAAGTCCTTCGCCGACCGGACACTGGTTGAGTTCGCGCCCGGGATCAACGCGGTTGTCGGCCCGAACGGATCGGGCAAGAGCAATCTCGCCGACGCCCTGCGCTGGACGCTCGGCGAGCAGGGTCGTGCGATCCGGTCGCGGCGCTCCGAGGACGTCGTGTTCGCCGGCTCGGAGCGCCGTTCCGCCCTCGGAATGGCCGACGTCTCGCTCGTCCTTGACAACGCCGATGGGCTCATCCCGCTGGACTTCGCGCAGCTCGAGCTCGGCCGCCGCCTGTATCGCTCGGGCGAGAACGACTACCTCGTGAATCGTCAGCGTGTTCGCCTGCGCGACCTGGTCGACCTGCTCGACGCAGCCCACCTGGCGGAGAACGCCTTCCTCTTCATCGGCCAGGGCATGGTCGACCAGGCCCTGGCGCTGCGTCCCGAGGAACGCCGTCCCCTCTTCGAGGAGGTGGCCGGCGTGCGGCGACACGAACGGCGGCGTCGCAAGGCCGAGGAGCAGCTCGAGGAGGCCACCGCGAACCTCGCGCGCGTCGACGATGTCCTGGGCGAGCTGCGTCCGCAGGCAAGGCGGCTGGCCACACAGGTGGAGCAGCACGTCACGCGCGCCCGGGCAGGCGAGGAGCTGGCGGCGGCAATTGTGACCCGGCTCGGCACGCGCTGGCACGCCGTCGCCGGCGCTCACCGCGACGCCGATCGCGAGCTGGGGAGCGCACGCCGGGCGGCGGCACTGGCCCTGGACACCTTGCAGAATGCCGAGAACGGAGCGGCCGACGCGGCACGCGCCCTGTCCGCTCGGGCGAACGCGGAGCAGGCTGCTCGGGCGGACCATGAGACGGCACGGTCGGCACTGGCCGTGCTCCAGCTCGATGCCGCGCGCGCGTCGGCCGAGGTCGCCGGGATCGCCCGGGATCGCGACCGGCTCGCCACCGAGCGCGCGGCGGCCGAAGCAGAGCTTGGGGCGCGCCGGCGCGAGCTCGCGCTGCCGCTGCCGGAGCCGGATCCGGGCCTCGAGCAGGAGCTGGGGGAGCTGGAGCGCGCGCTTGCCGAGGCGAGCGGCGAGGCGCAGGCGCTGCTGGCGTCCACGGCCAAGCGGTCGGAAGCCGAATCCGCCCTTCGACGGGCAGCGCTCGCGCGGGCTGCCGAGATCGACGGGGTACGGCGTCGCTTGGCTGACACCGATCGGCGGCTCAGCGAGGCGCAGGCGGCGGCCGAGTCGACTGCGCGGCGCGCGTCCGAGCTCGAGGCGATGGCAGACGGTGTGCGCGAGCGGGCTTGGGCCGCGCGGGCGGCACGAGCAGCCGCAGCCGGCGCAGCCGACACCGCGCGGGCGGTTGCCGCCACGGCCGAGGCGGCGCGACTGGCGGAGGCGGATGCGGCGGCCAGCGCCGGCGCCCGGGCAGCGGCCGCGCGCGGCCGGCTGCAGGCGCTCGTGGCCAGACTTGCCGAGGACGAGACCCGGGGGATCGGACGGGCGGCACGGCGGCTGGGTGGGCGCGCCCTCGTGACCGGCCTCGACGTGGAGCCGCCGCTCCGAATCGCGGTTTCGGCCGCGCTCGGTGAGCTTGCGGGCGCTTTCGTGGTGCGAGGCGCGGACGTCCTCGCGCTGGCCGACGAGCGGGGGATCGTGGTGCTCGACGACGCCGCGGGCACGAGCGCGGTCGCACCCGCGCCGGCCGAGATCGCGGCCGTTCGCGGCGCGGTGTCCCGTTTCGGTGGGGGCTTGCTCGCCGACGCCGTGCGGGCAGACGGCGCCGCCGCGGCGTCGCGTCTCATCGCCTGGTGTGCCTGGGTGCCGGCGCTTGCGGACGCCCTGACGATCGCAGGGGAGCTGCCGCCGGGTTGGAGCGTCGCCACCCGGTCCGGCGCGGTTGTGACCGCGGCCGGCAGCGTCCGCCTCGGGATCGCCGATGCCCCGCTGGAACGTCGTGCCGAAGCCGAAGCCGCGCGCCGGGATCTCGAGGTGGTGGAGGCTGAACGGGTCGACACGGAGGGGCGCCTGGCGCGTGCTCATGCCGCGGCGGAGGCGGCCCGGGCCGCGGACGCAGCGGCCCGGGCCGCCGAGGGCGACGCCGCCTCGCGGGTCCGATCGACGGAGGAAGCCGAGCGACGGGCGACCCGCGACGCGGAGCAGGCGGTCCGGGAGGCCGGCTGGGCCGCTTCCCGCCTGGCGGTGATCGCCGCCGAGCGGGACGCCCTGGCCGATCGCCTGGGTGCGCTCACGAGCCCGGACGACGCCCGCGGTGCCGCTCTGTCGTCCGGGGCCAACCGCGCGACCGAGGCGGACGGCGTGCCCACAGATGCCGGAGGTGCCCGGGCGGCCTGGGAGGCGCGCGCGGCCGACCTGCGCGTCAGGCGTGACCGGCTGGCCGTCGATCGAGCGGAGCTGGACGCCCGGCGCCGGGCGGCTGAGGGTCAGCGCGCGCGGGCCGAAGCGGCTGCCATGCTTGCCGAGGAGCGGATCACCCGGGCAGACGCCGAGGCCGCCGCACTCGCGGTCCGGGACGAGGAACTGGCCGCCCGCGGCGCATCGCGCGAGCGAGAGCTGGCCGAGGCGAGCGCGCGCGAGGAAGCCGCCCGTGGTGCCCTGGACCGTTGCCTCGTCGCCGATGCAGCGGACCGCGAGCGGCTCCGGCAGGCAGAGACGGCTGTCGGCGGGGCACGCGAGGCCCTTCGGCAGACCGAGGAGCTGGTTCGCGCCGCCACCGTGCGGGAGCTGGAGGCGCGTCTCGGGCTGGACGCCGTCCGCGAGCAGGCGCTCGTCGAGCTCGCCGGGCTCGGGGAGCTGGGGATCAAGGTGCTCGCGCCGCCCGGCGGCGCGGCCATCGCCGCCACGGACGAGGCCGGCGATTCCGGTCCCCCAGGAGTGGGGGCCGGGGACGACGATGGATCGCGCCTCGCAGCCGCGCTTGCGGTCGCCGGGGAACGCTGGGCAGAGCAGGCTCCCGCCGGAGAGAGCGTGGCGCCGGGGCGCCTGGCCACCCTCCGGCGGCGGTTCCACGAGCTCGGCGCACCCAACCCGTTCGCGGTGGAGGAGTACGCGGTGGTCCGCTCCCGCCTCGAGACGCTGGAGACGCAGCGCCGGGACCTGGACCGCGCGATCGACCGGACGCGGGCCCTGATCGCCGAGCTCGACACCCTGATCGCGAGCCAGTTTCGGGCCACGTTCATCGCGCTCGAGGCGGCCTTCGACCGCCGCTTCCGGCAGCTCTTCGGGGGCGGCTACGCGCGGTTGAGCCTCACCGACCCGGTCGATCTCGCGGCGACGGGCGTGGACATCGTCGCGCGCCCACCGGGGAAGAAGGCCCAGGCGCTGGCGATGCTCTCGGGAGGCGAGCGCGCCCTGACCGCCGTCGCGCTCCTCTTCGCGATGCTGGAAGTCCGGCCGGTACCCTTCTGCGTTCTCGACGAGGTCGATGCCGCGCTCGACGAGGCGAACGTGGGCCGGTTCGTGGAGGCGCTCCAGGGGCTGGCGATGTCCACCCAGTTCGTCGTCATCACCCACAATCGCGGGACGATCGAGGCCGCCGATGCCCTCTTCGGTGTCACCGTCGGCGACGATGCGGTGAGCCGGGTCATCAGCCTCCGGCTCGACGAGGCGACCGCGATCGCCGAGCGCGCGGCCGGCGATCGGGGCCGAGAGCTGCCCGCTTCCACACCGGCTGGTTGAGGGGCGACGAGCGATGTTCTGGCGACGGCGACCCTCCGAACCGGACCGGCAGGATGACCATGCCGCCGGGCCGGACGACGGGCTCACGCCCCTGCTCGAGGAAGCGTCCTCGGCAGCGGACGACACCCGATCGCCGGATGAGCACGTACCGGCCGCCGATATCCCGCTCGCGGGAGACGCCGAGCCGAGCGGCCAGCTCGTGCCGGGCGAGGACAGCCCGCCGCGCGGGGAGACGGCGACGCCGGCGGCCGGCCCTGCCCGCGACAACGAGGGTCTCGCGGCGGGGGTCGAGCGCAGCCGCGGTGGCTTCGTCGCCAGGCTCAAGGGGCTGCTGGGCCGGGGCGACCCCGATGGCGCCACGTGGGAGGCTGTCGAAGAGACGCTGATCGCGGGCGACGTGGGCGCGACGCTCGCGCTGGAGGTCGTTGACCGGGCGCGGCGCCGCCACGACACGGGGGGCCCGGTGGCGGCCGTTCGGGCCGAGCTCACGGCGCTGCTCGTCGACCGCGATCCGGGCTGGGCCCCCCGTCGGGCAGGTCCGGATTCTCCCGCGGTGATCCTCGTCGTGGGGGTCAACGGAACCGGCAAGACGACCACCATCGGGAAGCTCGCCTCGCGGTACGGCGCCGAAGGCCAGACCGTGCTGTTGGCCGCCGGGGACACGTTCCGGGCCGCGGCCATCGAGCAGCTCCGGACCTGGGGCGAGCGAGCAGGGGCGCAGGTCGTGGCACACGCGCCTGGCGCCGATCCGTCGGCAGTGGTCTACGACGCAGTCGACGCGGCGGTCGCCCGCCGCGTGGACATGCTGATCGCCGACACCGCCGGGAGGCTTCACACCAAGTCGAACCTGATGGATGAGCTGGCGAAGATGCGCCGCGTGATCGACCGCCGTCTTCCCGGGGCGCAGCCGGAAGTCCTCTTCGTCCTCGACGCGACCACGGGACAGAACGGCCTTGCCCAGGCGAAGGCGTTCCACGTGTCGACCGGCCTGACCGGGATCATCCTGACGAAGCTCGACTCGACCGCGAAGGGCGGGATCATCTTCGCTATCGAGCAGGCGCTCGGGGTGCCTGTTCGCTTCGTCGGAGTGGGCGAGAAGGTCGGCGACCTGCTCCCGTTCGATCCCGACGCTTTCGTGGGGGCGCTCTTCGGCTGACCGGGCGCGATCCGGGATCGGTGGGGTACACTCGGTCCCTTCGGTGTCGCCAGAACCCGCGCACCACGCGACGGCGCTCGCCGCGCAGTCGCGGCCTCAGCCCGCAGGAGTCCGCACCCAGCCATGTTCGATGCCCTATCCGAGCGCCTTCGCCGGACGCTCGGCTCGCTCACCGGTCGCGGCCGGATCAGCGAGGCCGACGTCGAGACGGCCATGCGCGAGGTGCGGCTGGCCCTCCTGGAGGCGGATGTCAACTTCAAGGTGGTCAAGGACTTCACGGCCCGGGTTCGCGAGCGCGCGACCGGCAGCGAGATCCTGGGGTCGCTCAACGCCGGCCAGCAGGTCGTCAAGATCGTCAACGAGGAGCTGACGGCGCTCCTCTCCGCCGGTGATCGCGCGCTCCACCTGGCGGGCAACCCGGCCGTGATCGCGCTGGTGGGCCTGCAGGGCTCCGGCAAGACGACGACCGCCGCCAAGCTTGCCCGCCACATCGTCAAGATCGGGCGACGCCCACTGCTGGTCGCGGCCGACCCGTATCGACCGGCAGCGATCGAACAGCTGGCGACCCTCGGAGCGAGCCTGAACCTGCCGGTCTTCGCCGCCCCCGCGGGGACGGCCGTCCCGGAGATCGGCAGACTCGGGATCGAGCATGCGCGCCACGAAGTCCGCGACACGGTGATCCTGGACACGGCCGGCCGGCTGACGCTGGACGAGGTCCTAATGGCCGAGGTGACCGAGCTGATGCGCACGGTTCGGCCCGCGGAGACGCTCCTCGTCGTGGACGCGATGGCCGGCCAGGAGGCGGTCGGCGTGGCGCAGGCGTTCGCCGCGGCGGTCCCGCTGACGGGCCTGGTGCTCACGAAGATCGACGGGGACGCACGTGGTGGCGCCGCCCTCTCGATAAGCGCGGTCACCGGGCTGCCGGTCAAGTTCCTCGGCACGGGCGAGAAGACCGACGCACTGGAGCCGTTCCACCCGGATCGCCTGGCCGGGCGGATCCTCGGGATGGGCGACGTCCTTACCCTCATCGAGCGCGCCCAGGACGCCTTCGACGCGACGCAGGCCCAGAAGGCGGCCGCGAAGCTGCAGTCGGGGAGCTTCTCGCTGGATGACATGCTCGACCAGCTCCAGCAGGTCAAGAAGATGGGGCCGCTCGGCCAGGTCATGGAGATGATCCCGGGGCTTGGCGGGATGGCGCGTGAGGCGCAGGATTCGGTGGATCGCGGCGACCTCCGGCGAACCGAGGCCATCATCCGATCGATGACCGCGGGCGAGCGGCGCGACCCGACGATCCTGAACGGAAGCCGGCGGCGGCGCATCGCGGCGGGATCGGGCACCTCCATCGTCGAGGTCAACCGCCTCGTCAAGCAGTTCGGCGAGATGCAGAAGCTCATGAAGCAGCTCCGCGGGGGCCGGCGGCTTCCCGGGCTCTTGGGCCGCTGAGGCCGAGGGAGGCGCGCGATGGCTGAATTCACACCGGTGCAGGTCGAGCCCGGCAGCTCGCCGCAGGGTGGACCGGCGAGCCCCGGTAAGCGGGCGCGCCCGGCCGGGGCCCTGCGCTGGGGCGTTGCCCTCGTCGTCGTCGCGCTCGTCGTGGGGGCCGCCTCGGTGGGCGCCGTGCTGATGACATCCGGCGCGACGACATCTGCCGTCGAAGGTTGGATCCCGGCCGGGACCGTTGCCTATCTGGAGGCCCGGGCGGACCTACCCGGCGACCAGCGCGAGAACGTGGGGAACATCATCGCCACGTTCCCGGGGTTCAGGGACCAGGCCTCGCTCGACTCGAAGATCGACCAGGCGCTGGACGAGGTGCTCCAGAAGACAGGCATCAGCTGGACGTCCGACCTCAAGCCGTGGGTCGCCGGAGAGGTGGGCGTCGCGGTGACGGGCGACCTGCTCGACATCGCGGCGGCCGATCGGAAGGATCCTGCCGCGGCGAAGGCCCCGGACCGGGGGTTCGTCGTGCTGGCGAGCGTCAAGGATGTCGCAGCCGCAACCGACTGGGTCGCGAAGGAGGTCGGCGGAACGGCATCCACGGCAGCGTACGGTGACGGAACGATCACCACCGTCGACCGCGGTGGGATGACCCTTGCCTGGGCCACGCGCGGGACCGTCCTCTTCCTGGGGCCCGAGGTTACCGTCAAGGCCGCCCTGGACACGAACGGCGCCAGCCCGGTCGCCGCCTCCAGCGGGTTCGTGGCGGCCAAGACTGCGGCGCCCGGCGCGTATCTCGGCTTTGGTTACCTGGATACCGCCACCCTGCTGCATTCCCTCATGTCCCTGGCAGGCGGCACGGCCGGCGCTCCGGCGTCCTGCCTGGACAGCGCGCTGGCCGCCGCGCCGGGCTGGTCGGCCGGGTTCGCCCACGCCTCCGGCGGGGCGCTCGTGATGGATCACGTTGCCCCGGCCGCAGCGCCTGCCGCGGCTACGGGCCCGGTGGGGACGGACACGAGCAGTGCGATTGCCGCACACCTCCCGGCCACGACGCTCATCGCGATCGAAGGACGACAGGCCGGACCGGAGCTCGTGGCGCTCTGGTCGGAGATCGAGGCCGGGATCGCCTGCGATCCGGCTGGCAAGGCGGCGCTCGACAAGGTCGATACGGCACTGGCTGCCATCGGCGGCATCGGGTCGCTGGCGGGCTGGGCCGGTGACGCGGCGCTGGCGGTTACCCGCGACGGGACGACCTGGGGCGGCGGTCTGGCTGCCATCGCGACCGACCCGGCGGCGGCCACGCGCACCCTGGACCAGCTTCGGGCCGTCCTCGCGCTGGCCGGTGGCGGGGCGGGGATCAGCGTGACGCAACAGCCGTACGCAGCAGGGACGATCACGGTGGTGACGCTCCCAGGCACGGGCGCCAGCGGCGTCGCCATCCCGCCGCTGGCGGTCTCGGCCCAGGGAAGCCTGTTCGCCATTGGGACCGTCGACTTCGTGAAAGCTGTCCTCGATACGCCGGCGAGCGCTGGACTCGCCTCGCAAGCGGGGTACCAGCACGCGATCGACGTCGCCGGCGGAGCCGGTGTCATGGACGCCTATGTCAACATCACGGGCGTCCGGGAGGGCCTGGAAGCCCTGATCCCGGCCGCGGACCAGTCGAGGTACACGACGGACGTCCAGCCGTTCCTTGCGCCCCTGGAGGCCTTCGCCGCTGTGGAAAAGGCTCCCGCCGGAACCCGGACAAGCCAGTTCGTGGTCATATTCAAGTAGCAACCCATCAGAACGGGCGAGAGCCGGCCCGGAGGGCGGCGCGCCTCGAGCAGGAGGAGAAGAACCAGGACATGGCAGCTCGCATTCGCCTCACCCGCGTCGGTGCAACGAAGCAGCCGGCGTATCGCGTCGTGGTGGCCGACAGCCGAAGCCCGCGTGACGGCCGCACGATCGAGATCCTCGGGCACTACAACCCCCGGACCGAGCCGGTCGAGTTCGCGGTCGACGTGGAAAAGACGAAATCGTGGCTCGCCAAGGGAGCCCTTCCCACCGACACGGTCGAACGGCTCCTGCGCAATGCCGGCGTCCTGCCGGCCGCGAAGTAGGAGGGACCCCGATGGCCGCCCCCCAGCTCGTCGAGTTCGTTGCCAAGGCGCTCGTCGATCACCCCGATCAGGTCGAGGTCGTGGTCAGCCAGGAGTCCGGCGCCACGATCATCGAGCTCCGTGTCGCGGAAGACGACATGGGCAAGGTGATCGGCCGGAACGGAAGCGTCGCCAAGGCCCTGCGGACACTCCTGAAGGTCGTCGGCGCCCGCGATGGAGAGCAGTTCCAGCTGGAGATCGTCTGATCTCCAGCTTGCCGGGCGCCGCCGGCGACCGTCTCGTCGTCGCGCTCGTTCGCGGCTTCCACGGCATCAACGGGGGACTCAGGGTGGAGGTCCTGACCGACGACCCGGTGGCCCGGTTCGCGGTGGGGGCGCACCTCTATCCGGAAGGTGCGCCCGACCCGCTCACGATCAGCGAGGCCTGGGCCGCCGCGCCCGGGTGGATCATCCGCTTTCGGGAGATTCCGTCGCGCAACGCCGCAGCGCCGTACCTGTCCGTCTACCTCGAGGCCGAGGCGGCTGTCGTCCCACCCCTCCCGCGCGGCAGCTACTACTGGCACGAGCTTCTGGGCTGCCCGGTCGTCGACCCGAGCGGTTCGGCCCTCGGGACCGTGCGGGACGTGTACCGTTCCGGCGGGGCGGAGATCCTGGTCGTGGAGGGAGGGCCGCGCGGTCCGTTCGACCTTCCGGTGGCGCGCCCGTTCGTCCGGATCCTGGCGCCGCGCCGCGGCGAGATCGTGGCCGACGCCGACGCCCTCGACCTGCCGGCCGCCGGCGATGTTCGGCCGCCGCGTCCGGCGCGGGCTCCGCGTCCGCGCAAGGGCGAGCAATCTCCGCCCAAACCGCGCCCGGAATTGGCTGAACCGGCATCCTTCGATCCGGCTCCGGTCGACGCGACATCCGTCGGCCCGGCCCCCGAGCGGCTCGGCGCGCCGGATCCCGCCCCTTCGCCAGGCGATGCAGCGGCTTCCGGATCCAGTCCCGGGACCGCCTCGAACTGAGCGCAGACCACGTGCGCCTGGAGATCGACATCCTCACCCTGTTCCCGGAGATGCTGGCAGGGCCGCTGGCGGCGAGCATCCCCGGCCGCATCCAGGAGGAGGGCCTCGCCTCAATCCGGGTCCACGACCTTCGGGAGTGGGGCCTGGGCCGCCACCGGAGCGTGGATGACGCCCCGTACGGCGGCGGGGCCGGAATGGTCCTGCGCCCGGAGCCGGTGGCCGGGGCCCTGGCGACGCTCCGCCGGCCGGATTCGCTGGTCATCCTGTTCGACGCGGCGGGGGAGCCGTTCCGGCACGAGCGCGCGGTCGACCTCGCGAGCCGTCCGCACCTCGTGCTGGTCTGTCCGCGCTACGAGGGCGTGGACGAGCGGATTCGCGAGATGGCGGATCTCGAGCTCTCGATCGGCGACTTCGTCCTGACCGGTGGGGAGCTCCCCGCGCTCGTGGTCTGCGACGCGGTCCTGCGGCTCCTGCCGGGAGGGATCGAGCCGGACTCCCTCCTGGACGAGTTGTTCACGCGGGGGCTCCTGGAGTATCCCCAGTACACGCGCCCGGCGAGCTTCGAGGGTCGCGGCGTTCCGGCGATCCTCACCTCGGGCGACCATGATGCCGTCCGGCGGTGGCGCCTGCGCGCGTCGCTCCGGCGCACGCTGGAGCGACGACCTGACCTCCTCGAGGGGCGGACGTTCAGTCGCGAAGAGCTTCGCCTCCTCGACGAGGTCATCGACGAGATGGCGGCCGTCGAGGTCGATCGCGGCACGGACGACGGGCTCCCGGATGACCAGTGTGGGAACCCGTGATCACCGGCGGCCCGTGCTATACTCCGCCGTCGGCCGCCCATCCGCGGCCCTTCCATCGTGCCCAAGAACGCGGCCCGCGGGATCGTCCTGGCCGCCCAGTGCAGCAGGGGTCGACCCGGTGAACGTACTCGACGAGATCGTCAAGGACCAGATTCGAACGGACATTCCGACCCTCGCGCCCGGCGACACGGTCAAGGTCAGCGCCAAGGTCGTCGAGGGGAACCGGGAGCGCGTCCAGGTCTTCGAGGGCACCATCCTGCGCCTGACGGGCGGCGGGATCACGCGTTCGCTGACCGTGCGACGGATCGCCTCGGGCGTGGGCGTCGAGCGGACGTTCAAGGTCAACAGCCCCAGGATCGAGAAGATCGAGGTCGTCCGACACGGCGTGGCGCGGCGGGCGAAGCTCTACTTCCTGCGCCGACGGGTCGGCAAGGCGGCCACGCTCCGAGAGCGGCGCACGAACTGACGCCCGCGGGTCCTCTGCGGAGCGAACAGACTCCAGACGCGGCCCCGCTCCGGCGGGGCCGTTCCGATCTCGGCACCCCGGCCCTGGCTCGACTACGCTGTCCGGCGATGGCCCCACCCGTGCCCACGCTTCGACGCGAACGACTGCTCTGGAGAGCGGGTGCGGGGCGCGTGGCTGGGGTCGACGAGGTGGGCGTCGCGCCGACGTGCGGGCCGGTGGTCGCCGCGGCGGTCATCTTCCGCCCGAACTGTCGTCGCATTGCCGGTGCCCGCGACTCGAAGACGCTGTCCGCACCCCAGCGCGAGGCGCTCGCGCCCGAGATCCGGCGCCGCGCCCTGGCGGTGGGCATCGGTGCCGCCTCCGTCGCCGAGATCGACCGGCTCAACATCTACCACGCCACGCACCTTGCGATGCGCCGCGCGATCGCCCGGCTCGGAGGGCACGATCACGTCCTGGTCGACGGCCTGCCGATCGCCGGGTTCGAGGCCGCCGTGGGCCCGTACGACGCGATCGTGGACGGCGATGCGTTGGTGTACTCCATCGCGTGCGCCTCCGTGGTCGCCAAGGTGGTCCGCGATCGCCTGATGGCCCGGCTCGCGACGCGCTATCCGGGCTACGGCTGGGAGCGCAACGCGGGTTACGCGACCGCCGAACATCGGGCCGCGCTCCGGGTCCTGGGGGTGACGCCCTTCCATCGGCGGTTGTTCGCTCCGGTCCGCGAGGCGCTGGCAGGCGTCGAGCAGCTCGACCTCCAGCTCGACGAGTTGGTCGGGGCCCCGGGGGAGGAGTCCGGCACGCGCGTCCACGGTGCGGTCGCCTGGCCCGCTAAGGGAGCGGTGATCCCGGTCGGGTAGGGTGGGGCATGGCCCCGACCCTTCCGAGCCCAGGGCGCACGCCCGCGCAGCGGGCCGGTGACGCGGCGGAGGCACACGTCGCCGCGATCCTGGCCGCCCGTGGGTGGGTCATCCTTGGCCGCCAGGTTCGCGCGGGACGCTCGGAGCTGGATCTCGTTGCCGTCGACCCCGGCCCGGAGCGCTCTCTCGTGGTCGTCGAGGTGCGCTGGCGCCGTCGGCGCGACTACGGGCTGCCGGAGGAGACGCTCGATCACCGCAAGCTCAGAATGCTACGGACTGGCCTGGGGCTGCTCCTGGGCGCAGGGCGGCTCCCCGACGGGACGGCTCTGCCGGACCTGCCGGTTCGCCTGGACCTCGTTGTCATGGAGCCGCCCGCGTGGCGAGGCGGTCCGCCGCGGCTCCGCCACCATCGCGCGGTCGGTTGATCGCAGCGGCGCCGGGACGGCCGGCCGCAGGCGCGGGGGCAGGGTGACCGGGCGGCCGGCACGTAGCCCTGTGGTAGACTCCGCCCCGGCCACCGGGACTCCGGCGGTCGCCGCCGTGCCGAGACTACGACCGGCGAGATCACACGCGGTGCCAGACCACGCTTCGGGTCGGTGCCGGGCTGCCTGCGGGCCACCCGGTCCCGGGGCAGGGCCCGCGGAGGTACAACCGAGCAGGAGGTCCATCCCCGTGCCCACCGTCTCCATGCGGCAGCTCCTCGAGGCCGGCGTTCACTTCGGCCACCAGACACGCCGCTGGAATCCCAAGATGCGCCCGTTCATCTTCGCCGAGCGCAACGGGATCCACATCATCGACCTGGCCCAGACGGTCAAGCGTCTCGACCTTGCCCTGGACGCGATCCGCGAGACCACCGCCCGGGGCGAGCAGGTCCTCTTTGTCGGGACCAAGAAGCAGGCCCAGGAGCCGATCGTCCAGGAGGCGGAGCGGGCGGCCCAGCCGTACGTGACCAGCCGCTGGCTGGGCGGCATGCTGACGAACTTCGTGACGATCAAGAAGCGCATCGGCCTCCTTGAGCAGCTCGAGGCACGCCAGCTCAACGGCGACTTCGACCGCATGACGAAGAAGGAGGCGGCGGTCCACTCGGAAGAGCTTCGCAAGCTGAAGCTCTCGCTGGGCGGGATCCGGAAGATGCGGCGCCTGCCCGGCGCGGTCTTCATCATCGACCCGGCCCGGGAGCGGATCGCGGTCGCCGAGTGCATCAAGCTGGAGATCCCGATCATCGGGACTGGCGACACCAACGTCGACCCGGACGAGCTGGACTACATCATCCCCGGCAACGACGACGCGATCCGGGCCATCCGGCTGCTGTGCTCGCTGATTGCCGACGCGGCGATCGAGGGCAACCGCGAGCGCGCCGCCCGGAGCGACCGCGAGCCGGAGCCCGAGCCTGAGATGGCGGAGGCGTTCGCCGCGGACGAGCTTGCCTCCGCGGACGAGCTCGTGGCTCAGCTGGCCGCCGGCGGTGCGCTCACGTTCGAGCCGGACGTCGAAGAGGAGTCGCTGCTGCCCGGTGCCGGGCTCACCGCCTCGGTCGAGCCTTCCGAGTCGCCAGATCTGGTCGTCCCGGCCGAGTGACCCGCCGAGATTTCAGCCGGGCCGGGGGCGCGTGCGCCACCGGCCGCACGTGACAGGAGACGCACCCACCGATGGCCAACATCTCCGCGAGCGACGTCAAGGAGCTTCGCGAGCGCACCGGCGCCGGCTTCATGGATTGCAAGCGTGCCCTTGAGGAATCGGATGGCGACCTCGAGAAGGCCGCGATCCTTCTCCGCGAACGCGGCCTCGCGGCGGCCGCGAAGCGGATCGGGCGGGACGCCCGCGAGGGGCTGGTGGCCAGCTACATCCACCCCGGAGGGCGCGTGGGCGTCCTCATCGAGGTCAACTGCGAGACGGACTTCGTCGCGCGGACAGAGCAGTTCCAGAAACTGGTGCACGACCTGGCGGTCCAGGTCGCCGGGCTCGACCCGACGTACGTGGACGTGGAGCGGATCCCCGCCCCGGAGCTGGAGGCGAAGAAGGCCGCCCTGCTGGCGGACGAAGCCACCCAGAAGAAGCCGGAGCACATTCGCCCCCAGATCGTGGACGGCCAGCTCAAGAAGTGGTACGCAGAGGTGTGCCTGATGGAGCAGCCCTTCCGGGACACGGACATGAGCGTGGGTGATCTCGTGACCTCCGCGATCGCCACGATCGGCGAGAACATACGCGTCCGCCGGTTCGCCCGCTACGCGCTCGGCGAGGAGCTGTGAGCGAGGCCGGGGCCGGGGCCGGGGCGACGGCCGGCGCCTCGGCCGCGCCGCGCTACGGCCGGATCCTGCTCAAGATCTCCGGCGAGGCGCTGCTCGGCGAACGCCAATACGGCGTGGACCCGGCCTTCTGCGCATTCATCGCCGGTCAGATCGCGGCCGCCCGCACGGCGGGCGTCCAGGTGGGCATCGTGGTCGGCGGCGGGAACATCTTCCGCGGCCTCGCGGCGGCCGCGCGCGGGATGGACCGCGCAACCGGCGACTACATCGGCATGCTTGCGACGGTCATGAACGGGCTGGCCCTCCAGGACGCCCTCGAGCGGGTCGGGGTTCCCACGCGGGTGATGACCGCCATCGCGATGAACGAGGTTGCCGAGCCGTACATCCGGCGGCGCGCGATCCGCCACCTCGAGAAGGGCCGGGTCGCGATCTTCGTTGCCGGGACTGGCAACCCCTATTTCACGACAGACACGGCAGCCGCCCTGCGCGCGGTGGAGATCGGCGCATCAGTGCTGCTGAAGGCCACCAAGGTCGACGGCGTCTACGAGGCCGACCCGCTGACCCACCCGGCCGCGCGGCGCTACACGGAGCTCACGTTCGCGGACGTCCTGGCCGGGCGGCTCGCCGTCCTGGACGCCACGGCCGTCTCGCTTTGCATGGAGAATGATCTACCGATCATCGTCTTCGACCTGAACGAGCCCGAGAACGTACGCCGGGCCGCGATGGGAGAGCCGATCGGGACCCGCATCGTCGCCGGAGGTACCCCCGCATGAGCAGCCAGGTCCTCGGGATCATCGAGCCGAAGATGACGCGGGCCGTCGAGGTCCTGGAGCGCGACCTGCAGGGGATTCGAACGGGCCGGGCCTCCACCGCGCTCGTGGAGCGGATCCACGTCGAGTATTACGGCACGTCCACACCGCTCAACCAGCTCGCGGGGATCAGCGTGCCCGAGCCGCACCAGATCGTGATCCAGCCTTGGGATCGCAGCGTCCTGGGCGCCATCGAGAAGGCGATCCTCAAGAGCGACGTGGGCATCACGCCCAATGTCGATGGCACGGCGGTCCGGCTGAACATCCCGCAGCTTACCGAGGAGCGCCGCCACGACATCGTCAAGAGCGTCCATAAGCGCATGGAGGAGGCCCGGGTCGAGATCCGGAACCTGCGCCGCGAGGCCGCCGACGCAATCAAGAAGGAGGAGCGCGACGGCGATCTCGGCACGGACGAGGCGCACCGCGAGCTCGAGGTGCTGCAGAAGGTGACCGACCGCCAGATCGCCGAGGTCGACAAGGTCGGCGGGGCGAAGGAACGCGAGGTCCTCGAGGTCTAGGTGAGCCACGCTCAGCTGGACCGACCCACGGTCGCCCCGTCGGGCGCGCAGCCGATGTCCCGCGCTCCGGAAGCCGATGAGTCGCCCGACAGCGGTCCACGCCCGGTTCACGTGGCGATCATCATGGACGGCAATCGTCGCTGGGCCCGGGCCCACGGCGTGCCCGAGCTCCAGGGCCACGGCGCGGGGGTCGACAAGATCCACTGGCTGGTGGAGCACGTCGATCCGGCGCGGCATCTCGGTCCTCTCGCTCTACGCGTTCAGCCGCGAGAACTGGGCCCGATCCGAGGCGGAGGTCGCGGGGCTGTTCTCGCTTCTCGATCAGGCGATCCGCGCGGAGACGCCCGAGCTCGTGCGGCAGGGAGTCCGCGTCCGGGTGGCGGGGCGCCTGGCCGAGGTCCCTGCGGACGTCCGGGACTCCATCACGGAGGCGCTCGCGGCGACCGAGGGCGGGACCCGCCTGGTCCTCAACATCGCGTTCAACTACGCGGGTCGAACCGAGATCGTCGATGCAGTCCGGGCCATCGTCGCGGCCGGCACGCCGGCGGACGAGATCGACGAGGCGACGATCGCGGCCCGGCTCTACACCGCCGGGCTGCCCGACCCCGATCTCGTGATCCGCACCGGCGGCGAGCAGCGCCTTTCGAACTTCCTGATCTGGCAGTCCGCCTACGCCGAGTTCCACTCCTGTCCGGCGCTGTGGCCCGACTTCGACGCCGACGCCTTCGACACCGCGCTCGAGGAGTACGCGGGGCGCGGGCGTCGGTTCGGGCGCTGATCCGGTCGACCAGTGCGCGAGCGGACCCTGGGCGCGCTCGTCATCGTTCCGCTCGTGGTCGTGGCGTTCGCGGCCAGCCCGATCGGCATCGTCACCCTCGCGCTCGTGCTGGCGGTGCTCGGGGGACGTGAGGTAGCCGGGCTCCAGGCCGCCGCCGGACGTCCGACCCTGCCCGGCGGCGTCGCCATGGGAGCCGCCCTTCTCGTCGCTGCCGCGGCGCTGCCCCTGCTGGCCCGCGTCGGCGATCCGGGGAACGCGGCGCTGCTGGGTCGCCTGGCGGAGGTGTCGCCCGCGCTCGTCCTGATGGGGCTTGGGGTGGCGGCGTTCGTCCTGCGCGACCCGGCCGCCGGCTTCGCAGCGTGGTCGGCAACCGCGTTCGGGGCGCTGTATGTCGGCCTGCTCGCATCCCTCGCGTCGCTCGCATCTGGAGCCGTGCCCGATGGGTTGACCGGTGCGGTGGCCACCGTGCTGGGCAACGGCCGGGCCTGGCCCTTCCTGCTCGTGGCAGCGGTCTGGAGCTTCGACACGGGCGCCTACCTCGTGGGACGTGCAATCGGACGGCACCCGTTCCTGCCCTGGATCTCCGCGCGCAAGACCGTGGAGGGCGTCGCCGGCGGCCTCGTGGCGGCGACGTGTGCGACCGTGATCATGCTGGGGCTCCTTGGGCGCAACCCGGTCGAGGGGCTGCTCCTGGGGCCGCTCCTCGGCGCCGCAGCCCAGGCGGGCGATCTCGCCGAGAGCCTCCTGAAACGGGCAGCCGGGGCCAAGGACTCAGGGAGGCTGATCCCCGGGCACGGCGGGGTCCTTGATCGCACCGACTCGTTTCTCTTCGCCGGGCCCCTCCTGGTCGCCTATGTCATCCTCGTTGCGGCCTGACCGGCCGCGCGGCGTCGCGCTCCTCGGCTCTGGCGGCTCGATCGGGCGCCAGGCGCTCGAGGTGCTCGCCGGGCTTGCCCCCGAGTGGCGCGTCGTGGCGCTCGCAACCGGCTCCCGGGCTTCGCTGCTCGAGGCGCAGGCCCGCCAGTTCCGGCCGCGCGCGGTGGCGCTCGGCGACGCCACGCCGCTGGACCTTCCCCCAGGCACCCTTCGGCTCCACGGGGAGGACGCGCTCGTCGAGCTCGCCACCGGCGACGACGTCGACCTCGTCGTGGTCGGGACGAGCGGCATCGTGAGCCTGCGAGCCGTGCTGGCCGCGCTCCGGGCGGGCAAGGTCGTGGCGACCGCCAACAAGGAGACGCTCGTCGCGGGCGGGCACCTGGTCATGCCGGAGGCCCAGGCCCTCGCGGCGGCGCACGCGGCCGCCGACCCGGGCGGCGCCTTCGCGCACCCGCTCGGCTGGCTCCGGCCGATCGACTCGGAGCACTCGGCCATCTGGCAGTGCCTCGTCGGCGAAGAGATGGCGGGAGTTGCCGGGCTCGTGCTCACGGCGTCAGGCGGCCCGTTCCTCGGCACGCCGGCCGAGGCGTTTGCCGGGATCACGCCCGCGATGGCGCTGCGCCACCCGACGTGGACCATGGGGGCCAAGATCACGATCGATTCGGCGACCCTCGCGAACAAGGGTCTCGAGGTGATCGAGGCGCATTGGCTCTACGACGTGGCCTACGCGGCGATCGAGGTTGTCATCCATCCCCAGTCGGTGGTCCACTCGGCCGTGCGTTTCGTGGACGGCTCGCTCAAGGCCCAGCTTGGCACCCCGGACATGCGGCTCCCGATCCAGTACGCGATCACGCATCCGTCCCGCCGGCCCTCGCTCGCCGCCGCTCCGGACCTCGTGGCCGCCGGGCCGCTGGTTTTCCGGTCCCCCGACGTCGCGCGGTTCCCGGCCCTCCGGATCGCCCGCGAGGCCGGCATGCTCGGGTCCCGCGCCAGCGCCGCGCTGATCGCCGCGGACGACGTGGCCGTGGCGCGATTCCTCGACGGGACGCTGGACTTCCCAGGGATCGCGCGCCTGCTCGAGGGGGCCGTGGCGCGCTTCGGGACGGGTCCCGGGCAGGAGCCGGGGTACGATGACCTCGTCGCGCTGGACCGCGAGGTCAGGGCGACCTTCGGCGCCCCGGGAACCGGCGGCGCACGGCCCGCGTAGGAGGATTCATGCCGGTCATCCAGGGGGCGATCACGATCCTCCTTTTCGTGGTCATCTTGTGCGGGCTCGTCCTGGTCCACGAGCTGGGCCATTTCGTGGTGGCGCGCCTGTTCGGCATGCGCGTCCACGAGTTCGGGATCGGGTTCCCGCCGCGGGCGAAGGTTCTGCGCGCCCGCGGCGAGACGATGTACACGCTCAACTGGCTGCCGATCGGGGGGTTCGTACGGCTCGAGGGCGAGGACGGCGATTCCGACGACCCGCGCTCCTTTGCCGTCGCGGCGCTCCCCAAGAAGCTGCTCGTGCTGCTCGCCGGCGTGGTCATGAACCTGGTCGTCGCGTTCGTGATCTTCACGGCGATTGCCTGGCTCGCGACGCCGCAGGGCGGCCTGACCTTCGACGAGGTCGTGGCCGGCTCCCCGGCGGAGCACGCCGGGCTCCAGGCGGGCGAGACGATCCTCGCCATCGACGGGTCGACCTTTGACCTCCTGCCGAGCCCGCAGGCGGGCCAGGCTGCGATCGACGCGCTTCGCAGTCGGGCGGGCCAGACGGTGACGCTTCTCGTGCGTGAAGTGGGCGGCGCCGAGCGCGATGTGACGGTGACGCTCAGGCCGCCGGACGTGGCCGCGACCCAGGGTGCGCTCGGAATCCGGAGCGCGGGCCTGATCTTCAGCGGCGCGTATGAGGGCCGTGACCCGGTGACGGCGGTCCAGGCGGGGGCAGCCTGGACGGTCAGTGCCTTCCGGCTCATCGTGGACGGCCTCGCCTCGCTCGTCACCTCCGTGGCGTCGAACCCGACCCAGGCGCCGCCCGTCAGCGGGCCGGTCGGGATCGCGGTCCAGGTCGGGGACGTCTTCTGGCAGCTCGGGCCGATCTTCACGCTCTACCTCGCGGGCCTGCTGTCGGCGAACCTCGCCCTCGTCAACATCCTGCCGTTCCCGCCGCTCGATGGGGGCCGGATGCTGGTGATCCTGCTGCGGTCCCTGTTCGCGCGCGGCGGGGCCGTCCTGCGGCGGGCGGGCTTCCGTGGCAAGGGTCTGTCGGCGGACACGGCGATCTCGATCGAGCGCCTCACCTACCTGGTCGGGTTCGTCTTCCTGTTCGGGTTCCTCATCTGGATCACGTACTTCGACGTCGCCCGCCAGGTGACCGGGGGCACGCCATGACGGACGCCGACCGGTTGCGCCCGGTCCGCCGGACGACGGTGTCGGTCGACGTCGGCGGCGTGGCCGTCGGGAGCGCCCACCCGATCGTGGTCCAGTCGATGACGAACACGGACACCGCGGATGCCGACGCGACGGCCCTCCAGGTCGTCCGGCTCGCCGACGCCGGCTCCCAGCTGGTCCGCGTGACCGTGAACACGGAGGCGGCGGCCGCAGCGGTCCCGGAGATGGTCCGCAAGGTCCGCGACCTCGGCTTCGATACGCCGATCGTGGGCGACTTCCACTACAACGGTCATCAGCTCCTGGTGGACTACCCGGAGATGGCTCGCGCGCTGGCCAAGTACCGAATCAACCCCGGCAATGTCGGCGGCAAACGCCACGACGACAACTTCCAGACGATCGTGCGGGTCGCGGTCGAGCACGACCGGCCGGTCCGGATCGGTGTCAACTGGGGCTCCCTGGACCCGGCCCTGCTCACCTCGATGATGGAGGCCAACGCCTCGCTCGCGACGCCCCGAGAGAGCCGGGACGTGATGATCGAGGCCATGCTGGCCTCGGCGCTCCGATCTGCGGAGCTGGCAGAGGAGACGGGGCTCCGGCACGACCGGATCATCCTGAGCGCAAAGGTGTCCGGCGTCCGCGACCTCGTGGACGTCTACCATCGCCTGGCTGCCCGGTGCGACTACCCGCTCCACCTCGGCCTCACGGAGGCCGGAATGGGGATGAAGGGAATCGTCGCGTCCACGGCGGGTCTCAGCGTCCTGCTCAGCGAGGGGATCGGGGACACCATCCGCGTGTCGTTGACACCGGAGCCGGGAGCCGGGCGGGAGCTCGAGGTCGAGGTTGCCCAGCAGATCCTCCAGTCACTCGGGCTGCGTAGCTTCATTCCACAGGTGAGCGCCTGCCCGGGCTGCGGGCGGACGACCTCTGTGTTCTTCCAGGAGATGGCCCGCGACATCCAGGATCACCTCAAGGAGCGGATGCCGACCTGGCGAACGCTCCATCCTGGCGTCGAGGACCTCCGCGTCGCCGTGATGGGGTGCGTCGTGAACGGGCCCGGGGAGAGCAAGCACGCGGACATCGGCATCAGCCTCCCGGGCACCTTCGAGGAGCCCGTGGCGCCCGTCTTCGTCGACGGCAGGCTGCATGCCACCTACCGGGGCGACGACATCGTCGCGCGCTTCGTCGAGCTGCTCGAGGAATACGTGGCGCGCCGCTACCCGACGCCGGGGAGCGCCGTGGAGATGGTGACCGCCCCCGAATGAGGGGTCCACGGACCCCGCTGAGCGGCGTCCGTAGCGCGGGGTTCGGCTCGCGACGCTGAGATGGGGCCCGGGTGGGGTATACTCCGCCCAACTTCGACCGCGCCGCTCCATGACGTGGGTGACCCCCACGTCTTTCTTTCGGTCGGCAGGGACCGGGCGCGCGCGGTCGGCAACGAGTTGGGAGGTGGACGATATGAGCCGCGACTTCGTGGGCGCCCTCCTCCAGCTCAACGCAGAGAAGGGCGTTCCGCGGGAGCAGCTCATCCTGACGATCGCCGACGCTATCGAGTCCGCGTACCGTCGGATTCCCGGCAACGAGGACGTGCGGGTCCGGATCGACCCGGAGCGGGGCGAGATGCTGGTGACCCGCGAGCGCCGGGTTGTTACCGACGTGGAGGATCCCCTCACCGAGCTGTCCGTGGCTGACGCTCGCGCGATCAAGCCGGATGCCGAGGTGGGCGAGGATGTCGTCACCGAGCAGCTGGGGCAGGATGCGTTCGGGCGGATCGGGGCCCAGACCGCCAAGCAGGTCGTGCTGCAGCGCCTGCGGGAGGCGGAGCGCGACGTCGTCTACGACCAGTTCGCAAGCCGTGAGGGCGACCTCATCACCGGGACGGTGAACCGCGTCGAGCCGAGGGCGATCATCCTCGACCTCGGCAAGGCGGAGGCGATCCTGGCCACGACCGAGCAATCGCCGGTGGAGCACTACCGGATCGGCCAGAACGTCAAGGCGTTCGTGCTGGAGGTCCGGCGTGCGCCGCGCGGGCCCCAGGTGCTGGTGAGCCGAACCCACAAGGGCTTCCTGCGTCGCCTGTTCGAGCTGGAGGTCCCCGAGATTCACGCGGGCACCGTGGAGATCAAGGCGATCGCCCGCGAGCCCGGGAGTCGCTCCAAGGTGGCCGTCGCCTCCCGGCAGGAGGGCCTCGACCCCGTCGGGGCAACCGTCGGCCAGCGCGGAGCACGCGTCCAGGCGGTGGTGGCCGAGCTGGCGGGTGAGAAGATCGACGTGATCGAATGGAGCGAGGACCCGGCGGTCTTCGTCGCCAAGGCGCTCAGCCCGGCCCAGGTCGTGGCGGTCCAGATCGACGAGGAGCACCGGATCGCGAACGTCGTCGTGCCCGAGAAGATGCTCTCGCTCGCGATCGGGCGCGAAGGGCAGAACGCACGGCTGGCGGCCAAGATGACCGGCTGGCGAATCGACATCCGCAGCGACGCGCAGGCGCACGAGCCGGCCGCCGCGCCGCCGGCCGCACGCGTCGAGGCCGAGGGTGTCGCGGCGGCGGAAGAGGCGGGGACACCGGAAGCTGCGGACGTACCCGCGGCGGAGGTGGCACCGTAGCGCGGCGCACGGCCGGGGGACCGCCCCCGCGGCAGCATCCGACCCGGACCTGCGTCGCCTGTCGGACGCCCCGCCAGAAGCGCGAGCTCCTGCGGGTCGTCCGCACGCCGGGCGGCGCCGTAGTCGTGGACCCGACCGGGCGCGCCCCCGGGCGAGGTGCCTACGTCTGCGCCGACCCCGCCTGCCAGGCGGCGGCCCTCGAGAAGGGGGCCCTGCGGCGCGCCCTCGCCGTTCCGATCGCGGCCGACCTCTTCGAAGCACCGCGGCTCGCCGAAAGCGCCGCACCCCATCCCCGAACCCATGACGACCGAGAAGGAGGGGCCTGATGGCCAGGAGCAGGAGCGGGACCCGCGGCCGCCGCGGCCCCCGCAAACCGCAGCGACGTGAAGGGGGCGGCTTCACCCCGGTATCGGTCGCGGAGCCGCGAGACCGCAGCGCCGTCGTGCTGCCGTCGACGATCACGGTCAAGGAGCTCGCCGAGGTCCTTGCGGTCAACCCCGCCGACGTGATCCGGGAGCTCATCAAGAGCGGGATCTTCGCCACCATCAACCAGTTGATCGACCGTGACACCGCATCGCTGGTGGCGACCGAGCTCGGCTTCGAGACGGCCGAGGCAGAGGCGCCGGTCGCCGCGGCCGAGGAGGAGGGTGCCGAGGCACCCGCGCCCGCGACCAAGGTCACCCTGTTCGTGGACGAGGACCCCACCCTGCTCGTGGCGCGCGCGCCGATCGTGACCGTCATGGGCCACGTCGACCACGGCAAGACGAGCCTGCTCGACGCGATCCGGAGCACCGCGGTGGCGGCCGGGGAGCGCGGCGGGATCACCCAGCACATCGGCGCTTCGGAGATCGTCAAGGACGACAAGAAGGTCGTCTTCCTCGACACGCCGGGGCACGAGGCGTTCACCGCCATGCGAGCGCGGGGCGCCAAGGTCACCGACATCGCGATCATCGTGGTCGCGGCCGACGATGGCGTCATGCCCCAGACACTCGAAGCGATCGCCCATGCCCGCGCGGCCAAGGTGCCGATCATCATCGCCCTCAACAAGGTCGACAAGCCGGACGCGAATCCTGACCGGGTCAAGACCGAGCTGACCGAGGCGAACGTCGTGATCGAGGAGTACGGCGGCGACGTCCCCCTCGTGCAGGTGTCCGCGAAGACGCGCCAGGGCCTCGACGACCTCTTCGACATGGTGAACCTGGTCGCCGACCTCCAGGAGCTCAAGGCGAACCCGAAGCGCGAGGCGGTTGGGACGATCATCGAAGCCGAGCTTGACAAGGGGCGCGGGCCCGTGGCCACCGTCGTCGTCCAGACGGGCACCCTCCGGATCGGCAACATCGTCGTGGTCGGCAAGACCTACGGCAAGGTCAAGGCGCTCGAGAACGCGGCCGGGAAGCGCATCCAGAAGGCCGGCCCGTCGTCCGCGGCGCTCGTGCTGGGGCTCGGCGAGGTGCCGGAGGCGGGTGACATCCTGCGCGTCGTCCCGGACGAGAAGACGGCTCGATCGATCGTCGAGCAGACGCGGAACGCCGCCATCGCCCAGGCGGGTACCAGTCAGAAGGCGACCCTGGAGGATCTCTTCAACCAGTTCCAGGAAGGGCAGTCCAAGGAGCTCCGGATCATCCTCAAGGCAGACGTCTCCGGCTCGCTGGGGGCGATCACGCATGCACTGGGCCAGATCATCTCGGACGAGGTCCGCATCAGCGTGCTTCACGAGGGAACCGGCGACATCACCGACAACGACATCCTGCTGGCCTCGGCGTCCAATGCGATCGTGGTCGGCTTCAACACGAAGCTGGATCCCCAGGCCCGTCGGACCGCCGAGGCGGAGAAGGTCGACGTCCGCCTGTACGACATCATCTACAAGCTCACCGACGACATCGAGGCGGCCCTCAGTGGCATGCTCGAACCGGAGATCGTGGAGCAGGTGGAGGGACGCGCAGAGGTCCGCCAGATCTTCCGGGTGGGCAAGAGCACGGTGATCGCCGGATCGTTCGTCACCGACGGGCACATCCCGCGGACGGCAGGCGTGCGCGTCTATCGCAACGGCAAGCTCATCGCCACGGACAAGCTGGACTCGCTTCGGCGCTTCCGCGACGACGTCCGCGACGTCGCCCAGGGGTACGAGTGCGGCATCGGCCTGGCCGGGTTCCACGATCTGGCCGAGGGCGACATCATCGAAGCGTTCACCCAGCAGTCGGTGAGCCGCGCGAGCATTCGGTAGCGGCCGGCCATGAGCCAGCGAACGGACCGGGTCGACGAGCTCCTGCGCCAGGAGATCGGCGCGATCCTGTCACGCGAGGTGGCCGACCCGCGCGTGGGATTCGCGACCGTGACCGACGTGGAGACGACCCCGGATCTCCAGCACGCGAAGGTGTGGGTCAGCGTGATCGGCGATGCCGAAGAGCGGCGCGCGACCCTCAAGGCCCTCGACGGCGCGATGGGATATGTCCGGCGCGAGCTGGGCGTCCGCCTGCGCCTGCGACGGGTCCCCGCCCTTCACATCGTGCTCGACTCCTCGATGGAGCACGGCACGCGTGTCCTTCAGATCCTCGACGAGCTGGAGCACGGGGACATCCCGGGCGCTGCCTCGCTCGCCGACGCACCGGTGACCGAGTCGCTGCCCACGCCGGTCGCACGCCTGCCTCGGGAAGGGGACACGCCCGAGCCCGGGCCGGAACACGCCGCCGCCGAACGCGGAGCCGGGATCCGGAAGCCGCCGGGCGCGCGTCGGCGGCCGCCGTCCGGCGCGCGGCGCCCGCCGCGGGCTCGCTGAGATGACGATCGACCTGGGGTCGCTTGCAGAGGCGGTCCCCACGCTTGTGGTGGAGCGCGTGCGAAATGCCAGGCGCGTGCTGGCGGTCGGGCACGAGAGCCCGGACGCCGACGCGCTGGGGGCGGCGATCGCGATCGGCGTGCTGGTGGAGGCGCTGGGCGGGCGGGCGACGGTCGCCGCCGCGGACCCGTTGCCCGACCTCTACCGGTTCATCGACGGCAGCGACGCCGTCCGAACCGACCCGGAGCCTGACGTCGCCTACGACCTCGTCGTCCTCTGCGACTGCGGGGACCTCAGCCGCGTCGGCTCGATCCGGGAGCGACATCCCGCGCTCTTCGCCGATACGCCGCTCCTGACGATCGACCACCACGCCAGCAATGACGGCACGGGCGGCCTGGCCTGGATCGACCCGGCGGCGGCCGCGACGTGCGAGATGGTCGCCCTCCTGGCCGTGCGGCTCGGCGTCCCGTTGGCGGCGGGGGAGGGGAGGCTCGCCGCAGCCCTCGCGGCGGGAATCGTGATGGACACGGCCACGTTCGCCCACCCGAATACAACGGCGCGCACGCTCGAGGTGACGGCCGCGCTGGTGGAGGCGGGGGCGCCGCTTTCCGAGGTCAGCCGGCGGCTGTATCGGACCAAGCCGGATGCCCAGCTGGCGCTGTTCGGGCGGGTCCTGAGTCGCCTGCAGTCGCACGCTGGCGGGCTGGTGATCGCCTCGACGCTCGAACTGGCGGATCTCGTTGCGACGGGAGCGCGCTCGGAGCACTCCGAGGGGATCATCGACCTCCTGGCGCAGTCGGAGACCGCCGAGATCGCCCTCCTGTTCAAGGAGAAGGATGGCGCGACCCGGCTCTCCGTGCGCACGAAGCCCGGGGGCGTGGACGCGACCGCGCTCTGTGGCACCTGGGGCGGCGGAGGGCATCCGCGAGCGGCCGGTGCCTCTCTCCAGCTGCCGCTGGCCGAGGCGGTCGCAGCCGTCCTGCCGGCAGCGGAGCGGCACGCGCGCGCGGTCACGCGGTGACGGACGACGGCACTCCCTCGCCGGTGGACGTCTCCGACACGCCGGGCCACGGGCGCCACCCGCAGACCAAGCGGACCGATTCGCACCTTGACGGGATCCTGGTCGTCGACAAGCCGGTCGGGCCGACGTCGCACGACATCGTCGCCCTGGTGCGCCGTCTCGCCGGCACGAAGCGGATCGGCCACGGCGGGACGCTCGACCCGTTCGCGTCCGGCGTGCTGCCCCTCTACCTGGGACTGGGGACGCGGGTGGTCGAGTTTCACCTGGGCGCGCGCAAGGCCTACCGGGCGACGGTCTGCTTCGGCGCCTCCTCGACGACCGATGACCTCGAAGGGGAGCTGACGCCGGCGGATCAGCCGGCACCCACGAGATCCGCCGTGGAGACGGCGCTGGCTCGGTTCCTGGGGCGGCAGCTGCAGCTGCCGCCGGCGTTCTCCGCGCGCAAGGTTGGCGGCAGGCGCGCCTACGCGCTGGCCCGGGCCGGGCAGACTCCCGTGCTCCCGGCACGCGATGTGATCTTTCATGCCCTCGCGCTCGAGCGATGGGACGAGACCGATCCCACGCATCCACTCGCCGTTCTCGACGTGGCCTGCTCAGCGGGGACGTACGTGCGAGCGCTGGCGCGCGACCTGGGGGCAGCGGTCGGCAGCGCGGCCTACCTCGGAGCCCTGCGCCGCACGGCGGCGGGACCGTTCACGCTCGATGACGCCATCAGCCTCGACGTGGTCCGTGACGCGGCGGCGAACGGACGGTTCGCGGCGCTTCTCCGCCCGATCGGGACGGGGCTGGAGGACTTCCCGACGGTGACGCTCCGCCCCGACGAGCTGGTCGTCGTCGGCCACGGCGGCTGGGTCAGCGAGGCCGGCCGGCTCCCGGCGCAGGCGCCGACCGCGGCCGGGACCGTTCCCGGCGTCGGCGCCCCGGCTGCGGAGCGGGTGCTCCTGGTATCCGAGCACGGGTCGCTGGTTGCGATCGCACGGCGTGTCGGCGGGCACCTGGTGCCGGACAAGGTGCTGCTCCGGAGTGGGCCGGCCGCGCCGAATGCCTGAGCTCGGACCTCCTGCCGTGCCTGGGACCCGCTCCGGCGTGCACGTGCCACACGCCCTGGCCGGGATCGCCGCCCTGCGGGCCGAGCACGGACCGCTCCTGCTGGTGGTTGGCGTCTTCGACGGACTCCACCGCGGCCACGCGTACCTCCTGCGAGAGCTGCGAAGGGCCGCGGTCCGGATGGGCGTCGCACCGGCGGTGCTGACATTCGACCACCACCCCGACGAGATCGTGGCCGGGGCCGCACCGCCGCTGCTGTGCGACCCCGATGAGCGCCTCGCGCGCCTCGCCCAGGCCGGTGTCGTGGTGACAATCGTGGAGCACTTCGACGAGGCCCTGCGCCGCACCCCCTACGATGCGTTCGTGGAATCGATCCAGGCCCGCACCCGCCTGGCGGGACTCCTGATGACACCGGACGCCGCATTCGGGCATGAGCGGCGCGGCACGCCCACGACGCTCGCCGCCCTGGGCGCCCGCGACGGCTTCCGGGTGGTCGTGGTTCCGCCCTTCGAGATCGGCGGACGACAGGTGCGCAGCGCCGAGATCCGCAACGCCATTGCCTCGGGCGACCTTGCCGCGGCGCGCGCACTCCTCGGCCGGCGGGTGGCGGTCACCGGGCAGATCGCGGCCCGAACGCGGGCCGGCCAGGCAGGGACCCTCCGCTTCCCGGTCCCCGTCGCGCTGCCGCCGCCCGGCCGGTACACCGCGACCGTGGAGCCTGCGATCGCGCCCGGGGCCGTGCCCACGCGCCCGCACGCCGCGTTGGTCCGAGTGGACGAGTCCGGGACGCTCGACGTTCGTGCTCGCGCTGCGACGCTCGCCCCAGGACGCCTCCGGGTCGCCTTCGTGCGGCCCGCCTGACGGCCACTGGCGCCCCGGAGACGGCCAGCGCGTTTGCAGGAACCGCCTGCCCCTGTTACGCTCCGTCGGTTTGCTAGAACGTGTTGTAGAAGTTTTCGTGTCGGAGGACCGAGTGCCGCTCGTGCGGGAAACCAAGGACCGGATCGTCGCCGAATACGCGGTGAGCGAAGGGGATACGGGCTCTGCCGAGGTCCAGATCGCGCTCCTGACAGAGCGGGTCAAGGACCTGACCGGACATCTCAGGCTGTACCCCAAGGACAATCATTCCCGCCGCGGCCTCCTCAAGCTGGTCGGCCATCGCCGGCGCCTTCTCGCGTACCTCGTGAAAAAGGACGCCGCGCGCTACCGCGCCGTCATCGCACGGCTCGGCCTGCGCCGCTGAGCACGCGCTGAGTCCGGGGGAGCACCCCGGGTTCGGTGCATCCGGAGGTCGGCGCGAACGCCGGCCGCGGTCCAAGCCCGACGCGAGCGAGAAAGGAACGCTCGTGTCCCTGACCTTTTCCGTCGAATTCGGCGGACGCCCCCTGACCATCGAGACGGGCAAGCTCGCCCGCCTGGCCGGAGGGGCCGTCACCGTCACGTACGGTGACACCGTGGTGCTCGGCACCGCGAACCGGTCCGAGCCCCGACCGGGGCTGGACTTCTTCCCGCTGACGGTGGACTTCGAGGAGCGGATGTATGCCGCCGGCAAGATCCCCGGCGGGTTCATCAAGCGCGAGTCGCGCCCGTCCGAGGCCGCCATCCTGGCCGCCCGCCTGACGGACCGGCCGATCCGGCCGCTCTTCCCGGAGGGCTACAAGGACGACGTTCAGATCGTCCTGACCGTCCTCTCCACGGACCAGGAGAACAACCCGGACGTCCTGGGAACGGTCGCTGCGTCCGCCGCGCTGACCATCAGCGAGATCCCGTTCCTGGGCCCCATCGGTGCCGTCCGGATCGGCCGGATCGGCGGCGAGTTCGTCATCAACCCCACCATCCCGGAGCTCGCCGAGTCCGATCTCGACCTCATCGTCTCGGGTACCCGCGAGGCCATCATGATGGTCGAGGCGGGCGCGAAGATCCTTCCCGAGTCCGTGATGGCCGAGGCCATCCTGTTCGGTCATCGCGCGCTCCAGCCGCTGATCGACCTCCAGCTCCAGCTCCAGGAGGCCGTCGGCAAGACGAAGCGCATCCCGTTCCTGGACGCCGGCGTCGGGTCGGTCCTGGGCTTCGCGGAGAAGGCGAAGGCCGGCGCCGAGTTCGTGGTGCTCGACGTCGAGACGACCGGGACCAACCCGGAGATGGCCGACCTGATCGAGATCGCCGCCGTTCGGGTGAAGAAGGGCAAGGTCGTCGACCGGTGGTCGACGTTCGTGAGCCCGGGCCGGCCGATCTTCGGCAACCAGATGCACGGGATCACGGACAAGGACGTCGCCGGCGCTCCGACGCCCGCGGAGGCTGCCAAGCAGGCGCTCGCCTACATCGGCGAGGCAACCCTGGTGGGCCATTCCATCGGGTTCGACATCGGCTTCCTCGAAGCGGCCCTGGGGGACGGGACCCGCATCCAGCCGGGCACCTACCTCGACACGCTCACGCTCGCGCGCGATGGGTACCCCGACCTTCCCAGCTACACCCTGGGCGAGCTGTCGCGCTTCTTCGGGATCGAGCTGAAGCAGGCGCATCGCGCCCTGCCGGACGCCGAGGCGACGGCTGCCCTGCTTCTCGCGATGGCCGCGGACCTGCCTGAGCGCATCGAGGCGCTCAAAGCCGGGATCGCCGACTCCATCCGCGCGGGCCGGACGTCCAGAGATGACGCGAAGGCCAAGCTGGACGCGGCACGCCGGACGGCTCGGGTCTCCAAGAGCCTGTTCGGCGCCGTCCACAAGAAGACGGTTCGGCGGATGACCCTCTCCGAAGGGATCCGCATGGACGGGCGTGGCGTCGACGAGCTGCGCACGATCACCGTCGAAGTCGGCCTTCTGCCCCGGGCGCATGGCTCCGGCCTCTTCACGCGCGGCGAGACGCAGGCGCTCACCATCGCGACCCTCGGCCCATCCTCGGACGTCCAGCGGATCGACACGATCAGCCCGGAGACCGAGAAGCGCTACATCCACCACTACAACATGCCGCCGTACAGCACGGGCGAGAATAAGATGATGCGCGGCCCGGGGCGGCGCGAGATCGGTCACGGCCACCTCGCGGAGCGGGCGCTGCTGCCCGTGCTCCCCAGCGCGGACGAGTTCCCCTACGTGATCCGCCTCGTCTCGGAGTGCGTCACCTCCAACGGCTCGACCTCGATGGCGTCTACGTGCGGCTCGACCCTGGCCCTCATGGATGCCGGGGTGCCGATCACGGCGCCGGTGGCCGGCGCGGCGATGGGCCTGATGTCCGAGCCCGACGGGACATTCACGGTCCTCACCGACATCCTGGGCAAGGAAGACGCCTTCGGCGACATGGACTTCAAGGTCACCGGCACCCGGGACGGGATCACGGCCCTTCAGATGGACATCAAGGTGACCGGCATCAGCGAGGCGATCATCCGGCAGGGGCTCGAGAAGGCCCACGCAGCGCGGATGCTCATCCTCGACAAGATGCTCGAGGTCCTGCCCTCCGCTCGCGACACGATGAGCGACTTCGCGCCGCGCATCACGAAGATCAAGATCAACCCCGAGAAGATCCGCGACATCATCGGCAAGGGCGGCTCCATGATCCGCAAGATCCAGGAGGAGACCGGGACCGAGATCAACGTCGAGGATGACGGCATGGTGGAGATCGCCGCCGTGTCCGGCGAGAACGCCCGCAAGGCCATCCACTGGATCGAGTCCCTCACCCGCGAGGTCGAGATCGGGGCCCTGTACCTGGGGACCGTGACCCGCCTGATGACCTTCGGTGCCTTCGTGGAGATCCTCCCGGGCAAGGAAGGCCTGGTCCGTATCGGCGAGCTGGCCGACTACCACGTGCCCTCCGTCGAGGACGTGGTGTCGGTGGGCGACGAGGTGATGGTGGTGGTCACCGAGGTCGACCGACAGGGACGGGTCAACCTGTCCCGCAAGGCCGCCATGCAGCGCCACCTGGCCAAGGGCTGAACCCGGCGGGCTCACCCGTGGGCCCGCCCGAACGTGGTACCCAGCGCGTGCCCCCGGGAAGCCGGGGGCACGCTGGTATACTCGGGCCGTGCCCGCACGTCCCTTCATGAGCAGCGGAGCCATGTCCAACACGACCGCCCGACCCCTGACCGTCGCCGTCGTTGGCGCAACCGGCGTCGTGGGCCGCACGATGATCTCGGTCCTCCTGGAGCGCTCGTTCCCAATGGGGGAGCTGCGCCTTCTCGCCTCCGGGCGGTCGGCCGGCATGAGCGTCCCCGTGGCGGGTCGCCAGGTGTCCGTGCTGGAGGCCACCCCGGAGGCGTTCGATGGGGTGGACATCGCGCTCTTCTCGGCCGGCGCGGAGGTCTCGCGTGAGCTTGCGCCCCAGGCCGTGGCCCGCGGGTGCACGGTGATCGACAACTCGAGCGCGTGGCGCATGGAGCTTGGCATCCCGCTCGTGGTCAGCCAGGTCAACCCGGGCGATCTCGCCTCCCACGAGGGCATCATCGCGAACCCGAACTGCAGCACGATGCAGCTCGTGCCGCTCCTGATGGCCCTGCGCGACGGCCCGGGCCTTGAGCGCGTGGTCGTGGACACCTATCAGGCCGTGTCCGGCACCGGCGCGGAGGCCATCGCGGAGCTGGAGACGCAGATCCGGGCCCACGCGGCCGGCTCACCCAAGTCGGCGGCCGTCTATCCGCACCCCATCGCGTTCAACGCCCTTCCGGAGATCGACGTCTTCCTGGACAACGGCTACACGAAGGAGGAGTGGAAGGTCGTCTCCGAGAGCCGCAAGATCCTCCACCTGCCGAACCTTCGGGTCTCCTGCACGGCGGTCAGAGTGCCGGTCTTCGTGGGCCACTCGGAAGCAGTGCACGTGGAGCTGCATGGGGCCCTCGCTCCGGGGGCCGCCCGCGCCCTGTTCGCGGCGGTGCCGGGGGTCGTTGTGCGCGATGAACCGGCCGACCACGTCTACCCGCTGGCCACGGATGCGGCCGGGCACGACGAGATCTACGTGGGCCGCGTCCGGCAGGACCCGTCGATCCCGGACGGCCGCGGCATCGCCTTCTGGTGCGTCTCCGACAATGTCCGCAAAGGGGCGGCCACGAACGCGGTGGAGCTCGCGGAGATCCTTGCCGCGCGCGGCTGGGTGGTGCCGGCGTCGCGCCGCGCCCCGCACGCGGAGGCGGAGACGCCCGCGTGACCGCCACCGAACGCCGTGCGGCGCTCGAAGCGATCGCAGAGGAGGTTCGGACCTGCACCGCCTGCCGGCTCCACGCCGGCCGGACTCGGGCGGTGCCGGGTGAAGGAAACCCCATGACCGAGGTCGTCCTCGTGGGAGAGGGCCCGGGGGTCAACGAGGACCGCGTGGGCCGGCCCTTCGTGGGGCGAGCCGGAGAGCTCCTGGTCCGCCTGCTGGCCTCCATCGGCTGGCGTCGTGAGGACGTCTTCATCACGAACATCGTCAAGTGCCGCCCGCCGGACAACCGCGACCCCGAGCCGGACGAGGTTGCCGCGTGTGCCCCATACCTGCACCGCCAGCTCCAGGCGATCGATCCGGCCCTCGTGGTAACGCTGGGCCGCCATTCCATGGGCCTGTTCCGGCCTGGCACCACGATCAGCCGGTCGCACGGGACCGCCTCCCCGGCCGACCCGGCGACCGGGGCCGCCCGCGCCCATGTCTTCGCCCTGTACCATCCGGCGGCCGCTCTCCGGGCGGCGGCGATCGAGACCGCAAGCTTCGAGGATGTGGCGCGCGTCCCAGCGGCCCTCGAGGATGCCCGGCAGTCGCGCGATGGCGCCGCGGAGACCACGTCTGCCACGACAGCCGATGGCGGCCCGGCGCCAGTCGACCCGCCGGCCCGATCACCCGAACCAGATCAACTCACCCTGTTCACGTGAGGCCATGACCAGCCAGACATCCGCCACGAACGACCAGCCGCTCCGCATCATCCCCCTGGGGGGCGTGGGCGAGATCGGCAAGAACATGTACGTCTTCGAGTATGGCGACGACATCGTCGTCATCGACTGCGGCCTGATGTTCCCCGACGAGGAGATGTTCGGCATCGACCTCGTCATCCCCGACATCAGCTACCTGAAGGAGCGTCGCGCCAACGTCCGGGCGTTTCTCATCACGCACGCGCACGAGGACCACGTCGGCGCCCTCCCCTACGTGCTCCCTGAGTTCCCCGGCGTCCCCGTCTATGCATCGATCCTTGCGCGCGGGCTTCTCGGCAACAAGATCAAGGAGCACAAGCTCCACAACAACCCGCTCCTCGGCCTCGAGCCCGGCGACGAGATCCCGATCGGGCCCTTCACCGTGGTCCCGTTCCGGATCGGCCACTCCATCCCCGACGCCATGGGGATCGCGCTGCGCACGCCGGTGGGCGTGGTCGTGCACACGGGCGACTTCAAGTTCGACCACACCCCGGTCGACGGCCGGCTGTCGGACTTCCACACCCTGGCCAAGCTGGGCGAGGAGGGCGTCGTCTGTCTCCTCTCCGACTCGACCAGGGCCGAGAACCCGGGCTACACGCCGTCGGAGCGGACGGTCGGCGAGGCATTCCGCGAGATCATGGAGCCGCTCGACGGCCGGGTGATCGTGGCGACCTTCGCCAGCAACATCGCTCGGGTTCAGCAGGTCCTCGACGCGGCGGCCAGCTTCGACCGGAAGGTCGCCGTGATCGGGCGCTCGATGGAGCAGAACTTCAGGGTCGCGAGCGACCTCGGGTACCTGACCTACGCTGCGGACCGGATCGTGGCCAAGGACCGCATCGGCGATGTCCCGGCCGGCAAGCTGGTCATCTGTACGACCGGCGCCCAGGGCGAGCCGATGGCCGGGCTGGCCCGGATGGCCAACCGGGACCATCGCTTCGTGGAGATCCAGCCCGGCGATACGGTCATCGTCTCGGCCAGCCCCATCCCGGGGAACGAGGAGTACGTCAACCGGACGATCGACAACCTGTTCAAGGCCGGCGCGAACGTCATCTACCACACCATCAAGCGGGCGCACGTTTCGGGGCACGCGAGCCAGGAAGAGCTCAAGTTGATGCTCGGCCTCACCAAGCCGCGCCACTTCATCCCGATGCACGGCGAGTTCCGGATGCAGGTCCAGCACGGCCGCCTGGCGATCGAGACCGGGGTTGCGCCGGAGAACGTCTACATCATCGAGAACGGGACCCCCATCGAGATCCTGGCGGACGGATCCGGGCGCCGGGGCCAACCGGTGACCGCGGGCTACGTCTACGTCGACGGGCTGTCCGTGGGCGAGGTCGGAGAGATCGTCCTGCGCGACCGCAAGGCGCTTGCCAACGACGGGATGTTCATGGTCGTCGTGACCGTCGACAAGCAGACGGGAAGCGTCGTGGGGCAGCCCGAGATCATCACCCGCGGATTCGTCCACCTCAACGAGAAGGACCCCATCATGGCGGAGGCCGTGCGTCGAGTGGTGGCGGCCATCGAGACCCCGGGCGACCACATCAGCGAGGTCGGGCTTCTCAAGAGCCAGATCAAGGATGGCGTCTCCCGGTTCCTGTACGAGCAGACGAAGCGGCGACCGATGGTCTTCCCGGTCGTCGTCGAGGTCTAGGTGGCGACGCGCCGACGTCCCCCCGCCACCCGATCGCGGACGCGGGCGACCCGCCGAGGGTCGGTCCGGCGGATGCCGCGCCTCTCACCCGACGTCACGCGCTCGCTCGTGGCCGTCGTCCTGATGGTCCTGGGGGCCGTGATCCTCATCGGGCTCGTGTTCCAGGGCCGGGGAGCGTTGACGGACTGGATCCTCAACGTCATCGCGCCGTGGTTCGGGTCCGGCCGCTGGCTGCTTCCGCTCGTCTTGATCGGCCTCGGGTTCTGGCTGGAACGGGCGGGGGGCGTGCGCGCGGGCTGGCCCCGAACCTTGCTGGGCTCCGGCGTGGCGTATCTCGCGGTGCTCGCCCTCATCGCGCTCCTCGCCAAAGCCGGCGTGCTGGATGGCCGTTCGGGTGGCCGCATCGGGTCGTCGCTCGCCACGTTCGTCGACGGCCTCGTGAGCCCGCTCGGTGCCTTCATCGTGTTCATCGGGATCCTTCTCGCCGGGCTCGTGGTCGCCCTGGACCGGCCGGTCCGGGAGCTGCTGGCGCCGTTCGGGCGGGGCGCCCGCGACCTCGGCAGCGCCCTCGCCGCGCCCGCCGCGAATGCCGGCGCAGCCGCGATCGAACAGGCTCGCCGCCCTCGAACGGACGGGCCTGGCGCGTCGCCGCCGGGCGCCAGGACCACGCTCCGGGACGGCAGAAACGGACGGGAGATCTCCCGGCCGGATATCCCGTCGCCGCTGGAGCAGCCGGCGCAGGTCTCGTCCGTCTTCGCCGGGCCACCGCCGGCGCCACTCACCGGGGAGCGGATGACGCTCTTCCCCGACGATGGGGCCGCGTCCTCCGTGAACGGGGCGACCCGTATCCCCGTCGGGGAGATCGGTCCCGGGTCTCCCGGGCCGGGCACGGCCGCCGAGCCGATCCGGCGGGAGTACCGCCTCCCACCGATGACCCTGCTGGAGGACCTGGCACCGCGGGCGTCGAACGTGGGAATGGACCACGCCCGCAACGCGAAGATCATCGAGGGCAAGCTGGCAAGCTTCAACATCCCCAGCCGCGTGGTTCGCTGGAATGCCGGCCCGGTCGTCACGCAGTACGAGGTCGAGCCGGACCCGTCGATCAAGGTCAGCCGCATCGAGGCGCTGGCGGACGACCTGGCCATGGCGCTTGCCGCCCGCACCATCCGGATCGAGGCGCCGATCCCGGGCAAGACGGTGGTCGGCCTCGAGATCCCCAACATGGACTTCAACGTGGTCGCCATCCGGCGGATCCTGGAGGATCCGGAGGTCGCCGCGATCCCCTCGAAGATCGCGTTCGCCCTGGGCCGCGACGTGGCGGGGCACGCGCGCGCCGCGGACCTCGCGAGGATGCCGCACCTGCTGATCGCGGGCGCCACCGGCTCGGGCAAGAGCGTGATGGTCAACGCGCTGATCACCAGCCTGCTCATGCGGGCGACTCCGGACGAGGTCCGGCTCATCCTCGTTGACCCGAAGCGCGTCGAGCTCGCCGACTACAACGGGATGCCGCACCTGCTGGTCCCCGTGATCACCGAGGTCGACCGCGCCCGCGCCGCCCTCAAATGGGCGGTCAGCGAGATGGAGATGCGCTTCCGGAAGTTCGCCGGCGCTACCGCCAGGAACATCGACTCGTACAACGAGACCCGCGCCGACCCGGCGGACCGGCTGCCCTACATCGTGATCATCGTGGACGAGCTGGCGGACCTGATGATGCGCGACGGCCGGACGGTGGAGGACCCGATCGTCCGCCTGGCCCAGAAGGCCCGCGCGACCGGGATCCACCTGGTTCTCGCCACGCAGCGCCCATCGGTCAACGTCGTGACGGGGCTGATCAAGGCCAACTTCCCCAGCCGGATCGCCTTCGCCATGGCCTCCCAGATCGACTCCCGGACGATCCTGGACGCGCCCGGCGCGGAGGACCTCATCGGCCGCGGCGACATGCTGTTCCAGCCATCGGACCTGCCGCGCCCCATCCGCCTGCAGGGCGTCTTCGTGGCGGACCGGGAGATCCGGGCGGTCACCGCCCACTGGCGGGCCGAGGCTGAGCCCCACTACGACCTGGGGATCATCGAGGACGAGGAGGACTCAACCGGGTCGGTCGACGACCTCGCGGATGACGACGCGGACCGGCTCCTGAGGGATGCCGTGGGCGTGGTCCAGGAGTACGACCGCGCCTCGGCGTCGCTCCTGCAGCGGCGGCTCAAGATCGGGTATGCCCGGGCAGCGCGCATCATCGACCAGCTCGAGGCGCGGGGCTACATCGGGGCGTTCGACGGCTCGAACGCGCGCCAGGTGCTGCGGCGCGAGGCGAGCAGCGTCGTCGCCCCACCCGACGCCGACGATGGTGACGACCGGTGACCACGCGCAACCACGCCCGCCCGGCGGGGCCCGAGCACGACCGCGACCCGATCGCGGATCGGAGAGTGGCCTTGGGCGGTGACGCGCTCGGCGAACGACTGGTCGCGGCGCGCGAGGCCAAGGGCATCGATCTTCTTCGCGCCGAGCGCGAGACGAAGATCCGGCGTGGGTACCTGGCCGCGCTCGAGCGCGGCGATTACGCCTCCTTGCCGGGTGGCGTCTACGTTCGCGGCTTCCTCCGGAACTACGCCCAGTACCTGGGGATCGACCCCGACGAGGCGGTCGCCCAGTGGCACCGCGAGGCGCCGGCGGACGCTCCCCAGCCGGTGATCGTCGTGCCACGGCCGCTGGTCTCCCCCCGCAAGGGCTTGGTGCTCACCTCGGGGGTCGTCGTCGCGGCGGTCGCGACGCTCGGGGTGGTGCTGATCCTTGCCTACATCGGCTTCCAGCTCGTCCGCTTCTCCGAGCCGCCGACGCTGAGTGTCGTCGATCCGCCCACTGCGGTGACGGACGTGGCCCAGGATACGACGACCTACACGCTGCGCGGCCTGACGATCGCTGGCGGTCTGGTCACCATCGCCGCTCCCGGCCGCGACGCGCTCAACATCACCGCGGGCGGCGACGGCACCTGGCTGGCCACGGTGGACCTGCGCCGGGGCAGGAACCAGTTCGACGTCAGCGCGGTGGACCCGAAGACCGGGAAGGCCGCCGAGCACCCGGTCGAGCTCCTGATCACCGTCCCGTTCAACCCGGTGGTCGCCCCCACACTGACCGTGGGCTCGCCCGCGGATGGCGCCACGTTCCAGAACGGGGCGATCCCCGTGACGGGTGACGCCACCGACGCGACCAGCGTGAACATCAGCGCTGCGTTCGCGGGTCACGCACCCGGCGAGGCGCCGTCACCCTCGGCGGCGACGACGCCCGGGCCGCCGGCACCGATCGTGGTCGCGCCCGCCGACGATGGGTCGTTCGCGGCCAACCTGGACCTGACCACCGGTCGCTGGATGATCTCGATCGTCGCCAAGAATGACCAGGGCATGACGACCACGCTGACCCGCAGCGTGACCGTCGTCTACCAGGGCGTGAATGTTGTCGTGGACGTGAAGGGCGGGCGGGCCTGGCTCAAGGTGTGGGTCGACGGGGTCGTGTCGCCGACGACGGGGAGCGGCGGGCTCGTCGTCAACGATGGCCAGACCCTCACCTTCAGTGGCACCACGTCCGTCGAGGTTCGAACGGGCAACGCCGGGGTGACGTTCTACACCCTCAACGGGACGAGCCTGGGTGCCCTGGGGAAGGGTGGCTCGCCGGAGACGTGGCTCTTCCAGCCGCCGGCTCCGCCGAAGCGCACCGACCGGACGACGTGAGCGAGAGCGTGGCTGAACCAGACCTGCGCGCACTTGCCGAACGGCTCCAGATGATCTGCCTGGCAGCCGGCCTCACCGTGGCCACGGCCGAGTCCTGCACGGGCGGGCGCATCGGCGACGCGCTGACGGACGTGCCCGGCGCGTCGGGCTACCTCCGGGGTGGGGTCGTCGCCTACTCGGACGACGCCAAGGAGACGCTCCTTGGGGTGTCGGCGAGCGTGATCGGCCAGCACGGGGCGGTGAGCGCGCAGGTCGCCAGTGCCATGGCGTCGGGGGCGCGGGCACGCCTTCGGGCGGACCTCGCCGTGTCCGTCACCGGTATTGCCGGGCCGTCCGGGGCGACAGCGGGCAAGCCGGTGGGCCTCACGTACGTGGCCGTCGCGCATGCCGCGGGGATCGAGCTCCGTCGGTTCAGCTGGCCCGGCGACCGCGGCTCGAACAAGGCCGCGAGTGCGCGCGCCGCTCTCGAGATGCTCATCGAGCGTGCGGAGGCGATCGCCTCGGGGAACCGCGACACGGGGTGACCGGCCGGCGCCGGTCGTTCCGGCGACCCGGCGAGCACCGGCCGGCGGACAGGCGCCCGCGCGGTCGCCATACTTGCGCAACGAGCGAAGGGTCCCGGAGCGCGTGCCGGGCGACACGGAGGAACCGATGGCTGGCGAGTTCTCCTTCGACGTGGTCTCCGAGTTCGATGCGCAAGAGCTTCGCAACGCGCTTGACCAGGCCCGACGTGAGATCGCCACTCGTTTCGACTTCAAGGGCGCGACCGCCGAGATCACGCAGGAGAAGGACGCGCTCACGATCGTGGCCGATTCGGAGTTGCGGGCCAAGTCGATTCGCGAGCTGGTGGAGACGAAGGCGGTCCGGCGCGGGCTGTCGCTCAAGATCTTCGACTGGGGCGAGATCGAGCAGGCCGGCGGCATGAAGGTCCGCCAGCACGTGGGCCTCCGCAGCGGGCTGCCGGACGATCTGGCCAGGAAGGTCACGAAGATCCTCCGCGAGGAGTTTCCCAAGGCCAAGGGCCAGATCCAGGGCGACGCCGTCAGGGTCAGCGCGAAGAGCAAGGACGACCTCCAGAAGGTGATCGCGCGGCTGCGCGAGCTCGACGAGACCGTCCCGCTCCAGTTTTCCAACTACCGCTAGAAAGGGACGCCTGTGACCGGGACACCGCGAACGGCCGGCCGCCTCATCGCCGATGCTTTCGCCGCGGCCGGGGTGCGCGTTGCGTACACCGTGCCGGGCGAGAGCTTCCTCTCCCTCCTCGACGGTCTTGCCTTGGCCGGGATCCAGGTCGTCGCGACCCGTCACGAGGGCGGCGCCGCGTACATGGCGGCGGCGTCCGCCGCGCTGAGCGGCCGTCCAGCCATCGTGCTCGGGACGCGGGCCGTTGGCGCGGCGAACCTGGCCATCGGCCTGCACGCTGCCTACGCGGACTCGCTTCCCGTGATCGCCCTGGTCGGCCAGGTGAAGCGCGCGTCTCGGGGTCGGGAGGGGTTCCAGGAGGCCGACCTGGCGGCCACCGTGGGCGGGTTCTGCCGCTGGGCGCGCGAGGTCCGCGACGTTGCCGCGCTTCCAGCGGCCGTCGACGAGGCGCTCAGGCGGGCGACGACCGGGCGACCCGGGCCGGTCCTGCTTTCGCTGCCGGAGGATCTCCTCGACGAGGAGGTGGATGCGGCACCCGTCTCCGCGACACCCGGCCCGATGCTGGGTCCGTCACGGATCCCGCCGGATCCGCTTCATGTCCGCCGCATCCTGCACCTGCTGCTCGACGCTGAACGCCCCGTGATCCTCGCCGGCGGCGGCGTCCTTCGTTCCCGCGGGACGGCGGACCTCGTGCGCCTGTCGGCGCTCGTCGACGTGCCCGTGATCGCGGCATGGCGCCGTCCGGACGTCTTTCCCAACGACAATCCCCGCTACCTTGGCATGACCGGGTACTTCGCGGCGCCGACGGTCCGGTCGCGCCTGGATGATGCGGACGCGATCCTCGTCATCGGCAGCCGCCTCAACGAGATCGCGACGTACGGGCATGCCATCCCGGCGCCGGGGACCCGCTGGGCCCACGTGGACGTCGAGCCGCTCGGGACGCGCCCCGGGCTCACGGGACCCACGCTCGCCCTGGCCGCGGACGCGCGGACCTTCCTTCGCGAAGCGCGCCGGATCCTCGCGGCGGGGGTCCTCGACTTCGCCGGCCTGGAGCGGCGGCGCGCCGCGACCGCGCGTGACCGGGCCGCCTACGAGGACGCGCGCCGCGTCGATCGCGACGACTGGGACGGCGAGGGCGTGCACCCGGGTCGGGTCATCGCGACGCTGAACCGCGTCCTGTCGCCGGACACGATCATCTCGACCGATGCCGGCCACTTCGGCGGGTGGGCGGCCCGGGGCCTCGTCATGCGCCGGCCCGGTACGTTCCTCGGCACCACCGCTGGGGCGATGGGCTTCGCCATCCCGGCCGCGGTGGCGGCGTCGCTGGCCGGCCCGGGAAGGCCGGTCGTGGCCCTGGTTGGTGATGGCGGGGCCGGGATGTCGATCGCCGAGCTGGAGACGGCGGTCCGCAGCGGGGTCCACCCGGTCGTGCTCGTGTTCGACAACCAGCGCTACGGCACGATCCATGACCACCAGGTCCAGCGGGGCCTCGCGCCCGTGGCAACCGACCTTGGCCCGGTCGACTGGGTCCGCGTCGGGGAGGGGTACGGCGCAGTCGGCGTCCGGGTGGAACGCGACGACGAGTTCGAGCCCGCGCTTCGGACCGCCCTGGCGGCGTCACGTCCGACCGTCCTCCACCTCGTCGTCGATCGTCGCTGGGTGTCCGTGGACCGGATCGGTGACGCGGTCTCCGAGCCGGACGCTGAGCGCGGCTCCGGGGTCCTCGCCCGGGGCTCCGCCGGAATTCGAGCCGGAGCCGACCGCGGCGCCCGCGCCCGGTTCAGCGGCGGAGCCCGAGTCGGCGCCCGAGCCCGAGGCTGAGCCGGCGGCGGAGCCCGAGTCGGCGGCGGAGCCCGAGTCGACGCCCGAGCCGGAGGTAGAGTCAGAGTCGGCGGCGGAGCCCGAGACCGGACCCGAGCCCGAGTCGACGGCGGCCCCGGAGCCCGAACCCGGGCCCGAACCGGAGCCTGAGCCGGCGGCGGAGTCAGAGTCGGAGCCCGAGCCGGCGATCCCCGAGCAGCCGTGACCCACCGCGACGCCGCGGAGATCGGCGCCGGCCTGGAGCCCGCGCGGGACGCCCGGCCGATCCCGGCGGGCGAGCGGATTCACGTCGTGGGCGCAGGGGGCGCGGCCGGCGCGGCCGCGTGCTTCCTGGGGCACGCGGTCGGGGCGCGCGCGTCCGGGTGCGATGCGGGGGGCCCGTCGTCCTACACGCCGCCGCTCGAGGACGCGGGAATCCCTCTCGAATGGCGCCACGACCCTGCGCACGTCGCACGCGGCGGGTTCACGCTCGTCGACCGGCTGGCGGTCACGAAGGCGCTCACCTCGGTCCATCCCGACCACCCTGAGCTGCGGCGGGCACGGGAGCTGGGCGTCCCTCTGACGAGTCTTCAGCAGCTGATCGCGGACGCCGCGGCGACGCGCGCCGGGTCCCTCATCGCCGTGGCGGGTACGCACGGGAAGTCGACCACGACCGGTTGGCTGATTCACCTGCTCACGGCCGCCGGCCTCGATCCATCCGGGTTCGTGGGTGCCCTGCTTCCAGCGTCGCTCGCCGGGGGCTCGCGGCCGTCGACCGTGCGCCTCGGTGCCGGCAGCCGATTCGTGGTGGAGGCGGACGAGTACGCCGGCAACTTCGATCCGTATCGACCGGCGATCGGCGTGCTGACGAACGCAGACTGGGACCACCCCGACGTGTTTCCCGACCGTGCAGCGGTGGTTGCAGCGTTCGTGGCCTGGATCGCCGCCTTCGACGGAGGTGGCGTGGATCCCACCCTCGTCGCCAACGCCGGCGACGCGGGCGTCCGAGAAGTGCTTGGCCGGCTTCGCGACTGGCCCGGCAGGCTGATCGCCGTTCAGGTCGTGAGCCAGGACGAGGATCCCGCTGCGGCCGTGTCCGCCCTCACGCGGGCGCATTCGACGGGCCGCGGCGCGGCCACCGCGATCGTCGGCAGCTGGCGGACGAGCCCGGCAGGGGAGGGGAGCCTCTCGATCGCGGGACTCACCGCCTCGGGTGAGGTCAGCACACGGGTCGGCCTGGCCGGACGGCACAACGCCGAGAACGGGCTCGCGGCGGCCGGGGCCGCGCTCGTCGCCGGGGCGGACGTTGGCGCCATCCTGGCCAGCCTGGCGACGTTCCCGGGCGTCGGGCGCCGCCTTGAGCTCAAGGGCGAGGTCGACGGCGTGGTCGTCCTCGATGACTACGGCCATCACCCGACCGCGATGGCGGCGACATTCGCTGCCGTGGCATCCCGTTATCCGGGCCGCCGGCTCTGGGCGGTCTACGAGCCCCTGACCTACCATCGAACGGCGGCAATGCTCGAGGGTTTTGCCGACGTTCTGGCGCGTGCGGACCACGTGGCGATCGCCGACATCCACGCCGGACGCGATCCGGACACCACGATCACGTCGCCCCAGGCGCTCGTGGAGGCGGTGAACGCGCGCGGGCGGGCGCCAGCTACGGCTCCGGGTTCCGTAGAATCGACGGCGGATTGGCTCGCTCCCCGGGTGAAGCGCGGCGACGTTGTCCTGGTGATGGGGGGCGGGCGCTCGTACGTCATTGCCGAGCGGCTGCTCGACACTCTCCGTGGCCGCACGGCGGGATGACCCGCACGCGCGTAGGCTCGACCGATGCAGAACCCGACCACCCCTTCGGATGACGATCCGCGCGTCCACCTGGCTGCCGCCCTGGATGCGCTGACCATCGCCGACCTGCCCCGCCTCGCGGCCGCGTGGACCCCGGCTCTCCGGGAGGAGCTGCGGCTCGCCGACATGGTTCTCGCGGAGCATGGGCGCGGAGATCTCACGCACGTCCTTGGACCGCTGCTGGATCGGATCCCGCTGCTCGGCGCCGTGGTGGAAGAGTCCGATGACCTCGTGCCCGACGACCGAGCCGGTGGCGAGGCCGCGCTCGAGGTCATCGAAGGAGCGGTGATGGCGGTCCACGCCGCGGATCTCCTCACGTCGGAGCGCCGTGCCGGCCTGGCGGCTCCGTGGCTGGCCGCCCGAGCGCACGACGGCGCGTAGGCGGGCAGGGGTCGCGGAGACCGCCCGCGGTCTTGTGGTGGCCTAGTCGTCCGGGCTCTCGGCGAGGCCCTGCACGACGTCCGCGCCCGGGAGCGCCAGCAGGATCGCCGGCGGGGCGATGACCTTCCAGCGCCGGCTGCCTCCACCGAGCACGATCCGCGAGCGTGCCATGACCGCAGCGTCGACCCAGATCGGCAGCCCGCCGGGCAGCCCGAACGGCGTCACCCCGCCGATCTCCATGCCCGTAACGGCGCGGGCCTCTTCAGGGGCCGCGAAGGATGCCTTGCGCGTGCCGAGCAGCGACCGAACGGTCCGGTTCACGGCCAGCCGAGAGGGTGCCAGCACCACGCATGCCGCGTATCGGCGGGGTTCTGCTTTGCCGGCCACGAGGATCGTGTTGGCCGAATCAGCAGGATCGAAGCCGTAGGCCGCGCAGAACGCCGCCGTGTCCGCGAGCGTGGGGTCGCAGGCGAACAGCTCGTAGGCCACGCCCAGCCCAGCGAGCGCGGCCTCGAGCCGGGCACGATCGTCATCGCCGCCCGTGCGGGGTGCGATGACGTCAGCCATTGCGGTCCCGTTCAGGCGGCCGGGGTGACCTGCTTGCCGTTGCGGCCTCCCCCCATCTCGCCGCGGACCGCGGCGGCGCCGTGCTCCGCTGACCACGAGGCCACCGCCACACGCAGGGCGATGGAGTCGGGCCGGACCGTCAGGCGATCCCCGGCGCGGACGCCGCGATCGAGCAGATCGACCGTGCCGCGATAGGCAGGCCTGGCGTTGGGGACCCGCGCCCCCAACGGGAACACGTCGAAGTAGCCATCGGTGGAGATGACAATCAGCGCTTCGGGTGTGACGAACTTGGTGCGAGCCATGGTGCAATCCGATCCTGAGCGGGCCTCGAACACGCGGAAGGGCAGCTCGGGCACCTCAGGGTAGCACCGCGGGGCGCGGCGGCTCCCGCGGGTCGTTGGCGCGGCGGTTCGCGGGCGGTCCGCGTCCCTCAGCGCGCGGACGAGAAGACGCCGAGGTTGACCATCCGGCCCGCGACGAGCTCGAGCATCGTCGGGATGAGCGTGCGAGCCGCCTCCCACGAATGCCCGAGCGCGGTGGGGATGATCGTCATGGGGACGCCTGCGCGGTCGAGGACTCCGGCGAACTGCTTCATCTGTGGTCCGTAGAACCCCTGGGCCGCGTCGGATGCCATGACGAAGTACAGGCCGGTCCGGCGCGACGCCGGGATCCGCGGGACGACCGTCATCGGGGAGATTCGATACTCCACGGCCGGGTCGTCATCGAACGGGCGCCACGCGTCCGGGGTCGTCCCCGAGTGAATGCCGGCAACGAAGTACCCGCTGAAGGACATGGCGGACGCGAAGATGCCGGAGTGATTGGCGACGAGCTCGGCCGCACAGTAGCCACCCTGCGAGAACCCGAGCGTGGCCCGCGCCGCCGACGAACGGATCGTGCGGAGGTGCTGGTCCACCCACCTGACCACGTTGCTCGACATGAACCGGTCGAACCACTCGCGACCGTCGACGGAGTTGGCGCACTCGCTGTCGGCGTACGGCCCCCCGTAGGCCAGCGCGAACACGAAGATCATTGGCGGGATGGCCCCGCTCGTGATCAGCGAGTCCAGGATGCCGGTGAACCCGGAGCCCGTTTCCCATGTGCGGATGCTCTGGGGGGCTTCGTAGACCACGGGGTAGCGCCCTGTTCCGGCGTCATAGCCGGGCGGGAGGTAGACGTCGACGGTCGCGATGCTCCGATCGCCGCCGATCCACGGTGCGGGAAGTCCAATGGTGAAGACCCGGCCGTGGCCGGCCGGGCGCGACGCGTACCACGGCCGTGCGGACGAGACGGCGCGCGGGGTGATGAGCGATCCGGGGAGCGGACCGGCCACGAGATCGGCCGGGAAGGCCGGAGCGGTGCTCGCGCTGGGCGTGGCGGCCGCGCTCGGCGTCGGGGTGGGTGTGGCGGCCGCCGAGGTGGTGCCGCCGGGACTGTCCGCGGATTCGACGGACGCGGCCGGGCTCACGTACGCCGCGATGAAGACTGCGAGCAGGAGCGTCGACAGGAGGCCCCGCCGTACACCCCTGACCGGGTCAGCCTGGCCGGGACGCACGGGAGTGCCGATGGTTCGAGATCAAGACCCAGCAAGGATAGGCGATGTGTCGGTCGGGGTCGTCAGGCGCGTTCACCGTCGGCACGTTGGCCCGGGTGATGACGGATGGTCATGACAGGTCGAGATCGAGACGGGACACTGAAGTTCGATATCTCGCCCGGAAGGTCGCCCATGTCGCTCGCGCTCTGGCTCCATCCCGCCAACCTGGCCGACTGCGGCCGCGCCGTCATCGCCCGGATGAGCCGCGCGCGGTTCGGCTCGCTCTCGCTTCCCGGCGACGCCGGCGCGATCATCGAGGCCGGCATCGACCGGACCTGGAACGGGCGCTCGTTCACGGCCTCGCCACGCTGGTTCCACACCTTCTGGGTGCGCGACCTGGCCTTCAGCTCGGTGGCCCTGGAACGCCTCGGGGGCCGCCACCGCGAGCGGCTCGTCGCCTCGCTGGCCTGGGCGCTCGCCGGGTGGGAGCGCCACGGCAGCCACATCACCACGACGTTCCACCCGGGCGGCTACCCGGCCGACGTCTATGACTACGGGGTCGACTCCCTGCCGTTCTTCCTGGCCGCCCTGAATGCCGTCGGGACCGAGGGCGACGATCTGGTGGCCGCGCACCGGGGGTGGCTCGCCGACGAGGTGGCCCATTTCGGGCGGCTCGTCGTGGATCCGGCGACCGGACTTCAACGGGCCGATCGGACCTTTTCCGCCCACCGGGACACGGTGACGAATCGCTCGAATGCCTACGGCAACAGCATGGTGGCGCTCCTCGTGCGGACCCTCGCGTCGAAGCCGGAGTGGCAGCTGGCCAACCCGCTCGCTGACCGCTTCCCGGACGGCGACTTCGGCCGCCTCCTGCGGGAGCAGTTCTGGATGCCGACCAGGGGCTGCTTCCGCGACGCGATCGGCTCCGACGAGACGACGGGCGAGGCGAACATCTGGCCATTCTGGACGGGCGCCCTGGATTCCCCGGTCATGCTCGCCACGACGCTCACGACCCTGCAGCGCGAGGGCTACTGCGATCCGTACCCGCTCCGGTACACGACCCACCCGACGCCGAAGGCCGAAGTCTGGCTCGTCCGCCACTTCCTGCCCGATTACCAGGGCAGCTCCGTCTGGACGAGCCTCGGGGCGATCTACCTCCAGCTGCTGCGTACGGTCGATCCGGAGAGAGCTGCCCGTGACTCCGCGCGCTACGCGGCCTGGATCGAGCGCGACGGGACCTTCTGGGAGGTCCTGGGTGCGACTGGGCATTGCTGGCGCGGCCGTGGCGGCCTCATGGTCGGCGAGGAATCGATGCTCTGGGGCGCCATCTTCCTGGACTATCTGCGCTCACCGCTGGCGGCTCCCGCGCGACTCGCCTGAGGCAGCGGCCTGACCGTTCGCACCCGCCCGGGGGACGCGACCGACCTCTCTAGACCGCCGGCTCGTCCGATCGCGGGGCGGCAGGACGGGGAGGCGGGACGGAGACCACGCTCGGCTCCAGGTCAGCCCTCGGCGATCGCGTCGCCAGCGCGGAGCCCGCGACCACGAGCGCGAAGCCGACGGCCATCGAGGCCGTGAACGTCTCCTGGAGGACGACGACGCCCAGCAGCGCTGCGATCGCCGGGTTGACGTAGGTGATCACGGTCGCGCGGATCGGGCCGACCTCCCTGATGAGAGCCGCGAAAGCGAGGAATGCTGCGGCGGTGCACACGGTGGCCAAGGTGCCGATGGACACGAGCGCGTTCGTCGAGGGCGCAACCGACGGCCATTGGGCGGCGGCAATCGGCGCGTAGACGACCGCGCACGCTGCCAGCGAGAGCGCCATGACTCCGAGCGACGGCAGGCCCGCCAGGCGGCGTGCCAGGATCGCGGGCCCGAGGGCGTAGCCCACCACGACGACGCCAATCTCGAGCAGCGCGGTCGCGTCTGATGCCTGGAAGTCCCCACCCACGATCGCAACCACGCCAAGCAGTCCCACCACCAGCCCGACCACGCCTGCGCGACTGAGACGGTCGGTGGCCCTGGTGGCGAGCGCGATCAGGCTGCCCACGAGCGGGACGCCCGCGACCAGGAGCCCCGCCAGGGAGCTCGAGATGTGCTGCTCCGCGGATCCCAGCAGGACCCATGGGCCCGCGATCTCGACGGCGGCGAAGGTGACGACCCAGCGCCAGCGCCGGACGACCGGCCGCAGGTCGACCCGCACGAGCGCGATCGGCAGCAGGATCACCGCCGCGATCGCGGTGCGGCCGAAGACGAGCGTGGCCGGCGTGACCTCCGCGACCGCGATCCGGATGAAGAAGTAGGGGATGCCCCAGATGACCGACATCAGTCCGAACAGGACCAGGCCGCGCCGAGTCATCCTGGGACCGTCGAGGGGATTCTCACGCGGGGATCTTCCCAGAGTCTGCCGATGTCGACTCGGTCGGGCCTCGGCTGTGTGGAGGGTGTCTGGCGCTGATCGTCGGCAGGCCGTTGCGCGCCGCCGTCGGTCGGTGGGTCTATCGTGGGCGGACGCAGGAGCGCAGCGTGAGGAAGGGGAGACCATGACGACACTCGAGAAGCGGCCGAACACGGCGCTCCTTGTCATCGACGTGCAGAACGGCGTCGTTGCGGGCGCCTACGAGCGCGATTCGGTCGTCGCAAACGTGGGCAGTCTCGTCGAGAAGGCGCGACGGGAACAGGTCCCCGTTGTCTGGGTCCAGCACTCCGACGACGGGCTCGCCCGGGGGAGCGACGACTGGCGGATCGTCCCCGAGCTGGCTCCGGGTGACGCCGAGCCGCTCGTCGAGAAGCATTACGGCGACTCCTTCGAGGAGACAACCCTGGAGAGCGTGCTGGCGGGCCTCGGAGTCGGGCGACTCGTCGTCGTCGGCGCCCAGACCGACGCGTGCATTCGCTCGACGCTCCACGGCGCGTTCGTCAGGGGGTACGACGCGACCCTCGTCAGCGACGCCCACACCACGGAGGATCAGACGGCCTGGGGGGCGCCGCCCCCGGACCAGGTCATCGCGCACACGAACCTGTACTGGACCTACGAGACGGCGCCGGGCCGGACGGCCGGGACGGTGAAGACCGGCGACGTCGACTTCGGCGGCACGGCCTGAGACCGTCGCGGACGAGCTGTGCCGCGCGGCCGGGGCCCCTGCTCGTCAGCGGCAGAACGCCAGGGCCGCCGCGGTGAGAACCTCCGTGCAGGCGATCACGCTTCGGGCGCTGACCCATTCGTCGTCCGCGTGGGCGCCCTCGCCGGCGGGCCCATAAAGCACCGTCGGGATGCCGGCTGCCGCGGTGAACGCCGAGTCCGCCCAGAACGAGAGGCCCTCGATCACGGGCGACGCCCCAAGCACCATGGCGGCGGCGTCGCGGATCAGGCCGACGAAGGGATGGGTCGCGTCGATCTCGAAGGGATCACGCCTGAGGGTGGCGCGTGCGTTGGCGCGAAGGGCCGGGTCGGCGGCGCGGCACGCGTCCAGGACCGTCTCGATCTCCGCCTCGACCCCGGCCTGCGTCTCGCCCGGGATCGTCCGGCGCTCCACGCTGAGCAGGACGTGATCGGGGAGCGTTGCCATCTCGGACCCGCCAGTGATGAGGGACGCGTGGAGGATGGCCGGCCCGAGGAGCGGGTGTCGCGAAGCCTGGAGGCCGGCGTTGTACGCCTCGAGCGCGGCGATCACCGGGGCCGTTCGGAAGATCGCGTCGACGCCGAGGTGCGGACGAGAGCCGTGGGCAGCCTTGCCGAGGACGTCGATCTCCACCCAGATGAACCCCCGGTGCGCGATCCCGATCGCGAGCTCGGTGGGCTCGGCCACGATCACCGCGTCCGCGGTGGCGTGCTGGAGGACGGCCTGGATGCCGAGGCTGGCCCGCTCCTCGTCGGCGACGGCGGCCACCATCACCTGCCCGTTGACGCCGGCCCGGGATGCATCGCGGCACGCGACGAGGGTCGCGGCCAGGCCACCCTTCATGTCGTACGCCCCGCGCCCGATCAGCCGGTCGCCGTCGATCCGGGGCTCCAGCGGGCGCTCCAGGGATCCAAGGCCGACCGTGTCGAGGTGTCCGCAGAGCATCAGGGTCGGACCGTCGCCGCCGCGCCTGCTGCGCACGATGACGTTGGGCCGGCCGTCGTCGGAGGCGATCGTCTCGGCCGTCAGGCCGTTGGCCTGGGCCCAGGACGCGACGAACCGCGCGATCTCGGCCTCGCCCGCTCCCCCCGGCACCAGGGTCGGGTTGACCGACTCGATGGCGACGAGGCGCTGGGTGAGTTCAATGACGTCGCTGACCATGCCGAGAGGATGGGCCCTGCGCCGGACGCACGCAACGTCGGCGGCGACGGAAGGCGCCAGGCGACATGCGCCGAGCGCCGTGCCGTGTTGGACCGACTCTCGTGTGCGATAGATCGCGACGCTCGATGCTAGTGGTGCGAGTCGAGCGGCTCCGTGTCGTCGGGCCCCATGGCGATCCCGGTGCGTTGCCAGGCCGCGTACGTCGTCACGAGGCCGTCGTCGTCCACGGTCAGCTGGGCCTGGAAGTCGCCGCTCGCATACCCGTACGTGAGCTCGTCGAGGCGCGTGTAGGTCTGGGAAGCCTTGACCACCGTGAGCTCGGGGAACCGGACCCATGCCGCCTGGATCGTGTGCGACGCGCCGATGCCGAGCCGGAGACGGCGGATCGGGAGCGTGTTCGTGGACGGGCTGCAGCCAAGGTCGACGTCGGTGCATCGCCTGAGCAGCGGCGCGGGCTTGCCGTCCACGGTCCAGTCGCCCTTCGCGTCGCGGGCCAGGGCGACCGTCCGTGCCAGGAACCCGCGCAGGTCGCGCACGTGAACCGCGGTCGTCATGCCGGCTCCGTCGGCCATGACCTGGTACTCGATCCGGACGGGCAGGCCGCCTTCGGTGCCCAGGACCGTGCCCACCAGCGAGAGCCCGCCGTCGCGGAGCGTCAGGGTACACAGCTCGTCGACCGGCACCTCGTCGGAACGCCGCCAGGCCACGCGCCTCGTCGTCATGGCGTTGACGGGACGCCGACCGGGGGGCGTTCAACGACGTTCACAGCCGCGATCCTATCCTCTCGCCCCTGCAAGCGCGTCCATACAGACTTGCGCAAGCACGCAAGTGCAAGGTACTCTTGGGCTGCAAGTCAACGGTTTCAAGCATGCCGGTTAAATCCTGGGTTCGACCCAACACGCCGGCAGGAAGAGGTCCCCTTCAATGGAGATGACGATCGACTTCCCCGGGGGTGCGCGTGTGGACGCGCATTTCGGGGGCTTCGTGGTTCCCACCGACCAGCCCGCGTCGGGCGGTGGCGAGAGCTCGGCCCCGACGCCCTTCGCCACGTTTCTCTCCACGATCGGGACGTGCGCGGGCATCTACGTGCTGGGTTTCTGCCGGCAGCGAGGGATCTCGACGGAGGGCATTCGGCTCGTCCAGCGGATGCGGACCAACCCGGCCACCCACCTGGTGAGCGACATCCAGGTCACGATCGAGCTGCCGGTGGGCTTTCCCGACAAGTACGCCGACGCGGTCGTCCGCGCGGCCGAGCAGTGCGCGGTCAAGAAGCACTTCGAGCAGCCGCCGGTCATCCGCGTGGACAGCGTCATCGCGGGCTAGCCCGGGCGCGAACAATGGCCGGTGGCTGATCAGGCGCCGGCTGGTTGGCGTCGAACGTCCAGGGTGTGGGGCGCCCGCTCGGTCATCGTGGTCATGCCGCGACTCCTTCCGCCAGGATGGCGTCGATCTGGCCGACCGCGCCGGTGAGGCCCTCCTGCATGCCCATGGCCAGGAGACGTTCCATCGCCTCAGCGCTCGGGAAGCTGTTCTCGATCGACATCCGCGTTCGCCCGGCATCGATCGCCTCGATCGTCACGAAGGCGGTCATGCTCGGGAGATCCGGGTTCGCTGTGCCGTCGTCATGCGCGAACCCATGGCGGTAGGCGAGTCGATGCGGTGGGTCGGCCTCGAGGATGTCCCAGAAGCCGCGCGGCTGGTCGCCGGTCGGTCCGGTCATGTGGTACTCGCTTCGATTGCCGGGAGCCAGGCGGTGCACCGTGAACGTCGCCGGATACATGGGCGGACCCCACCAGCGCTCGAGCTGGCGCGGATCGGCCCAAAGCTGCCAGACGCGACTCGGCGCTGCGTCGAACTCGGCGGTCAGTGTCATGGTCAGGGTGGCCGGATCCTTCCGGACAGCGGTAACAGTCATGTGTCGTCCCCCTCGGTGCTGGTGATGAGATTGGTCATGCGCTCGACGCGGCCGCGCCACAGCGCCTCGTACTGGTCGAGCAGGCCGCGAGCCAGCTGGAGCGCCTCGACGTTGGTGCGCACGATCTTGCGGCGGCCCGTGCGCTCCTTCGTGATGAGCCCGGCGCGCTCGAGCACGGCGACATGCTTCTGCACCGCCGCGAAGCTCATCGGGTAGTGCCCGGCCAGCTCGGCGACGCCTTCGCGGCCCGCGAGGGCCCGCAGGACGATGTCGCGCCGGGTGGCATCGGCCAGGGCGGCAAAGACGCGGTCCGGGTTGAGGCTCGACTCCATGGATACAACCATACGGTTGTATGTCGGCGACGTCAAGAGCGGAAACGAGAGGCGCCGCCACGCGGGGCTCAAGGCCGGTACGCTTGAGCGAGCATGCCAGCCGAATTCATCTACAGCACCTACAAGCTTGCCCGCCACTACCCGCCGGATCGAACCGTGCTCGAGGACATCTCGATCTCGTTCTTTCCGGGCGCCAAGATCGGGGTCATCGGCCCGAACGGGGCAGGAAAGTCGAGCCTCCTGCGGATCATGGCCGGCCTCGACGACGGGTTCACCGGCGAGGCGCGCCTGACCCCGCGCTTCACCGTCGGCTTCCTCAGCCAGGAGCCGCAGCTCGACCCGGCCAAGGACGTCAAGGGCAACGTCATGGATGGCGTCCACGAGGTTCGGGTGCTGCTCGATGAGTACAACGCGGTAATGGCGCGCTGGTCGGACCCGGACGCCGACTACGAGGCAATCGGCCTGCAGCAGAGCGCGCTCGAGGACAGGATCAACGCCGCCGACGCGTGGAACGTCGAGCGGAATGTCGAGATCGCGATGGAAGCCCTGCGCTGCCCGCCGGACGACGCCAAGGTCGGGACGCTCTCGGGCGGCGAGAAGCGCCGGGTGGCCCTGGCCCGGCTGCTCCTCCAGCACCCCGACCTGCTCCTCCTCGACGAGCCGACGAACCACCTGGACGCCGAGTCGGTGGAGTGGCTGGAGCACTTCCTCGACGGATACGCGGGCACGGTGGTCGCCGTCACCCACGACCGGTACTTCCTCGACAACGTGGCCAAGTGGATCCTCGAGCTCGACCGGGGGAGGGGAGTCCCGTTCTCCGGCAACTACTCGAGCTGGCTGGAGCAGAAGCTGGAGCGGATGGCCCGGGAGTCGAAGTCGGCCGACGCGCGGCAGCGCACGCTCGCCCGCGAGCTCGAGTGGGTGCGGATGGGCGCCAGGGCCCGCCAGGCCAAAGGCAAGGCGCGGCTGTCCGCCTACGAGCGGCTGCTCGCCGAGGCGAACGACGCCAAGGACACCACGCGCGAGCTGGAGATCGCGATCCCGCCCGGTCCCCGCCTCGGCGACACGGTGATCGAGGTGCGGAACCTGCGCAAGGGATACGGCGACCGGCTGTTGATCGAGGACCTGACGTTCTCGCTGCCGCGATCCGGGATCATCGGGATCATCGGGCCGAACGGCGCCGGGAAGACGACGCTGTTCCGGATGATCGTCGGCCAGGAGCCGCCCGACGGCGGGACGGTCGAGATCGGCGAGACCGTCAAGCTCAGCTACGTCGACCAGGGCCGCGACGAGCTGCGCCCGGACCTGACCGTCTTCCAGGAGATCACGGACGGCGTCGAAGTGGTCAAGGTCGGCAATCGCGAGATCCCGGCGCGCGCCTACGTCTCGAGCTTCAACTTCCGCGGCGCCGATCAGCAGAAGCTGGTCGGGAACCTGTCCGGCGGCGAACGGAACCGCGTGCACCTGGCCAAGCTGCTCCAGGCGGGGGGCAACGTCCTGCTCCTCGACGAGCCGACGAATGACCTCGATGTCGACACGCTGCGGGCGCTCGAGGCGGGCATGGAGTCGTTCCCCGGGTGCGTGGTCGTCATCAGCCACGACCGCTGGTTCCTCGACCGGATCGCGACGCACATCCTCGCCTTCGAGAGCGACAGCCAGGTCCGCTTCTTCGAAGGCAACGTCAGCGATTACGAGGCTTTCCGCCACGCGGAGCTCGGCACCGCGGCCGACCAGCCGCACCGCATCAGGTACAAGCGGCTGGCCGGGTGACGTCCGCGCCAGGACTTCCACGGATCCGGCTGACGCGTTACCGTCACACCCCAACCGGAGCCGTCCGCCTCGTCGATGTGCTCGCGGTCAAGCGATCGGTCGCTCGTACGCTGGCGCTGGCCCGCAGCGGCATGGAGGAGGCACCCGATGGCGAACCTTGTCGTCCACTTCGAGATCCACGCATCCGACCCTCAGCGGCTCATCGGCTTCTATTCCCAGCTCCTCGGCTGGGAGTTCACCCAGTTCGGTGACATGCCGTACTGGTCGATCGCGACGGGGGAAGGGTCCATCGGCAACGTCGCCGGCACCGCCGGCCACGGCATCAACGGCGGCCTGGCGCAGAGACGGGGGCCGCGGCCGGAGCTCGGCACGCCGGTGACGGGCTGCAACATCGTCGTCGGGGTCGCTGACGTCGACCTCCTGATGCGCCGCGGCGTGGAGCTCGGTGGAGCCGAGGCTCTCGCGGCGGCGGACATGCAGGGCGTCGGCCGCGTCGGGTACCTGCTCGATCCCGACAACAACGTCTTCGGCCTCATCTCGGCCGTGATGTCGGACGGGACCACCGGGATGGGCGGCAGCGCGTAGCGTCGGAGGCCTCGTGACCGTCATCGATTGGCTGCTGGACGCTGATCCGGCGATCCGCTGGCAGGTCATGCGTGACCTGACCCACGAGCCGACGGAGGTCATCGTCGCCGAGCGGGCGAGGATCGCGACCGAGGGTTGGGGCGCCCGGTTGCTCGCGGTGCAGGCACCCGACGGCCTGTGGGGCGGCATGGCCTGGTCGCGCGACTGGACCGACACGTTCCACGCCCTGGAGCTCCTGAGGCGGCTGGGTCTCGATCCCGAGAGCGAGCAGGCGCGGCGGGCAGTCGGCCGCGTCCGCGAGGATGTCACGTGGGGTGACGGCGCACCTTTGGTGGCGCCCTGGGCCGCGAACCCGTTCTTCGACGGCGAGGTCGAGCCGTGCATCAACGGCAACGTCGTCGCGACCGGCTCGTACTTCGGAGTGGACATGGAACCGCTCGTCGAGCGGCTCCTGAGCGAGCAGCTCCCCGACGGCGGCTGGAACTGCGAGGTCGAGAACGGCGCGACCGTGTCGTCGGTCGGGACGACTATCAACGTCCTGGAGGGCCTGCTCGAGCACGAGCGTGCGACCGGCGGCTCGCGCCGGGTGGGGGAGGCCCGTCGGGCCGGCGAGGAATACATCCTGGAGCGCCGGCTGTTCCGCCGGAAGACGACCGGCGAGGTGATCGACCCGAACTGGCTCCGGTTCTCATTCCCGCACTGGTATCACTACGACGTCCTGCGGGCGCTCGACTACCTGCGCGACGCAGGGCGCGACCCGGGCGACGACCGCATCGCCGAGGCGATCGGCGTGGTCCAGGGCAACCGGGATCCCGACGGCCGCTGGCCGCTCCAGAACATCCACGCCGGCGATGCCCACGTCGTCATGGAGGCTGGCGAGGGCCAGCCCAGCCGCTGGAACACGCTCCGCGCGCTGCGCGTGCTCGACTGGTACGGGCGGGGCCGGTAGGCGAAGCGGCCGGCCCGGGTGGGCCTCCAGTCCGTCGCCCGCGCAACGCCCGGCGGCTCGTAGACTCACCGGATGCCGACCGGAACGCCGAGCGACCTCGATGCGCCGCTGACACGCGACCAGCTGATCGTGACGGCCGGGATCATGGCCGCCATCGCGGTGGCGGCCCTCGACTCGACCGTGGTCGGGACCGCCATGCCGACGATCATCGGTCAGCTCGGCGGGCTGTCCGAGTACTCGTGGGTGTTCACCGCGTACCTCGTCACGTCCACGACGACGGTGCCGGTCTTCGCCCGTCTCGCCGACGAACACGGGCGCAAGCCCGTGTTCCTGGTCGGGCTCGCGCTGTTCGTGGTCGGGTCGGTCCTGTGCGGGACCGCGACCTCGATGCTCTCCCTGATCCTGTTTCGCGCGCTCCAGGGCCTTGGCGCCGGCGCCGTCCAGCCCATCTCGTTCACCATCGTCGGCGACATCTTCACCTCGCGCCAGCGGGCTCGGATGCAGGGCGTCTTCTCGGGCGTCTGGGGCGTGTCGGCGATCATCGGCCCGGCGCTCGGCGGGGTGATCACGACGACGGTCGGGTGGCCCTGGGTGTTCGAGATCAACCTGCCGGTCGGCATCCTGGCCGGCGCGATCATCTGGTTCGCCTTCCACGAACGGTTCGAGCGCCATCGGCAGCCCATCGACTGGCTCGGCGCGAGCCTGCTCACGGGATCGATCCTGCTCCTCCTGTTCGCGGTATCGGAAGGCGGCCAGCTGTTCGGCTGGACCTCGCCGTTCGTCATCGCCATGCTTGCCGGCTCGGTGGTCCTGCTGGGGGCCTTCGTGGCAAACGCGCGGCGCGTGGTGGCCCCCCTCATCGACCTGCAGCTCCTGCGCTCGCCCCTCGTCCGGGCGGGTCTCGGCATCGGCGGGCTGGCAGGGGTCGTGATGTTCGGACTGACCACGTACGTCCCGCCGATGGTGCAGGGCGTGCACGGCGGCACGGCGCTCGACGCGGGCGCGGCCGTCGCCGCGATGTCGATCGGCTGGCCGGTCGCGTCGGTGATCGCGGGCCGGCTGTTGATCCACATCGGCGCCCGTCCGATCGTCCTGGCGGGGACCGGGCTGCTCGTCCTGGGATCGCTGCTCGTAACCCAGATCGGGCGGATCGACTCGCTGCCGTTCGCGACGCTGGCGTGTGCGATCACCGGAGTCGGGATGGGCCTGGCGTCCACGACGCTCCTGGTCATCATCCAGGGCGCCGTCGAGTGGCGGCGCCGGGCGGTCGCGACCGGCCTCGTGCAGTTCAGCCGAACCATCGGCGGAGCGATCGGGGTCGGCGTCATGGGCGGCGTGCTGACGGCGTTCGTCGGCGCTGCCTCGTCTGCCATCCTCGACCCGGTCGCTCGCAGCACGGTCTCGGCGCAGGCCGCCGCCGCCGCCCGGGACTCGCTGGCCGCGGGCCTGGACGTCACCTACTGGCTGATGTTCGTCGCGGCGGCCCTCGCCTGCCTGCTCGCGGTCCGTTCCATGCCCGACGTCGCGCTGGGGCACGAGCTCGCTGCGGGAGCCGGCGGGCGGGCGGGCTGAGCGCCCGTGGCCGGCCGGTGATCCTTCCCAAGAACCGGGATCCTCGGTTCATCACCGTGCGGCGTGGCGGGACGCTGCAGCATGCGGATCACCGCCTGCTCGCGGAGTGGGCGGCTGACTGCGCGGAGCACGTGCTGCACCTCTTCGAGCAGGCGCGGCCGGGGGACGACCGTCCGCGACGTGCGATCGACCTCGGGCGAGCCTGGGCGCGGGGTGAGATCACGTGGTGGGAGGCCCGCACGGCGGGCGGCCATGCCAACGCCGCGGCCAGGGACCTGCGTGGGGCCGCCCGGCATGCCGCGTACGCTGCCGGCCAGGCCGCCGCTGTGGGCCACGTGGCGGCCCATGAGCTCGGTGCCGCGGCCTACGCGATCAGGGCGGTGCGGGCGGCTGCGCCGCAAGACGAGGGTGAGGCGGCCGGCCGCTCGGAGTGCCAGTGGCAACGCGCCCAGCTCCCCCTCGAGATTCGGGAACTCGTGCTCGACGACCAGCGGATGCGCAACGAGCTGTGCTGGTTCGTGTTCGACTGCTGACCCGGCGAGCTCGCGGTGCCCGCCCGGACATCAGGTCGGCTCGACGCACGACCAGTCGCGGAGGCAGGGAGGCCGCCACCTCCGCCGGTCCACCCCGCCGTCCTCCGGGGAACCGGGCCGATGCACGGGCATGCGATCATCGCGTTCTCCATCGCGACCCACAGGGAGGGCAAGGCTGCATGGTCGACGCATCCCCCAGGCTCCCGGCTCGGGCCCTCGATCAGCTGCGCCGGTCGTTCAAAGGCGACGTCATCACGCCCGCCGACGCGTCCTACGACGACGCCCGTCGCCTGTGGAACGCGCTGCACGACCGCCGTCCCGCGGTCATCGTCCGGCCACGCGATGGCTCGGAGGTCGCGACCGCGATCCACTTCGCCCGGGACCACGACCTCGAGATCACCGTCAGGTCCGGTGGGCACAGCCTTGCCGGGCTCACCGGCCGCGCTGGCGGCCTGGTCGTGGACCTGTCCGCGATGCGCGGGGTCGTCGTGGACTCCAGACCGGCGAACCGCCCGTGCGAACGGCGGCGCCCTCCTCGGCGAGCTCGACGTCGCCGCCCAGGCGCGTGGTCTCGTCTGCCCGGTCGGCGTCGTAGGCCACACCGGCGTCGCCGGGCTGACCCTGGGTGGCGGCGTGGGCCGGCTGCAGCGGCAGTTCGGGTTGACCATCGACAACCTCGCCGCGGTGGAGCTGGTCACGGCCGACGGCCGGCTCGTGCGGACGAGCGAGACCGAGGAGCCGGAGCTGTTCTGGGGCATCCGCGGCGCCGGCTGGAACTTCGGGATCGCGACGGCCTTCGAGCTCCGGCTCCATCCGTTCGGACCGGATCTCCATCGTGGCGTCCTGGTCTTCCCGGCGTCCGAGATCCATGCGGCCTGGGGTGTCTTCCGCGACTACGCGCCCCATGCGCCGGAGGCGGTGTCGGTGATCTTCGGCATCGACCGGGCGGGGCCGGATGCCGGCTATCCGGACGAGCTGATCGGCCGGCCGATCGCCTACATCGCCTACAACCACAGCGGCGCGGCAGGCGCCGTCGAGCAGGACACCGCGAGTCTTTACGTCGGGCCGAAGCCGGCCATGTCCACCATCGGCAGCCGGCCGTATCTCGACGTCCAGGTTGCCCACGACCTCGCGTTCGACTGGGGCCACCGGTCGTTCATCGCCGGGTTCAATGCCGACGACGTCCGCCCCGAGGCGCTCGACGAGCTGGTCGAGGTGGTCTCAGGTGCTCCCGGCGAGGGCACCTTCTCGATCACCGCGCTCGGCGGCGCGATCGGACGGGTCCCGGAGGAGGGGACCGCGTACGCCGGGCGCGCGGCCGTGTTCGACCTGAGCGCGGACGCAGCGTGGAGCGACCCCGCCCTCGACGATGCCAACCGCGACTGGGTCCGGCGGGCGATGGCGGTGCTGGAGCCGGATGCGACGGTTGGCCGCTACGCGAACGAGATCTCCGACGTCGGTCCGGAGGAGACGCGCCTGATCTACGGTGACGCGAAGGTCGCCCGCCTCGCGGCCCTGAAGCGGGCCTGGGACCCTGACAACGTCTTCCACGTGAACCACAATGTGGCGCCCGCGGCGGACGCGGGCGATGGGAACGCCGATTGACGCGAGCCGACAAGTCCCCAGGTCACTGGGCCTCCGTGGAGCCAGGCCGCGAGCCGTGCGATCCTAGAGAGCATGGCTGATCCCAGCGCGATGGACGAGACCCGGATCGACCGCTGGCTGTGCGCGGTGCGGCTCGTGAAGACGCGCCCGACGGCGACGCAGCTGTGTGACGCCGGCCACGTCCTCGTGAACGGGAACGCCGCGAAGCCCTCGACGAAGGTCCGAGCCGGCGACCGGGTCGACGCGCTGATCGCGGAGCGCGAGCGCATCGTCGAGGTCGTGCGGCCCATCGAGTCGCGCGTCGGCGCCCCGGTCGCCGTGACGTGCTACGTGGACCACAGCCCGCCGCCCGTGGTGACCGAGGTCCGGCCGGGCATCATGGCTGTCCGCGGCGAGGGCCGGCCGAGCAAGCGTCTCCGCCGGGAGCTGGAGCGCCTGCGCCGGGCTGCCGACACCTGAGCTCGGGCCGCGGGATTGCAGGTGCTTCAGCCGGTCGACCTCTGACGACCGCCCGAAGGTGCGACCGTCGCGCGCAGGATCCGGGCGCCTTGCCCCCGCAGAGCGCGGGTCGCGCCGCGGGACGTGCTGGTCGCCACGACCGCGAACGTCGCCCGACCGCTGACTGGGTCGGCAATGGCGGCCGCGATTCGCGAAGGGGTCAGCGTGTATGAGCGATGACCGAGCGCCGGACGCACTGGTGTGGGTGAGCTTCGCCATCGGTGACCTGGAGGCGGCACGGTCGGCGGTCGCTCCCGCTGTTGCCGCCCGTAAAGCGTGGCCGGGCGTCGAGCATTGACACGGGCGAACAGCCGCAGTAGTGTACGGACACTATCCGTACATGAGGCAGACCGTGACGCTCGCGCGAGGAACCCGGCGAAAGGAAAACCGCCTCGAACTTCGACTAGCGCCCGCTGAGAGGCGCCTACTAGACGAGGCTGCGGCGACGACTGAGATGAGTACCAGCGCGTTCGTCCTCAGCCATGCGACCGAGGCCGCGCGCGAGGTCCTCGCAGATCGGACGACCTTCGTTCTGCCCAATGATCGTTGGGATGCCTTCGTCCAGCTTCTCGAGCGGGAGGAGCGGCCGATGCCCGCTCTCGCAGCGTTTCTCGCACGACCGAGCGTCATCGACCAGGAGTGAGTCGGTACGGTCGGATCGAACCGATCGCTCGTGACCACGACACCGAATCCTTCGACTGCGGTACTCAAGAACAGACGACGTGGCTGCGCCGTCATGCTCTTCAGGCCCACCAGGCGGACACCGCAAAGGTATATGTCGTCTGCGCCGCGGCGACTCGGCGCGTGGTCGGGTACTACGCGTTGGCCGCTGGTTCTGTCCAGCATGCTGAGGCTCCACCGCGACTGACCAAGGGAACCGGCCGATACCCCATCCCGGTCATCGTGCTCACCCGCCTTGGCGTCGACATCGAGCAGCAAGGGAAAGGCCTCGGTTCGGCCCTGGTTCGAGACGCCCTCCTCCAGGTGGCGGCCATCGCCGACCGTGTTGGAGTACGCGCCCTGATGATCCACGCCGAAACACCGGAGGCCGCGGCCTTCTACGCGCGCATCGACCCTGGATTCGTGCCCTCACCAACGGATCCTCTCCATCTGGTCCTGCTGATGAAAGATCTTCGGCGGGCGATTCGCGACGCCGCAACGAAGCCACAGTGAGCGGTGACGTTCGTCCCGTACACTCGAACCTGAGCCCACCGCCAGCTGACCGGCGGGGGAGGGGAGGCACCCGAGCGTGACGACCCAGCCAAGCCTGACGCCGGCGGCGTTCGCGGCGAAGTGGCACGGCGTCACGACCACCGAGAAGGCCTCCGCCCAGGAGCACTTCATCGACCTGTGCCGGATGCTCGGCGAGCCGACGCCCCACGAGGCGGACCCGATCGGCGCCCAGTTCGCGTTCGAGAAGCGGGTCAGCAAGGCCACCGGCGGGGACGGCTTCGCCGACGTCTGGAAGCGCGACTTCTTCGCCTGGGAGTACAAGGGCCGCAACAAGGACCTGCGGGCCGCCTACGTCCAGCTGATGGGCTACAAGGACGACCTGGGCAACCCGCCGCTCCTCGTGGTCAGCGACCTCGAGCGGATCGAGATCCACACCAACTTCACCGGCCTGAGCCCGATCGTGAAGCTCGTCACGCTCGACGACCTGGCGGCCGACGACCCCTCCGACGCCCTCCAGCATGCTCCGCGATGTCTTCACGGCGCCCGAGGAGCTCCGTCCGCGGATCGACGCCGGCCCAGATCACCGAGCAGGCGGCGCGCCACTTCGCGGAGATCGCCCAGAGCCTCCGCTCGCGCGGCCACGACCCGCAGCGGGTGGCCCACTTCCTGGACCGAATCCTGTTCTGCCTGTTCGCGGAGGACGCGGGGCTTCTCCCGAAGGGCATCTTCTCGCGCCTCTCGGCGGCCTCGCATGGCCGCTCGGACGTCTTCATGACCGCCCTCGCGGACCTGTTCGCGAAGATGAGCAAGGACGGCGGGCTGTTCGGCACCGAGGAGATCGACTGGTTCAACGGCGGCCTGTTCGAGTCCGGCGACGTCCTGCCGCTCGACCGGCTCCGAGATCACGACGCTCCTGGAGGTCGGCCAGCTCAACTGGGCGCTCATCGAGCCCGCGATCTTCGGCACTCTGTTCGAGCGCGGCCTTGACCCCGACCAGCGCGCCCAGCTCGGCGCCCACTACACGGACCGCGAGGCGATCTGGGGCCTGGTGGAGCCGGTGATCCTGCGCCCGCTCCGCCGCGAGTTCGCCGCCATGCAGGTCCGCGTGACGGAGCTGCTCCTCTCCGGCCGCGAAGGTCACGAAGTCGACGCCGCGCTGCGAACAACCCGGAGGCAGTCTTCGATGACTTCCTCGAGCGCCTGCGGCGCGTGCGCGTGCTCGACCCTGCCTGCGGCTCCGGCAACTTCCTGATCGTCTCGCTGTGGGCGCTCAAGGACCTCGAGTTCGAGGTCATCAACTGGGGCTCGCTCGTCCTTCAGCGCTCGATGCAGCTTCCTCAGATCGGACCCGAGGTCGTCCTGGGGATCGAGCTCAACGCCTATGCCGCCGAGCTCGCCCGCGTGACCATCTGGATCGGCCAGATCCAGTGGATGATCCGCCACGGCCTCGGCTACCTGCGCAGCGACCCGATCCTGAAGTCGCTCCACCACATCGAGACCCGCGATGCGCTGCTCGACCTCTCGGACCCGGCGAACCCGCGCGAGGCCGAGTGGCCGGACGCTGAGTTCATCGTCGGGAACCCGCCGTTCCTGGGGAGCGCGGTTGCTGCGGCGCGGGCTGGGCGACGACTACGTCGAGACGCTGTGGTCGTGGTGTTCGACGACCGCCTGTCACGCTCAGCGGACCTCTGTTGCGTACTGGCACGAGAAGGCGCAGGGCGGCGATCGACGTCGGACGAACCGCGGCGCGCAGGACTGCTCGCGACGCAGGGGATTCGCGGCCAGGCGAACCGCGGCGTGCTCGAACGGATCAAGGAGTCCGGCGACATCTTCTTCGCCCGATCGGATGAGCCCTGGGTTCTCGACGGGGCGAACGTCCATATCAGCTTTGTCGGCCAGGACGACGGGTCCGAGACCGAGCGAGACGCTTGACGGTCACTCAGCGCCGTCCATCAACGCCGACCTCACGACAGGCATTGACCTTACGAAAGCACGCCGGCTGACGGAGAACCTCAACATCGCCTTCTACGCGGACGATCAAAGGCGGGCCGTTTGAGATCATGGAGTCCGACGCTCGGCGCGATTCTGGCCGTCTCCAAACCCGGACGGCCGATCGAACGCAGATGTGGTCAGACCGTGGATCAACGGCGCTAGATATCACTGATCGCCCGCGCCGCATGTGGATCATCGACTTCGGGGTGGGCATCTCCGCAGCACGAGGCGGCTCTATACGAGGCTCCTTTCGAGTACGTGTGCGCAGTCGTGCAGCCGTTCCGCGACGCACGTTCGGCGTTCTGCCTACGCGCGAGCGATGGTGGCTGCACTCGGAGCCAATCCCAGGCATGCGCGGGTGCCCTCCAGGGCATGACGCGCTTCATCGTGACTCCGCAGACGTGCAAAGCACCGCGTCTTCGCCTGGGTAGGCGGCTGAAACCCTTCCGATCATCGTCGCTGATCGTATTCGCACGCGACGACGATTACACCTTCGGCGTCCTGCACTCACGAGTTCACGAGCTGTGGGCATTGGCAACTGGAACCCAGCTCGGAGACTCGGCCGCGCTATACGCCGACCACCTGCTTCGAGACCTTCCCGTTCCCGGACCCCACGCCCGAACAGCGCGAGAGAGTAGGGGAGGCCGCCCGCCGCCTCGTCGAGCTCCGCGACGGCTGGCTCAACCCGCCCGGCCTCGACCCCGCCGACCTCGCGAAGCGCACGCTCACCAACCTCTACAACCAGCGCCCCACCTGGCTCGCCAACGCCCACGCCGACCTCGACGCCGCCGTCTTCGCCGCTTACGGCTGGCACCGAGAGACCAGACCGCCTCAGATGCTCGAAGCACTGCTTCAGCTCAACGGTGCATCAGGCGAGTCCATGGAGGATACGTCGGCGTGAACCCGCAATTCTCAGCGTCCGCAGTGACAGCCGGGGCACTCATTTCAACAACTACCTTCCGGGTGCCGCCTTTTCAGCGAGAGTACGCATGGCAGGCCGACGAGTATCAGGAGTTCTGGCGCGATTTGCAGCGCAGCATTCCGGAGCCTTCCTATTTCCTCGGATTGGTGATCCTCACCGACTCCGAAGGCGATCGGAAGGTCGTCGTGGATGGGCAGCAGCGGTTGCTGTCGGTCGCGTTGGTCGCCCACGCGCTGTTTCGCGAGGCGATCGGAAATGGGCGCGAAGGGCTCGCTGATCGGCTCTCGGTCCGACTTTCTCGAGACCATCGATTTCGCGACGGACGAACGGACCCCTCGGTTCGAACTATCCGATGACGACGACAACGCCACCTTCCAGGCAATCCTGTCGGGGAAGCAATTCCCGGAAGCAGGCGGCGATGAGTCGGTCGGCGCTCGAATGCGTTCAGCCTACGCGTTCTTTGAACAAAGCCTTCACGACGACCTAGCCCAGGATCCCTTTCGCCGCTTGGGGCTGTGGGCCGAGTTCCTAACGTTTCGACTCCAATTTGCCGTCTTCATCCATCCTGACGCCTCCTCAGCGTACCGGGTATTCGAGGTTATCAACACCCGGGGTCGCGGATTGACTACTGCCGACTTGCTCAAGAACTACCTGCTCAGCCAGGTTAACAAGGCGGATTACGAAGGCGTCTACCAGCGCTGGCAACGTATTTCCAAACAGCTGGATTCTGCCGGCCCGAACGCATTCGTCCAGTTCATCCGCCATGTTGTCACCGTATCTGCCGGCCACGTCGCGCCGAAAGAGCTCTACGCGTACCTCGCCCAGCGGCGACCCGCTTCGACGCGCCCGCCTTCGGCGCTCCAGCTCCTTGAGCGCCTCGAGGCGAGTCTTCCGCGGTACCTCCAGATGGTTGACCCCTCCAACCCTGGACCGGCGATCGAGAGCACGGTTCGCGTCTACGCAGCCCTCAACGACCTAAACGTAATCGCGGTTCGTCCCCTCCTTCTCGCCGTGGCCGAAGGTTCAGAGCCAGCAGAGGGGGCATCTGCTGTCCTGGATCTCGTGGTTCGCCGGATAGTTGTCGGCAATCTCGGGACGGGAAACGTCGAACGTCGTCTTGGCGAGGCAGCGTTCGTCGTCTCTCGGGATCGGTCATGGGAGCGTGGCCTAAAGGCGCTGAGGGACCTGAACCCACCACGCCAGGACTTCGTTAGCCAACTGTCGCGTCGCTCGCTGAACAAGGGAGCACTCCAGTTCTTGCGACGGTCGATCATCCAGGCCACGAAGACGCCTGACCACATTGGCTGGATACACCTGATCCGGCCTCGCCAAGCTTGGGACTGGGACGGGTTTGACGACGACGAGTTCACGTACTGGGGGTCAACGATTGGGAATACGGTTCTTGCTGACGAAGATCGTCGACCCTTCGGCGCCATCCATGGAACGGAGTCGTCGACAACCTTCTCCGCTATGTAGCGAAGGAGAGTGGCGGGAGCGCCTAGAGCGAGAGCCGGAGTGGACGACTGCGTCGGTTGAAATGGTCGGCGCGGAACTGGCGGAGGCTGGAGCGGATGTCTGGTACTGAGGCGGCACTGCCAGGCGAGATTCGAGGACGAGGACGCGCGCACGGTCGCTCGGATCCTCAACCGAAACGTTCCGAATTCTCTCGCTCCACGCACTCGCGGCAGCGACGATTGCACCGCGCTCCAAACAGCCTGCATTCACGGAGCTCGACGACCAGCTCGCGATCGGCCTCGACACCAACATTCTGCTGAACCTCGGCGCCTCATCGTCAACTGACGTCGTGGACTACTTCGCAGCTGGAAAGCAGACTGGGCCGTTACTGCTTCCGGGACAAGTGGTGCAGGAGTTCTGGAACAACACCCTCAACCGGATATACACAGTTGGCAAGCGATCGCCGAAATTCCGTGACCTGAGCAAGGAACTGGATGACCTCTCCATTGGCTCGGCCCGTATGCGACGCGCTTCCAGGACTGCTCGACGAGTTCACCGCCGTAGTACGGCCTGACCTAAGATCCAAGTACCACACGCCTCGAGATGATGATCGGCATCCTGCAATCCCACCCAACCGTGACGTATGTCCCTCGCGAGGAGTTCTACCTGATCTCGGATGCCGTCACACGACGAAGACAGCTCCGGGTTTCAAAGATGTCGGCCACAGCAATTTCTAACGTTTGAGCTGACTACATGCTGGGATTGCTACGCGCACAGAGATTGGCACAGCCATTCAAGAAGGCGGTGCTGGTCACGGACGACAAGAAGCCTGATGAGCGCGACGGCGAAGCCCATCCTATCTCGTCGCCGAGTTAACGCTCTTGTTGGTACCGTTCGAGACTTGAGGTCGAACGGCTAACAAATAGTCCCTACAAGTCGGGAGCAGACTTCCAGAACGCGGCCTAGCCTAACATCCCGCCCGCTCCGAAGCGCACCTGACGTTCTGCAGTTTCCGGGCTATTTCGCCACCGCCGAGGAAGCCGGGACCCGACTGATGGCGGCCGAAGCGAGGTCCGGCTATCGCACCGGTGCGGTACATAACTTACATTATCGGCAGTTGTGGACAACCATGACGAGGCGCACCAGCCCCCGCCAGTTCAGAGTTCGGCGGGCCCGATGACCTTGACGAGGTGCTCCACTCCCCGCGCCAGGCGGCTCTCGACGGTGAGCAGCGGGAGGTCGAGGATCTGCGCGAGCGCCACGTACTCGGCGTCGTAGGTCTTCGCCCAGCCGAGCTGATCGGCGATGGCCCAGGCGCGCCGGTGAAGGAGGCGTTCGTCTGCGAAGAGGCTGATCGACAGTCCGTCGAGGCGCCGTAGCATCGTGTTTGCAGCATCCACCGGGACGGCGCCGCGCCAGACTTGGGCATGCAGGGCCGAGAGCACGTCCGACCGCAGAAGCCGGGGCGCCCGCAGGACGAGTTCGCTCGCCGGTGGCGGGTCCGGCAGGGCGAGAAGGTGGAGCGCAGCGCCGGCGTCGAGGACGACGGAAGTCAATGGGCGTCCCGGCTGGCCCGGACTGCGGCCACCCAATCGGGCATCGGCTCACCCCAGAATGTCGTCCGCCAGGCTGGCGGCAACGGCAGGCGTCCGGTCTCGGGCGCGGTCGCGCTCTCCAAATCCCGTTCGTCGATCAGGTGCTGCGTCCCGACCTTCCGCGATGGCAACTTCCCTGCCCTGATCCAGCGACGAATGGTCTCGGGGTTGAGGCCGGCGCGTCGAGCGGCCTCAGGCACGGTCAGGGACATCCACTCCTCCGGTGCGGACCGAGTCTTCGTAGACGGCTTGATGTTGTAGCATACTACAACATCCGTCCAGGTGCGATCCCGGGTAGGCGAACCGGCGCCCTCTCGGGCGCCGGTATCTCGATTTGATGTCAGTTGACACCACGTGGTTCCAGCTGGGCGGACGGGGCCGAGCACTGGTCCCGCCCGCATCACACGCCCGCGCGGGTGTCGGAGCTGATGTTGCCCGCCCGGGGCCGCGTGGCGAGGTTCGTCACGCCGCGCGTCGGGTCGGCCGTGCACGGCGGTGTCGCAATCGGCCCTGCCGAGCGCACCCTTCGTGCAAGATCCGGTCTCGCGACCATGGCTGACGACGTCACTGCGCACCCCTCGCGCGACAGAAGCGAGCGTCCGATAGATCGATCGTACGCCCGCGGCGCAAGCCCGTGCCGGCGGGTGACTCGTTGGTCCGAGCTCCGGGCGCACTCCCCTCCCCGACCCGCTCAGCCGCCCGAGAAGACCGGGGAGACGAGGATCCGCTCGCCTTCGTGGAGCTCGTCGGCCAGGTCGATGGCCCATCCGTCGCGGCCGATGATGAGGGGTCGAGTTCGGTCAGCCTTGATCGCGTCGAGGAGATCGCCCGCGGTCGCGCCGGGTGGAAGCTCGAGCACCTGCTCGCTGAATTTCAGCGTGTGGACGAGCCCGCCCGCGAGCTTGACGGTGACCTTCATCGTCACGAGAGGGTGGCGTAGGCCTCCGCGGCCGCCGCCTCGGCGCCCAGCCCCAGGGCCTCCAGGGTCGCCCGGGTCGGAACCCCGCGCGTGTCATAGCCACGAATGTCGTAGTAGTGCTGGAGCATCCCGTCGTACTGCTCGCGGTCGAGGATCATCCCGGCGATCGGGCCGTCGGTGTCGACGTTGGCCGGATCGAACCAGGCCGCCGGGGGGAAGTCGGCCGAGCGGTCCGTGTCCGGGAACTCGCGCAGCCAGAACAGCTTCATCAGCGCGTAGATGCGGTCGGAGATGGGCCAGAAGTCCTCGAGCTTCCAGTCCTTGCCCGTGATCGTGTTGAAGTAGGTTGGGTAGTGCTCCACGCCCCAGCCGAGCTCGACCCAGGGGAACCGGCAGGTGACGATCGACTCGAACAGCCCGCCGCGGATCCGCTGCAGGTCGATGATCTTCTGCGCCTTGTCGCGCCCGTACGACCCGCGAGTCGTGTGATTGACCTCGAAGGTGATGATCCACGACTCCTTGTGATGGGCCCCGATCGGGCTGACGCCGAAGGCGAGGGCCATGCCGGGGATGAACTTGCAGTTGTAGGCCGAGATCTCCATGCCCTTGACCTGCATGGCGTAATCCTCGGAGCCGTGGCCGAATGCCCGGGCAGCGCGCAGCGTCCCATCGGCGAGCAGGTTGCCGATCTCGCCCTCCCGTCGCGCGATCATGCCCAGGACCTTCTTGAAGCCGGCGATATCGCCGAAGCGGAGGTCGCCCTTCACGGCGCCCTGCTCGATCGCGTCGGCGTAGAAGCCGAGCACGCCGCCCGCGGAGATCGTGTCCAGCCCATAGTCGTCGCACAGGTAGTTGAGGGCGGCGACCTGGGGAAGGTCGTACAGGTCGAGGTTCGGCCCCAGGAGGCCGACGGGCTCGTAGTCGACCTCGGACTGGCGGCCCTCGTCGTCGAGGACCGCAATGCCGCAGCGCATCGTGCAGTTGGGGCAGCCGAACGTGGCAACCCGGGCCGCGTTGACCCGCTCGCCGTCGACCTGCCACGCGTCCGGATGGTGCGTGCCCCGGAAGTTGTGGACGGGAAGCGCGGCGACCTCGTTGCACCAGGGCAGCACGCCCGTTGTTCCCTGGGTTGACCAGGCGAGCTCCTTGTCGACTCGGTGCACCTCGCGCATGTCGTCCCGACCGAGCTCCTTCATCGCGACCGGGAACGCCTGCGGGATCGGCTTGGAGCCTTTCACCACGATCGCCTTCAGCAGCTTGGAGCCCATCACCGCGCCCATGCCCGGCCGGCCGCCCGAACGCCCCTCGAGGCTGCGAACCACCGCGAAGCGGACCATGTTCTCGCCGCCCTGTCCGATGTTCAGGACCCCGGCACCCTTCCCATAGCGGGCGTAGATCCACTCGTTCGTGTCCATCGTGCCCTTGCCCCAGAGCTCGTCGGCGGGCAGGAACTCGACCTGGTCGTCATTGATGGACAGCAGGGTTGGACGCTCCGCCCGACCCTCGATGATGAGGGCATCGTAGCCCGCCTTGCGGAGCTGGTCCGTGACGCGCGTGCCGAGGTTCCCGTCGCCGTAGCCGCCCGTCGCCGGGGACTTGGCGGCGACGATCGTCTTGCCGGTGTTGGGGGCCGGGATGCCCGAGATGGGGCCGACGGCCACGACCAGCTTGTTCTCCGGGCCGAGCGGGTCGATGCCGGGGGCGAGCTCGTCGTAGAGGATCTTGACCGCGAACCCGCGACCGCCGATCCAGGTGTTGGCGAACTCCTCCGAGAAGGTCTCGGTCCTGAAGGTCCGTGACGTCAGGTTGACCCGGAGGAACTGCCCGGTCCATCCATCCATTTCTCGATCACCCTCGTCTGGCACAACGCGTTCGCGCGGGATACCCCGCCCCGATGCTAGGCTGCCGGCCCAGGCGCGTCAGGGTCCGGATGGACCCTTCAGGCGACCCGGGCGGCCGATATCCGCGCCCGGGGCCACAGGGCATCAGGCTTCCCCCGGCGCGCTCTCGCGGAGCGAATCCGCCCAGCGCAGGGCAACGGCGGCGAGCTCGCCGGCGAGGGCCGGAGCGATGCGGCCGCGGACCTGGACGTCGCGTTCGCCGTACTCCACCTCCACCGTTCCCCGTTCGCGGACCCGGGCCAGGAGCTCCCCTGCCGAGTACGGGACCGCGACGTCGATGTCCTCCCAGAGCGAGGCCAGGAGGGCCGCCACCTCGTCGCGGAGCGCGTCGAGGCCGAAGCCGGTGAGCGCGGACACCATGACGCTCCCGGCCACGATCGGCGCCTGGACCGCCGCGCCGCCAGCCACGAGCAGGTCCGCCTTGTTGAAGGCGACCAGCCGGGGCTTCGTGCCGGCGTCCAGCTCGTCGAGGACGGTCTGGACGGTCGCCCGGTGCTCCGCGAAGTGCGCGTCCGAAGCGTCCACGACCTCAATCAGGACGTCCGCCCGGGTGACCTCCTCGAGGGTGGCCCGGAAGGCGTCGACGAGCTGGTGGGGCAGCTTGTGGATGAAGCCGACCGTGTCGGTGACGATCGCCGTCTGGCCGTCCCCCAGCTTCACCTGCCGGCTGGTCGGGTCCAGCGTCGCGAACAGGCGGTCTTCCGCCAGCGCGACCTCGCTGCCCACGAGCGTGTTGAGCAGGGTTGACTTGCCCGCGTTCGTGTAGCCGACGATGGCGACGGTCGGATACAGACGGCGGTCCCGGCCGCGGGCCGCCGTGGCGCGCTGCTGGCGGACCTGCTCGACCCGCTCCTTCATCTTCTTGATCCGCTCGCGGATCAGACGCCGGTCCGTCTCCAGCTGGCTCTCCCCGGGCCCGCGCGTCCCGATCCCGCCGCCGGTCCGCGACAGGTGCGTCCACAAGCGGGTGAGGCGCGGCAGCTGGTACTCCAGCTGGGCGAGCTCCACCTGGAGCCGGCCCTCGTGCGTGCGGGCGTGCTGGGCGAAGATGTCGAGGATCAGCCGGCTGCGGTCGATCACCTTGACCGAGAGCAGCCCTTCGAGCGCCTTCTGCTGGCCCGGCGAGAGTTCGTCGTCCGCAACGAGCAGGTCGAAGCCCGTCTCCGCCTTCGCCGCGACCAGCTCCTCGGCCTTGCCCTTGCCCACGTACCAGTTGGGGTCGACGTGGCGACGGTTCTGCCATTCGGCGCCGACGACCGAGGCACCGGCCGTCTCGGCCAGCGAGGCGAGCTCCGTGAGCGAGTCCTGGGCGTTCCAGCCGGGGTCGTCGCCCGTGTCGATGGCGACGAGGAACGCCTTCTCGGTGGGCGGCGCGAGGTCGATCGTGGTGGTGCGGGCCATCGAATGAGGATACCCCCGCGCCCGCGCCCGGGCGGGCGCCGGAACGGCGGGCGAGCGTGCGGTTCGAGGCTGGCTACGCCGGAACCCTCGATGCCAGCCCAGGGGAGGTTCTCGACCTCTCGCTCAGCGGTGCGCGGCCTGGTCGTCGGATCGGGCCCGTTGCGCGCCATGGCCCGCTCGGTGCGCCGCCTCCCGGACGGCCGGCTCGACGTGGGCATCGAGTTCGCGGACGGACAGGACCCGGAGCGTGCGCGCCTGGCGCTGGCGCTCTTCCGAACGCACGTCCTGCCCGCCGGCGAGGACGAGACGTCGAACACGGCGGAAGTCGCTGCCTGAGCCGCGCCCTCAGGCTCCCCCACCGTCGCGCTGTGCCGCGAAGGACCGTGCTCGGTCGATCGCGTCGACCACGGCGGCCGGATCATTCGCGTCGACCTGGACGTCGACCGTCGCCGACCGGAACCACGTCCGCTGGCGGCGGGCATATCCCACGTTACGGGCCACGTTCGCCGCCAGGTAGCCGGCCCGGTCCAGGTGCCCATCGAGCAGGTCCCATGCCTCCCGGTAGCCGATCGCGCTGAACGCCCGGAGCGTCGTCGGGTAGCGGGCCCGGAGCGACTCGGCCTCGGCAAGGATCCCTCCATCGAGCTGCGCCGCGGCGCGCTGCGCGATCCAGGCGCGATGCCGGACGCGATCGCCGACATCGAGCGTCAGGCGGAGGACCTGTCCGCCATAGCCGCGGGGTGCAGGGAGCGGCGCATCGCCATGGAGGAGGGCGATCTCGAGTGCCCGCACGACGCGGCGCGGGTTGCGCAGGTCGACCTCGGCGGCGCGCGCCGGCGCGGCGGCCTGGAGGCGAGCGACGAGCGCACCGAGACCCCGCTCGGCGAGATCGGTCTCCAGCGCGGCACGGACTTCCGGGTCCCACGGCAGCGCGTCGAGGGCCAGCCCGTCGGCGATCGCGCGCAGCCAGAACCCGGTCCCGCCGACCAGGATTGCGACGCCGGAGCGGGCGGCAATGCCCGGCAGCACGCCCTCGACATGCTCGGCGAAGTCCGCCACCGAGAACAGCGCGTCGGGGTCCACGAGGTCGAGCCCGTGATGCGGGATGCCACGCCGTTCGGCCGCGGTCGGCTTGGCGGTCGCGACATCGGTCCCACGGTAGACCTGACGCGAGTCGGCGGAGATGACCTCGGCCGGGACGCCGTCCGCGCGCAGCACGAGCCCGAGGCGCACCGCGAAGTCGGTCTTGCCCGTGGCGGTCGGCCCGCCGACGACGACGAGCGGCGGGCGACGGCCGGGCGTGCTCCCCTCCCCCGTCGTCAGGCCAGGATCCCCCGGAGGCTGTAGGGACCGGCGGCCTCGATGCGCACGTCGACGATGCCGCCGACGAGCGACGCCGGCCCGGCCAGGTGCACGAGCCGGTTCTCGCGCGAGCGACCGGCGAGGCGAACCCAGCCGTTCGCCAGCGGCGCGGCGAACGGGTCCCGGCCGGCCAGGGTCGCGGGCGCCGGCGCGTCGTCGCCGTCGTCGTGGTCGTGGGTCCGCTCGTTCTCCAGCGTGTCGACGAGGACCGAGGCGACGCTCCCGATGCGCTCGCGGTTGCGGGCGAAGCCAATCGCCTCCTGGCGGGCCAGGAGGCGGTTCAGGCGCTCCTTCTTGATCGCCGCCGGCACGTCGTCGGGAAGCCTCGTGGCCGGCGTGCCCGGGCGCGGCGAGTAGGCCGCCGCGAAGACCTGGTCGTAGCGGACCTCCTCGAGCAGGCGCAGGGTGGCCTCGAACTGGGCCTCGGTCTCGCCGCAGAAGCCGACGATCACGTCCGTGCTGACGGCCAGCCGCGGGATCGCTTCGCGCATGCGTTCAAGGCGTTCCCGGTAGTGCGCGACAGTGTACTGGCGCCCCATCCGCCGGAGGACCTCATCGTCCCCGGACTGGACCGGGAGGTGGAGGGCCGCGCAGACCGACGGCGTGTCGGCCATGGCATCGACGAGACGGTCGGACAGGTCCCAGGGATGCGACGTGATGAACCGCAGGCGGGGAACGGCGGGCCGCCCTGCGGGATCCCGCAGGGCCCCGATCGCCGCGATCAGCTCGGCGAGGTCGGGCCGCGACGCGCGATCGATCCACTGGCCTGCCCGACGCGCCTCGGACACGTGGGCGAAGCGGCTCTCCGCCGGGAGGTCGTGCCCATAGCTGTTGACGTTCTGGCCCAGGAGCGTGATCTCGCGGTAGCCCGCGGCGGCGAGCGATCGCGCCTCCCCGACCACCTCGTCGAACGGCCGGCTCCGCTCGGGCCCGCGGCTGAACGGCACGATGCAGTAGGTGCACGTCTTGTCGCAGCCGTAGATGATCGGGAGCCACGCGGCGACGGCCGACTCGCGGCGCACCGATCCCGAGGCAACGGCATCGGCGCGGGACCCGGCAAGGTGGTCGGCGGCCGACACCGGGACGCCCTTGACGAGCGTGGTCGCCGCAGTCCGCGGTGCTCCGGACTGGGTGGACGTGGTCGCCGCCGGGCCCGCCGCGCGCAGCCCAACGGGGCCCTGGACGGAAGCCAGGCCGAGCCGCTCGACGAGCTCCGGCTCCTCGTCGGGGCGCAGGAACAGGTCCACCGCCGGGAACCTGCGGACCAGGCCGGCCCGGTCGCGCTCGCGCACGGCGCAACCGGTCAGGACCACGCGGAGGGCCGGGTTGGCCGCCTTGAGCGCGGCAAGCGCACCCTGCCGGCCGATGACCTTCGCCTCGGCCGCCTCGCGGATGGCGCAGGTGTTGATCACGACCAGGTCCGCCGCCTCGATCCCCCCGGCCTCGGCGCAGCCCGCGGCGAGGAGCCGGCCGGCCATCTCCTCCGAGTCGCTCCGGTTCATCTGACAGCCCAGCGTCCAGATCCAGAAGCGCGGCAGCGCCTGGTCCTCCGGTCGGAACTCCGCGACACGGGTGTCGGCCGCCGAGGCTGCCGAACGCGGCCCGCCGGGAGGCACCCCGGGCGCGATGAGATCCAGGACCGGAAGCTCGCGTGCCGTCACGGGGCGATCCCGGCTCCGAGCGCGGCCATGACCCCGCTCGCGATCTGGAAGGGCACCCACGTCTCCGCGATCGCCTCCGCGTACGTCTCGCCGTCGCCGTGGTAGTCGGTCCCTCCGGATGGAAGGAGCCCGAGCACGTCGGCGACCGCCCCCACCGCGGACACGGTGGCCGCATCGAAGCTGCGGTGGTGGACCTCGATGCCCGCCAGCCCGGCGGCCATCAGCTCGCGCAGGAGGACGCGGCGCGAGGGCGCGGCGGAGAAGTGCGCGAGGACCGGGAGGCCGCCCGCGTCCCGGATGGCGCGGATCGCGGCGACGGGCCCCAGCCCTTCCCGGGCCACGTAGCCGGGACCACCCCGGCCGATCAGCCGCGCGAACGCATCCTGGACGCTCGTCGCGAAACCCGCCGCGACGAGGGCGCGCGCGAGCGTCGGGCGCCCGATCGCGTCGCCGTCCTCGACGTCCCGACCGGCCAGCTGCGCATCCACCCCCAGCCCGGCGGCGCGAAGTCGCTGCAACATCCGCTCGAAGCGCCGGCGTCGCTCGCCGCGCTGCCCGGCGAGGGCGGCCTCGAAGACGTCCGCGGTGGGGTCCACGCCCAGGCCCACGATGTGCAGCTCCCCGTCGGGCAGGTCGAGATGTCGGGCCACCGCGTTGATCTCCACGCCGGCAAGCACGCGCAGGCCAGGCGGCAGCGGGACCGCGCCGGGTGCCACCAGCTCGCGGTAGCCGGCCAGCGTGTCGTGGTCGGTGACCGCGAGGGTGCGGATGCCGGCGGCGGCGGCGGAGGCGGCCAGCTCCGCGGGCGCCAGGAGGCCGTCCGACCGGCAGGTGTGGGTGTGCAGGTCGACAACGCTGGGTTCCGGCGGGACGAGCCGGCCGGACTCCGGCGCGCGACGCGCGCGGCTCATCAGTCCGCCTCGATGATCCGCCGGACGCGCTCGACGCTCACTGCTCGCCCGGTGGCCGGGTCCACGTCGACGAGGAGCGCGTTGAGGACCACCGGCCAGCCCCCGACCTCGAACCGCGTGGGGAGTCCGTTGATGAACCGCGGCAGGACGGTCGCGGGCGCAAAGCCGATCACGCTGTCGCGGGGACCGGTCATCCCGAGGTCGCTCTGGTAGGCGGTTCCGCGGGCCAGGATGCGCTCGTCGGCGGTCGGCACGTGCGTGTGGGTTCCGACGACCGCGCTCACCCGCCCATCCAGGTGGATCCCGAACGCGTTCTTCTCGCTCGTGACCTCGCAGTGGAAGTCGACGATCCGGACCGGCGGGAGCGCGTCCGCCCCTTCGTCGAGGAGCCGATCCGCGTCCGTGAACGGGTTCTCGATCGGGACCATGTAGGTGCGGCCCTGGAAGTTCAGGACGGCGATGTCGGTCCCGTCCGCCGCCACGTAGGCGCCCCAGCCACGACCCGGCACGCCGTCGGTCCCATAGTTGTGTGGTCGCAGGATCCGCTCGTCCCGGTCGAGGGCGGGCAGGATCTCCTTCTTGTCCCAGATGTGGTTGCCGGACGTGATGACGTCCACGCCCGCCCGGAAGAGCGATTCGGCGGTGGACGTGGTGAGGCCCATGCCGCCCGCCAGGTTCTCACCGTTGGCGGTGACAAAGTCGATGTGGAGAAGATCCCGCAGTCCCGGAAGTTCGCGCTCGAGGGCCTCGCGGCCGGGCCGGCCGATCACGTCGCCGACCATCAGGATCCGGCAGGGGCGGGGCGCCCGCGAGTCCGCCACGCTCATTTCGCGTATTCGACGGAGCGGGTTTCGCGGATCACCGTGACCTTGATCTGGCCCGGATAGGTCAGCGATTCCTCGATCTTCCTGACGATGTCACGCGCGAGCCGGGAGGCCGAGAGATCGTCGATCTCCTCTGGCCGGACCAGGATGCGCACCTCCCGGCCCGCCTGGACCGCGAACGACCGGTCGACGCCCGCGAAGCTGCCCGCGATCGCCTGCAGATCCTCGAGGCGCTTCAGGTAGAGCTCCACGGACTCCCCGCGGGCGCCCGGTCGTGACGCGCTGATGGCATCCGCGGCCTGCACGATCGGCGCCTCGAGGCAGGCGTACTCCACCTCCTGGTGGTGGGCCGCGATCGAGTTCACGATCTTGAAGGACAGGTTGTGGCGCTGGGCGACCTGGGCGCCGATCGCGGCATGGGGGCCCTCCACCTCGTGGTCGACCGCCTTGCCGATGTCGTGGAGGAGCCCGCCCGTCTTGGCGGCGAGCACGTCCGCGCCGAGCTCGGCGGCGATGACCGCGGCCAGCCGGCTGGTCTCGACGACGTGGTTCAGCACGTTCTGGCCGTAGCTCGTGCGGTACTTGAGGCGGCCGAGCAGGTGCGTGATGTCCGAGGGCAGGCCGGGTACGCCCGCGTCGTAGGCGGCCGCGTCGCCGGCCTGGCGGATCACGAGGTCCACCTCTGCGCGCGCCTTCGCCACCACCTCCTCGATCCGCCCGGGGTGGATTCGGCCATCGGCCATCAGCTTGGTGAGCGCCATCCGGGCGACCTCGCGCCGCACCGGATCGAAGCCGGAGAGGATCACCGTTTCGGGCGTGTCGTCGATGATGAGGTCCACGCCGGTCGCCTGCTCCAGGGCCCGGATGTTGCGGCCCTCGCGCCCGATGATGCGGCCCTTCATCTCGTCCGAGGGGAGGTGCACGACGGAGACCGTGTGCTCCGCCGTGTGATCGGCGGCCACCCGCTGGATCGCGGTGACGATCACCTCGCGGGCGCGGTCCTGGGCCTCGTCGCGGGCCCTGCGCTCGATCGAGCGGGCAAGACGAACCGCATCGTTCTCGGCGTCGGCGCGAACCGTGTCGAGGATGACGGCCTTCGCATCGGCCGCGCTCATGCCGCTGACGCGCTCGAGCGCCGCCACCTGCTCGGCCCGGGCGGCAACGAGCTCCTCGCGGACGCGGTCGAAGTCGCGCTCCTTCTCCAGCAGCTTGCGATCGCGCTGCTCGAGCATGTCCGTGCGCTGGTCCAGCTGCTCGTCGCGGGTCAGGAGCCGGCGCTCCAGGGCGCTGAGCTCGACGCGCTTCGCGCGCGCCTCCTCCTCCGCCTCGTGCTGGAAGCGCAGCTTCTCGTCCTTGGCCTCCAGGATCAGGTCCTTCTGCTGGGTGCGCGCCTCGGCCAGGATGCGCCCAGCCTTCTCCTGGGCTCCCCTGACCGCCTGGGCTGCGACCACCCCGCGAGCGACGAATCCGACAGCGAGCCCGGCGATGATGGCCACCAGAAGGGCCACGACCGCGACGACGGGATTGTCCATGTGCTCTCGCCTCCCGACCGGCCGCGCGAGCAGCCGGCGAGTGAATTCGCGGGAACGGCGATACGTCGCGACCGGGGCCGGCGAAAACGGTGCGCGGGCCGGGCTTCGGCGTGGGCTCGCCGCGATGGATGGATCGGAACGTGAACGAAGAAAGTGACAACCGGCGCCGCACCCGCGGCGCCGTACGATGGTGCACGTAGCCTACGGCCAGCGGGCAGGGGGGTCAAACGTGCCCCTGTCGGGACCGATTCGGTGGCACATCGGTGACGGTCACCGATGCGACCAAGCCCTCAGCGGCGGGCCGGCGGGCCGGCGGGCCGGGAGGGCGCCGCCTGACTAACGAAAGACCGGGACCACGCGCCCGGCCTCCTCAGGGACCAGGGAGCAGATCCGACTCGTCGTCCGGCGGCGCCGCCTCGGCCGCCTCGAGCCAGGCGGCCGAGGCTTCCGCGGCCGTCGCCGGATCGAAGCCGGCGCGTGCCAGCAGCGCGTAGGCTCTCGCGCGGCGCTTCCGCAGGTCGGGCTCCCGCCTCAGGCCGGCAGCCTTCCTCTCGAGGAGCCGGGCCGCGGCTGCCGCGTCCGACGCACCGGAGGAGGCCCGCTCCCCCTCGCCGGGGAGCAGCCGTGGATCGCCCGGGTCCTCCCCGGACGCGACCGCCTCGCGGGCGGCCAGCGCGCCTTCGATGTTCGCGTCGGCAACCCCCATGCGGCGCAGCTCCTCACGCAGGGCGCGAACGCCTCGCGGGCGCGCCCGGTCACGCGACTCCACCCACGCCCGCGCGAACGCGGCGTCGTCCAGGAATCCCAGCTCGGCCAGCCGCACGAGCGCAGCCTCGATGAGGTCGTCCCGGTAGCCGGCCTCGTGGAGCCGGTGGCGGACCTCGTCCGTGGAGCGGGGCCGTGCCTCGAGGAATCGGGCGGCCGCCGTGAGCACCTCCACGGGGTCGTCGACCGCTGCACGTCGTGACCGGCGCTCTGCCGGGGACTCGCGCACGGAGCGCCTCATGCCGCCGACCGCATCCGGTCCCCGGCCGCTACTCGGCCTCGGAGATCCCCTCGACCGGGATCGAGGCGCTCGCCATGCCGGCACGGATGCGCGCCTCGATGTCTGCCCCGATGACCGGGTTGTCGCGCAGGAAGCCCTTGGCGGCCTCGCGGCCCTGGCCCAGGCGGGTCTCCCCGAAGGTGAACCAGGCACCGGTCTTCGTCACGACGTCCATCGCCACGCCGACGTCCAGGAGGCCGCCCTCGCGGCTGATTCCCTCCCCGTACATCACGTCGAACTCGGCCACGCGGAACGGGGGGGCGACCTTGTTCTTGACCACCTTGACGCGAACCCGGTTGCCGATCGACTCCGTGCCGCTCTTGATCGTCTCGACGCGCCGGATGTCGAGCCGCACCGAGGCGTAGAACTTGAGGGCGCGACCTCCGGGCGTCGTCTCGGGGTTGCCGAACATGACCCCGATCTTCTCGCGAAGCTGGTTCGTGAAGACGAGCGAGGTGTTGGACCGGCTGACGGCGCCGGTCAGCTTCCGCAGGGCCTGGCTCATGAGGCGGGCCTGGATCCCGACGAAGCTGTCTCCCATCTCGCCCTCGATCTCCGCCCGCGGGACGAGGGCGGCGACCGAGTCGACCACGACGATGTCGATCCCGCCCGAACGGATGAGCGTCTCGGTGATCTCGAGGGCCTGCTCGCCGGTGTCCGGCTGGCTGACCAGCAGCTCGTCCACGTTGACGCCGCAGGCGCGGGCATAGCCCGGGTCCAGGGCGTGCTCCACGTCGATGAAGGCGGCCACGCCCCCGCGCCGCTGCGCCTCCGCGATGACGTGCTGGCAGAGCGTGGTCTTGCCGGACGACTCCGGGCCGAAGACCTCGGTGACCCGCCCTCGGGGAATGCCCCCGACACCGAGCGCAAGGTCCAGGGCGATGGAGCCGGTCGGGATGAAGTCCACCTGCTGGCGCTCGGCGGACCCCAGCTTCATGATCGACCCGCGCCCGAACTGCTTCTCGATGGCGAGGATTGCCGCCTCGACCGCCTTCGTGCGCTCCGGGCCCGACGCGCCGTTCCGCTCCGTCATCGCCATCTCGTCGTGCTCCTGTCTGGTTCGGTCGGCCCCGACGGAACCGACGATGACGCGGCTTCCCGGGAGCTCAGTCCTCCGGCTCTTCCTCGACGACCGTGCGCGGCTTGCGCTTGGGCTTGATCAGCTCGACGTTCTGTGGCACTTCGAGGAACGGCTGGAGCTTGGGCTTTGCCTCCGGGGCCTTGGATTTCTTCTTCACCTCGCGGTGGGGACGGTCTCGCGAACCCATCGTCGAACGCCTCCGCGGAACTCGAGGGTACCGACCTGGCCTTCACGCGAGCTGCACTGCCGATGCATCGTGACGTCGCCGGCGTGCGTACAGCCGCAGCTCCGGAAGGCGTTCAGGGAGGTTTCCGGTGCGCAGGGCCGCCCGGATCCCGGCCATGAAGTCTAGGGTGAAGGTGAGGTTGTGACAAGTCGCCAGGCGGTACGCCAGCAACTCGTCGGCCCGGAAGAGGTGCGCCAGGTACGCGCGACTGAAACGCCGGCAGAGCAGGCACCGGCAGCCGTCCTGGACCGGCTCGGGGTCATCCCGGAATCGCTCGTTCCGGATGTTGAGGTGGCCCCCGGGGATCCACAGCTGGCCGTTACGGGCAACCCGGGCCGGGAGCACCGAGTCGAACAGGTCGACGCCGCGATGAACTGCCTCCAGCAGGTCCGCCGGCGAGCCAAGCCCCATCAGGTAGCGCACCCGGGGATCGGGGTCGAGCGCGCTGACCACGACGTCCAGGACCGCCTCGCGCTGGGCAGGTGTCTCGTCGCCGGCCAGGCCGCCGATGTTCAGGCCGTCGAACGGGAGCCCGGCGATGAACGCGCTCGAGCGCCGCCGCAGATCCGGGTCCAGGCCACCCTGGATCACCCCGAAGAGGGCCTGGTCGGGGCGGCGATGTGCCTCCAGCGACCGGACCGCCCAGCGGTGGGTCCGCTCGGTGGCGATCGTCACGTCTCCGGGATCCGTCGAGGCGGGCGGAACGGGCTGGTCGAAGGCGACCGCGATGTCCGCCCCCAGGGCCGCCTGGATCTCCATGGAGCGTTCCGCGGTGAAGCGGTGGCGCGACCCATCGTGGTGACTCTGGAACGTGACCCCGTCATCGTCGATCACGTTGAGGTCGCCGAGCGACACGACCTGAAAGCCACCCGAATCCGTGAGGATGGGATGCGGCCAGCTCATGAACTGGTGGAGGCCGCCCAGGCGCTCGATCCGCTCGTGGCCGGGACGGAGGTACAGGTGGTACGTGTTGGCGAGGATGATCCGTGCGCCGGTCTCCTCGATCTCGTCCGGGTGGAGTGCCTTGACCGTGGCGTTCGTGCCGACGGGCATGAATGTCGGCGTCTCCACCACCCCGTGCGGCAGGTGGAGCCGGCCCAGCCGCGCCCGCGTCGAGCGGTCGGCGGGGGGTGGCGTGACGATCTCGAAGCGGGCCGCGCCCGTCACGCGCTGCTCAGGCCTCGTCGGCGCCGGCGCCGGGACCCGGGCCGGCATCGCTGGGCGTGGCCCGCTCCCAGAGGCTGGGCTCGCGCTCGGCCCGGCGCGGCGGCACGTCGTAGCCGAGGGCGGCAAGGTGCGCCCGCGCCCGGTCCGTGGCGACGCGTCCCTGGGGTGTCCGGTCCAGGAAGCCGATCCGGAGGAGGTACGGCTCGTAAACGTCCTCGACCGTCTCCACCTCCTCGGCGAGGACGGCCGCCAGGGCGGCCACGCCCACCGGCCCACCCCCGAACTTGCCGACGATCGCGGACAACAGCCGGCGGTCGGTCGCGTCGAGGCCCTCCGCATCGATCTCGAGGACGCCCATCGCCTCGTCGACGGCGGCCCGGGTCACCCGCCCGTCGCCATGGACCTCGGCGTGGTCGCGGACGCGCTTGAGGAGCCGGTTCACGATCCGCGGCGTGGCTCGGCCGCGGGCGGCGATCGCGGCGGCCGCGTCGTCCGTGACCTCGAGCCCGAGGATGGCAGCCGAGCGGCGGACGATCGCCCGGAGGTCCTCCTCGGCGTAGAAGTCCAGCCGGTAGACCGCCCCGAAGCGGTCGCGAAGCGGTCCGCTGATGCGCCCGGCCCGCGTCGTGGCACCGACGATCGTGAACGGCCGCAGCGTGAGGCGCAGCGAGCGGGCGGAGGGGCCCTTCCCGATCATGACGTCGAGGGCGCAGTCCTCCATGGCCGGGTAGAGGATCTCCTCCACCGCGCGGTTGAGGCGGTGGATCTCGTCGATGAACAGCACGTCGCGCTCGTCGAGCGCGGTGAGGACCGCCGCGAGGTCGCCCGCTCGCTCGATGGCCGGCCCCGACGTGTAGCGGATGTTCACGCCCAGCTCGCGGGCGATGATCGTCGCGAGCGTCGTCTTGCCGAGCCCCGGTGGGCCGTGCAGGAGGACGTGATCAGCTGCCTCCCCTCGCTGGCGGGCCGCCTGCAGGAGGACCGAGAGGCCGGCCTTGACCTCGCGCTGGCCGAGGTACTCGTCGAGCGATCGCGGTCGAAGGGAGCGCTCGACCGCGATCTCCTCCTGGTCGAGGAGGTCCGCCGCCAGGAAGCCGTGGCCGTCCGTCATCGCCCGGAGTCTATCACGCTAGGCGCCAGTTTCGCACGGATGTTCGATCCGCCGTCGGCAGGCTCAGCCGCCCGACAGCGAGCGGAGCGCGGCCTTCACACGGTCCTCGAGCGAGCCACCGCCGGCCGCCTGGGCGCCGACGTGGCGGGCCGCCTCGCGCGCTTCCGTTAGCGTGTAGCCGAGGGCCTGGAGGGCCCCCACGACCTCGCCCTCCGCCGGATGCGCGGCGCCCACGGCGGTCGGTGTGGCGGCGGCGACGCCCGCGGCGGCAACCTTCTCCCGGAGCTCCAGCACGATCCGGGCCGCCAGCCGCTTTCCGACGCCCGGAACGGCGGTCAGCAGGCCCTGGTCATCCGCCAGGATGGCGAGCTGGAGATCCGCCACGGGGCGGCTGCCCAGCAGGCCGAGCGCGACCTTCGGGCCCACCCCCGTGACCGTCAGCAGGAGTCCGAAGAACCCCAGCTCCTCCGGGGTCCGGAACCCGTACAGCGCCTGGAGGTCCTCCCGGACCAGGTGGTGCGTGTGGAGCCGGAGGCGGCGCCCAGGCTCGGCACCGGCAAGCACGTCCGAAGTGGTGAAGACGCGGTAGCCCACACCGCCCACCTCGAGGACGAGCGACTCCGCCGCGATCGCGCCCACCACGCCGTCGAGCGACGCGATCACGGAACCGGCTCCGGCCGTGGCGTGCCGTGCTCAGGGCTGGCGGCCCGTTCGCGGCGCAGGGCCTCGCGCACGGCCCGTTCGTACGGGTTCTCGCCTGCGACGAGCGGGGCGACCGCGCCCCGGTCCAGGCGTCCCGCATTGAGGCGCTCGCCGGGCCGCTCGCGGTTGGCCGTCCAGATCGCGATGGCGAGGGCATCCGCCGCGTCGTCGGGCGCCGGGGGCTCCGCCAGGCCGAGGATCGTGGCGACCATCGTGGCCACCTGAGCCTTGTCGGCAGCGCCGTAGCCGGTCACCCCGACTTTGACCTCCGAGGGCGTCGCCTCGCGCACCTCGAGGTTGTGCTGGGCGGCGGCCAGGAGGATCACGCCCCGGGCGTGCCCGATCGCGAGCGCGGTCTGGACGTTCCGACTGTGGAAGATGCGCTCGACGCCGAGGAGCGCGGGACCGTGCAGCTCGATCAGGTCCAGCAGGAAGGCGTGGATCGCGAGCAGCCGCTCCGGCAGCGACAGGTCGGCAGGCGTGTGAAAGGCGCCGTAGTCGATCGCGCGCAGGCGGCTGCCGGTCCGATCGATGATTCCGTATCCGAGGGCCGCCGTCCCGGGATCGATCCCCAGGACGATCACCGCGAGTCGGCCGCCCCGACCGTCACCCGGCGACCTCGGCGAGGAGCTCTTCCGAGATCTCGAGGTTGCTGGTGACGCGTTGAACGTCCTCGAGATCCTCGAGGTGCTCCACGAGCCGCAGATTCTGGCGGGCCTTCACCGCGTCGACCGCCATGGTCTGCTTTGCGAGCATCGCCTGGTCCGCGCTCTCGACGGCAACGCCGGCCTTCTCGAGCGCCTTCCGCAGGGACTCGAGATCTCCCGGCTCCGAGTAGATCTCGAGCGGATCCGAGTCCAGCTCGACGTCGGTCGCCCCGGCGTCGATCGCGAGGAGCGTGACCTCGTCCGGGTCGATGCCGGCGAGCGGGACCGCGATGATGCCGCGCTGCTCGAACTGCCAGGCGACCGCGCCGGAGACGGCCAGCTGGCCGCCCGCCTTGGTGAAGATGGATCGCACCTCGGCAGCCGTCCGGTTGCGGTTGTCCGTGGCCGCCTCGACGAGAAGCGCGACGCCGCCGGGGCCGTAGCCCTCGTAGACGATCTCCTCGTACTGCTCGCCCTCGCCACCCCCGGTCGCCTTGTCGACGGCGCGCTTGATCGTCTCGATCGGCATGTTCGCGGCGCGCGCCTTCTCGATCGCCAGGCGAAGCCGGAAATTCCCGTCCGGGTCGCCACCACCGGCACGCGCGGCGACCGCGATCTCGCGGCCCATCTTGGTGAAGATGGCGCCTCGCTTGACGTCGTTGACGCCCTTCTGGCGCTTGATCTGGGACCATTTGGAGTGACCGGACATCGGGCCGAAGTATAGCGGACTATGATGGTCGGAACCCCGCTGCCCCCCGATCCACGACGTCGGTCGGCAGCGGGCCCGCGCGTCCCGACCACGCGATTTGCCCACATCCTGCGTGAGGTTGACCGAGATCATGGCGACGACAAAGAGCGCTGACCTCCCCCACCTTCGCAGCGTCGTCCTGGCCGGTCACTCCGGGGCCGGCAAGACGACGCTCGCTGAAGCCCTTCTCTTCCGGACCGGTGCCATCAACCGCCTGGGACGAGTCGAGGACGGGACGACGACCCTGGACACGGAACCGGAAGCGCAGAAGCGCCACATGTCGCTGTCGCTGGGCGTCGCCACGCTCGACGATGACGGCAACGTCGTCACGATCGTGGACACGCCCGGCTACCCCGACTTCGTGGCCGAGGTGGTGGCCGGGTTCCAGGCGGCCGACGCGGCGCTCTTCTGCATGGACGCCACGGGTGGGGTCGAAGCGGGCACGGAGACCGCGGTCGCGCTCGGGCGGACCAACCGAACGGCAGCCCTCTTCGTGGTCAACAAGTGCGATCGCGAGAACGCCGAGCCGGGGGCCGTTGTCGACGCGCTGCGGGCGGAGTTCGGCAACAAGATCGCTCCCCTCCAGGTTGCCATGGGCAAGGCCGAAAGCTTCAGCGGGTATGTCGACCTCGTCCACCGGAAGGCCTACCACTGGGATGGCCGCCAGGAGGTTGAGGTGCCGATCCCCCCGGAGATGGAGGCCGAAGTCGCCGCCCGTCGCGACCAGCTCCTCGAGGCCGCGTCGGAGGCCGACGACGATGTCCTGACCAAGTACCTCGAGGGTGAGGAGATCAGCGACGCCGAGCTCGATGCCTGCCTCCACCGGGGCGTCCGGGACTCGATCCTGGCCCCGGTGCTGGTCGCCTCGGCGACCAAGGGGATCGGCTTGCGGGGTCTCCTCGACGCGATCGTGCGCTACCTTCCGGCTCCCTCGGAGGAGCCGGCAGTGACCGCGCACGACCCGAAGACCAATGACCCGATCCCGGTGCCACCCGATCCCGACGGCCCGCTCCTCGTTCGCGTCTTCAAGACCACCGCGGACCCGTTTGTGGGCCGCCTGACCTACCTGCGGGTCCTCTCCGGGACGCTGCGCAGCCAGGCCCACACGTGGAACGCGGAGAAGGCGGAGGACGAGCGGATCGGCCAGCTCCTCCGTCTGCACGGCAAGGACCAGGAGCCAGTGGGCGAGCTCCGGCCGGGCGAGATCGGCGCCGTCGCCAAGCTCACCGCCACGGCCACCGGGGACACGCTCTCGACGAAGGAGCGGCCCCTGGCCCTGGATCGGCCGGACTATCCGGTGCCGACCCTCGTGGTCGCGATCGAGCCACAGACCAAGGCGGACCTGGACAAGATGGGACCGGCCCTCCAGCGGATGCTGGAGGAGGAGCCCTGCGCGCGCGTCGAGCGGAGCGCCACCGGCGAGCAGGTCATCCTTGCCATGGGCGAGACGCACGTGGCGGTCATCGGGGAGCGGCTCAAGCGGAAGTTCGGCTCGGCGATCACGACCCACACCCCGCGCATTCCCTACCACGAGACGATCCGTGGCCGGACCCAGGTCGAGGGCAAGTACAAGAAGCAGACCGGCGGGCACGGCATGTTCGGGCACGTCTGGATCGAGATCGAGCCGAACCCGGACGGCGGCGTCGCCTTCGCCGAGCGGGTCGTCGGCGGCACGGTGCCGAAGAACTTCTTCCCGGGCGTCGAGAAGGGGATCCGCCAGGCCGCCAGCGAGGGGGTGCTGGCGGGCTACCCGCTGATCGACTTCAAGGCCACCCTCTACGACGGTTCCTTCCATACGGTCGACTCGAACGACCTGTCGTTCCAGATCGCGGCGTCGATGGCGCTCAAGAAGGGCGTCATGGACTGCAAGCCCGTGCTCCAGGAGCCGATCATGGCCGTGGAGATCCGCGTCCCCGAGCGCTTCATGGGCGACGTCAATCGCGACCTCAACGGCCGCCGCGGGCGGGTGCTCGGGATGGACGTGGGCAGCGACGGGATGCAGGTCATCACGGCGCACGTTCCCCAGGCGGAGCTGTTCAGCTACGCGACCGAGCTGCGCTCGATCACCGGCGGTCGGGGCACCTTCTCGTCGACGCTGGATCACTACGAGGACGTTCCGTCGCAGATCGGCGACAGGGTGATCGAGGCGCACCGAAAGGAACAGGAGGCCGGCGCGCACTGAGGTGCCACCCGGCCCGGGACCGGGTTCCGGGGGTCAGTCCCGGCGGGCCCGGTCTGGGTCTGCCTCCGTGAGCGCGTCCTCCAGCTTCAGCTGCCCCTCGTAGAGCGCGCGGCCCACGATCGCACCGGCGCATCCCAGCCCCCGGAGGGCGCGGATGTCCGCGACGTTCGCCACGCCGGCCGACGCGATCAGCTCGCCACGGCCCAGGCCCACGATCGCGCCGAGCGTCGCGAGGTCGGGCCCGCCAAGCGTCCCGTCGCGGTCGATCGCGGTCACCTCGAACACGTGGACGCCCGCGTCGGCGAGGCGCTCGAGGGCGTCCACGACCGGGACTCCGGAGGCGCCCGCCACCCAGCCCTGGCCGACCGCCAGGCCCCCCCGGAGGTCGAGGGCCACGGCGATCCGTCCAGCGCCCAGCCGTCGGACGAGCCGTCCCGCCAGGGCAGGGTCCCGGAGCGCCGCCGTCCCGACGACGGCCCGTGCCGCGCCCGCCCGCAGGGCCGCCGCCACGTCGTCCTCGCTGCGCAGGCCGCCGGCCACCTCGACGCGGGCCCGCTCCCCCACTCGCTCGATGATCTCGGCGACAAGTTCTGCCTGCCGGGAGCGCGGTTCGCGAGCCCCGTCGAGGTCCACGACGTGCAGCCACCGGGCGCCGCGCCGAACGAACGAATCCGCGACATCCGGCGCCGAGCCCGCGTATGTCGTGACCGACCGGCGGTCGCCCCGCACGAGCCTGACGACGCGCCCGCCCTGGAGGTCGATCGCCGGCAGGATCTCGAACCGGCCCGTCGGCTCCCACTTGTCGGTCATCGGTCGTTGTGATAGCGTTGTAGCACGCTACTACGCTATCACGAGGGTTCGAACCATGCAGTCCCACGGCGACGACTGGCGTTCCGCGGACGTGGAGGCGCTGCTTGACGGGCTGCTGCAGCTGGAGAGCCGCACAGAGGCAGCGGCCTTCCTACGGGACCTCTGCACCCTGAACGAGCTGCGCGACCTCGCCCAGCGCTGGGCCGTGGTGCGCCTCCTTGACGCCGGGTTGCACTACAGCGAGATCAGCCGGCGAACGGGCGCCAGCACGGCCACGATCACCCGAATCGCCTCCTGGCTCAATCACGGCGAGGGCGGCTACCGGCTGCTCCTCGAGCGGTTGCGCGCGGGGCAGGCGGAGAGCACGGGATCGCCCGATCTCGCGGGCGCGGGATCGACGTCCTCGGTCGGTCAGCGCGGGGTCGCGGTGATCCGGCGGTCAGGCGACGCGCCATGATCGGTTCGCCGCGCTCGCAGGGTGACCCGTCCCGGACTGGCTCGGATGACTCGCCCCGCCGCATGACCCTGGCAGTGCCGAACAAGGGACGCCTCGTCGAGCCGACGCTCGCTCTATTGCACGATGCCGGGCTCGTCTTCGAGGAGCGCGACCGCAGCCTCGTCAGCCGCGTCGAGAACGTGGCCCTTGACATCCTGTTCGTCCGCACCAACGACGTGATCGAGTTCGTCGGGGACGGCGTCGCGGACGTCGGGATCACGGGCGGTGACCTGCTCGCCGAGGCCGGGACGAGCCTGCCGGTCGTTCGCTCGCTCGGCTACGGTCGCTGCCGGCTCGCGGCGGCCGTGCCCGTGGACGCCCCGCAGCGGGAGATCGCGGACCTGGCCGGACTCCGCGTGGCGACGGCCCACGCGGGGGCAACCACCCGCTGGTTCGAGGCTCGCGGGATCCCCATCGACGTGATCTCGCTCTCCGGCGCAGTGGAGGTGGCCCCCAGGCTGGGGCTTGCCGATGGCATCGTCGACCTCGTGTCCACCGGGGTGACCCTCGGGACGAATGGCCTGCGCGCGATCGGCGACCTGCTCGAGTCCGAGGCGACGCTGGTCGGCAACCCCGCCAGCCTGGTAGACCGGGCGGAGGCAATCGCGCGCCTCGACACGATGCTCGGCGCGGTCCTCGCGGGCCGCCGCCGCAAGTACGTGATGATGAACGCGCCGTCGGAGCGCCTCGAGGCGCTCGAGGCGCTCCTCCCGGGGCTGGAGAGCCCATCGGTCATCCCGCTGGCGCACCCCGGGATGATCGCGATCCACGCCGTGGTCGGGTCGGACGACGTGTGGGCGCTGCTGCCGCGCCTGAAGGCGGCCGGGGCGTCGGGGATCCTGGTCCTTCCCATCGAGAAGCTGATCGCATGAGCCCGGTGTTCGTGGCCAAGGTCACGCCTCCGACCCCAGCGGGCTACGCGTGGGAGGCGACCGACGAGCAGATCGCCGAGCGGTACGGCCTGCCCGTCGACTCGATCGTGCGCTTCGACCTGAACACCTCCCCCGCTCCGCCGCCGCGCGCCCTCCGCCTGCTCCGCCAGGGTTCGTACGGGCGCCCGATCTCGGAGTATCCGCCCTCCGACTATCGCGACCTTGTCGCCGCCGCCGCGGCAACCTATGGCGTCGGAACCGACGAGATCCTGGTCGGGGCAGGTGCCGACGAGATCCTTGACCTCGTCGCGAAGGCCTTCCTGCCGCCCGGGGCCGCCGCGGTGATCCCGACGCCGAGCTATGCCATGTACCGCGTGTTGACCGAGCAGCGACCCGCGCGCCCGGTCCGGGTGCCGCGGCGTTCGGCCGAGGACGGCTACGCGATCGACCTGCCGGCCGTCCGCGCCGCCGCGCGCGGGGCGGACGTGGTGTGGCTCTGCAGCCCGAACAACCCGACCGGGCTGCCCGAGCCGGACGGCACGATCGCCGACCTGCTCGATGGCCTCGATGCGGACGCGCGACGCGATGGCCGAGTCGCGCCGATCGCCGTGCTCGACGAGGCCTACGCCGAGTTCATCGGCAGGACGCTCCTCGGGCTGCGAGCCGCCTACCCACGCCTCGTGATCGTCCGAACTGCATCCAAGGCCTACGCGCTGGCCGGACTCCGGGTCGGGTTCGCGATCGCATCGCGCGAAGTCCTGGCCCAGATGGAGCCCTATCGCCCCCCCGGCTCCGTGTCCATCCCGTCGGTGGCGGTCGTGGCCGCCGCACTCCGCGATCCTGACGCGCTCCAGGCGAACGTCGCCCGCGTCGCGGCGGAGCGGGGGCGGCTCGCTGTCGCGCTGGCAGGCCTCGGGGCTCCGGCGAGCCCGTCCGTCACGAACTTCCTGCTCGTGGGGTTCGGCGACCGCGGGCGCGCCACCGCCGTCGCCGACCGGCTGATGGGGCGGGGGCTCGTCCCTCGCACGTTCGGAGGCAACCATCCACTCGCCGATCAGCTCCGCTTCACGGTCCGCTCTCCGGCCGAGGATGATCGCCTTCTCGCGGCGCTCGCCGAGATTCTGCCGGCCCTCCCCCACCCCAGGCGATCGGCGACTCGGGAGACCCCAGCATGACGACCCCGCTCGGCACCTTCGATGTCACGGTGCGGGAGGGACGCCGGGTCACGGTCACACGGCACACCCGGGAGACGGAGGTGGCAGTCGCGCTCGACCTCGACGGGACGGGGGTCACCGATGTGCGCACGGGCGTCGGGTTCCTGGACCACCTCCTCACCTCGTTCGGCCACCACGGGCTGTTCGACCTGGACGTGCAGGCCACGGGAGACGTCGAGGTCGACGAGCACCACACCGTTGAGGACGTGGCGCTCGTCCTGGGCACCGCGGTCGGGGCGGCGCTCGGCGACCGGGCCGGCATCGCGCGCTTCGGCGAGGCATCGATCCCCATGGACGAGTCGATCGCGACCGCGGTCGTGGACGTCGGAGGCCGCCCGTACGCGGTCGTGAATCTGCCGTTCCGCGGGGAACGCATCGGTGCGCTTCCGACACAGCTCGTGGAGCACGCGCTGGAAGCGTTCGCCCGCGCCTCGGGGACCACGTTGCACGTATGGGGGACCGGCCGGAACGACCACCACCTTGCCGAGGCGGCGTTCAAGGCGCTCGCTCGCGCCGTTCGGGCTGCCGTTGCCGAGGATCCGCGCCGTCTCGGCGCCGTCCCGTCCACCAAGGGGAGTCTCGGGTGACGCGGGTCGCACTGGTCGACTACGGGGCAGGCAACCTGGTCAGCATCGGGCAGGCGCTCTCCGCCGTCGGTGCGGAGGTCGTCCTGGCGGGCCGGCCGGACGCGTTCGCCGGGGTCGATGCCGTCGTCGTGCCGGGCGTCGGCGCCGCGCGCCCCGCCATGGCGCGCCTCCGAAGGCGCCACTTGGAGGCGCCGATCCTGGCCTGGGTTGCCGCCGACCGACCCCTTCTCGGCATCTGCCTGGGCCTGCAGCTGCTCTTTGACGGGAGCGACGAGGATGGCGCCGTCACGCTTGGGGTGTTGCCCGGACGGACGGTGCGTCTCGCCGCCGCTCCTCGCCTGCCCCACATCGGCTGGAACCAGGTGGAGCGCCTGCGCGCGCATCCCCTGTTCGCGGGGATCGACCAGGATGCCGACTTCTACTTCGTCCACTCGTACGCCGCGGCTCCCCTACCCGACGCCGCCGACCTGATCCTTGCCGAGACGGCCCACGGCCGCCGGTTCGTCTCCGCCGTCGCGCGCGGCGCGCTGGCCGGCGTCCAGTTCCACCCCGAGCGCAGCGGGCGCGACGGCCTGCGCCTGCTCGCCAACTTCGTTCGGCTCGCCGGGGCAGCGGGCGCCGGTCACATCGGCAATGCCGCACCCATCGCGACCGCGGCTGTCGGCTGATGCTCCGCGTGCGCGTCATCCCCTGCCTCGATGTCGCGAGGGGCCGGGTCGTCAAGGGAACCCGGTTCACGGACCTTGCCGACGAGGGCGACCCCCCGGACCTCGCTCAGCGCTACGCATCGGAGGGGGCCGACGAGATCGTCTTCCTCGACATCGACGCCGCGCCCGACGGTCGCGCGACGCTCCTCGACGTCGTGCAGCGCACAGCCCGGCAGGTGTTCGTGCCTCTCACCGTCGGGGGTGGCGTCCGGAGCGTGATCGAGATGCGCGACGTCCTCCGCGCGGGCGCGGACAAGGTGTCGTTCAACACGGCCGCCGTGGCCGACCCGGATCTCATCCGGCGCTGCGCACGGCGGTTCGGGAGCCAGGCCGTGGTCGTCGCGATCGACGCACGCCGTCGCGCCGGGCGGGGCGACCAGGGCATGGGCTGGGAGGTGGTGGTTAAGGGCGGCCGTGAGCCGACCGGGCTTGACGCCGTGGCGTGGGGAGCGCGCGCCGTCGCCGCCGGGGCCGGCGAGCTCCTCGTGACCTCGATCGACCGCGACGGGACCGGCGACGGCTTTGACACGCTGCTGCTCCGCGCGATCAGCGACCGCGTCCCCGTGCCGGTGATCGCCTCCGGTGGGGCGTCCGGGCCCGGCGACTTCATCGCGGCCGTCCGCGAAGGCGGTGCGTCGGCGGTGCTGGCGGCCTCCATCTTCCACCGGCGCCGCCACGCGATCGGGGACGTCAAGGCGGCGATGGCGGCTGCGGGGATCCCCGTCCGTGGCGTCGCGGGCGCGGTCGCATGAGCAACCCGCAGCGATCGTCCCCTGCGGTCGTTGAGGTGAACGACTGGCCGGCGGATGCCGGGCACGTGCGCTGGGGGTCCGACGGCCTCGCCCCGGTGGTGGTCCAGGATGTCGCCGACGGCCGAGTTCTCATGCTTGCCTACGCGAACCCGGAGGCGCTCGCCGCGACGCTCGCGACCGGCGAGGTTCACTTCTACTCGCGCTCCCGGCGGCGGCTCTGGCGGAAGGGAGAGACGAGCGGCAACGTCCTCCGCCTCGTCGACCTCGCCCTCGACTGCGACAGCGATGCGCTCCTCGCTATGGTCGAGCCGGCCGGGCCGGCGTGCCACCGCGGCACGCGAAGCTGCTTCGACGCGGACGGAGCGCCGTCCGCCGCCGCCGTCCCGACGGGCGCGGCCCGGCCCGCACCAGACCCGGCCCCCCAGGGATTCGACTGGCTCGAGCGGCTCTGGACCACGATTGCCGACCGGGTCGCGAGCCGGCCACCCGGGTCCTACACGGCCCGTCTCGTCGCGGCCGGCGTGGATGGCGCCGGGCGGAAGGTCGTCGAGGAGGCCACGGAGGTGCTCATGGCCGCCAAGGATGATGCCGTCGCCGAAGCGGCCGGGCTCGACCGGGCGGCCCTCCGCGACGCGCTCGCGGGCGAGGCCGCCGACCTGCTCTACCACGCGCTGGTCCTGCTGGCCGAGCGGGGTCTCCCGCCGTCGACTGTGATCGAACGGCTCCGCGGGCGGCACGCCGGCTGACCCGTGCGGGCCGCACCGCGGCAGCCCGCCCGTGCTCAGGGCAGCTCGTGATGCGCGCGGCAGCGGGCCTCGTACGTCTCGCGGCGTGGCGTCGGCATCTCCGAGGCCAGGCCGCCCACCACCACGACCGGCTCGTCGGCGCCGGCGGGCCGGCCGTCGATCATGCGCTGCGTGCGCGTCGCCTCGTCACCGCAGACGGTGCAGATCGCGGTCAGCGAGGTAATCCCGTCCGCGATCGCCATCAGCTGCGGCATCGGTCCGAACGGTCGGCCGCGGAAGTCCGTGTTGAGGCCGGACAGGATCACGGTGCGCCCGGCGTCGGCCAGCCGCTCGACGACCGCGACGAGGGTCGGCGGGAAGAACTGGGCCTCCTCGATGGCGATCATGTCCGCCCAGGCATTCTTGGCGAGCGTCTCGATCTCGCCCGGGTCGCGCACGGAGGTGGACCCGTACGCGGCGCCCGACCGGCTGCGGACCACCTCCGCCTCCGTGCGGTCGTCGATGGTGGGGCGGACCAGGAGGATGCGCCGCCGAGCGATCTCGGCACGCCGGAGGAGCCGCAGCAGCTCGTCGGTCTTCCCGCTGAACATGCAGCCGGCGATCACCTGGATATGGCCGCGGGCCACGTCGCTCACACCTTCCCCGACCCGCGCACGATAACGCGCTGGTCCCGCTTGCCGCGCCGCACCAGCAGGAAACGGCCGGCGAGCAGGTCGTCGGTCGTGAAGCGCTGCTCGAGGTCCACGGCCGGGCGCCCGTTGACGTGGACACCGCCCTGTTCCACCAGGCGACGTGCCTCACCCCGCGAGCTTGCCGTGCCGGCCAGGATCAGCACCTCGATCAGGTCGAGGCCGGCCTGCTCGCCCGCGCCGGGCTGGCTCTCGGGCCAGGCCGCCGCGGGGATCTCCGCGGCGAGATCCGCCAGGGTCTGGGCGTCGGCTGCCACGGGATCGCCGCCGAACAGGAGCTCGCTCACGCGGGCGACGCGCTCGGCAGCGCCCCGACCGTGCGTGCGCTCGGTCAGGTCCCGCGCGAGGGCACGCTGGGCAGCGTGCCGCTCGGGATGGCTCGCCTGCTCCCCTTCGAGCTCCTCGATGCGGGCGCGATCGAACAGGGTGAACCAACGCAGGTACGTGCCGATGTCGCGGTCCTCCGCGTCGAGCCAGTACTGGTAGAAGCGGTATGGCGAGGTGAGGGCCGGGTCCAGCCAGATCGATTCCCCTGACTCGCTCTTGCCGAACTTCGCGCCGGACGCGTTGAGCAGGAGCGGGTACGCCAGCCCGTGGGCCGGTTCGGACGCCGGGTCCGCGTCTGGGCGCCGGGGGCCCGAAGTGCGGCGGATCAGCTCCAGGCCAGCCGTGATGTTGCCCCACTGGTCGGCACCGCCGCACTGGAGCTCCACGCCGTAGGAGCGGTGGAGGTGCTGGAAGTCGGCCGCTTGCAGCAGCATGTAGCTGAACTCGGTGAATGAGAGCCCCTTGTCCATCCGGACCTGGACCGAGTCCTTCGCGAGCATGTATGGCACGGTGAAGTGCTTGCCGATGTCGCGGAGGAACTCGAGCAGGCGGGCGTCGCCGAGCCAGTCCAGGTTGTTCACGAGGAGTGCCTGGGTCGGGCCCGGGGCGAAGTCCAGGTAGTGCGCGAGCTGGTCGCGGATCGCGTGGACGTTCGCCTGGATCGCCGACCGATCCAGCAGGGGCCGCTCGGCGGAGCGGCCCGACGGGTCGCCGATCAAGCCGGTCCCCCCGCCCACGACGGCCACCGGCTGGCCGCCGAAGCGCTGCAGCCGCACGAGCCCGAAGATGGGGATCAGGTGTCCCACGTGGAGCGAACGGAACGTCGGGTCGAAGCCGTTGTACGCGCGCAGGGGTGCGCCGGTCGCGAGGCGTGCCTCCAGCCCGTCGGTGGTGGCGTGGACGAGGCCCCGCCAGCGCAGATCGGGCAGCAGCCCGGCGAGGTGCGTCGCGCTCATGGGGTCGCTGCCCGTCGCGCGGACGCGTCGAAGCGGGCCCGGGGCCGCGATCGGGAATGCATGCCACCTATGCTATCGTGACCGGCGCCATGCAGACCAGCCTTGCCCGCCGGCAGCGCCGCCGCCGGAACGGCTCAGGGCAACGTTCGTCCGGCGATCCCAACGTCACGCGGGTTGCCATCGCCCTTCCCCTCTTCCTCTTCGCCTCGCTCCTGATCGCGGGCGTCGTTGGATTCGTCGGGGCCGTGACGGCGTTCAGCTACTACAGCCAGGGCCTTCCTGACCCGAAGGAGGTCTTCAACAACCTCGACTTTGCCCAGGAGACACGGGTCCTCGATCGGACCGGCAAGGTCCAGCTCGCCACGTTCGCCCGCGAGCAGCGGGACGTCGTGACGTACGACCAGATCCCACCCGTCCTCATCGACGCCACCACGTCCACCGAGGACAAGACCTTCTGGGAGAATGCCGGCTTCGATCCGGCGGGCATCCTCTCCGCCGGCCTGGACACCCTGACCGGCAACTCGCGCGGCGCATCGACGATCACGCAGCAGCTGGTCCGGGCGCGGCTCCTGCCCCAGTCCGCGTTCGCGGGCACTGCCATCGAGCGCAAGATCCGCGAGATCATCCAGTCGGTGCGCCTCACCCAGGAGTTCCCCGGCGTCCAGGGCAAGCAGGAGATCATCACCGCCTACCTCAACCAGAACTTCTACGGCAACAGCAGCTATGGGGTGGCGGCGGCCGCCCGCAGCTACTGGGGCATCACCGACCTCAAGAAGCTCAGCCTGGCCCAGGCGGCGATCCTGGCCGCGATCCCGCAGTCCCCCACCGACTTCGACCTCGTGAAGAACGCCGTGGAGGAGACCGGTGCAGACGGGAAGACCCATCTCGTGGTGCCACCGGATTCGGCGATCGTTCAGCGTCGTAACTACATCCTGGAGCTGATGAAGACGCGCAGCGTGCTCACGGCGGGCACCTACACGACGGCCGATTACGACGCGGCGGAGCGGGAGCCGGTGGTGCTGACACCGCCCGCCACATCTCACTGGCTGGCACCCCAGTTCGTGCTCCAGGTGCGCCACCAGCTTGGCGTGATCCTGTGCACGGCCGCCCAGGCGGACAACTGCCCCGCCATCGACACCGGCGGCTACACCGTGGTCACGACGCTCGACTACGGGATGCAGCGGCTCGCCGAGAAGTGGACCCAGGCTGGCGCCCGCGCCCCGAACGCGAAGGACCCGGCGGCCTATCTCAAGTCGCTTGGGATCCCCTACGAGCAGTGGATCAAGAACCTGGTGGGCAGGGGCGTCAACAACGCTGCCCTTGCCGCCATCGACTACCGGACCGGCCAGGTCTACGCGTACACCGGCAGCGCGGGGTTCTACCTGGCGGGCAACAAGCAGTTCCAGCCGCAGTTCGACGTGCTCGCCGACGGCTGGCGCCAACCCGGATCCGCATTCAAACCGATCGACTACGTGATCGGCCTGGACGACCACTCGCTCACCGCCGCCTCGATGTTCATGGATGTGACCACCGACTTCGGCGGCGGCTACACGCCGACCGACGCGGACCTCCTGGAGCGCGGGCCGGTCCGCCTCCGCGAGGCGATCCAGGTCTCGCTGAACATCCCCGCCATCAAGTCCGCCATCGAGATCGGGCCGGACCGGGTGTTCCAGCGCTCACGCGATTTCGGGCTCCAGTACCAGACGACCACGAACACGGCCGGCTCGTCGATCGCGATCGGGACCCTGGAGGTCCACATGATCGACCTGATCAGTGCCTACGGCGCCATCGCGAACGGGGGCGTCCTGGTGCCGCGGACCACGATCCTGGCGGTTCGTGACTCCAGCGGCCAGACGATCTGGCCACCCGCCGGCGCGACGCCGCAGGGCAAGGCCGTGGTCAGCCCGCAGGCGGCGTTCATCATGACCGACATCATCGCCGGGAACACCGACCCGGCCCAGAACCCGTTCTGGAGCAAGCGGGCGATCTACGACGGCAACACCAGACGGCCGGCGACACTCAAGACGGGGACCACCAACGACACGAAGGACCTCACGGCGATGGGGTATCTTGCGCCGCCCGCCGACCCGAAGGCGCCCGCGTTCGTGGTCGGCGCATGGATGGGCAACTCCGACAACTCGGCCCCGCCGGGCGGCGTGGTGTCGCTGGAGACCGCCGCATCGCTCTGGCAGTCGTTCCTGACAGCGGCCACCAAGGGCCAGCCGATCGCCGACTTCGTGCCGCCGCCTGGCGTGGCCAAGACCACCGTGGACGCCTTCACGGGGATGCTGCCGGGGCCGTTTTCGTCCAAGACGGTCAGGGAGTGGTTCATCGATGGGACGGCGCCGACGCAGGTCGACAACACCAAGGTCGCGCTCCAGGTCGACGCCGCGACCGGCAAGCTGTGGCAGCCCGGCTGCCTGGGCCCGGAGGAAACCCAGGGCTTTCTCGACCTGAGCAACGTCGAGGCCGACTACCCGAGCTGGAAGCCGTTCACCGATGGCTGGATTGCGCGCGCCATGAAGGGGCCCGGTGTGGCCGGCGGGCCGGAGAAGACCAGGACGAGCTATTTCTATGAGACCGGCGTGTGGACCCCGTACGGCCCCGGCTGGGGTGCCCCGTTCCCGCCCACGAAGACCTGTGACATCGTCGTCCCATCGCCGGAGCCATCGGTGGAGCCATTCCCGTCGTTCAATCCGTTCGAGAGCCCATCCCCGAGCGCATTCCCGAGCCCGTCGGAGTCGATCCCGCCCAGCCAGCCCGCCGGCAACGGGAAAGGTCACGGGAAGCCGACGCCGAGCCCCTAGGTTGCGGCGCCGTTTCAGAACGTGACGACGGTCGCGCCATCCCCGCCCTCGCCCCGCTCGCCGGGTCGAGCTGCCCTGACCAGCGGGTGCGCGGAAGCCGCCGCCCGCACGGCGTCCCGGAGTGCCCCGGTCCCGTGCCCGTGGATGATCGTGGCCGTGGCCAGGCCCGCGAGCGAGCAGTCCTCGAGATAGCGGCCCACCACCTCGATCGCCTCGTCGACCCGCGCCCCCCGCACATCCAGCGACGACGCCACCGAGCGGGCACGATCCAGCCGCAGCGCCGTCAGACCGGTGGCCGCAGCCTCGGCGTGGCCCGCGGCGCCCTTCGGCGCGGCGTCGAGGATGGCGGGCACCAGGTCCACGACGCCAACCGAGACGCGCATGCCGCCGACCTCGAGCGTCGCCCGCCGACCGCCGCGTTCCAGGGCCACCACCCGGCCCTCCCAGCCGCGGCTGCGACTCCTGGCGCGCGCCCCAACACGCCATTCGACCGGCCCTGCGGCCTCGGCAGGCGGGGGCGCAGGCGCCGGAGCCGGCAGTCGGGCCAGCTGCTCCTCGGCCCGTTCCAGCACCTCGTCGAGAACGGGCGCCGTGACGGTCTCGCGCTGCAGCCGTCGTTGCGCGCCGCGGATCTCGGCGCGGAGGTCATCCACCAGGCGCTCCGCCTCCGCTCTCGCCGAGGCCACCGCTGCCTGACGCTCCCGCCGGGCGCCGCGCCGCTCCTCCTCGGCGGTCCGCCGGGCGTCTTCGGCCTTGATCTCGGCAGCACGCGCCCCGTCGAGCGCCGTCCGGGCAGCCAGGTCTGCCGCCCGGATCGACGCGAGCGTCTCCTCGAAGGCGACCTGGCCTTCGGTCAGCCGGCCGCGCGCATCGGCCACGATCGCCGGCGGGAGGCCCAGGCGCTCGGCGATCGCGAATGCCTGGCTGCCGCCCGGGAGGCCGATCCGAAGGTGGTAGGTCGGGCTGAGCGTCTCCAGGTCGAACTCCACGGAGGCATTGCTGACGCCAGGCGTCGTGTGGGCGTAGACCTTGAGCTCCGCGTAGTGGGTCGTGGCGGCGACGAGGGCGCCGGCGCGCAGGAAGTGGTCGAGGAGAGCCTGGGCCAGGGCGGATCCCTCGGTGGGGTCCGTGCCGGCGCCCAGCTCGTCGAGCAGGACGAGCGTGTTCGGGCCGGAGGCCTGCGTGATCCGCACGATCGAACGGAGGTGGCCGGAGAAGGTGGAGAGTGACTGCGCCACGGACTGCTCGTCACCGATGTCGGCGAAGATGTCCAGGAGCACCGGCAGCCGGCTGCCCGGGTCGGCCGGGACGTGGAGCCCGGCCTGGTGCATGAGCGCGAACAGGCCGAGCGTCCGGAGGGTGACCGTCTTCCCGCCGGTGTTCGGTCCGGTCACGAGAAGCGCCTGGAAGTCCGTGCCGAGCTCGACGTCGATCGGCACCACCGGGCCGATGAGGCCGGGATGCCGGGCGCCCCGCAGGGAGATCTCCGGCCGGAGACCGATCTCGGCGCGTGTCGCGTCCATCTCCTCGGCCAGGCGCGCCTTCGCGCTCCAGAAATCAAAGCGGGCCAGGGCCGCGAGCAGCTCGCCAAGCGGCCCGGCCTGGCTGGCCACCAGCGCCGACAGCTCGTCGAGGATGCGCTCGACCTCCTGCTGCTCGACCACCTGGGCCTCGCGCCACGCGTTGCCGAGCTCGACCGCGACGAGCGGCTCTACGAACAGCGTCTGTCCACTGCCGGACGCGTCGTGGACGATCCCCTTGACCCGCGCGCGGGCATCGGCGCGGACCGGCACCACGTAGCGCCCGTTGCGCAGCGTCACGATCGGGTCCTGGAGGGCGGCTCCCATCTCCGACGAATGCACCAGGTGCTCCAGGCGGCTCCGCAGCCGCTCGTAGGCCAGCCGGGTCGCCCGGCGAAGCCCCCCGAGGCGCGGCGACGCAGTGTCCAGGAGCTCGCCGACCGGGTCGAACGACCGCTCCAGGGTGGACCGTAGCGCGGGCAGCCCGTGCAGGTCCCGGGCCAGCGCGCCGATCAGCGGCCGGCGGTCGCCGGCAAGCGCGTCGCGAAGCCGTGCGCCGGCTTCAAGCGTGGCGGCGATGGATGCGAACTGGGCGGCGTCCAGTCGCCCCCCTCGAGCCGCCCGCTGCACGGCGGGCCCGATGTCCTGGGCGCCCCCGATCCCCGCCTGCGGCTTCTCCGCCAGGAGCTCCCGGGTCTGCGACGTCTCGTCCAGCCCGATCTCGACGAGCACCCGGTCGGACGAAGGCACCAACGCGGCCGCCAGGCGACGCCCGGGGTCGAACCCGGCCGCGGCAGCCAGCCGGTCGCGGACGAGGGGAAACTCCAGGAGCGCGATCGACTTCGCGTCCATCGCCGTCAACCGCGCCCGGAGAGGGCCGGGCTGCCCAGGATCCGGAAACGCCACGCCCGCGACGCGGACTCCCGGCCCGCATACGCGACGCCGATCCTCGGCCCGGCCTTCACCTCGCCGCGGCGTTCCCCAGCCCGCCCTGGCACAAGGCGCAGCGGGCTCGCCGGATCCAGCAGGTTGTGCCCGTCGTCGGCGCGCGTCACGGAGAAGGCAGCGGCCACGTTGCCGGGCCCGCTCGCCAGGCGATCGACGCGCAGGTCCGCGATCCTCGCCGCAGCCCGCGCCGGCGCATCGCGGTCTGCCCGCCGGCCTGCGAGGGCCCGCGCCAGCCGGGCGTCTCGCATCGTGGCGATGCCCTCGAGGGGTTCCGCGGCCCGGATGAGGACGGCCGACGCTTGGCCAGCGGGACCGCAGACGACGTTGAGACAGGTGTGCATGCCGTAGACACCGTACACGTAGGCGTGACCCGGCGCGCCGAACATCGAGGCATTGCGGGCCGTGCGCCCATGGCGGGCGTGGGAGGCGCGGTCGTCGATGCCGCCGTAGGCTTCGACCTCGACGATCCGGGCGGACCGGAAGGAACCGCGGTCCTCGCGGACCAGCAGCACACCGAGCAGGCCGCGCGCCGCGGCCGACACCGGACCCGTGAGGAGAAGCGCCAGTTCGTCCGGGGCGCCGGGTTCCCCGGCCCCGGCCGCCTGGTCCGCGTCCGTCAGCGGAAGAGGTCGCGCAGCCCCGCCGGCGTGATCCAGGCGAACAAGGTCAGGAAGGCCGGGATCAGCGTGCCGCGGAACAGGACCGCCGTCTGCGACAGGTCGTAGGCGCGGTAGATGTCGTGCAGGATCCCGATCTCGTTCGAGGCCGGGACCACGCCCGGGACCCGGAAGAACGAGTCGAGGATCATGATCATCGCCCCGACCAGCAGGACCGCCTGGAGGATCCCCAGCACCCCGCCGAGCACCTCGTCGACGAGCGTCGATCGCCGGAAGAGCTGGGTTCGCCGGTAGAACACCTGCACGACGATGGAACCGGCGACGTAGATCACGACGAAGGCGATCCCGAACGCCAGCATCTTGGAGTATTCGCGAGGGAATTGGGTCCAGTACTGGCCCAGCCAGGAGCCCAGCGGGTCTCGCAGGTTGATGGCGAACAGGAGCGCCACCACGAGGATCGCGAGTCCGATCAGCCGGCGCAGCGTCCCCTGGATGAACCCGGCGACGAAGAAGCCGAACACGAAGAAGACCATCAGCAGGTCGAAGAGGTTGAGGCTCTTGATGGCGCCGACGACGTCCACGCAGACTCCCCGTGATCCGGCGCTCAGGTGGCGCCCCTCTGGCCGTCTTCGCTCGGCCGGCCGCGCGCAAGGATACGTCTCCGCTCACGGCCGCTGCAACTCACCGGACACACTCATCGCGTCCGGGACCGACGGAGTCGCTACGAGCGTAGGCGGGCCCCGTGCGCCGCGGTGGCGGCGGAGATCAGCCGGGCGACGTCCGCGTCGACCTCCTCGTCGGTCAGGACGCGCTCGTCGGCTGCGAAGACCAGTCGCCAGGCGAGGCTCTTCTCGCCGGAGGCCAGGGGTGCCCCCCGATAGATGTCGAACAGGGCAATCTGGTGGATCCGCTCGCCTGCCGCGGACCGCAGGGTGGTGGCCAGGTCCGCCGAGGCAAGCGCCTCCGGCACGACCAGGGCCAGGTCGCGCTCGGCCGGCTGGAAGCGCCCGACCGGCGCCACCCGCACGGGCGACACCTGGCCTGCCGACAGACCCCGGATGGCGAGCTCGGCGACCAGCACGCGCTCGGCACGCAGGTCCCACACGCCGAGGATCGACGGATGGAGCTCCCCGACGATGCCCGCCAGCGAGCCGGGCACCGCCGCCTCGCGCGGCCCGGCCCGGATGGAGCGGCGCCCCGTCCGTGTACGCGGTCCAGGCCGGATCGGGCAGGCTCAGCACCCGTGCCAGCAGCTCCACGATCCCCTTGGCATCGTCGAGATCGTGCGCGCGGGACGGGCGGTTCCAGGCGGGGGCACCGATGGAGCCGGCGAGCAGGATGCCCAGGCGCCACCATTCGACCGGCGCACCGTCGGATGCCTTGGCGTAGCCCTTGCCGACCTCGAAGATGGCGACGTCGCCCCGGCCGTGTCGCTCGTTGAGCGCGAGCACGTCGAGCAGGCTCCCCACCAGGCTGCTGCGCAGGACGGCGTGGCGCTCGGAGAGCGGGTTCGTCACCGTCACGACCGGGCCTTCGATCGCGATCTCGCCGGCGATGCCGTCGGCGCCATGGACGGGCCAATTCAGCGTGGCCGCCTGTGACGGCGCGACGAGAGCGGGCGTCACGACCTCGGTGAGGCCGGCCCCGACCAGCGCCGTTCGGAGCGCGTCGCGCAGCTCCAGCGGGTTCGGACGGACGTGCGGCATGGCCGTGTCCGGCGTCTTGCCCACCACGGTCTCATACCCGGCGAGGCGGGCGACCTCCTCGGCGATGTCGGCCTCGACGAGGATGTCCCGTCGCCAGGTCGGCACGACCGCGTCACGCGCCTCCCCGGGCGCAGCGGGCACGCAAAGCGGCATCTGGCCACTGGCGATGACCACCTCCGATCCCGGAGGTGACGGCTCGCTGACGATCCCGATGCGCGCGAGCACGGCCGCCTGCTCGTCTGGCCCAAGGTTCGTCCCGAGAAGCCGATCCACGCGGGCCGGCCGGTACCTGACCCGGGCCGGGACCGGCTCGTCCGGAGCGGTGTCGATGCGCCCCGAAGCTGCCCGGCCGCCCGACCAGGCCACGATGAGCTCGGCCACGCGGTCCGCCCCGATCCGTGCCAGGCGGGCTTCCTGGCCCTTCTCGAAGCGGAGGCTCGCCTCCGAGCGAAGCGCGTACCGGAACGCGGTGCGCCGGATGCTCACCGGATCGAACACCGCGGACTCGATGACCACGCTCGTGGTGGCCCCCCCGACCTCCGACGCGGCCCCGCCCATCACCCCGGCGATTCCCAGCGGCCCGTTCGCGTCCGCGATGAGCAGCGTCTCCGAGGTAAGCACGCGCGCCACGTGATCCAGCGTCTCCAGGCGCTCACCATCACGGGCGGTCCGCACGACGATGGCCGCCCGGCCGCCGGCATCGCGCGCCACGGCGCCGGCGTCGAAGGCGTGGGTTGGCTTGCCCAGTTCGAGCATGACGAAGTTCGTGGCGTCGACAACGTTGCTGACCGGGCGCATCCCTGCCGCGAGGAGTCGCCGCTGCACCGCATCCGGAGAGGGCCCCACCCGCACGGCGTCGACGACGCGCCCTACGAAGCGCGGGCACAGGGCGGGATCCCCGACCTGCACCGCGAGAGCGTCCTCCACAGGAGGGCCATCCTCGCGCAGGGCGACCACGGGGAAGCGCGCCGTGGCGCCGGTCGCTGCCGCGACTTCGCGTGCGATCCCCACCAGGCACAAGGCGTCGCCGCGGTTCGGCTTCACGTCCACGTCCAGCACCCAGTCCCCGTACAGGTCCGTCAGGGCCATGCCCACCGCGGTGTCGCCCGGCAGGACCAAGATTCCCTCGCCATCGACGCTCAGCCGCAGCTCGTCCCCGGAGCACAGCATCCCGTTGCTGACGATTCCCATCTTCTCGGTGCGCTCGATGGCGCGGCTGCCCGGCAGCAGGGCGCCGGGCAACGCCACGGGGACTCGCTGGCCGGGCGCGATGTTCCGGGCGCCGCACACGATCTGGAGCGGCTCACCGGACCCGACCCGGACGGTGGTCAGCGACAGGCGGTCGGCCCGCGGGTGCTTCTCGACGCTCAGGAGCTCGCCCACCACGACGTTGCGCCACTCGGCGCCCCAGCGTTCCAGGCCCTTGACCTCGAACCCCAGCAGCGTGAGCCGCTCGCCGAGCGCCTCCGGAGCGAGATCGAAGTCGACGTAGTCGCTCAGCCAGCCGAGGGGAACCCTCATCGGAACTGCTCGAGGAAACGCAGATCGTTCTCCAGGAAGATCCGGACGTCGGCGATCCCGTGGCGCAGCATCGCGATCCGCTCGACGCCCATCCCGAACGCGAACCCCTGATAGCGCTCCGGGTCGATCCCGCCATGCTGGAGCACGACCGGGTGCACCATGCCCGCGCCCAGGATCGTCATCCAGCCGGTCCGGCCGCAGGCCGGGCATCCACTCCCGCCGCACACGAGACAGCCCACGTCGAACGCGACTGACGGCTCCGTGAACGGGTAGTAGCCCGGCCGGAAGCGCGTGGGCCGCCCCGCGCCGAACATGGCGTGGGCGAACTCGTCAAGGAGCCCGCGCAGGTCGGCCAGGTTCGTCCCCTCGTCCACCATCAGCCCCTCGACCTGGAAGAACTCTGAGGCGTGCGATGCGTCGACGGCTTCGTAGCGAAAGCAGCGGCCCGGCAGGAGCGCCCGGATCGGCGGCGTCTCCGCGTGCATCACCCGGATCTGGCCCGGCGAGGTGTGCGTCCGAAGCAGGCCACCGTCGATGTCGACGTAGAGCGTGTCCCAGAGGTCCCGGGCCGGGTGGTCCGGCGGGATGTTGAGCATCCGGAAGTTCGTGGCGTCACTCTCGATCTCCGGGCCCTCGTAGGTGACGAACCCGAACTGGCCGAAGATCTCGGCGATCCGGCCGATCGTCTCCTGGATCGGGTGGAGGCTGCCACGCGTGATCGGTCGGCCCGGGGTCGTGACGTCGACCGTTTCCGCGGCCAGCCGGGTTGCCAGGGCCGACCGCGCCTCGCGCTCCCGGGCGTTCGCGAGCGCGGTCTCGACGGCCTCGCGGACCTCGTTGACGACGACCCCGACGCGCGGTCGGTCCTCCGGGGGAAGCTGCCCGATGCCACGCATCAGACCGGAGAGCGCGCCGCCCTTTCGGCCCAGATAGGCGACGTCCAGCTCCTCGAGCGCCGCGGCGTCCGGCGCGCCGGCGATCCTGGGCAGCGCCTCGTCCCGAAGCGCGCGGAGCTGGCCTGTCAGCGTGGCGAGGTCCACGAGCGGGGAGCCTCCTCTGGGCAGATCCGGGGCTGCGTGGCCACCGGTTTGGAATTGGGAACCCTCGCGCCCCGGAAGCGGCGCGAGGGTCCCGTGGAGTGGCGGGATGGACCGGGCCGAAGCCGGGTCCGCACCGTCAGGCGCCGCGGGCGACCTCGACGATCCGGCCGAACGTGGCGTCGTCCCGGACGGCGATGTCGGCCAGGATCTTGCGGTCGATCTCGACGTCGGCGGTCCGGAGGCCACGGATCAGCTGGCTGTAGGTGAGGCCGTGGATGCGGGCCGCCGCGTTGATCCGGATGATCCAGAGCTGCCGAAAGTCACGCTTGCGCACCTTGCGGTCGCGGGTCGCGTAGGCGAGCGCGTGGAGCAGCGCTTCGTGGGCCGGCTTGATGAGCCGCGAGCGAGTCCCTTTGCGGCCCTCGGCCGCGTTGAGGAGCCGCTTGTGGCGCCGGTGCGCGGTGACGCCGCGCTTTACTCGAGCCATCGGTCAGCCCTTCTTGAGGTACGGGAGGAGGTGTTGGATCTGGCGGGCATGCTCACTACCGAGCACGGCCTTGCCGTCGTAGCGACGCGTGCGCCGGGACGACTTCAGCTCCAGGTGGTGCCCTCTCCACGACTTGACGCGGATCGGCTTCCCGCTGCCGGTCACCCCGATCCGCTTCTGGGCTCCCTTGTGTGTCTTCAGCTTCGGCACGCCGGCCTCACTCTCCCGCTGGTGCGGCGGGCGGGGTGCCCGCTGCGTCGACCGCGGCCGCCGGGGCGGCTCCCTCAGTCCCGTCCGCCTCTGGTGTCCCGTCCAGGGCCCGCGCCCCGCCGGTTGCCTCTCGCGGCCGCGGCTTGTGGGTCGACGCGATCGTGATGTGCATCGACTTTCCCTCGAGCAATGGTGCTCGCTCGAGGACTCCATGGTCCTTGATCTGGTCCGCGAACTTCGCGAGCAGCTCCCTCCCGAGGTGCGGGTGGGTCAGCTCGCGCCCCCGGAACTGGACGGCCACCTTGATCCGGTCCCCGTCCTCCAGGAACTCGATGGCCCGTCGGACCTTCGTGTCGAAGTCGCCCTGGCCGATCTTCGGCTTCAGGCGGACTTCCTTGAACTCGACCGACCGGGATTTCCGCTTGGCTTCCTTCTCCCGCTTGGCCAGCTCGTACTTGTACTGGCCGTAGTCGAGCAGGCGCGTCACCGGGGGCGACGCAGTCGGCGCAACCTCGACGAGGTCGAAGCCGCGCTCCTGTGCCAGTCGAAGAGCGTCGCCCGTCGCCATGACGCCGAGCTGGGTTCCCTCTTCGTCGATCACCCGGACCTGGCTGATCCGGATCATCTGGTTGACACGCAGCTCTCGGCTTATCGTCGACCCCTTCTACTCACGTGTGACCCATGCGCCCGTCGACGGCGTGCTTGAGCACGCGCGCCAGCGGGCGCGGTTCGCCGGCGGAGAATACCACATGCCCCGCCTCAAACGACGCGGGAGGCCGCCTCCTCGGCGAGGCGGGCCGCCAGCTCATCCCACCCGATCCCCTGCTCCTGGCTGCCATCGCGGTGCCGCAGGGATGCGGTTCGCCCCTCCGCCTCGCGGTCGCCGAGGACGACCATCAGGGGGATCTTCTGCTCCTGGGCAAGCCGGATCTTGTTCTGCATCCGGCTCTCGGAGCTGTCGACCTCGACGCGCAGCCCGCGAGCGCGAAGCAGCGCTGCCAGCGCGTTGGCGGGTTCACGGTGCCGGTCGGCGATCGGGATGATCTCGACCTGGACCGGCGCGCACCAGAGTGGGAAGGCCCCCCCGAAGTGCTCGGTCAGGACGCCGATGAACCGTTCCAGGGAGCCGTAGATGGCGCGGTGGATCGCCACCGGCCGCTTCTGGCTGCCGTCCGCGTCAACGTACCAGAGGTCGAATTGCTCAGGAAGCATGACCAGGTCCACCTGGATGGTGGCGGTCTGCCATTCACGCCCCAGCGCGTCCTCGATCTGGATGTCGATCTTGGGCGCGTAGAAGGCACCGTCGCCCGGCTTCACCCGGTAGTCCACCCCGGATCGCTCGAGCGCTTCGCGCATCAGGCCCTCGGCCTGCTCCCAGAGCGCGGGGTCGCCTAGCGCCTTCTCGGGCCTGGTACCGAACGTGAGCTTCGGCGTGAGCCCGAACCAGCGGTAGGTCTCCGTCACCTCCCCCATCAGGGCCTCGATCTCCGAGCCGATCTGGTCGGGTCGGACGAAGATGTGGGCGTCGTCGGTGACGAAGTGGCGCACCCGCGTCAGCCCCGACAGGACACCCGACAGCTCGTTTCGGTGCAGCTTGCCGTACTCCGAGATCCGGAGCGGAAGGTCCCGGTAGGAGCGAACCCGGCTGCGGTAGATGAACGTGCTCTCCGGACAGTTCATCGGCTTGAGGCTGTAGGTCTGCTCGTCGGCTTCGACGAGGAACATGTGCTCGCGGTACAGGTCCCAGTGGCCGGATTGCTGCCAGAGCTTCTGGTGCACGAGCGGTGGCGTGTAGATCTCCTGGTAGCCGCGCCGCTCCTGGAGCTCGCGCATGGCCGATTCGAGCGTCCGATAGAGGGTCCAGCCCTTCGGGTGCCAGAACGCGGATCCGGGCGACACGTCGTGGAACGAGAACAGGTCGAGCTGCACGCCGAGCTTGCGGTGATCGCGCTTCTTCGCCTCGGCCCGACGCCACAGGTACTGGTCCAGCTGCTCCCGCGTCTCCCAGACAGTGCCGTAGATCCGCTGGAGCATCGGGCGCTTCTCGTCACCGCGCCAGTAGGCTCCCGCAACGGCGAGGAGCTTGAAGGGGCCGATCTGGGCCGTCGTCTCGACGTGCGGGCCCTTGCACAGGTCACGGAACGAGCCGTGCTCGTAGAAGGTCGTCACCGGGAGCGGCTCGCCGGCCACCTCAGCGCGGCGGGCGAGGTCATCGAGGATCTCCACCTTGTACGCCTGTCCAGAGCCCTCGCTCAGCGCGCGCGCTTCGTCGAACGGGCGCTCGACGCGGACGAAGGGGTGAGCCGCCGCGATGCTGGCGCGCATGCGCTCCTCGATGGCCGCAAGGTCCTCCGGCGTCAACGGGCGCGGGAGGTCGAAGTCGTAGTAGAAGCCCTCCGCGATCGCCGGGCCGATGCCGAGGCGCGCGGCCGGGAAGAGGTCGAGGACCGCCTCCGCCATCACGTGCGCGGCCGAGTGGCGCATCGAGTCCAGCGGGACGTGCGCTCCCGCGTCGAGGAGCTCGTCCGCCGATCCCCGGCTCGGCGCCTCGAACGTCAGGTCGTCGTCTTCCGTGGCGATCGTGTTCGCCTCGCCGGGTCCCTGTTGCTCCGCCATGGCTGTCTGACCTCCTGAAAGAGAACAACCCTCTCGTCCACCCGGGACGAGAGGGCCGCAGCGGCCTCCCGCGGTTCCACCCGATTTCGCGGCCGCGAGGCCGCGCGCTCTGGCTTCCGCGTTAACGGGCGGATCCCGGACCGGTTCGCCGGCCGCTCGCGGGTGGTGCCTCGCCCTCCGGTGGCCGCGGCCGGTTCCAGCCGACGCCTGCCGCTCTCTGGGGTCCTGGATCAGGGAGGCTCGTCCCGCTCGACGCGTTCGATTCGATGGTGGGCGGTAGAGGACTTGAACCTCTGACCTCATGCATGTCAAGCATGCGCTCTAACCAACTGAGCTAACCGCCCAATGTCTGTGCTCCGGCTCAGCATGATAACGGTTTCGGCTTGACCCTACGCCGCATCTGAGCCTATGCTGTCAGCTGTTAACCCCCAGCTAGGAGACTGAGCCTTGAGCCCAAGGAATGTAGCACAGCCGCACCCACCCGACTGCGCGCTCTGTCCGGGCGAACCGGGCACGACGCACGTCTACGTCGACCCCACCACGCAAGCCCGACGGCTCGCGGCTGCCCGCGACGCGAACGCTCGCATTCGGGCTGCCGTCGAAGCGATCAGGAGGCGCTGACGTGACCGGCGACGCACCCGAGATCGAGACACCCGGCGACCTGGGCGACGAGATCGGCGCCTTCTTCCGTGAGAAGCGCAGCGAGCGGATGAGCCCGAACACCGTCGCCACCTACGGCTCGGCGCTCCGCATGTTCACCGAGTTCATGCTGGCCCACGACTACCCGACGACCCTCTCGGCGATCCGCGACGAGCACGTCACCGCCTGGCTGAACGAGCTGCACGAGACAGCGGCACCGGCCACCGTCCACAACCGGTTCCGGGCGCTGAAGACGTTCCTGACGTGGTACGGGACAAAGGTCGACGGGTTCATGAACCCGATGCGCCGGATGCGCCCGCCGCGCCTGCCGAAGTACGAGCCGCGCGTGCTCTCGCTGGACGAGTTGCGAGCCGTGCTCGCACCTGCCGCAGCCGGTCTTCGACGATCTTCGCGACGCGGCGCTCCTGCGCGTGCTGATGAACACCGGCATGCGCCGCGGCCGAGCTCGCCGGGCTGCGTTACTCCCCCACCGACCCGGCGCTCCGGGATCTGAGCCTGAACCGAGGCGAAGTCACCGTCTACGGCAAGGGTGAGAAGTCCCGCATCTGCCAGCTGGACAACACGACCGTGGTCGCCCTCGAGGCGTACCTCCGGGTGCGTCGCGGTCACGAGCACGCGAGCGAGCCGTGGTTGTGGTTGGGGTTGCGCGGACGGCTCACCGACAGCGGCGTGGGTCAGCTGGTTCGGGCCCGCGGTCAGAAGGCAGGCATCGCCGGGCTGCACCCGCACGAGCTACGGCATGCCTGGCGGCACCACCTGGAGATGGGCGGCGCCGACCGCGAGACGCTTATGGCCCTCGGCGGTTGGGACAGCGACCGGATGCTCCTGCGCTATGCCAGCACCACGGCGAACGCGCGGGCGCTCGCGAAGGCGCGCGAGATCGCGTTGGGCGACAAGCTATGAGCGGCCAGGATGAGGAGTTTGAGCAATGGGTCCGGGAGATGGCCGGACGGCAACCCGATGTTCCTGAGTCAATTATCCGCACGGCGGCCAAGGGGCGGCTCAATCGAATCAGGCGAGAGCAAGATCGCCTCGACCGAATCGCGGGATTGGCCGCAGAGGCTGGGACGACCCTAGCCGCCGCGGAGGCTGCATTGGTCGAACACGAGCGCCGCGATGGCATGGCCAAATGGCAGGCCCAGCTGGACCTGGCGAAGCGCGCGATCGACGGCGCTGACAGGCCAACCCCCTACGCTCGGGAGAAGATCCCCACCGTCATCGCCTGCGCTCGCGCTCTCAAGAGGAAGACGGGCCGGTGGTCGATTAAGGGTACGGCCAAGAGAGCCGAAGTCAGCCGCGGCGCGCTGAGTAGCTGGATACGGCGCGGTTGGCTGAATTGGCCGCCTGCCTGAAGTTGGGCAGACAGACTAGGCAGGAGTAGGCAGGTCTGCGCCGTACACCTAACGGGCGTGGATAAGCCCTCGCAGCAGAGTTCCTGGGGCCGCGTAGGCGGTTTGACGGCTCACAGCCGGCACACGCCCGACGAGATGCTCGCCGGTGCCCGTGCCGGCTTTCGTCGTCGTTTCGAGTTGCTCGTCGACCCCGACGGCGCCCTGGACCCTGCTGAGCGCGAGCGCCGTGCCACCGCTGCCATGCGAGCCCACATGACCCGGCTCGCCCTGCGGCGCCACCGCCCACCCGCCTAGCACGGCGACGCCCGCCGGGAGGGAACCGGGCGGGCGTCTCGCCGAAAGGATCGCCACCGTGACGAACGCGACCGTTTCGACTGACCCGATTGTCTACCGGCCACGCAAGCGCCGGACGTACAAGCCCGGGATCTCGGCCCTGATCGACCGGGCGACCGTTGAGTTGGAGGCCACCACGGACCCGGACGTGATCGCGATCTACCAGAAGCTCGTGGCCGAGCTCGAGGCGATCGCGTTTCGGCGGGTGCGACCGTGATCGCCGAGATGCAGGCGCGACCGGACGCTGAAGCCCGGATCAAGGCTGCGCTCTGGTTCGCCGGCCTGGGGTTTCGGATCTTGCCCGTGTGGAGCCCCACGCTGAACGGATCGTGCCGGTGCCCGAAGGGCGAGCGGTGCGAGCAACCGGGCAAGCATCCCGTGACCGCTCACGGGTTCCATGACGCCACCGCCGACGCCGAAGCGATCGGGACCTGCTCTCGGCCGGTTCGGAACCAAACTACGGGCTCGTGCTGCCCGAGGGTTGCTTCGCGCTTGACGTCGATGGGGAGGCGATCCCTCGCCTGGCCGACCTCGCCGAGACCCTGGGGCCGCTGCCGTCGACCCTGACCACCCGGACCGCCCACGGCACCCATGTCGTGCTCCGCTGGCCGGCGGGGATGCCTCAGCCGATCGGCAACCTCTTCGGGATCGTCACCCGCTGGGGCGGCAACCCCGGCTCGGGCTACGTGATCGGCCCGCGGTCCGTCCACGCGACCGGGTTCGTCTACGACCTCGAGCGCCGGACGTTAGAGGTCGCGACGCTGCCTGACGCCTGGGCCGCGGCCGCGGTGGAGTCTCAGCACCCGGACCACGACGACGTACGTGCTGGATACCAGGTGCCCGAGAGCATCGGCGAAGGGCTTCGCTACGAGGCGATCCGTGACTACGTCGCGAGCCGCTACATGCGCGGGATCGGCAAGGACGAGATGTGGGCCGGCGTTCGTGACGTGCTCGCGCCGCGGATGCGTCCATCGCTCTCCGATGATGAGCTTCGCGAGCGCTTCGATCGCGCCTGGCACGGCACCCCCGGCCGGCTCGGGGATCCCCTGCCCCAGCCCGAACCTCCACCCGCCGTGGCGGTGGTCCCGCTGGCCGTGGCGCTCGACGCCGTCGAGTCCCTTCTTGCGTCGGTTCGTCGTCTTCGGGCGTCCGGAGGCCGTGGTCGCGGTGGTGCTCTGGATCGCCCACACCTATGCGATCGGGATCGCGGAGGCGACGCCGTATCTCGCCGTGACGAGTCCCGAGAAGGGTAGCGGCAAGACCCGGCTGCTCGAGTGCGTCGGGCTGCTCGCCCGGAGCCGCCCGCCCATCTTCATCATCCCGACCGCGTCGACGATCTACCGGATGCTCGAGGCTGATCCGGAGGCACCGCTCCTGCTGGACGAGTTGGATGCCGTCTTCCACGACCGCACCGACAAGTACGAAGAGGTCCGCTCGATCATCAACGCGGGCCACCGTCGCGGTGCGACCGTGCCCCGGACAGTGAGCGTCGGTAACAAGCACGCGGTCCAGTTCTTCCCCGTGTTCGGCCCGAAGGTGCTGGCCGGGATCGGCCAGCTGCCCGACACCGTCGTGGATCGCTCCATCCCGATCCGGATGCTGAAGCGAAAGCGGTCAGAGCCAGTGGAGAAGTTCCGGGCCGTCGCGGCTGGCCGGGAGGCGAAGCCCGTCGCCGGAGCGCTCGCGGCCGCGGTGGTGCCACAACCGTCAGCACTGTCGCCGACGTGCCCGATGAGCTACCCGATCGCGCCGCCGATGCCTGGGAGCCGTTGCTCGCCCTGGCTGACGCTGCCGGTGAGGGCTGGCCGCGTCGGGCTCGCGCGGCTGCCGTGATCCTCCACGCCGACCGGGCTGAGGACGCTTCGCCCGGGCTGCGGCTGCTTGCTGATACCCGGCTCGTCTTCGATCGTCTGGACGTCGACCGGCTCGCGACCGTGACGCTGATCGACGGGCTGAAGGCCGACGAGGATCGCCCTGGTTCGACCTGAAGCCTGAAGGTCTGGCGCGGCTGCTCAAGGGCTTCGGGATCCGCTCGAGGCAGCTGAAGATCGCGAACCTCAACGTCCGCGGGTACCGGCGCGAGTTGTTCGTCAGAGCTGGGACCGCTACCTCGCCGACCCGCTACCCCCCTGTACAAACACGTTACCCCGCTACCCGGAACGTGCGGAAGGTAGCAGGGTAGCGGGTCCAGACAGTGGTAGCGGGTCGGAGAGCGATCCGGACCTGAAGCTCGACATCGACTGGACCGAGCCATGACTTCCGAATCGAATCGGGCGCACGGGTCGCGCCCTGGCTTCCACCACGCAGCGGGCATCGGCACCACCCCGAACCCGCTGCGGGGATCCCCACGGAGTTTGAGCGGTGATGTTCCGAATGACGTCGGCTTGGCTGGAAGGCGACTTCGCTCGGGATGCCGCGGGCCGCCGGTACCGCTACCTCGCCCTCGAGTGTGACCACGATCGTGCCGCTCTCGTGTTCAGCGAGACGCGGCGGACTTGCTGAGCTTGTGCCGATGGTGCGCGGACTGGCGCTGGAGATCCGGGCAAGGACCGGATGCGGCTGCGCCCTGCCCGCACCTGACAACTGGTTGGGATCCCCGCTGGAGGTTGACCTTATCACGCCGAATCCGAACCGACACCCTGCGACTGTCCGGCGTGCAAGCGGCTGGCCGACTTCCACGAAGAGGACGTGCAGGCCCGCCATCGGCTCGAGGAAGTCGCGCGCTCCGTCCGGGAGGCCGCGCAAGCCGTGGATGCCCGGCACGGGCTGAACCGGCCCCACGGGGAGGAAGGACGTCAATGACCCGCACGACCGCGCGGAAGCTCGACTGCGGCGCGTGCGGCAACCGCCTCGAGCCCGGGCAGGCGCTGCGCGTCGTCCCGCTAAACGGCGACCGCCCGTTCCACTGCCACCGCGGTTCCGAAGCCAACCTGTATCTGGATCGCCGGCCGCGCCGATGAGAACCGGCTGAAGATGGCCGATCCGAGGGCAGCCGATGAATGGGACCGCGCGCACGGCGGCCCAGTCGCGCACGCGTTCCAGAAGCGGGACGCCCCGCGGCCGTGGGTGCCGCGCGGGGACCTCGCATGGAGGGAGATCGACGATGACTAGGGACTGGGCGCCGTTCACCGATTGGTCCGAGCGCGAGTCGCCGCCCCGGGCGTCCGGGAACTCTTCGGAGGCGTCGCCTACGGCCCGCTTGGCGAGAGATACCGGCGCCACTGCCGCGCCCAGCTGCGCGGGCTGGAGATGCGCGCGCCGAACAGCTGCACCTGCGGGGGCGGCCTGCGGATCACCGTGCCGCCCGAGGCGCGATACAAGCCGGAGAAGGCGAGGCTCGCGCTGATCCACAAGCCCACCTGCCGCTGGTACGTCGCATGAGCGGGAGGCGCGATGG
>CAWFBS010000002.1:0-178340 GCA_963814115.1 uncultured Chloroflexia bacterium | reverse complement strand
GGAAGTGTCCTCGGTGACGGCGGCGGGCAGCGGCGCGGGCCGGGCGCCGTCCCGTCCCCGTCGCTTGAGGAACTCGAGCGGCACGGAATCTCCCTCGGGTGACGTACGCCTAATCCTAGCAGCGGCAGCGATCGGATCACCGGGATGGTGGCACGTCCCGACCTGCAAGCACTACGCCCTCAAGGGCGCGAAGCGTGATCCTCCCGTTCCGAGTGATCCCAGGTGACGCGGACCCGTGGGTACCGAACACGGGCCGCCAATGGGCTGTCCCGTCCAGGGCGAGCGTCGCGGTCAGGTCGCGTCGGCCGAGATTCAGGACGACGAGCGCCCGGTCATCGACGGTCCAGCGCCGGAAGGCCAGGACACCCGGAGTGGGCGTGGCGATGCGCGCCAGGTGGCCCGAATGAAGGGCGGGCCGCGACCGGCGCAGCGCGAGGAGGCCGCGGTAGAAGGCGAGCACCGACCCGGCATCCGCCTGCTGGGCGGCCACGTTGCGCGTCCGCCAGTCACAAGGCAGCGGCAGCCACGGGCGCCCGGTGGTGAATCCGGCGCCCGTCTCGCCCGTCCACGGCATCGGAGCCCTGGCCTGATCGCGGTTCCACCAGACGAAGCCCGGCACGGAATGGCGGGCCGGCGGATCGATCGCCTCCTCGTTCGGGACAACGATTCCTGGCACCCCGAGCTCTTCACCGTAGTAAAGGAACGGGGTACCCCGCATCGTCAGGAGGAGCAGCGCCGAGGCGCGAGCGAGCTCATCGACGTCGCGGCCGGCGCCCCAGCGCGAGACGTGGCGTGGCTGGTCGTGATTCGAGAAGACGACCGTGGGCCAGCGATCCCGCCCGTACGCGGCCTCGCGACGATCGAGCGCCCGACCGATCGCCGCGGCCGACCACTTCGATTGAAGCAGTTCGAAGTCGAACACGAGATGGCGAGCCGCGCTCAGGTGCGCGGCTCGACTCGCGTCGCCGTCGAAGAGCTCGCCGACAGTCATTCGGCCCGGTGCCTCGTCGACGACGGCCCGAAGCTCCGCAAGGATGGCAAGCAGGCCCGGTTGATCCTTGTCGTGGAGGTGAACCTGACGGGTCCACGCCGAGGCACCCCGCCGGAGCGGGTTGGAGCGCAGCTGCGGGTCCTTCAGGAACGCGTTGAACACGTCCATCCGAAAGCCGTCGACGCCGCGCGGCAGCCAGTCGCGCATCATCGCCTTGACGTCCGGGCAGGTCCCCGGGTCGCGCCAGTTCAGGTCTGGTTGCTGGGCGAGGAAGGTGTGCTCGTAGAACTGGCCGCGGACCGGCTCCCACTCCCAAGCCGATCCACCGAAGAACGAGACCCAGTTGTTCGGCGGAACCGGCCGCCCTGCCCGGTCGGTCCCTGCGGGGTCGCTCCACAGGTAGCGGTTGGCGTATGGGCCGGTACGTGAGCTGCGCGACGTGGCGAACCATGGGTGGGCGTCGCTGGTGTGGTTCACGACCAGGTCGAGGATGACCTTGATGCCCCGCCGGTGAGCTTCCGCGACCAGGCGATCGAAATCTCCGCCCGTGCCGAAGATCGGATCGACGGACGCGTAGTCGCTGATGTCGTAGCCGAGGTCGAGGCCCGGGGACGGATGGATCGGCGAAAGCCAGATCGCATCCACCCCGAGCGAGCCGGGACTCCCGGCGAGATAGTCGAGGTGACGCGTGATCCCTTCGAGGTCCCCAAGGCCGTCGCCGCTCGAGTCGGCGAACGAACGCGGGTAGATCTGGTAGACGACACCGGTCTTCCACCAGGCCCGTTCGTCGGCTACGTGCGGCTCCAGGCGCTCCATCAGGCCACCGGGAACCCAACGAGCCAGCGCACGCCGTAGGCGGGCATCACGATCGAGCGTGAGGGCGAGAACGGTCCATCGCCACTGATCACGTCCCGCGCAGCGTCCAGCCCCACCATCTCAAGCACGCGGCCGTCGAGGTTTCGCGGCGTCTCGGTGAGGTTGTGGAGAGCAAGGAGCGGCCCCGAGGGGTGGACCCGCACGAAGGCGAAGAGGGCCGGGTCGCCCTGATCAAGGAGCTCGAGCGGCACGGAGGCGTGAAGGGAAACCATCTCCCGGCGAACCCGCACCAAATGTCGCGTTCCCTCGAAGACCCTGGCCACGGGTCCGCCCCCATGGCGCTGGGCCGCCCGCTCCCAATCCATCCTGGGCCGGTGCAACCAACGGTTGTCCGAGGCCAGGTCCATCTCGTTCCGGTAGTTCCGGTCGTTGAGAAGCGCGATCTCGTCGCCCATGTAGAGGAGTGGGAGACCGTCCCAGCCCATGATCAGGGCATGCCCGAGGAGGATGCGCGCGACCGCGAGCTCGATTTGGTCGGCGTCCTCCGTCTCGAGCGCCCGTTCGAGCCCCGCCAGGCTTGCAAACGACCCGCTGATCCGCGAGTCGCCATTGACCGGGTTGTGCTGGAAGACCTCCCCCCGGGCGAAGGAGCCGGGGAACTCGCCCGAGTAGAAGGACGACAGGAAGGCACGATGCTCCGGTCCGGTCCAGCCGACAGCCTCCGCGTCCGATTCGGTGACGGCCCAGCCGATGTCGTCGTGGCAGCGGATGTAGGTCGCCCACGATGTCGTGGCCGGCTTGCGCGGGAAGGCCGACAGGACGTGAGTCATCAGGCGCGTGTCCCGGGTGGCCAGGGCCGACCAGTACTGGACCATGAGGCTGTTGTGGTAGGCCAGGTCGCACTCGCGTCCGTGGTTCCGGCCGACGCCCAGGTAGGGCGCCAGATCCCCGGGCCCAACGATCGCCTCGGCCTTGAAGATGACGGCCGGCGCGGCGACCCGCGCGCAGGCACGCAGGGCGCGCAGGAGGCTGTGGACCTCCGGCTGGTTCTGGCAGTTCGTGCCCATCCGCTTCCACATGAACGCGACCGCGTCGAGGCGGAAGACGTCGACGCCACGATTCGCGAGGTTCAGCAGGATGTCGGTCATCTCCACGAAGACGCGCGGGTTCGACCAGTTCAAATCCCATTGGAACGCATTGAACGTCGTCCACACCCAGCGTCCGCCGGGCAGGCGCGTGAAGTTGCCGGGCGCGAACTCGGGGAAGACTTCTGGGAGCGTGGCCTCGTACCGATTGGGCAGCCGGCGGTTCGGGAAGATCCAGAACATCTCTTCGTACGCGGGTTCGCCGGCGCGCGCACGAACTGCCCATTCGTGCTCGGCTGCACAGTGGTTCAGGACCAGGTCGACACACAGGCTCATCCCGCGCTGGCGCATCAGCCGGCTGAGCCGCTCGAGGTCGGCCAAGCTGCCGAGGCGAGGCTCGACTGCCCGGTAATCGGCGACGGCGTAGCCGCCGTCGTTGTCGCCCTGTCGGGAGCGCAGGAGCGGCATCAGGTGGACGTAGCGGACGCCGAGCTCCTCCAGGTAGTCGAGATGCTCCTCGACGCCCCGGATCGTGCCCGCGAAGCGATCCACGTAGAAGACGTAGCCGACCATGTCCGGGGCTTGGAACCAGTCCGGGTGCAATGTCCGCTGTCGGTCCAGCTGCCGCAGGTCCGCCGGGCGCTCGGCCCATCGTCCGGCGAGGACGCCGACGAGGCGCTCGAGGTTCTCGGCCAAGCGGGGATCGCGGCCGTACGGCTCGAGCAGACCCTCCCAGAGGTCGGTCCAGTGACGGCGGAGGCGCATCACGAACGACTCGGTCTCGCTCGGCGGACTCGCGTCCAACGCACCGCGGGCAAGCGCGGTCGCGCGCTCCAGCCAAGTCTCGCTCGCCCCCCCTGCCCGGCCCGAGCCCGGGACCTCGCCGGCCTCAACGCCGGCGCGCGTCCTGCCCGTCATATCTGAGTCTCCAGCGCCCCCGCCCCGTCGGTCCCGCCGAAGCGTTCGACGAACAGGACCAGCCCGCCGACCAACCCCACGTCGTCGCCGAGAACCGCGGGGACGACGGCCACGCGCGATGCCGGACGCCGGAACGCGCCATGTTCGATCGCGCTCCGGGCCGGCTGCAGGAGACGCTCTCCCTGGCCCCTGGCGAAGCTGCCCCCGACGACGATCAGCGTCGGGTTGAACACGTCAGTCAAGCTCACGCACGCGGCCGCGAATGCCTCGCGCCCATCCTCCATGATTCGGGCCGCTGCGGCGTCGCCGGCATCCTCCGCGCCTGCCACGTCCCGCGCCCCGAACGCCTCGCCGCGCTCGCGAACGAGATCTGCCAGCAGGCTGCTCTCGCCGCGCTCGGCGGCTTCCCTCGCTCGCCTCGCGATGCCGCTGCCCGACGCGATGCCCTCCAGATGGCCGGGCATCCCGCATCCGCATCGCGGGCCGTGCAGGTCGACTACCTGGTGCCCAAGCTCGCCCGCGGTCCCGTCCGGCCCGCGCAGCAGGCTGCCGCCGCTGACGATCGCCCCACCGACCCCCGTCGAGACGGTGAGGTAAACGAAGTCGCGACAGCCGGCCGCGGCCCCGAACCTGCCCTCGGCAAGCGCGGCAGCCTGCGTGTCCCTGTCGAGCGCCACGGGAAGGCCGAGGGCCTCCTCGATGCGCGCGGCCAGCGGGATGTCGTGGAAGGTGGGGCCGAGGTTCGGCGGGTCAAAGATCAGGCCCAGGCGGGGGTCGACGGGGCCGGGCGCCGATATCCCGACCCCGACCGGTGGCGGTTCGGAGAGCCTGGCGAGATCGTCGCGCACGCCCCCCAGCGCCGTGATGCACGCGGCGACGATCGCCTCGCCCCCGTCGACGACCGGCGTGCGCGAGCGGCGGGCCGCCACGATCTCGCCCCCAGGGCGCACGCCGGCGGCGCGGATCTGCGTCCCCCCGAGGTCGAGCGCCAGGACGCCGCCGGCGGAGAGATCGCCCACCCTCAGCCCTTTACAGAGCCCGCGAGAAGGCCTCGGACGAAGAAGCGCTGGAGCGCGAGGAACACCATGACCGGCACGATCATCGACACGAAGGCGCCCGCCGTCAGGAGCTGCCAGTCCTGGCCACGGGAGCCCGTCATCGACACCAGCCGCGAGGTCATGACGGCCACGTCCTGGTCGGTGCCCAGGAATGTCGTCGCCACGAGGAGGTCGTTCCAGACCCACAGGAACTGGAAGATCGCGAAGGACGCGAGGGCGGGGATCGAGAGCGGCAGGATCAGGCGCACGAAGATCGTGAAGTGGGACGCGCCGTCAAGCGAGGCGGACTCGATCAGGTCCTTCGGGAGCTGGCTGATGTAGTTGTAGAGGAGGTAGGTCGCCAGGGCGAGCCCGAAGCCGGCGTGGGCCAGCCAGACCGCCAGGAAGGTCCCGTTGAGGTGGATGGCGAGGTAGGCCTTCAGGACCGGGATCAGCGCGATCTGGAGGGGCACCACCAGGAGCCCGACGACCGTGATGAAGAGGATCCTCCGGCCGGGGAACTCCAGCCAGGCGAAGCCGTAGGCCGCGAAGGCCGCGATGAGAATCGGGATGACGACGGCCGGGATCGTGACCGCGATCGTGTTGAGGAAGGCCGTGCCCAGCCCATCGCCGCCGAAGAGCACGGTGTTGTAGTTGTCGAGCGTGAACGTCCCCCCGCCACCGGTGAACGCGGTCCACCAGCCGGAGTTGAAGATCTCCTGCTTTTCGCGGAAGGAGGTGATGAAGAGCCCGAGCGTCGGCACCGTCCAGACGACGATGAGGGCGAGGACCGCCAGGTTGATGGCTACGCGGGACCAGGCAATGCGTCTCATCGCAACGGCCTCAGATCGCCCGGCCGCGGAACTGCCGGAGGTTGTACCAGATCACGGGCGTCACGGCCACGAGCAGGATGATCGCCAGCGCCGCGCCTCGGCCGGCGTCGAAGAACGTGAACGCCTGCTTCCACATCAGCGTCGCGATCACCTGGGTGTTGAAGTTGCCGCCCGTCATCGCGGTGACGATGTCGTAGATCTTCAACGTGAGGATGGCGATCGTGGTCGCCACCGTCACGATGGTCGGCCAGATCGTGGGAACGATGAGGCGGCGGAAGACCTGCCACTCGCTGGCGCCGTCGATCCGCCCGGCTTCGAGCATCTCGTCCGGGACGCCCTTCAGGGCCGCGCCGATGATCACCATGGCGAAGCCGGTCTGGCCCCAGATCAGGATGACGATCAGGAGGATGGTGTTGAGCGGCTCGCCCGTGAGCCACGAGACGGGGCCAATGCCGAAGCCCGACAGGATCGCGTTCAGCAGCCCCACCTGGGGCTGGCCGGCCGGCTGATACGACAGCACGAAGCGCCAGATCACGCTCGCACCAACGAACGAGATCGCCATCGGCAGGAAGATCAGCGTCTTGGCCAGGCGGTCCAGTCGAGATCGCTCCACGAGAACCGCGATCGCGAGGCCCAGCCCGGTGCTGAAGAGCGTGCCGAAGACGAGCCACAGCACGTTGTTTCGGATCGCCGTCACCATCTCCGGGTTGGAGAACGAGTAGACGTAGTTGTCGAGCCCGACGAACTTGGCTCCGGTGGCGTTGAACAGGCTCTCCCACGCAGTCAGGAACGCGGGGACCAGCAGGTAGAAGGTCAGGATCGCGATCGCCGGCCCAACGAACACGAAGGGCAGGATCCGGCGCTGCCAGATCGGCGGCAGCTTCTCGGTCAGCCAGTTCGCCACGATGTAGAGCAGGGCCACGCCGCCGATGCCCCAGACGATCGCGACCAGGACGATCACGACCTTGGGAGCGCCACTGTCCTTGAGGAAGAGGAAGCCGGCCCACAGAACAATGAACGCCACGACCGGGACGAAGATCGACACCAGGAGCCGGCCGGCACCGGTCGCCAGCACCTGGCCGATTCCCCTTGGCGGGGGCGCCGCCACGCTATCAACCACTCGCATCCCCACGATCCTCCACTCGGCGGGACAGGCGCGAAACGGTGACGTGTCGGCGCCGCGCGGGCGGCGCCGACACGCTGCGGGTGCTTGTTACTGCGCCGGCCAGCTGGCCTGGATGTTGGCGAGGGTGGTGTCGATGCTCTGGCTGCCGTTGATCAACTTCACGGACTCCGACCAGAAGGTCCCCGAGCCCACGGCTGCGGGCATCGCGTCCGAGCCGTCGAAGCGGACCACCGGCGCCTGCACGATCGAGGTGGCGAAGGCGCGGTCCAGGGCGGACGAGTAGTTCGACAAGTCCTGGGTCTTGTAGGGGAACAGGGCTCCGCCGGCCTTCTCCCACGAGATGCCGGCCTCTGGCGTGGTGAGGTACTTCAGGAACGCCCACACCTCGGGGCGGTCCGCGAACGCGACGGCCTGGTCGCCGCCGACCTCAGCAGGCGTGCCGATGGCGGGGTCGATCGCCGGCAGGGTGAAGACGCCGACCTGGTTGTCGAGGTCCTTCTGCACCGCATCGGGGAAGAACGCGGTAATGAAGTTGCCCTGGTTCGTCATCCAGCACTTGGGCGGGTTGTCGAAGGCGGCCTTTGGCGCCTCACCGAAGTTGGTCTGGACGATGTACTGGGGGCCGCCGTAGACGTACTTCGGGTTGCCGAAGATGTCCATCATGATCTGGAAGGCGTTCTTGACGGTCGGGTCGGTGAACGGCGTGGTGCCGGCGACCCACTTGTCGTAGCCGGCGGCGCCGACGGTGCGGAGCATGATCTCCTCGACCCAGTCGGTGACCGGCCAGCCGGTCGCGGCGCCGCTCTCGATGCCGATGCACCAGGGAGGCGTCCCGTCGGCGACCATCTTGTCCTCGAGCGTCTTCAGCTCATCCCACGTCGTGGGAACCGTGTAGCCCTTGGCGTCCCAGGCCACCTTGGGGTAGAAGACGAGGCCCTTCAGGTTCACGCGGTGGAACACGCCGTAGACCTTGCCGTCGGCGGCGGTCCCGACGTCCTTCCAGCCCGGACCATAGTTCGCGTCGATCGACGCGATGATGTCGGCCGGCAGCGGGAACAGCTTGCCCTGCGACGCGTAGTTCTTCATCCCGCCCGGCTGGGGGAGCATCGCGACGTCCGGCGGGTTGCCCGCCTGGACCTGCACGTTCAACTGCTGCTCGAAGGACTTGTCGCCGTTGTAGACGACCTTGACGCCGGTCGCATCCTCGAACGGCTTGACCGCCTCCGCGAATGCCGCGGCCTCCGTGTCGACGAACGCACCGCCGACGGTCACCGTCTTGCCGCTGAGGTCAGCGGCCCCGGACGGAGCCGCTGAGGCACCCCCGGCCGGCGCGGACGTGGCGCTGCTGCTGCACGCCGCCAGGACCAGGCCCAGGGCGGCGACGACGACGATGAACCTATTGCGCATCCTCTCCTCCATCCGGCGGACCCTCCCGCCACGACTCTGGGGCGCGTGGAACCGGTTCCAGTGCCTCTGTTGACGAGCGTATCAGAATTGTCAAGAGGTCCGTGTGTGCTCGCGTTACGCACGCAAGTGGACGTCCGGCCCCGGCGTCTGCCAGACTGGAACCGATACCAGGCGCACCGGGACGCGGTGACCCGCGATCACAACGCACGAGAAGGATATGCCAGCCACCATCCAGGATGTCGCACGCGCAGCCGGCGTCGGCCGGGGCACCGTGAGCCGCGTCCTCAACGGCCGGCCCAACGTCGACCCGACGACCCGTACGCGCGTCCTCGAAGCAATCGCATCGCTCGACTTCGTCCCCAGCGCCGCCGGCCGGCGGCTCTCGCTGCGCCGGACCCAGAGCATCGCCGTCGTGACGCTCCACCTCACGCGGCCGTCGGTCGTCGAGCGCCTGCGAGGCATCGAATCCGCGCTCGTGGACGCTGCGCTCGACATGATCGTGCTCAACATCGAGACGCTCGAGCGGCGCGACGCAATCCTGAGGGACGTGCCCAGTCCGGGGCGCTTCGACGGGCTGATCTTGATCTCGATCGCGCCCCACGACACGGAGCTGGCCCAGATCCGGCGCTCCGGCCTGCCGCTCGTCCTCATCGACGCCCATCATCGCGCGCTTCCCCGCGTCGTCTGTGATGACGTTGGCGGCGGCATGCTCGCGGCGAACCACCTTCTCGAGCGTGGCCATCGGCGCTTCGGGTTCATCGGCGACGAGCCGCGGCCGACCCTCGGCGTGCCGTCGAGCCGGATGCGGTTCCGGGGCGTGGAACTTGCCCTGCGCGAATACGGCCTAGCGATCCGCCCGGATCACGTCGCCGAGGGCGAGCACACCCGCGAGTTCGCCCGCGAGCTGACCGAGACGATGCTGCGCAGCGCGGCTCGGCCCACCGCGATCATCGCCGCCAGCGACACCAAGGCGATCGGCGTGCTCGAGGCAGCTCGCGGGCTGGGCATCGACGTCCCCGGCGAACTCTCGGTCATCGGCTACGACGACGTCGATGCGGCCGACTTCGTGGGCCTGACCACGGTGCACCAGCCGCTCGCGGAGACCGGGGCACGGGCGGTCGACCGCCTGATCGGACTGATCTCCGGTGCACCCCGGGTTCCGCTCCGCGAGGTCCTGCCCGTGTCCCTCGTCGAACGCCGGACGACGGGTCCCGCGCCCGAATAGGTCGCCGACGACGCGGGGCCCGGTCCCCTACCCCTCCAGGCTGGCGCGGAGCTTCGCCACCCGCTCCTCGAGCTCGGCCGCTCGTGCCCGGGCGCGATCGACGACAGCCGCAGGCGCCTGCGCGACGAACCGCTCGTCCGCCAGGCGGGCGCGGGCTCCGTCGAGTTGCGTCTCGGTTCCGGCCAGCTCGCGCTCCAGCCGGGCCCGGTCGCGGGCGGCCGCCTCGGCGCCCGCCGCGGCGGGATGGACCATCGCTTCGATCGGCCCGGCCACCACGGCGAGGCCCCCCGGTGCCCCGGAGCGCAGCGCCTCGGCGTCGGCCACCCGCCCCAGCGGGCGGGCGTGCGCGAGCCGCTCGAGCGCAGGGGCCAGCGCGTCGAACGCCGCAACGAGTGGCGGCGGCAGTGCCACGTCAACCCCGAGCCAGGCTGCCGGATCGAGCCTGGCCTCGGAGCGGGCATTGCGGAGCGCGCGGACCAGCTCGATCAGCGAACCGACCTCCGCTTCCGCGGCCTCATCCGCCGGCGGCGCGGCCGGCCAGTCCGCCACGATCAGCAGCGCGGGGTCGCCGGCGGCGCGCGGAATCTCTGCCCAGATGGCCTCGGTGACGAACGGCATCACCGGGTGCAGGAGCCGCAGGTACGCGTTGAGGGCCTCGACGAGGGTCCACCAGGTCGCTTCACGGTCGGCGGCCGGCAGGGTCTCGTCGGCCAGGCGAACCTTGGCCAGCTCCAGGGCCCAGTCGCAATACTCGCCCCAGATCGATTCGTACAGCACCCGTGTCAGCTCGCCGAACGAGTACTCCGCGAGCGCCCGATCCGCAGCTCCGACCGCAGCCGCCACGCGGCTGCGGAGCCAGCGCTCCGTCGGCCCCAGCCGGGCGGCATCGGGGGCGCTCCGCAGGGCGTCGGGCGCCACGGTCGAGGGACGTGCGCCGAGCACGAACCGGGCGGCGTTCCAGAGCTTGTTGGCGAAGTTGCGGGCATTCTCCAGCTTCTCGGCGCTGAACTTCTGGTCGTTGCCGGGGGCTGCGCCGTGGATCAGGGAGAAGCGGAGCGCGTCGGCACCCGATTCGTCGATCGCCTCCAGTGGGTCCACCACGTTGCCCTTGGTCTTGGACATCTTCTGGCCGTACGGGTCGCGCACGAGGCCAGAGAGATAGACCACCTCGAACGGGGCATCCTCCATGAAGTGGATCCCGAGCATCATCATCCGGGCGACCCAGAAGAAGATGATGTCGTAGGCGGTCTCCATCACCGTGCCCGGGTAGAAGCGGGCGAGGTCCGCTGTCGCCTCGGGCCAGCCCAGCGTGGAGAACGGCCAGAGGCCGGAGCTGAACCAGGTGTCGAAGATGTCGGGATCCTGGACCAGCTCGGTGGGCGGGCGTCCGCACGCCTCGCAGGCGGCCGGACCGGCCGCGTCGGCGGTCACCGTGACGTGCCCATCCGGGCAGTACCAGGCCGGAATCCGGTGGCCCCACCAGAGCTGCCGGCTTACGTTCCAATCGCGGATGTCGGTGAGCCAGTGCTCCCACACCTTCTCGAAGCGTTCGGGAAGGATGACCGTCCGGCGGGTCCGCGTCGCCCGGAGGGCGGCCTCCGCCAGGGGCTTGGTGCGGACGAACCACTGGGTCTTCAAGCGCGGCTCCACGACGTCGTGGCTGCGCTGACAGCGCCCGATCACCATCTCGTGGGGCGTGCTCGCCACGAGGTCCCCGGCTGCCTCCAGGTCGGCCAGGATCCGCTGGCGGGCCGCGTAGCGCTCCAGGCCGGCGTAGTGACCCCCGGCCTTTGAGATGTGCCCGCCGTCGTCCATCACGTCCACCAGCGGGAGCTGGTGACGCGTGCCGGTGGCGTAGTCGTCCGTGTCATGGGCCGGGGTGATCTTCACCGCCCCGGTGCCGAACGCGCGATCCACGACCGGGTCGGCGATGATCGGGACATCGCGCTCCACGAACGGGATTCGCACCCGCCGACCGACGAGCGCTGCGTAACGCGGATCGTCGGGATGGACCGCCACGGCCGTGTCTCCGAGGATCGTCTCCGGCCGCGTGGTCGCGACACTGATCGTGTCAACGGGATCCGGGACGCCGGTCGCCTCTTCGAGCAGGTGATACCGGACCGTCCAGAGCGTGCCCGTCTCCGGCGTCGCCACCACCTCGAGGTCGGACAGGCTGGTGCGACATCCTGGGCACCAGTTGATGAGCGTCTCGTAGCGGTACGCCAGGCCCTCGCGGTACAGGCGCGCGAACGCCTCGCGGACGGCACGGCTGGAGTCCTCGTCCATCGTGAAGCGGAGTCGGCCCCAATCGCACGAGGCACCGACCCGGCGCTGCTGCGAGAGGATCAGGTTCCTCGTCTCGCCGACGAAGCGCCACATCCGCTCGAGGTAGCGATCGCGACCCAGGCTCGCGCGCGTCTCACCCTCTGCTGCGATGATCCGGTCCAGGACCACCTGGGCCGCGATGCTCGCGTGGTCCAGGCCGGGCAGGAAGAGTGCCGCCCGGCCCTGCATCCGCGCGTGGCGCGTCATCAGATCCTCGACCGCGCTCCGCTGGGCGTGGCCAAGATGGAGACTGCCGGTCACGTTCGGGGGCGGCTGGATCAGCACGAAGGGCGGCTTGGACGGGTCCGCCCGCGAGCCGGCGCCGTCCGGCGCGAAGACGTCGGCCGCCAGCCAGCGCTGGTAGATCGGCCCTTCGACCTCCGCGGGCCGGTAGGCTTTCGCGAGCCCCGGGCCGGCTTGCCCCTGCGTCATCGCACGCTCCCTCCGCAACGGAACGACCCCGCTCGTCCCAGCGGACGAACGGGGTCGTGGTACCACCTGCTGGTTCGGCTCCCGGGTCGCGGCCGGTCATCCCGGCCCGTGCGCGTCGCGACGCGCCCGGCAGCCCTCTCGGCGCGCTATCGGGCGCCTCCCGTCACGGCTCGCGAGCGACGTTCGCACCGGGGTCTCCGCGCGGCTCGCACCGTCCCGCGCTCGCTTCGGCCCCTGCCGGCGCTACTCCTCCCGGTCACCGCCGTGAGGCCCGGAGTGTAGCACGGCCTCCCGGCGGTTCCGGCCAGCCGGCGGGCCAGAGGACGGGCGGCGATCAGGCGGTTGCGCCCTGGGCGGCCAGCCACTCCGCGTAGTTCGTCTCGTCCACGCCGCCGTCGATCTCGGTCTTGGTGAGCAGCAGTGGCGGCCGCCCCTCGCGGATCGTCTCCTCGGTGATGATGCACTTCCGGATCTCGGTCCGGTCCGGGATGTCGTACATCACCTCGAGCAGGGACTCCTCCACGATCGTGCGCAGCGCCCGCGCCCCGGTCTTGCGCGCCAGGGCGGCGTCCGCCGCGGCAGAGAGCGCGCCGTCCGTGAAGACCAGCTCCACCTTGTCGAGGCCGAGGAAGCGCTTGAACTGGCGGGTGATGGCGTTCTTCGGCTCGGTCAGGACGCGGACCAGGTCCTCCGCGGTCAACGCGGCGAGCGTGACGACGACGGGAAGCCGGCCCACGAACTCCGGGATCAACCCGTACTTGAGGAGATCCTCCGGCATGAGCCGGTCGAGGATCTTCTGGCGATCCGCCCGCGTGCCCGAGCCCTCGCTGCCGAAGCCCAGCGCGCGCTTGCCCACCCGCTCCTCGATGATCCGCTCCAGGCCATCGAACGCGCCGCCGCAGATGAAGAGGATGTTCGTGGTGTCGATCTGGATGAAGTCCTGGTGGGGGTGCTTGCGGCCACCCTGGGGCGGCACGTTGGCGGTCGTGCCCTCGAGGATCTTGAGGAGCGCCTGCTGGACTCCCTCACCGGACACGTCCCGCGTGATCGAGGGGTTGTCCGCCTTGCGGGCGATCTTGTCGATCTCGTCGATGTAGATGATCCCGCGCTGCGCGCGGGCCACGTCGAAGTCGGCCGCCTGGATCAGGCGCAGGAGGATGTTCTCGACATCCTCGCCCACGTAGCCAGCTTCGGTGAGCGACGTGGCATCGGCGATGCAGAACGGGACGTCCAGCACGCGGGCCAGGGTCTGGGCAAGGAGGGTCTTGCCCGAGCCGGTTGGCCCGACCAGCAGGACATTCGACTTCTGGAGCTCGACGTCGTCCGTGGAGCCGCCCGCATTGACCCGCTTGTAGTGGTTGTAGACGGCCACCGCGAGCACCTTCTTGGCTCGCTCCTGGCTGATCACGTACCCGTCAAGGGCATCCTTGATGTGACGGGGCGAGGGAAGCTTCTCGGCAGCCGGCTTCTGACGGGGCTGCTCGAGGAGCTCTTCCTCGATGATCTCCTGGCACAGGTTGATGCATTCATCGCAGATGTAGACGCCCTGGCCCGCGATCAGCTTGCGAACCTGCTCCTGGCTCTTGCCGCAGAAGGAGCAGCGATAGGGCACCTTGGGCGTCTTGCCTGTGGTCATCTGCGCCAGTTCTCCCTGCGGTCCATCCTTCGGCGCGCGGCGCCGACCCTTCTACGCGTCCGCCGGGGCCGCCCCGTCTGGTGCCCCATCCGACGCCGCCCCTTCGGTGCCCGTCCCGCCGCTGGCGGACAGGAGACCCGATTTGTCCGACTTCGGGACTGGTGCGTAGACAGCGTCGATGATGCCATACGCCTGGGCCTGGTCGGGACTCATGAAATAGTCCCGTTCGGTGTCCTTGATGATCTTCTCCACCGTCTGGCCCGTGTGCCGCGCCAGCAGCTCGTGATTCGCGTTGACGAGCGTCTCCATCTCCCGTACCTGGATGAAGACATCCGGGGTGTTGCCCCGGAACCCACCCGAACCCTGGTGGATCATGATCCGGCTATGGGGCAGCGCGTATCGCTTGCCCGGGTGGCCCGCCGCAAGGAGCACCGCGGCCATGCTGGCGGCCATGCCGACGCAGATCGTGCTGACCGGGGCGCGGACGAGCTGCATCGTGTCGTAGATGGCCAGACCGGCCGTGATCACCCCACCGGGCGAGTTCACGTACAGGTTGATGTCCTTCTCCGGGTCCTCCGAGTCGAGGAAGAGCAGCTGGGCGATGACCAGGTTTGCGACGTTGTCCTCGATCGCGTCGCCCAGGAAGATGATCCGCTCCTTCAGGAGCCGCGAGTAGATGTCGTAGGCCCGCTCCCCGCGGCTCGACGTTTCGATGACCATCGGCACGAGCATCTGGGACCCTCCTGGAGCGGCGCCCCCGGCACCGGCGCGCGTGACGGACGTCAGCGGCGATTGACCGAATGGATGATGGATCACGAGCGGGCGGCGCCGGCTTCCTCGACCGCCGCGGCTCCGGCAGCGGCACCTGCATCCTCGATGTGCGGGATCGCGGGATGTTCGGGATGCGCCGTCAGCCACTCATCAATGAGCTTCTCGACCACGCGCGACCGGCGCAGCGAGCTGCGGATCGCGGCCCGCGCCCGCGGCGTATCGAAGTAGGCAGCGAGCTTGGGGTCGTTCGTGTAGCGCTGCCGGGCGCTGGACGCCTCAGCCTCGACGTCCTCGTCGGAGACTTCCATGCCTTCAACTTCGGCGATCCGTCCCAGCACGAGAAGCGTCTTGGCGCGCTCCTCGGCGCCGGGGCGGAAGTCGGCGTGCAGCTCCTCGGGCGTCTTGCCAGTGGCCTTGAGGTAGGCCTCCTCCGTTATCCCCTGGCGTGCCAGCGCGCCGCGCAGCTCGTCGTGCATCACCTCGACCTCTTCGTCCACGAGGAGGTCCGGGATCTCGAGCGTCGCGTTCTTCACCGCGTAGTCGATGATCCGGTCGGCGAATCCGTGGCGGGCCCGGTCCAGCGCGTTTCGGCCCAGCCGCTCGTGGATCTCCGAGCGGAGCTCGGCCAGGTCCGCAAACTCGCCCTGCGAGGTCGCGAACGCGTCGTCCGCGACGGGCAGCACCTTCTCGCGCAGCTCCCGGATCGTGACCGCGAAGTGGGCCGTGGCGCCCTGCAGGGCCGATTCCTGGTAGTCGAGCGGGAACGTGATGTCGAACTCCGTGGAGTCGCCGGCTCGCAGGCCCACGAGATGCTCCTCGAAGCCCGGGATCAGCCGCTCCTGGCCGATCACGATCGGCATCCGCTCGGCCGTGCCGCCCTCGAACGGCTCGCCGTCGCGGGTTCCGACGAAGCCGATCACGGCCCAGTCGTCGTCCTTGGCGCCACGGTCCTCCACCGGCACCAGCGTCGCCTGCGAGTCGCGAAGCTCGTCGACCACCCGGTCCACCTTCGCATCGTCGACTGGGTCGATCTCGGGCGCGAAGGGGAAGGCCCGGTAGTCGCCCAGCTGCACCTCTGGACGGACCGGGACCGTGGCCGTGTATCGGAACGGCTGCCCTTCATCCGCCTGGACGACGTTGATGGTCGGGCGGCCGATGGCGAACAGCTCGGTCTGCTCCGCGATCGCTGCGCGATAGGAGCGCTCCACGAGCTGGTCCACCGCTTCCTCGAGAACCGACCCTGCGCCGAGCTCACGCTCGACCATGGAGCGGGGCGCCTTGCCAGGCCGAAACCCGGGGATCCGGGTCCGCTGGCTCAGCGTGCGGGTGGCGTCGGCGACGGCCCGGGTAAGCTCGGCGGCCGGCAGCTCGACCTCGAGGACGACGGTGCTCTTCTCGGCGGGGGTTGTGGTGACGTGCATGGCCGCCAAGTATACGGGCGGCCTCCGCCGCGCGTCCCACGTGGGGCTGGTGGGCGAGGAGGGGGTCGAACCCACACGTCACTCACGTGACACCGGCTCCTAAGGCCGGCGCGTCTGCCATTTCGCCACTCGCCCAGGCGGCGAGTCTACCGCGCGGAACCCGCGTCTCCCGGGCCGTCTGACGATGAGAAGGCGCGCTTCAGGGCCTCCTGCCCCGCCCGCTTCGCCAGCGGAGCGGCGACGCCGAGGGCGAGCCGCGACAGGGATCGGCTGCGATCGGCCGCCTTCCGGTCACCCGCGGTTGCGTCGAGGTAATCGGCGAAACCCCGCTCCAGCGCGCCTCGGACCTTCGCGCCGTCGTCCCCGAGAGCACGGAGGGCGCGCTCCACCTCGTCGGGAAGGAGGCTCTCGGGCAGCGGCGCCGGCTCTCCGGCGACGCGGCGCTTCACGGCCCGGAACACCCGCCGAGGTCCTCCTGCCACCATGAACGCCGTCCCCGCGGCCACGCCGGCGGCCCTCGCCGGATAGCGCTTCACCTTTGCCCTGACGTCCACCGCCTTCCGCGCGGACGTCTTCAGCGCCGCGACCTCGTCAACGAGACCGCCGCGTGCCGCTACGGCTTCCTGCCGAGCGGCGTCCGTGCGCGCACCCACTCGATCGTCTCCTTCGTGGTCTCGATGGTCGTTCCAGGCCAGTAACGTGCCTTGAGGGCACCCCAGTCGTAGGACCGCAGGGCCGTCACGGCGAGCGCCGGCCAGGCGAGGAGCACGGCGCAGATCCCGATCGCGATGCCCACGTGCCGGCTGAACGAGATCGCCAGGAAGGCGCCCACGAGCGCCCCGATGATCGCACCGCCGACGAGACCCGCGATCGCGCCACCGGGTCCGCCGGCGCGCGCGCCGATGACCAGCGCAACGAGCCCGAGTATGACCGCACCCACCGCCAGGCCGGTGACCAGCGGCCGAACCCCTGCCTCGATGCCGGGGATCAGCGAATCGCCGACCCGCGCGAACGCCTGGTTCGGCCAGGCAAGGCCGAGCACGACCGCCACGACGATCCCGATCCCGAGCGCCGCCACGAACGCGGTGGCCAGGCGGCGACCGGGGATCTCGAGGGCGGCGAGCAGGAGCACCACGACCAGCGCAACGCACAGGAGCACCCCGTGGAGCACGCCCCAGCCCAGGCTTCCGAACAGCCACTCGCCGATGAACAGGGTGGTTCCCACGGACGCCAGGATGGCCGCGAACAGCAGCAGGGCGATCGCGAGCCCGACGAAGATCGCCGCGGCCTTGGCCCGTTCGACGATCTCCGAGAGCTCGGTCCTGGCCAGCACCACGTGCGTGGCGACAAGGTGCCGGGCGGCGTTCACCGTCCGACGGACCTGACCTACCAACCCGGGCGGCGGCCCCTCGGGCCCGGGCGGCGGCACCCCGGGCCCGCTCGGGGCGGCCGGCTCGGGCGTTGCGTCCGGCTGCCCAGGAACGCGCTCGTCCGGCGAGTCGTTGGGCGATCCGCTTTCGCCGCCCGTCGTGTTCTGGCTCAGGGCCCACCTCCGCCACGTGGATCGTGCCGGTCGATGATACCCCGGCCCGCTGGCCTCCGACCGGGCGGCGATGCCGCCCGCACTCGCGCGCCCGCCCGGGCCGGCTGCCCAGCCCACTCTCAGCTGATTGACAGCACCGGTTGCTGCCGAGCGGCACGGACGCTCACCCGGGCCGCGACGGTCTTGGCGAGGGCGGTGAATGCCTGCGCCGCCGCGCCCGGTTCACGCTGGGCGACCGCGGGGATCCCCGCATCGCCACCCTGGCGAACCGTGATGTCGAGCGGCACCCCGCCCAGGAACTCGATGTCATGCTCCCGCGCGAAGCGCTCCCCACCGCCGCGACCGAAGATCTCGGTAGCCTCGCCGCAGTGCGGGCAGACAAAGGCGCTCATGTTCTCCACCAGCCCGATGACCGGGACGCTCATCCGGGAGAACATCGCCAGCGCCTTCTCCACGTCGACGATCGCCACCTGCTGGGGGGTCGTCACGAGCACCGAACCCGAGATCGGAACGGACTGCGCCAGCGTCAGCTGCGCGTCGGACGTGCCCGGCGGCAGGTCCACCACGAGGTAGTCCAGGTCGCCCCAGGCAACGTCGCGCAGGAACTGCTGGATCGCCCCGCCGACGAGCGGTCCACGCCAGACGATCGGCTGGCCGTCCGGGACGAAGAAGGCGATCGAGATCACCTTCACCCCGTAGCGTTCCAGGGGCACGATCTTGTTGTCCGCGTTCGCCTTCGGCACGCCCTCGAGACCCATCATCAGCGGGATGTTCGGGCCCGTGATGTCCGCGTCCAGGAGTCCCACGGATGCGCCTGCCTGGGCCAGGGCGACGGCCAGGTTCGCGCTCACCGTGCTCTTCCCGACGCCGCCCTTCCCGGATGCGACCGCGATGATGTTCTTGACGCCATCCAGCATCGGGGATCCCCCCGAGGGCACGGCTCGCCGGACCATGGCGCCCCATGTGATCCGGGCCTCGCCGACGCCGATGGCCGCGAGGGCAGATCGGGCGTTCCGCTCGATCTCGTCCTTGAGGGGACAGGCGGGCGTCGTGAGCTCGATCGTGAGGGCGACATCGGGCCCGTCGATCGCGATCCCCTTCACCATGTTGAGGGTCACGAGGTCACGACCGAGCTCGGGCTCCTGGACGGTGCGCAGGGCGTCGAGGATCGCCCCTTCGGTGAGCGTCGTCATGGGCAGGTTGGTCCTTCACGGGGCGCCGGCCGGCGCGGGTTCCAGGCCACGCAACGGGGCGCCGGACCATCGCATCCTACCCCGCCCCACGCGAGCCTGCCCCAACGGGCATGGCCGCGGCCCCGGTGGCGCCCGGACGCACGTGCTGGATTCGCGGGCCCCCACGGAGCCGGCCATCGGATTTCGTCGGGCAGCCGCATGCAGTCGACGAACGACGCGCCAGGCGTGAAACGTTGACGCGACATTCGTCCGACAATACGATCCAGGAGAACCTCCCCGATCCGGCGCCGAGCACGAGGAGCATCGCCATGGTCGACACGGCACCCGCGCGAGCATTCGCCGCCCTCCCGGACCGGGGGGTGGTGCCGGGCGTCTGGTCGCGCATCACCAACCTGACGGTCGAGCGCGGCGAGGGCAGCTGGCTCGTGACGACCGACGGTGAGCGCTACCTCGACTACAGCTCCGGCATCGGCGTGACGAACACCGGCCACGCCCATCCGCGCGTCGTGGCGGCCGTGCAGGCGCAGGCGGCCAAGCTCCTCCACGGCCAGCAGAACATCGTCTACCACGAGCCCGGCCTGCGACTCTACGACCGGCTCCGGACACTCCTGCCCGGCGGACCATGGCAGGCATTCCTGTCGAACTCGGGCGCCGAGGCCGTGGAGGCGGCGGTCAAGCTGGCGCGCGCTGCGACCGGGCGTCCCGTGATCCTCGTGTTCCGGGGCGGCTACCACGGGCGGACCGCACAGACGATGGCCCTGACGACGGCCAAGAACGTCTACCGCGCGGACTTCGAGCCGCTCCCAGGGTCCGTCTACCCGACCGCGTACCCGAACTGCTACCGGGCCCCGAAAGGCCCCCACGCGGCCGATGCCGCCTGCACCTGCGACTGGGAGCCTGAGCTCGACCTTACGCTCCACACCCTCACCTACCCCGAGCACGTCGCGGCGATCCTCGTGGAGCCGGTCCTCGGCGAGGGCGGCTACATCGTGCCGCCGCCGGGCTTCCTGCCGCGGCTGCGCGAGATCACCCGGCAGCACGGGATCCTGCTGATCGCCGACGAGGTCCAGACAGGGTTCGGCCGCACCGGGGAGCTGTTCGCGGTCCGCCACTGGGACGTGGAGCCGGACATCCTCGTCTTCGCCAAGGGCGTGGCATCGGGGCTGCCGCTCTCCGGGATCATCGCCCGGGCCGACCTCATGGCCAAGTGGCGTCCGGGGGCGCACGGCGGCACCTTCGGCGGCAACGTGGTGGCCTGCGCCGCCGCGAACGCGACGCTCGACGTGATCGAGGACGAGGGACTCGTGGCCAACGCCCGAGACCGCGGCCGCCAGCTCCTCGACGGACTGCGCGGACTGGCAGCCGAACGGCCCGCGATCGGCGATGTCCGCGGCCTCGGCTGCATGGTCGCGATGGAGTTCGTCAAGCCAGGCGAGGGCGACGGGCGGGTTCCCGACCCCGACCTCACCAGGCGCGTGATCGCGGAGGCGCTGGACCGCCGGCTCATCGTCCTCTCGGCCGGTTCCTACGCCCAGGTCACGCGGATCATCCCACCGCTCGTCACCACCATCGCGGAGGTCGATACGGCGATCCGAGTCCTGGGCGAGAGCCTCGCTGCCGCTGGAGCGTGATCCAGGGCGACCCGGGCGCTGGCTTTCTGGTGCTTCTGCGCCGACCCGCCTGGAGGATGGCCTCCGCGCCGTTGAGGCGCCCGCGGCTCGAGTGTGTCGAGACGCGACTGCGCGCGGCGAGCCCGGACGTCGGGCAAAGCGCGCGAACCCGACGCCCGGTCCGTCAGGCGCCGATGGCCAGGCGCCGCAGCAGCTGGTCGTGGAGGTGGCCGTTGGAGCCGATGAACGACGGGGCCTCGATCGTCCGGGCGCCGGTGACGTCCGTAACGCGGCCGCCCGCCTCTTCGATCAGGACCAGGGGCGCGGCCACGTCCCAGGCGTGGATCCCCGTCTCGATCATCGCCTCGGCTGCCCCTTCCGCCACCAGCGCGTAGCCCCAGAAATCCCCGAACCCGCGATCGCGCCACGAGGCGGCGATCGTCGCGTCGAAGCCGGGCATGAGGCCCGACTCGACGTTGTCGCGGCGGCTCCCGTAGAGCAGGTGCGCGTCCCCGAGGGCGGTCACCGACGAGGTCCGGACCGCGCGGCTGGCCCCGTCGCGCCCGACCGTCCAGGCACCGAGACCGCGGGCAGCGTGCCACCGTTCGTCGAGAGCTGGGGCGCTCATGATGCCGGCCTGGAGCTCGCCGTCCACCTCGACCGCGAGCAGGGTCCCGAAGAGCGGGACGCCGCGAATGTAGTTGTGGGTGCCGTCGATGGGGTCGATGTACCAGCGAACCCGGGCGTCGCCGGCCTCGACGCCATACTCCTCGCCCACGAGGCCATGGGTCGGGTAAGCCGCCACGATCCGTTCGCGGATCAGCTGCTCGATCGCCCGGTCCGCCTCCGTGACGAAGGTGCGATCGGGCTTCGTCGCGGTGGGAACATCCCGGCGGAACCAGCGCAGCGCGATCTCATCGGCAGCGTCGCAGAGCTCCAGTCCCAGGTCCAGCCACGCCCGCAGGTCGGTCTCGGGGACGCGCCGGCGCGACGCGCTCCAACCGGGTCCGAAACCGGGCGCAGGTTCGGCGAGATCGGTCATGAGTGCCTCCGGCGGGCCCGACCGGCGGGTCGGCCGCCGGGTCGGACGAAACGGCCCGGGTCGGACGGACCAGCCCGGGCCGTTGAGCGCGTCGTCAGCGGGCGGCAGGAATCGCAGCCCCCAGCCCGTCAGGCATGGGGCGATGCAGGGCCGGGGACGTGATGTGCCGGAGCAGGTCCGTCGTGCCGGCCATGTTCAGCTGGTCGAACAGGAACCCGATCTTCTCCGCCTGGGAGGCGAGAATCTCGTCCTTCGTGGCCAGCTCCCAGAGCTGCCGCTTGAACGGGCCGATCGCCTTCTTGCGCGTGGTGTAGACGAACTGCATGTCGGTCATCCCGGGCTTCCGCTCACTCGCCGCGTTCGCGAAGCACCAGGCCTCGATCTCCCGGTGCATTTCGGCGGGAAATGCCGGGTGCTCGTAGAGGGCGTTCTGGAAGCCGGTCGCCAGGTGGATCTCGGCCGTCTCGACACCGGGGAACCGGTGGAAGAGCTCGTCGGGAAGCGTGCTGGCACCATGCTGCACGGCTCCCGCCGCCCCATACGTGCGGGCCACCTCGCCGAGAACGCGGAGCACCTCGAAGTCCAGGTTGACCTCGGCCACACCGCCGCCGGGGAGCGGTACCCCGCCGTGGCTGGTGCCCGTCTGGACGCTCACCTTGCTGACGCCGATCGACCCCGGACGACGCTCGTCGAGCTCGCGGCGGTATCCGTCCAGGTAGGCCCGCAGCTCGGCCTCGTTCGAGTTCTGCTTGCCGACCTCGCCGATCTCACCGCCCACGCTGACCGTGACCCCGGCCGGCTCCAGGTCGCGGATGAGGGCAGTGATCTCGGCGGCGCGGGTGTAGTTGACCTTCTGCTCGGCATCGACCGTGGGCTGCGACAGGTCGACCAGCGTGGAGCTGTCCACGTCGATGTTGCGGTACCCGGCGGCGATCGCGTCGCGGCAGCCCTTCCGGATCTCCTCCGTCACTGCCTCCGGGTCGGCGGCGTACCGTTTGGCGTTGAACTGGTAGTGGTCACCCTGGATGAAGACGGGGCCGCGCCAGCCGGCCGCGATCCCCCCGGCCAGGATGTTCGGCGCGTACTCGAACACACGCTGGAACGTATACGTCTGCTCGGAGCGGGCGAGCTCCAGGATGACGGGTCCCACCGCCTTCGCCCGTGCCGTCGCGAAGATCGTGCGGGCCATGTCAAAGGTCTGCGCCCGAAGGTTGATGGCGGGAACCGTGAACCCGGCGACCTCGCCGCGACCACGGGCCGTGTAGAGATCCTGGATGCTCGACGACGGAGCGCCGAGCTCCTGGCTCGCCTCCCAGATCAGCCAGCGGGCCGCTTCGACGGTCGCCGGGTCCTGGGAGAACGTCTGCGTCCAGGCCAGGTCATGGATCGTCCGCGATCGAAATGCCGCCTCGTCCGTGACCAGCAACCGGCCGCCTTCGAGCCGGGCAGATCCATCGAGGAGCGCGACGAGCTGCGGAACGGATTCGGCGACGGTTGCCATGGGCGGGTCCTCCTGGCGGTGACGGGCGGCGAGCTCGCCGCGCGGCGTGCGGTTGCTGACGCGCCCTGGCAGCACCGGCCCAACGCCGGTGGCACCCACGGGCCAGTCCATGGTACGCCGCTGCGCGTGCCGTACTCCCCGTCCGGGCGACCCTACTCCTGGGGGCCAGAGAGACGGCGCGCGCTGTTGCGAGGCCGGCGCGCATCGGCGACCGGGCTCGCTCCGGCATCAGCACGGTCCGACGCCGCGGCCGCCACCCGACCGGCGTCGCGGAGCCGATATGCGCCGCGCGCCACTCGCTCGAACCATCCGTAGGCATCGCGGGCGAGGATCCGGCCGGCGTTCGGCGCCGCGGCGACCTCGCGGAGCTCCGCGACCGAGGCCGGCCCGACGCGCAACGCGGCCGCGATCCGGAGCGCCTCCTGGCGGTACGCCGTCATGATCGGCACGCGGGTGGCGCCGCCCGGGGTCGGGTCGCCGTTCCGGCGCGCATGCTCCGAGACCAGCAGAGCGGTCCGCCGGCGATCGTGCGGCGGCCGGTACGGACCCGGCTCGACCTCGACCTCCACGCGCTGGCGGGGGCCATGGATCGAGATGAGCCCCAATCCCAGGCGGCGGCACAGCGGGCGGATCCCGCGGCGTCGGATCGCCTCCGCCGGCACGGCGAGATAGACCGTCTCGGACGCGCGGAGCCGATCGACCGCCTGGAGCACCAGCCCCAACGTGAACCGCAGCTTGAGCTCGACGATCACGGGCGGCTCCGCGCCGCGAACGGCGACGACGTCGCAGCCACGCACCTCGCCCTTGACGTCGAACCCCTCGCCTTCCAGGAACGCCTTGACGGCCGGATAGAGATCGACCTCCCGCATCGCCACCGGGGGCGGCTTCGCGATCGTCACGGGATTCCCGCCTCCGCCGTGAACGCGGCGACGATCCGGTCCAGCTCGGCGGGCACCCCGTCCGGCAACGGAGGCACCTCGTGCGACGCGAGGAGGGCCCGCGCCCGCTCGCGCGCCCGCACCCGCGGCTCAGGGCGCCCGGCTGCCTGCCAGTCCTCCCACGTCCCGCGGTCGAACAGGCGCGGGCGCCAGAGCTGTCGCATGTGCGCCAGGGTGTGGTCCTCGGCCAGGAAGTTGCCGCCCGGACCGACCTCACCGATCGCGTCCACCGCGAGATCGTCCGCGGAGATGGAGATTCCGGCCGCCAGGTGTCGGAGCAGTCCGAAGATCTCCGCGTCGAGAACCATCTCGTCGAGCGCGAAGACCCGCGCCGCGTGGAGAAGGCCGGCGCCGGAGAGCATCTCCGCGCCGGCGAGCAGGCTCACGAGGCCGGACAGGCCGTTCTCCAGCCCGGCCTGCCAGTCGGCACCCTTGGCACCCGTCGCGAACGTGCCGATGCTCGACGGCAGGCCGTTCGCACGCGCCAGCTGGGCGAGCGCGGCCTGGAAGAGCAGGTCCTCCGGACCGCCGCACGCGACGAGCGCCGTCCGCAGGTCGAGCGTCGTCGAACAGGCGCCGTAGAACGTTGCGGCCCCAGGCACGAGGGTCTCGAGGATCGCGATGCCCGCCAGGATCTCCGCGTTCGACTGGACCAGCACGCCGGCCGGAGTGGCCGGCGCCGTCGCGCAGGCGATGGGCATCACCACGAAGCCGGCGGGAACGCCCGCCTCGGCGTATACCAGCGCCGCCTCGAGCGCATCCCCCTCGAACGACAACGGGCTGAGCGACACCTGGAACGAGGACAGGATCGGTCGCGTCCGAAGCGCCGCGTCGCCGCCCGCAACGGTGCGGGCGATCTCCACGGCCCCGCGTGCCGCCAGCGGCGTGACCGCGGTCATGAGCTGCACGTGCTTGCGGCTGTGCACCAGCTGGATGCGAAGCTCATGCAGCGGGCGCACGGGCCCCGGTGCATCCCCGGCCTCCACGCCCTGCCACAGGAAGGCGATCTCGGGCAGCGCGTCCGCCAAGCGCGTCACGAGCGCGAGGTCGTCGGCCGTGGATGCCCGCCGGGTGTCTGTCTCCGGATCGAGCAGCTCGGCAGCGCTGCCGTCGACGGACAGGTAGCCGTGGCGGCCGTCGAGCGGCAGGTCGCAGGCCGGGTCCCGGGCGGCCAGCAGGTACCGCCGCGGGGCCAGGGCGATGGCGGACTCGACGAATCCGGTCGACATCCTCACCCGATCGCCGTCGATCCGCGCCCCGACGGCTGCGAGCCGGGCCCGAACGGACGGCGAGCCGACGGCCACGCCCGTCTCGGCGAGGACGCGGAGCGATGCTCCCTGCACCGCTGCCAGGGCGTCCGGCGTCAGCGGGCGGAACGGTGGGACCTCGTCAAGCGCCAGGGCAAGGATGGGCGGGTCGCTCATCACGCGCCTCAAGCCCGCGTCAGTGATCGGCGGCGCGCCGCCGGATCTGTTGGCCGCGCCCTCAGGTCAGCGCTTCGAGGATCCGGGCGGGCGATGGCTGACGTGGTGCGTCTTCCACTCGGACGTGATCCCGTCCGGGGAGGCGCTGCTGCCCTGCCACCCGCAGGTGCACGTCACCTGCTGGAGCTTGTGCTTGTACTCGTCGATGACGTGCTTGAACGGCTCGTCCGCGACCCTGGTGGATGTCGGGCGCTGGTTGGTCATGCCGCCTCCCCGTGGAACACAACGGGATCAACACGGGCAACGCCCCCTGGGCGCCCGGGATCTCGGTGTGAACACGTATTGTAGCCCGAATCGTCGAATCCGGCCTCAGGCGGGACCCGGCGCCGAGCGCGTGCTCAGCTTCCCCGCCCACTCCCGGTGTTCGTGCTCGAGGTCGCCCGCGCGGCGGCCGGTCCGGGCTGCCAGCTCCGGGTAGATTCCCCACGCGAAATGGTCGTACTGCGACCGCGCGGCATCCCACGTTGCCAGGACGGCAGGACCCAGCCGCTGGACGTGGCCCCCGGCGTCCCGCGCGACCGGCCGCAGGTAATGGGCCGCGACGACCCGGTATGCCGGGCGGCCGGCGTTGCCCCGGGCACCGCTGGAGTCCAGCACGAGGATCACACCCAGGAAGGAGATCTCGTCGCGCGTGAGCCCCTGGCCCCCGAGGACATCCAGAACCCCGGCGAGGTCGGGCGCCTCCACGGACGCGGCCAGCCCGCTTCGCGCACTGGTCCCCGCGAGCGCGACCCGCAGCAGCCCCGGGGGCGTCGCGGCCGACAGGCTCCCTGCCACGCGGACCACGCGACGCTCCGAAACGGGCGCCCCCGGATCCGGCTGCCGACCAGCCGGGAGCTCCGCGACAAGCGCATCGAGCAGCGCCTGGCGCCCGCTCCCGCGGGGCCCCGCCACCAGGACCGGCACCCCAAGGTCCACCAGGAGCGCCGCCAGCCCGCCGAGCTCCGCGTCCAGCACCCCGGCCGCGATCATCCGGCCAAGCGACGGGGAGGTGGCGTCGGGTGACAAGGGCGACTCCGACAGGGCGGCTTCTCGGGAGCGCGAGCCTACCCGTCGGCTCGTCACGGCGTCAAACCGGGTGGCTTTCGGTCGATATGCCCGGATGCGTGGCCACATGCCATCTTGACCCTTGACAGCATCGCCGGCCTCGATGTAGCCTCCGCCGAGTCGCGGCTGGACCGCGGCGTCCAGATGAGAGGTATGTCACCGAATGAGCACGTGGATCTTCCTCGCATGCGCTCGGGAGCGGCACTGCGCCGGTCCTGTTGGCGCGCTCTGCGGGCGATCCGTGCCCAGCTCGGCCTAGTCACGCGGCGGCAGCGCCGCCAGGACAGCAGCCGAAGCCGCGGGCCGGATCAGGGCCCAGCGGCTTTTTCTTTGCCCCGCCTTGGCGCGGGGCGGCAACCCGGAGCCGCGGGCCATCGACGCAGGGACAGACGTCGGGCTCGCGGCTCTTCTCGTTCTCGAGGAGGGACGCGCCAGGGCCCGGGACACATCGGGTTCGCCGCACCGAGACGAGAAACGGGAGTCCAACCGTGAGCACGACCCTCATGCCCGAACAGAAGAACAGGGTCCGTCTGCCCGTCTCGGCGAGTGTCGAGAACCTGGCCACGACGCCCCGCGTCACACCCATCGGCGAGCGACACGCGGGTCCGCCCGCGCTGCTCCTGGAACACGTCGGGAAGACGTTCGTCGTCGGCCGCCACCGAAAGGCCGTCGCGGCGATCTTCGATGTCTCGCTGCGCGTCGAGCGCGCCGAGATCTACGGCGTGCTGGGAGCGAACGGGAGCGGAAAGTCGACGCTGGTCCGGCTGGTGTCCACGCTGCTGACGATCGACACGGGTCGTGCCGAGGTCTTCGGATTCGACGTGGAACGCGACGAGATGGCCGTCAAGCGCCTGATCAACAGGGTCAGCGTGGACGCGGCCTTCTTCAAGAAGCTCTCGCCATACGAGAACCTCGCGTTCGCCGCCCGCCTCTACGGCTTGCATGCCGGCGAAGCTCGGCGGGACGCCGTCCGGATCCTCGCCCGCCTGGGCATCTCCGAGAAGCGGATGGGGAGCCCGATCGAGCAGATGAGCCGGGGCATGCAGCAGAAGGTCGCCATCGCGCGGGCGCTGCTGACCTCGCCGACGCTCCTGCTGCTCGACGAGCCCACGACCGGCCTCGACCCCCGCTCGAAGCTGGAAGTCCAATCCTTCGTCGAGGAACTCCGGGCGACCCACGACGCCACGATCCTCCTCACGACGCACGACATGGCGGAGGCGGATCGCCTCTGCGACCGGATCGCGATCCTCGACGCAGGACGTCTCGTTGCGGAGGACACGCCAGGCGGCCTCAAGACCCGCGTGGCCCGCGAGACAGGCCTGGAGCCCACGCTCGACAACGTCTTCATGACCTATACCGGCCGCTCCCTCGACGAGGACGTCGAGACCGAGGGCCCGGAGGACGACGAATGAACCGCCCCATCCTCGCTACCCGTCGCGGCGGGCCGCCGGGCCCGTCCCCCACCAGCAAACCTGCCAACCGGGAGTCCACGTCAATGAACGCGCACACCGAATACGCCTGGACGGTCCACGTGGATCGTCTCGCGCAGCTCCATCGCGAGGCCGATCGCGCCCGCCTGGCGCGCTCGCTGCGGACCGACGACCGGCGCCTTCGCCGTGCCGTCGGCCACTCGCTCGTCCGCGCCGGCCAGCGCCTCGCCGCCGAGGCGGCAGCCCAGGACCGGCCCGTCGAACGCCTGACACCGGCCGGCACCCGCTGATGCGGGGCCGGCCGGCCTCCCCCACTCCACGGGAGAACCTGCAGTGACAACCTCCAGCCGCCCGATGGCGACGGCTGCCCGAGAGTTCAGCGCCTCGGCTGCCTTCATCGAGCGCAACTTCAACCTCAGCCGCCGGTACTGGGGCTGGGAACTCGCGTTCCTGGTCTACGCGGTCGCCGGTGCCCTCTCGATCTCGTTCATCGGGGCGGCAGCGGCCGACAAGCGCCTCATCTTCAGCCTCGTGATCGGCGCCATCTTCTGGAACTACCTGTCCACCGTCTTCAGCTTCATCGCCGAGACGATCAGCTGGGAGCGCTGGGAAGGGACCCTCGAGTACACGATGATGGCGCCGGTCCGGCGCGCCTCGCAGCTCGCGGGCTCCACGACCTACGCCATCCTGTACGGGCTGGTTCACACCTCCGTGATCCTGCTCGTCCTGACCCTCTTCTTCGAGCTCGATCTATCGCACGCGAACTTCGTCACCGCGTCGGTCGTGATGTTCGCCGGTTCCTTCTCGGTGGTCGGAATCGGGATCATGGCGGCGATCCTGCCGCTGCTGTACGTGGAGCGCGGCGCACAGATGACGTTCGTCATCCAGTCCTGCCTCCTCGTCGTGAGCGGCGTGTACTACCCGGTCAGCGTGCTTCCTGGCTGGATGCAGGTCGCTGCGGCTTTCTCGCCGGCGACCTACATCCTCGACGGCGTCCGCAAGGGGCTTATGGAGGGGGCCTCCGTGACGGCCGTGTTCGGCGACCTGTGGCCGCTCGCGCTCATGGGGACCGTCCTGATCCCGACCGGCCTCTGGCTGTTCGGGCGCGCCGAGCACTACGCGAAGCGCACCGGCAAGCTGAAGCGGGTGGGCTGACCGATGACGACCGTCGTCGTCGGGACGATCGCGACCTCCGTTCCCGGTCACCTCGTGGCCGACGTCAACAACGCGAGCCGGCTGGCCGGCGGGAGCCTCTTCGCGTTGACCGTCGACCTCCTCCGCACGGACTACGCGCACCTTCTGAACAGCGACCTCGTGGCCGATCTCCGCCTCGCGGAGGCCGGCGGGTGGGCCCTCCGTCTGTACCAGCGAATGGGCTTCGTGGACGTCGCCCGCGAGACGGAGTGGCGGCGGCGGCTGCTCCCCGACCGAAGTCCGGCGACTCCGGGGGCGGGCGCATGAGCGGCCCGTTCGGCCCGTCCACACCGCACGCCGATGGCGTGCACCTCGCCCCGCTGGGCTGGGACGCGGCATGGGACGCCGCGTTCTCGGCCCTTGCGGGCGACGTCCTCTCCCCGGCTCGGGTCGTGGCCGAGCATCGGGGGGCCTACGACGTGCTCGCCGCCGCCGGTGCTGTGCCCCTCACGGCGCGCGTCACCGGACGCCTCCGCCACGACGCTCTCGGTCCCGGCGACTTCCCGGTCGTTGGCGACTGGGTTGCCGTGGACGCGCGGGCCGGCGACGGGACGGCCAGCATCCATGCCGTGGTGTCGCGACGGACCCGGATCCAGCGTCGCGCGCCGGTCGATCACGGCGCTCCGATGCAGGTCCTGGCGGCCAACGTGGACATCGTGATGATCGCCACGTCGCTTAGCCGCGATCTCAACGCGCGCCGGCTGGAGCGCTTCCTCGCCACCGCCTGGGAGTCCGGCGGGCGCCCGCTCGTCGTCCTCACGAAGGTCGATCTCGCCACGGACCCGGTTGAGGTGGCCGTTGCCGAGGCGCAGCTCGAGGAGCTCGCCGTCGGCGTGCGCGTGCTCGCAACGAGCGCCGTGACCGGCGATGGCCTCGATGCGGTCCGCGAGCTGCTCCAACCCGGGATCACGATCGCGCTGCTCGGCTCGTCGGGCGTGGGCAAGAGCACCCTCATCAACGCGATCCTCGGCGAGCAGCGCCTGGCAACGTCGGCCGTCCGCGAGGACGATGCCCGGGGCCGCCACACGACGAGCGGACGCCAGCTGGTGCCGCTCCCGGGTGGCGGACTCCTGCTCGACACCCCCGGCATCCGCGAGCTCGCCCTCTGGGACGACGGCGACGGGCTCGCGGCCGCGTTCCTCGACGTGGAGGCGGTGGCGGCCGGGTGCCGGTTCAGCGACTGCACGCACGGGCCGGAGCCCGGCTGCGCGGTCGATTCGGCCGTGCAGCGCGGCGAGCTGGCGGCCGACCGGGTCGCCGGCTGGCACAAGCTGATACGCGAGGAGCGCCACCAGGCCGTCGAGCGGGACGCCATCGCCCGGCGGGCGGAACGCAGGCGGTGGACGGTCATCGGCCGCGCAGGCGCCGCCCGCGCGAAAGAGAAACGCGGCGAGACCGGCCGCTGACCATAGGGGCGCCGGCCGCCGGATCGCTCAGAGCGGGAGCCGGCGCTCCTTCGCCACCAGCTCCAGCCACTCCTGCTCGCGCGCGATCGTCGTCTCGCGGCCGTGTCCGGGCACAACCCGGAGGCCAGGGTCCAAGCGGGCGAGCCGCGCCAGCGAATCCGCCATCGCGTCCGCGTCACCGCCAGGGAGATCGACGCGCCCCCAGCCGCTCGCGAAGAGGGTGTCGCCGGTGAAGATGATCCCGTCGTCGGCGGAGACGAGGCAGACCGATCCCTCCGTGTGACCGGGCGTGTGCAGGACCTCGAGCCGGATGTCCCCGATCCGGACGACGCAACCCTCGGCGAGCTCGACCGCCGGGACGCACGGGGGAATCGGGAACGGCGCGTACAGCGGCTGGGGGTCCGTCAGGTGGTGCCAGTCCGCACGATGGGCCGCGATCCGGGCGCGATGCCCGTCGCCCGCCTGCTCCGCGGACCACGCTTGCAGTGCCGCGTTCTCGCCCGTGTGGTCCCAGTGACCGTGCGTCGACACGATCAGCACGAGCCGCCACCCGCGACGCCCCAGCTCATCGATGACCCAGGGCAGGCCGGGGATCGCGCCGTCGATGACGATCGCCTCGCGGGTGCGTGGGTCGCCCACGAGGCAGACGTTCGTCTGTAGGGGCCCGATGGCCCGGGTCAGGAGCTCCATGTGCGAGCCCCGACGCGGTACGCGACGCCCGGGGGGCGGTGATGCATGCTCAGACCTCCAGTCGCTTCTTGGCACACCCGAGGACGTCGGCGATCACGCTCCGGGCGGTCGCCTCGATCTGGGCGGCACCGACGGCGGCGAGCATCCCCGCAACCTCGATCTCAGCGGTCCAGTCGACCACGCTCGAGCTCTCCGCTGCGTCGCTCAGCCGCAGCGTCGCGGTGACGACGACGCCACCCCCGGGCGCCTGGCCGCGGGCGCGCACCGTCGCATCCGCCGGCTCGTGGAGGTCCACATATTCGAGGTCGACCACCACCGTCGCGCTGAAGAAGCCGAGCCGGACCTTGGCCCGGGCCCGAAACCGTCCGCCGTCGAGCGCCTCGATCGACGGGTCGCCCGGGAGGCAGGGCGCGACGCGCTCCGGATCCACGAGGAATTCCCATACCGCCGCGCGGGGGGCGCGGATCTCGGCGCGACCTTCGAGCTTCACTCCGCCGGCCTCTCGGATCCAGAGCGTCGGGGTGGGGCGCCCAGGTGGCGATCCCTGCCCGGCCTCGACCACCGGGGCCAGGCGGACGCTGCCGTCGCGCCGTCGACCACCACTCGGCGGTCCAGCTCCGCCAGGAGGCGCCGATCCGCCGCGGACCCCGGGGCCACGAACAGCTGGTTGCGGAGCCAGGCGAGGAGCGCGTCACGAGATCCGAACACGCGCGGTGGCCGCGGTTCGAACGTCACCGCGGGAGTCCGGCCACGGGCCGCCAGGATGGCCAGGAACTCCCCCAGCCCCGGGAGCTCGACGTGGTCCTCTCCGTGGACGGCCTGCCAGAACGGGCCGACCGAAGAAGAGGGAGCTCGCTCGGTCATGACCGCCACGCACAGCCTGCGAGCGGCGCGCTCCATCGCGTCGAGGAAGGCGCCGATGCCCTCGACGTCGTGTCCGAGGTGTGCGATGAGCGCGACATCGGCGCGTGGGGGCCCAGCCGCCATCTCCATCGGCCAGCGAGCATGCACGAGCCGGACGTTTCCGATCGCGTGGCGGTCCAGCGCTGCCCGCAGAGCGTCGAGCATTCCCGCCGACGGATCCAGGGCGACCACCTCCCGAACCCGGATCGCCAGCGGGAGCGCGTAGCGCCCTGCCCCTGCGCCGATGTCCAGCCACGTGTCGCCGGGCTCCGCGATCTCGAGGAGCCGCTCGAGCGTCCGATCGCCGGTTCGGTGTGGGTCGTCCACGAACATCCCCGCGACCGGGGCGTAGAAGTCGCCGCTCTCCGGCATCTCTCGCACGCGCTCGGCCTGCTCGCGATTGGCGCGGACCCGAGCACCCCAGGCCGCCACGAGCGCGTCCGCTCCCCCGGGAATTGCAGGCTCGTTCATTCGACCTCCTCGGACGAGTCAATGGTGTGGTTCGACGACCCGGTGGGACCGTGCGTAACGGGCATCGCGGCCGGGTCGGAGTCGCTCGCATGCCGCACGGTGTGGCTCGCCTCCGGCCGGGTGTCGCTCGCTTCCGGCCCGGTCAGGGCGGCAAGGTCCGCGGGCGTATCCACGTCAGGGTTGGCGCCGGGCATCGCCACGCGGACCACCCTGGCCGGGTCCGCTGAGAGCAGCGGGCCCAGGCCCCGGTCGCCCGTGACGGCCGCGACCAACGGCCAGCCGGCCGGCAGGAGCAGGACGGGGTTCGGTGCCGCGTCCTCCGAGTAGCGTGGCGCGACGGCGATGCTGCCGGCCGGCACCCGCGCGGCGCAGAGCTCGCGCACCACGGCCACGCGGACACGCGGCTGGTCGCCAAGCAGGAAGAGGACGCCGGCGGGAGACGGCGGGGCCGCACCGGGGCCGAACCCCAGCCGGAGCGACGTCGCGAGGCCACGCTCGGGTGCGGGGTTCACGGCGACGAGCACGCCATCGAGGGCGTCCGGCTCGCCTGCCCGCACGGCCCGAAGAACCGCACCGGCGTCGCGGCCGAGCACGACGACGGCGCGCCGAATGCCCGCGTCGCGGACAACCGCCAGGACAAGCGCGAGGAGCGGGCGTCCGTCGAGCGGTGCCCGCACCTTGCCCCCACCGAAGCGCGCGCCGGCGCCCGCCGCGAGGATGACGGCGGCCATGTCCTCGGCGCCGCTCACTCCACGGGTCCCGACCGGCGGAGCCGATGCAACGGGGCGCCCGAGCCGTCGTGCCGCTCCGCGACGATCTCCGCCATGATCGCGAGCGCCGTCTCGGCAGGTGCCCGCCCCCCGAGGTCGAGCCCGATCGGCCCGCGAAGCCGGGCCAGCTCCAGCTCGGTGACGCCCTCGGCTGCGAGTCGCGCCCGCCGGTCGGACTGCGTCTTGCGGGATCCAACCGCACCGACGTAGCGACAGCCACGCCGCAGCCCGGCGACGATCGCGGGTTCGTCGAACTTGACGTCGTGGGTGAGCACGGCGACCGCGTCGGCCGGACCCAGCCCGATCTCGTCGGCCACCTCGTCGGGCCACCCCACGACGAGGCGGTCGACGTCGGGAAAGCGCTCCCGGGTCGCGAAGGCCGCCCGCCCGTCAACGACCACGGTCACGTAACCGAGCACGTGCGCGATGGTCGCGAGCGGCATCGCCACCTGCACAGCGCCAACGATCACCAGCCGCGGGGCAGCCGGGTAGCTCTCCAGAAAGAACTGGCGACCGGCGACCGTGACGGTCGCCGATATGCCGGTCGCGAGCGCTTCTCGAGCCGCCCGGACGATCGCCGCGTCCGCGTCGGGCAGTCCCGTCGTCCCCGCCAGGCTCCCGTCGTCGGCTACGCGCAGCGCTGCGCCGGGAGCTTCGCCGATCCCGGGCGGATGCGGCCCGAATGCCGCGCCCGGCGCGTCGGCCGGCAACGGGATCACGACTACCGAGCCGCCATTCGCCACCGCCGCCTCCTGGACCTCCGGCCGGAGGTATGGCTCGACGAGGACATCGATGGTGCCACCGCAGGCCAGGCCCACGTCCCAGGCCTGCTCGTCGCTGATCCCGTACCGGACCACGCGACTGACGCCGGCTCTGCGGGCTGCCTGGATCTCGTCGCAGGCGGCCCCCTCCACGCACCCGCCCGACACACTCCCCGCGAGCCGGCCGTCCGCTGTCACGACGAGGACGGCCCCTTCCGGCCGGGGCGCCGAGCCGAACGTCCGGACGACGACCGCGCGGCCCGGCGTCTCGCCCTCTGCCTGCCACGCCCGGACCGTCTCGAGCAGCTCACGCATGTCGGGTCGACCTTCGCTCGCTCATCCGCGAAGGGGCCGTGCCGACGCCGGGTCGAGAACGGTCACGCCGGCCCCGGCTGGCCGCACGCCGATCCGCGGCAGGGTCGAGCGGGCCGGCCCCCGCCGCGGCAGGCCACCCACGGCGACCTGGTGCACGCGTGGCGTCCCCCGCCGCGGTGGCCGGCCGGCACTCCCCAGGCCGATGCCACCCAGGACCTCGCCCAGCCGCTCGAGCGACGCAATCGTGTTCATCGGCAGGAAGTCGTCGATAAATGGATAGGCGGCCGCCATGCCCGCCGCGATCGGCCGGTAGCCCTCGACGCCGGCCAGCGGGTTGAGCCAGATCAGCCGGTGACAGTTGCGCTGGAGGCGCGCCGCCTCGACGCGCACCAGCTCCGGATCGCCGCGATCCCAACCGTCCGAGACGACGATCACCACGCCCGACGTGCGGAGCACCCGCCGCGCCCAGCGCAGGTTGAACGTCCGGAGGGACTCGCCGATCCGCGTTCCCCCCGACCAGTCGCTGACCGTCTCGCTGACGCGCCGGATCGCCCGGTCGGGATCCCGTCCGCGCAGCTCGTGGGAGATCCGGGTCAGCCGCGTCCCGAAGACGAACAACTCCGTGCGCACGCCCGACGCGCGGGACAGCGCCTGCACGAACCGAAGCAGGATCCGAGCGTGGCGCTCCATGGACCCCGAGACATCACACAGCACGACGATCGAGCGCGGGCGTCGCACGCGACGGCGCCAGACCCAGTCCACCAGGTCACCGCCCGCGGCGAGGTTCCGGCGATACATGGCGCGAGGTGCGGGCCGCCGGCCGTGCGGGTGGAGCTCCGACCGCCGGGTGAGCCGCGTCTCCAGGCTGGGACGGAGGGCGTCGATCAGCCGCTCGGCGTCACGCAGCTCGGCCTGCGTCATCCGGTCGAAGTCGCGGTGATGGAACGCCTCGCCGGGACTGAAGGCACGCTCCGAGACGACCCAGCCGGCGTCCGGCTCGGGCTCTTCGTCACCGGCCCCCGGTTCCGCGTAGTCCGGTCGGGCGCGGGACGGACCGCGTCGATCCCGCGCCATCTCCGCCTCCGGGCCGGCCTGGTGACCCCGGCGAGACCGCGGCGGGCTGTCGGGGTCCTCGTCGCGAGGGGCGGGCGCGATGCGAGCCACGTGGCGACGCCAGAACTGGTCGAAGACCGTGTCGTAGATCTCGAGGTCGGCGCGCCGCCGGCAGAAGATCGCCGCGCCGGCGGCGTGCACCTGGGCGCGGTCGCCAACGTCCACGAGCGTGAGCGCGCGGGCGAAGTCCAGGGCCCCGCCCAGGTCGGTGATGACCCCAGCGGCACGCAGAACCCGCGTGAACACCACCGCGTTGCGCACGAAGGTGGAGCCGTCGAAGGCGTCCAGGGGGTCCAGGACACGGGAGCGCGGGACAGACATGCCGGTCGTCCGCGGATCCCTACGCGCCCGCCGCGACGATCTCGTCGAGGAAGCCCGCCGCCGCGGCGCCGCGGACCCGCCGGACGTCTTCCTCGTACTTCAGCAGGACGCCCAGCGTCTCGTCGACCACCTCCGGAGCGAGCTCCCGCGCCCCGAGGGCGAGCAGCGCGGAGGCCCAGTCGAGCGTCTCGGCGACGCCTGGAACCTTGGTCAGATCGGCCGCCCGGAGCCGACCGACGAAGGCGACCACCTGGCGAGCGAGCCGGTCCGGGGTCTCCGGCACCCGCGCCAGGACGATCTCCATCTCCGTCCGCGCGCTGGGATAGTCGATCCAGTGATAGAGGCAGCGACGCTTCAGGGCGTCGTGAACCTCGCGCGTCCGGTTGGAGGTGAGGATGACGCGCGGCGCTCGGTCCGCGGTCACCGTGCCGATCTCGGGGATCGTGACCTGGAAATCGGACAGAATCTCCAGCAGGTATGCCTCGAACTCCTCGTCAGCGCGGTCGATCTCGTCGATCAGCAGCACGGGAGCCACCCCGTCGGGCGCCTCCAGCGCCTGCAAGAGGGGGCGCTTGAGCAGGAAGTCGGGCCCGAAGATGTCGTGGGCGGTCGCGGTCCCGATCTCCCCGCGGGCTTCCCGGAGCCGGATCTCCAGCATCTGGCGGGCGTAGTTCCACTCGTAGACCGCCGTCGTGACGTCGAGCCCCTCGTAGCACTGGAGCCGGATCAGGCGCGTGCCCAGCGTGTCGGCGAGCGTCTTCGCCAGCTGTGTCTTGCCGACGCCCGCCTCGCCCTCCAGGAGGAGCGGCCGCTCGAGGCGCAGCGCCAGGAACACGGCCGTTGTGAGCGCGCGATCCGCGACATAGTCACGGCGGCGAAACGCGGCCTGGAGGCCTTCGATCGTGCCCAGGTCGTCCGTCATGGCTGACCCGGGCGAGACGCCGCCACCTGCGCGCCGCTTCGGGCCGGCGCGGCGGCAGGCCCGGTGACCGGGCACGGATCGGTGAACATCATGCGGGCGACGATACCCCCGCCTGCGACGACGCGCAGGTTGGCGGCCCGCGGCGCCACGCAGCCACGCCAGCGGCGACGACGTGCTGCCGACGGCGACGGCGCGCAGCCGGCCGCTCCGGGGTCTCGGTCCAGCGGTACTCTCGCGGAATGCCGAACATCGGCGATCTCCTGGCTGGTCGCTACCGGGTCGACGCGCGGCTGGGCGCGGGTGGCATGGGAACGGTCTGGCGCGCCCACGACCTGCAACTCGACCGCGACGTCGCCCTCAAGATCCTTGGGCCCAGCCTCGCCGGCGACCCGGTGCTGGCGGAGCGCTTCGACCGGGAAGCCCGCGCCCTCGCCGCGGTGACCAGCCCGCATGTCGTCGCTATCTACGACGTCGTCACGGGTCTGGACGCCGACCCCTTCCTCGTGATGGAGCTCTGCCCGGACGGCTCCCTCGGCGACCGGCTCGACCGGGACGGCCGTCTGCCCGTGGACGAGGCACTGCCCCTCCTGGCCGATGCCGCCGAGGGCCTCGCGGCCCTGCATGCCCGCGGCATCCTGCACCGCGACGTGACCCCGCGCAACGTCCTCCTTGTGGGGGGACGGGCCAAGCTCGGCGACCTGGGCGTGGCCCGCGAGGGCACGTCGGCGGGGCTCCCCTCGCGCCCCGACCTCACCACCCCGGGCACCACGGTCGGGACCCTCGGGTACCTCGCGCCCGAACTCCTGGAGGGCGTTCCCTCGAGCCGGGCATCCGACGTCTACGGCCTGGGAGCCGTCGCGTATCGAACGCTCACCGGCACACTTCCCCACGCAGCGGGGAGCATCGCCGAGCTGGTCCTCGATGGCCGGCGGCCGGTGGAACCCCTAGCCTCCCGCGCGCCTGGTGTCGGACCCGCCCTCGACGCGCTGGTTGCGCGGGCGCTCGACGCCCGGCCCGCAGCGCGTCCGAGCGCCGCGGAGCTCGGGGCCGCCTTGCGCAGATCCGCCGAGGGTGCGACCGGAGCTGTCGCACCACCTGGGAAGGGCCTGCCGGCCGCCCGGCCGATCCCGGGTCCAGCGACGCCCGCGCCGTCCGATTCGACGACACGACCGGCAATCGGCCTGGTCACTTCCACCGCCAGACCTGGGGATCGGTCTCGCACAGCGACGCCGATCCCGCCGCGTCCGGGCGACGCGTCCGACCGCTATCGCGGGCCGTCGCTCTGGTCGGTGGAGATCCTGCTGATCGCGGCCGTCGCCGCCGTGGTGCTGCTCATCCTCCTCGCCCTTGCGGGGGCGTTTGGTGGGGTCTTCGGCGCCGGTCCCGTCGCGTCGCCCGCCGGCGACCCATCGACGCTGCGTGATGGCCCGGGGAAACAACCGTGCGTGGTCCAGCCGCACGTCGCCCGGGGAACGTGGGACCACCAACCTTCTCGGACGCTGGAGACCGCCTCGGTCTGTCTTGACGGGGCGGGCGCGCGGTCGCCGGGCGAGCGCCCAGCGACGTTCGCGGGCTACTCCGGGTCGGGCAGCAGCGCGCGCACCTGCGCCCAGTGCAGCGCGGCCCTGGCCTCCTCTGGTTTGGCCGCGATGTGGACGAGCAGCGCGCCCGCCAGCCCGGACTTGTAGCGGGCATCGACGGTCAGGCCGGTGACGACAAAGCCATTCACGATGCACGTCAGGCAGGGACCCGCGGCCACAACCGTGAGCCGGTTTGCCGCACCCAGGCCGGGGGCGAACGGGGCGTCGACGGGGAGCCGCCCCTCCACCATGGGGGCTGACGCCCCATCGGCGACCTGCAGGAGCGCGAAGCGTCCGTCCGGCGTCAGCAGGAACGCGAGGTAGGAGCGCTCCGCAACCTGGCGCAGGAAGATCCCGTAGGCGTCATCGTCTCCCCCGCTCACGAGCGCCACGACAGCGTCCACGACCACGTCACGGAACGAGTCCGCGGCGAAGGGCTGACCCGCGACGGCACCAGGTGCGGACGCCCGAAGGATGAGCCGGCCGTCCTCGGTCGACGTGGTCGGCGCGGGCATGTCGATCGTCCCTGTACGGGGGTCGAACGTCCAAAGGATCGCCGGTGCACCGGTCGGCGGCGCGGCAGGTGGCGGGAGCGGTCGGATGGTCGTCATCTGACTTCAACCTTCCTTGGTCATGGAGCTCACGCGACCAGGGAGCCGGGTGGCAGCGGGATCGTCCAGTCGGTGATCACCGACGTCATCCGCTCGATGACGGCGTCTCGCTCCGGGAACGCCGCCGACAGGCCGAGCGCGTCGCGGATGAACCCGAGCGGGCTGAGCGTCTCGACATCGCCGACCAGCTTCATGAACCCGGTCAGGATGCGAATCGTGTGCATCGTGGCCGGGTCCAGGTGCGTCTTGCCGAGCGGGAACGAGTAGCTGGCACCCAGGCCGAGGTAGCCGCCGACCTGCGCCTCGGCGCCAACGACAAACGACGCGCTGGCCGTCGTGTCCCAGCCCGTGGTCTGACGCGCCTGGAAGGGGTTCGGCAGCGAACCAAGCTGGAACGTGTGCTCGTCGGGAGCCATCGTGGGCGGCGTACCCGGGGTCGTCGTGCCGGGTGTGGTCGTCCCCCGGGTCCCGCGCACGACCGTGGAGGCGACCATCGACGCACGCTGGTCTTCCGGCGACGCGTCTCGTTCGCTCTTTCCGGCCGACGCGGCCCGCAGGTCCCCGTTCCCGTGATCGGTGACCCGGACCCCGGGGACAAGCCCGCGGAGCCGGCCAGCCACGCTGCGGGCGCGGGCAGCGGCGAGCGCCTCGTTCTCTTCGGCACGTGTCCGGCCGGCCCCCGGGGCCTGCCAGACACGGCTCGCCTCGCCGAGGACGTCGACGCCAACGACCTCGCCTCGCGGTGTGGCGGACGGGAACTCGCGGACGGTCGTCGCCGCCGCGTCCACCGCGCCCGGCCCGCCCGGGGCGGAATCCACGTCGCTGACCTGACGCGGGAAGCGAACCTCCCCGAGCGGCAGCGTACCGGGAGCGTCGGGCGTGCCGGGTGTCGTCGTGCCGGCGGTCGTGACGGGAGCCGTGCCCGTGCCGGGCACGGGATGCTGGTCCGCGCCAAACGGCGCGTACGAGACGATCGGGATGCCGGGAGTCGCCCCGCCGCGGTAGATCGAGCCACCCGTGGATGCCTCAGCGCCAATCTCGTCCGCCACGCCACCGGAGACGCCGTACGAGACGTTGCTGAACCAGCCGCCGTAGGCTGACAGAACGTCGCTCGACTTGTCGCCGAAAGTGGCGACCGTGCCCCACGAGCCCGCCAGACCAACGCCCGCTGCCGCGCCCTCGCCGATGCCGAGGCTGCCCGCCGCACCGGCGCCGGGCGACAGGAAGAACCCGATGTCGTTGCGCCGATAGTCGAGCACGATGTCGAACATGCCGGTGACCGCGCCGCTTGCCCCGACGGGGCCGCCGATGCCGCCGCCGCCGCCGAGCTGGATGCCGAACCCGATGTGGTCGCCCTCCGGGTTGGTCAACCCGTCGAGGATGGCGCTCCCGGCCTCCGAGGCGACCTGCTGGGCGCCGCGGGCGGCGGCCTGCACCACCTCCTGCGGGGCGGGCAGGCCGTTCGGGAACATGAGCTGCGCCTGGCGGATCGCCTCGCCGGCGGCCGGCCCGATGAGCGCCAGCAGTCGCTGCTTGAGTCGCTCCGCGATCGGTTGGAGGACCGCCCGCAGGGCGCGCGCCACGAAGGCGGCGACCTTGCCGAGCAGCCATGTCCTGGCCCGGCCGATGGCGTTGACCACGGTCCGAACGCCGGAGGCGACGAGATCGAAGACCGTCCTGACCGAGTTGCGGATGGCGGTCGCGATCCTCGTTGCGATCGAGATCGCGCGCTGGACGAACGTAACAACGCGCGCTATCGCGCGGGCGATGTATGCCTGGGCACGCGCCACGATCGCGTTCAGGAGTCGCCGGGCGGCCGAAATGACTGCGTTCACGATCGCCGTGATGACCCGTCGGAGCACGCCGGGGAGGCCCGCCACGGCCTCCGTCACCCAGTTCGAGAGCCGCGTGAGCTCCTGCTGCAGGAAGGTGACTGCCGTGGTGAGGAGGTTCGCCAGGAATGTCAGCCCGTTGACGATCGATAGGGTCAACGAGATCACTGTCTGCAGGACGCGGTTGATCGCGCCGTCGACGACGCCCCGGATGCGGTTGATGACCGAGGTGATCTGACCGGCGATCCCTCCGAACAGACTCCCGAAGATCGCCTTGAACGGGGCCAGGATCGTCGCCATGACCGGCTTCCCCGAGAGGATCCCGATGATGGCACCCCGCATCGCGCCGCCGACCTGGCTCATCACGTTTCGAACGCCGCCGAAGACGCGGCTCACGATCCCCTTCACTCCGTCCTTGAGCGAGCCGAGGTGGGTCCGAATCTCCGTGGCGATACCCGTGGCAACGCTCCGGACCCCACTCGTCACGGTCGTCACCAGGTTCCGGGCGAACGAGACTGCCTGACTGAAGAAACCGCCCACGCGCGAGGAGATGCTGGAGGCTGCGGAACGGACGCCGTTGCCGATCCTGCTGGTGATCCCTCGGAAGACAGAAAGCGCGCGGTTGATCACCACGTCGACGACACCGCCGCCGCCACTTTGAGCATGGCGCTCGATCTCGCCCGCGCCCGCCTCGAGGTTCTCCGGCTCCTCGTGCTCGGGAGCCTCGGGATCTTTGACCTCCTCGGCGGCGAGGTCGGGAGGTTTCTCGCCGAGGCCGGCGATCTCCTTGACCGCGACGTCGCCTGGCTCGGCAACCTCGGGGATCTCCTCCGATCCGGCAGCACCGCCCCCGGCACCGCCGAGCCCACCCCCGCCCGGCCCGCCGCCCGCATGCCCGCCGCCGTGACTGGCCTCGCCGGCGGCGCCTGCAGCGTGACTCCCGGCTGCCCCGGCAGCTCCTTCGGCCGCGCTCCCGCCGGCGGCCTGACCGGCCGTGCCCTCACCGACACCGTGCGCGGCTTCGGCTCCCGCCGCTTCGGCTTGCTCTGCCCCGGCTCCCGCCGCTTCGGCTTGCTCTGCTCCGGCTCCCGCCGCTTCGGTGCCGTGGTCGACCCCGCCGACCGCCTCGCCGGCTCCGCCGAGCTTGCCGGTTGCCTCCCCGACCTGCCCCGCGATGCCGCCCAGGCCGGCTGCCCCGGCAGCTCCTTCGGCCGCGCTCCCGCCGGCGGCCTGACCGGCCGTGCCCTCACCGACACCGTGCGCGGCTTCGGCTCCCGCCGCTTCGGCTTGCTCTGCCCCGGCTCCCGCCGCTTCGGCTTGCTCTGCTCCGGCTCCCGCCGCTTCGGTGCCGTGGTCGACCCCGCCGACCGCCTCGCCGGCTCCGCCGAGCTTGCCGGTTGCCTCCCCGACCTGCCCCGCGATGCCGCCCAGGCCGGCTGCCCCGGCAGCTCCTTCGGCCGCGCTCCCGCCGGCGCCGGAGATAGCGCCACCGATACCGCCGACGATGCCACCGGCGCCGGTCCGCATCGGACCCCTGACTGGCTCGCCGGACCCACCGGCCGCGCCGGCGGTCGGACCGGCGCTACCGGGACCAATGGCGGCCTCAACCGATTCGGTCCCCTGCTTCGTCACACCCTCTTCAAGCATCGTGAGGGGATCGCCGAGGAGGCTGATCCGCTGCACGGCCGGGCGACCGAGCGCCTGGACCATCGCGCGGTTGCCGGCGAGGCGCTGCATCGCGACGAAGCCGGCCGGACCGATCCCGCGCGGGAACGCCCCGGGGCCGGACCGGGCGGCCGCGAGGCCTGCCCGCACCGGTGTGGGTGCATCGGCCGCCGCCCGCATCTCCGGCGTCGCTGCGCCGTCGCCGTGCGCCTCGGCGAGCCGTCGCAGGCGTTCCTGTTCGTCAGGCGCGGCGACCTCGACCCGCTCAGGCATCGACGGACCCGGCGAAGCCCATTTGCATACGTCGATGCTGGCGCGCGGGACGCCCGATCCACAGGCGGTTCGGGGCCGACAATCGGGCACCCCCGCCTGCCCGATCGGGCAGCCGGCTCTTCCCTTCGGGAGAACCAGACCCGCGCTGCCGGCGCCCCAACAGTAAGCCGGCCCGCGAGCAGCGGGAAGCCGATCGCCTTACCGGCCGCTTACGTTCGACGTACCGGCGTCTCCCGCGGCACCGTAGACTCGCAAGCCATGAAGCGGATCCTCGTGGTCGACGATGAGGCGAACATCGTGGAGCTTCTGCGCCTCTACCTGGAGAAGGAGGGCTTCGCCGTGATCGCCGCGCGCGACGGTGACGATGCGCTCGCGCTCCACCTGCGCCACGACCCGGACCTCGTGATCCTGGACCTGATGCTGCCGAAGAAGGATGGGTTCGATGTCTGCCGCGAGATCCGGCGCCGCGGCGAGACCCCGATCCTGATGCTCACGGCGCGGTCGGACGACGTGGACTCGATTGTCGGGCTCGAGCTGGGCGCCGACGACTACGTCACCAAGCCGTTCAATCCCCGGGCCTTGGTGGCGCGGGTGAAGGCGATCCTCCGCCGCACGGCCGCCACCGCCTCCGGCGCCCGACCGATCGAGGTCGGCGCACTGCGGCTCGACGCCCGTCGGCGCGAGGCAATGGTCGGCGAGCGACGCCTGGAGCTCCGGGCGAGGGAGTTCGACCTGCTCATCGCGCTGGCCCGCGACCCCGGGGTGGTCCTGACCCGTGACGGCCTCCTCGAGGACGTGTGGGGAACCGACTTCCCGGGCGAGACTCGCACCATTGATGTCCACGTCGCCGAGCTCCGCAAGAAGCTCGGCGCAGACGGGCCCCCGATCGAGACCGTCCGCGGCGTCGGGTACCGGCTGGTCTCACCGGGCCGGGCGGCACTCTCCTCGGCGGACCCGGGCTGAGCCAGCCTGCATGCCGAAGAGCCTCGCGGGCCGCCTTGCGCTGACGCTGACCGTCACGGCCCTGGCCATTCTCCTCGCGGTCGGCGGGGCGCTGTTCGTGGTGCTCCGGGGCCTCAACCGGGACGCAGCCTTCGGTCGCCTCCACGCAGTGGGGGCCACGATCGTCGGGCAGCTCGGAGCACGTGCCGACCGCGCCGACGTTGCCACGGCGCTGGAGACGCTGCGCGACCAGCTCGACGGGCTCGACATCGCGCTTCTGTTCGTGGCCGGCCAGGGACGTCCCCCCGTGAGCCTGACGGGAACCGCCCTGCCGACGCAGGCCCTCCCGGCGATCCCGAATGGTGGGCGGGGTACGGCGACCGATGCGACACTCCAGTTCGACGACGGCACGACGCGCGCCGCGAGCCTTGTCGCACTCACCCAGGCCGGCGCGGTTCTGCCACGGGCGATCGTCCTGGCGACTCCCGACCGGTCGGGCGCGGAGACGCTGGGCGATCTCCTCCGGACCCTTCCCCTCGTGGGGCTTGTCCTGCTCCTGGTCGGCGGGCCGCTCGCCTGGCTGCTTGCGCGATCCACCACCGGCCCGCTGAAACGCCTGGCAGTCGCCACGGCCGGCGTGCCCCTGGCCGGCACCGGACCGGAGCCGCCGCCACTTCCCGTCGAGGGGCCGAGCGAAGTGCGGGACATGACCCAGCAGTTCAACGCGATGCGCGCCGAGCTGGCGCGCAGCCGGCGTTCCGAGACCGAGCTTCTGGCGAACCTGCGCCACGACCTCCGGACTCCGCTCACGGTGATCGGTGGGTTCGCCGAGGCGCTCGTGGACGGCACCGCGAGCGGCGATGCGGCGCCCCGGGCGGCCCGCGCGATCGCAGACGAGACGGCTCGCCTCGAGCGCCTGGTGGGCGCGCTCGGGGCACTCGACGGGCTGGCCGACGAATTGGCCGGCCTCCGTCCGGAGCAGCTGGACGCCGCCTCCGTCCTCGCCGAGGCCGGTGCCCGGTTCGCGACGCGCGCGACTGCCGCGGGCGTCGAACTTGTGACGGAGACGCCTCGGGAGACGCTCGGATTCGCCGCCGACCGGCTCGCGATCGAGCGGATCCTCTCCAACCTCGTTGAGAACGCCCTGGTGGCGGTCGGGCCGGCGGTTCCGGGGGAACCCGCGCCCCGGGTGCACCTCGCCGCCCGGGCCGGGCGCACGGTGCGGGGAGACGCGGCGGTCCTGCTGTCGGTCTCGGACGACGGGCCGGGGTTCCCGCCCGGCGGGCTCCGGCATGCGTTCGACCGCTCGTACCGGGGCGACCCGTCCCGCGCCGGCCCGGGCTCCGGCCTCGGTCTCACCATCGTGCGTGAGCTCGCGCGACGGCACGGCGGCGACGCCACGGTCGAGAACCTTGCGCCACGCGGCGCACGCGTCACTGTCGTGCTCCCAGCGGTCCCGGCTACACTCGGGGCGTGACCCAAATTCTCCGCACGCCGCCTGAAGACGTCGAGGCGCTGGCACGTGAGCGCTCGACGGCCCGCGCCGCGGGAGACTACGCACGCGCTGACTCCCTTCGCGCAGAGATCGAGTCGAGCGGCTGGCGGGTCGTGGATCGCGGATCCTCGTTTCGTCTCGAACCCGCAGCGCCCCCGACGGTCGAGGAAGCGGGCATCGTCCGGTACGGCAGCGCGGCGGCGGTCCCGGCAGTCCAGGACGGGCCGGCCACGGCCCCCTTCACCGTCCTGCTCGTCGCGGACGACTGGCCGGACGACACCGCCCGGATGCTGCGTGGGCTGCAGGCGTACGCCCCCGTCGGGACGCACGTCGTCATCGTCGCGAACGAGCCCGCGCCGGAACAGGCCGCCCGCCTCGTCGCCGGTTCTGAGGATCTCGCGCCCGTGATCGGGAGCGAACCGGAGGTGCTCCGGACAAGCGCACGGCTGGGGCGCGCCTCGGCCCTCAACATCGGGCTTCGCCGCGCACGCGGTGCGATCGTCATCCTGGCCGACACCTCCGTCGAGATCACGGGCGACGCCTTCGGGGCCGTGGCCGCCGCACTGGGCGACCCGAGCGTGGCGGTGGCCGGCGGCTTCGGACTCGCCCTGCCCGACTTTCGCCACGCGGTCCAGGCAGACGGCCCGGACGTCGATGCGATCGCGGCGGGCTGGCTGGCGTTCCGGAAGGAGGACCTCGCGGGACTGGGCCCGCTCGACGAGAAGTTCGTCGCCGACGCCTACCTCGACGTCTGGTGGAGCCTGGTCCTGCGCGCCGGCCCGGATCCTGCGCGGCCGCCGCGGCGTGCCCGTCGGCTGGATCTTCCGCTGCACCGCCACGAACTGCGGGGCCAGGCTGCGCTCCCCGCCGCCGAGCGTGACCACCTTTCGAAGCGCAACTCGTACCGCCTGCTCGACCAGTTCCGTGATCGCGCCGACCTGCTGTCGGCGCCGTCGAGCGGCCGCCCAGCCCGATGACGAGGCGCGTCCAGATCCAATCCTTGGGGCCCTGCGAACAGTGAGTCGTGATCGGTCCGTCTGCCGGGACACACGACCTGTGCGGCGTCGGTCCGGCCGGCCTTGCGGGGTCGCGCTCGCCAGCTCCGTGCACTCGCGCCACGGTCGCGCTGGGGGTCCGGCCGGGCGCGCGGGGAGGCGTCACAGCCGCTTCGACGGAGTCGCGCGTGTCTGACGAAGCGTTGACCGCGCCGCCCGATGAGCGCCGGGCCGACGAGGCCGCGCTCCTCCTGCGGATCCGCGAGAAGGACGAGCAGGCTATCGAGGCGCTCTACGAGCGCTACTCGGGCCCCCTCTACTCCCTGGCCTACCAGGTCACCGGTGCCGACCGGTTCGCCCAGGAAGTCGTCCAGGAGGTGTTCGTCGCGGTCTGGAAGGACGCGGGGCGTTTCGATCCGGCGCGCGGCGCGTTGAGCTCCTGGCTGTTCTCGCTGGCCCGGCACAAGGCGATCGACTTGGTACGCAAGGAGGCCAACGTCCGCCGGCACACGGCGGACGTTGATCTCGAGTTCCGGGAAGCGGACGACGACGTCGACCAGGAGGCCTGGCTGCGGCTGCGACGAGACGCCGTGCGCGAGGCGATCACGCACCTGCCTGACGACCAGCGGACCGCGCTCGAGCTGGCATTCTTCCGGGGCCTGACCCACGTCGAGGTGTCCGAGGCGCTCGGAATCCCGCTGGGCACCGCCAAGACGCGGATCCGGACTGCCCTTCTCAAGCTCCGCGACATCCTCGGGCAATCAATCTCCGAGATCGATCCCGGAGGGACCGCATGAACCACAGGCGCTTCCGCGAGCTGGCCGCGGGCGCGGCGCTCGACGACCTCGAGCCCACCGAGACCGCGGCGCTGGCCGGCCACCTCGCGACCTGCATGGCGTGTCGCCACGATTTGATCGCGCTCGTCGACGTCGCCGGGCTGCTCGCGCTGGCTGCCCCGTCCCGGCGGCCGTGCCGCACACTGAAGGACAGCGTCCTCGCCGCGATCGCGGCTCTTCGGCAACCTCTAGCCTGACCGCCTCCGCGCCGGGAGCACCAGCCGACCCTGGGCGAGGGCAACGCCCAAGAGGACCACGAACCCGCCGAGCGGCTCGTTCGGGGTCACCGGCTCACCCAGCAGGAGCGCGCCCACGATGATCGCGACCAGGGGGGTCAGGTAGGTCACCGTGCTCGCGGTCGCGGCTCCCGCGCGCTCGATCACCTGGAAGTTCCACACGTACGCGATGCCGGTCCCCAGCATCCCCAGCGCAAGCATGCCCCCGATGACCTGCGGCGTCAGCAGGCCAATTGGGTGTGGGTCCAGCGCCACAAACGGCAGCAGCTGGATCGCCCCACAGGTGATCTGCCCGGCCGCCAGCGCCAGCGGCCGCTCGCCGCGCGGGGCAAGGTTGCGCCGTATATAGGGGAACCCGACGCCGTAGCACGCGACCGCCCCCAGGCAGGCAAGCGCGCCGAGCGCCTCGCTGCTCCCCGCGCCGTTCCATATCCCCACCACCACGAGGACCCCGGCGAAACCGACCAGGATGCCGGCGATCTTGCCGGCCGTCGGGCGCTCGGACGGGAATGCGGCGAAGGCCGCCACGATCGTGGCCAGCGGCGTGACCGCGTTGATGATGCCCGCGACCACGGACGAGACGTGCGTCTCGCCGAACGCGAACAGCGTCGAGGGCAGGCTGTTGAAGAGAATCCCGACTACGAACAGGTGCGCCCACGTTCCGGAGTGGCGCGGAAGCCGGACCCTTGTGGCGGCGACCAGGGTCAGGAGCGTGACCGCGCCGAGCGCCTGCCGCCCGAACGCGACCTGCAATGGCGACAGCGCCTCGAGTCCGACCTTGATGAACAGGAACGAGCAGCCCCAGATCAGCGCCGTGCCCAGGTACGACGGCAGCCAGGTGCGCTCGGGCCGGCGCGGACCCGCGACCACGCTCACGGGGCGGACGGTCCGCTCGCCAAAGCGCCCTCCAGCGACAACAAGAACCTCTTTCGTCCCAGCCCACCGGCGTAGCCGGTCAGCGTCCCGTCCGCGCCGAGCACGCGGTGGCATGGAACCACGATGGAGATCGGATTGCGCCCCACGGCGGCACCGACCGCGCGGGCGGCAGTGGGTCGGCCGATACGCCCGGCAAGCTCCCCGTAGGTCAGGGTCGCCCCCCAAGGGATCGACGCCAAAGCGTCCCAGACCATCCGCTGGAACGGCGTCCCGGTGGCAGCCAGCGGCAGGTCGAACGTGCGCCGCGCCCCGGCGAAGTACTCGTCGAGCTGTCGCGTGACCTCGCGGAACGCGCTGGCATCCTCGACCGAGGCAGCATCCACCCTGGGCCCACCGCGGTGCTCTTCCATGTAGATACCGCTGAGAACAAGGCCCCGTCCGGCGCCGAGTTCGCCGACCAGCAGGAGCCGGCCAAGCGGGGTCGCGTGGAACGCGTGGACGATCACGGGACGGGTTCCTCCAGTGCGGCTGGCGGGCAGTCGATGCCAGCGGGCTCGCCCGCGCGGGCCCCGCTCGACCCGAGCGACGCCCACAGGTGATGGGTTGCGTACGAGCGCCAGGGGCGCCACGCCTCGGCTCTTGCCCGGAGCGCTGCAGGGTCCCCGGGCAGGCCCAGCGAACGAGCTGCGCGGCGCACGCCGAGGTCGTCAGCGAGCAGCACGTCAGGGTCGCCCAGCGCCCGCAGCGCGATGTAGCCCGCGGTCCAGGGCCCGATCCCCGGGAGCCCTCCCAAGGCGGCGAGCGCGGACCGGCGGTCGGCCCCGGCGTCGAGCGCCAGTGACCCGTCGGCGAGAGCGCCCGCCAGCGCCCGCAGCGATCGGCGGCGCGCAGCCGGCATGGGCAGGTCCGCGTCGGACGCGCCGGCGAGCCGGTCGGGATCCACGAACAGGTGCGTCAGGCCGCCGCTTGGCATGGGCAGCGGCATGCCCAGTGCGGCCACGATCCGCCCCGCGATCGTGCGGGCCGCGGCGACCGAAACCTGTTGCCCGATCACCGCACGGACCGCGAGCTCCGCGCCATCGACCGCGCCGGGAGCCCGCCGGCCGGGCGCGGCGCGGATCAGCCGCCGGAGGACCGGGTCGTGGCCGAGCACGTCGCCGACCGCGACCGGATCGGCGTCGAGATCCAGCAGTCTGCGCACCCGGGCAACGGCCGGGCCAAGATCGCGCAGGTCCGTCAGCGCGAACAGGCACCGGATGGCAGCTCCATCGTCGGCAACCTCGACGGTCGCCGGGCCATGGGGCAGGCGGAGACTGCGCCGATAGGTTCCTCCCACGACCTCCTCGACGCCGGGAACCGCCCGCGCTCCGAGGAAGGCGATGAGCGCATCGAAGTCGAACGGGGCCCGGCGCGCGAGGCGGACCTCGAGCTGGTTGGGAACCGGCTCCACGCTGCCGTGGCGTCGGCGCTCGCGAAGCCAGGTCGGGCTCGTGCCGAACACGTCTCGGACCGTCGCGTTGAACTGGCGAATTGAGGCGAATCCGGCCGCGAACGCGATCTCGGTCACCGGCAGCTCCGTGGTCACAAGAAGCAGCCGGGAGACATGCGCGCGCTGTGCCCGGGCCAGCGCGAGTGGAGTGGCGCCAAGGTCGGACGCCAGGATGCGCCGGAGCTGGCGTTCGCCGTAGCCGAGCCGGCGGGCGAGGCCCGGCACGCCGTCGCGCTCGACCACCCCGTCCGCGATCAACCGCATCGCCCGGCCGGCGACGTCACCCCGGACGTCCCAGTCCGGCGACCCGGGGACCGCACCCGGGATGCACCGCTTGCAGGCGCGGAAGCCGGCCGCCTGGGCCGCCGCCGCGGTCGGATAGAACCGCACGTGCTCGCGGCGGGGTGTGCGCGCCGGGCAACTGGGGCGACAGTAGACGCCGGTCGACGTGACGCCCTGAAAGAAGTACCCGTCGAACCGGGGATCGCGGCTGGACACGGCGCGGTAGCGGTGCTCGAAGTCACGGGGAACTGCCATGGGCGGGAGGATGGCATCTGCAGCGAGCGCGCGCTCGCGGGATTCGGACATCGCGGCGACGCGCCCGGCTGCGCGGGCAGGCGCGCGATCAGTGGTATTGGCCGGCTCCCAGCACTACGCCCGCGAACACGACGACCACGAGCGCCGCAACGCCCGCCCAGCGCGCCAGGGTCAGACCAAGACCCGCGATTCCCGGGATCACCCGCGCGCCCCCGACCGCGGCTGGGCCCGCCTGGACACCGGCCTCGACCTGGGCAGTCCGCGAGCCCGGCATCCCCCCGCCGGGCCGGCGGCCGACGAGCGGGAGCTCCGCAACTCCCGCCGGACGGATCAGCAGCCCGAGCCAGATCCCGCCAAGCAGACCGCCCACGTGCGCGGCGTTGTCGATGCCGCCGCCGACCGTGTTCAGGCCGAACCCGAGCACGAGGTTGATCACGACCAGCGCGCCGATCTGGCTAAGGATCGCGTTGTGCCGGCCCTGGAGCACCGGGCGGTGGAGCACCCGGGCGACAAGCAGGACGCCGCACAGCCCGAACAGCGCACCGGACGCGCCGACGCTGGGACCAGGCCCGCCGATCAGGTAGCTCGCCAGCGACGCCGTGGCCGCCGTCAGCACGTACAGGACCAGGAAGCGGGCCGTGCCGTAGAGCTGCTCAACGAGCGGCCCGACCAGGTACAGGAAGTACATGTCAAAAGCCAGGTGAAGGATGCTCGCGTGGACCAGCACCGGACTCAGCAGGCGCCACCATTCGCCGCTCGCGAGACCGGGCTTGTCCAGCCACAGCGCCGCCAGCAGGTCACTGCCCTCCGGCTGCAGAGCCAGCAACGAGACCACCACGGTCACACCGAGGATCGCGTAGCTCGCGATCGGCATCCGGTCGCGGCCGCGGCTCCGCGCAAAGTACCGTCCGGCGCCGCGGGTATCGCCCAGCTCCTTGCTGAGCCACCCGAGGCGCGACGAGATCTCGGCCCGATCCTGGACCGGGGCACGCCGCTCGGCTTCCTTGTACGCCGCGAATGCCGTCCGCAGCGAGCCGGCCCGCACGCGCGCCGCGGCGACCTGGCGCCAGGCGGCATAGGAGGAGGGATTCTCCGGCAGGCGCGTGACCTGCTCCCAGCTCCACAGCGCGCCGGCCTCGTCGTCAAGCCGGAACAGCGACTCGCCGGTCCCGAGCAACGCGGCGCCGGTGATCGCGGGATCGGGGAACCCGATCAGGCGAGCGTAGTGCGCCCTCGCCGCGTCGAACTCGCTCGCTGCCAGCAGCACGTCCGCGCGGGCGAGGAGCGCCTCCGCGGTCCGGCGGTCGAGGGGCCCCGGGACCCCCGGGTCGCTGGTCGTCGGTCCGCTCATCGGCATGACCGTAGCAGAAGGCGAAGTCACGCGCCGCCGCTGCTATGCTCGGTCGATGTGCGGGCGATTCACGCAGCAGCGCCCCAGCGCGGAGCTGGCCGCGCTCTTCTCTGCCGACGACCTGGCGGGCACACCCGGCGGCCGCTTCAACCTCGCGCCGCAGCAGTCAGGATTGGTCGTAGTGCAATCGGCCGACGATCGCCGCGCGATCGACTCCTACCGTTGGGGGCTCATCCCAACCTGGGCGAAGGATGCCCGCATCGGCAATCGCCTCATCAACGCCCGTGCCGAGACCGTGGCGAGCACACCCGCCTTCCGCGGCGCGTTCCAGAAACGGCGCTGCCTGGTCCCTGCCGACGCGTTCTACGAGTGGGAGCGCCTCACGCCGTCGATTCGCCAGCCGAACCTCATCCGGAGGACCGACGGCGAGCCGATGGCGTTCGCCGGTCTCTGGTCACCGTGGCGTGACCCCGGCGAGCCGGAGGGTGCCTGGCTGCGGACCTTCACGATCGTCACGACCACCGCGAACGCGACGCTTGCCCCGATCCACGACCGGATGCCGGTGATCCTCCCGTCGGCCGATTGGGCGGCCTGGCTGGACCCATCGACCGAGAGCGCGGGACGCCTCCTTGGCCTGCTCCGACCTGCGCCCGACGACCTCCTGATCCGCTACCCGGTCACTCGGCGGGTCAACAGCGCCCGCAACGAGGGCCCCGACCTCGTCGTGCCGCTCGGACCGCAGGGACCGGAACCGGGCCAGCGCCCGCTCCCCACCGGCTGACCATTGCCGCACGGCCTGCGTGGCGAGCCACTCAGCCGGCGGCGCGCTCCCAGCCTCCCTCGTCGATCGCGGCACGGAACGCCTCGGCGGCGTCCACTCCACGGTCCAGCGAAGCAGCGAAGCGCCCGACCAGCGCGGCAAACGCGCCGGCCGGGTCGTCCTGCGGCGCCTCGAGCACGATGGCGCCGGCCGGCGCGCCATGGGCGGCGTTGCCGTCCCGCGCGATGACGACAAGGGCAGCATCGGCGAACGCGGCCGCATCCGCGACAACCGCTGCCGATGGCTCGTCGAGCGGGTCGGCAGCAACCAGCACGCGGAAATCGCGGAGGTAGCGCAGCCCGAGCGAGATGTCGGCCGGTTCCAGGGGGAGGCCGGGCTCGGGCGGTCGCCCGGCTTCTCGTCGCGTCCCGCGCGCTCCGGTTTCGCTCGCCAGCCCATCGTCCGTGTCTCCGCCGGTAACGAGCGTGGCAAGCGGGTCCGTCTCACCGAGATCGGCGTCCGCGGCGTCCGGCCGAAGCATCGGGGTGGCGGACCCGGGGTCGCGCAGCAGTGCGAGGTGCCCCACGCGGCCACGGGCCAAGGACAGGAGGACGGCGTCGCCGGCAGGGTCGCCACCCACCTTTCCGACCAGCTGGACCTCGACGCCCGCGGCGGCGGCGGCCCGCGCGACACCGGCGGCGAGCCCGCCAGCTTCGCCGGCGGCATCGGGCGTCAGGCCGGGCACGAACGACGGCGAACCCACCACTGCCAGCATGCGATCAGCCTAGCCGCGGCGCCGCACCACGCGGATCAGGCCGCTTCAACGGAGGGGTCCGGGTCATGAACGATCTCGACGTCGCCGAGGCCGGCCTTCTCTAGATCGGCTCCCACCGCGTCCGCGTCGCCGACGACGATCACGGCGAGGCGTTCGAGGTGGAGATGCGCACGCGCGGCCGCGAGCACGTCGGCGCCCGTCACGCTGTCGATCGAAGGTCGGTAGCGGTCCAGCTCGTCATCGGCGAGCCCGAACGTGACGAGCCCGCCGAGCGAGGACACGATCGGCCCCGGCGTCTCGAACCGCAGCGGAAACACCCCCACGAGGAAGTCCCTCGCCGCCCGCAGCTCGGCCTCGACCGGGGCCGCATCGCGGATCCTGTGCAGCTCGGCCAGGAGGTCCGTCAGCGCCGGGACGGTGGCGTCGGTGTTCACCGCGGCCCGCGCCGAGAACGGTCCCGCGTAGCGTCGGAAGTCGAAGCCGGCACCCGCGCCGTAGGTGTACCCCTTCTCCTCGCGGAGCTTCCTGTTGAGGCGGGAGTTGAACAGCCCGCCGAGGATCATGGCCATCACCGTGACCGCGTGATAGTCAGGGACTCGCCGCGGCATTCCCATGTGCCCCACGCGGAGCTCCGACTGGACTGCACCCGGCCGGTGCACCAGGCGCACGCGAGTTCGCTCCAGGCCGTCCGCGACGACCGGCAGCGGGGCGGGCTCGGCGGGACCCGGACCCGACGCCGGCAGGTCACCGAACAGCGGCTCTACCAGCGCGCCGACGTCCAGGCCGGTCAGGTCGCCGCCGACGATCAGCGCCGCCCGGGACGGGTCACCCCGACGCTCGTAGGCCAGCCGGAGCGTGGCAGCGTCGAGCGTCGCGACGGTCTCCGGTCGTCCACCGGCGACCCGGGCGTACGGCGTCCCGGGCGCATAGATCGTCTCAATGAAGGCCTCCTCGGCGCGGCGGGTCGGGTCGACCTTCGCCTGGAGCAGGTCGTTCAGGCGCTGGTCACGGAGCCTCTCCACTTCCCGTTGCGGGAACGCCGGCTCGCGGACCAGCTCCGCCAGCAGCTCGAGGGCCGCACCCAGGCGCTCCGCCGGGACATCGACGCCGGCCACGGTCGCGTCCCAGCCCGCCTCGGCTCGCAGAGAGGCGCCCAGCCGCTCGGCTGCCTCGGTCAGCGCGACCGCGTCGCGCCGCGCGGTGCCCTCGGTCAACGCGCGCGCCGCGAGCACCGTTGCCCCGCCTTCATCGGCCGGCTCATCCACTGCGCCGTTGGGCAGGAAGAGGCTGGCCGAGATGAGCGGCCGGCCGGGCAGGTTGACCGTCACGAGGCGGAGACCACCCGAGAGGCGGGTCCGGGACGCCAACGGGAACGTGAACGGGCGCGGCGTGCCGGGAACGGGGCGGACGGCGAGGGCAGCCTCCACCGCATCCAGGTCGTTCATGAGGCCTCCGAGGTGTCCGCCCCGGCCTCGGCCGGAACGTAGGTCAGGACGACGCGGTTGTCCGGGACGAACACCTCCGCACACGCGGCCCGCACGGCCTCCGGCTCCACGGCCAGGTAGCGCTCCAGCTGGCGGTTGATCTCCTCGGGGTCGTCGAGCAGCGTGGCGTACATGCTGAGCCGGTCGGCGCGTTCTCCGACCCGCTGGAGGGCGCCCAGCTCGTCCGTCTCGATGAGCGCCTTCGCGCGAGCGAGCTCGTCCGGGCTGATCGGTTCGCGACCAATCCGCTCGATCTCCTCGAAGAAGCCTGCCTCGACGGTCTCGATCGTGGCATCCGGACGAACGGTGGCCCATCCCAGCATGACCGACGGGCCGGAGGAGAACCCAAGGCCGAACACGGCGACGTCCTGGGCGACCTGGGCGTCGCGGACCAGGCGACGGTGCAGCCGGCTGCCCTTGCCGCCCGCGAGCACCTGGGCCGCGATCTCGAGCGCATGGAGACGCGCGTCCCCCAACGTGGGGGCGCGGTAGCCGACATAGATGCGGGGCAGCGGGACGCGATCCGGCACCGTCTCGCGAACCTCCCCGCCCAGGGTCAGCGGAAGCGGGTGCGAGTCGAAGGTGGGGAGCGACGTGTTCGCTGCCAGCGGCCCGAAATACCGCCGGACCCAGGCGCGCGCCTGGTCCGGGTCCACGTCCCCGACGATCGAGAGCACCGCGTTGTTCGGCGCGTAGTAGGTCCGGAAGAACGCGGAGACATCCTCCAGGGATGCGGCATCCAGGTCCGCCATAGAGCCGATCGTCGGGTGATGGTAGGGGTGCTCGGCCGGGTACAGGTGGCCGAACAGCTTCTCCTGCCATGTCCCGTAGGGCTGGTTGTCGTAGCTCGACCGCTTCTCGTTCTTGACCACGGCCCGCTGGTTGTCCAGGTTCTCCTGGCTGAGGGCGTCGAGCAGGGTTCCCATCCGGTCCGCTTCCAGCCACAGCGCCAGCTCCAGCTGGTGCGAGGGGACGGTCTCGAAGTAGTTGGTCCGGTCCAGCCACGTGGACCCGTTGAGGCTGCCCCCGGCCGCCTGGATCAGCGCGAAATGCTCCGTCTTCGCGACGTGGCGGCTTCCCTGGAACATGACGTGCTCGAAGAGGTGGGCGAACCCCGTCTTGCCCGCTTGCTCGTGCTTGCTGCCGACGGCGTACCAGATGTTGGCGGCCACGACGGGCACTAGGTGATCCTCGCTGATCAAGAGGCGCAGCCCGTTGGGCAAACGCTCGTCGGTGTAGCGGACGGTCGGGACGGTCATGCGGATCCTCGTGGCGACGGCCAGGACCAGCTGGGCGAGCGGTCCCGCCGATTGTACGGGCGTCGCACCTTCGCGGGGAGGCAGGGCCGGTGTTCCTGCTCCCCGACGAACCGGCTCGCGGCTCCCGGCAGGATCCGCGGCCCGGAACGCGGTCGCGGATGGACCTCTTGACGCCGTTTCGACCCAATGTTAGATTGATGTCGAACATCATGGAAGATGGATTGAGAACAGCCATGACCCCTCGCACACACAGTCTCGCTGCAGTGCCGCCCAGGCAGCCGCTCGTGCGCAACATGACGGGGGCGGCCAGCCCGGCGCCCCCCGCTGCGCCGGAGGTGATCCTCGAGGCGCGGCCGGCTGTCGATTTCCTCGTCAGCCTGATGCTGGCATCGGATGCGGAGCTCCTCCCCGCGGACCGTGCATGGTTCGATGCCTCGCGTGCCTCTCTGTCCGACGCCGCGCGGCGCGATCTCGACCGCCTGTTCGCGGCAGAGCACGGCATGGCGGCGGCGATGGTTGCGCTCGTGATGGCGGATCCGACCGTGCGATCGTCGAGCGACGTCGTGTCCCTGGCCGGCCGCATCGGTGCCCGTGACCTGGTGGCTGCCTGCTGCGAGCGCGACGACATGCAGGATGCCGTTGCGCTTGCCAACCGCGCCCTCGACGGAGCGCCCGACCAACGGGACATCGCCGTCGGCCTCTGGCCGGAGGAATTCCAGCCAATGCTCGGCCGCATCCTCGACGATCCAGATGGAGAGATGCGTTCCTTGCGACGCGTGCTTCGCGCGTGGCGCGAACGTTTCGAGCAGGTCGAGACACGCGTGGCCCACATGGAAGAGCGGGACGTCGCCGGCCGACGTGCGGACTTGGAGCGCCTCGACCTGGCCGGATTCGTGGAACAGGCGACGGGTGGAGTCCGCTGGATGCCGGACGCCGGCACACGACGCCTCTACCTGTCCCCCAGCGTCTTCACACGTCCCTACAACTACGTGTTCGCGGGCCGGGACTGGACGATGTTCGCCTACCCGCTCGCGGACTCGGCACTTGATGGAGACAGCGGTTCGGTTCCCGCCGCGAGCATCCGGCTCTTCAAGGCGCTCGGCGACGAGAGCCGCCTGCGGATCCTCCGACTCCTCGCTTCGGGAGACCTCTACCTGACCGAGATTGCCGAACGGATGGGGCTGTCAAAGCCCACCGTCAGCCACCACCTCGCCCATTTGCGCGCGGCCGGCCTGGTGACGATCACGCAGTCGGGCACGCTCACGTACTACGCGCTCCGCCGCGACCGGATCTCAGAAGCTGGGGTCGAGCTGAGCCGCCTCCTGGCCGGACCCACCGCCTGACCCGCCGGAGCTGGCGGCCATGATGCTCGGCGGCGGCGGCCGCACGTTAGACATCAATCGAACGAAGGAATGACGAGATGCAGACAATAGATCGGTTCGGTGTCCCGCCGACGCTCAGGGCGGAGATCGAGTACAGGATGGACCGGCTTGCCGGCGAAGCGTATGGCGGGCGGCGCGCCGTGGGCCACCAGGCGGTCCGCCAGCACGTGGGGCACGTGCTCATCGCCCTGGGACGAGCGATCCATGGCGGAGAGCCGGCGTCGCGGGCCGAAGGGCTCTCAGCGGCGCGCTGAGGACCGGCGCGCGAACCTGGCGGCAGCTACGCGGGCAGCAGGGTGAGCGCGATGCCGCCCGCGACGCCGATCGCGACCCCGGTAAGCACGACGAGGGCGGCCCGCCGGAGGTCGGCCCGGTGGGCCGATGCATCCACGACGTGTTCCGCTGCGCCGAGGGGCCCGAAATTGCGCAGGCCGGCGAGCGCAAAGGCAACGCAGAAGCGGAGGCGCGCCTGGAGCAGGCTCACCGCGCCGGCCGACAGGGGCAGCACGACCAAAAGTCGGACCAGCGGCGGAGCGCCGACGATGAGCAGGCCCGCCGCCAACGCGAGCGCGGCCGCCACGCCGGCGATTCCCGCCCGACGTCGCCGGGCGATCTCAGCCGGGCCGATGTTGCAGGCGCCTGGCTCGTAGGATCCGGCGTCGTACGCGATGTGAAGCTCGCTCAAGTTCGTCATGCACTTCATTCGGCGGCGGAGCCCGGACGGTTTGGGGCCGCCGCAACCGTTCAACGCGTCGCGAAGGCCGCCTACCCGCCCGCCTTGTACGGGTAGGTCACCCAACCGTGCGCGAGCGCCGCGTGGTGGTCGGGCGTCAGGGCCACCCGCGACCGCCCGGGCTTGTAGTGGATCACCGCGGTGGTCACGATCCCGCCGGCCTCCCGTACCCGCCGGACGACCTCGGCCATGGTCTCGCCGGTCTCCCAGACCTCGTCGATCACCAGGACGCGGCGGCCCCGCAGCAGGTCCGCGGCCGGGAACTGGGTGACGAGTGGCGCGGGGTGCGTCCCACCATCACCGGTGTAGAACTCGACGCCTGCGACGAGGATCTCCCGAAGGTCGAGACGGTAGGCCAGGATCCCGGCCGGGACGAGGCCACCGCGCGTGATCGCCAGCACGAGGTCGTAGTCGCGGCCGATCGCAGTGGCCAGCCGTCCCACGAGCGCGTCGAGCTCGTCCCAGCTGACAGCGATCGGGTCGGGGTTCGGCAGATCGAGCGCCCCGGGAACCGGCGCGCCGCTTCCGCTCACGGGAGCGCGGCGATCGCTGCCGCCGCGAGCGCGGCGACACCCGACTGGACGACGAGGACGGAATCCTTGCGGGCGACGACGTACGAGACCGACGTGTCTCCCCCGTAGGTGACCTCGGTGACCGCGACGCCGCTGACCGTGGTCTGCTTCGTGGTGACGCCGGTCGCTCCCGCGAACAGCCACGTCTGCAGCACGGCCGGTTCGAGCTTCGTGACCGCGATGCCGGGAACCCGGAAGCCGAGGATCGTGACGTCGAGCGTGTTGGTGGGGTCGTACGCCTGCGCCAGCTGCAGGTCGGCCGGCTTCTTGCCGAGGCTGGCTAGCGCCGAGGTGAGGGCCTTGCTCGCTGCGTCGGTGCCAAGCACCTGGTCGCCGGTGGCGCTCTGGACGGAGAGCGCGGTGCCGGAAACCTGCGTTGGCATGAGCGCCTCGAGCTCCGGCGCGGCCGGGCTGGCGGCCGCGGCCTGGGAAGGCTGCGGCGACGCGAGACCGGAAGGCTCGGGCGAGCCCGACGGCGATCCGGACGCCGGCGCCGCGGGGCTCGCCACCGGCGCGGCAGTTGCCGCGGCGTCACCCAGCGCGCGACGGATCGCGGCATCGACCGCGGAGCCTGCCTGACGAAGGTCCGCCTGGCTCACGGTCCCGGAGCTGGCGAGGTACGCGAGCAGCGACCCGCGGCGGAACTGGATGGCGCTCGCCCCGGACGTGTCGCCGGCGATCGCATACGCGGTGTCGCCGATGCCGTCGACCGCCGTGACCGCGCGGCCGGCATCCTTCGACGCCTGCTCCGATCGTGCGATCGCGTCCGCGGCGTGATCACCGAAGCACGTGACGCTCGCGTAGATCGTGGAGGCCGCCGCTCCGTTGGCGGGAACGGGCCCGGTGATCGTGGTCGTCTGGTTGTCGGGATATACGTCGGTCGCGGTGACCCTCCAGCCGGTCGGGAGCTCGCTCACCGTCGGCACGGAGTCCCACGCGGCCACCTCGCAGCTCGACGTGGATGGCCGGAGGTATGCCGCCGCGGACAGCCCAACGGCGACGAGGGCGAGAACGAGCGCTGCAACGGCGACAACCAGCCCGGTCCGCCGGAGCCGCGGGCCGTCGCCGTCGTACGTCTCGCCGTCGTACGTCTCATCGTCGGCGTCGAGCTCATCGGGCTCGAGCTCGTCGGCCTCGGATTCGGAGAACTGGGATTCGGACATGCCCCACATCTTCCCCGACCCACTTGAATCCCGCCTGAACGGCACAGCGGCCGTGGCAGGGCCCCTGAAGGCCGTGGCTGGAGAGATCCTGGTCGGTCGGGTCGGTGGTGAGCCCGCAGAGATTCGAACTCTGAACCTAGGGATTAAGAGTCCCCCGCTCTACCGTTGAGCTACGGGCCCGCGACGGCGGAGTCTAGCAAAGATGCCCACCCGCTGTCGCGTGGAGGGTGGCGCCGCCCTGACCTTGCGCGGGACGACCACGCGCGATCGCCTGGCGGCGATATGCTCCTCAGCGCGTCGCCGAGAGCGCCCTGCTGGAGTCGCGACGGAACCTCGGGAGCCAGATGCGCCTGCGGCGCCCCCTCTTCGCCGTCCTCGTCGTCGCCGTGTTCGGGGTATCGGTTGGCGCCGGCGCTGCCGTCGGCTACGGCGCGGCCGCCGCGCCCATTGCCGTGGGGCAGCCCTTCGGCTCGGACGGGGCGGGGATTCCCATCAACGCCGCCGCCGTGAGCGGTCAGGCGCCGGGAGCGGAGACGCCCGGCCTCCCGACGGACGGTCCTGCCGTGGCGACCGCGAGTCCAAGGCCGACCCCGGGCCGCACCGCGACCGCTGCATGGCCGCTTGTCGCCACGGACGCGCCGGGGCCGCCGGCTGGATTCTCCCTCCGCGTCCCGGTCCTGATGTACCACCGCGTGGCACCCGCCGACCAGATCGGCACGTCACTGCCAGGACTCGTGGTGCCACCGGACCTGTTCGCCGCCCAGCTCGAGGCGCTCGTGGCTGCCGGCTGGCAGTCGATCACAGCCGCACAGCTCGCGGCGGACCTCGCTGCGGGCGTCGAACCGCCGGCGCGGACCTTTGTCATCACGTTCGACGATGGCCGGCGCGACTCCTACACGGAAGCGTTCCCGATCCTGCAGCGGCTGGGCCTCGTCGCGACGTTCTACGTGATCACGGGCCGGGTGAATGACCCGAGCTCGTTGACGGCCAGCCAGTGGCGGCGCCTCGCGTCCGCCGGCATGGAGATCGGGAGCCACACCGTGAACCACGTCCGCCTCAGCACGGCCAACGATGTCGTCGCTCGCTCCGAGCTCACGGCCTCCGCGGCTCGGATCGCGTCCGTGACGGGGCAGCGCCCGACAACCTTCGCCTACCCAATGGGCGGCGAGGACCCGATGGACCAGGGCCTGGTCGAGGCCACGGGCTACGCGATGGCGTTCACCGAGGTCGGCGGGTGCAGCGTCAGCTGGTACACCCGGTTCGCGGCGCCCCGGGTCCGGGTGTCGCCCGACACCACACCCTACGGCCTGCTGCACGAGCTCGAGGCCTGCACCGGCGGCGCTTGAGCGGCGAGCGGCGGCTCAGGCGCGCTCGAACGCCATCGCCACGGACCCCCCGCCGCCCAGGCAGAGCGTGGCAAGGCCATAGCGGCCCTTCCGCCGGCGAAGCTCGTGGAGCAGCGTCGCGACGATGCGGGCACCGGACGCGCCGATGGGGTGCCCGAGCGCGATGGCGCCCCCATTGACGTTCACCCTGGACCAGTCGAACCCGAGCTCCCTGCCGTCCGCGAGCACCTGCGCCGCGAACGCCTCGTTGATCTCCACGAGGTCGAATCCTTCGATCGGGATCCCGGTTCGCATGGCGAGGTTGCGAACGCCGACGACGGGCGCCCGGAACAGCCAGCGCGGCTCGACCTCCCCCTGTGCATACCCGACGATCCGCGCCAGGGGCCGCAGCCCGTGGCGCTCGACCGCACGTTCGGAGGCCACGACCGTCGCCGCGGCGCCGTCCGTGATCCCGGGGGCGTTGCCGGCCGTGACCGTGCCCGGCCCCGGCGGTGGGACCTCGGGGTCCCGCGGGTCCGGAGCGGGCTGGGCGAAGACGGGCCGCAACCGGCCGAGTGCCTCCGCCGTGGTGTCGCGACGAGGCGATTCGTCTGCCGCGACAACGGTTTCGCGACCGCGTTCGTCGCGCACGGTGACCGACACCAGCTCGTCGGCGAACCGCCCGGCATCCTGGGCGGCGACCGCCCGTCGATGGCTCTCGAGCGCGAACGCGTCCTGGTCGTCGCGCGAGATCCGTGCCGCCAGCGCGATCCGCTCCGCGTGGGTGCCCATGTGACAATCCTCGATGGAGCACCACAGGCCGTCGAGGACCGCCGCGTCCCGGAGTGACCCATCGCCGAGCCGATAGCCGAAGCGCGCCCGCTCGAGCAGGAACGGGGCGCGGTTCATCGACTCCATCCCCCCGGCCACGACAAGGTCGGCGTCGCCAGCCTTGATCGCGGCGGCCGCCAGCATGATCGCCTTGAGCCCCGACCCGCATACGCGGTTGATCGTGGTGGCGGGGGTCGTCGCGGCAAGCCCGGCCGCCAGGGCCGCCTGGCGCGCCGGCGCCTGGCCCGCCCCCGCCTGGAGCACCTGGCCCATGTACACCTCGTCGATGGCCACATCCGGGGACAGACCCGCACCGGCGACTGCCGCGCGAATCGCGACGCTGCCGAGCTCGGTCGCCGGGACGCTCGCCAGGCCGCCCCCGAACTTCCCGATCGGGGTCCGGACCGCGGATACCAGGTAGACGTGGCCGTTCGGCGCGCGCTCCGTTCGCTCCATGGGCCGAATCTACCCCTGCGCGGACCCCGCCGCGCACGCAGCTTCCCCCGGCGCCGCCTCGGTCCGGCCGGCTAGCTCCGCGCGCGCCCGAGGACCGCGTCGGCGACGATTCCCCGGTGGACCTGGTTCGTGCCCTCGTAGATCTGGGCGCCCTTCGCGTCACGCATGAGCCGCTCCACGCCCATCTCGCGCGAGTATCCAGCGCCGCCGAACAGCTGCACGGCATCGGTGGTGACGCGCATCGCCGCGTCGGACGCGGTCCACTTCGCGAGCGACGCGGCGGCGGCGACCTCGGAGCCTGGCGCGCCCCGGTCCCGTACCGCAGCCGCGCCACGGGTCAGCGCGCGGGCCGTCGCGACCTGTTGCGCCATCTCGGCCACCATGAAACGCAGCCCCTGGAACTCCGCGATCTCGACGCCGAACGCGCGTCGTTCGTGCAGGTAGGCCGCGGCGCGCTCCAGCGCTGCCCGCGCGAGTCCCGTGCAGGCTGCGGCGATCGCGATCCGGCCGTCACCCAGCGCCGACAGCGCTACCCGGTACCCATCACCCTCTCCGCCGAGCCGATTCGCGGCGGGGACGATCGCGCCGTCGAAGACGAGCTCCGCCGCGGGACACGCCCGGATCCCCATCTTCTTCTCGTGGGCGCCGAAGCGGAACCCTGGCGTCTCCCTCTCTATCAGGAACGCGGTGATTCCGGCGGCGCCCCGCGCCGGATCCAGCGTGGCGAACACGAGGTAGCGCTCGGCGTCGGGGGCGTTCGAGATCCAGATCTTGGTCCCATCGAGCCGGTACGCGGTCGCGTCCACCGTCGCGTCCGTGCCCAGCTCCTGGCCCGTCGCATCGACGCGCGTGGCCCGGGTCCTGATCGCGGTGGCGTCCGACCCGGCTCCCGGCTCGGTCAGGGCGAACGCACCGAGCGCCTGACCAGTCTGCAGAGCCGGCAGCCAACGCGCCTGCTGCTCGGCCGTGCCCCAGCGGACCACCGGGTTCTGGTGGAGGACGTGGACGCACAGGCTCACCGCGACGGCCATGTCCGCGGCGGCGATCTCCTCCACCACGATCGTCCACGCCTCGGCTCTCAGGCCCGCTCCGCCGACGGCCTCGGGGAACGGGCCGGCCAGGAGCCCGAGCTCCGCCATTGCCCCGATGAGCGAGCGGTCGAAGCGCTCCGCCTCGTCGCGCTCGACCGCGCCCGGTGTGATCACCTCCCGCGCGAATGTCCGGATCGTTTCCCCGAGCAACCGCTCGTCCTGGTCCAGCCCGTCGAGCGCGTCGAGCACGTCCCCTCCCCTTTCCACGGGCCCGAAGCGATCCCTCCGGCCCGGCTGTGATGTTGTCCGCGGTCAACCGCGCGGGTAGCGGAAGAACCCTTCGCCGGTCTTCTGGCCCAGCTTCCCGGCGGCCACCAGGTCGCGCAGCGTTCGCGGCGGCGCGAAGCGCGGGTCACCGAGGTCCGCCTGGAGAACCTCCAGCACCCCAAGCACCACGTCGAGGCCGATGAAGTCGGCCAGGGCCAGCGGGCCCATCGGGTGGTTGAGCCCGACGCGCGCGCCCGTGTCGATGTCCTCCGCCGTCCCGATCCCCTCCTCGAGCGCCCGGATGGCCTCCGCCAGCAGGGGCATCAGGATCCGGTTGACGATGAACCCGGGCCGATCGGCGGAGACGATCACCTGCTTGCCGAGGTCCGTCGCCAGCGCGCGGACCGCCGCCACCGTCGCGTCGTCGGTCGCGCTCCCGCGGATCAACTCCACGAGCGGCATGACCGGCACCGGGCTGAAGAAGTGCATCCCGCAGAACGCCGGCCGGCGGGATGGCGCCAGCACCTCCGCGAGCCGGTCGATGGAGATGGAGCTGGTGTTCGAGGCGAAGATGGCGCGCCCGGACGCCAGCCCGTCGAGGGCGGCCCACAGCGCATGCTTGACGGCCTCGACCTCGAAGACCGCCTCCACCACCAGGTCGGCCTCGGCGACGGCGGCGATCCGATCCGTGGCCGCAATCCGGTCCGCGATCTCCCGCGCTGCCGTGGCATCCAGCCGGCCCTTGGCGACGCCCCGCTCCAGGTTGGCCACGATCCGCGCGCGGCCCGCCTCTGCCCGGGCGAGCTCCGGCTCGTACAGATCCACGCTGCGGCCTGCGGTCGCCAGGACCTGGGCGATCCCGTGGCCCATCAGGCCGGCACCGGCCACGAACGCGTGCTGGATCGACATGCAGGAGAGAGTACGCCGTGGCTGTCGCAGCGGCGACCCGCGTGTTCGGAGCGGCCACCGGGGTCCGATACGGCTTCAGTGGCGGCAGGTCGTGGACGCTCCGCTCGGGCCCGCATGCTCCGGTCGCGCCCGCCTGGTGGCCCCCGTGCACCCGGCGGCGGGGCCCCCGTGCACCCGGCGACCGCTGCGACCGGCGAGGGCCAGCAGCCGGGCCATGTCGTGCACCCGGTGAGCAGCATGGCCGCGGGCGGTCACTTGGCGCACTTTGTGACACCGACCGACGGCCCGTCGGATCGCCGACGGTCGTAGCGCTCACCCGATGCACGCCCGGCGGGAGTCGGGGCCGACCCGGCTCAGACTGGAGCACTCGCCGCGACCGGCTGGAGCCCCCCGGGCTCAGGCCGGTCCGGGGTCGACCAGGGACGCCAGGAGCCGGTCCGCCGCGGTGTATGGGTCGAGCCGGTGCTCCGCCACCGCACGCAGCGTCGACTCGGTGGCCGGACGGGCGGCCGCCCCGTGGAAGCGATCCCGGAGCCGCTCAGAGACAATGGCCCAGACCTGCGCTTCCGCACGCGCCAGGCGCGCGGCGTCGGCCACCCCGTCGCGGCCCGCCGCGCGGTGGCGATCCAGCGCCTCCAGGAGTGCCGGGACGCCTTCGCCGGTGGAAGCCGTCGTGACAAGGACCTCGGGTCGCTTGGGTATCGGATGGCCGTCCGCCTCGCGGCCCGGGCCAGAGGCCCGGCGCTGGGTCGCGGTCGTCGTCAGCATCGCCCGCAGCTGGGCGGCCGTTCGCTGGGCGCCCGGTCGGTCGCCCTTGTTCACGACCACGATGTCGGCGACTTCGAGGAGGCCGGCCTTGATGGCCTGCACCTCGTCGCCCATGTCGGGTGCCTCCAGGACAACGGTCGTATCCGCGGCGGCAGCCACCTCCACCTCGCTCTGGCCCGTGCCAACCGTCTCGAGCAGCACCAGGTCGAAACCGGCCGCATCGAGGACGGTCGCCGCGCTCGTGCTGGTCGCGGCAAGGCCGCCGGCGTGGCCCCGCGACGCCATGCTGCGGATGAAGACGTCGTCGTCGGTCGCGTACGCTTGCATCCGGACCCGGTCGCCGAGGAGCGCACCCCCGGTGATCGGCGACGAGGGATCGACGGCCACAACCGCGACCGTCCGGCCGGCCTGGCGTGCCTCCGCGATCAGCGCCGCGACGAGCGTGCTCTTGCCGGCGCCCGGCGCGCCGGTGATCCCGACGAGGTGGGCCGATCCAGCGCCCGGATAGAGGTGCCGGACGGCTGCCTCCGCGACGGCGGTCCGGTTCTCGACCGCCGTGAGGAGCTTCGCCAGCGCCCGGCGATCGCCGGCGACAGCCGCTTCCGCCAGCTCGGCCCCGCGAATCCGGGCCTCGCTCACGCCTCAGTCGGCCGGACGTGGGTCCGGATGTACTCGGCGACTTCGGCAATGGTGGTGCCCGGCCCGAAGATCGCGGAGATGCCCGCGGCCTCGAGGGCCGGGATGTCGTCATCGGGGATGATCCCGCCCGCAGTCACGAGCACGTCGTCGAGTCCCCGCTCCCGCAGAAGGCGCGTCACCCGCGGCAGGAGCGTCATGTGGGCACCCGAAAGGATCGAAAGCCCGACGACGTCCACGTCCTCCTGGAGCGCCGCCGTGACGATCATCTCCGGCGTTTGGCGGAGCCCCGTGTAGACCACCTCGAAGCCCTCGTCGCGCAGGCCCCTGGCCAGGACCTTGGCTCCCCGATCGTGACCATCCAGGCCCGGCTTGGCGATGAGCACCTTGATCGGTCGATCGGTCATGGCGCGGATGATAGCCGTGCGGTTGGCGTCAGGCGCCCGGCGCCCGGCGCTCCAGGTGCGCGAAGAACTCGGCCCGGGTCTTGTCGTTCGTCCGGAAGAGACCCAGGACGTGACTGGTCGTCATCACCGTGCCCGGCTTGCGTATCCCCCGCATGACCGCGCACAGGTGCGTCGCCTCGATGACGACGCCGGTCCCACCGGGACCGAGGCGCGCCTGGAGGAAATCCGCGACCTGCTGGGTGAGGCGCTCCTGGACCTGCAGCCGACGGGCATACATCTCGACGATCCGCGGGATCTTGGACAGCCCGATCACACGCCCCTTCGGGATGTAGGCGACCGCCGCTGTTCCGAAGAACGGCAGCAGATGGTGCTCGCAGAGCGAGTAGAAGGGGATCTCCTTGACGACGACCATCTCGCTGTAGTCGACGTCGTAGATGGCGCCATTGATGAGGCGCTCGGGGTCGACGTGGTAGCCCGCGGTCAGCTCCGCGTACATGCGGTGGACGCGCCCCGGGGTCCCAAGCAGACCGGCCCGGTCCGGGTCCTCGCCGATCTCACGGAGGATGCCGCGGACGGCGGCCTCGACGCGGCCGTTGCCGGCGCCCGTTCCAGCGCCTGCGGCGCCGTCCCCTTCGATCGCGGCCGCCGGGATGATGGCGGTGGCGGACGGCGTGGCCAGGTCTTCCTCGCCGATCTCGGTCTCGATCTCCGCGATGATCGACTTCACGTTCGCGGGCAGGTCTCGGCTGGGCATGGCGGCATCCTAGCCGGATGCGTCCGCGCCCGCGTCCGCACCTTGCGCGGCGACCGACCTGATGGCGGCCACGACCGCGTCCGGGACATAGCGCATCAGGTTGTGGCCCAGTCCCGGGAACGAGGCGGCGCGCACCGGGCTCCGGCCCGCGGCGGCGCGCGCGGCGGCCATCTCGCGAAGCGACTGCAGGTTCCGCCCGGCATCGTCATCCCGAGCAGCCAGGGCCGCGACCTCCGCCACCACCGTCGGCAGGACGGACGTGGGTCGGTAGGTCCACAGCGCGCCGACCGAGGCCGCCAGCGCGTGGCCGTGGATCGCCGGCTTGACCCGGCCGGCCGCTGTCTCGACGACCTCGCTCCGGGCGGCCCGCTCCTGGTCGGCATCCCACGTCGCCGGGTCGAATGCGCTCCGGTCCGCGAGCCATGCATCGATCGATCGGAGCACCTCGGGCGGTTCGGCGATCGCGGCGAGCCACTCGTCGGGCGTCATCCCCATCTCGGTTGGCAGGTCGGTCCACCCCCCATCGACAAGCACGAGGCCGGCGCACCGATCCGCGAGCGCGTGCGCGGTCCAGGCCGCGACCACCGCACCGAACCCGTGGCCGGCAACGACGAACGGGCGCGCGCCCCGCACGCCATCGGGACCGGCATCGTCCGCGAACTCCAGCAACCCGGCGCCCTCGGCCACCGCGATCGCGTCCTCCGCAAGCTGCTCGTGGTCATACCCCTCGGTCGGCGCGTCCGACAGGCCGTGGCCCCGCAGATCCATCGCGACGACGCTGGCAAAGGCCCGAATCCTGCGCGCGACCGGCGCCCATGACCAGGCGGTCTGGGCCAGCCCGTGGATCAGCAGGACGCCGGGCACGCCACCTTCGTGACCGACCGCCGGGACACTCCCCCCGGAACCCGAGGTGGCGGGCACGGTCGCCGGTGCGGCGGTGCCTGTCGCCGGGCCTCCCCAGTCCAGGAAGTGGATCCGCACCGTGCCGTCCATCGCGACCATGAAGCCGGCGGGCTCGGCGGCCGGGTCGGGCGACGGCAACGCGAATTGGTTGGCGTCCAGGGCCCGCAACCCGGGGCCTGTCAACGGGAGGCCATGCACGCCGTCCATCGCGCCGTAGGATAGGTCCGCCATGTCAAAGCGACGCCGTGGGGTCCCGGCCGCCGAGCTCGCCGCGCTCCGCCGGCGGCGCCAGGCCCGGCACGCCCGGTTCGAGGACCTCGTCGACCGCGCACTCGCCGGGATTCCGATGCCGTTCGCGGCGGCGCTCCGTGAGGTCGCGATCGTGATCGCCGACGAGCCCTCGCGCGAGCAGCGGCGCGACGAGGACCTGGCCCCGGACGAGACCCTGTACGGCCTCTACGAGGGCGTACCGCGGACGGCCTGGGGCGCCGACGAGGTCCCGTTCCCGAACGCCATCACGATCTTCCGGCTGCCGCTCGAGGAGGACTTCCCTGACCCGCTCGACCTGGAGGAAGAGGTCCGAATCACGGTCGTCCACGAGCTCGCGCACCACATGGGCATCGACGACGATCGCCTCGCCGAGCTGGGGATGGACTGACCGTCAGAGTCCCGGGATCGGAGCCGCACCGGCCAGCAGCTCCGCCAGCCGGTCCAGGGCGACGTTGCCACCGCTCAGGACGACGCATACCCGATCCCCGTCGCGGAGCGGGATCCGGCCGTGTAGGACCGCCGCCAGGGAGGCGGCGCCGGCCGGCTCCAGGACCTGCTTCATGCGTTCCGCCGCAAACCGGACGCCGCTCAGGATCTCCGCGTCGCTGAGCGTGACGATCCCGGCGAGATGGCGCCGCCCGAGCGCCAGGGTCCACTCGCCCGCGAACGGGGCGTTCAGGCCGTCGGCGACGCTCCCCGGTGTCACCGGGACGATCTCGTTCGCGGCCAACGCGAGCGAGAGTGCTGCCGAGCTTGCGGGCTCGACGCCCCAGACTCGTGTCGCCGACCGGCGCGTCGCCAGGGCGGTCGCGATGCCGCAGGCCAGGCCGCCGCCGCCGACCGCCACAACGACGACGTCGACGTCCGGGAGGTCGGCCAGGATCTCTAGCCCGACGGTCCCCTGCCCGGCAATCGTCACGGGATGGTCGAACGGGTGCATGAACGTGAGGCCCCGAGCGTCGCGGATCCGTTCCATCTCCGCCCAGGCTTCGACCGTGCTGGCCCCGTGCAGCACGACCTCCGCACCGTAGGCGCGACACGCATCGACCTTGGAAGCCACTGCGGTGGCGGGCATCACCACCACGGCGTGGATCCCGGCAAGGCCCGCCGCGACGGCGACCGCGGCCGCGTGGTTGCCGGCCGAGATCGCGATCACGCCCGCGGCACGCTCCGCGGCATCGAGGCCCTCGAGCCGAGGGATCGCGCCGCGGACCTTGAACGAGCCGGTCGCCTGGAGGTGCTCGGCCTTCGCGTGGAGCGTCCCGCCGGCGAGGTGGACGCCACGTGCCGACTCGGCGAGCCGGGCGGCCGTGCGCGACTCGAGCAGGGGCGTTCGATGCACGCGCCCCCGGACGAGTGCCGCCGCCTGGTCGAACGCCTCCGGCGGGATGGTGTGCGCGGATGCGTCGAAGGTGAGCGGCATGCGGGGAAGTATCGCCCACCACGGACCCGCCGACCCGTCGCGCTCCGGTGCGGCGCGGTCGATCGCGATCCATCGCAATCCGCCGCGGTCCATCGCAGTCGCAGGCACGGTCCCGGGCGCCGGCGCGGTCACGGTCGCGGGCGCGTGCTCCCGGTGAGCACTGCGACCGGCGACGGCCGCCAGCCTGCTCGCGGCGTGCGCCCGGTGAGCGATACGCTCCCTCGTCGGTCGATCCGTGCTCCCGGTGACACGGCACTGTCGCGGTGCAAATGGCCGGCGGTCGCAGTGGTCACCACGCGCATACCGGCCCGAACTTGGAAGACCCCAACGACGGCGGGCGCGCACTTCGCGGTCGGAGTGGTCCCCCCCTGCGCATGCCCGGCCCACGCTCGCCGACGTCGACGGCCGCGCCGCCGACTGGGCCCGCGCCTGGCGCCGCCCGCGCCCGGTTCGCGCCTGGCGCCGCCCGCGCCCGGTTCGCGCCTGGCGCCCGCCCGCGCCCCCGGTCCGCGCCCGGCGCGCATCGGCGCGAAGCGCAACCGCGCACCCCGTCATGCTGATACTTGCGTTGTTGCGCAAGTGGTGAGATACTCCGCCCGTGGTCACCGAACAGCTCCGCGGAACGGACGTCGACCGGCAGCGCGCAGCGCTCATCGGCAGGGCGCTCGCAGATGCAAAACGCTTGTGTGTTCTCGAGACGCTCGCCACCGGCGAGTTCTCGGTCTCGGAACTCTCCGCCTGCGTGGGCTGCCAGGTACCGAACATGTCCCAACACCTCGCGGTGCTGCGGAGCGCCGGGCTCGTCTCGACCCGTCGTGACGGGAGCACCGTCTACTACCGCCTCGCGGACCCGCGCGTTCTCGAGGCATATCGTCTCATCCAGGGGCTGGCCGGCTAGGCAGCTCCGCGCCCGCGCAACCGGGAGAAAGGGTTTCCCGACCGATGGTCGAGATCAAGCACGCAACAGATACAACCTTCGAGGAGCTCGTCCTGAAGGCCGAGCGGCCGGTCATCGTTGACTTCTGGGCCGCCTGGTGCGGGCCCTGCAGGCTCGTTGCCCCCGAGCTCGAGAAGCTTGCCAAGAAGTACGACGGCAAGGTCGACGTCGTGAAGGTCGACGTCGACGCCAACCCGGGCATCAGCCAGGCCTTCAACATCATGAGCATCCCCACCATCGCGTTCTTCCCCGGGGCAGGCAGGCAGCCGATGGGCGTCGTCGGCTTCCAGCCCGCCGACCAGCTCGAGGAGCGATTCGGCCTCCCGACCTACGCGAAGCCCGTCAGCTGATCCAGCGAGGCGCGGGACCTTCCCGCGTCACCGTCCCGCCGATCGCACGCCGCCCCGCACGGTTCACCCGGCGGGGCGGTTCGATTCTCGGCCCCCGGGCCCGCCGATACCTCGTCCGTCCCGTTCGTCGTCGGCTGCGTCGTTGTCTTCGTCATCATCCGCGTCGTCGTCCGAGCCGTCCGCGTCGTCGTCCGCTCGCCCCGGCTCGTCGAAGGCACCCGCGAGCGCGGCGTCGGCGTGTCGCCAGGCACTCTCGAACCACGCGATCGCCCGATCCCGGGCGTGCGCGTCGAGCCGACGGGGTGCAAAACGAACCCAGCCGGCTCCCCGGGCCGAGGCCTTCGCATCCGGGGTCCGGAGCGCCGCGGCACCGACCGCGTCACCGAGATGAAACTCCGCCTTGTCCCCCGCGAACGCCGCGAACACGAGCCCCTCGAGGACGCACGTGGTCTCCGCCGGTCCAGGGACGGCGACCGCGCCCTCGAGGAGGTGGACGTGTGCGGCGAGCAGCGCGTCGAGCGCCGGACCGGTCACCGGACGACGGCGAGGATCGCAGCGAGGTCGGCTGCGTGCTCCGCGTAGTGATCGATCGTCTCGCCGGCGAAGAACGCCTGAACGGCACCGTCCTTGAGCCAGCGTGCCTCCGGCACGACGGTCAGGTGGCCCCGTAGCTCGCCGGCCACGGTCCTCGCCCGCTGCAGCAGCTCCTCCAGCGGGAGGGCACGCCAGGCCGCCACGGCGTCGGCGTTGACCGCATCACCCCGGGCATCCCATTCGGCAACGTCCCGCTCGCGCGATGGGCTGGTCGGGCCGACCGCCAGCTCGCGCGCCACCGCCAGCGCACGCTCCTGCCAGAACACGAGATGGCCCAGCAGGTCTCGCGCCGACCAGCGCTCCGGGCCCAGCACCGGCTGCTGTAGCTGGTCCGACGACAGCGTGAACAGCGCCTCGTACGGGCGCCAGGCATCCCGTTCGTCCTCGAGGAACGAGAGCGCATCGAAGTACATCTTCCGATGGTAGTCCGCCGGGCCCGCCCGGGCGCGCGAAACCTGCGACATCCATCTCACCGGGAGCTACCCGGAACCGGGCCGGTGCTACAGTCACCCCCGATGCAGGACTCGATCCCGAAGCTTCCTCCCGTCGACCCCGTTCGCGCTGCCGACCCGGTCCCGGCCGGCACGCTCACGCCGGAGCTGCTCGCTGCGTTGCTCGCCGACGGCGACGACGAGCTGGCAGCCTGGACGCTGCAGAACGCCCTGGCCGAGCGGCGTCGCTCCGAGGTCTTCGACGGACTGCTGCGTGACGCGATGCGCCTCGTCGGCGAGCGCTGGCAGAGCGGTCGATGGTCTGTGGCCGAGGAGCACCTCGCCTCCCAGACGCTTGTACGTGCCCTGGAGCGGATCCGCCCTGAGCTGGGCCCGGACGGCCGGGTAGGTCCGCTGGCCGTTCTTGCCGGCGTCGCCGGCGAGCAGCACAGCCTTGGTCTGGCGTGCCTCGATCAGGTCCTCCGGGACCAGGGCTGGAGCGTGGCCAACCTTGGGCCGGACCTCCCGCCCGCCGACCTCGCCCGGTTCCTGGCCCGCAACCGGGCCGACCTGCTGGCGCTGAGCGCATCGCTGCCAGAGCGCGAGTCGGCGGTCCGTGACGCCGTCGCGGCCGCCCGCGCCGCGCGGCCGGTTGCCACCCCGCCGATCATGCTCGGCGGTGCGCTGACCGCGGACGCAAGCCTGGCAGGACGCCTGGACGTGGATTTCGTGGCCGTCTCGCTCGTCGCGGCGGAGCGCTTCGCCCGGTCGGTGGCGTCCGCCCTGTCCGAACACGGCGCGGATCAAGGGTCCGGCGACCCCGAAACCGCCGGATAGGTCCGCGGCGGCGCCCCCTCCGGCGCGAACGCTGGGCTCAGGTGGCGACCGGCTCCCGGTACTCGCCGAAGACCTCGCGCAGCACCCGGCATTGCTCGCCGAGCGTTGCGTACGCAGCCGCGCAGGCGATGAAGTGGGGCATCAGGTTCGCCGCGGACGATTCCGGGGCCACCGAGGCTGCGCGCAGGCCAGCCAGCGCGGCGGCGAGTGCCTCCGGATCCCGCTCGCGGCGGGTGCGGCCGAGACGGGCAAGATGGCGTTCGAGAGACCCGGCAGGCACCTGGAGCAGCGGGACGGCAAGCACCTCGCCCGGGTCGACGTGGGAGTTCATGCCGACGACCCGCCGGTCGCCGGCGTCCACTTCGCGCTGGAAGCGGTATGCCGCATCCGCGATCTCGCGCTGCGGGTAGCCCTGCGCCACTGCCGCGACCATTCCACCCCGTGCGTCGATCTCGTCGAGGTAGCGCCAGACTTCGCGCTCCGTACGGTTGGTGAGGGATTCCACGAACCAGCTCCCGCCCAGCGGGTCGATCGTGTTCGCGACGCCCGTCTCCTCCGCGATCACCTGCTGCTGCCGCAGGGCGAGCAGGGCGGCCTCGGCGGTCGGGACGGCCCACGCTTCGTCGTAGGCGTCCGTGTGGAGCGACTGCGTGCCGCCGAGGACCGCTGCCAGGGCCTGAAGGGCGACCCGGGTGAGGTTGTTGAGCGGCTGCTGTGGCGTGAGGCTGACGCCGGCCGTCTGGGTGTGGAAGCGCAGCCAGGTCGACCGCTCGTTCTCGGCGCCGTAGCGCGCCGTCATCAGCTTCCACCAGATCCGCCGCGCCGCGCGGAACTTCGCGATCTCCTCGAAGAAGTCCGCGTGCGAGTTGAAGAAGAACGACAGCCGGGGCGCGAAGTCGTCCACGCGCAGCCCGCGGGCAAGCGCGGCTTCCGTGTAGGCCATCCCGTCGGCCAGCGTGAACGCGAGCTCCTGGACGGCCGTGCTCCCGGCCTCGCGGATGTGGTAGCCGCTGATGGAGATGGTGTTCCAGCGGGGAAGCTCGCGGGTCCCGAACTCGATCGTGTCGGTGACCAGGCGAAGGGACGGCGCCGGTGGGAAGAGATACTCCTTCTGGGCAATGAACTCCTTGAGGATGTCGTTCTGGAGCGTCCCCTCGAGGGCTGACCGCGGCACGCCGCGCTTCTCGGCGGCCACGATGTACATCGCCCAGATCGGCGCGGCAGGCGAGTTGATCGTCATCGACGTGGAGACTCGGTCAAGCGGAAGCCCGTCGAGGAGCACCTCCATGTCGGCGAGCGAGCTGACGGCGACGCCGCACGTCCCGAACTCTCCTTCCGCCTCGGGATCGTCCGTGTCGTAGCCGTACAGGGTCGGCATGTCGAACGCGATCGAGAGGCCGGTCTGGCCGGCCGAGAGCAGGTCGCGGAAGCGGGCGTTCGTGTCCTCGGCCGCCCCGAACCCCGCGAACATCCGCATGGTCCAGGCACGCCCGCGGTAGCCGGTCGGGTGGATGCCCCGCGTGAACGGCGGCTCGCCCGGGAAGCCGACATCGCGGAGCGGGTCGAAGTCATCCCAGCGGCCCGCTCGGAGCCGCTCGCCGCGGTGGTCGATCGCGGTCGGCCCGCCGCCGCCCGCAATGGACACCCGCCTCGCGGGGGCGCCGGCACGGGGTTCGACGTCGCCGGTCCAGTCCCACGGGCCGTAGAGGCGTGCCACCTCGACGTCGGAGATGGTCGTGAACCGGGGCGACCGCTCCGGGGCCCGTGCCCGCGCGGGGTCGAGTCGCTCGCGCTCCCAGGCGCGTTTGCGGGCCTGCCAGGTCATGGCCGGGATGCTAGCCGGGCGGGCGCCCCGCGTCCACGGTCGGCATCGGCGCAGGACACCCAGCTCCCGGAAGCTGCGCACGACGACCGGGGATGCGACCGATCAGCCGAACGCAGAGACGGCGGCCTGCACGCGAGACTCGGTGACGTCGGCCGCGATCACCACCTGGATCACCGCGCCATCGGCCGATGGCCAGACGAGGATCGCCTGGTGCGAATCCCCGTTCAGGAAGTTGATCCGGAAACCCGGGCGCCCGTTGATCTGCTCGTTCGTCGCCGAGACGATCGTCACCCGGCTCGTGGCGGCCGCGCCCGCCCGATACTCGTCCGCCATGAGCTGGGCGGTCAGGCCCGGCGCGCGGAAGACGGACAGCTGCATCCCCGGCAACGAGGTACCGCCCCCCGGATCGAAGGCCCAGATGCCGCCACCGAACTCGGTCTCGTGGATCCCCGCGTCCCACAGCGTTCCGAGGGTCGACTTGGCGCAGAACCGCCCGGACTCGCGGCTGTCGGCCGCCTGCCCGTCGACGCGGACCGGGATGCGCGCCTCCAGATCCGGGTAGGCGCCCGCCATCTCCTGGCGATCGACTCCCCCGCAGGGCGTCGAGGGGTCGAAGGACGGCGGCGCCGCAGGGCCGGCGCAGCCGGCCACGAACAGGACGGCGACTGCGATGGACAGGGCACGCTGGCCGATGTCACGGAGCATGGGGTCAGCCTACGCGCCCCGGTGCTGGCGTGCGGCCACGAGGTGCGGAGCCGTCGAGGGGTCGCCCGGCCCGTGCCGGCACTCCCTGGCAGGTCGCGGCAGCGGCCCGAAACGGTGCGCGGACGCCACCACCCTTTCGCGATCTCGAACCGGACGGAGGTCATGTTGTCGCATGCGGCCGGTGGGGCTACGTTCCCAGGTGCAGCCGTCGGCGCGAGCAACCGGGACAGCCCTGGGGCGTCGACCACGGCTCGGAACGCCGGGACATCCCGAACGTGCAGGACGCTACGGGGAGCGTCAATGGGTGGCCCCTGGTGCTGCGAGCACGAGTCGAGTAACCATGGATCTCCGGCCAACAGGGCCCGATCCCGTGTCGGTGGCTGCGGACTCATCGGGTCCGCGGACTATCCCGCGGACCCCCGGGAAACCCGTTCACGGGGACGCGACGCGGCGTCCCCCGTACCCGTCGGGTCCGGCCGCGGCGTCCACGTACCCGTCCGGTTGCGATCCATCCCGGAGCCCGCCGCGGCGTCGACCGCCTCCGCTGGTTCCGCCGCAGCGCCAGCCGCCGCTGGACCGCGCTCCCGCTCGTCCAGCACGACCCGGGCCGCCGCCACGAGGTCCGGGTCGCGGGTGATCGTGCGCTCCACCCAGGCCAGGTAGCTCGGCTCCAGGCTGGCGATCTCCGCGAGCGTGCGCCCGTGGAACTTGCCAAAGGCGATCCGCATCGCCCGGGCCACGTTGAGGTCGGGCAGGGGCCGGCCGATCGCGCGTCGGGACCGCACCCGCTGCAGCGGACCGGTCGGGTCCGAGGCGCGTGGTTCCTCGTGTTCACCCCAGGTCGCCCGCTGAGGCCTGCCTGCAGCCCGTGGCCGATGTCGATAGCCGCCTCCGGCCGGAGTAGTTGTGGCGTTGCGCTGCCGGAAGAGATGGGTCGTGTCGAGCCGGGCCGTGACCGGCCGCGTCGGCGGCGGGGGTGGCGGACCGGCTGGATGCGCAGGTCCGGGCGCACCCGATCCGGGCGCACCCGATCCGGGCGCACCCGATCCGGGCGCGCTGGGCCCCGCTCCCTCGCGGTCGGCCGCACCCGCGCGCCCGGCGGCGCCCGACCGAAGCGCCTGGTACGCCGCGTTGATCTCCGCCATCCGGCGGGTCGCGTCCCGGCGGGCCGCGGAATCCCCGGCCAGGTCCGGGTGGTGCTCGCGGGCCAAACGCCTCCAGGCAGCCTTCACGATGACCTGGCTCGCGTTCCTGGGAACGCCCAGCACGTCGTGGGGATCGCGTTGGCCCATCACACCATCCTAGCCGAGCAGGGGGGTACGCTTCGCTCATGCGCCGATCCGGGACCGCCCTCCTCGCACTCGGCCTCGCGGTCGTGGCGCCTTCAGTCGCGGCCTACCGGTTCGCCCTCGAATACCGGCGCCGGGCCGGGTTCCCTGCGCGCCGCCCGCTGCTGGAGACGCCCGCCGCGTACGGCCTGGCGTTCGAGGACGTCGCTGTCCCGTCCGAAGCCGGCCCGCTGCCCGGCTGGTTCGTCCCAGCGCCTGGCGTCCGCCCTGCACCGGCGGTGGTCCTGGTCCATGGCTGGGAGTCGAATCGCGCGCGGATGCTGCCGAACGCCGTGTTCCTGCACGCGGCGGGATTTGCGACCCTCATGTTCGACGTTCGCGGCCACGGCGAGAACCCGCCGGAGGTGCTGCCGGTCAGCGCGCCGGAGTTCGGCGCGGACACGCTGGCTGCCGTCGGGCTGGTGGCCGCCCGGCCGGGCGTCACCGCGGTCGCGGTCCTCGGACACTCGATGGGGGCGATCGGGGCCGCGATCGCCGCCGCGGACGACCCGCGGACGGCGGCGCTCGTCCTGACGTCCACGCCAGCCGATCCCCGGCGCATGGTTCGGAGGACGTTCCAGCTGGCGGGGCTGCGGCTGCCCGGACCGGTCGCGCACCCTTTGGCGGCGCTCAGCATGCGGGTCCTGCTGCGGCCGCGCGGTCATCGCCCATCGGCCGCCAGTGCCTCATCGGCCGTCGGCCGGTACGCGGGGCCCGTCCTCATCATTCACGGCGCGCTGGACGAGGTCGTGGGCGCGGGCGATGCCATCCGCCTGGAACGGGCGGCCCGCCGGGTTGCCGGCCGCGACGTCGAAGTCATGATCATGCCGGCGGCTCGCCATCGGTGGTTGTTCGAGGATCCAGCCTATCGCGGGCGGATCGCGGCCTTCCTGGCCCGCCACCTGGCGGCGGCACCCGGGCCGGACGAGGCGGCCGCCCGCGCCATGGCCGTGTCCGTCATCCGCCAACCCGACACGAACGGGCAGTTCAGCGCCCTCGAGCGACCCACCGTCGGGGCGACCGGCGCGTAGCCGGGCGCGCGCCTCGGGCTGGCCCGCGAGGGGCGCGCGCCAGCGGCTCGGTCAGATATCGGACGTGATGCCGTCCTCTGACATCGCCCGCTCCTCCAGCGACTCGACGTCGAGGGCCGGAACGACGTCCGAGCCCTCGGGCGCGGGAGCACCGGCCGCCACATAGGAAGCGAACGCGGCCTCCAGCCCCAGGTCCTGCTGCGCCCGCTCGGAACGAAGCCACTTGTGCTCCAGCAGGTCACAGTAGGCCTGCAGGGGATCCCGGCCCGGGCCGATCACCGCCCGGAGACGATCCAGGTAGGGCTCCAGGACCTCCGACTGCCACCGCGCAGCGCCCTCGACCGACGAGATGGGCCGACGTTCGAAGTAGGCGAGCCAGGCACGATATTCGCGAAGGTCGTTGAGGAGCAGGCGCGCCTGGCCCTCGAGGGCGACCAGCCCGGTGCGGCGGGCCAGCTCGCGGGCGTGGAAATCCCGCTGGGCGACAGCGGTCCGCAAGCGGACCGTACCCGCGTCGCCGGGCAGGAGCTCGATCTCGCCGATCGCGAAACCGAGGTCGTTGAGCCGCCGGATGTGAGCCTGGATCGCGAAGCGGTCGCCGGCCTGGATCTCCACCTGGTCGTGAAGCTCCTGCCAGAGCGCCGTGTAGCGGTGCCGCACGGACTCGGCCGCGGCAATCTGGTCGTCCATCGCTTCCGGGTGTCCCTGGTACGCCGCGAGGTCTGCCAGACCGAACGCGACGTTCTCGACGAGGACGTCAAGGTCGTACGCTCGCTGGCCGTCGGAGAGCTCCGTGTACGTCTCGCTCGTCTCCGCGTCCACCAGATAGGCCTGGATCGTTCCACCGTCACGCCGGAAGAGGGTGTTCGAGAGCGAGCAGTCGCCCCAGTACACGCCGGCGCGGTGGAGGTCGACGAGCAGCGAGGCCATCGCATCCAGCAGCCGTTCACGGTAGCCACCGGCCGTCAGCGGGACGCGCATGAGGAGCCGCCGGTACTGGAGCGAGTGACGGAGATACTCGGTGACCAGGATCGCCGTGTCCTCGAGCGGCCGGATCGCGATCCCGATCGCTCGAACGGAGGGCAGCGCCAGTGCCTCGAGGCGGAGGAGCACCTCGTACTCGTGGCGCGCGCTCTCGACCGCCTGCTCCTTGAGGGCGTAGGTAGTGCCGTCAAACATGACGAAGCGAACCAGGTGGCGCGACGGGCCGACGGGGAGGTCGCGCAAGGCCGCCCGGTCTGCCGTCCAGTGGTGCAGCGGCAGCTCCCAGGGCAGGGCGAGGAGAGGGTCCGACGCGACCCGAAGCCGAAGGTGCGGAAACGCCTCCGTGTGCTGGGCGCTCAGCGGCGCTTCCGCAGGTACGTCGTGAGCGTCGCGTCGTACCCGGCGGCCTCGAAGAGACGCAGGGCGTCGGGCCGATGATGGCCGGCGGTCACCTCGAGGAAGGCCGCGTCGATCCGGTCCGCGATCGTCTCGGCCTCGGCCATCAATGCCCGCCCCACCCCGCGGTCGCGCATCCCGGGGTCCACCACCATCGCCATCACGCGGACGACATGGTCATCATGCTCGAAGCGCGGGATCACCTGGCACGCCACGAAGCCGGCGCGGTCGCCGGCTGCCTCCGCGACGCGCACCGGGCACTCCCGTTCGACATACCGCTCCAGGCGCCGCACGATGTCGGTTGCGCCGGCGGGATACCCCTCATCGGAGAGGAGGCCCGCGATCCAGGCGGCGTCGTCTGGTCCGGCGTCCCGGAACGTGAGCGTGGCTCCTTCGATCATGGCCGGATGGTACCGCGTCCGCTGTCCGCCGGGCCGCCAGTCGTGGCGCGTCCCGGGATCCTCAGCAGGACCACGGTCGGGCCGGACGCCGGCGGGCCGGTGAGCGCGATCTCGGGCCCGAACGGACCTGCCCCGTGGACCAGGCGGACACCGAGCGGAACGAGGCGGGCGCGGGACCCGGCGATGGCGCCGGGCGACAAGCCAACGTAGAGGGCGGCCGGGCCCTCGCCGTGGCGGGCAAGGGTCGCGGCGATCCGGCCCTCGGCATCGGGCTCCAGGAGCAGCAGCCGGCGCCCGGAACGCCTCCGATCGCTGCCCTCATCGGCCCCTTCGGGGTCGCCCAGCAGACCACGGGCACCGACGAGCGTGTCCCTGGGCACACCGTGCCAGTGCAGGGCGGGCCACGCTGCAGCAGCCCGCTCCAGGTCGACCGTTGCCCACCCCAGCGCAACGAGACGTGGGGCGGCGAGCGCGGCCGGGTCATGCGGGCTGCCTTGCGCGCCCTCATCGGCGGAGACCATTTCGAGGTGATCGGCAACTCGCGCGCCGGACCTGTCCCGCGTGCCGGCCACGTCGAGCCGCAGGCCGGGGATCGCCATCGACGCCCCAGCCATCCAGGCGAGCCCGAGCGCCGCTCCCAGGACGGCATGAACCGCCGGCACGTCACCGGTGACCCAGCGCACGGAGAACGGCGCGGAAGCGGGGTGCGATGGTCGGCCGCCGGACCCAGGGGATTCAGCGGGCGGCGGGCCGTCACGCGTCGCGGCGCACCACCAGGAGTGTCGCGTCCGATTGCAGCGGGATCGCCACAGGCTCCGGGAGGCCGGCCGCGCGGAACAGCTCCGCGTGCTGGGCGACCGTCCGCAGGCGAGCCCCGTGGAAGAGCTCGTCGAGAGCGACCCCGGCGACGAGCTGCCCGTGCAGCGTCGCGTAACCGTCCAGCTGGTCGGGCAGGCACCAGCCCAGCACGATGAGACGACCCCCCGGTCGAAGCATGCCCCACGCGGCCCGGAGCGCTTCGCCCGGGTTCGGCATCTCGTGGAGCGCGTGCTGGAAGTAGGCCAGGTCGAACGACCCGGCATCGAGCGCGGCGTCCAGCCCGGCGTCCACCTCGCGCGCCTCGATGCGGATCCGCGAGGCGAGGCCGTGCCGCTGAACCAGCTGCACCGCCCGGGCCACCGAATCCGGCTCGGGCTCGACGCCCACGAGCCGCGTCGCGGGGAATCGCCGGGCGATCGCCGCAAGCCAGCGGCCCCCACCACAGTGGAGGTCCAGGACGTCCATTCCCCGGACGAGGTCCGTCACGAGATCCGGCAGGGCCGCCAGGGCCTCTTCGAAGAAGACCGCGATGTCCTGGCGGGTCAGCTCCTCGATCGCCCGGTAGTAGCGCGCCGAGCGCGAGCCGACGGGCACACCGGTGCGAACGTACTCAGCCATCCGGTCGTAATCGAGGCTGGCCGTGACCGTATAGGTGAACTGCCCGCCCAGGTATTCCGGGCGGTCCTTTTCCAGGAGGATCGTCGCGACGTCCGAATCCAGCGTGACCCGCTTGCCGTCGTCGGCCACGAGGTCGGCAGCGTAGGCAGCGTCGCACCAGGCGGAGATGGGCTCGGCCGCCGCCCCGGCAGCGGCAGCCAGTTGCGCGCGCGTCAGCCCGTTCGCGCCGGCCTCGCGCAGGCGGGCGAAGAGCCCAAGCTCGATCCCGAGCTGGATGACCCAGGCCCGGTAGAACCCGGTGAGGCTGGCGACCAGGTCATCGAAGCGATCGTCAAGCGGCATCGCGCCACGATTGTCGCATGCCCGGCGAGCAGCGGCGGGGCGCGCGTCGCTGATCCCGGCGGCCGGATGCGGCCCGACAGGGCAGCCAGCTCGTCGCTGTCGCGATCCGGCCCTGGTCCCAGCCCTGCCGCGGCCCGCGTCGTGCCGCGGGCCGCCAGCGCGGCTCCGGGCCCTGCCGCGGGCCGCCAGCGCGGCTCCCGGCCGGCTGCCATCCTTGCGCGATGGCGACGACTCCCCGAGGCGCACTCGCTGCGCCGGGGTCCCGGGTGGCGCTTGCGCTCGGGGCCCTCTACATCATCTGGGGCTCCACCTACCTCGCCATCCGCGTCGCCGTCGAGACGATCCCGCCGTTCGCGATGGGGTCGATCCGCTTCCTGATCGCGGGGTCGCTGCTCTACCTCGCCACCGCACGTGGGCGTGCCGGCGAGCCAGGGCCCGGGCTGCGCGAGTGGCGCGACGCCGCGATCATCGGCGGCTTCCTGCTGCTCGGCGGCAACGGGCTCGTCATGCTCGGGGAGACGACCGTCGCGTCCGGGATTGCCGCCCTGCTCATCGCCACGCTCCCGCTCTGGGTGGCGATCCTTGGCCGACTCTTCTTCAATCTGCGCCTGTCCTGGTCGGCGCTTGTCGGAATCGCACTCGGGTTTGCAGGCGTGGGCGCCCTCGTGTTGCCCACGGGCGGAAGCGCGCCGGTCGACCCGGCAGGCGTGGCCATCCTGCTCGGCTCGCCCGTGCTCTGGGCGACCGGCTCCCTGTACAGCGCTCGCGCCCACCTGCCGGCGCGGCCGCTCGTGGGCGTCGCGATGCAGATGCTCTGCGCCGGCGTGATGTTCGCCCTGGTCGCATTCGCAACCGGCGAGCTGGCCGGGTTCCGCCTCGCGGACGTCACGCCACGGAGCGCCGTGGCCGTCGCCTACCTCGTCGCAGCCGGGTCGCTGGTCGGTTTCACCGCCTACGCATGGCTGCTCCGGGTCGCCCCGCTCCCGCTCGTCGCAACCTACGCTTACGTCAATCCCATCGTGGCCGTCGCGCTGGGCGCGCTGATCCTCGGCGAACCGGTCACGCCACGGACGGTGCTGGCCGGCGTGGTCATCATCGTCGCGGTCGCGATCATCGTCTGGACGCGCGGCCGTGAGCCGGCGCAGCCACGACCGGAGGAGGTCGTCGAAGGGACCTGACACTGTGCCGGGGCCGCTCGGCGACATGCCTTCCAAGCCGACCAGGCGCCGACCGGCGCCTCACGAGGAGATCCGTCATGACGAACGACAGCCTCCACACGATGGGCCAGCAGCACGGCCGCCGTTCCTGGGCCGAGCCGTGGAAGATCAAGATGGTCGAGCCGCTGAGCGTCACCGCCCGGCCGGCCCGGGAGGACGCCCTCCGCGAGGCCGGCTACAACACGTTCCTCCTCCGCTCCGATGACGTGTACATCGACCTCCTGACGGATTCCGGGACGTCCGCCATGAGCGACCGGCAGTGGGCCGGGATGATGCTGGGCGACGAGGCATATGCCGGAAGCCGCAACTACTACCACCTGGAGGAGGCGGTCAGGCGCTACTACGGGTATGCCCACGTGGTTCCCACCCACCAGGGTCGCGGGGCGGAGCACCTCATCAGCCAGGCGCTGATCAAGCCGGGCGACCACGTCCCGGGCAACATGTACTTCACGACGACACGCCTGCACCAGGAGCTGGCCGGCGCCACCTTCCACGACGTGATCATCGACGAGGCGCACGACCCGGTCTCGCCGCACCCGTTCAAGGGCAACGTGGACCTCGCCAAGCTGCGGGCGCTCGTCGGCGCGGTTGGCGCTTCGAAGATCCCGTACGTCTCGCTCGCCGGCACCGTCAACATGGCCGGCGGCCAGCCGGTCTCGATGGCCAACGTGCGCGAGCTCCACGCCTACTGCGCGGGGCTGGGCATCAAGGTCCTCCTCGACGCGACGCGAATGGTGGAGAACGCGCTGTTCATCCAGGAGCGCGAGGCCGGCTACGCGGATCGGACCATTGCCGAGATCCTGCTGGAGTTCTGCGCGCACACGGACGGCGCGTGGATGAGCGCCAAGAAGGACAACCTCGTCAACATCGGCGGCTGGCTTGCCGTCAACGACGGGGACACGTTTGAGGAGCTGCGCAACCTCGTCGTCGTGTACGAGGGATTGCACACCTACGGCGGGATGGCCGGGCGCGACATGGAGGCGCTGGCCATCGGAATCTCGGAGGCGGTCCAGGATGACCACGTCCGGAGCCGCGTCGGCCAGGTCCGTTACCTCGGTGAGCTGCTGATTGAATGGGACATCCCGATCGTCCTGCCCATCGGCGGACACGCCATCTTCCTGGACGCGAAGCGCTTCTACCCGCATCTCGCCCAGGACCTGTTCCCGGCCCAGACGCTGGCGGCCGAGCTCTACCTCGACTCCGGGATCCGGTCGATGGAGCGCGGGATCGTCTCGGCGGGCCGCGACCCGGAGACCGGTGACCACAAGCGGCCCAGCCTGGAGCTCACGCGCCTCACGATCCCCCGGCGCGTCTATACCCAGGCGCACATGGATGTCGTCGCCGAGTCCGTCAAGGCCTGCTTCGATGCCCGGGACGCGGCGAGCGGTCTCCGGATGGTCCACGAGCCGAAGTACCTGCGCTTCTTCCAGGCTCGCTTCGAACCGATCTGAGCGCGCTGCTCTGCCCGGATCCGGCCCGCGCCGCGAGCACCGTGGGAGCGGCGCGCGAAGGCCCGGCGAGCGGGGCCGCCGTGGCCGCGGCGGTCGCGGCGGTTGCGAGGGTTGCGGGGGTCGCGGCTCGCGCGCCGTCGCGGGCTGCTCCGGCCGCCGCCGCCGTCAGTGGCGGAAGCCGCGCCGGACCAGCTCCACCGCCACGCCGAGGAATGCCGCCGACACGCCCGCCAGCACGACCCCGAACGCGCCGGCGCGGGGATTGCCCTTCACCAGCCAGCCGAACAGCACGTGCCAGGCACCGAACAGGAACGCCCCCACGAGCGCCAGCATGACCGTGCCGCCTGCCAGGATCGCTGCCCGCCGGGCGAGACCTCCCGTCGCCCAGGCGTCCGTCACCTGTTCGCCGAGATGCGCAGCCGAAGCACGGGCGCCGCTCATCGACGGCCGCCGAGCGCGGGCCAGCGATCGAATCCGGCAGCCGGCAGCGGCTCGCAGCGGAGTGGGCGGTCCTCGCGGTAGCCAAGGGCGTAGTCGGCCTGGAGGAGCGTGTGGAGCTGGCTCGTCCCTTCGTAGATGACCGCCGCCTTCGCATTCCGGAGGTAGCGCTCCACCGGGAACTCGTTGCTGTACCCATTGGCCCCGTGGACCTGGATCGCATCGAGCGCGGCCGAGACCGCATGCTCCGTCGCATGCCACTTCGCCAGCGAGGTCTCGCGCGTGGTGCGGACGCCGTGGTTCTTCAGCCAGGCCGCGCGCCAGACGAGGAGCCTGCCGATCTCGGTTCCCTTGCCCATGTTGGCCAGCATCTGCTTGACCAGCTGGTGGCGACCGATCTCCTCGCCGAACGTCTGGCGCTGGTGAGCGTACGCGAGGCTCGCGTCCAGGCAGGCCTGCGCGAGCCCAACCGCCCCGGCCGCGACGGTGAAGCGGCCCTGGTCGATGGCGCTCATCGCGACGAGGAACCCCTCCCCTTCCTCGCCGATCCGGTTCTCGGCAGGCACGGCCACCGCGTCGAGGTTGACCAGACCCGTGTTGCCTGCCCGGATGCCCAGCTTCCCGTGGAGGGTCCCCGTGGTGAGGCCGGGCATTCCCCGCTCCAGCATGAAGGCGGTCACGCCCCGGGCTTTCTTCGCGCGATCGACCGTGGCGAAGACCAGGAAGTGGTCCGCGAGGTCGGCCAGGCTGATCCAGATCTTGGAGCCGGTGAGGATGTAGACGTCGCCATCGCGACGCGCCGTCGTCTGCAGGGCGGAGGCGTCGGTCCCGGCGCCCGGCTCGGTGAGCGCGAACGTGCCGATCTTGGTGCCCTGCGCCTGCGGGACGAGCCAGCGCCGGCGCTGGGCGTCCGTCCCCCACTGGAGCAACGCCAGCGAGTTCAGCCCGACGTGGACGCTCATCACGACCCGGAACGCCGTATCGGCACGCTCCAGCTCCTCGCACAGGATCGCCAGCGAAACGTAGTCCATGCCCGCCCCGCCCCACGCCTCGGGGATCGGCGCACCGAGATAGCCGAGCTGGCCCATCCTGGCGAACACCTCCGGGTGCGCCTCCCCAGCCTCGTCCCACGCCCGGATGCTGGGCAAGATCTCCGCGGCCACGAACTCGCGGACGGATTCGCGGACAAGCCGGTTCTCGTCGGTGAGGGAGAGGTCGATCACGGTGCGCGCCTCGGCGGCTGGTCGTTGTCGTCGCCGATGCTACGCCGAAGCAAACGTCGGCTCCCCGCGCCCAGCCATCCCGGCGCACCGGGACGCCCGCCCGGGCCCGGGCACGCGGTGCCGCGGCCGCGGTGCCGGGGTGCTCGACCAGGCCGGGGCAGCCGCACATCGGGACCCCACCCGCGCCCGATATACTCGGGCCCGGTCCGCCGCAGCCCGCTCGATCTGACCCGGCCCGGCCGGCGACGTACCCGAGGACCAGCCATGGATACCGTGACCGCCCCGGCCGCCTCCGGCCTCGACCTTGCCGCGCTCGCGGCCGCCAACCTCACCCCGGTCCTCGGTCGCTACTTCGAGCGGTCGTGGGCGCGCGGCGAGGGCCACTTCCTGTACGACACGAGCGGCAACGCCTACCTGGACTTCGCAAACGGCATCGCCGTGAGCGTCCTCGGGCACGGCCACCCGGCCGTGACCGCCGCCATCCATGCCCAGGTCGACACCCTGATCGCGCCCTGCGCGGCCATGGGCTACGCGGAATCGACCGTCCGCCATGCCAGGCTGCTGGTCGAGTTCCTGCCGGCACCGCTCGACTCGATCTTCTTCATGAACTCCGGTTCGGAGGCCATCGAGGCTGCCCTCAAGCTGGCCCGACGGGTCACCGGCCGGCCCGGGATCATCGCCTTCCGGGGCGCCTTCCACGGGCGCACGATCGCCGCCGCGACCATCACCAGCTCCAACATCAACTACCGGCAGGGCTACGAGCCGCTCCTGCCGGGCGTCTACCTGAGCCCCTTCCCGTCCGTCTACCGCGAGTTCGCGGGCGACGAGGAGCGCGCCGTGGAGGTCTCGCTCAAGCACCTCCGCGACCTGCTCGCCACGACCATCCCGCCGTCCGCGGTGGCCGCCATGATCCTCGAGCCGGTCCAGGGCGAGGGCGGCTACATCCCCGCTCCGCCGGAGTTCCTTCGGGCGCTCAGGGCGATCTGCGACGAGCACGGCATCCTGCTCATCGCCGACGAGGTCCAGGCCGGCTTCGGGCGGACCGGGAGGATGTGGTCGTTCGAACACGCAGGGATCGTGCCGGACGTCGTGTGCATGGCCAAGGCGATCGCGAACGGCCTGCCGCTCTCGGCGATCGCCACCGCGAAGTCGCTCCAGGTTCGCTGGGGCAAGAGCGCCCACGGGACCACCTACGGCGGCAACCCGGTCAGCTGCGCCGCCGGGATCGCCGTGCTCGAGACGATCCGGTCCGAGCGGCTCGTGGAAAACAGCGCGGAACGCGGCGCGGAGCTCATGGCCGGCTTGCGCGCAATCGCCGCGAACGACCCGCGCATCGGCGACGTCCGCGGCCTGGGGCTGATGATCGGGGTGGAGTTCGTTCGCGACCCGGTCACGCGCGAGCCGGACGGGACACTCTGCGAAGCCGTCATCCAGGGCTGTGCCGACGCGGGTCTGCTGCTGATCTCCTGCGGGGTCGAGCACAACGTGATCCGCTGGATCGCGCCGCTGAACGTGGGGGCGGAAGAGATCGCCGAGGCGCTCGGCATCTTCGACCGGGTGCTGCGGGCGCTCCCCGCCTGACCGGACAACGGCCGCAACTGACCGACTGATCGGCTGATCGCCGGCCCGCGGCCATCGCTGATCGACTGATCGCCGGCACGCCGGCGGGCGCCGCTCTCGGTCGGCGCTCCGTCCCGTCGGCTACTGGCGGCGGCTGTCAGTCAGGAAGGTCATCACGTCCGCGAGCCGGAAACGTCGATCACCGCGGCGGCAGACGCGGAAGAACGGGAGCTCGCCGCGGTCTCCCAGGCGTTTCACGGTGTTGACGTGGAGATGGAGCATCTCCGCGACCTCGCTCGCGGTGAGGAGCGGTCCAAGCTCGCTGACGGCCATTCGGTTCCTCGCCTGATCGGTGGCGGTCGCACCAGGCAGGTGGTGGTGAGAGGTACGGTGCGACCCGCTTCGTTGGGGAGCGTAGAGGTCGGCAGGGGAGGGCGCCAAGCCGTACCTTCGGTCTAGGAGGGTCGTACGGCGCGGGCGCGCACGGGGTCGAACGGCGGGGACCGCGAGCGAGCCGCGGGCGGACGGCTCAGGCCCTGGGTGGAACGGCCCGCGGCCAGCGGCTTGCGGCCGCGGTGATCGCCTCAGCCCGCCAGCGGAATCAGGTGGACTGCCGACGCCTTGAACGTCGCCACCACGTTCCCGCCCTCGACGAGCCCCATCTCGACGGCCGAGGCGCGGGTGATCGACGCGATGAGGGGAACCCCGCAATCGACGCTCACCCGGACCAGCGGCCCTTGCGTCACGATCCGGGAGACTCGACCGGGCAGCCTGTTCCGGGCGCTCGTGGATGCCCTCGCCGGGAGGCCGGACGCGGGCGCACCCGGCGACCCGGACGGCGTCGGAAGCGTCGTACCCGACGGTTGCGGCGCTCCCGACGGTTGACCACGGCCGTCCCGCGGTTGCCCACCGCTGTCCGCGGCCAGGAGCGTCACGTCTTCCGGGCGCAGGCAGCACAGGACCGAACGTCCCGTCCCCACCGCAGAAACCGCCTCGATCCGGCACGCGCCAACCTCGACCAGGGCGATCCCCTCGGAGGTAGAGATGATGCGGCCCGGTATTCGGGTCTCTGCGCCCACGAACGCCGCCACGTCCTCGTCGAGCGGCTGGGACAGGATCCGCCCCGGCGCATCGCACTGGCGCAGCCGCCCGCTGACCACCACTGCCATCCGGTCGCCCAGCCGAACGGCCTCGTCCAGATCGTGGGTCACGATCACGCATGCGACATGGGTCTCACGGATGAGCTGCTCGAAATCGTCGACCAGCTTCGAACGGGTGGCCGGATCGACCGATGCGAACGGCTCGTCGAGCAGGAGGAGGTCCGGTTCGAGCACGAGCGCCCGCGCCAGGCTGACGCGCTGCGCCTCGCCTGACGAGATCTGGCGCGCCGGGCGGCTGGCCAGGTGCTCGACCCCGAGTCGCCCGAGCCACTCGGCGACGCGCGGGCGAACCTGGGCGGAGGGCACCCCGCGGAAGCGAAGGCCCGCGGCGACGTTCGCCCACACTGACGTGTCGAGCAGGAGCGGGTCGGGCATGACCAGGCCGATCCGCCTGCGGTAGCCGAGCTCATCACGGGGCTGGACCGGCGACCCCCGGAACAAGAGCTGCCCGCTGGCCGGGCGCACCAGCCGCGCCAGCACCAGGATCAACGTGCTCTTGCCGGCCCCATTCGGGCCGACCACGCTGAGCGTCTCCCGGTCCCCGACGGCCAGCTCGTCGATGCCGAGCACGGGCCGCGCCCCGCGAACGACGACGAGGTCACGGACCTCGACGAGCGGCGGAGGCGCGGTCCAGGGTGCGGGGCGTGACGGGAGCTCGGTCATGTGCCGGCTCCTAGCGCCGGGGGCCGCGCTGCTGGGCCCAGGTGAGCACGCCATTGACGAGGAACGCGAGCGCCAGCAGGACGATCCCCAGGGCGACAGCCTGGCTGAAGTCACCCCGGCTGACGTCGAGGACGATCGCCGTGGTCAGCACACGCGTCTGATGGAGGATGTTGCCCCCGACCATCATCGCCGCGCCCACCTCGGAGATGACGCTGCCGAAGCCCGCCATCAGCGCCGCGAGCAGGGGCAGGCGCGCCTCGCGCCAGAGCCACCAGACGGTCTGCCAGCGCGAGGCCCCCAGTCCCATGAGCTGGAGCCGGAGGCGCGGATCCAGCTGCCCGAGCGCGGCGACGGTGAGCCCCAGGATCACCGGGGTGGCGATGATCACCTCGGCGATCACCATCGCCGAGGGCGTGTACATGAGGCTCAAGTCGCCGAGCGGGCCGCTCCGCCAGAGCATGAACGCGACGACCAGGCCGACTACCACCGGCGGGAGCGCCATGCCGGTGTTGACGATGCTGATCGCAAGCCCGCGGCTCCGAAATCGGGAGAGGGCCAGCCAGGTCCCGATCGGGACTCCGATGAGCAGGCTGAGCGCGGTCGCCAGGCCCGAGACGACCAGCGACAGCAGGGTGATCTCGACCAGGTCGCTGCCGACCATGCCCTGGAGCAGCTGCTGAGCCTGGTCGACGAGCGGGGCCACGGTCGATCGAAGCTGCTACTGGAGCGAGCTGTAGCCCTTGCCGGCGTCCGCGTTGAAGAGCGCCATGCCGAACGTGTCGGTGCCAAAGGTGGCGATGATCTGCTGTCCGGCGGTCCCGGTGACGTAGTCCTCGAACGCTTTCGCGCCGGCGGTGTTGACCTTCGGCCACTTGGCCGGGTTCACGGCGATCACGCTGTAGATGTTGATGAGTGACGAGTCGCTCTTCACGAGCGCCGCGAGGGCGAGCTGGGCCTGGTTCGAGAGGAAGGTGGCGGTGTCGGTCAGGGTGTACCCGCCCTTCTCCGATGCGATCTGGAGGGTGGCGCCCATCCCCTGGCCGGACTCGATGTACCAGCTGCCCGTGGGCGTGATGCCGGCCGACTTCCAGAGGGCCAGCTCCTTGGTGTTCGTGCCGGACTTGTCGCCTCGCGAGACGAATGTCGCGCCGGAGGTGGCGATCTTCTTGAACGCGTCGACCGCGGATGTCAGGCCACTGATCCCGGCCGGGTCTGCCGAGGGGCCCACGATCCAGAAGTAGTTGTGCGCGACGAGCCGGCGGTCGACGCCCCAGCCCGCATCCACGAAGGCCTGCTCCTGGCTGGGCGCGTGGACGAACAGGACGTCGGCGTTGCCCTCCTGGCCCATCGTGAGCGCCTGCCCGGTGCCGACGGCGACCGTCTTCACGGTGTATCCCGACGCCTTCTCGAACGCAGGCACGAGGACATCAAGCAATCCCGAGTCCTGGAGCGAGGTGGTCGTAGCCAGGATGAGGTTCGTGGAGCCCGCCGGGCCCGCTGACGGCGACGCGACCTGGGAGGCCGCCGCGCTCGGCGCGGCAGCGCTCGCCTGCGGGCTGACCGAGCCAGAGCTGCACGCTCCGGCAATGAGGACCACCGTCGCGAGCGTCGCCGCCGCTTTCAGCCACCCGTCCCTCACGGTCATCGCACCCGGAGCCATCACGAATCCTCCATCGCTCCCGCCGGCCATCCGATCGCACCGGCAAACCGGCAGAGTGTCCACCGCGGAGCCGCGCCTCGCGAGGGCCAGACGGCACCTCGATCGGGACGTTGGCCTCGCTGGCGCCCCCGGCAGGAGTCGAACCCGCAACCAACCGGGTAGAAGCCGGTCGCTCTATCCATTGAGCTACGGGGGCGCATGGGTAGCGTAGCCCAACTGGGCGCCCCATCGACCCGTGAACACGATTCCGCGGGCACGCCGGCAGCTGCGCCGCCACCCGGACGCGCACGTTGTCGCCTGGCCGGCGAACGCCCGTGCTATGCTCCGCGGCCCGTAGGGCGGTTCGAGCCGTGCCGCGTGATCGGAGGTGCCAGCGTGGCCGCGCACTCGCGCCGGAGCGTCGTCGCCGATCCCATGCCCATCGCCGGGACCACCCACCTCGGCGGTGCACGACCAACGATCGAGCTGCGGGGCGTCCGCGACCGGACGGCAGCCGCCCAGCTGGACCTGGAGCTCGTCAGGGAGCTTCCCAGGCTCCCGATCGAGGCCGACTGGAAGGATCGCGACCGCCTGTGGGGACACGCCTTCCACCCGATGTGCTCCTATCTCGCGAGCTTCCCGGCGGCCCTGGCCCACGCGTTCATCGAGCGGTACACGCGCCCCGGCGACGTGGTCCTCGACCCGTTCGCGGGACGAGGAACGGTGCCCCTCCAGGCCTGTGTCGAAGGGCGCCTCGGCGTGGGCAATGACCTCAACCCGTTCGCCCATGTGCTCACGTCCGCGAAAGTGGATCCGCCCACGGCCGGCGAGGCGGCGGCCCGTCTGGCGCGGCTCCGGATCGATTGGTCGTTCGAGGCCGACGCCTGGCAGGCGCTCGGCGCCGGCCTCACCGATGCGGCAGGTAGGACCCTCTTCGCAGGGGGGCCGGGCAGCGGTGGCGGCGGTCATGCGGTGCCCATTCCAGGCATCACCGTTCCCGGCGCAGGGTCCGGAGCATCGGTGCGTGACGGCTGCGAGCTGGTCCCGCTGGAGGTGGCGCTGGCCTATCACCCGCGCACGCTGGGCCAGCTCCTGTTCGTCCGGAGCCGCCTGGACCTCGCCGACCGGACCGACCGGTTCCTTGCCGCCGGGGTGACCGGGATCCTTCACGGCAAGAGCAGGAGCTACCTCTCCGACCTCATGCCGAACACCTTCAGCATGGCGCCCCGCTACGTGCGCGATTTCGCCCGGCGGACGTCGTTCAGGGGACCCGAGCGCGACGTGTTCGCCTGCCTCGGCGAGAAGCTCGGGCGCCTCGACCGGGATGGCCGCCCGTCCGTCCGCGGCCTGGCGCTCCTCGGCGATGCCCGGGATGCAGGCGCGCGAGCCCGCGCTGCCCTGCGCAGCCGGGCGCTCCCCGATCGCGCCCGCCTGGTCGTGACCTCGCCACCGTATCTGCGGGTCCTCAAGTACGGCTACTACAACTGGCTGCGCGCCTGGTTCCTCGGCTTCGACGCGGCCGAGATCGACCGCACGCTCGACGACGCACACCGTCGTGCACCGTTCCTGGCCTTCCTTCGGGAGACACTGGCCGGCTTGCGGCTGGTGCTCGCGGACGACGCGGTCCTGGTCGTCGTGATCGGCGACGTGGAGGCGGACCGGGGCAAGCGCATCGGCGACGGGATCGGACTCGCGGACGCGGCCTGGGAGGAGTGTGCCGAACCCGAGGGCTACCGGCTCGCCGGGATCGCCCTGGACCCGGTCGCGGCACCCCGGAAGATGACGAAGCTGTGGGGTGACCAGGCCGGACGAGCCACGAAGATGGACCGGATCCTCGTGATGGGGGCGAGCGAGTCGGGCCGCCGGCGAGCCCTCGCCGGAGCCGGGTTGCCGGTGCGCTGGGACGGGCCGCGCGGCCGGGCCTCCGGTACACTCCGACCATGAAGCCGATGTTCCATCCGGACGATCTCGCCTCGATGGATCCGCTCGTGCTCATGAAGAACCTGGACCACGTCCGGATGACGAGTCGCCGCCTCAGCTACGTCCTGCAGCAGCAGGTCCACCTCTACACGCCGGAGGCGAACCGGCTTCGCGAGGAGATCGACACGTACGTCGAGGCGGAACGCCAGATCGAGGGCGAAATGTCACGGCGGGCGATCCGGGCCTGATCTCCACGAGGCGCCGGTGGGGCACGGGGCGCGGCCCGTTGCGCTCGATCCGCCGCCAGCCGATCGGTTAGCTCAGGCCGTCACCGGCGCCGCATCCTCCAGGATCGCCACGACCGCCAGCCCGCGTCGGGCGGTCGACGCGCCGCGCCGCGCCGCCTGGGGCTCGTCCGCGATCACCGCTGCGACGAGCGCCGCGAGTGGGATGGTCTCGAACAGGCTGAACCCGATGCCGAGCTCCCCCAGCTCGGCGAACCCGTACCCGCGGAAGAGCCGGTGGCTGGCCACGGACCACATCTCGTCGTACAGCTCCGGCCAGCCGACGTGCCTCCGATCGCGGCAGAAGCGGACGAACTCCACGGCCTCCCCGGCGGGCGTTCCGGGCACACGGATGCACGGGTCCATCGATCTCCACTCTCCTCCGCCGGGCAGCCCGAACCGGGGCATGATCAAGGTGACGGGCGCGGTCCCACGGGTTGGGCAGGTCGTCCGCGCGTTGGGGCGTTGTGCGCCCCGGTGGTGTCGCCGTCAGCTCCCTCATCCGGCGACCCCGCCATGCTACGCGCCGGGGGGTGGCGTCCGGAAGGGCCTTGTCCACCAACTGGCCCCCTGACTTGTCCACAGGGAGGCGCATCTGGTGGACGGCGCTCCGCGGCGGGGTGGACAGGCCAAGGCCATGGTGCCGGCCCGTGTCAGGTGCGCCAGCCCGTGGCCATGGTGCCGTCCGGTGTCGGGGCGCCGGCCCGGCTCCTCAACGGTCGGGGCGGCGCGTCACCCCGTGGCCCGGGGCGTCCGTCAATTTCCATCGGCAGCCCGCCTCGAGCTCCAGGCCCGCGAACGGGTCATCGGCGAGCAGCAGGCAGCCATCAAGGTCAACCCAATCCGCAAGGCTCGCGACGGCCGCCGATGCCGCGATCCCCACCGACGTCTCCTCCATGCAGCCGAGGAAGGTCCGGAACCCGAGGTCCCGGGCCCGGGTCAGCATCCGAGCGGCCGGCCCCACGCCGCCGCACTTGGCGAGCTTCACGTTGACGCCGTCCACGACCCCGACGAGCGCGTCGAGGTCCTCGATCGTAACTGCCGACTCGTCGGCGACGATCGGGAGCGGCGAGATCGCCTGGAGGTCGCGAAGCCAGCCGTATCGCCGCGGCGGGAAGGGCTGTTCGATCAGCTCGACCCCCAGCCGAACGAGCTCCGGGACGATCGTGGCGGCGGTCGCAGGCGTCCAGCCGATGTTGGCGTCGATCCGGATCGGACCACTGAAGACGGCCCGTACCGCCTCCAGCGTGGCGAGGTCGTGCGGGCCGCCCACCTTGATCTTCAAGGCCGGGAAATGGGCGCTGCGGCGGGCACGCTCGGCGACGACCGCCGGCTCGTCCAGACCCAGCGTGAAGTCGGTCGGCGGGATGTCGGCCGACAGACCCAGCAACCGGTGGATGGGCACGCCCAGGGCCTTGCCCGCCAGATCGTGCAGGGCGATGTCCACGGCACACTTCGCCGCTCCGTGGCCTCGAACCACGCCGTCGAATGCGGCGCCGATCGCGGCGAGCGCGTCCCGGGCCGGGCCGGGGCCGCCCGCAATGTCGAGGGTGGTCGGCGGCACGGCGCCCAGCAGCAGGGGCATGACCACGGCCATGGTCGACGGGGTCTCGCCGTAGTACGTCTCCGGGCAACCCTCGCCGATTCCGACGAGCCCCGGCAGCGAAGGGGACCGCAGCTCGACGACCACGGTCGTGACCCCGTGGCCCTCGCCGGGCCCGTTCCGGGCGATGACGAACGGGTCGCGGAACGGGAGGTGGAGGGTCTCGACCCGGAGGTCCCAGCCGGCGCTCACGTGCCGGCCCCGCCGACCCAGGGCAGCGCATCGACCGCGTTGCGGACCTCGCACCAGAGCGCGGCGGCGCCGAACCGGACAGGGTCGTCCGCCGGCAGGCCGGTCTCGGCGCTCACCGCGGCGATCGCCCGTCGCGCATCGGCGTCGTCGGCGATGAGCGAGGTGTTCACGGCGACCGCGACCACCCTCGAGGGCGCCACGGTCTCGGCGACCCGCTCGTGCAGCTCGATGAACGGCCGGAGCGGGGCGATCGGGAAGGACCGGTCGGGCAGATGGTCGAAATCGTGGGCGGCCAGCCGAGCCTTGTGGACCAGCACCATCGCGTGCGGCGTCGCCCCGTGGATGAGGCCCAGCGTGACCGAGCTGTAGGCAGGGTGATCCAGGGAGCCCTGGCCCTCGACCAGGATCCAGTCCCCCATCCCCTCCCCCTGCTCCACGAGCCACTCGACTGTGCCGTTGAGGAAATCGCTGATGACGCGGTCCACCGCCACGCCCCAGCCATCGATCATCATGCCGGTCTGGCCGCTCGGTACGAAGACAGCCCGGTCGCCGGCCTCGAGCGCCGCCCGCCGGAGCTCCAGTGCGACCGACATCTTGCCGATCGCGCAGTCCGTGCCCACGGTCAGGATCACGCGTTTGCCGGGCAGGTGGCGCCGGCCGACCGCGCAGTCCATCCGGTCGGGCGCGCGGCGATAGTCGACGATCCGGACACCTGCCTCCGCCGCCACTGCCGCGATCTCGGGGTCGTCGCCGAGGATCGTGTGGAGCCCGGAGTGAAGCTCGAGGCCGGCTCGCAGCGCGTCGGACAGAACGGGGCGCCACGCGTCGGGCAGGCGGCCGCCGGTCGGCGCGATCCCCACCAGGAGCGCGTCCGGGCGCGACCGCCCGGGGATGGACAGTGCCTCGGCCAGCGTCGCGACGGCGGGGATGTCGTGACCGGGCAACCACTCGCTCGCGTTGCGGCCAGCGATTGTCGAGTCCAGGATCGCGACGACCTCGTCGCGTCCGTAGCGGATCACGCCCCAGGCGGTCTTGGCGTGGTGCGGACCGAACTCGCCCTCGGTCAGGATCACCAACCGGCGCGGCGCCGTGGGCTCCATGGGTCCTCCTGGGGCAGTGACGGATCACCCTTCGTGGTCGTCGGAAAGGTAACGCCCCCGGGGCGCGGACCGGGGGCGTCGGGATGTGTGGCTGGTACCGCATACCGGATTCGAACCGGTGATCTCCGCCTTGAGAGGGCGGCGTCCTGGGCCTCTAGACGAATGCGGCAGGGTGGCCCGCACGGACCCATCAGAGCCCCGACCGGGGCACGATGCTACCAGAGCCGCCGTTCCATTGGCAAACTCGGGGGAGGCCCTCGGATGCTCGTGACGACCGGGCGTCCCTACAGGTGGTGGGCCTCGAGGAACGCCCGCACGCGCTCCACGACCTGGCGATGACCGTCCGTCCCGAGGAGCAGGCCGAAGTGCGAGTGGGCGCCGTATTGCTCGTGCTCGGCGCCCAGCCACGCCGCCAGCGATTCCGCGGCCACGGCCGCGGCCGACCCGTCGAGCCCGGACCCGATCACGAGGCGTGGCCGGTCCTGGAGGGAGTCGGGCGTCACCAGGACACCCGCCTGCACGTCCGCGCGCGCCCGGCCGGATTCGTGCTGCTTCTGGCCCAGCAGATGCTGGATCCGCAGGACGTCGTCAAGGGTGAGGTCGCGATTCTCTCGCTGGAGCTTCTCGGGCGGCGCGTCCCAGCCGATCCGGGCGCGCCCGTAGGCGACTGGCGCGTCACGCACGAGGTACGGCCGGGCCGGTGCGCGCAGGTCCGCGGGCAGCTCGGCGTCCACGAGCACCACCCCGGCGACGTCGGAACGGTCCGCAGCCGCCTTCAGGACCAGCAGGCCGCCCATCCCGTGCCCGACGACCACGGGGTTGGGCCCGATCCGCTCGATGCCCGCGAGCACGTCGTCAAGGTAGGTGTCGAACGACAGGGTGGCGGGATCCGCCGTCTTCGACCAGTAGTGGTTCCGCAGGTTGAGGGCATGGCCCTCCCAGCCACGGCCCGCGAAGTGGCGAAGCCAGCGCTCCCAGACCCAGGAACCGGCCAGCTCTCCGTGCACGAGCAGGAGCGGCCGCCGTCGGGAGCGACGCTCCGGCAGCCACGATTCGATGTACAGGCCGCGCGCTTCGAGCTCGATCTCGTCCTTGCGAATCGGGCGGCCGCCGCCATTCCCGCCCGAGCCGCCCCCCGGCTCAGCCGGGATCGGACGCGGGTAGTCTCGGTCAAGGGGATCGTCGAACATCTCGTCGCCTACCACTCCAGCGGGTTGATGACGAAGCCGGTCAACGGCTTGGGGTAGAAGTACGTGGACTTCTGGGGCATCACGTCGCCGGCTGCGGCGACCGCGACCACCTCCCCGACCGGCGTCGGCTCCAGCAGGAACGCCGCATCGGCGCCATCGACCGCCCCGTCGACCAACTCGATCGCTTCTGTGACGGACTTGGTGTACCCGACGCGCTCCCCCGAGGTGGTCGCGGCACGGTCGATCCCGGCAAGCCGTTCCAGGGCTGCCGCCAGGAGCGTCACGTCCAGCCGCCGGAGCGCATCGCTGCCAGCCGGGAGCAGCCCCGCGAACTCCTCGCGCCGAGCGGTCAGGATCGCGCCGCCGGCCCGCGTCCACAGCCCGAACCGGCCGCCTCCGCCGCTCGCCCCGGCGCCGGGCCCGAACGCGAGGGTGAGCTCCGCGGGACCGGCAGGCGCGACGTCGAAGAGCGCGCGCGCAGCAGCCAGAAGGCCGGGACTGTCCGGGACGCCCCGGGCCACGCGGTGGGTCGGCAGAACCGTGAAGGCCCCACCCCCCGTCTCGAGCAGCAGCATCAGCACGTAGTCGAACGCGGGGTCGGCCTCGCGCGAGCTGGTCAGCCGCCGCTCGTCCCGGTACCGCAGCGCGGTCTCGTAGCGATGGTGGCCGTCGGCGATCGTGATCGGGCCGCGCCCTGCTGCCTCGCGGAGCGCGGCGACCGCCGACGCGGTCGCCCCGTCGTCCGGCAGCATCCAGAGCCGGTGCCGGACGCCGTCGTCGTCGTGGACGTCGGCGACGCAGCTGGCTGCCGTCGCGTCGGCGAGAGAGCGCGACGCCTCTCCGGACGGATCCGCGTAGAGCCCGACCACCCCGGAGAAGTTGGCGCCGGACGCACGCATGAGCTTGTGGCGATCCTCGCGCGGTCCGCTGAGCGTCCGCTCGTGCGGCAGGATGCCCGAGCCGGGCCCGAACGCCTCCAGCTTCACGCGCGCATAGAAACCTCGCTGGACGCGCCGCAGGTCCGACCCGGGAAGCGTGTAGGCCTGTTCGTAGACGTACAGCGCCGGCCGCGGATCCTTGGCGAGCGACCCGTCCGATCGCCAGCCGGAGAACGTCCGGGCGGCCGCGCGGTACTTGTCGTCCGGGTCGGCCGCCCCCGGAAGGTCCACCGGAAGGTCGATGGCGACCACGTTGTGCGGATCGCGCGCCGCCAGGGTCGCCCGCATGGCGGGCGAGATCACGTCGTAGGGCGGCGCGACGACCCTGGCGAGGTCCGGCACCGCGTCGGGGTTGAAGCGCAGGGCGCGGAACGCGCGGATCTCGGGCACGCAACCTCCTGGAGACCAGGCTGGAACCGGGCGCCGGACCCGACCCGACGACACGTCGCGGCCGCAACTGGGCGCCGCCGAGAGTGTACCGCCCCGGGCGGTTGTGCCGCCCCAGGCGGTTCAGGCTCGTGCTAGCCTCCCGGCATGCTTGCTCGCGCCGGCATCCAGGCCCGTCTTGCCCTGCTGGCCGTGTCCGTGATCCTGGTGGTCGCAGCCTGCAGCAACTTCACACCCACGACGGAACCGGCCACCCCGACCGACTTCGGTGGGATCGTGGCCGAGCTGCAGATCGTGGGCGTCAACGTGGCCCACGTCGTGAGCGGCGACGCCGGCTGCGCCGACCAGCGCCTTTCCCACACCGCCATCGGCTTCGACGCCAGCGGCGTCGACCAGGCCACCACGGTCCGGATCTACCTGTACGCGTTCAAGGATCAGGCCACGTACGACGAGCTTCGCTCCAGCGTGGACGCCTGCGCCCGCTCGTACGTGACGGACCCCGCCGCCTTCGGGTCGGTCGACGCGCCTCCCTATGTCCTGGCCGGCAAGGGGCCCTGGGCGCCCGCGTTCAAGGACGCCCTTCGGACCGCCCTGCAGCGCGCGGCGGTCGGCGGCTGAGCCGACGCCGGGGGCTCGAGCCGGATCGGAACACGCGCGGCGGCCCCGATCCGGCTCCGGTGCTAGCCTTCCTCACATGACCGACGCACGCGTCCCGCCGGCCGATACCGACATCCCGCGGACCGCGGCCCAGGCAGCCCATGAGGGCCTGGACCGGGCGATCCTGGTCGCCCTCCGCGACATGGGTGCCAGCGCGCCGGATCGGCTCGCCACACGAATCGGAGCCAGCCGGGCCGGTGTGCTGCAGCGTCTTCGCTGGCTCGAGGCACGCGGCTCTGTCGTCCGGCAGGCAGTCCGGCATGGAGTGGGCCGGCCCCGCCACCTGTATGACGTGACGGCCGCGGCGCAGCGCAGCCTGCCTGCCAACTACGATGGTCTGGCCACCACGCTGCTCGAGTCGGTCGCCGCGGTCGGTGGTGACGACCTCGTGGAGGAGATCTTCGAGGCACGCCGTCGGCTTCTCCGGGACCGGATCCAGGCCCGCTTCGCGAACGCGCTGGGCCCCTCACCCACGCTGGCGGCCCGCGTCCGGGAGCTCGCCGTGATCCAGGACGAATCGGGCTACCTCTGCCGCGCGACGCTGCTCGACGGCGCCGACGGGCCGCTGGAGCTCCGGGAGGCGAACTGCGCCATCCTGGGGGCCGCCGCAGGGCATCCGGCCGCCTGTCGTGCGGAGCTGAAGCTGTTCGAGGACGTCCTCCAGGCGCGGGTCACCAGGGTCACCCACATCGCCTCGGGCGATCGCAGCTGCACGTACCGGATCGAGCCGAAGGACGCCTGAAGGGTCGCCCGCGGGCGGCTACGCCTCTTCCCGCTCGACCTGGACGCGAGTCGCCGGCACCAGGCGCGGCACCGGCACGTCGCTCACGTTCGGCACGAACGAGGCCAGGATGGCCGTCCGGGCAACCTCCTCCTGCTCCTCGAGGCTGAGGATCCCTAGCCTGCCCAGCGTTGAGAGCTCGTCGCGGATGTACGTCTTGAGCATCTCGGGGCCGTCGGTGTTGATCGTGAAGCGGATCTCGTTGCGCCGGAACGTGTCGAAGATCCAGCGGAACTCGTCCCAGCCCGAGACCACCCGGGTGTTGAGGTTCGAGGTCGGGCAGATCTCGAGGACGATCCCTCGCTCGCGGATCATCCCCATCGTGCGCGGGTCATAGGCCGCCTTGATGCCGTGGCCGATCCGGTCCGGCTCGAGCTGCTCGATGACCTCGCCGATCTCCTCCACGGGCCCCGACTCGCCGGTGTGGACGGTGATCCCGAGGCGGTGCCGACGAACCCGCTGGAAGAGGTGGCGATATTCCTTCACCCGAAAGCCCGACGACTCCGGGCCCGCGATGTCGATCCCGACGATCCCGCGGTCGCGCCCGCTGATCGCCTTCTCCGCGATGATCTCGTTGAGCTGGTAGGGGAAGGCACGGTCCAGGCAGAGGATCAGGCCCGGCTTGATGGGGTATTCGAGGACCGCCCGATCCATGCCTCGCATCGCCGCCGCGATGATGTGGTCCAGGTCCTGCTCGCCGCCGCGGTTCCGCTTCATCGGGTTGAATCGGAGCTCCATCGTGGTGACGTTGTTCTTGCGATAGGCACCGCCCACGACCTCGTAGACGGAACGCTCGATCGCGATCGGCGACGACTGGATCAGCTCCGTCCAGTGGAACAGGTCCAGGTAGCCGTCGAAGGAACGGTCGTGACGGTTGGAGACCGTGATCATGTCCCGGAACTCCCAGTAGTCCTTCGTCGGGAGCCGGATCCCCTGGCTGTGGGCGATGCCCCACATGACCGCGGGTGTCACTGCCCCGCCCAGATGGCAGTGGAGCTCGGCCAGCGGCGTCTTGCGCGGGAGCAGGCGGGTCATGCCCACAGGATATCCCGGCCGGACCACGTGCCGGTGCGCCGCGAGGCGCCGCACGATCCCCGGCCCCTTGCGCGGTCCGACAAGTGCCAGCGGGCCCCGTGCGGTAGGGTACGGACTACCCATTTGCGTCCCGAAGTGGTCAACCGAGTCGTTGGAGCAGTGCGACAGGAGGTCGCGAGCTGAGCGGCGGCGCCGGACCGAACCGGACCGTCGCACGAGGAGGAGTCGATGTTCACACCCAGTTCCCGGGCGTTCGCGCTGGCCGGCGCGCTGGCTGTCGTCCTGGCGGCATGCTCTGGCAGCGCCACTCCGGTCCCCGCGGCGCCCTCACCGACACCCGCGGCGTCGGTTGCCGCGAGCGTGGCTCCGGCCGCGTCGCCCTCTCCCGAGGCATCCCCGAGCCCGGCGGCCCCCAGCCCGGTGGCCACGGTCCCGGCCGCTGAGCTGATCGACGCCGGCAAGCTCACCGTGTGCTCGGACATCCCGTACCCGCCCCAGGAGTTCTTCGACGCGAACGGCGACCCGACCGGGTCGGATATTGACATCGGCGCCGAGATCGCCTCGCGGCTCGGCCTGTCCATGGCCGTGAACAACACGGTCTTTGACACGATCATCGCCGCGCTCCAGGGTGGCAAATGCGACATCATCATCTCGGCCCAGAACATCACCAGCGACCGGATCAAGCAGGTCGACATGATCCCGTTCTTCCAGGCCGGCCAGTCGTTCGTGGTCGCCAAGGGGAACCCCAAGGGGATCACCTCGACGGACAGCCTGTGCGGCCTGAACATCGCCGCGGAGACGGGCACCACCGAGATCAACTACCTGCAGGGCACCGGTGACTACAAGGGCGACGGCCTGACCCAGGCCTGCACCAAGGCCGGCAAGCCGGCGATCAATGCCAAGGAGTTCGAGAAGGACAGCGACGCCCTCCTTGCGCTCCAGGCAGGACAGGTCGACGCGTACTTCGCCGACTCGCCGGTCGCCGGGTACTACACCGTCCAGCACGCCGACCAGTTCGATCTGGCGCCGGTCCCGCCGCTTCAGCCGGCCCTCGAGGGCATCAGCGTTGCCAACGACGCCTCCCACAAGGACCTGGTGACCGCGGTCCAGGCCGCGCTCGTCTCGATGATCAACGACGGGACGTACCTGCAGATCCTCACCAAGTACGGCGTGCAGAGCGGTGCGATCACGGCCGACGTCGCCGGGCAGATCAACAAGATCAAGTAGCCGGCTCGGAAGCGCCGGGATGTCCAGCCCGCGGCCTCGGCCGCGATCCCAGGGGCTCCGGTCGGCCATCGTGCCGACCGGGGTCGTCCTCATCGCCGTGCTCGTCGCGGGCTGCACGTCCAGTGCGTCGAGCACGGTCCATCTCAACTGGAACTACTTCTTCGACTCGGTCTTCCACCCGGACAGCCAGATCCAGAACGGGCTCTGGCTGACCGTCTCGATCGCCATCACCAGCCAGCTGATCGGGGTCACCCTCGGCACGTTCGCGGCCCTCGCCAAGATGGCGAAGTTCCGGCCGTTCCGCATCATCGCCAACGTGTACATCTGGCTGTTCCGTGGGACACCGCTCGTCGTCCAGATCGTCCTCTTCTACTTCGGCCTCAGTGTCGCCCACCTCTACGGCTGGCCCACCCTCAACATCCTGGGAATCAAGATCGACGGCGCGGTCCAGGCCGGCGTCTTTGCCCTGGGCGTGAACGAGGGCGCCTATTTCGCCGAGATCGTGCGCGCGGGCATCCTCGCGATCGACCCCGGCCAGATGGAGGCGGCGAAGTCGCTGGGGATGACCTACGGCCAGGGCATGCGCCGGATCGTCCTCCCGCAGGCGGCCCGCGTGATCGTCCCGCCCCTCGGCAACGAGTTCAACAACATGCTCAAGACGACGTCGCTGCTCGTCCTGATCAGCGTCCCGGAGCTCTACACGGTCTTCAATCGCAAGCAGGGCAACTACTTCGCCCCGTTCGAGTTCTACCTGGCGGCCGCCGTCTGGTTCCTGCTGCTCACCACGATCTGGAGCGTCATCCAGGCATGGATCGAGCGGAAGCTGGCCAAGGGGACCGCCGGCAGCGCCAACGCGGGACCGGGGCTGATGGACCGCCTGTTCGGCCGAACGCCGACCGTTGGCGAGGATGCTCCCGTGATCAGCGGAGGGCGCTGATGACGCTCCAGAAGCCCGGCGACCTGCTCGGCGCCATCGGCGGCGTCCCGCTGCCCCCGAACGAAGTGGTGGTCGAGGCCGCCGGGGTCGAGAAATGGTTCGGCCGGCTGCACGTCCTCAAGGGCGTCTCGATGACCGTCAAACGGCAGGAGGTCGTGGTCGTCATCGGGGCGTCGGGGTCTGGCAAGACCACCTTCATTCGCTGCGTGAACCACCTGGAGAAGATCCAGGGCGGCCGGATCTTCGTGAACGGCCATCTCATCGGCTACCGCGAGGTCGGCGGAAAGCTGGTCGAGGATCGCGAGAAGAACATCGCGAAGCAGCGCCAGGAGATCGGGATGGTCTTCCAGCGCTTCAATCTCTTCCCGCACATGACCGCGCTCCAGAACATCACCGAGGCACCCCTGCTCGTACGGAAGACCCCGCCCGCCGAGGCGGTGGAGATGGGCAGGGCGCTGCTGGCGCGGGTCGGCCTGTCTTCCAAGGAGAACGTCTACCCGAACCAGCTCTCCGGCGGCCAGCAGCAGCGCGTCGCGATCGCGCGGGCGCTGGCCATGAAGCCGGCCCTCATGCTCTTCGACGAGCCCACCTCGGCGCTCGACCCGGAGATGATCGGCGAGGTCCTCGAGGTCATCAAGGAGCTGGCCCGCGAGGGCATGACGATGATCGTGGTCTCCCACGAGATGGGCTTCGCCCGCGAGGTCGCCGACAGGGTCGTGATGATGGACGACGGCCAGATCATCGAGGAAGGCACGCCCGAGCACTTCTTCACCAGCCCGACCCACGAACGCACGAAGAGCTTCCTCTCGAAGATCCTCTGAGCGCCCGTGGCGAGCGAGGATCAGGCGGGGATCACTCGCCCTTCGGCGTCCAGCGTCGCCTGCCGGCGCCGGGCGGCCCGCAGCTCGGCGCCGGGGACCTGGTCGCGGGCGTGGTACGAGGAGCGCACCAGCGGCCCCGCCTCCACGTGCCGGAAGCCGAGCGCGAGCGCCTCGACCTTCATCTCCGCAAACTCGTCGGGGTGGTAGTAGCGGATCAACGGCAGGTGGGCCACGCTCGGCCGCAGGTACTGGCCAATGGTCAGGATGTCGCAGTCGACCGCGCGCAGGTCGCGGAACGTCTGCGAGAGCTCCGCGCGCTCCTCGCCCAGCCCGACCATGATCGAGCTCTTCGTGTGGGCGGGGCGCCCGAATTCCCCGGCATATTCCTTCGCGCGCTCCAGGACGCCCAGGCTCCGGTCGTAGCGGGCCCGCTTCCGGACCGGTGCCTGGAGCCGTTCCACCGTCTCGACGTTGTGATTGAGGATGTCCGGACCCGCCTCCATCACGGTGCGCAGCGGCGCCTCCTGCCCGTTGAAGTCGGGGATCAGCACCTCGACGCCCATCCCCGGACACCGGTCGCGGAGCCGCCGAATCGTCTCCGCGAAGACGCTCGCGCCGCCGTCGGGCAGGTCATCCCGGGCGACCGACGTCACGACGACGTGCTCGAGGCCCATCGCCGCGACGGCCTCTGCGACCCGACGTGGCTCGTCGGCGTCGAACCAGGTGGGCCGGCCCGTCTTGATGGCACAGAAACCGCAGGCTCGAGTGCACGTGTCGCCGAGGATCATCACGGTCGCCGTCCGCTGGTCCCAGCACTCCCCGAGGTTCGGGCAGCGGGCCTCCTCGCAGACCGTGTTGAGGTTCTGGGCGCGCATCAGGCGGCGCAGATCGCTGAAGCCGTCGCCGCCCGCGATCCGGGCCCGCAGCCACTCGGGGTGGCGCCTGGGGGCCGCGTTCCCGGCACGGCTGTCCCCTGCGGGCGGGGCGAAGATCGGCAGCTCGCGGGTCATCGCCGACAAGTGTACGGCGATGACCCGCGCCGGCCCACCACCACGCGCCCCTAGTAGACCGGGGTGTCCGGCCCGACGTTCTCCAGCCATGTCTTCAGGTCGCGGAGGAAGAAGCCCGCCTGGGCGCCGTCGTTCGCACGATGGTCGATCCCGATCACGGTGTTCATGATCGACCGGATGGCGATGACGTCGCCCTGCGGCGTCTCGACCACCACCGGACGTTTCGTGATCGCCTCCATGGTGAGGATGGCGACTTCCGGGACGTTGATGATTGGCATCGTCAGGTTGCTGCCGAACCATCCGGTGTTGTCCACCGTGAACGTGCCGCCACCGAAGTCGTCGGAGCGGAACCGGTTGGCGCGGGCGCGCACGGCCACCTCGGCGATGGCGTGGTTGATCCCGTTGATGGAGAGCTGGTCCACGTCTCGGATGACGGGCACGATCAAGCCGTCGTCAACCGCCACGGCCACGCCCAGGTTGACGCGACGGCGCGCCATGAGCCCCTGGTCCGTCCACACGGCATTGAACGTGGGCTGCTTCCGAAGGGCCTCGACAACCGCCTTCATCACGAACGGCACGTAGCTCAGGCTGATCCCCTCGCGCGCCTGGTACTCGCGCTTCACGGACTCGCGCAGCCGGACCAGGCTGGTCACGTCCACCTCGACGTGCACGTACGCGTGCGGCACCTGCAGGGCCCGCGTCATCTGCGCGGCGATCCCCTGCCGCATCTTCGTCACCGGCACCAGGACCTCATCGGCGCCCGGCGGGAAGACGACGGAGGGTCCGGCGGTCGCAGGGGCGGAGCCAGTCGCCGGCGGCGGCGTCGTCTGGAAGGGGACGCCCGGACCGGGCGTCCCGCTCACGCCGGGTCCGCCGGGTCCCGCGCCCGGCCTGCCGGTGCGGATCGCCTCCACCACGGCGAGGACGTCATCCCGGGTGATGCGCCCGCCACCACCGGTCCCGGGCACCTGGGCAGGCGAAAGGCCGTGCTCGCGGAGCAGCCGGCGGACCGCCGGCGTCATTCGCGCCTCCGGATCACCGACCGGCGGCGGCATCGGCACGCCAGCGGTCATCGCGGGCCCGGCTGCGGCCGCTGCGACGGGAATCGCGGCCGCACCTGCGGCGCCAGCGGGCGCGAGCGGCGCCTGCGGCGCGACCACGGGTGGCACCGGCGCCGACGCGGCCGCCGCGACATCGGTGTCCGTGGTCTCGATCTCCGCGATCTCGGCGTTGTTGGGGACGGTGGCGCCTTCCTCTGCGAGGATCGCGGTGAGGATGCCCGCGAACGGCGACGGGACCTCCGCATTCACCTTGTCGGTGACGACCTCGACGATCGGCTCGTACTTCTCCACCCGGTCGCCGGGCTTCTTGAGCCACCGACCAATCGTGCCCTCGGCGACGCTCTCGCCGAGCTGGGGCATCGTGACCTTCGCCACGGGGTCCTCCTCCGCGGTCCTGCGTCCCGCGTCTCATGCTCGTACGCCTCGGGCGCCCCGCCGATTCAGCGACGCCCCCGGCCCCCCTAGTGTGGCCCATCCCGCGCTCTCGGGCACGCGAGAGGCCCCCGCGGTCATCCGGCGCCACGGCCGCTGCCGTCGGGCGGCGACTGCGTCAGTAGGCCGCCAGCGTGCGGATCGCGGCCGCGATCTTCTCTGGCGTGATCAGGAAGGCATCCTCGAGTGCGCCGGCATAGGGCACCGCCGGCGACTCCGGGCCGGCCAGGCGCGTCACCGGGCCGTCCAGGAAGTCGAACGCCTCCTCGGCCACGAGCGCGGCGACCTCCGCCCCGAACCCGCCGAACTGGTTGTCCTCGTGGACCACCAGGCATTTGCCGGTCTTGCGGACCGAGGCCAGCACGGTCGCCGCGTCGAGCGGGCGGATCGTCCGCAGGTCCACCACCTCGGTCTCGATCCCCTCCCCGGCTACGCGAGCCGCCGCGTCGAGCGCGTAGTGGACCATGAGCCCGTAGGCGATCAGCGTCACCCGGCTCCCCTCGCGGGTCACGGTCGCGCGGCCCAGGGGCACCGTGTACTCCCCGTCCGGCACCTCGCCGCGGACGCTCCGGTACATCTTCTTGTGCTCCAGGAAGATGACCGGGTCCGGGTCGCGGATCGCGGATCGCAGGAGCCCCTTCGCATCGTACGGCGTCGAAGGGATCACCACCTTCAGGCCCGGGACGTGGGCGAAGAACGCCTCCACCGACTGGCTGTGGTAGAGCGCGCCGTGCACGCCTGCCCCGAACGGTGCCCGGATCGTGATCGGGCACCCGAACGTGCCGTTGCTCCGATAGCGGATACGGGCGGCCTCCTGGATCAGCTGGTTCAGGGCCGGGAAGATGAAGTCCGCGAACTGGATCTCGGCCACCGGTCGCAGGCCGTTGGCGGCGGCGCCGATGCTCACCCCGGCGATCATCGATTCGGTCAGCGGCGTGTCGATCACCCGGCCGTCGCCGAACTCGGCCCAGAGCCCGTCCGTGGCAAAGAAGACGCCGCCCTTCTTCCCGACATCCTCGCCCAGCACGATCACGGCTGCATCGCGGCGCATCTCGTCGCGCAGCCCCTCGCGGATCGCCTCGATGAACGTGCGGACGGCCATCAGCCCGGTTCCGCGTAGACGTGGCGGAGCAACGTCGCGGGGTCCGGGTCGGCGGCCGCCTCGGCGAAGTCCGTGGCATCGTCCACCAGGGCCCGGACGTCCGCGGCGATCTCCGCCTCGGCCGCCGCGTCGAGCAGGCCGGCTGCCCGGAGCTCGTCACGGAAAGCCGGCAGCGGGTCCCGCTCGCGTCCTTCCGCCAGGTCCGCCTCGGTCCGGTACTTCGTCTGCTGGTCGTCGGAGGAGTGCCCGGTCAGGCGGGTGACCTTGGCCTCGATGAACGTCGGGCCGTCACCCGCCAGCGCTCGCGCGACCGCGCGCCGCATGGCCAGGTAGCATCCCAGGACGTCGGTGCCGTCCACGATCACGCCTGGCATGCCGTACCCGGCGGCGCGCACCGCCACATCCCGGACGGCGATCTCCTTTTCGGCCGGGACGCTGATCGCGTAGCCGTTGTTCTCGACCACGAGGATCATCGGGAGGCGGTGGATCCCCGCGAAGTTCAGCGCCTCGTGGACGTCGCCCTGGCTGGACGCGCCCTCCCCCATCATCACGACAGCCACCTGCGGCTCGCCCCGAAGCCTCGCCGCGAGCGCGATGCCCGCCGCGTGGAGCGCCTGCGTCCCGACCGGCGACGAGCCGCTGAAGATCCGGTAGGCAGCGGCGCCGTAGTGCGCCGGCATCTGGCGCCCGCCGGAGCCGGGATCGTCGGCCTTCCCGAACTGGAGGAGCATCACCTCGCGCGGCGTCATCCCGAAGGCGAGCACGGCGGCCATCGAGCGGTAGTAGGGCAGCAGCCAATCGCGACCAGGCGTGAGCGCGGCGCAGATCCCGGCCTCTGCACCCTCGTGGCCCTGGGCGCTGATCACGAAGTGGACCCGACCGGACCGGTTCAGGATCCAGGCCCGCTCGTCGAGCGCCCTCGCCAGCGCCATCAGGCGGTAGATCTCGCGCAGCCGCGCCGCCGGCAGGCCGGACCGGCCGATCGGGTCCGGCGTTGCGGAGGCTCCCGAGTTCGTCACGTCGCGACTGTACACGGGCCGCCAGGGCGTGGCCTCAACGGACCGTCGGCCTCAACGGACCGTCGGCCTCAGCGGTAGCGAGAACCGCACGTCGGGGGTCGCGCGAGTCGGCCCCTGGAGAACAGGACGGGGCCGCTTCCCGCTCAGAAGTTGATCGAGCGCCCGTCCACCGCCATCGCTGCCTCACCGACGATCTCCGAAAGCGTGGGGTGCGGGTGGGTGGCGGCCCCGATCTCCCACGGCTGGGCCTGGAGCGTGCCGGCCAGCGATGCCTCGGCGATCAGGTCCGTTGCGTGCGGCCCGATCAGGTGGACGCCCAGGGTGTCGCCGGTCTCGGCATTGCCGATCACCTTGGCGAAGCCCTCGTAGTCCCCGCCGATCACCGCCTTCGCGATCGCCTGGAATGGCACCTTGCCGACCTTCACGGGCAGGCCACGCTTCTCGCACTCCTGCTCGGTGAGGCCGACCGATGCGATCTCCGGGCGGCAGTACGTGGCGCGCGGCTGGGCGGTGTAGTCCATCGGGTGGACGTCCGGGTCGCCGGCGATCGTGTGGACCGCGGTCAGCCCTTCGTGCGCGGCGGTGTGCGCCAGCCACAGGCCTCCCACGATGTCTCCGATCGCCCAGACGTGCGGCTCGGCGGTCCGCATGTAGCCGTCCACAAGGATGACGCCGCGGTCGGTGGCCACCCGGGTGGTCTCCAGCCCCAGGTCCTCGATGTTCGCCGCTCGCCCGGTTGCCACCAGGATCACGTCGGCCGCGATCTCCTTCGCCTCGCCTCCGTCGGGCCCGACCGTCAGGCGGATTCCGTCCTCGCCGGCGACCAGCGACCCGACTTCGAAGCGGGCGTTCGTCACGACCTCGAGCCCGCGTCTGCGGAAGCTTCGCTCCAGCTCCTTGGACACGTCCCGGTCCTCGAGCGGCACGATCGCCGGCAGGTACTCGAGCAGGGTCACCTTCGTGCCCAGGTCGTGGAAACACGACGCGAATTCGGACCCCACCGCGCCGGCGCCGACGATCACCATGCTGGAGGGCAGGTCAACCAGCCGCAGCACGTCGTCCGACGTCAGGATGCGGACGCCGTCCGGGGTGATCCCCGGCAGGCTCTTGACGCGCGATCCGGTGGCGAGGATCACGTCCGTCGCCTCCAGCACGCGCTCGCCGCCCGCTCCCGGCGTGCCATCGTCACCGTGCAGCCGGACCCTGACCTTGCCGGGGCCCTCCAGCCGGCCACGACCGGCGACCCACTCGACCTTGTTCTTGCCGACCAAGCCTTTCAAGCCGGTCCACATGCGACGGACCACCTGGTCCTTGCGGGCGGCGATCGCGGCATAGTCGATCGCCGCCTCGCCGCTGATCATCACGCCCAGCTCGCGACTCTTCGTCTTGACCCGGTGCGCGAAGTCGGCGGACTCGAGGAGCGCCTTGGTCGGGATGCACCCCCGGTGGAGGCAGGTTCCGCCGATCTTGTCGGCGTCCACGAGGGCGACCTTCAAGCCCAGCTGGGCCGCCCGGAACGCGGCCGAGTACCCCCCTGTCCCGGCGCCGAGCACCACCAGATCGAACGTGTTGGAAGAGCCGACAGCCATGGGTCAGGGCACCTTTCGCACGCCGGTCTGGCCGAGCGCGCGAGTCGCGCGTCGGGCGCCGGGCAACGTTCCGGGCACGGGCACAGCCAGCGGTCCGGTGGAGGGAGGGGTCACGCTGCCGATGGTACGCGGGTCCTCGGCGACGGCGCAACACGGCCGGCTCGGAGCGGACCGACGGGCGGGTCGACGCCCCCGGGTCCCAGGCGAGCGGGCAACCGCGGTTCGGGCCGCCACGAACGGCTCACGGCGCGAGAACAGGGCCGGACGCGGCGCCGAACCACGGCGAGGCGAGGCGGGCGCGGTTTCGGGGCAGCACGAACGCCGATCGTGACGCCCACGAATGGAGGCGCTGCGAGCACTGCCTGACGGGCGGTCTGGGCCAGCCACGAATCGAGATGCTGCGCGGCCGGCCGGGCGCTGTTCACCGGGTCGTCGCGCGAGCATGAGGGTGATCGCCCACGCTCACGAGCGGCACAGCGACCGTGGACGAGCACGCGAGACCCTGTCAGCTCCTGTGCCGGAACTCGTGTGGTTCGCAAGTGGCAGGAGGGTCAAGGGATCCACTCGGCGCCGGAGACCCCAGGCGGCCGGACGACTGCCCCGCGAGCAGCGCGATCGGGCTGCCACGGATCGGCCCCCGGCGCGACAATGACCGCGGACGCGGCGCCCGCCGGTCCATGCACGGGATGCACACCACGATGTTGACGCTTGCTCCTGAACCGACCCACTCGATGCTGGTGCGTCGCGCGGCCCGCGCCACACGGGCGCTCGCAGGCGCGTTCCTGCTCATGGCGCTGCTGGCGACGACCGTGGTCGGCGCCAGCCCGCGCCGCCTGGCGACCCAGGTCACCGACGACGTCGGCGCCCTGGCCGGGGCCGCCGCAACCTTGCAGGCGCCCCTGGACAACCTCCAGATGACCGACAACGTCCAGCTCTGGGTCTGGTTCACCGACACCACCGGCGCTCTCACCGCACCTGACTTCGCGACCCAGACTGCCGCGCTCAGCGGCTTCGGCGGCAACGACCTCCTGCTCGTCATCGCCATGAGCGACCACGCCTTCGGCTATTGGAAGTCGAACGCGATTTCGCTGACGAACACCCAGCTCGAGAGGATTCTGAGCACGGACCTGGAGCCCAGCTTGCAGGCCGGCGACAACGCGGGCGCCATCCTCTCCACGGCAGCCGGCATCAACACCGCCATGAGCGGACCAACCGGCGCGGCGACGAGCGGACCGCGCGCCACGACCGCACCGGGAAGCGCGGGCACGAGCGGGGGCGGCTCGCCGATCGGGACCCTCGTCGCGGTCCTGCTGGTCATCGGGTTGATCGCGGTCGCCGGCTGGTGGTTCCTCTACGGGCGGCACCGCCCCGCGGCGGCCACTGGCACACCCGCCGGATCGGCCGCCGCACCGGTGGACGATCTCGCGGTAATGAAGACCCCCGATCTCGAGCGGCTCGCCAACCAGCTGCTCGTCCAGACCGACGATGCTGTTCGCGACAGCGAGCAGGAGCTCGGGTTCGCCCAGGCGGAGTTCGGCGACGACGCGGTGACACCGTTCCAGGCCGCGATCGAGAGCGCCAAGGCGGACCTGGCCGCCTCGTTCCGGCTGCGCCAGCAGCTCGACGACGCCACTCCGGAGGATGCGCCAACGCACCGCCGGATGCTCGAGGACCTGGTCCGCGGCTGCCGGCACGCCCAGGCGGGGCTCGACGACGTGAAAGAGGAGTTCGAGCGACTGCGCGAGATCGAGGCAAAGGCGCCCCAGATCCTCGCTGCCCTGCCTGCGCAGGCCGATGCCCTGGAGGCGCGCATCCCCGCCGCGCGTCAGGCGATGACTCACCTGGGCGACTTCTCGGACGCCAGCTGGCAGTCCGTGGCCCCGAACATCGACGAGGCAGGGCAGCGCCTGGCCGCGGTCCGCGAGGCGGTCGACCAGGGCTCCAAGGCGCTGTCCGCGAGCGACACGCCCACCGCGGCCCGTGCCGCGCGGCTGGGCCAGGATGCCCTGGGCCAGGGGACGGCGTTCCTCGATGGCATCGATCGGCTCGTCGCGCAGCTGGACGAGGCGAAGGCAAAGGTCGGCGCGATGCTCAGCGAGGCGGACCGCGATCTGGCGCAGGCCAAGGCTGCTGCCGCAGGCTCCACCGACCCGGCCCTTGCGGCCCGGCTCGCGCAGGCCGACACGCTCCTCGCCGGCGCACGCACCGCCCTCGCCGATCCGAAGCCGGACGTGGCGACCGCCTTCGGGCAGGCGCGGGACGCCCACAAGATCGCTGACGACATCGTGGCGACCCTGCGGACGGCGGCCGAGCAGCGCACGCGCGACGCCGCCCGCCTGGACGCGTCGATCAAGGCTGCCCAGGCGACCCTGACGCAGGCCACGGACTTCATCGCCACGCGACGCGGGGCTGTTGGGACCGAGGCCCGGACACGGCTCGCCGAGGCCCAGCGCCACCTGGAGCAGGCGGTAGCGGTCGGCGCGACCGACCCGGCCGGGGCGACCAGCGAGGCCGACCAGGCGACCCAGCTGGCAAACGCGGCCTACCTGGCCGCCCAGAGCGACTACGGTCGCTACGACGACCCGTGGCACGGCGGAGGCCGCGGCGGGAGCGGCGGCGTGGGGGGCGACATCGCCGGTGCGCTCATCGGCGGCATCATCGGCGGCATGCTCAGCGGTGGGGGCCGCCGTGGGGGCGGAGGCTTCGGCGGGTTCGGTGGAGGCGGGGGCTTCGGCGGAGGCTGGGGCGGTGGGTCCTCCGGGGGCGGGAGCTTCGGCGGCGGGGGCGGCTCGTCGGGAGGTGGCAGGTGGTAGGGGCCGTCGGCTAGCATTCGGGCACGTCGCAGCGCGCCCGCCGCGCCCGACATCACCTCGTCAGGGGATCACGTCCGCCAGTCGACGACGCTGGCGCCGCCACAGAGGAAGGGACCAACTTCGATGAGTGACAACATCCTCGGCCGCATCGGGAACCTCGTCCGGGCCAACGTCAACGCGCTGATCGACGGCGCCGAGGACCCGCAGAAGATGCTGGACCAGCTGGTCCGCGACTACACGAACAACATCGCCGAGGCGGAGCAGGCGGTCGCTCAGACCATCGGGAACCTGCGCCTGGCGGAGGACGATGCCAGCACCGCCCAGGCCGGGATCGCCGAGTGGGGCGGCAAGGCTCTCGCCGCATCGAAGAAGGCCGACGAGCTCCGCGCGGCCGGTAACACGGCCGAGGCCGACAGGTTCGACGGCCTGGCCAAGGTGGCGCTCAAGCGCCAGATCGGCTTCGAGGAGCAGTCCAAGACCCTGGCGACACAGATCGCCTCGCAGACGCAGCTCACGGACCAGCTCAAGGATGGCCTCAACGGCATGCGCGCCAAGCGAGAGGAGCTGGTCCAGAAGCGCAACGAGCTGGTCGCACGGGCGAAGATGACCGACGCCCAGGCGAAGGTCCAGGAATTGCTGAAGAGCATCAACGCCACCGATCCCACCAGTGAGGTCTCGCGCTACGAGGAGAAGATCCGCCGGGACGAGGCGCAGGTGCGCGGGATGCAGGAAGTCGCCGCGAGCTCGCTCGACGCGCAGTTCGACAACCTCGAGGATGCATCCACGGACGCGGACGTGGAGGCGCGCCTGGCGGCTCTCAAGGGCGGCGGGACCCCGACCTCCTAGGTCCCGGCGACACCGGCGTCACAGCCGGGCGGTGCCGCGGTCGGGCGAAACACCGCGCGATCGCGGCCGAGACTCCGAGCATCCGGGATGGGGCCACCATTGGCGGCCGGTCGCTGCCCGACCGTGCCGCGGGTTCAGCGCGGTCGGCGGAGGATCGCGAGCGCCAGGACCCCGATCGTGCCCGCCACGAGAACGACGATCGTGGTCGGGAAGCGGACGAAAGCCTCCTGGACCGGGGGCAGCAGCGCGCTCGCCAGCTCGAGCGCGAACACGATCGCCACGATGACGGCCGCGATCGCGAGCACGTCGCGCCATCCCGGGCCCGGCGCTGCTTCAGGCACGATCCGCCTGCGCAGGGATGCCGATCGGGGCCACGAGAACGCGGCCGGCGACCTGGCGGCCCCGCCGTGTCAGGAGGCCGGTCTTGGGCCGGTGGAAGGTGACGGTCACGTCGGCCCGCACGACCGGGTCGGAAAGCTCGCCGGAGGTGAGATCGCACGCAGTCGGCGTGTCGACCGCAAGCACCGGCACCCCGGCAGCCCGCGCCCGGAGGCACAGCTCCACCGCGGTCCGCACGGGCTCGCGGAGGCCGCCCTGCACGCCCGTCCCGAGGAGCGCGTCGATCACGAGCGCCGCCCGCTCGATGCCCTGGCCCAGGGTCGCGAGGTCGCGCGGGAAGGGCGCATGGATCCGCTCCACCAGGGGCGCGGCCCCCAGTCGGTCCCAGTTCCGGGCCGCATCCGGCGTTCCCGGGCGCGCGACCGGCGAGACGAGCACCGCCGCCACCCGGATCCCGTGCGCGGCGAGGCGCCGGGCGGCAACGAGGCCGTCGCCGCCGTTGTTGCCCGGTCCGCAGAGGATCAGCACCGGGCCGACGCCGAGGCGGTCGGCCGGCTCTGACGCCGCGGCGTCGGCCACGGCGGCCGACCGGGCGCCGGCCACGGCCGCTGCCCACATCAGCGCGCGCGCGGCGGCCGCAACTGCGGTTCCCGCATGTTCCATCAGCCGGCCCCCGCTCACGCCCAAACGTTGCGCCTTCGCGTCGGTGCCGGTCATCTCCGCGGCGGTGATCGGCGCGCGATCCATCGCGTCCGCCCAGCGCACGGCGAGCCCCGCGAGGTCCAGCTCGAAGAGCGTGGGATCGTCGGCGGGGAGCCGCGGGCCGCGCGGGGCACGGGCGGCGCGTTCGGGTGTCGTCATTGGCGGGAGGCAAGGGTAGCCGGTCGGCGGGCCGACCGCGCCCCGGCCGCCGGGCGCCCCGGCCGCCGGGCGTCCCGCCCGCGCGGTTCGCTACCCGGTCCCCTGCACCCCGGCCGCGATCCCGCTGATCGTGAGCCCCACGAGCCGCTCGAGCTCGACCCTGGCCGGGTGGCCGTCCGGGATGCCCCGGAGACGCCCCAGGAGGAGGACCTGGAGCTCGCTGAGGGGGTCCAGGTACGGAGCCCGCAGCACCAGCGACCGCCGGAGCGCGGGTGCATCGTCCAGAAGCGCCGATCGCCCGGAGACCCGCAACAGGAGGCGCACCGTCCGGGAATGCTCCTCGGCCACCCGGTCGGCCAGCTTCGCGCCATCCACCCCCGCGAGGGCCGCGTACCGCTGACCCACCGCGACATCGCTCCGCGCGACCGCAACCTCGGCGTTCTGGAGCAGGCCGCGGAAGAACGGCCAGCCCTCGTACAGGGCGCGCAGCCCGGCGAGGCCGGCCTCACCGTGGGCGGCCTCGTATGCCGCCAGGGCGCTGCCAAGCCCGAACCAGCCCGGCAGGTTGAGCCGCACCTGGGTCCAGGCAAAGACCCACGGGATGGCTCGGAGCGAACCGAGCGACAGGCGCTCCGGCTGGCGCGGTTCGGAATCCGCGTCATCCGTCGGTCGCCCCGGGCGTGGGTGGGCCGGTCCCAGGCCGCGGGCGGCCGGCCGTGAGCCGAGCCGGAGCCCAGCGATCTCCGCGATCGGGGTGGCCGCGCCGAACACCCGCTCGAACTCCGGATCGTCCCAGACGAGCTCCCGGTAGGCGCGGCGGGCCTCGTTCGCCAGATCGTCCATCACCGCCCGGCCCAAGGCCACGACATCCCCACCCGGCCCCGCGGCGCTCCCGCGGCGCGCCACGGTCACGCGCTCGTCCGTGAGCAGCGGCGCAAGCAGCGTCGCCGAGGCCACCTGTTCCAGGCCACGCCGCGCGATCACCGGGTTCGCATAGCGCGCCGCGATCACCTCGCCCTGCTCGGTGAGCTTGAGGCGTCCGTCCACCGCGCCCTCGGGCGCGGCCAGCACGGCGCGGTGGGTGGGGCCGCCGCCGCGGCCGATCGCGCCACCACGCCCGTGGAACAGGGTCAGCTCAAGGCCGCTCCGCCGCGCCACTGCGACCAGCGCCTCCTGCGCCCGGTAGAGCTGCCAGTTGGCCGCCACGTAGCCGGACTCCTTGTTCGAATCCGAGTAGCCGAGCATTACTTCCTGCCGGTCGCCGCGCTGGCGGAGGTGCTCGCGGTAGACGGGGTCGGCGACGAGCGCCGCCAGGATGGCGCCAGCCGACTCCAGGGCCTCCGCGGACTCGAAGAGGGGCACGACGTCGAGCGCCGGCGTGCCCGGGGCGAACCCGCTCGTGGCGCTCGCCGGGATCGACGTGTCCGCGGCGCGAGCGGCGAGCCAGAGCACCGTCACGACGTCCTGGGGACCCGTGGTGAAGCTGATCACGTAGCGATGAACGGCGACCTCCCCGGCACGCCGCTGCAGCGCCGCGACCGCCCGGAACGTGGCGAGAACCTCGGCGGCGCTGACCCCGGGCGCGACCTCCCGGGCGAGATCGGGCGGCGCCGCCTCCAGGGCCGCTCGCGCAGCCACGTGCACTGCCGCGTGTTGACGCACTTCCAGGGAGGCGAGATGGAACCCGAACGTCTCCACCTGCCAGCGGAAGTCCTGCAGGCCGCCGTAGGCCAGGCGCTCGAGACCGTCCGCAACGAGGGCATCGCGCAGCTCGTTCAGCTCCACGAGCAGGTCACCGGGCTCCCCGTACCGTCCTCCCTGTGGCCCGGGCTGCTCGGCAAGGTAGGCACGCGTCCTGCGGAGGCGCTCGGCGATCGCTCCGAGCCGCCGCCGATAGGGCTCGTGGGGGAAGCGGGCCGCCATCGCCCGCATCGACTCGGGGAGCTCATCCTCGTCCCGCGCGAGGCGGCGCCCGAGCGCCGCGGCGGGCGGGACGCCCGGCAACGGCCTCGCCGCCAGCATCGCCATCAGCCGGGTCGCGACCGCTTCGTAGCCGTGAAGCAAGTGGTCGGCCTGAATCCGGAACGCCTCCGCCGTCGTCTCGGCCGTCACGAAGGGATGGCCGTCACGATCGCCGCCGATCCACGAGCCCCAGGCCAGGAAGGCCGGCACGAGGGGCGGTCGCGTTCCCGTGCGACCGTGGTCCGCGGCGGGAGACGCTGGAGCCGGGCTGGTCTTCGGGATCCCCTCGAGACCGTCGACCGTGTCCAGGGCACCGTCCGCCGCACGGTACAGGTCCGGCGTGGCGGTGAAGATGGTGGCATCGAAGAACACCATCGCCGAGCGGACCTCGTCGAGCGGCGTCGGCCGGGCGTGGCGCAGGTCGACGGTGCGCCACAGGAGCGTGATCTCCTCGCGAAGGCGCCGCCGAACCTCCGTGTCGTCGGCGGGTGTCAGGCGTGGGTCGTCCAGGCGGTCCAGCAGGGCGTAGACCCGCCGCAGCGCCACGAGCACGGTCCTCCGCCGGGCTTCGGTCGGGTGCGCCGTAAGCACGGGCGAGATCCGGAGCCGCGCCAGGCGGCCGGCGATCGCCTCCCGGGAATGGCCGTCGCGATGGAGCGCGGCCACTGCCTCGTCGAGCGAATTGTCGAGCGGCGTCCTCCCCGCGGCACGGGCGCGGCGGCGGAGCTGCCGCACGCGCTCCTTCTCCTCGGCCAGGTTCACCAGCCGAAAGAAGATCGAGAAGGCCCGGGCCAGGATGGCGATCTCGTGGCCGTCGAGCGAGGCGAGCTGACCGTCGAGCGCGGCTCGGACGGCCGGATCTCCATGGCGGCGAAGTGCGATGGTCCGCTCGCGGACCCGCTCGACGAGCTCCAGGGCCGGCGCGCCCTCCTGCTCCGCGAGCACCTGGCCCAGCAGCGCGCCGAGCAGCCGGACCTCTCGCGCCAGCGGGTCGCGAGCCCGCGCGCTCCCGAGCGAGCGTGGCTCCGCGCGCACGGCCGCGTTGCGTGCAGCGCGCACGGCCGCGTTCCGCGTGCTGGGGCGCGGAGTCGCAGCGCCCCGGGAAGCGCTCATCCCGACCCCGGGAGCATGACCGGCGCACTCGTGTCGAGCCATCGGCGCCGGCAGGCCGTCACGAGCGCTCTCCGGCGAGCCGGGCGGCGCCGAACCTGTCGAGCTCCACGAGACCGTCCGCGACAAGGGCCGCAAGAGCTGCGGACACGGCCTCCGACTGGTGCAGGCCCAGCGAGCCGTGGAACGCGACGCCGGTTCCGGGAGGCTCGCTGCACAGGCGGTCCACGATCCTGCCGCGGAGCCAGCGCGTGGTTGCCGCGAACGGGACCGCCCGCCGCGATCGGGGCAGGCGCGCCGGTCTGGATGCCGGTCCGTGCGCCGCCACGCTGGTCGAGCCGGGGAACGGGCACCACGCCCGGACCGGGCAGGTCCCGCAGGTCGGCCGGCTTGGCCTGCAGACGGTTGCCCCGAGATCCATCAGCGCGTGCGTCCAGTCGGCCGGACGACCGGGATCAACGAGCGCATCGGCGGCGGCCTGCACCTCGCGGGCCCGCACGGGAATCGAGTCGCCCCTCAGCAGACGACCCAGCACGCGCCGGACGTTCACGTCCACCGCGCCCACCGCCCCGCCGAACGCGATCGCGGCCACCGCGCGGGCCGTGTAGGGGCCCACGCCTGGCAGGGCCTGAAGCGCCGGCACATCCGCAGGAACGGTGCCCCCGGACGCGACGATGAGTCGGGCCGTCCGCTGGAGATCGATGGCGCGCCGGTTGTAGCCGAGCCCGCTCCATGCCCGGATCACCTCGCCCGCCGGCGCCGCCGCGAGGTCCGCCGGCGTTGGAAACCGGTTCATGAACGCGCGCCACTTCCCCTCGACCCGGGCAACCTGCGTCTGCTGCGCCATCACCTCGCTGACGAGGACGGCCCAGGGGTCGGGATCGCGCTGTGCGCGGAACGCGAGGGCACGGCCATCGCGGTCGAACCAGGCCAGGAGCGCTCCGCGGAGCCCGACGACATCAGCGGGGAGCGCGCGAGCCGGAGCAGGGAGCGGTGCCACGGCGGAAGGATACCCGGGGGCGCTGTTACGCCCGGCTGGCGACTCGGACGGTCAGAATCGCGGGCTGCCTGCCGACCGCCCGGCCCATTGCCGTGGCTATTTCGGCGGGATGATCAGCTCCGACCCGATCTGCATCGTGGTGGGGTCGACGGTCGGGTTGGCATCTTTGAGCGCCGACAGGGAGATGCCGAGCTTCTGGGCGATCGCCCACATCGTGTCGCCGGCCTTGACCTTGTAGGTCGTGCCGCCCGCGGGGATTCCGGGCTGGGTGGAGACCTCCGGCGCCGGGCTCGCCTCTACGCTCGGGGCAGGCGATTGCGCGAAGATGTCGGTGGGGGCGGGCGTGGGCGATGGCGAGGGCTCGGGCGTCGGAGTGGCCCCGCCGCCACATGCCGCCACGACAAGCGCCCCCGCGAGCAGGAATGCCAAGCGACGCCGCATCTTCCCTCCTCGTCCGCTCGTGGGGCTGGACCGGCCACGGCGGCGACCGGTGCCCTCTTAAGGGTACGACGAGCGGCCCCTCCCCGGTGTGATCTCCCCGCGCCCGGGCGGCAGGCTGTCCGGGCCAGCCTCAACTCGGGCGGCGGAGTCGACCCCGAGCAGCGGCGCGAGGACCTCGCCTGCGGGTCCCTGCACGAAGTGATCGAACGCGCCGACGTTCGCTGCCGCGTCCAGGTTGACCAGCCACGTGTCGCCCCCCACGCTCCGCGCGAGGCCCACGTAGCCTGCCGCCGGCCAGACGTTCCCGGAGGTCCCGACCGCCAGGAACACGAGTCGGCCGCTCCCCGGCGAGGACGACACGATGAAGCGCTCGATCCGGCGCGTGTCCGCCGCGTCGAGCAGCTCGCCGAACCAGACGATCGCCGGCCGCAGGAGGCTGCCACAGCGGGCACACCTCGGCAGCGGCGACTCGACGCGGCCCCGATCCTCGAACGACGGGGCCGGGCAGACCGCGCAGCGGGTCCGCCAGAGTGACCCGTGCATCTCCACGACGCGACGGCTTCCCGCCCGCTGGTGCAGGCCGTCCACGTTCTGGGTCGCCAGCAGGAAACGGTCGCCGAGGCGATCCTCGAGCTCCGCGAGCGCGCGATGTGCCGGATTCGGAGACGCGGCGGCAGCCTGGGCACGGCGCTCGGAGTAGAAGCGCCAGACCAGTACGGGGTCCGTGGCGAACCCCTCCGGTGTGGCGACCCGTTCCACCGGCTGGCCGTCCCACAGCCCGCCCGCTCCGCGGAAGGTCGCGAGGCCCGATTCCGCGGAGATGCCCGCACCGGTCATGACCAGGACGCGGGTGTGGTCGTCCAGGAGCGGACGCTCCGCGCCCGTCGACCCGGTCACGGCAGCCTTCCGGCCGCCGGGGTGTCAGCCACGGCGAAACCCTCCCGTGGCGGCCGGCGCCTCCCGGTCGCTCGAATGATTGTGGCGGGCGAGTCCAGCCCGGGGGTGACGTACCCGCCTGATGCGCGCCGCTGCGCTGGCAGATTGCCGTCGCGTGCCCGGACGGCGCCTCCACGCCCCGGCCGGTCCAGGTCGTAGACTTGCCCCCAATGCGCAGCGTGACCGCGGAGGGCTCAGGACCATGGCCAACCAGTTCGTGATCCAGCTCCCGAATCGCCCGGGAGCGCTCGCCGACCTGTCGGAGACCCTGGCCGCGCGGGGCGTGGACCTGCGCGCGATCGGCGGCGGGGGGATCGGTGAAAGCGGCCACCTGATCTTCAAGACGTCTGACGACGGCGCGACGCGCAACGTGCTGGAGTCCGGTGGCTACGAGTTCATCGAGGGAGAGTCGCTCCTGGTCGAGGTGGACGACCAGCCGGGCGGCATGGCCCGCGTTGCCCGCCGGCTGGCGGATGCCGGCGTGAACATCTACGGGCACCTCTTCATCGGGCGCTGGGGCGACCAGGCCCAGTTCAGCTTCGTCGTGGACGACATCGACGCAGCGCGCACCGCGCTCGACGGGCTGAGCTCCGTCCACGCGGGCTGACCTCCACGCCAACGAACCAGGTGACGGTGGCGCGTTCGAACGGGCCATGCGCTTCGCACCGACGACCGGCCCGACGCCCGTGAATGGAGCCAGCGCGTGGTGAGCCCCTGGCGAGAGATCGCCGATCGCGTCTTCGTGCGGCGCTTTGCCCTTTTCGACCAGACCATCGGGGCCGTGGTCGGTCGAGACCGCGTCCTCGTCATCGACACGCGGTCCAGCCTGGTCCAGGCCCACGAGTTGCTCGACGACCTGCGGCACGTGAGCACCCTGGCCCACGTCGTGCTCAACACGCACGCGCACTTCGACCACGTGCTGGGGAACGCCGCCTTCCGTCCCTGCGAGGTCTGGGGCGAGGAGGGATGCGCGCGATTCATGCGCGACATCGGGCTGAAACGGCGGGCGGAGGTGGCCGAGCAGATGCCCGAGATCGCGGCCGACGTGCTCGCCTCGCCGGTCGACCCGCCCGACCGGATCTTCGCCGGCCGGGCGACGCTCGACCTCGGCGGTCGCCTCGTGGATTTGCGGTTCCTGGGACACGGCCACACCGACCACGATGTCGTGGCCCTGGTGCCGGACGCGACGGTCCTGTTCGCCGGCGATCTCGTGGAGGAAGGCGCGCCACCGTCGTTCGGCGACGCCTTTCCCCTCGATTGGCCCGCGACGCTGGGCCAGTTGCTCGACCTTGCCGGCGAGGGACCCGTGGTGCCGGGCCACGGCGAGGTCGTGGAGCGCGACTTCGTGGCCGGGCAGCTCGGCGACCTGGCCTTCCTCGCCGAGCTCGCGCGCCGCAACTGGCCGCAGCTCCGGCTCTCCGGACACGACCCGGCCGGGCCGCCGCCCGGGGACCTGGTGGACGAGGCGGCACGCCACCTGGGCTGGCCGGAGAAGACGGTCCAGACAGCACTGACGCGCGGGTTCGCCCAGGCTGCCGGTCGGCTGAGGGTACCGGGCGCCCCCTGACCCACGGGTCATGGCCCCGAGCCCGTTCCGAGGCGACGATTGGCGCATGCCCCAGTGATCTCCACGCCGTGCCCGGCAATCCAGCGCGGGCCCGTCGTCGAATCCCCGCGAGGTCCTGATCGTTGGCGATCGAAGCCCTACCGGCCTGCCTCCAGTGCGGATCCGTGGCCCGGCGTCCCGGTGTCACGTTCTGCGCACGGTGCGGCCTGCCGTACGGCGACGCGCCCCGGGCCGACGCCGGGCTGCCCGTGTGCCCGATCTGCTACCGCGAGGCTGACGCCGACGGGCTCCTCCCCTCCCCCCGCTCGCCCGGCCTTCGCGTGTCCCTTGCCACCCACCGCCATGAGCACGCCCAGGCGCCGGTTGGCGACGACGACTGGCTCGAGTCGCTCCGCGAGGGCGACCACGTCCGGATCGGTCGGTGGCGTGCCCCGTTCGACCTCGTGCGGCACTACCTCGTCACCGGCCTCATGGACGGTGGTCGCCTCCGGGCGGTTCGCCACGACATGATCGTCAACGTCATGACACAGGTCGCGCGCTGGGGCCCGAACGCGCAGGTCATCGGCGACCAGCCCGAGTGGGCCGAGGCGCGGGCCGCGATCGCCGCCCTCATGGAGCGCTACCACCGCCGCATGACGTAACCCCGGCACCTGTGCCGCGGGCGGGCCCTCCCAGTCCCGCGCTTCGAACCGGTACTATGCGGGCGATCCAACCGACACGCGACGAGCCGGGAGTCCGTGGCCCGTGAACATCCAGATGACAGGCTCGCCCGAGCGGTCCGATTTCATCCGCGAGATCGTGGCCGCCGACGTGCGCGAGGGCCGCCACGCGACGATCGTGACGCGCTTCCCGCCGGAGCCGAACGGCTACCTGCACATCGGCCATGCCAAGTCGATCTGCCTCAACTTCGGCATCGCGCGGGAGTTCGGCGGACGGTGTCATCTCCGCTTCGACGACACGAACCCGACGAAGGAGGAGCAGGAGTACATCGACGCCATCGAGGCAGACGTCCGCTGGCTGGGGTTCGACTGGGGCGAGCACCTCTACCACGCGTCCGACTACTTCGAGCAGCTCTACGAGTGGGCCGTCGCCCTCATCCGGGCAGGCAAGGCATACGTGGACGACCTCACCGCCGACGAGATCCGGGAGCACCGGGGAACGCTGACCGAGCCCGGCCGGAACAGCCCCTGGCGGGACCGGCCGACCGCGGAGAACCTCGATCTCTTCGAGCGGATGCGCGCGGGTGAGTTTCCCAACGGCGCCCGGGTGCTGCGCGCCCGCATCGACATGGCCTCTCCCAACATCAACCTGCGCGATCCGGTTCTTTACCGGATCGTGCATGCCGCCCATCCCCGCACAGGCGACGCCTGGTGCATCTACCCGACCTACGACTTCGCCCACGGCCAGTCCGACGCGATCGAGGGGGTCACCCACTCGATCTGCACGCTCGAGTTCGAGGTCCACCGGCCGCTCTACGACTGGCTCATCGACAACCTGCCGGTGCCGTCGCGCCCCCGCCAGTACGAGTTCGCGCGGCTCAACCTCACGTACACGGTGCTCTCCAAGCGCGTGCTCCTGCGGCTGGTCAACGAGGGCCACGTCCGGGGCTGGGACGACCCACGCATGCCCACGATCTCCGGTCTGCGGCGGCGCGGCTTCCCCGCGGAGGGCATCCGCGATTTCGCGGCCATGATCGGCGTGGCCAAGGCCGACAGCGTCGTCGAGGTCGGGCAGCTCGAGTTCGCCGTCCGGGGTGTGCTCAATCGCACGGCCCTACGCCGGTTCGCGGTCCTCGACCCGCTCAAGGTGGTGATCGACAACTATCCGGCTCAACAGGTCGAGGAGATGGAGGTCGCCAACAACCCGGAGGATCCGTCCGCCGGGAGCCGCAGCGTGCCGTTCACCCGCGAGCTCTGGATCGAGCGCGACGACTTCCGGGAGGACCCGCCGGCGAAGTTCTTCCGCCTAGCCCCCGGCCGGGAGGTCCGGCTTCGGGGTGCCTACTTCGTGACGTGCCGAGAGATCGTCAAGGACGCCGCCGGGGAGGTTGTCGAGCTGCGCTGCACGTACGACCCGTCCACCCGCGGCGGCGACGCACCCGACGGGCGCCGACCCAAGGCGACGCTGCACTGGGTCTCCGCCGCGTATGCCGTGCCCGCCGAGGTCCGGCTCTACGACCATCTCTTCAGTCGCCCCGACCCGGGCGCCGACGGCGACCTCTTCGCGGACCTGAACCCGGCATCGGAGACGGTCCTCCAGGGCTGCCTGGTCGAACCCTCCCTCGCCGCCACGCCGGTCGGCCAGACCGTGCAGTTCGAACGGCTCGGCTACTTCGCGCCCGACCCCGACTCGATGGCCGGCCACATGGTCTTCAACCGGACGCTCACGCTCAAGGACGCATGGGCCAAGCTGGGGGCCCGGGGCCGCCAGGACAGCTGACCGGGCACCCTGGAGTGAGCTGCGCAGGGTGATTGGGGTACAATCCGCCCGGCGCAGCGCCCACCTTCGGTGGGACATCATGGCCCTGACCACGCTGTCGGGCCGGTCGCTGGCGAGTGGCCTAACGGTAAGGCACCTGACTCTGGATCAGGGGATTGAAGGTTCGAATCCTTCCTCGCCAGCCAATTCCCTACGTTGCCCGAGGCACCAGGCGGCACCGACATCGCTGGACGGAGCACCCAAGAAGCCACTCCGTGGATGTCTGCATGAATGTCAAGAGACGTGGCGCGGCCCAGGCTCGTGGCGATCCACCGGAAGCCAGGCGCCGCCATCCATATGCCGGGCATGGTTCGGAACATGAGGCGCTGAGGCGTCGGCGGAGGCGTCGCGGCCGTGCTGTTCCAGCCGATCCGCCGGTGTGGCCGTTCATGACGAGTCGCAATGGCGCGGGAGATCAGGGTGCTCGTGTCGATGATGGATTCGTCTGCCCGTCCTGACATCACCGGCGCGCGTTCTCGCGTCGTCGTGTAAGGTCCGCGCGGGGAACCACGCGACAGACACGGGATCAACCGAAGAATTGCCGCCTCCGCGACAGGTCCGCCTGTCGCCCGCCACGCGCCCCAGCGTTGTGGCCCCCCATTGCGACCCAAATCGACGCCCCAGCGCCGATGGTCATTCCTCCTGCCGCCCGGCGGCACCCCCATCGCCATCGCGCCCCACGCGCGGTGTCCTGGTAGAAGGGAGCACCATTGCTCGGAAACGCACGCCTCCGGGCGTATCTCGCGGCGGTCACGGTCGCCGCCTTCCTCGTCAGCGCCGGGCCGATCGTCCCGGCCGTCGCCGCCGCCACGCCGACCACGCCGGCGCCCACCGACCTGGTCACGCAGGTCTCTCCAGCGCCCACGCCGACTGCCCCAGCAGTGCCCGAGACCGTGGTGCCAGGTCCCGTCCCGTCTGCGACCGCGCCGCTCCCGGCTGCCCGGGCGACGACGACCACTCGCCCGACGCCAACCTGGGCGCAGGAGGTCATCGCGATTGCCAAGTCGAAACTCGGCCGGCCATGGGTGTACGGCGCTGATGGCCCCAGCGTGTTCGACTGTGCGGGTCTCGTGGTCTATGCCTTCAGGATGGCCGGCATCGCCCGCATCGTCGGATCCAGCCACGAAGTGAGCGCGTATGCGCTCTACGCACGGTTCCGGGCGCTCGGCCTCACCAGCCGCAGCGGCGGGAAGCCGGGCGACCTGATCATCTGGGGTGGCGGGTCCCACGTCGGGATCTACCTGGGCAACGGGATGGCGATCTCAACGCTCGTCGGCGGCGTGCGGATCCACGGCGTGTGGTCCCTCACGACACCCTTCACGGCGTTCCTCCATACAGGGATCGCGACCCTTCCCGCGACTGTCACGCCACCGCCTACAACCGCAGTGACCGCGGCCGCCAAAGCCGCGGTCGTGACCAGCCGGCGGGCCACGACGACGGCCCTCCGTCTCCGATCGACCCCCTCCACGGCGGCCAGGGTGATCGCCACGCTGGCGGGCGGCACGAAGGTGGGCGTTGTCCGAACCGCGAAGGACCAAGCCGGACGGACCTGGTATCGCGTCCTCGTCGGCGGCCGCCTGGGCTGGCTTGCCGGCTGGTACACCCGCTCGGCGAGCTGACCGGGCCGGGCACTGGCCGGGAGTGTTGGCCCGCCCGGCCGACTCTCCGGCCAGTCGCGCATCGAGGGCTGATCCCCGTCACGAACGTTCCGAGATACGTCCACAGAGCCTCGGACATTGTGTAGGCGGCTGGGCGAGTCGTCAGCGGGTGCGGTGGTCCGACAGCATCTCGACGGCCCTCACAACCCGTGCCAACCGCGTCTCGGGCTTCTTCGCAGCCTCGATCCAGAGGACGTATGCCAGCTGATGGGTGTGCGAGAGCCCGGAGAGGAAGGCCGCCGCGTCGGGCGCATCCTTGAGCGCGGTTGCGAGCTCGGCCGGGACCTCAACCTCGCGAGGCGCGTCGTCCGGAACCAGCTCGACCTCGATCTCCTCGCCCCCCGACAGCCCCGACGCCGCTCGGTGCTCGGAACTGAACGGCATGAGGATCTTTCCGTACGCTGGAGCCACGCTCGTGCGGTACGTATAGCCGTTCACGGTCGCGACGACCTTCACGCGACGACCCCGACCGAGCGAGGTCAGGATGTCCTCGGGCACCTCGATCCCGGTGTTGTTCGGGCCGAACCGCTGGAGCGTCGTCCGGAACTTCATGGTCGAAAGTGTCGCACGCCTCGCCGTGGGAAGCCCATCGGCACGTCGAGGTTCGCTGTCGGCCCGGCTCCCTTAGCCGCATTCATGGGCCGCCCGGCGCACCGTCACCAATCCTGCTGATCGCTGTGACGAGTGTTCCGAGCTACGTCCACCGCTCCTCGGAGATCGCGTAGGGCACGCCGTCAGCAGGCCCGAGCCATTGGCCGCTTCAACCCCTGACGGCGGGCATCTCGTAGAAGCCGGGGGACCCGGGCTTCAGGGCCCGGTTGCGGACCTTTGTGAGCGTGCCGCCAGTCGCCTGCGCGAGCCCGCGCCCGAAGTCGGTCATGACCTTGTCGTGGTTCCACGTGAAGGCGGGCCTTGCGAGGGGAGCGAGCATGGCAGATGTCCATCACGGCATGGTCGGGATCACGGCCGACGCCCTCGTCGCGGCACACGCCGGCGACTTGGCCATCCAAGCCGACGAGGGTGTGAGTTTCGAGCACGCATGGGCCGATCCCGAGAGCGGGAATGTGTTCTGCCTGTCGGAGGCGCCGAGCGCGGAAGCGGTCCAGCGAATCCACACCCGCAACGGCATCCCGCCCGCCGAGATCTACCCGCTCCCGCTCGAAGTCTGAGGCGCATCCGGCCGCTCCGCCCCTGCCTCGACCTCCCTGGACGCCGAGGCTGGGATGGGACGCGCACCGGGCGTCCGGGGCCGGTCGGGTGTAGACTCACTACGTCGGCGCAATCGCCGACCAACTGCATACACCTCCAACGCGGCCGTTCCGGGTGTCTCTACACCACCCGAGCGGCCGTTTTCATTGGAGGGCCTGAGAGATGGCCACGCCACGCAACCGGAGCACCCGCCCAGAGCGGGCCATCCCCACACAATTCGTGGCGGCTGTCCCGATGATGATTCACCCGGACCCGATCCACCGGCCAGTTGAAGGTGACGACCCTGCGGCGATCGCCGAGCGGGCGTGGCTGGAGCGAGACTCCATGGCTGCCCCAGTGGACTACCGTTCCGAGTGGGCGTTCTTCGACTGAGGGGCATCCGTCCGCCCACAGGGCGCCGTCCGCTCAGGTCGCGGGATCGGATGCCTACCGGGCGACTCGAGGCCGTTCGGCTCTGACTCCCGCCACGTCAGATGGCTACAGTCAGTGCGATCAGCGCAGAGCGCAGCCAAACGTCGATGCCCACCCTGTTCACGAAGGCGATCCTCAACCGATGGACGCCGGCCACGCCCGTGCGTGCGGACTTCGGCACGTGCATCGCGTACCTCTCGATTGACGCAGCCGCCATTCGTGCCGCAGCGGGAATGCGAGAAGGCGTCAGCGACGCTCGCTCACGGCTGATGGCCGGAGTGAGCGTCGAAGACAGGGGCGGAAGCGTCTACCAGCTCGTGTCTCGACCGGACGAATAGCCGGGCAGCGCGCAGGGACGGCCCTACCCGGGGCGGATGACCCGGCTCTCACCGTGTTCTGAGGAGGAACCCCCTGGGCGCACCTCAGCGGACGCTGTGGAGCCGAGAGGTCAACTTGTGGAGGATGCTGCGGCGCATGAGAGCCGGTGCCTGACGCTGATTCAGCAACCCCGTCACGACCTCCTGCTCGGGGTCGGTCAGCGCGGGATGACCCGCCTCACCGTAGCCGCACCTCAGACAGGCTTTCGGCCACCTGCTCGGGCGCGTGTAGTGCCGCAGGTCGCTGCACGTTGTGCAGGATGATGCTGATCTCGTAGATGAACGCCGCGCTCGCGTAGCCCAGGGCGAGGCCGGCGAGGATGTTCGTGGGCCGGGCCCTTCGGGCCAAGACTGCGACGCTCCCAACGAGGATCACTGCGGCCACGGCGAGCGGCAGCGGCTCGGGAGCGCGTCCGAGGGTTTCGGCGACGAACAGCGCTCCGGCGGAGACGAGCAACCCAGTCAGGCCGAGCGCAGCCTGCCGAGGCCACACCGCAGCCACCACCGCGAGTGCGAGGGCGACCGGAACGGCAGCGCCCACTCCCGCCCAGACGTAGCGCACCTCGGACGAGCCCGCGGTAGCAAGCGCCGACCCGATGAGCAGCCCCGCCGCGAGGGTCGCAAGGAGTGCGACGATCGGCCGCTCGAAGCTCTGGCGTCTGCCTCCGACGATGGCACTCATGGCTCACCGCCCCTTGCTTTGCGCCGTCATGGACTCGCCGTGCGGACTCTCCCGCGTCGCGGTGCGAGCGTCAAGCGGCAATGGGCTTGGTTTCGTATACAGGCCCTCAGTATCGCCACGGTGTCATGACAGCTCGTCATCCCCTCCGGGGCGATCTGTGGTCATGGGCTCATGCCGCGCCCCCGGCTCCGCGCTCGCCTCCGCTCGCCTCCGCGCTTCGGAGACTGGGACGCGCACCGGGCGACCAGCGGGTCTTCTACTTCCTCACAGGTGCCGCGTCCGGGCGACCCATCCGCTCCAAGCTTGGTTGGCCGCAACGAGAGCCTCGTCGGCGGCCGCCTTCAGTTCGGCGTAGCGATCAAACCATGCCTGGTCGACCGGCGCGTCGACGCTTCCCATCCAGGGTCCGCCCTCGGACCCGACTGCCACCCCGCTGTAGAGGTGCTCCTGGACGGCCTTCCTCGCCGCTTCGAGCTTGGCCTCGAGTTCGAGGTTGGCCTTCAGCACGCCGTCGATTTCGTCCACGCGTCACGCTCCCCCTTGCTGAGGAGACACCTGCCCGAGCCGTTGGGCTGCATCCTACGGCCCATGACTCCCGGCTCCGCACCGGGCCCGCACGATGACGCACTGTCATGACGCCGTGGTGCCAGGACGACACACTGGCGCTGGGTTCCATGCCTTGGGAAACGGCCGGCCGCGGCGGAACGTGCTCACTTTCCGTCTCTCCGGCGCACAAGCTTCCCGCCCTGGAGGTGTCATGAGTTCCTGGGTCTCTCCCATCGTAGGCATCGTCTATCTCGTCGTCGGCCTCGTCGTGGCGTCGAGCCACGCCTTCCTCGCGAATCTCAACGCCTTGATGCCGATCGTCTCGGCGGTCCTGGCGGTGGTCCTTTGGCCGCTTGTCCTCCTCGGCGTTGACCTGCACCTCCAATGATCATTGGGTCAACTTGTTGAGGATGGCAGCCACAGGCGATACGCCTTGGCCAGACGTTGTTCCCATTGGGGTCCGAACCCTTTCGCTCACTCAACGACCCAGATGGGGAACGGGTGGTAAGCGGAGCGCGATTCGAAGCTCATTCGACGCCGCGGACGCCTGCCTGTTGGCCGTGTCGGCCTGGCCCCAGTAGATGTTGAAGTCGGCCCACGTCCTGGACACCATCGCTGAGCGGCAGGAGACGTATCGCTGGTTGTCGTGCGTGAGCACCCTGCGCGCGAGGTTCCTCGAATTGCCGGACCAGGGGATCTTCTGCACGGCGCGGATGAACGTCAGCTCGGCGGCCCCACACGCCTTCGCGAGGCGCCTCGCGTCCATGAGCGTCCGCGCCGACCTCTGCCACGTGGCAGACGCCGCGCCATTCGCGTCGTTGATCGCCGTCGTTGCCTCGAGATACGCGGCCGCGAGCTGTGGGACGGTCGGGGTCGGAGCGCAGGGGTCGCAGACGACATTGGCGTCGCAGTGGCCAATGGAGCGGATGGCGATGGCATCGCAACGGCGGGCAGTGTGGGAGACGGCGCTGGCGTCGCTGTCGGGGCGGGCGTCGAAGTTGCGGCTGGGCCCGTCGGAGCGACGACCGCCGGCCCTGACGATTGGGACAACCAGCCAGCCACCGTCACGGTGAGCAAGACGACGACCGTCACGATGACGACCGCGTAGACGTTTCTGGCCCGCAGGAGATCAAAGACTGGTCCTGGAGGCGGCCGCCGCAACGAAGAAGGCCCCGGCGCGGCTCCTAGTGCGAGCCCGCAACTCCCACAGAAGGCTTGGCCGGAGGGGTTCGGCGCTTGGCACCGGGGGCAACGCGGACTACTCGGCCCCGTCACTGCCTTCTCTCCTGACACTCCGCGACAGACCGCGTCGATCGTCTACTGCGGTCCGTTTCTCGAGCCTACGCCCACGAGCAAGCGCGCGATAAGGGGCCTTTGTACCGTTCCCGACCGCCCCGGCGCCACACGGGACGCTTGAGTTGGAGCACGACGCCCGATGCGAGCTTGACCCCGTAGTGGCCGACCGTCGTTGGGTAGAGCCACATCGAGCCACCCTCGTAGGTAATGAGGTAGCACGAATCGCCCGGATCGACCATGCCGAAGGACTCGAGTGGGACGCATCTCCGCTCCTCTTGTGCGTGTGCCCCAACAGCCCCCCATCCGGCACGGGACGCATACGCCGGCAGGCGCCCCAGAGCAGGAGTCAGAAGCAGCGCGCCTGGCCCGTCAAGAACCCGCGACTCAGGCACGCGAACAGAGATGGGACGCGCACCGTGCGACCCGTGTCGCTTCGTGACGAATGCCTCTTGGACGAGCCGTCAGGGCGCGTCTACAGTGACTCCTTGACGGGGGGCTTGGACGCGCGGCCCATACTCAGGCCGCCGGGACCGCGCTGAGCCACTGGCGATACCGACCGCGCCGTGTCGATGGGCGCAGGTGACGAAATGGCCGGTTGGTCCGTGGCCCGAATTACCGCGATGACAGCGTCCGGGCGGGGTACGTTCGGGACGGCACATCAGCTCATCGCCGACGCCAAGGACGCGCTGTCCAACCTCGAGGGATGCATATACCTCCTCGAGCGCACTCGGTACGTACCCAACGGCGCCGAATACACGCGCTCGATGTTGGATGAGCTCGACGAGGCGGTGCGCGGGCTGCGGGAGCTCTTGGCGGTGCGGAGCCCCTGAGGGTCCGGGCGATGTCCGGCGCGTCGGTGGCACAACCGCGCACCGGGCGTTGCCGGGGAGACTATCGAGGGCGGCCTATCCGCGACTCCTGCGACCCGGTTCCCTGGCCTCGACACGCAGGGCTGGGCAACCGGAGACTCGGCGTCCGGGGGCCATCGACGGCGGTGGGACAATCTGACTCACGCGGGAGGCTCTGACGCGCGGCTCATGCCCAGGCCGCCCGGGACCGCGCCGAGCCACTGGCGAGACCGACCCGCGAGGGAGAGGAGGCGGTCATGAACCACCTGCATGACGAGGTCCGCGTCGAGGCGCCCGTCGAGCACGTCTGGGCGTTCTACTGCGACACGTCGCACTGGAAGGACTGGATGCCACGGGTCGGGCACCTAGAGGTCAACGGGCCGCTGGACAAGGTCGGGACGACGTACGTCGCGACCATGCGGCTCATGGGCTTCGAGATGAAGACGACCTACAAGATCGTCGAGGTGGAGCCGCTGCGGCTCATCCACGAACACACCGACTCGGGTCCGATTGACAACTTCATGCGGTTCGAGCCCGACGGCGAGGCAACCCGCGCGGTCATCGACTCCGACTGGGAGATGCCGGGGCATATCCCCGGGTTCATCAAGAACGTCATGACCAAGGGCTGGGTCGAGCGGAACACCCACCAGATGCTTGGCGATTTCAAGGCGCTCGCCGAGGCGCAGGTCCCTGCGCACACCTGAGGCGTCCGCTCCCGGAGAGGCCCGCCGGGACCACGCCGAGCCGTTCACAGCGGTGCTTCGCACACCGAAGGAGAACGCGATGCGTTTCATCGACGTCCAGGGGTTCTGCATCCGTAACGACAAGCAGGTCGCGTTCCAGGAGTGGGTCGCCAAGAACGAGGAGCGGATCAAGAAGTCGTACCCGGCAGGCAATGAGTTTGGCGGGATCTATACGGCGGTGTTCAACTCGGAGAAGCACGCGGGCGAGTATTTCTGGCTCGACATCCTCGATAGCTACGGCGCCATGGACCGCGGCGCCGCCGTCGCCAAGGACCCCGCGAGCGACTACGCGAAGATCGCCGAGGAGTTCATTCAGTTCCTCGACACTGACCGGAGCGCGGGATCGAGCCGCATCGTGCTGAAGTCGGTCGTCGACGCCACGATCTTCAACTTGCCGACCCCCTGAACAGTCCGCGATCTCGATGGAGCCCCCCTCCGCACCGGGCGCTCCGCTCAGCAGCGTCTACGACGCACGCGAGAGCCCCGGCGAATGCCGGGGCTCTCTTCGATGCGGGAACGCCGACGGAGCCGCGGGCTCGAGATCGACGATGCCGGGGCGTCACCGCCCAACGGTCTCGTCCAATCGCGTGACGACACGGCGAAGCCGACGGAATACCGCTATACCGTACCGAGGTCCCTTGACGCTGGGTCAGGGGCATCGATGATCTCCCCTGATCCGTCGGGGAGATCCAGCGATCGTCGTCGCAGAACAGAGGATCAGGGGAGAGATCTGAATAGGGCGGCCTCTGGATCAGGGGATTGAAGGTTCGAATCCTTCCTCGCCAGCCAACTTCCCCTCACGACCTGATGGACGCGCTTGCGGCGAGCGGGCAGCGACCGCCAGGGGCCCAATGCGGCCGATGCCCGTTTCGATGGCCCTATCGGGCTCGGTGATGGGTCCGGAAGATCGGGGACGCGGGCGGCAGCTCGCCCCAGCGGCGGCCAACCGAGGGGATCAGTGCCAGACGAGCCCCAGTCCTACTCCGAGAAGTACCGCGGGTCCCAGTGGTCGCAGCCGACGGCAGCACCTCCTCCGCCGGAGCCCGCCCGTCGCCGCCGACCCCGACTCTTGGGCATCTTCCTCCTCGGTTCCGCCCTCCTGTGGCTGGTACCGGGACTCCTCGGGCTCGGGGCGGACATCGCGCTCGGGCTCAATCACTCGCTCCTCGGGTACTCATTGCCGCCTGAGCTGGGTTCGTCGCTCGGACCCATCATCGCGGGCTCCGCGTTGGTTCAGATCATCTGGATTCTCGTGGGCCTGAGGCTCTTGGTGGCGCCCGGAGGTCGGACCCTTGGCTGCTCAGGGTTGCTGTGGCTCGTCGCGGCGACATCACTGCTGCTTGCCGTGGTCAACGACCCGAACCAGCCACCCACGACGTTGGTATTTCTGGCAGCCCTCGTCGCGTTCAGCGGCGTGATGGGCGTGGTCTCGGTCCTCGTTGCCCAGTGGTAACGGACTGTCCGAGTTCCTGTCTGCGCTAGCCCGGGCTCCCGACTCGGCGTCCCTCGGGGGGGTTGGGGGTCGCGCCGCCCGTCCCGGGGCCGACCCCGGGCGTTCCGCTCCGTTCTCTTCGGAGGGTGTAAGGCGTACCAGGGCCGACCGGGAACCGACGGCGCCCGTCGGCGCCCGTCGGCGCGCGTCGGCGGTGACAATGCCAACAAGCCGCGGCGTACACTCGGGGTCCCCCGCCGCCCCGGAGGACGCATGCCCGCCCGACCCGATGGCACCGAGCCCATGATCGCGTACGGCTCGGTCTACCTGCGCGCCGCCGAACGAGAGGACATCCCCCGCTTCGTGGGCTGGCTCAACGACTACCGCACCTCGCGCACGCTCGCACTCCGGGCGCCGCAGTCGATCGCGATGGAAGAAGGATGGTTCGAGCGGATGGTCGCCGACCAGGGCAAGGGCGGCTACCTGTTCACCGCCTGCCTCCTCGCCGACGACCGACCGATCGGCAACGTCGGCCTGTTCGACCTCGATCTCGTCAACGGCAGCGCAGGCCTCGGCATCATGGTCGGCGCACCCGCCGATCGGGGCCGGGGCCACGGGACCGACATGCTGGAGGCGCTCGCGGGCTTCGGCTTCGCGAGCCTCCGCCTCGAACGGATCTGGCTGGACGTCTACGACTTCAACCCGGGTGCTCGCCGGGTCTACGAGCGGGTTGGCTTCGCGCACGAAGGGGTCCTGCGGCACGCCTTCTTCCGCGAGGGTCGATTCGTGGACGTGCACCGGATGTCGATCCTATCGGGCGAGTGGCGGGCCCGGCAACGGCCGGTTGACGACGCGAACCAGGACGCGGACCCTGCGGGGTGACCCCGCACCGGTGTCCCGCGTTCCCAACCGCGAGGTTCGGGTGAGCGGAGCGCCGGTGTGGAGCCGGGGTTACCCTCGACACAGGCGCAAGCGGCCGGTCAGGTCGTCTGACCGGCGGTCGCGATCAACCCGTGACGTTCCCGGAACGGCGCTCGGCACGCACCCATACGAGAGGCCGGGGTGGGCGGCCACCCGCTCGCCTGGACCACCCTGATCGGTGGGCAAGCCTCGCGCACACCGCCGCATATCCCGACCCTCAATGTGCGGCCAGGTTCATCGATCTGCGTCACGAAGAGTACGAAACGATCGCTCAGCCGCCTTTTCGGGACTTTCGACCCGTTCACGCGGTGACCCACCCCGCGATCCTTGGCGCATGAAGACCGAACGCGCCCGCCGAAGTCGCCGTGGTCTCCTTGCCGGCCTGCTGCTCGCCCTCCTGGCCTCCGCCTGCTGGGGTTGCAGCTCGCCGGTCCCGGGTGCCACGCAGTCGATCAATCCGGCCGTGGCCCCTTCGGGGCCCTCGATCGGGATCCCGGTGGAGCCCGCTCCGTTCGAGTCCCCTGGCCCGCTTGCCCTGGACGAGCTCGGCCCCGGACCGGGACCGGCGGGGCCACTGACCGTCACGGTCCGGGCCGGCGAGCCGGCAAGGACTGAAACACGGCTTGGGTCGGCTGGCGGCACGATCGCGACCCCGGGCGGCACCCGTCTCGTCTTCGCAACAGGGTCCCTGTCCGACGACACGAAGATCACGGTCGACGACCAAAGAGTCCTCGATCTCACCGGGACTGCCGGCGCGCCCCTCCCGATCACGGTCGAGCCGGTCTCGCTCGTTGCCGTCGATCTCGGCGGAGCCGAGCCGACGCTGCCGGTCGTGATGACGATCCCGGTCACGGTCGGCCCGGACGAGGTGGCGCTGGCCGGCCACTTCGACCCGGCCACCGGCCTCCTGACGCCGCTGTCACTTCTCGCCGCCGACGCGACGAGCATCACGGTGGCCGTGACCCGCTTCCCGGCGGTGCTGACCTTCATCGTTCCCCTGGGCCCGCTGCCCGAGGTGGCCGATTCCGGTTTCCGCCCCGGGCGCGACGACTGGCAGTTCCCCAACTACGGCACCTTCGTCGAGCCCGGTTTCTGCTTCGGGGCCACCGCGTCGGAGCTCTGGTACTACACCGAGCGCCGGGTCAGTGACGGGCCAGGACTCTACGGCCTCTACGACAACGACGGCGGGACCAGGACCCCCGACTTCTGGGAAGACGACGCGAAGGGGATCAAGCTGGCCGAGATGGTGCAGAGCGACTACGACCGTCACGCGGCAGCTGGGGCATCCGCCCTCTTCGCCAGCACCATCGAAGCGTCGCCGGCGGCGACATTCGACGCCTTCCGCGGCTGGCTGGCGCTGACCCGCGCTCCGCAGCTCGCATTCGTGACTGCGGCGACCGGAGAGGGCCACGCCATGCTCGTGTACCGGGCGAATGCGACCCGACTCCTGGTGGCCGATCCCAACGATCCCGCACGCCTGCACTGGATCACATTCGACCCGGCCAGCGCCACCTTCGCGCCGTACATGGCGGGCACCAGGGCAGACGGCACTCCGCTGGCGTACAACCGCGTGGCCTTCGTGGCGCTGGAGTTGATGGTGCCGCTCGACGAGCTTGCCGCCCGCTGGGCCGAGTTCGACGCTGGCACGATCGGCGCCGACGTCTTCACGGACGAGGTGCCGCACCTGCTGGGTTTCAGCGCCAGCGGCGAGCCGGAGGACCTCGGCGCGCTCTCTCCGACCATGACCGTGCCCGCAACGCGCGAGGAGATCATGCTTCTCTACCCCGGGGCGCCCCCTGCCGGCCAGGATTTCATGCTGGTCCGGAACGCCCACCTGTTGAACGCCGCCACGATCGTCCCCCTGGATATGGGCGAGAACCCGCTGGGCGTCGTCCTCTTCCGCCCGAACGGCAACAGCTGGGACTGGGCCGGCTACGAGCGCTTCACCGTCATCCGGGGCGAGACGGCTCCGTCGCCCACGCCGACCCTCGGCGAGCCTGTGCGCATCACCATCCATGCCGAGGTGCCCTGGGGCGGCTCCGGACCGGACACCTGCCCGGCGGAGGTCACCCTGGCCTTCACGCCGTCCGGCGGGGATCCGACCGGCACCGGGGCTGCCTACGCCGCCGCCGGTGTGGGCCTGTGGGCCGACTGCACCGACACTGCCCATCAGGCCATCGACGCCAGCGGCACCTTCGACGGCCGCGCCTTCGCCATCGAGGGCGGGGGGCGGACGTACACCGGCACGTTCGACGGACACACCGCGACCATTACCGGGAATGGCGTGACCCTGGTCTTCGACGTCGGGCCGTGAGGTCGCCCGCGCGGAACGAGGTGGTCGCTGCAAAGTGGACCGTCCGCGCCTCCGGCGCGTGAGACGGCAGGCGTCCCGCCGGGGAAGTACGCACACACTCGGGAGCAACTCGGTTCGGGGGCTCGTCCGCCATGCGCCGCACCATCGTCCCGGTTCGACCTCGTCGAGCATCACGGCCGGGACAACGGGGCCGTCGCTTCCGGGGGTATATCCGGAAAGCGGCGTGTTCCGGGTGTCAGAAGCGGCGGGCGCGCCCGCCGCTCAGGCGGGCGGCGGCAGCACCTCGCCGGTGAGAGCGTCGAGCTGGGCGGAGACATACTCGGCGGTCGAGGTGTAGAAGAGCATGTACGTCCAGTCAATGGCGCCGCCGGTCAGGATGCTGGTGCCGATGACGAGCTCCGGATCCCTCGTCTTGAGCAGGTTGTAGCGCTCACCCAACGCTGCCTTGCCCACCGTGACCGCCTGGTCGCTGTCGATGATGGCGTATGGGATTTGCTTGGTGGACTGGTCGACAAAGGAAGTCACGCCATCCCCGGTGACCTCTTCGGTCCTGGTGATCTTGCCCCAGGGATCGATCTCGACTCGGAGCACCGCATCGGCAGCGGCCCTGTCGATGAACACCATCATCCACCAGCTTGGCACGCCCTCGTCATTGACCTGGTTGCCGACGGCGTTGATCAGGTAGGCACCGCTGCGCCATTTCTGCGCTTCGGCCAGGGTCCGACGCCACTCTTCACGGAACGTGTACTGGACCGGTCCGCCGCCCCCCTCGGTGATCTCACGCCCGGGCGGGATGGCCCCGGCGATCGGCTGGTCAGACGCGGCAGGGGCGCTCGACGGCCCTGTCGTGTCGACTGGAACGACCGATGGCGAGCTCCCGTCGGGGGAGCCGGCCGGGGCCTTGGTCGACGAGCCGGTCGAGCCGGTCGAGCCTGAGCCGCATCCTGCCGTCAGGGCCGCGACGAGGCCGAATGCGACCAGGCCACGGACGAAGCGGAATGGTCGCCTGGATCGAGCGCAGTTCATGGACTCCCCTTACGGCTGTCTCAGGATCATCTGCGGCTCCCCGAAGGATCCGAGCCCGCCTTGCAGGTACTCGCAGGTACCGCCGCGGACATTGCCGTTGTTCCAGGCCTGGCGCAGGCAGTTGCGCAGGGCCAGCTGCCCCCAGTAGTTGGGGTGGAAGGACTCGTTCTTGTAGTAGGCGCTGCCGGGCAATGGCACCAGGCCGCCTTCCGAGAAGATGCCGCGGATCTGGGCCACCCACTCCGAGCCGGCCGATGCTCCGTTGCTGGTCCAGGTTTGAACGTCCTCGGTCGGGCCGACCTGGCTGACGCCGATCTCGCAGAGGCGGTGGCCGACCAGGGCCTGGCTGACATCCATGATGTGAACGTTGATGCCGGGGTAGCGGCTGGAGAACATGGCCACGGCGCTGTTGATGGTGGCGCTGATGGTCGGCAGGGCGGTGTCGTTGGCCCAGTTGGCGTCCTCGTTCCAGAAGGGGCAACCGTTGTTGAAACGCTCGAAGCCGATCTGGCTGTAGCGGATGTCGCTGCCGCGCGGCAGCGGCGAGGGGTAGTTCTGGATCAGCAGCGACCAGTGGTCGTCAGGGTACCCGGCCGCCCGCATGGCCAGGACGATGTCCTCGTAGGAATTGACCAGCTTTGTGCGCACGTTGTAGGTACCGTCCCAGCTGAAGCGGGCCATCACCGACAGGTCGTCGTAGCAGTGGTCGCTGTCGTACCAGTAGGAGGACTCGACGAAGTCGTGGCCGCACTGGGAAACGGTGTCGGCGAACTCGAAGTCGTTGCCGCCGATGGAGAGCACCACCAGGGTGACGTTGTGCGCGGTGGCGACCTCGGTCAGCAGGGTGCCCTGGCCCTTGATGCCCGCCGGGCAGGGGTTGAGCGGATCGGTGCGATGGATGTCGTTGGGGCAGTTGTCGACGCCGGGCTTGTCGCCATCGCTGGTGGACCGCGTCTGGGTGGTGGCCCCGGAGCAGGCGATGTTGACGCTGAGGACGTGGCCGTAGCCGCCCTCGTCGAAGTGCACCTCGGCGGCGGCCGAACGGTGGCAGCCGGCGATGACCGGCACGCCGTCGGCCGGCTGATCGTAGGCACCGGGTCCGGTAACGTCAGTCCAGCCGGGCCAGTCGAAGCTGTTGCCGGCCCAGCGGCCGGCCTCGCCGGAGATGTAGGAGTCGCCGAGCGAGACCACGGTCGGCAGGCCCGTGGGCGGGGCCCAGGTCGGCTCGGGGGTCGGCTCGGGGGTCGGCTCGGGGCTCTGGGTCGGTTGCGGAGTCCAGCCGGCACAGTAGCCCTTGTTCGTGGCATACGCCTTGATCGCGGGCGCCGCCGCCCAGCGCACCCAGATGCCGTTGGGGAAGTTGGGGACGTGGTACATGCTCTCATACGTGTAGGTCGGCGGCGAGAGCGCAAAGACGTCGTTCGCATAGACAGTGGCAAACGACTCGGTCGGCGAGAACTCCAGGCGCAGATCCGGGGCAGCCGATCCGGTCACCACCATCGGGGCGTCCCTGTACTCCTGGCAATCGCTCGTGATGGTCAAGGGTCCATAGGGGTTGCTGGACGGCGGCGGCGTGCTGTTCGGTCCGCTCGTCGGTCCCGGGCTCTGGGCCGGGGCGCCGAGACCGCTCACCGTCACGCTGTCCGAGCGCACGGCGATGTGGGTCGAGAGAACGGCCCCGTCCGGGCCCGCCCGGGTGATGCCGACCCAGAGGCCGATGGCGTTGGGGGCCAGCTCGTCGCGCTGCACGAAGACCGAGCCGTCGGTGTTGTAGCCGAGCGGGTCGTCGTGGGTGCTGCTGTTCTTGAGGGTGACCAGGAGCGGCGTGCTCAAGGGCCCGCCGCCGCCGCCCTCGACGAGGGTCCGATAGGTCAGCCAGAACTGGGCGTCGATGTCCCGTCCGCCATTGAAGGTGTCGGTCGCCAGGAGGTTCAGGTCGATGCGCAGCGGGTCGCCGATGGGCTGGCCGAAGAAGGACCAGCCGGCCCGCTGGCGGCCGGCGCTGTCGCGCAGCCACCACCAGCCGCTGATCTGATCGCCGTCGACGGTGAAATCGGGGCTGGCCGGGGCCGCGGCGGCCGTCGGCGCCGGAGCAGCATTTCCCCCCGGCGCCCCGGCAAGGCGCACGCTCGATGCCTGTACGGCCAGGGACCCGGGCAGGGTCGATCCGTCCGGTCCGGTCCGGGCGACGCGAACCCACAGCCCGGTGGCTCCGGCAGGGAGGCCGCTGCGGGCGATGGCGTAGGTGCCCGTGGCCATGCCCGCGCTCGCCTCGCCTGACGACGAGGCATCTTCAAGCGCGACGAGGGTCGGAGCGGGGCTGTCCAAGTTGATGCCGGACTGGTCAATCGCGCCGTAGCTCAGCCAGAGACTGGCCCCGCCGGCCGCAGCGGCAGGCTCGGCGAGCATCGCGAACTCGAGCCCGATCGGATCGCCCGGGGGAAGAGCGGGAAAACCCCAGGAGGCCTGCTGGACCCCGCCGCTGTCGCGCAGCCACCACCAGCCGTTGACCTCGTCCCCGCCGGTCGCGAAATCGACGGGCAGCGGCATGGCGGCCGGCGTCGGGGATTGTCCTGCTCCACCCACGACCAGCGGGGTGCCCGAGGGCCCGGCAGTGGCGGCGGCTCCGGGGCTGACGGCGGGCCCGGCCGTCGGGCCGGGCGACCCGCAGCCGAACACGAGCGCGGCGGAGACGGAGAGGGCCGCCAGGGGCCGAAGGGCCGGAGGCAGGCGGTGGGCCGGACGCGGTCGGTGAAGAGTGGAACACTCGTGGCGCACCATGGCACTGGCCCCTGCTCTGCCGAGCGCACAGTTCCACGGACGGGTAGCACGCCCGTTGGTCGGCGCACTCACTGGTGGAGCGTGCGCCCAGGGATGGGCGGCGTCAAATCAGTGCGGCCTGACAGACCCGAATTGCGACAAGGAGAGGAGTGGTCTTCCGACCGCGCGCCGGCAACAGGCCGCGATTGAGTACCAACGGCCCATTGTCGCCACGCTCCTCGCGCCTACTCTCGAAACGGCCCACACGTCGCGTCCCCACTGCATCTCGGGTTCGAGCCGATGGGGAGTTCTATGCGCCGCTCGCTCACAACGTTGATGCTCGTCATCGGCCTTGTCGCTACGAGCGGCCAGGGCGCCGCTTCGCCGTCACAGGGGCGAGCGCTGTCCCCCTCGTCGGGTCGCGTCGACTGGGCGCCCACCGTGGGGCCGCCCGACTCGCCGGTGACGGCCGGATTCAGCCAGAGCCTCCCGTTCAGGACGCCGAGTCCGGATCCGAACCTGGGCGCGATCGTCCCGGGGGCCCCCGAATGGGCTACCGAGGGCCTCACGGGCGAAGGTGTCAAGGTCGGAATCATCGACGGTGGGTTCGAAGGGCTGGCGGACCGGATCGGCACGGTCTTGCCCGCTTCGGTCACCGTCCGCTGCTACACGAGCGTCGGCGTCTTCTCGTCGTCGCCCGCCGACTGTGCGAACGGGCAACCGCACGGGACGGCGGTCGCCGAAGCGCTCACGCGGGTTGCGCCGGGCGTATCCCTCTACCTTGCCGACCCAACGTCGTCAGCGGATCTCGCCCGGAGCGTCGCGTGGATGACATCCAACGGTGTGCGCGTCATCAACCGGTCGATGGGGGGCGGCTTCGAAGGACCCGGTGATGGGACGAGTCCCTATACGGACTCGACGTACGGCGTGATCGACGCTGCCGTCTCGGGCGGAGCGCTCTGGGTCAACGCGGCCGGCAATGCGAGCGAGGATGGCTGGGAGGGTGGCTGGAGCGCCGCGACCGCCGACCATTGGCTCCAGTTCTCCGGGACGGACACCTCCAACCGCATCTCCCTGAACGCGAACGACACGATCAGCGTGTGGCTGCGCTGGGGGCGGTCGTGGGCCGCGGTCCCCCAGGACTACGGCGTCTCGATCTTCGCGGCCGGCTCTGTGAGCCCGCTCGCGGATACGTCGGCGACTCCCGAACCCAACGGTTTCCCGGTGGCGCGACTCTCGAGCTTCACGGCCCCGGCGACCGGCGTCTATGAGCTGCGCGTCTGGCAACGCCCCGGTGCCTCCGCGACACACCTCCAGCTGGTCATCCTGTCCCTCGCAAACGCCCCCCTCCAGTACCACGAATTGAGCGGCACGATCTCGTCGCCAGGTGACAGTCGCAGCCCGGGTGAGCTGACGGTCGGGGCGGTCAGGGCGTCGGCCCCGACGACGATCGAGCCATACAGCTCACAGGGGCCGACGACGGACGGGCGCACGAAGCCGGACATCGTGGCTCCCGATTGCGTCCCGACGACGGTTCGATTCGCTTCCTCATACACCTTCTGCGGGACGAGCGAGGCGACACCCTTCGTGTCCGGAGCGGCCGCCCTCGTGCTGCAGGCCTATCCCGTGCTCACGCCGGCCGACCTCGCTTCCTGGCTGCGAAGCCATGCGACCCCGCTCGGGTCGCCCATCCCGAACGACACGTTCGGGGCCGGTCTTCTGAGTCTCGGACCGCCACCCGACCTGACGCCGGCGACCACGTCATTCGTCGAGCCTCCTGCGTCCGGGACCGTGGGAGCAGCGCTGCTTGGACAACCGCGCATCGCCATCCTCGACGCCGAGGGCCGGCGGGTCATGGCGGGCCCCGGGTCGACGCTTCCGGTGACCCTGGCCCTCGCCTCCGGCACGGCCGGGGCAGTCCTGACCTGTACCGGTGGTCTGACGCGGACGGCAGTGACCGGTGCCACGGCGTTCAACGGGTGCTCGATCGATCGAGCAGGCACGTACACCATCTCCGCGACCGCAGGATCGATGACCGGCGTGTCCGCTGCCTTCGTCGTCCGTGCCGCCGGCGCCAAGGGAACGTTGTCGGTCGGCGGGCCCACTTCCGTGATCTACCCCAACCGTGCGACCTTCGCCGTGACGGGCGCCCTGCCGAGCGGAGCCGTCGCGCAGGTCATCCTTGAGCGATCCACCGACGGTGGGATCACCTGGTCAACCGTCGCATCGGGGACCACGGATGCCAGCGGCCGCGCGTCGCTTGCGTCCGTGCCGCCGAGGACCTCGCGATACCGCGTCATCCTGGTCCCGGCGGCGGGCGCTCCGGTCGAGGTCGGTGCCCCCATGGTGGTGACGCTGGTCCAGAAGCTCTCGCTGTCGGGGTCCGTGCCGTCGGGCCGAACGCTCTCCAGGGGGAAGGTCCTGACGTTCACGGCCACGGTCGGGCCGACGGGCGCTGGTGTGACCAACCCGAAGGTCCGGTTCGAGATCTACCAGCGCGTCGGGTCACGATGGGTCCTGAGCCTGGGCTGGACGGTGAGCGCCAACGCGTCTGGCCGGTACGCGACGCGGGTCAACTTCGCCCACGCAGGCTCGTGGACGGTCCGTGCCCGTGCCCTCGCGACGACGACAAGCGCGACAAGCGCATGGTCGAGTAGCCTGAAGTACACCGTTCGGTAGGCGCCACAGGCATCGGTTGCGCTGAATCTCTCGACGGGCGTCAGCCCCCGGTGGGCGGCGGCGCGTTCGTCTGATTGGGGCTCAGCGTGTCGACCGGCTGGGCTGCGTCGGTCGGCACCGGCGAATCCGTCGGGTCTGGGCTCGCGGTATCGGTCGGCTAGGGCGGCCTCTGGATCAGGGGATTGAAGGTTCGAGTCCTTCCTCGCCAGCCAACATCCCTCACAACGCGGCCGTTTCGCAGTGCTCGGTGCGGCAGGTCGTGGCAAGGTGGGCGGATGCACTCACGTCGGCCTGCCTAGGTCCAGCGATGCCCCGGATCGACATCACGACCAAGCCCACGAGCGAGGGCTGGCTCTGCGAAGTGACGGTGCAGAACGGCGGCATGACGCGCCATCGGGTGCGCGTGTCGCGGTCTGACCTTGCCCGCCTGGCCCCGGGCGCCCCCGATCCCGAGGACCTCGTGCGGGCGAGCTTTCGCTTCCTGCTGGAGCGCGAGCCGAAGGAGTCGATCCGGCCGTCCTTCGATCTCACCGTGATCGGGCGGTACTTCCCCGACTACGAGCGCGAGATCCGGGGCCGGACGGGGCCAGGCCCAGCCGAGTAACGGCGCGGGGGCTCGCAAGATCTCCGTTTGCGGCATCTGGTCCGCCAACCACCCATGACGAGCGGACCGCACGATGATCCCGTAACGGTCCCGGAACGCCACGCGCCCAGGATCGGTGTGTTGACTTCCCACGGAGGTCCCGTCCGCTTGCGCGTCCCCACGCAGGCCATCTCGCGCGCGGCCGCCAGACAGGCCTGGCTCGGCCGCCGGCTGGCGCTGGCGGTCTGGGCTGCCTGGCTCGTCGCCCTCGGGCTGGTCGTCGTGGGCGTCGCGACCGCAGTGCCGAGCACCTCCGACGCTGCATCCATCGTCGGAGGCCTCCTGGGATCGGTCGCAGCGGTCCTGCTGGCCAGCGTCGGCGGGATCCTCGTGACGCGCCTGCCCGGCAACCGTATCGGCTGGCTGCTTTGGGCTAGCGGGGTCCTGCTGGCGTTCTCGATGGGGGTAACGGGCCCGCTGGTCGCGGGCCTCCCCGGTGCCGTCTGGTTGTTCTGGCTGGTGAACCTGACGTGGCTCCCACCAATCGTGTTCGTCGGGCTCGTGTTGCCGCTGCTCTTCCCGACCGGCCGGCTGCCCTCTCCACGTTGGCGTCCAGTCGTGATCATCGCGATCGGGGCCATGACCCTCGCCCTGATCAATGCGGCGTTCAGCCCGTTCAGCCCTGGCAGCGCACCGGCGGGCATGCGCAACCCGCTCGAGGTGACCGGCGCCGCGGCGGGTGTGCTCTCGCTCATGAGTGCCGCTGCCAGCCTTGCCGCGGTCGTCTGCTTCCCGCTCGCGGCGGTGTCCCTGGTCGTGCGTTACCGACGCGCATCCGGAGTCGAGCGGGCACAGTTGCGCTGGTTCGCCGCCGCCGGGGCGCTTATCGGCGTCTCGTTCGTCCTCGTCATCCTGGCGGGCTCAGCCCCAGGTGGCGACCTCGTCGTGATCTCCAATGTGGCGTGGCCGTGTCTCTTCATCGGGCTCGCCCTGCTCCCGGTCGCGATCGGGATTGCAGTCCTCCGCTACCGCCTCTACGAGATCGACCGGCTCATCAGCCGCACCCTCGGCTACGGCCTCGTGACCCTGGCCCTGCTGGCCGTGTTCAGCGGAGCGATCCTGGCCCTGCAGGCGCTGCTCTCCGGACTCACGGGTGGCAACACCCTCGCCGTGGCGGGCTCCACGCTTCTCGTGGCGGCTCTGTTCCAGCCCCTGCGGCGGCGGGTGCAGGCCGTGGTCGACCGGCGCTTCAACCGATCCCGCTACGACGCCCAGGTCGCCGTCGAGTCCTTCTCCGCTGGCCTGCGCGACGAGGTTGACCTGAAGATCCTGCAGGCGAGCCTGCTGGCCGTCGTGGAGACCACGCTGGAGCCGTCCACCGTCTCTGTCTGGTTGCGGGACTGAGCATCGTGTCCTGGGGGCGCGTCCGAGGCGTCGATCGGTCTGCGAACGGCTGCTTCTCGGCCGTCTGCTTCAGACCCTGCAGCACCGGCCCCCGGTGGTTCGCTGGCAGCACTGGCGACCACACTCGACACGTGCGCAAGCGGCAGGTCTTGTAGTCACCTGACATGGCCCGGCGACTCGACCGCCGGCGGCGCAAGTCCGCAATCGGGCGTGGTGCAGAGATCCAGCCCCAGCTCGGCCAGCCCCTCGGCCAGCGGCGTGAACCCGAGCAATCCGTCGAAGCTGCGACTCGTGACCCCCGCCGGGATCCCTCGCACGAGGACCGCGCCGCCAGAATCCCCAGCCTCCACTTGGATGCGCGCGGCGATCATGCACGGGAAGTAGGCGCCGTCTTCCGGGTGGAGGTACTCGCCCTTCTCGAGCACCTCGCCGCTCCGGTAGATGTTGCGGCCGTCGATCTCGACCTGGTCCCCGATCGCGACGTCAGCGCAGGCGAGCGGCCGGGTGCCCGGCGGGATGATCTGGGAGCCGGCCGTGCCCAGGTTCACGACATTCAGGTGCCCCCATGGAATGCGGTCCACCGCGACCACCATGTAGTTGATGTCGGACGCCGCGCACGTGTGCCCGGGATACGGGCACGAGGCATCCCGGGCGGCCGGGCCAAAGACGCCGCGCACGGTGGTGGCGTCCGGGTCGTAGGCCACGGTGCCTTCTCTGGTGCAATGACCGGAGGAGGTGAGCACGATCGTGTCTCCGTGGCGAGCGTAGAACCCGCCTGAACAGTATTCCCAGAGATGCTGGCCGGCGAGGACCGGCGGGTCGTACACCTCCGTGGTGCGCCGCGGCTGGGCGCCGCCGCCGACGACCCAGACGGTGCCGAGGCCCACCAGGAGGCCCAACAGGGGGCCCACCAGGACGGCGATCAGGAGCCGGAGCAGGAGGACCCGTACCCGCGCAGGTGTCTTCACCGCTCGCATCACTGCCATTCTCACTCAGGGAGGGTCGCACTCTCGGACCCGGTCATCTGATCGTCGGTGACAATCGCGAGCGGCACAACCCGGACGATCGGTGCTTCAGAAGCACGGGCTCAAGCGGGTGACACGAGCGGAATATCGTCCTGACTGCGACCCCCGGCTCGGTGCCGGCTCCGGCGATGTCGCCTTCGGGTAACCGATCGACGACCGGGCAATCCGGGTGACGTGCGCCGGCCTCAGGCGGGCAAATCCGTCGGGGCTGGGCTCGCCGTCGGATCGGGGCTGGGCGGCGGGATGGGGACCGGCGGCTGGCCCACCACGTCCGGCTGCGGAGCCAGGACCAGTGGGTCGGCGGGTGCGCTCGGGTCCGAACTGCCCTGGCTGACTAGGCGCGAACCTGACGCGCCACCACACGACGTGGATGGACATGACCTGGAGAAAGGCGTCAGGGTCGCGGCGGCGTCGCGAACAGCCACCCGTCGATCTGTCCGGTCTCCCCGATTCGCATGACGGCGCTGAGTCCCTCGCGCTCACCGAGGCCGTGGAGCCAGATGATGTCCACCGGCCAGAGCGTTGATTCGCCTGCCACGGAGTCGTCCAACGCCCAGGGGCGGGGCCCGGTGGTGAACCATTCGCCCTGCCAGGTCACCGTGGCCTCGAACGGGCCCGGGTCAAAGCCTGAGCGGCATTGTCTGGCCAACGCGACCACGCCCCACGTCCCGTTCCCGGTCCCACCGGCCAACTGCAGGACGTAACACCCTGGCAGTCGTGGGTCGCCCGTCTTGAAGGCACCGTAGAAGCTGCACCCGGTGAGCGGACACTCGTAGCTTTCCCGGGTGGCCACGCCCGCCACGCGCACGAGTTCGGGAGTCCCCGCAGTGCGCGGACTCGCGGAAGGAATTGGCCGCGCGGAGGGGGCGACCGACTGGACCGGCGTCGGGAACAGCCAACCGTCGACCTGCCCGGTGTCACCGATCCGCAGGACGGCGCTGAGCCCCTGGTGTTCACCGACGCCGTTGAGCCAGATCGTGTCCACCGGCCAGAGCGCGGAGGGGCCAGCATCTCCCGACGCCACGGGGCGGGGCCCCGCAGTGAACCACTCTCCCAGCCAGGACACGGTGGCCTCGAACATGCCGGCGCTGAGACCCTCCACGCACGTGCTGGCCATCGCCATCGTGCCCCAGGTCCCGGTCTCGTTTCCCCCGGCCGTCTGCATGAGGTAGCACCCCGGCAGCCGTTCTTCGCTCGTCCCGATGTAGCCGTCGTAGCGGCACCAGCCACCCGCACACCAGATGCCGTGCACGACAGTCTGGCCCGTTACATGCAGGAGCACGGGAGTCCAGGTGGCGCTCGGCGTCGCGGAAGGAACCGGCGGGGCGGAGGGGGCGACCGACTGGACCGGCGTCGGCGGCGGCGGGGCGCTCAGGACGGCTGCCCGCGGGTGCGACCCCTCGGGCGAGGACGAACCCATGTCCCCGCCCATAATCCCGGCGCCGACGATCAGGGCGAGGCCCGCGGCGAGCGCGATGAGCACCGTGCGCGTCGATGGTCCCCGGGTCGGGACGGCGACCGGCGTCGGTCCGGGCTCCATCGGCATCAGTGCTCTCTCGACGCATGCACGCGGCCGGTCTCGCTCGGACTCGATGCAGTCTCGGGCGGCCGTCGGCCTGGACCGCGTGTCGTGGCTTCCCGCGTATGGCCGGATTATCTGCCTGACGGGAAGGGCATGGGCGGCGGTCGCAGTCGTCGCGGCCGCTGTCCGGGGAGCCATAGGGGACTACCATCTGGCTGTCGCGTACCTGAACCTCGTGAGGAGGCCACCGTGCCTGAGGCACAGCCAATCTCGTGGCGTTCCATCATCTACGGCACCCCTGTGACCGCAGCCGACGGCATCCGGATCGGCGCGGTCCGCGAAGTGCTCGGGTCCGATGCCGAGGACATCTTCCACGGCCTGCGTGTCGCCCTCACCGGCCAGCGCCAGGACGTGATGGTCGACGCCGACGACATCGCGAGCATGACGCTCGTCGAGGTGCGAACGGTCCTGACGCGGATGGAGATCGACAGGCTCCCGGCCTACGACGAGTCGGCGACATACCACCTCGCCTCGGTCGGCTGGCTGCGCAAGCACCTCGGCTGGCGGACGGACGCCAGGAGCGACGAGGAGCCCGGCTGACGGGACCACGCCGAGGAGACGAGCATGGCGTTGGAAGTCGAGGCGATCAACCCGGTCCGCCTCGGCCTGTTCCCGCCCAACGTCCTGTACGTGGTCGCACGCTGGGAGGTGACGTGCGGCTTCTGCCGGACCAGGTTCCGGCGCATCGTTCTCGACATGATCATCGGGTCGCGGCTGAGCCGGGTGACCTGCCCCGCATGCGGCACACACAACCTCCTGCCGCATCACCCGAACGTCCGCGCCAAGCATCGCTGAGCGACCGAGATCGGCATGGACGCATCGAGGGAGGCCGGTGGCCCCGGTCTGGCGTTCGTGGTCGTTGGTGCTGTCCTTGGCGTCCTGATCAGCATCCTGCTCGGGCTGCTCGTGGCTGCGGCGCTCAACGCGTACCTCGCCGTCGAGCTGATCCGCGGCACCGGCTCGGTGGCTGTCGGGATCGCGGTGAGCGGTGCACTGATTCGAAGCGTCCTGCAAGCGACGCGGGGTCGAGTCCGATTCCTGCGAACCCACGAAGGTCCACGGGAGTAGTCCATCGCCAAGCGGCGCCGAGATTCCGCCTCAGAGGCACCGCGCGCGGAATGCGCCGGTGGCAGGCAGTTGGGTAGCGGGGCCACCTCTGGCCGCGGCGCGTCCGACAGACCGCTCCGTCCTTGACCGGCAGCGTCTCACCTCCGAACATCGACGCAGCCGGTGTGATTCGGATAGGTCGGAGCAGGCGGGAGGGCGAGCCGATGACTCAGGATTTCGATGCTGCCGAGGAGCGGGCACGCCTCGCCGCGGCAGATATGGTCGACGCTGCCAGTCAGGTGATCGCGTGGCATTCCATGCGACCGGAGAAAGAGCACGATGACGTGGACGCCGCGGTGCTCTCGCGGCGGATCACCAGTTACGCTCCGTCCCGGACGCTCGACGATGCGTGGGATGACGTGGATTTCGCGAGCCGCGCCCGGGCCGAGATCGCAAGCATCGCGGCGACCGTGACCGCATCGACGACGGGCTCCGGTGGGAATGCCGTCGCGGCCGAAGTGGACGCCATCCGTCGTCTCCGTGCCCTTGCCGCGGAGTGCGAGCGACGGGCAGCTGCGCTCCGGAAGTGAGGGTCGATCTCCCCGTCACGACCACGAAGAGACCGCGGGAGGCGGCGCATCGGCAGGCAGCGGTCCGAGATCGACCCCGGCCCGTTGGGCGTCGTTCGCGCCGATGGTCCGAGCGCCTCCCAAGCCAGTGACCGGGACCACCCCAACCGCAGTTGTGGCCTTTGGGATCACGATGGCGAATCCGATGACGAGGACTGCGACAGCCGTGGCGACGACTGCGAGGAGCGCCGTGGCGCGTCGTCGGTGAGCGACGCAGTAGGCGTAGGTCAGGCCGAGCAGCGGCACGCTGTACCACGCGGCGAGGGTTTCGTAGTAGAGACCGAGGGGCGGCGCAGCGAGGGAGACAACGGCGATCCAGATGATGCCGAGGGTCACCACTCGGACACCCGTGATGGGCGAGATCCCGCTCAGCTCCAGCCCCCTCGTCGATGCAAGGACGCGACGAACGTGATCAACGAACTCGGGGTCCGCGTGGCCGTCGCTGGCTGGGCACCGATGACCCTCGCGCAGGGTCAGGCGCCAAGCGCCCACTTGGCACGATGAGCGCCGAACCGCCTCCGACCGCGCCGATCGCGACCCCAACGATCCAGTGCGTGAGCCACATGCCAGACACCTCACTGCTCGACCAGCCAACTCTCATCCCGCAGGAAGGCGTGGTCAAGGGTCCGACGGCGAGTTGAGCACAGCCGCGGGGCGGGGTGCTCAGGCTGAAGACGAGAACGGCTCGGGGTCGCCTGCCTCGCGGCGCGGACTCGCCTCACGGAGCGGTACAACCGGCTCTTGTGTCCCGGGTCCGGCGGCATACCCTCGGCCGGACGGGTTCACCTGGTCCGCAAACGCTGGGTGACCGCCGATCTCGGAGGGGAGATGCGCCGTTTCCTGGGGGCTCTGGCGCTCGCGGGGGCCTTGATTGCCGCGTGTGGGAGCCAGCCTGCCACCCCGGCTCCCTCCGCCACTGCGAGCGCCACCGCCCCGACCGCCACGCTGAACGGAACGCCGCCGTCACCGTCCGCCACCCCACCGCTGCCGAGCGGCTCGCCTGCCACCGTGCCTGCGTCGACCTACGCCTTCCCCGACAGCCTCAACGTCATGTTGTTCGCGACGCCGCTGACGGCCGACGACGGCCACTTCTACTACCCGAGCGCAGACGGACGGTCGGTCATCGCGGGCGACTGGGCGAGCGGTGCGACGCGCACCGTCGTCTCGCTTGCGGTCGAGCACCGCATCGACGGACTCGCAGCCTCAGATGGGTGGCTCGTGTACGTCGAGGGCTGGAAGGCAGGCCCCGCCGGGACGCAGGAGACGCCGTGCATGACGAACTCCACGGAGCCGCTGAACTGGCGGATCGTCGCCGTGAACCTGACAACCGGCACGCGCGCGAACGTGGACTCAGGCATCAACCGCCGCACGACGCCATACCCCGGCACCGAGGTCTGCCCCGGTCCGACGGCTCCGCTGCTCGGCGTCTCGGCGAACCTCGTGGCCTACGACCGTGAGGACGCCACGGCGTCGCAGCCGCTGCGGGAGCGTGTCGTCCTCCGCTCCCTGCCCACCGGATCGGTCGTCCGACAGATCGAGACCGCAGGGGCCGTAGCCGGGGTGACGACGCTCGCCGGGACGAGCGGGTCCGGGCCTCTCGTCGCCTACCTCGAGCAGCACGCGACCGGATCGGCGCGGCTCATGCTCTCATCCCCCGGCCATCCAGAGGGCGGCGAGGTGACCGTCGGAGTCGACAGCGCCGTGCTCTCCGGCGACGCGAACGGGATCGACAGGCTGACGTGGGTTGCCCCCGACGATCAAGGGGTATCGACGGTATGGTCGTTCAACCTCGGGTCTGACCCGACCCGGATCGACACCGGCCTGCATCGCGGCTGGATGGCGCTGGCGGCCGACGCGTTCCACATCGTCTGGGGGCAGGTCGCGCCCGACACCGACCAGCCCCCGCCCCTGACCGTCTGGGACATCGGGTCCGGGCAGACCACCGCGATCCCGACCGCCATCGACGTCATGCACGTCTGGCTCACGCCGGGCGGATGGCTTGCCTGGGCCGGGGATGGGCTGGATGCCGCCGGTCAGAAGATGATCGAGCGGGGGTACGCGGTGAAGATCAGCGGCCCGTAGCGCGGGGCGCGCGATGATGGCCGTGCGGCGGAGGTTGCGGACTGGAGTGGAGGCCAACCGATCATGGGCTACTGGATCGCGAGCCTCGGCCTCATCGCCTTCGGGTTCCTCGGGGCGCTCAGCATCGGGCGGCCCTTCTTCCTCGTCGGGCTCGCCATGCTCGTCCTCGGCCCCGTACGTCGGCGTCCGGCGCTCTTCTGGCCTCCGCTGTTGGCCGTCGTCGCCTACAACGTCGGCTACTGGGCAGTCGCCCCGCTCTACTGCACGGCGACCGGGACCGTCGGAGGCCCATCGACGACGGCGTGCTCCAGCGTCCTCGGGATCAACTACTCGGGCACTGGCCTCTACAACCCGTCGCTCGACCCCGCGAACCTGGCGGGGCTTCTCCTGGCCGCAGTCACGTTCGTCGTGGTCCTTGTCGCGATCATCGCGAAGCGCCGGTCCGCACGAGGCGTGTCCGCGCCGTAGGGCTCAACCGCGGCACGACCGGCACCCCCGGTCCGACGGCCCGTCTGGTGCAGGATGCGGCCCGCAACGACGAGCGACGGCCCTCTGCCCTAAACCCGTCCGCCCGGGTCGGACGGCCGGAGCGCTGTCGGGGCGGGCCCCAATGGGACCACGAACACCCACGGTCCGACGACCTGCTGTCGAGCCGGACCCGGGAACGGGTTGACGAACTCCTCGATGCGGATCGTGAGTTCGCCCGCCGCCTCGGGCGGGGCTGGCGCGAAGCGGATCGTCAGGCGGGTTGCGAACTGGGAGCCCCCGCTCCCGTCCGAGCCTGCGGCGTAGGCCGTTCCGACGTCGTCACGGACGCTGATGCGGGCGAACGGACCGAGCGGGCGGGCATCGGGGGGCTCGGTGTGCGCAACGGCGAGCGCGACGCCGCCCCCTTCTCGCAGTTCCAGCGCGGTCACCTCGATGCGGATGGCCTCGACCTCCGTCGTCTGGCCGACGGCGATGATCCGGCGCAGGGCGGTCATCTCGACGGCGGCCGCCCGAGCGCCATCCCCAAACCAGTCGGGGAACTGGGGCGGGCCCGACGGACCCGATGTCCGGCTGTCGGCCTTGAGGAAGGTGAAGCTGCCCAACCCGACCGTGCGGCCGGGACCGGCGCCCAGCCAGAGGACCCCGATCACCCCGACGCCGAAACCCAGGACCAGTCCGACGAGGAGCCCTACGCCCACGGGGACCCCATACCCGACGACGGCCAGGGACGCCGCGAGCACGACGATCCCGATGACGATGAGAGGAACGGGGGTGAACCCGCCACGCTTCACGCGGGCCAGTCTACGCGCAGCCATCCGCCTCAGAATCCGGCCGGTCGACGTCGTGCCGGAGGTCGGCTGTCACCAGCCCCTGCTACCCTCCAACGGATGGGTTGGCTGGTTCGGCAGGCGTTCGTGTCGGACTTCCCGGAGGTGCTTGGCATCGTGACGAGCGCGTTCGGGCGGGAGGATGAGGCGCAGCTGGTCGAGCGCCTGCGCGTCTCGGATGGCTGGCTTCCCGGGCTCGCGCTCCTGGCCCAGCCGTCGGACGAGCCTCGTGGCCCCATCGTCGGCTTCTCGGCTCTGAGTCGGATCAGGGTAGGCGGACGTCCGGCCCTCGCCCTCGCGCCCGTCGCGGTGGCGCCCGAGTGGCAGCGGAAAGGTGCCGGTTCTGCTCTCGTGCGGGCGGGCATCGAACGGGCGCTGCACCGTCGCGAGCACCTGATCCTGGTGCTCGGTGACCCGCGCTACTACGGCCGGTTCGGGTTCACGGCGGCTCATCCGATCGGAATTCACGGGCCGTACGACGAGGCGGGCCCCGCCTTTCAGGCGCTCGCGCTGCCCGGAGCAGACCCGGTCCCGAGCGGGCTCGCCGTCTACCCGGACCTGTTCGCCGGGCTGTGAGGGGCTGTCCCGCCGTATCGCCGCGCCGAAGGTAGTCGACCATGGCCATGAGCAGGCCCGGGCGTCTGGTCCGCAGGGCGGCGCTGTTCGGAGCGGCCGCGCTCGTTGTCCTGGTGGCCCCAATCGTCGCACTCGCGGTCCTGGCGCTCGTGTCGCCATACGCGAGCACCGCGATCCCCGCATCCTGCTCCGCGGCCGCTCCACGGATGCCGGCCGACCGCAACGTGACCGTGCCGGGCGCCGGGGTCGGGACCCTTCTCGCATCCGGAGCCGACGCGAACGTCATCGTCGTGACTGATCCCGGCCAAACCCCCTCGCTGACGGCTTACATCGTCGACACGCGCACGGGCCAGGTTGTTGAGCGCATCGGCATCGCCAGCGGGGCGGTCGTCGCGACGATACGCGATGGCGTGGTCTACCTGTTCGACGACAAGATCGGCTACATGATCGACGCCTCGACCGGCGAACGAGTGCATCGCCTCATCGAGACGGACAACTACCGGGGGCTCTACTCCTCCGGCGCCGGCCGCTATCTCCAGATGGACGCGGAGATCGCCACCGTGTTCGGTCGGAGCCTCTTCTCGTACCAGCACCTTGACTTCGCCGGCATCGCCTCCGGCTGCTACTTCGCGCCGCCGGAATGACGTCCGGGGCGATCCCGGATGCAGCAGACGTCTGCTCGCTACACTGCCGCAACGCGCCGCGCTTCTGCTGGCGCCGACCATAGGGGGGTCCATTCGAATGGCCGTGCTCGTCACGTTCAGCATGAAGACCGATGTCGCCACCTACGAAGCCATGCACGCGATGATGACGGCGCCGGGCGTCCCGCAGCCCCCCGGCCTGATCGTGCACACGGCCCACGCGGTCGACGGCACCATTGCGATGGTCGAGGTCTGGGACAGCGCCGAAGACCAGCACCGGTTCATGTCGGACCCCCGAATGGCCGAAGACCTGGCGGCCCGCGGCGTTCCCATCCCCGACGACCTCACGGTCACGCCCCTGATCGTCGCGTACCAGCCGTGAGGTCACGATCGTCGCGCTGATCGCAGCGTGGCGCGCTCCCGCAGAGCGAACGGCCGGTGGCAACACCGGCCGTTCTTCATGTCCTGTGATGGGACGCCCACCGGGGCCGTCCCGGCGTCGGGAGCCCACGCGGCCCGTGGGCAGCTCGGGACCCCGGGAGGCCCCGGGGGGCCGACTATTGGTCCATCCGTTCGAAATAGCCGCAGATCGCACGGCACGCAGTCCCTTGCAGGCGTACCGTGGTGGGTGCCTGGAGGCACCGTCGTGGAACTCTCGCATGCTCGCAGCCTGGTCCGTTGCCGTGGTCGGTGAAGCCATTACCCGGCGACAGGCCGCGATGCGGCCCACCAGTCAGAGAGAAGCCTCCCCCATGCACAGCACACTCCGCGCCGCCGCGCGCTGCACCGTCTCGGAAGAACGCCGTCCCAGTCGTGAGCTTGGTCGGCAGCAGCAATACGAACTGGCCCTCTGGTTCCAACCGGCGCAGGAAGCGCGGGCTTCGGTTTGCGGCGGCTGCGGCGAGCAGGTTCCGTTCGTCATCTGGACGGCCGACCTGCCTGGCTGGCGCTGCACCGCCTGCGCCGATGGCGCAGGGGACGACGGCAACGCGCTCGTGCCGACAATCGTTCCCCGGCAGTCGGAGTCCAAGCTCACCTCGAGGTCGCCGCTCGGCTTCATCAGCGAGTGGGCGCTCGAGTAGACGTGCCAGGGGGACACACGCGAGAAGCGGGTGCGGCTACGGCACAGTCCGCTCCGCGCGATCAATCACCGTCATCAGGATCCAACGTGGAGAGGCTCGCCCGCCGACCCCAGGCTCGAGCGTCGCTCGTCGGGAGTCGGACGACCATGCCGGGTGGGCGCCGCGCGAGGTCCGCGTAGCGTCGGCCGCCCTCAGGACCGAGTTAGCTCGACGCGGACCGCGGCAAAAAGGACAGAGATCAGTGGGTGCCGGTCGCCGGGGTCGGCACCGATGCCTACTTCAGCGCCGACGCAGACACGCTCGTCATCTGGCAGAGCAACAGCACGATCGGCATCCAGATCGAGGATCAGAGCGGTAACACCACTCCTGATCAGATCCAGGCGGCAGAGGTCAAGGTGGCCACGACTGCCGTCGGTCGCCTCTGATCGATCGATGATCAGCCCTGCCCGCGGGTGGGGTCGCCTGGCGCCGGACGCACTGGCCACAAGCCGAGAGCGCGACAGGCGCTTGGCCCGTGATGTTCGCTGCGGCGCCTTGACCGTCCCGGCGATGACCCAGTCCTGGTCGGCGGCGCCCGACTTTGGTCGGCATTCTGCGATCGTCCTGCGATCGGCATGTGGTCGACTGCGAGCCAGCGATCGCGCCGCTGGGCTCGACGCCGACCTTGGACCGAAAGCGAGGAACGTGATGTTCAGGACTCCGACCCGGACGTCGTGGTGGGCCCTCCTGGGGGCCATCGTCGCCGTGCCCCTCCTGGCGGCTGCCTGCTCCACATCGGCGAGTGGCACGGGCCCAGGCAATGTGCCAGACGGCAGCCAGGGTCCGGGGGTCGTCGACACCGCATCGCCCGGCGCGCCGCTCACCGCGGCCGGAGCGTCGTCCGGGCCGCTCGATCCATGCGCACTGCTGACGAAGGCCGACGTCCAGCCATTCTTCAGCGTCCCGATCGTGACGCAGCTGCCGCAACCCGTTCCTGGCACCTGTGAATGGGCCGCGAACGACAGCCCCGGCGGGGTCAACACATCGCTCGACGTCTGGGTTATGACCGGACAGGACGCCCTCGACGCCTGGACGATCGCATCTGAGCCCGGACCCAAGACGATGTTCAGCGACGTCGGGGACCAGGCCGAGCACTACCCGGGTGACCCGGACTTCGTCTCGAACAAGGGCGACGTCACCTGCAAGGTCACGACCGTGGGCTACGCCCACCTCGCCGGCAAGATGGACTACCCGCCGGCTGCCATCCCCGACGCGGCGGCCACCCAGATCGCGCAGGCGTACGGCACGCTGTGCAACAAGATCTACGGCAGCGGCCCCACCTCGCCGACGCTCACGGCCCCGCCGATTGCCGCGTCGGATGCGGGCTCGGCCGCACCCACCGCCGCGGTCAGCATCCCGCCCATCGGCGGCACCCTGGGCGCCTCCTTCCCGCTCCCCCAGGGCCTCGACTGCACCGGCAAGACGACGACGGATTCCGAGGGCACGATCACCTGCGATGGCACGATGACTGGCGACCAGATGGCGACGTATCCGTTCTTCCTCAGCGTCCTTCCGGCGCAGGGCTACACGATCAGCCACGAGCAGGAGGAAGTGTCCAACGGGGAGGAGATCGCCTCGATCCTTTTCGGTGGCAATGACGCCGGCGGATTATCGTTCATCAGCATCCTCGGCACCCACGTCTCGATCACCATCCAGGCGCCCTGAACGACCAGGGTGCTGGTTGGTGGCCCGTCGGGGCGCGATCGACGTCGGTCGCCTCGCGCAGGTCGGTCATCGACGCCCCGAAGGCGCTGCAGTCCGTCGGCGGCCGGGCAGATCCCGGGCCTCGCGTGCGGAACCTCCACCTCTTGCGGTCGGTGCTCTGGAGTTGCGCCAGGCCGTCAGCCCACGCCGTTCACTGTCCGCTCGACAGTGATCACCATGATGACAAGGATCACCAAGAGCATGGGTTGCGATCCGCACCGGGCGCTCCGCTCCGCTCTCGGGAGGGAACGCGCACCGGGCGTCCGGGGGACGTCAGCGTCCGTGCCTCGGGCGGGACCGAGTCGATCACGGAGCCAGCATCGCCCGGCCGGACCCGGGTGCCGGCGCGGGCGACTCCGCGTCCACCCCATGAGGGTGGGTCGGTGTCGCGCGGGAGCGACGCCAGGAGCCATTGCCCGACACCCACCAGCAGACGACCGAGGACGCGTCGCGGCAACCACGCTCGACCGGGCCCGTTGAGCGAGGCCGCCAGCCTTCCGCGCGCCGCGTCGCGCTCCAGCCGCTCGTGGTCCTGGCGGATCACCATCAGCAGCAGATCGGGATTCATCACGACACTTGCCCCCCACGATTTCCTCGGCGGGAGGGTCCGTTCCTCTCCGCCCACCGACCAGTGACATGCACGAGACTACCGGACATACCTGACACATCACGGCAGGAATGGCTCGCTATCCTGCAACCCATGCATGCCAGCCGCCTGATCTCCGTCCTCCTGCTCCTCCAGACGCGGGGTCGGATGACGGCGCGCGAGATCGCCGAGGAGCTCGAGGTGTCGCTGCGGACCGTGTACCGCGATCTCGACGGCCTGACGGCGGCGGGCGTGCCGGTGTACGCGGAGCGGGGACCGGCGGGCGGGTACCAGCTCGTCGATGGCTACCGGACCCGGCTCACCGGCCTCAACCAGGACGAGGCGGAGGCCCTCTTCCTCTCCGGGCTGGAAGGCCCGGCTGCCCAGCTTGGGCTCGGGACCGTGCTGGCGGCGGCACAGCTCAAGGTGCTCGCCGCCCTGCCCCCCGAGCTGCGCGGTCGGGCCTCGCGCCTGCGCGAGCGCTTCCTGTTCGTGGCCCCACGCTGGTTCCACCGCGACGAAAGCCTGCCCGCGCTCGCCAGGGTGGCGGAGGGGGTGTGGGAGTCGCGCCCCCTGGCGATGACCTACGAGGGTCCGGACGGGCCGGTGGAGCGCCGCGTGGAGCCGCTGGGGCTGGTGCTGAAGTCCGACACCTGGTACCTGGTCGCGCGCCGCGATCACCTGCTGCGAACGTATCGCGTGTCGCGCATTCTCGAGGCGACCTGCCTGCCCGAGCGGTTCGAGCGCCCGGAGGGGTTCGACCTGGCCGCGCACTGGGAGGCGACCGCGACCGCATTCGAGGCAAGCGCGCGGCGGCTCGAGGTGCTCGTTCGTGTGCGCGCGGATGCGGTCGACGATCTCGAGTACGCGACCGGATCGGACGTCACCCTGCTCGCGCCCGAGGATGGGTCGGACGATGCGACGTGGGTGCGTGCTTTCTTCCGGACCAGCTCGATCGCGACCGCCCACGATGACCTGCTCCGCCTGGGCGTTCGCCTCGAAGTCCTTGCGCCGCCTGAGCTGCGGGAGCGCATCGCGGCAACGGCGGGGGCCATGGGCGCCGTCTACGGTGCCCCGAAGGGCTGATCGCAGAATCGCCCAGCGCCTCGGGTCGAGCCGTGACGTCGCACACACTATCGGCCGCGACCACTGGTCCCATTGGGGGGCTGGCTCCATCGTCGCCGCACTGCTTACCTAGTCGCGTAGCCGACCGGGCGTCAACGGGGCGCCCCCGGCTCGTTGGAAGCACGGTCAACGAGGGCGTCAGAGCCTCGAGGACATGGCGTTCTCGAAGTTGACAGCCCCACAGCTCTTCGGTCGAGACCTGACCTGGCTGGGGCCAGCGGTCCTTCCGGAGGCGGGTTCCCAAGCCCGGGGGAACGCGTACGTCATGTCTCTGCTCCAGCGAATTGAGCGGTCGCACCAGGAGGCCGACGCGCCGAGTGCCGGCGGGCTGGTCCCTGCCCGGGCTCCGGCGGACGTCGCGCCCGCGCCGTTGGACCCGGCGCCGGCGCCGGCGCGCCTGTTGCCGACCCATGGAGCAACGCGCGCGGATCGGCTCCACGAGATCCGGCTTCGCCTCCGCGACGACGTGATCGGCGCGTCAAAGTCGCTCTTCGACGCTGACGGCGCCTTCGACGTCCGGGCCAAGGTGGTGGCGATCGTCGATCGGACGATCAGCGCCGCCTCGTTCGCGGTCACGCGAGACGAACGGCTCCAGCTCATCGAGGAAGTCATCGCGGACGTCGGGGGCTTCGGGCCGCTGGAACCGCTGCTGCACGACGAGTCCATCACCGAGGTCATGGTCAACGGCCCCGACCACATCTACGTCGAGCGGCACGGCAAGATCGAGCGTGTCGAAGCCGGGTTCCTGAACGACGAGCACGTGCTCCGGATCATCGACCGGATCATCACCCCGATCGGCCGCCGGATCGACCTGACCAGCCCGCGGGTCGACGCGCGCCTGCCCGACGGGTCGCGGGTCAACGCGGTCATCGAGCCGCTCTCGCTGGTAGGGCCGGTGATCACGGTCCGCAAGTTCGCCGCCCGTCCGTTCACGGTCGAGGACCTGGTCCGCTTCGGCACCGCGACCGCCGAGATGTTCGACTTCCTCAAGGCCTGCGTGGAGGCGAAGCTCAACGTCTTCGTGTCGGGCGGCACCGGCTCGGGCAAGACCACGACCCTGAACGTCATGTCGTCGTTCATCCCCGAGGACGAGCGGATCATCACGATCGAGGATGCCGCCGAGCTGCAGCTCCGCCAGGTGCACGTCGTGACGCTCGAATCACGGCCCCCGAACCTGGAGGGCCAGGGCGAGATCACGATCCGCGACCTGCTGCGCAACGCGCTCCACATGCGACCCGACCGGATCATCGTGGGTGAGTGCCGCGGCGGCGAGGCGCTCGACATGGTCCAGGCGATGACCGTCGGCCAGGAGGGATCGCTCTCCACCGGGCACGCGAACACCCCGCAGGACATGCTCCGGCGCCTCGAGACGATGGTGCTCATGAGCGGCTACGAGCTGCCGCTCCGCTCGATCCGGGAGCAGATCGCCTCCGCGGTCGACCTGATCGTCCACACCGCCCGCCTCAAGGACGGCTCGCGCAAGGTCGTCAACATCACCGAGGTCTACGGCATCGAGGACGACGAGATCCTGACCCAGGACATCTTCGCCTTCGAGCAGACCGGGATGCGGGACGGAAAGGTCGAGGGAACCCTCAAGCCGACCGGGATCCGGCCAACGTTCATGGGCAAGTTCAAGGAGAGCGGGATCGAGCTGCCGCCGGGCGAGTTCGGGATCCCCGCCCCCGACCCGACGAAGCCCGTCCAGGCCCGCCATGGCAAGGGCAGGGTCGTGACCGAGGAAGGGAACCAGGCGCTGGACGCGTCCCGGCCCTCCGTGGGCTACGGCCGCGCCCTCACCGCCGGTGGCATCGTGTTCCTGTCGTCGATGGGACCCATCGACCCCGAGACCGGCCGCGTCGTCGGCGACTCCATCAAGGCGCAGACAACCCAGTGCCTGCGCAACGTGAAGGCGAGGCTCGAGGAGGAGGGAAGCTCGCTCGAGAAGGTCGTCTGGGCCAACTGGTCGCTGCGCGACCCCGCCGAGTTCGACGCCTTCAACGAGGAGTGGGCGCGCTGGTTCCCCGGCGACACGCCGGTCGGCCAGGGGACGCTGATGCCGGCCCTCCAGCGCCGCGCCGGCTTCCGGGTCTCGATCGGGGTCATCGCCGCGGCGTAGGGCTCGCGGGCGCGGCCCGGCGGATCAGTCGCCCGCGACCTCCAGCAGGCGGCAGAGGGCGTTCGCGAGTCGCATCTGGCGCGGCGTCCGGCACCGCACGCGGACCAGCGCCGGGCTGGCCACCAGCAGGCTCAGGCCGCGCGCTCGCGACGTCGCGACGTTCAGGCGATTGAGGCTGTAGAGGAACTCCATCCCGCGCGGAGCGTCGGCCGGGGTGGAGCTGGCCATCGAGTAGATCGAGATGGGCGCTTCCTGCCCCTGGAACTTGTCGACCGTCCCCACGCGCGCCCGCGGCAGTCGGCGCCGGATCTGGCCCACCTGGGCGTTGTACGCGGCGACGATCAGGACGTCGTCGAGCGTCACGGGGCGGGCAGCGGCGTCGCGCCCCGTCCACGAGGCACCGCTCGCGAGGAGCGCGGACACGAGCGCCGCGATCCGGTCCGCCTCCTCCGGGGAGTTGTTCTGGTTGCCGGCGTGCTCCACGGGCAGGTATCGCATCCCGGTCCCGCTGAGCGGCGGGCAGCCGGCGAGCTCCTGCCGTTCATTGCCGGCCTGCGGCTCCAGCCTTCCCTCGTAGAAGACCTCGGACGTGAACCGGCAGACATCCGGGTGGAGCCGCCAGGTGCGGTCGAGGAAGAGGCCGTGCCCGGGCGGCATCGTGGCCGCGCCCGCCAGCAGGTGGGCGAGCGCCGAGCGCTCGGCGCCCGGCGGGTGCGCGCCCTTGAGCGGCTGGTCAAGCTGCTGTGGATCGCCCAGCAGGATGAGGCTGCCCGCGGCCGGCGAGACGGCGACCGCGTTGGCCAGCGCCATCTGGCCGGCCTCGTCCACGACGAGCACGTCGACCGACCCGGCGAACTCCTCGCGCGACCACGTCCAGGCCGTCCCTCCGACCACGTCGACGTCACCGGCGCGCAGGGCCGCGAGCGCCTGTTGGTGCGTCCGGTACGGGACCGCGGCCCGGCACGTCCATTCGCCGTTCTGCTCGGTCCGCTGCCCGATCCGGACCGTCGCGTTCACCTTCGCCGCCTGCTCCGCAACCATGTCGAGGAGGTTGCCGATGACCTTGTGACTGTTGGCCACGACGCCCACCGTCCGGCCCGATGCGACGAGCGCCAGGATCATCCGGGCCCCGGTGTACGTTTTGCCGGAACCCGGCGGCCCCTGGATGGGCAGGTAGCTCTCGTCGACGGCGAGGGCCAGGCGGACCGCGGCCGCCGAGACGTCCTCGTGCGTCCGCGCCAGGCTCTCCCCGTGGGCCTGGCCGGTCCGCGGCGGCCGGCGCAGCAGGAGGTCTCGCGCAGTCCGGTACGGCCCATCGGCCTCGATCCCGTGATCGGCCACCCACTCGCCGATGCGCAGCAGGCTCGCCTCCTGCGCGTCCGGTGGGATGAAGTCGAACGGCACCAGCGACGTCGGGTGGGGCGCGTCGCTGGTCAGGGCCCGGCTCAGGTCGATCGTGCCCGCGGCCTCGTCGATCGCGACCACGCTCCCCGGCGAGCCTCGCGTGGCGGGGTCGCGCACGTCCCGACCCGGCTGGATCCCGTGCTCCTGGGGCGGGAACCGGTAGCGGTGGACCAGCGAACGTTTCACCTGCTCGACCACGCCGACGTAGGTGAGCCCGCCCAGCGGCTCCTTCTCGTCGATCCGCTCCTCGTCGGTCAGGTCGTTCATGAGCGTGAAGTAGCGCCGCCAGAAGCTCTTCTCCTCGCGCCGGTGCCATGAGAGGAGCTGGGCGAGCAGCCAGCGGCCATGCTGCTCGGGGCTGCGCTCCGCCTCGTCGGCCGGGACGCCGTCGGCCAGCCGGTCCGCGACCTCCTTCACGTGCGCGAGGGCCTCGCCGAGCTCCTCGGGCGCGTCGCCGGGCTTCGGCATGCGCCGCGGGAGGAGCTCCTCGGTCCCGGCCTGGAGCTCGACGCGCCGCGCTTCGAGCCAGTCGCGCAGGAGCAGCGTGGAGACCACGTCGTCGTGGTTGTATCGCTCGATCGTGCGGAGCGACTCGTCATCCCGGGCCCCTTCGCCGTCGAGCTGCAGCCAGGCCTCGAAGGCAGCGATGGACGAGCCCGCGTCGCGCAGGTCGATCTCGCGGGTGAACCCGTAGAGCGGCTCGAGCTTCTTGATCGAGTAGCTCTCGACCGAGGCGCGCACGCCCTGGCGGACGGCCCGGAACAGGTCCACCAGCACGTCCCCGCGCAGGAGGCTGTCCACCTCGGCCTCGCGGGTGGCGTGGCGACCCATCAGCCGCGCGAGCGCGGTCGGCTCGTACGGCGCGTAGTGGTAGACGTGGATCGCGGGATCCCGCGCCAGGCGGTCCATGATCAGGTCGGTCAGCCCCTCGAAGGCGAGCTTCTCCGCCTCGCGCGTCACGCGACCCGCGGCGTCGCGCGCCCAGAAGGCGTGGAACGTGGCGTCGCCGTCGGCATCGCGCAGGCCGGGCTCCAGGACGCCGAACAGGTACTCGATGCCGTCGTCGAACGCGTACGGGTCGCCCTCGATGTCGAAGAACAGGTCGCCGGCGCGCGGCTCGGGGAGCGACAGCAGGCCGCGGTTCGGCTCGAGGGTGCCGTCCTTGAGTCGCGCCGGTTCGATCAGCTCGTACAGCATCCGGCCGGCGTCCTCGCCTTCGACCTGCAGGCGCGCCTGGCGCTGGACCCGGTCGAGGCTCTCGGGCCGGACGTCCTCGAGCCGAGGGACGAGGGGCAGCGCCAGGCCCGCCAGGCCCCGCCGGGTGGGGACGCTCCTCGCCTTCAACGCCGTCCGCTGGTGCGACGTGATCCCGGCGACCAGCGAGAGATCGTCGTCGGCGCGGCGACGCGCCCTGCAGAGCTCGTCCCAGCGGCAGACGTCGCAGTGCTCCACCGGCTCGGGATAGGTCGACGCTGGAGGGTAGGCCGGCACGGTGGCGGCGACCCGCTCCTCGAAGAGCCGGCGGGCCTGCCGGTAGTAGGCCATGTAGTCGGCGACCCGGAAGCGCTCCACGGCCCGTGCGCTGCCGCCGAGCGCGACGTGCATCCACTCGGGCGCGAGCCCCTGGATCGGGGTCAGCTGGTCGATGTACGAGCAGATCTGGAGCAGGGCGCTCGCCTTCGTGTGGCGGGCGAGCTTCGTGTCGGCCACCTCGTAGCTCCACGGACCGAGGGCGCTCGGCGTCTCGACGCGCAGCAGGAAGTCCGCGAAGCCCAGCCAGCGGCCGTTGAAGAACGTGGCCTGGTAGATGACGTCGTCGCCGCGCCGGATCGCCTCTACCGTCTGGGCGGCCGCGAAGCGCAGGCGGGCGGCCCGGTCCTCGATCGACGCGTCGGTCTCGATCCGCGTCGTCCGCCTTCCGGCCGTTTCCAGGTCCGCCAAGAAGCGCCGCTCGTGCTCCAACCCGCGCTGCTGGATGACGTCGAGCTCCGGGTCCGGCCGCATGGGCCGGCTGACTAGGTGCGCCGCGGCCGCGAGCTCGAGGGCGGCCAGGTGCTCGCAGGCGAGAAACCCAACGAGGTCGGTGGCGGAGAAGACCGCCCGACCGTCGAGCAGCTGCATCAGGAAAGGGTGCCTGGATGGCGTGCCGGCGCGTCGGGGCGGCAGGCAGCCGGGCAGGTCGAGCGCGCCACATCATCCTCCGAGCTCCGCGCCGTGCAGCGGACGCCAGCGCGCCGGGCGACGACACTGACGGGTTCGCCGGGGCACCCCTCGTGCGCGGTTCCGTTGAGGGTACGCCGGCCAACGTCCGCGGGCCGGCCTCGGCGCCCAACCCCGGCTGGACCATCCGGCTGGGCGAGTCGCCACCGCACGTGCCGCCATGGGACCCGTGCCGGGGGCCGGGGTATGCTCCGGCGCAGATGTCGAGCCAACGATACCCACACGGCGCGCTCTCGATCCTGCTGGCACTCGGACTGCTCGCGACCGGGGTCCCGAGCGGGCCTGTCGCGGCCGCCGAGCCAAGCGCTGCCGTCGGTTCCACGGCCGCGCCCGCGGCGAGCCGCCCCGTTCGCATCGACCTCTACCAGCCCGGTGACTTCGTGTCACAGACCAACCTGGTCCAGTGCGTCGGAGCGAGCATGCAGATGATGCTCAACATGATCCGCGGGACCCCCGACAGGACCGCGGCGACCCAGATCCGGCTGTTCAACCTGGCCCGATCGCTGCGCGATCCGACGGTCACCTCGAACCCGTCATGGCGCGGCGCATCCGCCCAGGGCTGGGCCGCCGGGTTGACCGCGGCCGGCGCCGGACCGTACGTCGTCGAGAGCGCTGCCACGCTCCAGGAGGCGCTGGCCCTCGCCGCTCTGGCGATCGCCCGAACCGGTCGGCCGGTCGGCCTGCTGGTCTGGCAGGGAGCACATGCCTGGGTCCTGAACGGCTTCGAGGCGACCGGCGACCCTGCCACGGACTCGTCGGCCCGCGTGACCGCCGTCCGGGTCCTCGATCCGCTCTATCCGCGACCCGTCGGATCGCCCTGGGGTCCCGGCCCGGCACCCGACGCGCTCCTGAGCGTGGCCCAGCTCGGCCGGATCTTCGTCCCCTATCGCCCGTACAGCCGGAGCACGGAGCTGCGCAATCGGTTCGTCATCGTGCTGCCGCTCCGGCCGGTGGTCTTCGCCCGGTTCGACGTCCGGCCGGTCTGATCCGCCGGGAGGCGGCAACCACGGCCCAGCGCGGCCGGCCGGCCGCTGCGACCTCGCGACGACACCCTGCAGGGGATGTTCGACACCCGCGTCCGGGCGTCCGGGCGTGCGTGGAGCGCGATCAGCGCGCGATCGGCACGCCCACGGATGATCCCCACTCGGTCCACGACCCGTCGTAGTTCTTGACGCTCGGGTAGCCCAGCAGCTCGTGGAGCACGAACCACGTGTGGCTGGAACGCTCACCGATCCGTGATTGGACGTTCATCTAGCCCCCCGATCCTCGAGCACGCGCCCTCGCAGAGCCGGCCGATCCCGCCAGGCGCCGCGCCGCGTTCCAGTGGGCCGCGTCGTCGAGCACCCGCGGGAGCGGATGATCCCGCCCCCGTGCGCGCGGAGTGTAGACGCGAACCTCGCGCCTGGATAGCCTCCAATCCAGGTCGCCTCAGCCTCGTCGGGACGTGACCGAGCAATGCCTCGGGCGGCTCACTTTGCTACCAACGGCTCTGGACCGTCCATCGGCTCCAGGACGACCCTGAGGTGTCGGGTGGGAGATCCTCGAGGGCGTCCAGCGCGACGCCCACGGGACCGTCCGGCGCGGCAGGGCGACACATTGGCGCCCGGGCCTGGAGGAGCGGACCGCACCGCCCGAGGGAGGCGTCATGGACATCCAGCACTCCCAGCCACCGAACGTGGCCACGCGTCTGCGCCTCGCCAATGTTGACGATCGGGTGGCCGCCTTGCTCGCGGCAGCCGCCCGGGAGGAGCTCGGCGCGGCCCTGCTGACCGATCGGGACGCACCCGCCGCAGCCCGCCTGGGCGCGCTCATCGAGATGGCTGCTCGTCGGAGCGGGCCCGTCGCGGTGAACAGGTTCGCGCTGGAGCTCATGGAGCTCCTCGCCGACGATCCAGACGCCCGCGACCTGCTCTCTCGACGACAACCCGAGGTCGCCCCGGCCTGACCCGGACCGGCACCTCCTCGCGCCGGATAAACCGCCTGAACCCCGCCAGGCGATCGCCCCTGCCCGCCGCTGCGGACGCCTCGGCCCGCCCGACCGACCGCGGCAGTCGCGGCCGGCGCGGACGCGGGGTGGCTCACTCCGACCCACCAGCCCGGGCACTTGACGAGCGCCGGCAAGGGACCTCATAACGTTCGCCACAAACGGTCGGCCTCTGGCTCGCGTCCCGCCTTCGGCCCGTCGGTGTGCAGAGCGGGAACGTCGACGTCATGCCGGCGCAGCGGAGGACGGCGATGACGGGCCAGGCGGCGAGTCCCTTCCCGGTCGAAGCGCTCCCGGATAACCGGGCCGGCCGGCTCACCGATGAGCAGCGCCGGGGCCTGGCCTCGGTCGATCGCGGGTGGCGCAAGAACGAGCTCGTCGGCGCGCTCATCTTCGCCGTGGTCGGCGTTGTGGTGATGACGGCGGAAGGTCCGGCATCGGGGGCCGTCGTCCGGCTGGTGGCCGGCGTGGCGGCCCTCATCGCGGCGGGGTTCTTCGTGTGGCGAGCGACCCCCGGCGGCGACCCGCTCTCCCGGGATCTTGCCGCCGGCCGGGTCGAGAGCGTCGAAGGAGCCCTCGGCAAGCGGATCGAGAACTTCTCGAGCAGTCGAGGCGACGGGTTGAGCACGTACTACTTCGGCGTCGCCGGCCGGTCGTTCGAGGTCGGCTCGGTGACGTACCACGCGGCGCCGGAGGCGGGCATCGTCCGCCTCTACTTCCTGCCCCGCAGCCACAAGGTCGTCAACCTCGAGCGCCTGGCCGACCGGCCGTTGCCGCCCGGGGCGCTCGATTCGCCGATCACCCTCGTCAAGGAGGTGGCGGCCGGACTTCGATCCCACGATGCCACGCAGCAGGCCGAGGCACGCGCGACCATGGAGGCCGCCAAGGATGCGATGCAGGCGGAGAACGCCCGGCGAGCCACGCCCCCGCCGATGGAGCAACGCGATCCGCGCCCGCTGCGCGAGGCAATCCTGGGAACGTGGGCCGGCGGACCCGTCGCGATCGCCTTCTCCGGCGACGGGAGCGCTTCGCTGACGCTGAATGGCCGCACGCAACAGGGCCGCTGGTCCGTCGACCACGATGGACGGCTCCACGCGGACGCGATGGGGCACGACCAGGCGGCCGATGCGTGGATCGTGGGCGACACGCTGACGATCGTGGCCGGCGCCACCGCCGTCTCGTACAAGCGGGTGGCCGCGGGCTGACCGGGCCGACCGATGGACACACCCGCTCGCCGGCCGTCGGGACGCAATTGGCTGGTCCGTGCCGAGGACTGGCTGCTGGCCGGGTGGGTGGCGCTGGTGGCACCCACCCTGGGGCATGTCCAGGCAACCGCTGCAGGCCCGTTCGACGGCGGCCGTCCGATGGACGGCATCGTGGGGCTCGTGGCCGTGCTCGGCGCGGTGGCCTGCCTGGCCCTGCCGGTCGCAACCAGGGATGCGGGCGGTCTGGGCGTGTCCGCGGCCGTGGGCCCGTTCGTCGGCGGCCTGTTGCTGGTGGCCATCAGCTCCGTCACCGCCCTGGGCCTCGGCGACCGGGCAGGCGCGGCGCTCGCCCTGGCGGCGGCGGCCGTGGCGGTGGTGGTTCGAATGCGGCTTCCGCCCGCTTCCAACCTGGTGCGCAGGGCCCTGGTGACGCCCTACGTCCTGGTCACCGGGTCCATCTTCTGGCAGATCATGAACGCCGTCACGGGCGAGGGCGGGGCGGCGTTTCGGCTCGGCGGCGCCACGCTCTCCCAGTTCCAGGCGGCGGTGCCCGCGCTGGGCTTCCTGCTCGCGTTCTCGGCCGTCTACTACGCGATGCTCGTCTACGCGCCCCGCCAGGTCGCCGAGCGAGAAGGTGGGCCCGTGGCCTGGATCGCCCGGTATGGCCTGTTCGCCGCGAGCGTTCTCCTCGGCACCTCCTGGCTGGCCGCGCTGGGAGCCTGAGCCGTTCGACCTCGGCCAATGGGCGGTGCGACCCCTGGGTACTGCCCCGACCGGCCCCTTGACGTGTGGCCCCGGCATGGCACAGTGGACGCCGGTCTTATGCGCCCTGCTATGCCCTGGCATGAGGAAGAACACGATGCACCTTCAGAAGCCCAACCGCGTCGCCACGCGCCTGCTCGCCATGATGGCCGTCGCGGGCCTGGTCGCCGCGTGCAGCGCCGGCGCCACGCCCAGCCCGACGGCAGCACCGGATCCGTCCGCGCTGCTCACGGGAAGCCTCCTCGCGACATCGAAGCTCACCGGGCCCCTGGATGTGACGCTGGCGCTCGACGGGACGCTCGCCCAGTCGGACGGCACCACGATGAACATCAGCGGGTCGAACCTGACCCTTTCCATGGACCAGGCCGGCGCGCAGGGCGAGCTCATCGTCGACCTCAAGGGCATGCAGGGGGCCACCGACATCACGGCGGATGTACGAGTCGTCGGCGGGACGGCCTATGTCTCGGCCAGTCCGCTCGGAGCAACGTGGTACTCGCTGCCGCTCTCGGCCGCGGAGGGCCTGGTCCCCTCCTCGCTGCCCGTCTCCTCGGCTGAGCCCTCGCAGGACCCGGCCGCGATGCTGGCCCCGCTCCTCAAGGATCCCGGTGTGACGATCACCTCAGGCGGCGTCCAGCAGCTCGACGGGCGCGCCCAGCAGGTGGTGATCGTGACCGTCGCCGGTTCGAGCGTGGCATCCTGGCTCTCCCAGGCGGAATCGATGGCCGGTACGAGCGCCGTTCCCCTCCCCTCGCTGCCCCCCACCATGCCCGACATCCCGGTAACGTTCTGGATCGACCAGCAGTCGAACCAGCTGTCCAAGGTCAGCACGACGATCTCCGACAGCGGGAGCACGCTGACGCTGGCGCTGACGGTCAAGGCCCACAGCGGGAGCCTCGCGATCCAGGCGCCGCCGGCCGGCCAGACGCAGGACGCGTCGCAGCTGCTCCAGATGCTGATGGGCTCCGGAGGCAGCGGCGCAAACCCGTTCGGCAACCTGTTCGCGTCGCCGGCGCCCTAACCCTGCGACAGCTGCCCGGAACCCCGGACGGACCGGGGAGCTGAGCAGCCGCAGCCCGCGCCGCGCGCGGCGGCTGCCTCCCGACGCACTGACTCCCGCCCGCCGGTTGGCGCTGACCGGACGGACCACCACGTCGTGACCACCGGCACTTGCCGGGGAGTAGCCGCACCCTGTTGAGTCCGCCCGAAGTCCGTCGGGGCTCCCCGGCGGCGGGGAGGAGGTACGCGATGGCAGCCCAAGCCAGCGGTTTCCCCGAGGCGGGCGCAGCAGGAACAAAGGGGCTCAAGTCCGGCGCGGTCGGATTTGTCTCCAGCGTCGTCGTCGGGGTGGCGTCCACCGCCCCCGCCTACAGCCTGGCCGTCTCGCTTGGCCTGGTGGTCGCCGCGGTCGGGCTCGCCTCGCCGGCGATCATGTGGGTCGCCTTCCTGCCGATGCTGTGCATCGCCATCGCCTACTACTACATGAACCGGGCCGATCCCGACTGCGGCACGAGCTTCACCTGGGTGACATCAGCGATGGGCCCCCACGTCGGCTGGATCACCGGCTGGGCGATCATCGTGGCGGACGTCATTGTCATGGCCAGCCTCGCCGAGGTCGCCGCCCAGTACCTCTTCAGCCTGTTCGGCTTCGACGTCTTCACCAACCCGATCTTCCCGGTGGACATCGGCAGCCAGACGGTGGACTTCGGGGTCGTCGCGGTCGGCGTGCTGTTCGTGGCGGTCCTCACCTGGATCTGCTACATCGGCATCGAGGTCTCGGTCCGCACGCAGGTCGTCCTGCTGGCGACCGAGCTGATCGTGCTGGCGATCTTCGCCACCGTCGCCCTGTTCCGCGTCTATACCGATCCGCCCGCGGGTGCGATCGTGCCGAGCCTCGACTGGCTCAACCCGTTCTCGATCGTCGGTGACGACGGTGCGTTCAGCCCGAGCGCTCTTGCGGCGGGGTTGATCATCGCGATCTTCATCTACTGGGGCTGGGACACCACGGCCACGGTCAACGAGGAGAGCGAGAACCCGACCGAATCCCCCGGCCGGGCAACGGTCGCCAGCACGTTCATCCTCGTCGCGACGTACGTCATCGTGAGCATCGCGGTCCAGGCGTGGGCGGGCGTGGCCCGACTCGCCGACGCGGGCGAGAGCGACATCTTCGCGATCATCGCCAACGAGGTCCTCGGCTCGCCGCTGGACAAGCTCCTCGTGATCGCCGTGCTGACGTCGGCCGCCGCGTCGACCCAGACGACGATCCTGCCGACGGCCCGGACCGCTCTCTCGATGGGCGCCAAGGGTGCCCTCCCCAAGATGTGGTCGAAGGTCCATCCGACGTTCCAGACCCCGACCAACGCGACCCTGTGGATGGGGATCCTGTCGGTGGCCTTCTACGTCGGGATGAAGATCGTGTCGGAGAACATCTACTACGACGCGCTCTCGTCGCTGGGCCTGATGATCGCCTTCTACTACGGCCTGACCGGGTACGCCTGCGCGATCTACTACCGCCACGTGCTCCTGCGGAGCGCCAAGAACTTCTTCTTCATGGGCATCCTGCCCGTGGTGGGTGGCATCGCACTCACCTGGGCCTTCGTCCAGTCGGCGGGCGACATGGCCGACCCGGCCAACTCCTACTCCGGGGTCGATTGGTTCGGGGTCAGCGTGCCGCTGGCGATCACGATCATCTCGTTCATCCTCGGGCTGATCCTGATGATCGCCTGGTGGATCCGCGATCCCAGCTTCTTCCGCCGCCGGCCCGAGGTGTTCAAGCCCGACCTCACCATCCCACCGGCGCCCGTCAACTCGGTCGTCGGCTAGACCCGGCCCGATCGAACCAGGAGGCTCAATTCCATGCGGATTCTCGTCGTCGGCGCCGGCGGCGTCGGCAGCGCGTTTGCCCCCATCGCGGCCCGGCGCGGCTTCTTCGAAGCCTGCGTGATGGCCGACTACGATCGCGCCCGGGCCGAGCGGGTGGTGGCCCATGTCTCCGACCCACGCTTCACCGCCGCACAGGTGGACGCGTCGAAGTCGGGGCAGGTCGCCGACTTGTGTCGCGCGAACCGGATCACCCACGTCCTCAACGCGGTGGACCCTCGCTTCGTGATGCCCATCTTCGAGGGCGCCTTCGCGGCCGGGGCGGATTACCTGGACATGGCGATGTCCCTTTCGCACCCGCATCCAGAGCAGCCCTATGCGCTGACCGGCGTCAAGCTGGGCGACGAGCAGTTCGCCCAGGCGGGCACCTGGGAGGCAGCCGGCAGGCTGGCGCTGGTCGGGATGGGCGTCGAGCCCGGCCTTTCCGACGTCTTCGCCCGTTATGCCGCCGACCACCTGTTCGGTGAGATCGACGAGCTGGGCGTGCGCGACGGGGCGAACCTGGTCGTGGCCGGCTACGACTTTGCGCCGTCGTTCTCGATCTGGACGACCATCGAGGAGTGCCTCAACCCGCCGGTCATCTGGGAGACGGGACGCGGCTGGTTCACCACGCCACCGTTCAGCGAGCCCGAGACGTTCGACTTCCCCGAGGGGATCGGCCCCGTCGAGTGCGTCAACGTGGAGCACGAGGAGGTGCTCCTCATGCCCCGTTGGGTCACCGCCAAACGGGCGACCTTCAAGTACGGCCTCGGCGACGAGTTCATCAACGTGCTCAAGGTCCTCCACCAGCTGGGGCTCGACCGGACCGCCCCGGTCCGCGTGGGCGGCGCCGAGGTCTCGCCGCGCGACGTCGTGGCCGCCTGCCTGCCCGATCCGGCCACGATCGGTGACGTGATGTCCGGCAAGACGTGCGCCGGCCTGTGGGTCACCGGCCGGGGCAAGGACGGGGCGCCGCGCGAGGTCTACCTGTACCACGTGGTCGACAACGAGTGGTCGATGCGCGAGTACGGCTGCCAGGCCGTGGTCTGGCAGACGGCGATCAACCCGGTCGCGGCGCTGGAGCTGCTGGCGGCCGGGACGTGGAAGGGTGCCGGGGTCCTGGGCCCGGAGGCCTTCGACGCGGTCCCGTTCCTGGACCTGCTGAAGGAATACGGGTCGCCGTGGGGCATGGAGGACCGGACCCCGCGCTGACAGGTCGGCCGGCTGGCGCTCGCCCGCGGGTGCCGGCCGGCCCTTGTCAGGGTCCACCACAGCCGGGTCAGCCGGCCGGGTCAGCCGGTCGCGTCAGCCGATCGGGTCAGCCGATCGCGCGCATCCGGTTGTTCTTCGCATCGTGGGTCACCTCGGCCAGGCCGAGGGCCTCCAGCAGCGGCGGCATGTAGACCCCGAACCGGCCGCGCAGGCCCTTCTTGAGGCCGTACCAGCCGCCGAGTGGGTTCGACGCCGAGCGTCCCCAAGCCTCGACCGAGCCATCGGGCGCCGGCTTCTGCTCGTCGGCGCCGCCAAGGGGCATCCAGTCGCCGTGCGCCTTGAGCATCGCGTGGAGGTCGGCGATTGCGCGGGCGTCGTAGAGCAGCTTCGTCCCACCGACCTGGCACACGATCACCGGCGGGTCGGCCGCGTCGTCGCGGTACATCGTGTACTCGGACGTGCCCGGCGGGGTCCTCAGAACCCAGGGGTCGTCCTTGGTGCCGGTTCCCGTGGCCATCTCGCTTCCCTCCCCCGTGTGCGCCGCGAATCCGCGGATGCGCCGACAGTCTGTCACCGATCAGAGGAAGGAGCCTCAAGGGCCGACGGGCCAGTGAATTGGTCCCTCCAGGGCGTCCGTTCGTGCTTGCGACGAGGATGGCGATTTCGGCGCGGTCGGCGCGGTCGGCGCGGTCGGCGCGGTCGCGGCCTCAGGAGCCGCGTCCCTCGCTCGGTCGCGTCCATACAATGGCCGCGATGGCCGACTTGTCCGATCCGATGGCCCCCGCGTATGCGTCGGGCCAGGTGAGCGATTCGACGGGGCGCGGCGCCGCCGAATCGCCCAGCTGCCCGCTGCTGGGACTGCCTGACGATCGGGTGACGCGTTTCTCATACCCGACCGCCGCCCACCGCTGCCACGCCACCAGCAGGCCGCGCCCAATCGACCTTGGGCACCAGGCCGCTTTCTGCCTCGCGGCGACGTTCCCGGAGTGCGTCCGGTATCGCACGGTGGTTGCGCCCGGACGGCAGGCCGCCGCCACGCCCAGGACATCCGCGGTCGTTCACGGGCCGGCGCGGGCAGCGGTCGGCGGACCCGCCAGTTCCGGCAATCCCGGCGCTTCGGGCAGTCCCGGCAATTCCGATGGACCCGGCAACGTCGGCGAGCCCCGCAATCCCGGCGCTGCATGGCGCCGACCTCCGAGGCGATCGACGCGCTGGGCACGCACCGCCGCCATCCTGATCGCGCTCGTCGTTCTCGCCGCCGCGGCGTACCTGGCAACCCCGGCGATCACCGACTGGATCCGACAGGCTGGCGGCGGTGCCGCAGCGAACAGCCCGTCGCCGTTCGCTGCTCCGTCCGTGACTTTGGCGCCCTCCGCGGCGAGCAGCGCGCGCGAGTTCCACCGCGCCGGGGTCCCCCGCCGCGACGACCACCCCGACGCCGACCGCAACGGTCTCGGTGGCGCGGGTCCACGTGGTCGTGGAGGGGGACACGCTGACGCGCATCGCCGCGCAGTACGGCGTCACGGTCACGGCAATCCAGGATGCGAACGGCATCACCGACGCCAGCCTGATCTTCGTCGGCGAACACCTCGTGATCCCGTCACCGTAGACCACTTCCACCACGGGGCACGTGCAGGCACGAACGGCCGGAACGAATCCGGCACGGAGAACCGTCGGCACGGCACGCCCCGGAGCCCACTGCCCTATCGGGTCGCGGCTCGGAGGCCGATTGCCCCACATATCAGGTAGGTCGCCAGCCAGGTGCGGCCTGTTGGCGGTGGGGATGGGGCGCCGCTATGCTGTGGTTGGAACGTAAGATAGTCAGAATGTGGGAGAGGAAACACTCCATGTCAGTCTCGGTCATGCGCGCCAAAGGCCAGCTGACGATCCCCCTGGACGTCCGGGAAGCCGCTCACCTCGAGGAGGGAGACCCCGTCGAGATCGAGATCACGGCCGACGGGATCCTGCTCCGCCCGAAGAAGCTCATCGACGCCTCCCAGGCCTGGTTTTGGACGGAGGCGTGGCAGGCCGGAGAACGCGAGGCATCCGCCGACATCGAGGCCGGCCGGGTGACGACGTCCGCCTCCAGCCCGAGCTTCCTCGAATCCCTCGACGACTAACCGGCGGCCATGCCGACCTTCGCCCAGACCGACCGGTTCCGGCGTGACCTCGCCAACCTGACGGCCGCGCAGAAGGCTGCCTTTCGGGCAGCCGCCGCGAAGTTCGTCGCGGACCTGAAGTCCGGCGACTTTCGTCCGGGCCTGCGGGTCAAGGGCGTCCAGGGTGCCGCGGGCGTGTTCGAGATGACCTGGGCCGACGATGGACGGGCCACATTCATGTACGGATCCCCGGTTGTCGAAGGCGAGACCCACATCGTCTGGCGACGGATCGGGACGCACGGCATCCTGACCCGCCCCTGATCAGCCAGGCGCCGGAGCCGGAACCGGGCCGCCACTCGACCGGCGACGGCGGCAGGCTGTTCGCTGATCCCGGCGCAAGCAGCGCGGCTACCGGCGCTAGGATTCGACCCGCACGGGGAATGCGGCACGAGCCCGCGGACTCCCCGCACGCGCTCCCCGGACTCCCGCCATGCGCTCTCCGCTCTCCTTGCGTGAGGGGGTACGATGACTCGCGTGGCGTTTCCTGCTGCCCGGCAGGTTGTGGCAGGCCAGTGATGGTCCCGCCCAGGCTTGACCAACGGGTTCCCAGCGGTCACCGCAGCAGCCGCGTTGATGAACGCGGAGCAAGGAGCTCGGAACATGCAGCATCGAACTCGATGGTTGGCCGGATTCGCGGGCGTGGCCCTCGCCCTCGTCACGTCCGCGACGGCGTTCGGCTATGCAGGCGAAGTCGCGGGGGCCGTGACGATCGGCACGCCCGGTGGCCCTCTTCAGTGCGGCGTCAGCATCACCGTCACCGCCACGATCGTCGATGCCTCGGGCAAGCCGATCGCAGGCCAGCCGGTTGACTGGTCCTTCACGTCCTCGCCGTCGTCGGCGGACAGGATCAACCGGACCCCGACGAACACGAACGCCGAGGGCGTCGCGACGACGACCGTGGTCCTGGCCTGTGTGGCTGGCAACCGGCACCTCCATGCGGTGGCGGATGCCGTCAGCGCGTCGGCGGTCCTCGGAGTGACCGCTGCGGGCCTGCCCAACACCTCCACGCTGCCGGACGAGTCCCCCGCGCAGGGGCTCCCGCTCGTCGGCACGCTGCTCGCGGTCCTTGCCATGGCGGTTGGCGGCGCCTTCGCGCTTCGCCAGATCTCGCTCAGCCGTCGCTGAGCCCCGGCGCCGGACCCGGGCGCCGCGTGACGTGACCCACCGGCAGACGCGCCCCGCGCGGGGCGCGTCGCCATCTCCGGGTGCCGCACCCGCCCAGCCGACGGGCCCGCGATGACGCAGCCAGACCAGCGTCATCGCCGCCGCCGTGCCTCCGCGGACGGCGCGGACTGGCGCTCCGGCCCGGCTCGCCCGTTGCTCCTCCTCGCCGGCGTGGTCGTAATTGTCGCCGTTGCGGCGGGCGTCGCCTTCATGCTGGGAGGCGGCCCGGGCACCCTGGGCGGCGGCGCGACCTCGCCGACAGCCGCGCCAGCCGCAACCGCCAGCCTCGGCCCGGCAACAGGGAGTGGCGCCAGTCCGGCGGTCGGCTTGCCGCAATCAGCCGCACCGGGCTCGGCCGCGCCCGGATCGTCCGTTGCCGGGGCGTCGCCCGCGGTTCCACGACCGTCAACCGTGGACGGCGAGCCGGGGATCCAGGCGAACCGGATCATCATCGCCCGGCTGGGCATCGACCTCGCGATCGTCGAGGGCGACGGGATCGACGCGCCGATCGGCAAGGCCGCCCACTACCCATCCTCGGGCTGGCCGGGAGGCGGAACCAACATCTACATCTACGGTCACGCACGGGTGGGGATGTTCATCCGCCTATGGGACGCCCGGGTGGGTGACACGGTCCAGCTCGGCCTCGTGGACGGGACGACCCGGACATATGTGGTCAGCAAGATCCTGCCCACCGTGCCCTGGGATGCCGTCCAGTACCTGGAGCCCACCCCGACCGAGCAGCTGACCCTCCAGACGTCCACCTCCTACTACCCGACGGCGCCGCGCTTCGTCGTCATCGCCGTCCCGGCTCCGTGAGCGACGACCAGGAAGCGTTGGGGGCCGCGGGGCCGCCCTCCACGCCCGGCGCGTCCCACCCGCCCGGCGTCCCGGTTCACCGGCGTCGACGGCGTCGCCGCGGCCGTCGACGCTCGTTCCTCGTCGGGAGCGGTCTCGTTCTGCTCCTGCTTGTCACGGCCGGCGTCGCAGTGGCGTTCCTCCGCTACCTGCCCGCGCTCGACGACGCCCGGGCCCTACGAGCCGATCTCGAGACGATGTCCACGCGTGTGAAGACGGCCGGCCTCGGCGTCGACCGCGCCACGATGGACGCGCTCGACTCGGACCTGGCCTCGGCCACGGGGCGCCTGGACCGCCTTCGCGACCTCCTCGCGAACGACCCGCTCGTCGCGCTGGCACGGGCGCTGCCGCCAACGGCCGCGGACGTGCGCGGCGCCGACGCCCTCGTGCGTGCGGGTGACGACCTGGTCTCGGCGGCCGGCGACGGGCTGGCCATCGGGAGTCGTTTCGTGGCGATCCGCGAAGCCCAGGCGGCCGCCACGACCGGCGGCGCGACGTCCGTCACGAACGCCACCGCGCTCTCGCAGCTCGTGGAGCTGATGGCGACCTCGCGGGACAGCGCCGTGGCGGCCGCCGCCTCGGTGACACGGGCCAGGCAGACGCTGGCCGGCATCCCGGACGGGCTGGCCGGCGCAGTCGAGAGCGTCCGCGACGCGATGGCCACGAAGATCGACATGTACAGCCCGCTCCTCGACAGCTACCTGACGGTCAGCGCGCGGCTTCCCGCGATCCTCGGGTGGGACGGCCCGCGGCGCTACCTCGTGCTGACCCAGGACCCCGCCGAGCTGCGCCCAACCGGCGGCTACATCGGCAGCTTCGGCATCCTCGCGTTCGACAAGGGGCGGATCACGCAGCGGCAGTTCCAGGACGTCTTCCAGCTGGATCTGCCGTGGACCTACCCGTTCGTCCGACCCCCGCAGGAGCTCGCGGACTACCTCCTGGGCCCGAAGCAGCCATGGCAGCTGGCCGATGCGAACTGGTCGCCGGACTTCCCCACCAGCGCCCAGGAAGCGATCCGGCTGTACGAAAACGAGTCGGGAGACACGAACATCGACGGCGTCCTTGCGATCACGACGTATTCGATCGACGAGCTTCTCAAGGTCACGGGGCCCATCAATCTGCCGAGCTACGGGCTCACGATCGCCCCGGGCGAGACGACCATCAAGCTCCTGCAGGCCATCTGGGGTGCGGCGGCCGGCGGCTCGACCGACCGCAAGGCCGTGCTGGGGCCATTCGCGGACCAGCTCCTCGTGACGGTTCTCGGGCTGCCGCCCTCCAAGTGGGGCCAGCTCCTGGGCGACGCCGAGACATTCCGCCAGGGCCGGCTCCTCGAGGCCTGGTTCCGCAACCCGGCCGACGAAACGCTGGTCGCCGGGAGCGGCTTCGACGGGGCCGTTCGCGCGGACCCGGGCGACTACGTCTACCCGGTGGACTCCAACGTGGCGCCGACCTCGAAGCTCAGCGCCGTGACCTCCCGCTCGCTGGACCTCGTGGTCCAGATCGACGCGGTGGGCAATGCCCGCAACACCCTCGTGGTCGCCTGGCAGAACGGGATCGAGACCTCCGCCGGGGCGCCGTACCGGGCGCTGCCCTTCGTCGGCACGGCGCGCATCCTCGGGATGTACTTCCGGGCCCTCGTCCCGGAGCGGAGCCGCGTGGAGAGCGTGTCGGGCGGGAGCGAGGTGCCCCTCAGCAATCCCGCGGTCGTGGAGGACGAGGCAGGCCGGACCGCCATCGGGACGTACCTGCGGGTGCCGCCCGGCACGACCAGGCTGGTCTACACCTGGACCAGCCCGTATGCGGCGAACGCGGACCAGGCTGGCGGAGCCTACCAACTCACCATCCAGAAGCAGCCGGGCGCGCTGCCCGGGCCGCTGGCGCTCACGATCACGGTGCCGGCGGGGTTCCACATCGCGGACGCCAGCCCGGGGCTCACCGTCCGAGGCGCGACGGCAACCCTGTCCACGACGTTCGACCACGACCTCGTGGT
>CAWFBS010000001.1:0-11749 GCA_963814115.1 uncultured Chloroflexia bacterium | reverse complement strand
CGAACCCACAGGAGCGGCTCAACAAGGAGATCAAACGGCGGACCGCGGTCGTCGGCATCTTCCCGACCAAGGCAAGCCTCGTCCGCCTCGTCGGGATGGTCCTGTTCGAGCAGGACGACGAGTGGCAGGACGGCCGGCGCTACTTCAGTCCAGAGTCGATGGCAGTGATCGACGCCGTCACCGTGGCAGAGGAGGTGAGCCCGGCACTCCTCCTGGCGAGCTCACCGATCGGGCGCGCGGATGACGCCCTGTTACACCATGACCTGGGACTTGACCATGCCGGAGGCGCTGGGCGAGTGGGCGGTCAGCGCTCTGGCCAGGGCAGGAGGGGCCAACGGGCAGGGGCGTAGCGCGCCCGACCTACCGCGGCGCACCCGCCTCAGAACCGACAACCCTCGACGAACAGGTCGAAGAAGTCCGGCTCGGCCTCCAGCTCGGCGTGCTCGATCGTGACGACGCTCGCCTCGAGGTCGCGCCTGCGACGTGCCGAGAGCAGGAGCGCTCTCGCGCCGCGTAGCGAGGCGTTGCCGACCCGCACCACGCGCTCCGGCGGAACAGGCGCCAGCAGGCCGATCGCCTGCGCGCTCGCAACATCGAGGGCGTTGGCGAAGGCGCCGGCGAGGAAGAGCCGGTCGACGTCCGCAGGCGCGAGGCCGAGGCGGCGCAGAAGAACCGTCTGCCCAACCGCGTTCGCGGCCTTGGCCTGGGCCAGGTTGCTCACGTCGGACCGGTCGAGGTCGATGCCCCGGCCGGGCACGACGTCTATCGAGCGCGCCCCGTTCGCGAAGCGGGTGTTGGGCAGGATCAGGCCTGCCCGGACCGACTCGGCGAGCAGGTCGACAAGCCCGGATCCGCAGATCCCCTCCGGCGGCAGGTCGCCGATCGTGCGCCAGGCGAAATGGCCGTCCCGGAAGCGCATCGACTCGATCGCCCCGTCGGCCCCGGCCATGCCGTGGCGCACTCCCCCACCCTCGAAGGCCGGCCCAGCCGGGCTCGAGGCGGCGATCGTGCGCTTCCCGTCGGTGATGACCATCTCAGAGTTGGTGCCGATGTCGACCAGCAGCGATACCCCGGGCCGCCCGGCGAAGCTGGTGGCCACCATGTCGGCGGCGATGTCCGCGCCGACGTGGCAGGCGATGAGCGGGGCTCCATACACGCGACCCTGGGGGTGCACCAGGACTCCCAGCTCGTGAGCCCGGCGCAGCAGGCTGGTCGAGGCGGCCCGCCCCTCCCGCGCGGCCTGCTCCGTGAGCGATCGGAAGGGCGAACGCCCGAGCGGCGACACGTCGAGCCCGAAGAAGAGATCGCGCATGGTGGGGTTGCCCACGACGACGACCTCGAGCACCTCGTGCCGGTCCACGCCGCGCCGGCGGTACGCGGCCTCGAGCTCGCGGTTGAGCGCCCGGCGCAGCACCTGGCGCAGCTCACCGGGCTGGGATGCCTCGTATGCGATCCGGCTCATCACGTCGCTGCCGCCGAATCGCTGCGGGTTCTCGAAGGCCGCGGCCTCCAGAGTCCGCCCCGACTCGAGGTCTACCAGCTCGAAGACGACCGTGGTGGTCCCGACGTCGATCGCGAGGCCGAGCAGCCGGCCGGCCGCGGGCCCGACCGGCTCTCCCCGATACAGGGCAGTAGCACCTTCGCGGGTGACCACTGGGTCGAGTTCGAGCGGCGCCCTCGCCTCGGCCCCCGCTTCCCCGCCGGCCTGGTCCCCCGGTTCCGGGGAACCCAGGATCCGCAGCCGTCGGCGTAGGACCGAGAAGCGGACGTCCCGATCATCGCGCTCGACAACTGCCTGGCAGGCGAGTCGGAACCCGTGCGGCAGGAAAGCCTCGGCCGCGGTCGGCGGGGCCAGCGACTCCGCTCCCTCGTGCACCTGCACGATGCACTCGCGGCAGCGTCCGGAGCGCCGGCACGAGGAGGGAACCCGCACGGCCAGCTCGTCGGCCGCTTCGAACATCGTCCGGCCAGCGCGGATCGGGCGGCGCTCGTTCTCGTGGATCAGCTCACCCACGGTCGGCTCTCGGGGCTGACGCGACGTCGCGGGAGATCTCAGAAACAGAGGGAATCCCAACCGCGCGCACCACCCCGGCGTTGTAGCTCATGGCCAGGCGCTGCCCCGGCTCAAGGACGAGGAAGTCTTCTGCCCAGTCGCCATCGAGGAGGCGGCGGATCAGCACGAGCTCGCCCACGAGGCGCTCGAAGCGCCAGCCCTGCCGCTCTGCCTCGCGGCGAACTCGCCCCTCCACGCCCGATGCATCCACCACCCCCGTCTCGATGAACGCGGCACGGTCGTAGTGGGAGCGCCAGGCGCCGGCCACTTCCATCAGGTAGGTGGCGTTGTCCTCGCCGAAGCGGCTGACGTAGTCTGCGTAGGCCCCCTGGTCGGTCTCGTCGGTGGTTGCGCCCATGCCAACCAGGCCGCCGGCCGAGCTGCCCCCTCCGGCATCGGAGCGCTCGAGGTAGTCGGGGGCGAACCAGTAGGTGCCCGGGTGGGCGGCGAACTCGCGCTCGTAGCGTTCACGGCTGCCGAGCATGAGCGTGATGCAGTCGTGGGCCCGGGGCACGACAAGCGGAACCCCGGAGGCAGCGATACCCGCCGTCGCCCCTCCACAAAGGCCGTAGGCGAGGACGACTGCGTCGTAGGCTGGACTCGCCGCCGACGCCGCGTCGATCTCGCCCTGGAGAAGCTCGCGCAGCGTGGCGGGCGTGTCGTGGAGACGCTGGCGGAGCAGGCTCACGTCGACGGTGTTGGGCGTGCGGGCAGCCGACGCATAGACCGGGCGCGCCAGCACCTCGCAGGTGATGGCGCGGAGACGCAGGGGCATCAGGCAAGCCTCCGGGAAACGAGCGGACGAGGTCGCGTCAACGCCCGCATCCTCACACCTCGCCCGCCCGGAAGGCGGTCATGAACTCCGTGCCCTCTGGATCGGCACCGCTGAGCAGGTCGGCCGCGGCCTTGTCCGCGCGCGAGGAGCGATCTCGGCCGAACACCCGGGCCAGGTCGGACACGACAGGGTCGACGATCCCGCTGTCGGCCCCCGACCCAGTCGCAAACGTCCACGGCCTTGCGGTCCATGTCGGGCGGGGTGAGGATATCGACGAGGCCGGGCGCGGGGCGGATCCCGGGGCCGTGGGAAGGGATGTGCCCGAGCACCGGGGAGGCGGAGATGCCCGTAGTGTCGGCGACCCTCATGGCTAGAAGAGCCCGACCACGTTCCCGTCTGCGTCGATGTCGATCTTCTCGCCGGCCGGGTGGCTGGGCAGCCCGGGCATCGTCCGCATGTCCCCGGCGAGCGGGTAGATAAAGCCCGCGCCGGCCGCGAGGCGCACCGAGCGAACCGGGAGCCGGAAGCCGGTGGGGCGGCCCTTGAGGTTCGGGTCGTGGCTGAGGGAGAGATGCGTCTTGGCCACGCATACCGGGAGGTTCCCGTAGCCGAAGCCCTCGTACTCGGCCAGGGCCTTTGTCGCGGCCGGGGCAAAGTCCACGCCGGCGGCGCCGTAGATCTTCGTCGCGATCGTCTCGATCTTCTCGCGCAGCGGCATCTCGTCCGGGTAGAGGAAGTGGAACTCCCCGCCGCCCGCAGAGGCGGCCTCCCAGACGGCGGCGGCAAGCTTCTCGGCACCCCGGCCGCCCTCGGCCCAGTTGGTGGCAACGACCGCGTCCCGCGCGCCGGCGGTGAGCGCGATCTCGCGGATCGCCTCGTACTCGGCCAGCGTGTCGGTGGGGAACGAGTTGATGGCCACCACGACCGGCACCCCGTAGGAGCGGACGATCTCGACCTGCGCGGCGAGATTCGCGCCACCCTTCCGGACCGCCTCGACGTTCTCGGTCGTGAGGGCCGGGTCGAGCGGCCTGCCGGCCACGATCTTCCCCACTCCACCGTGCATCTTGAGCGCCCGCACCGTCGCGACCACGACCGCGGCGTCAGGGACCAGGCCCGAGGCGCGGCACTTGATGTCGAAGAACTTCTCGGCGCCCATGTCGGCCCCGAATCCGGCCTCGGTGACAACGATGTCGGAGGTGGCGAGGGCGACCCGGTCGGCGATGATCGAGCTATTGCCGTGGGCGATGTTGGCGAACGGCCCGCAATGGACCCAGGCGGGACCACCCTCGAGGGTCTGGAGCAGGTTCGGCTTGATCGCGTCCCGCAGGAGCACGGTCATCGCGCCGGCCACGCCGAGGTCCTCGGCCGTGACCGCCTTGCCCTCGCGGTTCGTGGCCACGACGATCCGGCCCAGGCGGGCGCGAAGGTCGAACAGGTCCTTCGAGAGAGCCAGGATCGCCATCACCTCGGAGGCGACCGTGATGACGTACTCGCTCTCGCGCGGGATCCCGTTCTCCTTGCCCCCCAGGCCGATGATCACCCGACGGATCGCGCGATCGCTGATGTCGACGACCCGCGGCCAGCTGATCGAGAAGGGGTCGATCCCGAGCACGTTCCCGTGGTGGAGGTGGTTGTCGATGAAGGCGGACGCGAGGTTGTGCGCCGCGCCGATCGCGTGGATGTCGCCGGTGAGGTGGAGGTTGAAGTCCTCCATCGGGATGATCTGCCTGTAGCCGCCGCCGGCGGCTCCGCCCTTGATCCCGAAGACCGGGCCGAGCGAGGGCTGGCGGATCGCGACCGACGCCTTTCGCCCGATCCGGTTCAGCCCCTGTGCGAGTCCGACGGTGGTCGTGGTCTTGCCCTCGCCGAGCGGCGTCGGGGTGATGGCGGTAACGACCACGTATTTGCCGCGCGGCCGTTCGCGCTCGACCCGTTCGACGCCGGATAGCGTCACCTTCGCCTTCGTCGGCCCGTACAGCTCCAGCTCGTCAGGCCGGAGCCCAAGGTCGGCGGCGACGTCGCCGATGGGGCGCGGGGTGACGGCGCGGGCGATCTCGAGGTCGGACGGGAGGCTCATGGCAACGACTCCAGGGGACGGTTCAGGGCGAGGGGACGGGATCCGACGGCGACCCGGCCGTCGGCCTGGTTCCGCGCCGCCCGCATGAGGTGGGTGAGCAGGATCGCGTTGGTCAGCGGTCCCACCCCACCCGGGACCGGCGCGATCGCCGACACGACGGTGGCGACCGAGGCGGACCGGACCGACACTCTGCGATTTCGGCTCGTTCATCGCGAGAGCGAGCTGGCCGCCTCTGGACTCGAGCTCACCTGCCCGGAAGGCGGTCAGGAACTCCATGCCGAACGGATCGCGCCCGGTGAGAAGGTTCGCCGCCAGCGCATACGCCCGGCTCGCGCGATCTTGCGCGAAGATCCGCCTCGGGTCAGACGCGATCGGGTCGATGATCCCGCTATCGGCCCCAGCGTCTGCGGCGAGATTGATGAAGACATTGTTGAGAAGCCTGCGTGCCGGCAACCCGAAGCTCACGTTCGAGAGCCCGCCCGTCAGGTGGATCTCCGGACCGTAGCTCTTCCGCAGCGTGCGCACGGCCTCGAGGAACCAGGAGCCGACCTCCGGCTCCACCGCGACCGGCATCACGAGCGGGTCGACGTATAGCCGCGACAGGGCAATGCCGCGGCGGGTGGCCTCCTCGACGATTCGGCTGGCGTTGTCGACGCGCTCGCCAGCTGACGCCGGCATGCCATGCTGGCCCCCGGCGCTAAGGATGACGGGGCATCGCTCGGCGCCGGCGAGGTCGAGGAGATCGAGCCGCTCGAGCGAGGCCGAATTCAGCAGTGGCGCCCCAGCCCTCCGGGTCGCCGCGGCGAGGCCCGCCCGCATGACCTCGGGCGCCGATGAGTCGAGCGAGATCGCCGCGTCGGTTGCATCCTCGACAGCGTTGACCAACCACTCCATCGCCGCGACTCGCCGTGCAAGGTTGTTGCTGGCCTCGTCGACGTTGAGGTCGAGATAGTCGGCCCCAGTGTCCACCTGGCGCCGAGCGAGAAACCGGACGTAGCCGCGGCCCAGGTCCGCGTCTGGACCACCGGCCAGGCCCGCCACTACGGCCGCCTTGACGTGCTTGACCTTCTGCTTCTCGCCGGAGCCCTCCAGGGCCGAGTCAGGGACCGGCAGGAGCTGGTCTGCGCCCCCGTCGTCGGTGAAAGGAAGTCCGGCCCTGCCGTCCGGGAGGGAGACGACCCGGGCGCCGCTTCGCAGGAGAACCCGCGTGGCATGGATGTTCTCGCCGATGACGATGAACGGGCCGCGAAGTGTGTCAGTCATCCGTGGTGCTCCTTTGTTGGGACGTCGGCCTCGACAACTGGTTCGGCGGCCAGCCGGCGCGTCACGTGGTCGCGCCCCAGATAGGTGTTCGCCCAGGCACTCGTACGCCGGAGGGCGTTGTCGGCGATCGCCGGCGGGCGATCCAGCATCGTCGCGTCCTCGCCGTACGGCTTCAGGCGTTCGTAGGCGCGGGCCCAGATGCAGGCACGGCCGGGAATCTCGCAGTCGCCGTCGTGGCTCCCCCCGCACGGCCCGTTGCGCTGGTTCTTGACGCACTGGCTCTCGGGACAGAGGTAGGCGATCTCGGGAAGCGAGCAGTCGCCGCAGTCGCGGCAGTCGAAGAGCGGGATCTTGATCGCCTGTTCGGCGACGTGGGCGACGTGCCCGAGATGCGCCCGCTCGCCGGCCGCGTAGACGCGGCCGCCGCCCGGAACCCGCGTGAGTCAGGATCGAAGGCGAGCGCGTGGATGGCCCGGTTGGCTCGGTACGCGAGGGGAACTCGGCGCGGTCGAGCGCGCGGCGCACGGGGCGGCGTGTTCAGCCCGGTCTCCCGATCGGGAGCGTACAGATAGAAGGTGCCGGGAAGCGCCCAGGCGTCCTCGCGGACAAACGCACGCCAGTCGTCGGGCCCGAACGCCGCGGCGCGGTCGAGGACCGCCGCAAGGTCCTGGGCCCGTGCTCGTACCCCCGAGGTACGCGCCCGCGTATCCGAGGCCGCGCGCGATTGCCACCTGACGCGCCGCGAGCTCGAGAAAGAACGCCTTGCCCTTGTCCGGCGCTCGCGCCCTCCCGCTCGGCGCGCTCCGCGAGCGCATCCGGTATCGCGACGCCAGGGATCTCGCCGGCGTGAAAGATCCGGGCTGTCGTCCTCGATAGGACGAACACGTTCGCGAGCAGCCGGAGCGGCAGGCCAATTTCGGCGACGAAGCGGACCAGTTCGTCGAGCTTGCGCGGGTCGTACCCGACCTGGGTAATCGCGAAGCGGGCCCCCATGCGCGCCTTAAAGGCAAGCTTGGCGTACTGGGGAACGAGATCGCGCTCGACCCGCTTGAACGGGTTGACCGCGACGCCGAGGTAGAAGCTCGTGGGCGGGGCGACCGCCGTCCCATTGCCCCGCGCCGGGCCGAGCGCCGGAACGGTCCGGGCGCGGTCGCGCGGGATTGGGCGACCAACGACGTCGCGGCGAAATCTCCCCGTGGTTGAGGCCTTCATACAGAGCAAGGAGGCTGACCGAGTCGAGGTCAAAGACCGGGCGGGCCACGCCGAGGTACCCCTCGGTCGGGTAGTCGCCGGACAGGACGAGTAGGTTGTCGATCCCCGCGCTCGCGAGGCGCCAACCAAGCTGAGCAGCTCGTTGCGATTGCGGTCCCGGCAGGCGACGTGGACGATCACCTCCTGACCTGCCTCGGCGAGCTGCGAGGCGAGGACCTCGGGGCTCAGCATCGCGTGGCCGCCGGCGCTGTCAGTGATGGAGAGGGCGGCGAACCGATGGTCCTGCGCCGAGCTCGTCGGCGAGGGCGCGGACACGCGATCCCGCGTCGTCGGCGAGCGCGCCGCGCCAAGGGACCAGCTCCGCAACATGGGCGAACGAGCCACCGGGATCCAGGGCCATCCGCAGTCCACGGCCCTCTCGGACTGATCTCGTGCGAGAGCGTCCCTCGGCACCGGTCACAGGTGCGTCCTTCCCTTCCATGGTCCGCGACGGTCCTCGCCGCAGGCTTGGTTCGCGATCGGGCGGCCGGCGACTCCTAAGACGCGTGGTCGCAATGCGCACGCCGTTACCTGCTGGAGCGAGGATCTCGTTCGCCCAGACGGACACGGTCGACGAAGCACGCTTCGATCGAGGTGGATCATGTTGTTGCCAAGGTTAGGTCGAGACTGAACGCCGGTCAACCGGTCAGCCACTCTGCCAGCGGCACTCGGAGACCATCGAGTACTACAACCCGGACACGGAGACGCACTTTGGTCCTGATTCCAGTTCGGATGGCGCGCCCTGCGGCAGTGGTCGAAGTGGACCGAATGATGTTTCGCCGAGGTCCGGCGGGCGCCAAGTGCCCTAGCAGGATTCGATGGTAGGCAGTTGACAGTCGCCAAGCACTACAACGCTCCGTGGAGGCGGCGCTGCGAGGGCGCGTTTTACCGCAACGCCGACGCCAGCCCCCCCGTCATCGTCGACAACCGGCTCCGGCGCACGAGCGCCTGGGCAAACACCTTCCTCGAACGCGACCACTTCGCGAAGGGAGCGTCATGACGGAAAGAGCCGCTCGGCCGTTCATCGTGATCGGCGAGAACATTCATGCGACCCGCGTGGTCCTGCGGGGCGGCCCCCGCGTGGCGACCCTCCCGGACGGCGGCCCGGCCCTCCCGTTCACGGACGAAGCGGCCACCGAGCAGCTTCTCCCCGTACCGGACGCGGCGTTCGACGGTCCCGCCGGGCCGAAGCAGCGGGTGAAGCATGTCAAGGCCGCGATCATCTCCGGCATGGGCGACGACGCCGCGGCCGCCGACCTGGGACGCGCGTACCTCCGCGCGATGGCACGGCGCCAGGCCGCGGCGGGCGCCTCCTACCTCGACCTGAACGTCGACGAGGTGACCACGGACGTGAATGCCCGGATCGCGGCCATGCGCTGGTTGGTCACCGCGATCGAGGATGCCACGGACGTGCCGCTTGCGCTCGACTCGTCGTCGGCGGCCGTCCTCCGGGCGGGCCTGGACGCGACCTCCCGCCGTGCTGGCGCGCCGCTCCTCAACTCGGCCGCGCTCGATCGGCTGGACGTGCTCGACTTCGCGGCCGGCGACGGATGCGGCGTGGTGCTCTCGGCGACGGGCGCGGGTTCCATGCCGGCCAACGCGGATCAGCGCGTCTCGAATGGTCGGGCGCTCATCGACGCGGCCGTCGCGCGTGGCCTGGACCTCGCCGCGCTGTACGTCGACTCGCTGGTGCTCCCGGTCGCGGTGGACCCGGAGGCGGGACGCTCGTTTTTGGACGCCGTGCGGGCACTCCGGGCGGCGTTCACGGCTGGGCTGCACCTGACCGGTGGGCTCTCGAACGTGAGCTACGGGCTGCCGGCCCGACGGCTCCTCAACAACGTGTTCATCGACCTGGCGATCGCCGCCGGGGCGGACAGTGGCATCATCGACCCGCTCGCGAACAACCCGCGTCGGATCGGCGAGCTCGATCGGGCGGCGCGGCCGTACCGGCTGGCCAGCGACGTGTTGACGGGCGCCGACCCGTACGGCGGCGAGTTCCTGATGGCGTTCCGCGCCGGCGAGCTCGCCTGAGGCCGGCCCGGCGCAACGGAGCGTCAGCGCGGCACCGGGCACCACGAGACAACCGACGGGACACACGCCTGATTGACGCGGACCGCTATGCGACGAAGCGGCCTACAGCCATCGAAGGTGCCACGGCTCGCCCTTAACTCCCCATCAGCTGGTGACGAGCTTGCCGATCGCGACCCCCGCAAGGGCGGCAGCGGCGGCAATGGCCGCGGTCTGGACGGCTGTCGCAACCACGTTCTTGTCGGCGATCAGCCCTCGGCCAATTCCGAGCGCCAGGAGCAGGACTGTCGTGACCGCGAGCGACGCGATCCTGGCGCTCTCAATGTCGAAAACGGCGAACGGGATCACCGGTACCGCGGCGGCCAAGATGTCAGCGACGAACATCCAAGGGCATGGACCACAGGCGACTCTCCGGTCTGTTGGCCACGACCGAACTCGAACGCGGCCGCATAGCGCGCCCACGGCACCCGGATTGCGGGAGAGACCCGGGTCACGACGGCGATCTCGTCCTCGGTAAGGCCCGCCCGGCGGAGCTGCTGGCCCATGACGGCGAGCTCGGCTCCAGGGTCGGCCTCGACGCGGGCCTTGAGCGCGGCGACCTGAGCTCGCGCCCGATCCTCGGTCGAATGCGCGGCAAGGTACGTTCCGGCCATCATTGATACGGCGCCGGCCGTGGCCCCCGTCACGCCGGCCAACAGGACGATGTGGCTGTCGCCGCTGCCAGCCGCCACGCCGAAGACCAGCCCGGCAATGGAGACGGCACCGTCCTCCATCCCGAAGGCGATGTCACCGATCGAGCGGTGGAGGGACGCGTTGACGTCGGTCAGGCGAACGCGGTGCAACCGTCGCATCAAGGGTGGACGCTTCCGGGCTGAGGGCCGCAGAGGGCCGCCGCCGTCACACCAGCCCCGGCCGATCATGAGGCCGTGGGCTGCCTGTTGTCTTCGTCGGCCGGCAGACTGAGGGAAGCGGGCGCCCGTCTCCTGCACCAGGGGCCCCGCCGAAATGAACGCCCAGCTCATGCCTGCCTCAACCAGCGACTCGGCCCCGCGCGAGCGACGTCGGCGAGACTGGAACGTGAGCAGGGCAGCGCGTGTGTGAAGTCGGAGGTGGCGGCAACCAGGGGTGGGAAACTCGGAACTAAGCGCAGGGACTCTGATGCCGCCCGCGGGCTGCCCAACGTCGGAGGGATTCCGGTCGTCGCAGGTGATCTGTAATACCTTTGCTCCAAAGCCCATCCTCACCGGTCGTGAGGAGGCTGCGTCCGTCGGCGCCGATGAAGTGGGAGATGCCCACACGTTCCGAGTCGTGCCCCTGGTTTGCCGGCCCACCACAACTGGTCTGGGACGCCGTCCATTTGCCGCTGCGAGGACCTTCACGTCCCCGCTTCGATCGGAACGTCTGCCCGGGGAGACGTTCGTTCCAGCGACTCTTTGCCTGCGCCGGTGACGGCCATCCGGATGACGTTCTCCTCCGTCATCAATTCGCCTTCAACAATCCCGGCGAGGCGGCCTTCATGCAGCACGAGCATGCGATCCGACAGCGCCAGCAATTCCGGCAACTCCGACGACGTCATGATCACGGCCGTGCCATTGGACGTCATGTCACCGATCAGGTGGTACAGCTCGTCCTTCGCACCGACGTCGATCCCCGCTGTTGGATCGTCCAGGATCAAGATCGGTACGTCGCGCATCAGCCATCGCCCGACGACCACCTTCTGCTGGTTGCCGCCGGAAAGCCGGTTGATCGGGTCATCGATCGTTGGCGTGCGGATGTGGAGGGCTTCCACCATTCCTCGAGCGAGGGTCTGCTCGCCGACGAAATGCAGCCACCCGTGCGGAGCAATGAGGTCTGCAGACGCGGATGTCGAGAAATTCTCTCGAACGCTGAGGAAGGAGAACGTTACTTCGGCACGCTCCTCGCTCACAAGGCCAGACCTCGGCGCTTGGCATCAGCTGGAGACCTGAAGCTGACTTCATGGCCTTCGAGGCGCAACACGCCCTCACGGACGGGGTCGGCGCCAAACAGCGCCCGAGCGAGTTCTGTCCGCCCTGATCCCAGGAGTCCCATACACGCCGAGTACTTCACCCCGCCGGACACTGAACGAGATGTCCGTGAGTCCAGTATCGGTTCCAAGAAACTCCGCCGCAAGGATGATTTCGTTCCGCGCATGCGAGTCCGTGTTGATGGCATGGCCCAGGCGACGTCCCACCATCATTGCGATGAGATCCTCCTGAGAGGTCTCACTTGCAATAACGGTCCCTATGGAGTGTCCGTCACGCAAGACGGAGCAATACATGGA